>NZ_BAAGWV010000001.1:0-367812 GCF_054780175.1 Microbacterium tumbae
CCAACCAAAAAGGCTGAGACGAGGTTATTTGGCATTTGACAAGTGCACGCTGTTGAGTTCTCAAGGATCGGACGCACCCACGACCCAGCCATCACAACCAGGCCCGCAAGGCAACTTCTCAATCTTATCCGCGCTTCTCAGCCTGTCAAAACGACATGCGAGAGCGAGGAACCAGAGGTGCCGCCCGAAGCTCTTCGAGCTTCGGGACAACTTCTCTAGCTTATCCGTTTCGCGGCTGTTGTCAAATCGGCGCTTCCGGATCGAAGATCCGCTGCACGACCGCTGACGACGTACCACGAGGTGGATCCCCCATCCTAGACGCGAACGCCAGGACTCTCAAGAGCGAGAGCGGATCGGGGTGGTTCTCCGCTTGAGGGGGGTGAGGCTCTCGGCCTTTCCGCTTCCCTGTGGGGCGAACAGGTAATAACTTACGCGGGATCCGGCCTCGGGCCAAATCGGAACCGAATCCCTGGCGTGTCGCGCGGTTCTCCACGGCTCCCCTGCGGCGCGAGCTCAGGATCTGCGACGCAGAGAGGGGTCTTCGATCTCCGCGATCCGCGCCAGGACGATCGCGCGGATCGCGTCGTCCGGCAGCGGATGCTCCGGCTGGAACCGGATCGTGCCCTTGTCGTGCTCGTACCCGGTGAGCGCATGCGCGACCGCCTCCGGCACCCGGCCGCTGTACGGGTACACGCCGATGTGCTTCCTGGTCCGCATGACCGAGAGCAGAGCCTTCCCGCGATGCAGCAGCGCCGGCATGCCGTAGCTCGTGCCCTGCTCGGTCTCCCCCGCCGCCTCGGCCGCCACGGCGTAGACGTGCGCGATCACCGCGCTGTCCACGGCGTCGAGTCCCTCGAGATAGTCGTCGATCGTTCCCATGGACGCATCATGGCACCGCCGGAGAGAACGCGGAAGAGCCCCCACCGCACGGTGAGGGCTCTTCCGCGACGCGAGATCAGATGGCGTTGACGTCCAGCGGGATGCCGGGGCCGAACGTGGTCGACACGGCGCCCTTCTGGATGTAGCGGCCCTTCGAGCTCGACGGCTTGAGGCGGACGATCTCCTCGAGCGCCGCGCCGATGTTCTCGTTCAGCTGCTCGGCCGTGAACGAGGCCTTGCCGACGACGAAGTGCACGTTGGCGTGCTTGTCGACGCGGAACTCGATCTTGCCGCCCTTGATGTCCTCGACGGCCTTGGCCGTGTTCGGGGTCACCGTGCCGGTCTTCGGGTTCGGCATCAGGCCGCGCGGGCCGAGCACCTTGCCCAGTCGACCGACCTGGCCCATCAGCTCGGGAGTCGAGACGGCCGCGTCGAACGCGGTCCAGCCGCCCGCGACCTTCTCGATGAGCTCGGCGCCGCCGACCTCATCCGCGCCTGCGGCGATCGCGGCCTCGGCCGCGGCGCCGGTGGCGAACACGATGACGCGGGCGGTCTTGCCCGTGCCATGCGGGAGGATGACGGTGCCGCGCACCATCTGATCCGCCTTACGCGGGTCGACGGCGAGCTTCAACGCGACCTCGACGGTCGAGTCGAACTTCGCGGAGCCGGTCTCCTTGGCCAGGGCGACGGCCTCGGCGGGAGTGTAGAAACGGTCTGCCTCGATCTTCTCGGCGGCAGCCTTGTAAGCCTTGGACTTGGTAGCCATGTTCGTTCTCTCCCTCAGCCCTCGACCGTGATGCCCATGGAACGGGCGGTGCCGGCGATGATCTTCGAGGCGGCCTCGATGTCGTTCGCGTTCAGGTCCGCCTGCTTGGTCTCGGCGATCTGACGGACCTGGTCCTTCGTGATCTTGCCGACCTTGACGGTGTGCGGGGTCGCCGAGCCCTTCGGGAGGCCGGCGGCCTTCTTGATGAGCTCCGCGGCCGGCGGGGTCTTCAGGACGAACGTGAAGCTGCGGTCCTCGTAGACGGTGATCTCCACGGGGATGACGTTGCCGCGCTGCGACTCGGTCGCAGCGTTGTACGCCTTGCAGAACTCCATGATGTTGACGCCATGCTGACCGAGCGCGGGGCCGATCGGGGGCGCCGGGTTGGCGGCGCCGGCGTTGATCTGAAGCTTGATCAGGCCGGTCACCTTCTTCTTGGGTGCCATTTCCTCTTCCTCTCATCGAGCGGATGCCCGGGGCATCCCTCTCCCGCGGATCCGGCATCTCCGAACCGCGGTGGCGTCTGCAGCGCGCCGAGCGCGCACGCAAACCACATGAGTCTACCCGATCCCGAGCGGATGCCGGAAACGCGGAACGGCCGCCCCGAAGGGCGGCCGTTCCGGAAGCGTTCTCCGAGGTCTCGTCACAACATCTTGGTGACCTGGTCGAACGAGAGCTCGACCGGCGTCTCGCGCTCGAAGAGGGAGACCAGGACCGTGAGCTTTCCGCTCTCCGGCTTGATCTCGCTGATCGAGCCCGGAAGGCCGGCGAACGAGCCCTCCTTGATCGTGATGGTCTCGCCCACCTCGAAGTCGACCTCGGCGGGGAGCGGGCGGGCGACGGCCACGCCGCCCTTCGACTGGACGTTCTTCGCGGTCGAGACGTCCTTGACCTCGACGAGCGACTTCAGCATGTTGAAGGCCTCTTCGAAGCGCAGCGGCGTCGGGTTGTGGGCATTGCCCACGAAGCCGGTGACGCCGGGGGTGTGACGGACCACGGACCAGGTGTCCTCGTTGAGCTCCATGCGCACGAGCACGTAGCCGGGGATCCGGACGCGCGTGACCATCTTGCGCTGACCGTTCTTGATCTCGACGACGTCCTCCATCGGGACCTCGATCTGGTAGATGTCGTCCTCGACCTCGAGCGTGGACTTGCGCTGCTCGATGTTGGCCTTCACCTTGCGCTCGAATCCGGCGTAGGAGTGGATGACGTACCACTTGCCCGGGAGCAGACGGAGGTCCTGGCGGAAGGACTCGTAGGGGTCCTCCTCCTCGGAGTCGTCGGCCTCGTCGCCGTTCACGTCGGGACCGTCGTACGGCGTGACCTCTTCGGCCTCCTCCGCCTCGATCTCCGCGGCCTCCTCGGCCACTGCGTCGTTCAGGACTTCAGCGGCGGCCTCAGCCTCGGCCGCCTCGTCCAGGTTGAGAGCGTCGTTCACGATCGCGTCCGCCTCCGGGTCGTCGATGTCGATGTCTTCGTTCGTGTCTTCTTCTTCGCCGTCCTCATCGGACTCGATGTGCACCGCGACCTGCTCCGCGGCCTCGACGGCACGCTCTTCGGCCTCGAGGACGTTGCCCTCCTGCGCCTCGTCGTCCTCGCTGGACTGCTCCGCGGCGGTCGCCCAATCGGCGTCGTCGGAATATCGTTCAGACACGTTGTTTCTTTCCGTTCACTGCGGCAGGGATGCCGCACGGGCATCCGCTACTGCGGAACCCCGAAGACCTGGGAGGTCAGCCACGAGAACGCGGTGTCCAGGCCGTACACGAGCGCCATGACGATCACGACGAACACGAGAACGACCCCGGTGAACTTGAACAGCTCCTTGCGGGTCGGGGTGACGACCTTGCGGAGTTCACCGATGACCTGACGGAAGAAGAGCGCGATCCGGCCGAAGAAGCCGAGCTTCTTCACTCCGGCTGCGCCGCCTGCCGCGATGATCTCGCCGCGCGGTTCGTCCTGATCCATCGTGACTGTACCTTTCGTGTGCCAGCGTGGCGCTGACGCGCAGGGCGGACAGGAATCGAACCTGCAACCTGCGGTTTTGGAGACCGCTGCTCTGCCAATTGAGCTACCGCCCTAGAGACCGGATGGCCCCTGGATCCGCATCGCCCGCCGCACCCGTGGGCACGGCGAAAGAATGCAGACAACTGCCTGTCCAGTGTAGGGCATCCCGGGCACCCCGGCGAACCGGGCCGCGCCTGTTAGGCTCGCAGCCGGGCAGAGGGGAACTGACGTGCACGACGACGTCCAGCAATTCCAGGTCGATCTGCGAGGCGTGGTCGACCTGCTGAGCCGGCACATCTATTCGAGTCCGCGCGTCTATCTCCGGGAGCTCCTGCAGAACGCGCGCGACGCGATCGCCGCCCGCGCGGACGTCGACGGCGCCGGCGGGACGATCCGCATCACGCCGCTCACCGACGCGTCCGGCGAGTTCGTGCTGCGCGACGACGGCGTCGGCCTGAACGCCGTAGAGGTGGCCGAGCTCCTCGCGACGGTCGGGCGCAGTTCGAAGCGCGACATCTTCGACCTCCCGCGCAGCGACTACCTCGGCCAGTTCGGCATCGGCCTGCTCAGCTGCTTCATGGTCGCCGACACGATCGTGATCCGCTCGCAGAGCGCTCGCGGAGGCGCGAGCGTGGAGTGGACGGGGAACTCGGACGGGACCTTCCAGGTCACGGAGCTGGAGGAGCGGCTCCCCGTCGGCACGAGCGTGCACCTCGTCCCCCGCTTCGACCAGGACGAGCTGCTGCGCCCCGCCGCCGTGCGCGAGCTCGCGACCGCGTTCGGCGAGTTCCTCCCCGTCCGCGTCCTGCTGGACACCGGGAGCGGCGATGTCGACATCACCCGGCGAGCGCCCTTCCTCGACGCCGGGGCCGACGTCGATGCCGCGCTCGCCTACGGCAGGGATCTTCTCGGCGCGGCCCCGCTGGACGTCATCGAGCTCGCGGAGCCGGCGACCGGGACGCGCGGGCTCGCCTACGTCCTCCCCTATGCCCCTCCGCCCGGCGCCCGGCAGGCGACCCGGATGTACCTCGGACGGATGCTGCTCTCCGAGCGCACCGATGAGGTGCTGCCCGACTGGGCGTTCTTCGTCAGGGCCGTCGTCGACTCGACGGGCCTCTCCCCGACGGCCAGCCGCGAGTCTCTCGTCGAGGACGCCGCGCTCGAGCACGTCCGCGAGCAGCTCGGCGCCGGCATCCGGCGCTGGGTGCTGGAGCTGGGCCTGCGCGAGCCGCACCGGCTCGCGCAGTTCGTCGCCGTCCACGAGGTGGGGCTGAAATCGCTCGTCCGCCACGACGAGGAGCTCGCGCGGTTCATCACCCGCTGGCTGACGCTGGAGACGACGCAGGGCACCATGCGCATCGGCGATCTCGTCGAGCGGCACGCGCACCTGCGCTTCGCCGAGACCGTGGACGAGTTCCGCCAGGTGGCCGGCATCTCACCGGCATCCGAGGTGCTCGTCAACGGCGGCTACCTCTACGACGCCGACCTCGTGCGGATGCTGCCGGAGCTGTATCCGCACGTCACCACCGAGAAGGTCGACGTCATCGGCGAGCTCGACCGCCTCGATCCTCCTCCACTGGACGACCGGGCCTCTGCCGTCGGCCTGGAGGAGCGCGCGGGCGCGGTGCTGCACGCCGCCGGCTGCGCGGTCGTGGTGCGCTCGATCGACCGCACGGATCTCCCCGCGCTGTATGTCGCGGATCCCGAGGTGCTGCGGTCCCTCGACCGCTCCCGCACCAAGGGGATCACCGGATCCCTCTGGGGCGGGGTGCTCGACCGCATCGACGACACCCTGTCGGCCGGTCGTGACGACGACCTCAGCGCGCGGCTGTGCCTGAACTGGTCGAACAGGGTCGTCCGGTCCCTCGTCGGACTGCGCGACGATGCCGTCTTCGCGCGCACCGTGCAGCTGCTCTACATCCAGGCGCTGCTCACGGGGCACCATCCGCTCTCCGATGCGGACCGCACGCTCATGACCACGGCGCTGGCCGATCTCGTCTCGCTCTCCGCAGGACTCGACGTCGACACGATCGACGACCCCCGCTGACCCACATCCGAAGGAATCCGATGGCCCGTCCGAAGAAGCAGTTCCAGCAGCTCATCGAGGAGATCGACCGCACCCCGTGGGGGCCGGCGGAGCAGACCCTCGTGACCGAGGCCGTCGCGCTCGCGCAGGAGATCGGCGACGATCGGCTGGAATACCAGGCGCGGATGCGTCAGACCGCATCCGCGAACATGAACGGCGCCACCGACGTGATGCTGAACTCCTTCGCGTGGTGCCTCACCCGGCACGATGCGGACCCGCGCCGCTTCCCCGCCGACATCGACAACGGCGGAGCCGACCTGATGTGGCAGTTCAAGTGGATGGCGTCCGCGCTGCGCTCCTCCCCCGCGTTCTC
The DNA here is from genome assembly GCF_054780175.1 of Microbacterium tumbae. Taxonomy (NCBI): domain Bacteria; kingdom Bacillati; phylum Actinomycetota; class Actinomycetes; order Micrococcales; family Microbacteriaceae; genus Microbacterium; species Microbacterium tumbae. Next base: position 6,049 of record NZ_BAAGWV010000001.1, read on the forward strand.
GCAGGAGCAGATCGCCGCCGTGCTGGACGACATGGAGGCGCACTACCGCAAGGCCGGCCTCGGCATGAGCGGGGTGCTCACGGCCCGCTTCGAGGACGCCTGGGACGCCGGGCGCATCGACGACGCCGAGCGTCTTCGCGTGCAGCTGGAGGCGACGCCGCGCGACGAGCACAGCCACTGCGACGCCTGCGGTCGCAGCCAGGTCGCCGGGTTCTTCGTCGACACCGACCGGGATGCCGAGGCCATCCGCCTCGTCGAGGAGATGATCGAGGGCGGCTTCTCCTGCGGCGAGGAGCCGGAGCATGCGCTGTCGCGCGTCCTCCTCCCCTACCTGCGCGCCGGGCGCTTCGATGAGGCCAAGACGACGCACCTGCGCAGCTACCGCCTCGCCAAGGACAACGCGGACAACCTCACGATCGTCGCCAACAACATCGTGTTCTGCGCGGTCAGCGGCAACGAGGCGCGCGCGCTCTCGCTCGTGGAGCGTCATCTGCCCTGGCTCGCGCACGACGGCCTGAACGTCGACGCGCACTTCTCGGCGCTGGCCGCCTTCGCGTTCGCGCTCGACCGCGTCACGGCGGCAGGGCACGGAGAGACCCCGGTGCGCGGAGCGGATGCCGCGGCGCTGCATCCGTTCTTCGGAGAGCACGAGGGCATCTGGACCGGCGCCGATCTGGCCGCCACCGCCTGGGCGGCCTCGGAGCGCATCGCGCGCGACTTCGACGCCCGCGACGGCGGCACGGCGCACACGGATCGCCTGCAGCGCATGCGTTCGCTCGCCGTCGTGCGCTACGACGTCCCGATCCGTTCGGACGTCTTCGTCGCGCAGGTCGCGGAGCCGGCGCCCGCCGACGCCGAGGAGTGGTTCGACCGCGCGATGAACCTGGCGCAGTACGGCACGGAGCAGGAGACGCTCGAGGCGCTGCCGCACGCGCTGGAGGTCGCGGACCCCGCCAAGAGGGCTCAACTGCTCTCCATGCGCACCGGCATCCTCGTCGCCCTCGACCGCGCGGACGAAGCGCTCGCGCTGCTCCCCGAGCGCATCCAGGCCCTCCGAGACGCGGGCCTCGATGCGCAGGCCGATCTCGAGCAGCGCCTGCGGCTCGCGACCTTCGGCGCGAACGCACCCGAGGACGTCGCAGCGCTCGACCGCGAGCTCGCCGCGGGCGCGGACCTTCCGGCCTGGAGCCGCGGCGACCTGGCGTTCAGCCGCGCCTCGCTGCACCTGAGGGCGGAGGAGGCGGATGCCGCGCTGAATCTCATCGAGCGCGCCGCCCGCGAGTTCACCGAGGCCGGCGACACCCGGCTCGTCAACACCACGACGCACCTGGCGATCTCGACGCTGCTGCACAAAGGGGATCTGGAGGCCGCACTGGCCGTCACGGACCGACTCCTGTCCCAGGACGACGTCAGTCCCGGTCACCGCGCGCAGGCGCTGGAGACCCGCGCGCGACTGCGCGGCGGGCGCGAGGAGTTCGCCGCGGGGGCCGCGGACGCCGACGAGGCGTGCCGCATCCTCGCCGGGCTCGGCGCGAACCGCGCTCTCGCTACGGCCCACCTCCTCGCCGGTGCGCTCTGGGAGGACGCCGGAGAGCCGGAGAAGGCCGTCGCCCGCTACCGGCTGACCGCGCGCCTGTCCGCACAGCATGGCGGCGATGTGACCGGAGCCGACTTCCGCCTGGCGCGGGCCATGCTGGCATCCGGCGACGCGGCGGAGGCCGCAGAGCTCTTCGGGGACGTCCTGCAGCGCGAGGAGCAGGCGGAGGTGCCGGCCGGCTCGCGAGCGATGACGGCGATGCTGCTGGCCCGCGCGCTCTCCTCCGACGGCGAGTTCGGGCAGGCGGTCCGCGCCTTCGGGTATGCGGCGCAGCTCTTCGGCGAGGCCGGAGAGGGCCCGGACCAGGCGGCCGCGCTCAGCGAGCAGGCCAGGATCCTCGCGCGCTTCGACGAGCACGACGATGCGATCGAGCTGCTCGAGCAGGCCGCAGGCATCGCGCGCAGGACGCCCGAGGCGGCGGGGCCGCTCTCCGAGGTGCTGCACAATCTCGGCCAGGCCTATGCCTCTCGATCGGATGAGCGCGCCTTCGCCCTGTTCGACGAGGTGGCCGCACTCGCGCAGGAGCACGAGGCCGGCTGGCTGCTCGCCGATGTGACCGACTCCCGCGCCCGCGCCCTCGCGACGCTCGGCCGGACGGACGACGCCGTCGCCACGGCTCTCACCGCCGCCGACGGCTTCGCCGCGATCGGGGACCTCGGCGCCGCGGGCGGTTCGGAGCTGTTCGCCGCTCGAGTGCTCGCGGGCGAGCAGCGCGGTGAGGATGCGGTCGCGATCTACCGGACCGTGATCGAGCACGCCGCCGACGTTCCTCCGCTGCGCCAGGTCGCGGCCCTCGAGCTCGGCGACGTGCTCGAGACGCTGGGACGCTTCGCGGAGGCCGCCGATGCGCGCGCCCTCGCGGAATCCTGAGGCTCGACGAGAGCGCGATTCCGAGCGCCGAGCGAGGCCGGCGCAGCCGACGTCCCCGCCCATCGAACGAGGATCGCGCACCTGCACCCTGCTCGTTGAGCGCGCAGCCGACCGAGTCGAGACGCTCCCGCACCAAAAAGCGTTTCGACTCGCTCCGCTCGCTCAACGAACGAAAGGGAAACGATCGAGAAGACGACGCAGCGCCTTACTTCCCGCTCGTTGAGCGCGCAGCCGACCGAATCGAGACGCCCCCGCACCAAAAAGCGTTTCGACTCGCTCCGCTCGCTCAACGAACGAAAGAGAGACGAACGAGAAGACGACACAGCGCCTTACTTCCCGCTCGTTGAGCGCGCAGCCGACCGAATCGAGACGACCCCGGCACAAGACCCGTTTCGACTCGCTCCGCTCGCTCAACGGACGAAGGGGAAACGAACGAGAAGACGACGCAGCGCCTTGCTTCCCCGCTCGTTGAGCGAGGACGGCACAGCCGACCGAGTCGAAACACCCCCGCACCAAAAAGCGTTTCGACTCGCTCCGCTCGCTCAACGAACGAAGGGGAAACGAACGAAAGACGACGCAGCGCCTTGCATCCCCGCTCGTTGAGCGAGGACGGCACAGCCGACCGAGTCGAAACGCCGGACAGGGCGCGGTCAGTACGGCTGCGGGCCGTCGCGAGGCGGCTCCTCATCGCGACGGAAGGCGCGGCCGGAGATCGCGGTCGGGACGATGCTCACATAGTTATGCTTGAGTGTGGGGATCCAGGGCCGCAGGCCCAGTCCGTCCGCGTGCTGCACCTCATCGTCCGTATCCAGGCGACGGGCCGTGCCCCGCACGATCACGCTCCAGGCATCGGTGTCGGTGTGATCGTCGACCTCGAAGAGCACCTCGTCGTTGATCGTGAGCTCCAGCAGCTTGCTGCCCTCCGCGGTGCGGAACACGATCTCATCGCGATCGACGACGAAGTTGACCGGGAAGATCTCGATCACGTCCCCGACGTGCGTGACGAGGCGTCCGAGCTCCTGAGCGCGAAGATGGGCCCAGGCGTCGGCGGTGCTGAGGGAGACGACCGGCTCCTGCGTGTTGTCCATGCCTCCATTCTGGCCCTGATGCCGCAGCGGCGACAGGGGCATCGACGATCCGATCCCCCTGTTCAGAACAGCTGGCGCCAGTTCGCGCGGGCGAGATCCAGCAGCTCGTCACCGCGGCCGGACATGACGGTGCGGATCGCGTAGAGCGCGAAGCCCTTCACCTGCGCCGCCTCGATCGCCGGCGGCATGGACAGCTCCTGACGCTCCGTCACCACATCCAGCAGAGCGGGGCCGTCGTGCTCCAGCACCTCGCGGACGGCTTCCGGCAGGTCCTCGCTCCGCTCCACGCGACGCGCGAAGATCCCCATCGCCTCCGCGATGGCGGCGAAGCTCGGGTTCACCAGATCGGTGCCGTAGGTGACGAAGCCGGCAGCCTTCATCTCCAGCTCGACGAAGTTGAGCGAGGAGTTGTTCACGACGATGGTCTTCACCGGCAGCCGGTTCTGAGTCAGGGAGATGAGCTCTCCGAGCATCATCGAGAGGCCCCCGTCGCCGGCGAGCGCGACGACCTGACGGTCCGGATGCGCGACCTGCGCACCGATGCCGTGCAGGAGAGCGTTGGCCATCGAGCCGTGCGTGAACGATCCGATCAGCCGCCGTTCCTCCGTCATCGTCAGGTACCGGGCCGCCCACACCGTCGGCGATCCGACATCGGCGGTGAAGATCGCATCGTCGGCCGCGTTCTCGTCGAGAAGGCGCGCGAGGTACTGCGGATGGATCGGGCGCCCGCCCCTGGCGGGCACCGCGAGGTCGTCGAGCTTGGCGCGGGTCTTCCGGTAGTGCGCGACGGCGTCCTCGAGGTGACTGCGCTCCGTCTTCTCCGCCAGACGGGGAAGCAGCGCCTCGGCGGTCGCGCGCACATCGCCCACGAGCCCGAGGTCGAGCGGATGCCGCTTGCCGAGCTGCGACCCGCGGATGTCGACCTGGATGGTCGTCGCCTGTTCGGGATAGAACTGCTCGTAGGGGAAGTCGCTGCCGAGCACGAGGAGCGTGTCGGCGGCCTCCATCGCCCGATAGCCGGACGCGAAGCCGAGCAGGCCCGTCATCCCCACATCGAAGGGGTTGTCGTACTCGATGAACTCCTTGCCCCGGAGGGCGTGCACGATGGGCGCACCGAGCCGGTCGCCGAGAGCGACGACCTCGTCATGCGCACCCTCGACGCCCGCGCCGGCGAGGATCGTGACCTTCTTCGCCGCGTTCAGCAGCGTCGCGGCGCGCTCCAGCTCTTCGGCGCCGGGCACGACCACGGGCCGGGCCCGCTCGATGACGGTGGCCCTCTCGTCGGCGATGTCGGCGAGCGCCACGTCGCCGGGGATCACCAGCACGGCGACTCCGCGCTCCTCGATCGCCGCGCGCATCGCTATCTCGAGCAGGCGCGGCATCTGGCGCGGATCCGCCACGTACTCGACGTAGACGCTGCACTCGCGGAACAGCTCCTGCGGGTGCGTCTCCTGGAAGTAGCCCGTCCCGATCTCCGTGGTCGGGATGTGCGCGGCGATCGCCAGCACGGGCACGCGCGACCGATTCGCATCGAAGAGGCCGTTGATGAGGTGCAGGTTGCCCGGCCCGCAGGAGCCCGCGACGACCGCGAGCTCGCCGGTCGTCGCGGCATCCGCGGCGGCGGCGAAGGCGGCGGCCTCCTCGTGGCGGACATGGACCCATCGGATCGTGCCGTCCTTGCGGAGCGCATCCGTGAAGCCGTTCAGGGAATCCCCCGGGATGCCGTAGACCCGGTCGATCCCGTTGGCGTGCAGAGTCTTGACGATGTTCTCAGCGACGTTGGCCATGCTTCGAGCGTACGCCCGGGCGATGCGGCGGGTGCCGGCCGGTCGGCGAGAAGACGGTAAGGCATCCGCAGCCCGCCCGTTGAGCGAGGACGGCAGAGTATCCATCTCGCTCGTTGAGCGAGGACGGCAGAGCCGACCGAGTCGAAACGCGCTCGTACCAGAATGCGTTTCGACTCGCTGCGCTCGCTCAACGAACGGGGGAGAGAGGCGCTCGCTCAACGAACGGGGGAGAGAGACGCTCCCTCAACGAACGAGGGCGCCGGGCGCCGTTGTGCAGGACGTCCCGGCGTTGTGCAGGACGAACTGCGGAACAGCGCACCGGTGCACGGCGTGTCTCAGCAATATCGGCCCGTCGGTCCTGCAGAACGGCCGGTCGGTCCTGCAGAACGGTCAGCGAGCCGAGGACCCGGGCCGACGCCGAAGGCCGCTCAGGCCTTCCGGATGAGCTTCTTGTTCACGAACTCGTCCGCGGCGAGCAGCCCCAGCTCCCGCGAGGTGCCGCTGCGCTTGACGCCGCCGAAAGGCAGCTCGGGGCTGTCGGCCAGCACGAGGTTGACGTAGACCATGCCCGCCTCGATCCGGTTCGCGACCCGTTCCGCCTGATCCGGGTCCGTCGTGAACACGTAGGAGCCGAGGCCGAAGCCGGTGTCGTTCGCGAGCGCGACCGCGGCGGCCTCGTCCGCGACCCGGTAGACGACGCCGGCGGGGCCGAAGAGCTCCTCGCGGTACACGTCCATCTCCGGCGTGACGTCGGCGAGCAGCGTCGGAGCGAAGAACGTCCCCTCCCGTGTGCCGCCCGTCAGCAGCGTGGCGCCCTGCGCGACCGCGGTGTCGATCTGCTCCTGCAGGCGCTCGGCGGCCGCCGGCGACGAGAGCGGGCCGAGGACGGTGTCCTGCCTGGTCGGATCCTGCGCCGTGACGGCCGCGAGGGACGCCGCGAACTTCGCCGCGAACTCGTCGTAGAGCCCGTCGACGACGATGAAGCGCTTGGCGCCGTTGCAGGACTGGCCGTTGTTGTCCAGCCGCGCGTCGACGGCGGCCTGCACGACGACGTCCAGATCGTCCGCGGAGAGCACGATGAAGGGGTCGGATCCGCCGAGCTCCAGCGCGACCTTCTTGAGCGCACGTCCCGCGGCCTCCGCGACGGCGGCTCCTGCACGCTCGGAGCCGGTCACCGAGACGCCGTGCACGCGCGGGTCGGCGATGATCGTCGCCGCCTGCTCGTTGGTGGCGTAGACGTTCACGTAGCCGCCGTCCGGCAGGCCGGCGTCCCGGTAGATCTCCTCCAGGAAGGCGGAGGACTCCGGGCACTGCGGGGCGTGCTTGAGGATGATCGTGTTGCCGATCGCCAGGTTCGGGGCGGCGAAGCGCGCCACCTGATAGGCGGGGAAGTTCCAGGGCATGATGCCCAGCAGCGCCCCCAGCGGGGCCCGGCGTACGACCGCTGTGCCGTCGCCCAGGATGTCCAGCGGCTGATCGGCGGTGATCTTGTCGATGTTGTCCGCATAGAACTCGACGATGTCGGCGGCGAAGTCGACCTCGCCCTCCGCCGCCGCGATCGGCTTGCCCATCTCGCGCACGATGATCGCCGCGAGCTCGTCACGACGCTCGCGGTGCAGCTCCGCGATGCGGCGGACGACGGCGGCTCGGTCGGCGGGCGACGTCGCCGCCCAGGCGGTCGCGGCGGAGGCCGCACGGGCGACCGCATCCTCGATCTGCGCATCCGTGAACGTGTCGTACTCGGCGACGGTCTCGCCGGTCGCGGGGTTGATGACGGCGTACTCGGTCATGATGTGTCGTCCTTTCGGTGGTGCGGTGTTCCGACTCGCTCCGGCCGCTCGACGAGCGGGCGGAGGGGACGGAGAGCTCAGTTCGGGATCAGCGTGTACTTCGTGGACAGGTACTCGTGGATGCCTTCGAGGCCGCCCTCGCGGCCGACGCCGGACTGCTTGACGCCGCCGAAGGGGGCGGCGGCGTTCGACACCACACCCACGTTCAGCCCCATCATGCCCGTCTCGAGCGCGTCGATCATCCGGTGCCCGCGGGCGAGATCCTCCGTGAACACGTACGAGACGAGTCCGTACTCGGTGTCGTTGGCGAGGCGGACGGCCTCCTCCTCGGTGTCGAAGGTGGCGATGGCGAGCACCGGGCCGAAGATCTCCTCGCGGAGGATGTCGCTGCCCGCCGCGACCTCGGTGATCACGGTCGGCTCGAAGAACGTCCCCACGCCCTCGATCGCGCTTCCGCCCGCGAGCACGCGCGCTCCCCGGCCTACCGCGTCCTGCACCAGCTCGGACGCCTTCGCCACGGCGTCCTCGTCGATGAGCGGGCCGATCGCCACGCCCTCCTCGGTGCCGCGGCCGATGGTCATCGCCCTGACGCGCTCCGCGACCCGGTCGGCGAACTCCTCGGCGACGGAGGCGTGCACGATGAAGCGGTTCGCGGCCGTGCAGGCCTGCCCGATGTTGCGGAATTTCGCCGCCATCGCGCCGTCGACGGCCTTGTCGAGATCGGCGTCGTCGAAGACGACGAACGGGGCGTTCCCGCCGAGCTCCATCGACACCCGCAGGACGCCCTCCGCGGCCTGGGCGATGAGCTTGCGTCCCACCTCCGTCGAGCCGGTGAAGGACAGCTTGCGCAGGCGCGGATCGGCGATGAGGGGCGCCGAGACCTTCGACGACGTCGAGGTCTGCACGACGTTGACGACGCCGGCGGGCAGGCCGGCCTCCTCCAGCAGCTTCGTGAAGTAGAGGGTCGTGAGCGGGGTCAGTGCCGGCGGCTTGATGACGACCGTGCACCCGGCGGCGAGCGCCGGGGCGATCTTGCGGGTGGCCATGGCGAAGGGGAAGTTCCAGGGGGTGATGAAGAACGACGGCCCCACGGGGCGCTGCGAGACGACCATGCGGCCCGTGCCTTCCGGGTTCAGCCCGTAGCGGCCGCTGATGCGCACCGCCTCCTCGCTGAACCAGCGCAGGAACTCGCCGCCGTAGACGACCTCGCCGCGAGCTTCAGCGAGCGGCTTGCCCATCTCGAGGGTCATGAGCAGCGCGAGGTCCTCCTTGTGCGCCTGGACCAGATCGAAGGCGCGGCGGAGGATGTCGCTGCGCGTGCGCGGGACTGTGGCCGCCCAGCTCTCCTGCGCGGCCACGGCCGCGTCGAGAGCCCGGATGCCATCGGCCGGCGTCGCATCCGCGATGGAGCGGATCACGGCGTTCGTGGCGGGATCGCGGACGTCGAAGGTGCGGCCGCCCTCGGCATCCTGCCAGGTCCCTGCGATGAACAGGCCGGTGGGGACGCTGTCGAGGAGCGTCTGCTCGTGTGGGGCGAGTGCGGTGGTCATGTCTCTCTTTCCGTGGGGTCTGAGGCGGAGTGCGGGTTCGCGGTCAGCGGCGGCGGATGCTCGGCGGAGCGTCCATCGTGAGGGTCTGGCCCCGGAAGAACGCCGGGCGACGGATCGCGTTGACGATCATCACGACGATGCCCACGCCGATGATCAGCACGCCGAGGATGAACACGATCCCGACGCCGCCGATCTGCGAACCGGACCCGTAGGCCGGATCCATGGAGTCGACGAGCGTCGTGACGAACAGCGCCGCGAGGATGATGCCGCCCACGAGGGGGAACAGGAAGGTGAAGAACACGTTGCGCGTCGAGTCGAACCACTGCTTGCGGAAGTACCAGACGCACGCGAAGGCGGTGATGCCGTAGTAGAAGCAGATCATCATCCCGAGCGTGAGGATCGTGTCCCAGAGGGTGTCCTCGCTGACCACGCGCATGACGGCGTAGAACACGCTGGCAACGATGGCGGAGACGATCGTGGCGTAGCCGGGTGTGAAGAACCGAGGGCTCACCTTCGCGTACGAGGCCGGCAGCGCTCCGTAGTGCCCCATCGCGAGGAGCGTCCGCGCAGGGCCGACGAAGGTCGACTGCAACGAGGATGCGGAGCTCGTCAGGACCGCGAGAGAGACGAGGAACGCGAGCGGGCCGAGGATCGGACCGGAGAGGTGGAAGAACACGTTCTCCTGGATGTCCTCGTTGCCCAGGCCAAGCTCGCCCGTGCCGGTGCCTGCGAACATGATCATCGCCACGGCGAGCAGGAGGTACAGGAACACGATGATGAGCACGGTCCCCGTCGCGGCACGGCCGGGGGTCTTCTCCGGATCCTTGGTCTCCTCGTTCATCGTGAGGGTGACGTCCCAGCCCCAGAAGATGAAGATCGACAGCGACAGGCCGGCGGCCACAGCGCTGAAGGACGAGACGGCGAACGGGTTGAACCAGTTCATGTCGAACGGCTGATAGTCGAACCCGTTCCCTCCCACGGCCTGCACGATCGCCGCGATGGCGAAGAAGAGCAGCACCAGGACCTGGAATCCCACCAGCCAGTACTGCAGCTTCTGGGTGGTCTGCATGTCGCGATAGGAGACGAACGTCGCGCCCAGCATGAAGAGCAGGCAGACGAGGATGTTGATCCAGGTGACGCCGGCGAGGTCGGCGATGGCCTCGTTGCCCGTGATCTGCGAGATGAGCAGGAAGAGGAAGTCCACGGCGACGCCGGCGAGGTTGGACAGCACGAGGATGGTGGCGACGATCAGGCCCCAGCCGGCCATCCAGCCGATCCACGGCCCGAAGGCGCGCGCGGCCCAGGTGAAGGAGGTGCCGGAATCCGGCATCCGGTTGTTCAGCTCGCGGTATCCGAAGGCGACGAGCAGCATCGGGATGAAGCCGACGAGGATGATCGCCGGGACCTGCGCGCCGACCTCGGATGCGGTCGGTCCTACGGCGGCGGTGAACGTGTAGGCGGGGGCGATGCAGGAGATGCCGATCACGATCGCGCCGATCAGGCCGACGGTTCCCGCGCTGAGGCCCTTCTTGGTGATGCCGCCGGTGACGGGCGCGGGCTCTGCGGTCTCGGGGGTGGTGCTCATGCGAGGTCTCCTTCGACAGCGGCGTCGGCGCGGGTGCGGGGCACGACGACCAGGGGAACGGGCAGCTCGTGGAGCATCTTCGCCGCCGTCGAGCCCAGGAAGAGCCGACGCGGCTGCGCCAGCCTGCTCGATCCGACGAGGAGCACCTCGCCGGGGAGCCAGTCCAGCGCGGCGACGGCATCCTCGACGGTGTCGCCGGCGGCCTGCTCGACGGCGGTCGGGATGCCTGCGGGCACCTCCGCCCGGGCGCGGGACAGGACGGATGCCGCATGCTCGTCCCGGACGATCCGGATCGCACCGGTGTCCAGTCCAGGGGGCGCGTCGAACGACATGAGCGACACGAGCCGCAGCGGCACTCCGGCCTCGCTGCTCAGCACCGCGGCCTCGTCGAGGAGAGCGTCGGCGCCAGGGCGGGCGCCGACGGCCGCGGAGATCCGCGGCACCGCGTGATCGTCCTGCTGGGCGAATCCCGTCGGCGCGAGGGCGACGGGGATCGTGGAGGAGTGCAGCAGCTCGCTCGCGACGCTGCCGAGGCGATGCCGTCCGAACAGCCCGCCACGAGCGGCTCCGACCACGATGATCCTCGCTGCGAACTCCTCGCCTGCGGCGATGAGGCCCTCGGCGAAGGACTCCGCGAAGCGGACGTGGCCCGAACGCGTGAGATCCTGCGGGAGCGTCGTCATCGCCTCGGCGAGCCACTGCTTCCCCTGCGCGCGGATCACATCCTCATAGGCGCGCTCCGGCGGGACGGCCGCGCTGCGGGTGCCTTCCGAAGGCAGCACGATCACGAGATGCAGCCGCGCGCCGAGGCTGCGGGCCAGCCGCGCCCCGAGGGCTGCGGCATCGGCGCCGGCATCCGTCGCGGTGTATCCGACGACGACGGCGCCGCTCACGAACGGCTCGCTTCCAGGATGTCCGCCGCGGCACGGCGTCCCATGCGGATGGCGCCGTCGACGTGCTGGTAGCCGGCCCCGGCCATGTCGCTGCAGGCGAAGTGGATCGGCCCGACGGCCGACCGGAGGTCGGCTCCGTAGCGGTGCAGGCCCCCCATGTCGAAGCTCGCCGCGTACGCGCCGCGAGTCCACTCCTCGCTGCCCCAGTCGCTCTCGTAGTAGACGATCGGGTTCTTCGCCTCGGGGCCGTAGTAGTGCGACAGCGACTCGAGGATGCACTCCTTGCGCTCCTCGGCGGGGAGCGAGAAGACGTCGTCGGCGTTCTGATCGCTCACGAACCCGACCAGCGTGCCGCGCTCGTCGCCGTGATTCGTGTTGTCGTAGGCCTCGTGCGAGAGCTCGTACGGGCTGAACGCCGTGCCGCTGAGGCCCTGTTCACGCCAGAACGGCCGGTCGTACACCGCGTGCACCTTGATGACGAAGCCCATCGAGAGGTGCTGGTGCAGCTGATGCTGGCGACGGGGCAGCGGCGGGACGAACGAGATCCGGCTGTACAGCACCGGTGCGTGCGCCAGGACCGCGAAGCGGGCCCGCACGGTGTGCTCCTGCGTCTCGGCGACCACGCCGGCCTCGGACCATTCCAGGGATCGCACCGGCTGGTTCAGGAGCACGTCGTCGCCGAGGCGCTCGGCGAGCAGCAGGGGCACCTGCTGGAGGCCGCCGACCACGCGCTTGTCGAGGATGAAGTCCGCGTCCACGAGGTGCGAGTACGAGCCGGCGGATGCGGCCATGAGCAGCGACTGCAGCAGCGAGAAGGTGTGCGTCGGCTTGGTGAGCATGGCCGATCCGGTCGCGAAGGCGAGATTGCGGACCGCTTCGTCGTCGTCGGTCTGCGCGCGCAGCCAGGCATCCCACGAGACCCTGTCCCACTCCTCGGCGTTCGGGTGCTCCCAGGGACGCTCGGGGTCGATCTCCGCCACCATGGCGTCCAGGCGCTCGGTGATCTCGGCGATCACCTGCTCGGTCGCGGGCGACACGGGGAACATCTCGCCGGTGAAGCGGTGCACCTGCCCGTCCGGTCCGACGTAGACGCTGTCGCCCTCGCGATAGCGGCTGAAGGTGTCCAGGCCCAGCTCGGCGACGGTGTCGATGAGCGCGTGCTGATCGGGCGAGATCCACTGGCCGCCGATCTCCAGCATCGCGCCGTCGACGACGTCGGTCCACAGTCTCCCTCCGACCCGGTCGCGCGCCTCGAGGACGGCGACCGAGAGGCCGGCGCCTCGCAGCTCGTTCGCGGCGGTGAGCCCGGCGGCTCCCGCTCCGATGATCACGACGTCGCGTGCGATCTCGGCCATGTGCAGCTCCTTCTTCGTGAGTGCTCTGCGGTTGTGCTGTCGTTCAGGTGCCGGTCGCGACCCGCAATCCCCCGATCAGGGTCGCGACCGGACGTTCATTGGGCGGCCAGGGATGCCGCGACGACGTCCAGGCCCTCGTTCAGCAGCTCGTCGCCGATCGAGAGCGGGGGGAGGAAGCGGATCACGTTGCCGTAGGTGCCGCAGGTGAGGACGATCACGCCCTGGGCGATGGCCGCCTTGGCGACCGCCGCGGTGAGCGCGGCATCCGGCGCCTTCGTCTCGGGGTCGACGAACTCGGCGGCGACCATCGCGCCGTGCCCGCGGACGTCGCCGATGCGAGGATCGGCCTCGGCGAGCGCGCTCAGACGGGCCTTCAGGATGTCGCCGATCTGCTGCGCCCGCTCGATCACGCCGTCGTTCTCGAACACGTCGATCGCGGCGAGCGCGGCGGCGCAGGCGATCGGATTGCCGCCGTAGGTGCCGCCGAGACCGCCGGCGTGCGAGGCGTCCATGATCTCGGCCCTGCCGGTGACCGCTGCGAGCGGAAGACCGCCCGCGATCCCCTTCGCCGTGGTGACGAGGTCGGGCTCGATGCCGAAGAGCTCGCTGGCGAACATGCGCCCTGTCCGGGCGAAGCCGGTCTGCACCTCGTCGGCGATGAAGACCACGCCGTTCGCGCGGCACCAGTCCTGAAGGGCGTTCAGGAATCCCTCGGCGGGGACGATGAAGCCGCCCTCGCCCTGGATCGGCTCGATGATGACGGCCGCGAGGTTGTCCGCGCCGATCTGCTTCTCGATCTGCAGCAGGGCGCGAGCCGCCGCCTCCCCGCCGTCGAGGTCGTCGCGGAAGGGATACGACATCGGCGCGCGGTAGACCTCGGGGGCGAACGGGCCGAAGCCGCTCTTGTAGGGCATGGCCTTCGCCGTCAGCGCCATGGTGAGGTTGGTGCGCCCGTGGTAGCCGTGGTCGAAGGCGACGACGGCTTGGCGTCCGGTGTGCTTGCGGGCGATCTTGATCGCGTTCTCGACGGCTTCGGCGCCGGAGTTGAACAGGGCGCTCTTCTTCGCGAAGGAGCCGGGCGTGAGCCGGTTGAGGGCTTCGGCCACCGCGATGTACGACTCGTAGGGCGAGATCATGAAGCAGGTGTGCGTGAACTGCGCGGCCTGGGCCGCGACCGCGGCGGCGACCTTCGGGTGCGCGTTGCCGACCGTGGTGACGGCGATGCCGCTGCCGAGGTCGATGAGGGAGTTGCCATCGGCGTCCACGACGACCCCGCCACCCGCCGCGACCGCGGCGACAGGGACGGTGTGCCCGACGCCGGCGGGAACGGCCTCGGCCTTGCGCGTGAGGATCTCGGCGGATCGGGGGCCGGGCAGCTCCGTGACCAGGCGCCGTTCCTGAGGGAGTCCTGGGCCGCCGAGGGGGAGGGGGCTCGTCTGATCGAGAAGTGCCATGCCGCGAGCGTACGACGCGAGTGAGCGAGGATGCATTCGCCGTTCTGTATAAATTTGGGAGAGAAATAGCCTTGGCGTATACTGCGTTTCGACTCCTCGCTGCGCTCGTCGCTCAACGAACGGGGGAGGCCACACCCGCACGTCGCTCAACGAACGGGGGGAGGCCACACCCGCACGTCGCCCAACGAACGGGGGGAGGCCACACCCGCACGTCGCTCAACGAACGGGGGCCAGACCCGCACGTCGCTCAACGAACGAGGGGGGCCAGACCCGCACGTCGCTCAACGAACGGGGCGAGGCCAGACCCGCACGTCGCCCGACGAACGGGGGGACTCAGAGGTCGCCCGGGAGCGAAGAGCATGACGGAACCCACACTGCGCACGCTGCTGCGCCGTCCCGACCTCGGACTCCAGCTGGTGTCCGACGAGAGCGCGCTGCACGAGAACGCGCTCGACCGGCCGCTGCGATGGGTGCACTCCACCGACCTCGCGGATCCCACGCCGTTCCTCGCCGACGAGCTCGCGCTGCTCACGACGGGGACGCAGTTCGCCGACGACGATCCGGCGGGTGTCCTCGCCTACGTCTCGCGCCTCCGCGAGCGCGGCATCGTCGGACTGGGCTTCGGCACCGAGGTGCACCGCTCCGGCATCCCGGAGGAGCTCGTCGCGGCGTGCGCCGACGCGGGGATGCCGCTGTTCGTCGTCCCCTACGACACCCCGTTCATCGCCGTCGCCCGAGCCCACGCCGAGGCCATCGCCGCCCAGACCTACGCGCGACGCACCTGGGCGCTCGACACGCAGCGAGCCCTCGCCGTGGCGGCGTTGCGGCCGCGCGGGCTGGAGGCGACGCTGTCGGAGCTGTCGCAGCGGCTCGGCCAATGGGTCGGGATGTTCGACGCCACCGGATCGCTCGTGCACGAGCGACCGCCCCACCGCTTCGACGCCGCCGATCTCGAGGAGCTCACCGGACGCGCGACCGATCTGATCACACGCGGAGGACAGGCCGGGCAGTCCCTCACCCTCGGATCCGGGTCGTTCACGCTGTTCACGTTCGGCCGCACGGGACATCTCCGCGGCGTGATCGCCATCGGCACGGCCGCGCTGGACTCCGAGGCCCGCGCCGTGGTGACCTCGGTGATCGCGATGGCCGGACTCGCTCTGGAGCAGAACGAGCAGCTCACCCGCGGGCGCCGCCGCCTGCGCCGCCAGGTGCTCGAGTCGCTCCTGCTCGACGACCCGACGCTCGCCCGGCGCGTGCTCGGATCGCTGCCGCATGCACCGATCGTCGTCGCCGTCACCGATCCGGACGCACCCGCGGATGCGATCGAGGAATGGGGAGAGCGACGACGCGCGGAGCACGGAGCTGACGTGTTCGCCGCCGACTCCGGCGAAGGGCTCGTGCTGTGCCTATCGGCTGCCGACGCCGACCTGTTCGATGAACTGGCCACGCGCTTCGGCATCGTGCTCGGGGTCTCCGACCCCCAGGGATACGGAGACTTCTCACGCGCGCACGCCCAGGCCGCCTCCGCCAGGCGTCGCGGAGGCCTGGGCGCGATCCGCTACGCCGACACCGTCTCCACGAGCATCCTGGCCGCACTGGCCACCGATGAGGCACGCCTCGTGGCCGAATCGCACCTCGCACCGCTGCGCACGCACGCGGAGCTGGAGCCGTCGCTGCGAGTGTGGCTGGAGCACGATGCGCGCATCGAGCAGGCCGCGCACGCTCTCGGCATCCATCGCCATACCCTGCGCTCGCGGATCGCCCAGGCATCCGCCCTTCTGGCCGTCGACCTGTCGACGTTCCCGGCGAGGGCGGAGCTGTGGGCTGCGCTGCAGACGCTGCGGGAGTGACACCGCCCCGGGGCGAGCGCGAGATCGAGCCTCCTCCACGAGGCGCCGATCCCGAGGGATTCGGTCTCGCACCGCGCGCGGAAGTCTCAGCGCGGGGCGTGCGCCTCGAGGAATTCGTACACGTCCGTCGTGTCCACGCCGGGGAACGATCCGGTCGGCAGCGTCGCGAGGAGGGTCCGCGGCGTCTTCACGTTCGGCCAGGAGTTCTCCCGCCAGCGCGCCTCCAGCTCCACCGGCGCACGCCGGCAGCACACCTCCACGGAATGCTTCGACACTCCGCGGTTGACGGTGTCCCGCCCCACGAACCACTTCGTGTCGTCGAAGCGCACGCCGACGCTCACCGAGTGAAGCCCTTCGCTGGATGCCTCGACGCGCGCCGTGCACCAGTAGGTGCCGTTGCCGGTGTCGGTGTACTGGTAGTACGGGTTGAACCGGTCGTCCTCGTCGAAGACCGCCCGGCTCGTCCACCGCCGGCAGCACATCTGCCCCTCGATGGACCCCAGCCGATCGGTGGGGAAGTTGACGTCGTCGTTCTCATAGGCCTTGGTGATCGTGCCGGATTCGTGCACCTTCAGGAAGTGCACGGGGATGTCGAGATGCCGGGTCGCGAGATTGGTGAAGCGATGCGCCGCCGTCTCGTACGACACCGAATAGGCATCGCGAAGGTCCTCGATCGAGATCGCCCTGCGCTGCTTCGCGTCCGCCAGGAACGGCACCACATGCGCCTGCGGGATCAGCAGGGCGCCGGTCAGGTAGTTCGTCTCGACGCGCTGCCTCAGGAACTCCGCATAGCTGTGCGGCTCGCCGTGGCCGAGGATGCGGCTGGACAGCGCCTGCAGCACGGCGGTGCGCGCATCGCCCTTGGCGGGCACGCTGCCGGACAGGTACAGCCGGCCGTTCGCGAGGTCCGCGACGCTGCGCGTGGTCTGGGGCAGGTCGGGGGCGTAGTGCAGGGTGAAGCCGAGATACGCGGCGATCTCGGATGCCGTGCGCTGGGTGAGCGGGCCGCCCGGGTGCCCGACGGCGTCCAGGATCTCGGACGCCTTCTCCTCGAGGTCGCCGAAGTGGTTGTCCTGGCTGCGCATGAGGTGGCGCAGTTCGACGTTCGCGCGCCTGGCCTCCTCGGGGGTGGCCGCGCGCTCGTCCTTCAGCCGGTCGATCTCTCCGTGCAGCGCGAGCATCGCCTTGAGCGCATCGGTCGGAACGCTCTTGGCGATCCGGAACGGCTCGATGCCGAGCGCCTGGAACGTCTGTCCCTTCATCGCGCGCTCGAGCGCGATCTCGACGGCGCTGCGCTCATCGAGGGGCTCACCCTCCAGCAGCGCGTCGATCGTGGTGCCGAGGGCGCGGGCGATCGCCTGCAGCTGGGTGAGCTTGGGCTCGCGCTTGCCGGTCTCGATCATGGAGAGCTGGCTCGGCGCACGATCCACGGCCGCGGCGAGCGCTTCGAGCGTCATGCCGCGCGCGGTGCGCAGCCGCCGGATGCGGCGTCCGATCGTGAGGGCGTCGGCGTCTTCGGTCATCGATGATCCTCCATGACTCATCCGTCCCGGTCCGCTCCACCCGCTCGGCCGGAAGAGGTGCGACCGATTCTGTCACAGAAACAGAATTATTCTCAATCTTCACCGCGGAATCGGTCAGCGGAACCCACGATCTTCACGCAGAGTGGACGACAAGCCACCCCGCATCGAAGGAGACGCCATGACGAACACCGCTCACCGCCCCGCCGGACTCCGCGCGGGAGACCAGCTCCAGACCGCCGCCGAGCTGCAGGAGGCCTGGAACGCCGACCCGCGCTGGGACGGCGTCGAGCGCACCTACTCGGCCGAGGACGTCATCCGCATCCGCGGCTCGGTCCGCGAGGAGTCCACGCTCGCCCGCCGCGGCGCGGAGAACCTGTGGAACCTCCTGCACACCGAGGACTACGTCCGTGCGCTGGGCGCCTACACCGGAGGACAGGCCGTCCAGCAGGTGCGCGCCGGTCTCAAAGCGATCTACCTCTCCGGCTGGCAGGTCGCCGCCGACGGGAACCTCGCCGGTCAGACCTATCCCGACCAGTCGCTGTACCCGGCGAACTCCGTGCCGTCCGTCGTCCGGCGCATCAACAACGCCCTGATCCGCCAGGATCAGCTCGAGCACGCCGAGGGGGAGATCACGCAGGACTGGCTGGCGCCGATCGTCGCCGACGCCGAGGCCGGCTTCGGCGGACCGCTGAACGCCTATGAGCTCGCGCAGTCCCTCATCCAGGCGGGAGCCGCAGGCATCCACTGGGAGGACCAGCTGGCCAGCGAGAAGAAGTGCGGCCACCTCGGCGGCAAGGTGCTCGTGCCCACGCAGCAGCACATCCGCACGCTGAACGCGGCGCGTCTCGCGGCCGACGTCGCCGATGTCCCGACGGTCATCATCGCCCGCACGGATGCCCTCGCCGCCGACCTCCTCACCAGCGACGTCGACGAGCGCGACCAGCGCTTCACCACCGGCGAGCGCACGAGCGAGGGCTTCTACCGCATCCGCGCGGGCATCGAGTCCGTCATCAGCCGCGGTCTCGCGTTCGCCCCCTACGCCGACCTGCTGTGGGTCGAGACCGGGGAGCCGGACATCGAGCTCGCCCGCGAGTTCGCCACGGCCATCCACGCGCAGTTCCCCGGCAAGCTGCTCGCCTACAACTGCTCGCCGAGCTTCAACTGGCGCCGTCATCTGTCGGACGCCGAGATCGCGACGTTCCAGCAGGAGCTGGCGGAGCTGGGCTACAAGTTCCAGTTCATCACGCTGGCCGGCTTCCACGCCCTGAACCACTCCATGTTCGACCTCGCCCGCGGCTACGCCGAGCGCGCCATGAGCGCGTACGTCGAGCTGCAGGAGGCCGAGTTCGCCGCCGAGTCCGTCGGTTACACCGCCACCAAGCATCAGCGCGAGGCGGGCACCGGCTACTTCGACGTCATCTCGACCGCGCTCAACCCCGACAGCGCCACGCTCGCCCTCGCCGGCTCCACCGAGACCGCGCAGTTCCACTGATCCGCTCGCCCTGCTCGTTCGTCGAGCGACGACGGCGCAGCCAACGGAGTCGAAACGCCGTTCCCCGCGGACCGCGTTTCGACTCGTCGCTCCGCTCCTCGCTCAACGAACGGATGGGGACCCACAGAAAAGGACGCCATCATGACCACGCTCACCCCCACCCAGCAGGGGCCGGCAATCGAGATCTCCGGCCCCCTGCGCGACCGCTACGACCAGATCCTCACACCGGACGCCCTCGCCTTCCTCACCGAGCTGCACCATCGCTTCGCCGCCCGCCGCCACGACCGGCTCGCGGACCGCATGCGCCGCCGCTTCGAGATCGGCAACGGACACGACCCGCGCTTCCGCGACGACACTGCGCACATCCGCGAGGATGCCGACTGGCGCGTCGCCGGCGCGGGGCCAGGACTCGAGGATCGGCGCGTCGAGATCACCGGCCCGACCGACCCGAAGATGACGATCAACGCGCTCAACTCCGGGGCGCGGGTCTGGCTCGCCGATCAGGAGGATGCGACCAGCCCCACCTGGGCGAACGTCATCGGCGGTCAGCTCTCGCTGCGCGACGCCATCCGCGGCCGACTCTCCTTCACCTCGCCGGAGGGCAAGGAGTATCGCGTCACCGCCGAGCGCACGCCCACGATCGTGATGCGCCCGCGCGGATGGCACCTCGTCGAGAAGCACCTGACCTTCATCGACCGCGCGGGTCGCGCCATGGCCGCATCCGGATCCCTCGTCGACTTCGGGCTGTACTTCCTGCACAACGCGAAGACATTGATCGAATCGGGTCGCGGGCCCTACTTCTACATCGCCAAGCTCGAGTCGAGCGAGGAGGCGAAGCTGTGGGACGACGTGTTCCGCTTCAGCGAGGAGTATCTCGGCATCCCGCACGGCACGATCCGCGCGACGGTCCTCATCGAGACGCTGCCCGCGGCCTTCGAGATGGAGGAGATCCTCTTCGAGCTGCGCGACCACTGCGCCGGGCTCAACGCCGGCCGCTGGGACTACATCTTCTCGATCATCAAGAACTACCGCGGCCGTGGCGCCCGGTTCGTGCTGCCGGACCGCAGCGAGGTGACGATGACCGTTCCGTTCATGCGGGCGTACACCGACCTGCTCGTGCAGACGTGCCACCGACGGGGTGCGTTCGCCATCGGCGGGATGAGCGCGTTCATCCCGAACCGCCGCGACCCCGAGGTCACGGCCAGGGCGGTCGACAAGGTCTCCGCCGACAAGAGGCGCGAGGCCGGCGACGGCTTCGACGGCACCTGGGTCGCGCATCCCGACCTCATCCCGACGGCACAGGCGGAGTTCGACGCGGTGCTCGGCGAGCGTCCGAACCAGCTCGACCGGCAGCGGGACGACGTCCGGGTGCACGCCTCCGATCTGCTCGACCTGCGCATCGGGCGCCCGATCACGGCGCGAGGCGTCCGCGACAACGTCTCCGTGGCGATCCGCTACATCGAGGCATGGCTGCGCGGGATCGGAGCGGTCGCCATCGACGACCTCATGGAGGACGCCGCCACGGCGGAGATCAGCCGTTCGCAGGTGTGGCAGTGGATCCACCAGGACCGCAGCACCGAGGACGGCGCCCCGATCACGGCCGACTACATCGAGGGACTCATCGCCGCGGTGCTCGCGGAGGCGCCGCGCACGCCGGACGACCGCTTCGACGACGCGGCCGAGGTCTTCCGCGAGGTGTCGCTGGGCGCCGAGTTCCCCGCGTTCCTCACGGTGCCCGCCTATGCGAGGTTCCTCGTCGAGGCGCCCTGAGCAGCGCACAGGCAGGGCTCTGCGATCCGCTCGGCAGGGCCCTGCCTGTGGACAACTCCGAAGGCGTGCGCGCCGGTCCGGCTAGGGTCGCCGCATGTCGATTCCCCCCGCGCCATCGCCGTCGTCGATCCGCGCGCGCCGGATCGTGTCCGTCGTCCTGAGCGGATGCTCTGCATTCATGGCGGCCGTGATCCTGACGGCGTTGGCCGCGCGGAACGGGATCTTCCTCAGCGAGGGCTCGCACGGACTCCCCGGCTGGCAGAAGACCGCCGTCGACGCGCTCGGGATGCTCCCCTTCACCGCCTTCGCCGCGCTGCTGCTCGTGACGAGCATGCCCCGCCACGAGCCGGTGGACCGGATGCCTGCCCGGCTCCCTCTGGTGATGAGCCTGATCGCGCTCTCCCTCGTCGGCGCCTGCTTCCTCTTCCCTGCAGCGCTGGTCGGGCTCTCGCTGCTGATCGGCATGCTCTCCGGCGGTCTCGGCGGCTGAGCACGGGCATACGCTGGAGCCATGGCCGACTTCTGGGATGGCATCGCCGCACAGTTCCTGCAGCACTATCCGAGGGGCGTGCGCGTCCTCGCCGTGGCGGGAGCGGATGCCGAACGCTCCAGGATCGCGGCGGACGGCATCGCCGCCGCGCTCGACCGCGCCGGCATCGCCGCCGAGCGCGAGCATGCGGATGCCGTCGATGAGACGGCGCTGCGCGAGGAACTCGTCGGCCCCTTCCGCGCCGGCCGCTCCGCAGACCGGGTTCTCGTCGTCTCCGGCCCAGCCGCCCTGCTCTCCCCCACGGTCCGCGGCATGTGGCACTTCACCGTCTGGCAGCTGGCCGGGGACGAGCCGCCGCACTCCGCGGCATCCGCGCTCGTCGATCTCAGCGACCCCGCACACCCTGCGTCGCGCTTCGCGGACTACTGCGCACTGCCGGCATCGTACGGAGCGTGACCCGCGTCCGGGCCCCTCAGACGAGCGGCGCGCTCACCGCGACGGGAGCCCCCGCCGCTCCAGCGCCGCGCGCAACGTGTGCCGCCCGTGCAACGATGCGGCGCCTTCGACGCGCCGCAGGACCGCATCCACCCAACCGCGAGCAGCGCCCTGCGAGCGGTAGTACGCCGTGAGACGTTCCTCGTAGTCCTCGATCCGCGCCGCATCCGGCTCGTGGTAGATCTCGCGATGGCGCACGACATCCTGTGAGAGCCGCGGCTTGACGCCCGCAGCATCCGCGGGGTCGGGGTGACCCAGCGCGACCCCGACCACGGGGAACGCACCGTCCGGGAGTCCGAGCAGTTCGGAGAGCTGCTCGGGGTTGTTGCGCACCGAACCGACGAAGACCGCTCCGAGACCGAGCGACTCCGCGGCGACGACCGCGTTCTGCGCGGCCAGGGCGGCGTCGACGAATCCGACGAGCGTCGTCTCGACGAATCCGATGCCGTCCGCGGGCGCGCCCCGGCGCCGGGCGATGAGGGCGTTGCGGCCCCAATCCGCCACGAACACCAGGAAGACCGGCGCATCCCGGATGAAGGCCTGGTCTCCGGCGAGCACGGACGCCGCCGCCTTGCGCACCGGCTCGCGCAGCTCGACGACGGACCAGGACTGCAGGTTGGAGCTCGTCGCGGCGGACTGCGCTGCAGCGATGATCGCGGTCACGGTGGCGTCGTCGACGGGATCGGGCGTATAGCGCCGCACGGATCGATGTCGGTAGAGCAGCTCGATCGTCGCGTTCGAGGGCAGCGCCCCTTCGGGCGCTGCGCCTCCATAGCGCGACGGGAGCGCCAGCGCGGTCGGCGTCTCGGTCATGATCCGACCCTACGGGCGCCACGAGACCTCGGCTTCGAGACGGTCACGTCACGTCACAAGGCGGCGGCCGACCATCCGCGGGCATGACGTGACATCCCGAGACCGCGCGATCCTCGGCCCCGCCGAGTAGCATTTGTGACGTGACCGAACGCGCTCCCCTCTCCCGCAAGCTGTCCGCCATCGCCGAGTCGGCGACCCTCAAGGTCGACGCCAAGGCCAAGGCGCTGAAGGCGGACGGGAAGCCGGTCATCTCCTACGCCGCCGGCGAGCCGGACTTCGCGACGCCGCAGTTCATCGTGGATGCCGCGGCCGAGGCCCTCGCCGACCCCGCCAGCTACCGCTACACGCCGGCCGGCGGCCTCCCCGCGCTGCGCGAGGCCGTCGCCGCGAAGACGCTCAGGGATTCCGGCATCGAGGTCTCCCCCAGCCAGGTGATCATCACCAACGGCGGCAAGCAGGCCGTCTACCAGGCGTTCCAGGCGGTCGTGAACCCCGGCGACGAGGTGCTCCTGCCCGCGCCGTACTGGACCACCTACCCGGAGGCGATCCGTCTCGCAGACGGTGTCCCCGTCGAGGTCTTCGCCGGCGCCGAGCAGGACTACAAGGTCACGGTCGAGCAGCTCGAGGCGGCCCGCACCGAGCGCACCACGGCGATCGTGTTCGTCTCCCCCTCGAACCCGACCGGCGCCGTGTACACGCCGGAGGAGACGGCGGCGATCGGCGAGTGGGCCGTCGAGCACGGGATCTGGATCATCTCCGACGAGATCTATCAGAACCTCACCTACGAGGGCGCCAAGGCGGTCTCGATCGTCGAGGCGGTGCCGGATGCCGCGAACCAGACGATCCTCGTCAACGGCGTCGCCAAGACCTACGCGATGACCGGCTGGCGCGTGGGCTGGATGGTCGGTCCCTCCGATGCCATCAAGATCGCGGGCAACCTGCAGTCGCACCTCTCGAGCAATGTGAACAACATCGCGCAGAAAGCCGCGATCGCCGCCCTCAACGGACCGCAGACCGAGGCAGAGCAGTTCCGCGAGGCCTTCGACCGCCGCCGCCGCCTCATCGTCGCCGAGCTGTCGAAGATCGACGGCGTGACCGTGCCGAACCCGCTGGGCGCCTTCTACGTGTACCCCGATGTGCAGGGACTGCTGAACCGCGCCTGGGGCGGCGTGACGCCGACGACGACGCTCGAGCTCGCCGATCTCATCCTCGAGCAGGCCGAGGTCGCCGTCGTCCCGGGTGAGGCCTTCGGCCCGTCCGGCTACCTGCGCCTCTCCTATGCGCTCGGCGACGACCAGCTGCTCGAAGGCGTCCAGCGCCTGCAGCGGCTGTTCTCCTGACGGCGTCCCCCGCCGCCGCGCCGGGGTCAGGAGGATTCCGCGCGAAGACTCCCGGCCTCGCTGCGTCCCCCTGATCCCCGCAGCGGGCTCAGTCCTGGAACCCGATCAGCCAGCGGATGCCGTAACGGTCGACGACCTGGCCGTCGTAATCTCCCCAGGGACGCTTCTGCAGGGGATCGATGACGTTCCCGTCGTCGGCGAGCGCGTCGAACCAGCGCGTGAGAGTGCCGGCATCCGCGGCGCCCAGCAGGGAGAAGCTCACGCCGACCATGTGCGCGGCGTCCTCATCCGGACCGGCATCAGAGGCGAACAGCCGGACCGGACCGGTGAGCTGACCGTGCGCGACGGCATCGTCGGGGCCGTCGACCCGATTGAACTGCGCATACGTGAACAGCGAGAGCTCGCCCCCGAAGACGCCTTGGTAGAACGACAGGGCCTCCGCGGCGTTCCCGGGGAGGGCGAGATAGGGGACGAGTCCGCTCATGCCCCCACCCTAGACGGTGGGGAGGGGGAGGTCCCTGCGGTCAGAGCTCGACGTCGACGAGCACCGGCTCCGGCTGCAGGACGAGCCCGAACTCGGCGTGCACCCGGCTCTGGATGTACCGGGCGAGCTGGGCGATCTCGCCGGCGGTCGCGCCGCCGCGGTTCGTCAGCGCCAGGGCGTGCTTGGTGGAGACCCCCGCCCGCGACCGCGGCAGGCGGAACCCCTTGGCGATGCCCGCGTGCTCGATCAGCCACCCCGCGCTCACCTTGACGTCGGCGCGCGTCGCGGCGATCGGGGGCACCTGCCCGTCGAACGACCCCAGGGGGATCACGGTGACGGCGTCCAGGTCGGGCGCGACGGGCCACCGCGGGCACTCCGACGGCAGGGTCAGGGCGAAGGACTCCGGGACGATCGCGTTCTGGAAGAACGATCCGGCGCTCGCGGTGTCCGGATCGTCCGGGTTCAGCAGCATCCCCTTCGAGGCGCGCGTGGCGAGGATCTGCGCGCGCAGCCATGCCAGCGGGACGGGATCGTCGCTCTCCAGGCCCAGCGCCCGGCGCAGCTGCTCTCCGCGGACGACGCGCCCGGCATCCCCCACCTCGGCGAGATCGAGCGTCACGGACAGGATGACGGCACGGCGCCGGGCGACGTCGCCGTAGTGATGCTTGAGCACGGAGGTGCGGAAGCCCAGCCCGAGCTCGGACGCCGGCACCGTCGTCACCGCTCCGGTGCTCTCGTCGATGAGATCGACCTCGACGAGCGTCTCCTGGATCTCCTGACCGTAGGCGCCGATGTTCTGCACCGGAGCCGCTCCGACCGTGCCCGGGATTCCGCTCATCGCCTCGATGCCGGCGAGACCGTGCTCGACCGTGTACGCCACCAGCGCGTCCCAGTCGTGACCGGCCTGCACGCGCACCCTGGCACGCCCCGTATGCGGAGAGGGCAGGCGTTCGATCCCCTGCGTGAGCACCCGGATCACCGTGCCCTCGAAAGGCTCGTCGCCCACGAACAGGTTGGATCCTCCGCCCAGGACGAACCACTCGTCGCCCGTCGCCCAGACCTCGCGCAGAGCGGCGACGAGGTCCTCGGCGTTACGCGCTTCGAGCATCCGCTCCGGCGCCGCGCCCGTGCGCAGCGTCGTGAGCTCGGAGAGCGGGATCGGAGAGACCTCGGTCACGGCCGTCACAGCGCGACGCGCAGCTGCGCCTTGCCGAGCACGGTGGTCTCGCCGTGCTTCACGGTGAGGTCGATGCGGGCGCTCGTCTCGTCGACGGCGCCGACGACGGCTGTGACGGACACATCCGCCCCGGCATCCGGATCGACGACGACGGGGCGCGTGAACCGCACGCCGTACTCGCTGATCGTCGCGGCGTCGCCCAGCGCCGCGACGACGGCCGAGGCGGCGATCCCCATCGTGAGCATCCCGTGCGCCAGGACGCCGGGGAGCCCCACCGATGCCGCGACGTCGTCGCGGTAGTGGATCGGGTTGAAATCTCCCGAGGCGCCCGCGTAGCGGACCAGCGACTCGCGAGTGAGATGGACGGTGCGCTCGGCCACCACGTCTCCGACGGCGAACGACATGCTCACTCCCCCTCCTCGGAGCCGACCAGCAGCACGCTGGTGGCGGTCACGACGTGGGCCCCGGTCGCATCGGCGATCTCGGCCTCGCTCGTGATCATCGCGTTCCCGCCGACGGCGCGGATGCCGGTCACGGTCAGCCGGGCGCTGAGCTCGTCACCGGCGACGATCGGACGCGAGTACGCGAACCGCTGCTCGGCATGGATCGTGCGCGCCAGCTCGATGCCGGATCCCGGCTCGCTGAGCAGCTGCTGCAGCGTCTGGTCCTGGACGACCATCGCGAAGGTCGGCGGAGCGACGACGTCGGCGTAGCCGAGGGCGCGCGCGGCGTCCACGTCGGTGTGCAGCGGAGCATCGGCGAAGACGGCACGGGCGAACTCGCGCACCTTCTCCCGTCCGACGAGGTAGGGGGGCGTCGGCGGGAACTCCCGGCCGACCAGTTCGGTGTTCACAGGCACCACTCGAGTCTACCGATCGCCCCTGGGCGCTCAGCGCCGACGTCCCCTGATCGCCTTGAGCGCCATCTGGACGGCGATCACGACGAGGTATGCCGCGAAGAGCATGTTCGCGAGGAACGGGTCGATGAGGGTGGCGAGCCAGGCGCCGAACGCCGTCGTGGTGCATGCGGAGAGGCCGATGAGCCCGGCTCCGAGCAGATCGACATTCCGATTGCGCAGATTGCCGATCGTCCCGGAGATCGCGGTGGGGATCATCATCAGCAGCGAGGTCCCCTTCGCCTCCAGGTCGCTCGTGCCGAAGGCGAGCATGAGCACCGGGACGACGATCACGCCTCCTCCGACGCCGATGAGCCCGGCGAGGATGCCGGTGCCGACGCCGACCAGGAGGAGCGCCGCGCCGGACAGCCAGGTCAGCGCGAAGACGGCATCCCGCGAGGGGATGACGAGGAACAGGCTCACGATCACGACGACGAGGAAGCCGACGAACGCCCAGCGCAGCGCCGTCTGCGAGATCCTGGGCAGCAGCCGGGTGCCGATCTGCGCACCGATCACCGCGCCGATGGCCAGGAGGAGCGCAGGAATCCATGCCACGGACCCGGAGGCCGCGTAGGAGATCACGCCGACGGCGGCGGTCGGCACGATGGCCGCGAGCGAGGTGCCCGCTGCGAGCCTCTGATCGAAGTGCAGCACCAGGACGAGCAGCGGGACGATGACGGTGCCTCCGCCCACGCCGAACAGTCCGGAGAGGAGACCGGCGATCAGGCCGATGACGATGAAGGTGACGTAGGCCCTCGGGCCACGATGGATCCGGGTGTCAGTCACCCGACAACCCTACTCCTGCGCGACGACCCGTCCGTTCACCTCGACCGCCTGCGCGAGCGCAGCGATCTGCTCGCTCAGCAGCGCGAGCTCGGCGAGCACCTCGGCGTCCTCGTGATGACCGAGCGTCACCTCGTGCCGCGGCTCCTCCCCCTCCTCGACCCGGGATGCGTCGAGACCCTGCATCGCATCGACGATGATGGCGATGAAGAGGTTCAGCACGGTCAGCGCGCTGACGAGCACGAACGGGACGAAGAACGCCCAGGCCCACGGCAGCTCCGCCGCCACCGTCCTCGCCATCTCCGACCAGCCGTCCAGGGTCATGATCTGGAAGAGGGAGAACAGCGAAGCCGCGAGGTCTCCGAACATGTCGGGGAAGTCCCGGCCGAACAGCATCGTCGACATGACGGCGCCCACGTAGAAGATGATGGCCAGCAGAGCCGCGATCGACGCGATCCCCGGGACCGCCTTCACGAGGGCGTCGACGACCCGCCGCAGCGAGGGGATCACCGAGATGAGACGCAGGACGCGCAGGACCCGCAGCGCCCGGAGGACGGCGAGGCCGTCGGCGCCGGGGACGAGCGAGGCGGCCACGACGAGGAAGTCGAACACGTTCCACGCGTTCGTGAAGAAGCGCAGCCGCTGCGCGTAGAGCTTCAGGAGGATCTCGATGACGAAGATCCCGAGGCAGGCCGTGTCGATCACGTGCAGGACGTCCGCCAAGCCGTGCGCGATGTCCGGTACGGTCTCCAGGCCCAGGATCGCCGCGTTGATCAGGATGATCGCGACGACGATGCTCTGGACGGGTGCGGAGAGCACGAAGCCTCCGACGGCCTCGCGCGAGTGCCAGCGTGCTGTCGTCATGGTCGCCCCCTCCGAGCAGATGACAGCGGATGCTGAGAGCGACCCTTCCATGCCGAGGCCCCTGGGACGGCGTACCGTTCTGTGCGACACTGAACGCCAGCGGCCGTGCATGCGCCGGATCACGGCGGCCGATCCCGCGCATCGCACGGGCGAGACGAACTGATCGAAGGAGATCACATGGTCCAGAGCACTCTTCCCGCTGTCGAGATCCCCACGGTCCCGGTGTTCGACTTCCTCT
Organism: Microbacterium tumbae; assembly: GCF_054780175.1. NCBI lineage: Bacteria > Bacillati > Actinomycetota > Actinomycetes > Micrococcales > Microbacteriaceae > Microbacterium > Microbacterium tumbae. The sequence continues at coordinate 34,232 of NZ_BAAGWV010000001.1, forward strand.
TCGGCGACCTCGATCCGGCGCTGCTCGATTCGGTCGCCGTCATCGACGGCACGAGCGGCTCGGAGACCACCTACCGGCAGCTCATCGGGCAGATCCAGCTGTTCGCCGGCGCACTGGCGGCCCGCGGGGTCGGCGTCGGGACGAGGGTCGGGCTGCTCTGCCCGAACGTGCCCGTCTTCGCGGCCGTGTTCCACGGCATCCTCCGGGCGGGAGCGACCGCGACGACGATCAACTCGCTCTACACCGCCGAGGAGATCGCGATCCAGCTGCGCGACGCGGAGGCCTCGTGGCTCATCACGGTCACGCCCCTGCTGCCGGGGGCGAAGGCCGCAGCAGCGGAGGTCGGCATCCCCGACGACCACGTCATCGTGCTGGACGGGGCGGAGGGCCACCCCGATCTGCGATCGATGCTGGGCGAGGGGCGCGCAGCGCCGGAGGTGAGCTTCGACCCCGCCGAGCACCTCGCGGTGCTGCCATACTCCTCGGGGACCACCGGACGCCCCAAGGGCGTGATGCTCACGCACCGGAACCTCGTCGCGAACGTGGCCCAGTGCCGCTCGAACATCTCGCTCACCGACGAGGATCGCGTGCTCGCCGTCCTGCCGTTCTTCCACATCTACGGCATGACCGTGCTGCTGAACTTCGCACTGCGCCAGCGCGCGGCCCTCGTGACGATGCCGAAGTTCGATCTCGCCGAGTTCCTGCGCGTCGTGGACGACCACCGCACCACCTGGTTGTTCATCGCGCCGCCCATCGCGGTGGCGCTGGCGAAGCATCCGCTCGTGGAGCAGTACGACCTCTCCAGCGTGAAGGTCGTGTTCTCCGGAGCCGCTCCGCTCGACGGCACGCTCGCCGCCGCCGTCGCCGCACGCCTGGACTGCGTCGTCTGCCAGGGCTACGGGATGACGGAGACGAGCCCGGTCACCCACGCGATCCCGGTCGACCGCGACGATCTGGATCGCTCCACCGTCGGCCTGCTGCTCGCGAACACCGAGGCGCGCCTGGTGGATGTCGAGACCGGACGGGACGTCGCCGTGCCCGCCGAGGGCGCGAGCGCGCCCGGCGAACTCCTCATCCGCGGGCCTCAGGTCATGAAGGGATACCTGAACCGGCCGGAGGCGACGGCCGAGATGATCGACCAGGACGGCTGGCTGCACACCGGCGACATCGCGACCGCGACGCGGGACGGCGTCTTCCGCATCGTCGACCGGCTCAAGGAGCTCATCAAGTACAAGGGGTATCAGGTGGCACCGGCCGTGCTCGAAGCCGTGCTGCTGGAGCATCCCTCGGTCGCCGACGCCGCCGTCATCGGCGCCCTCGACGAGGACGGCCAGGAAGTGCCGAAGGCGTTCATCGTCACGCAGCAGGGCGTCTCCCTCACGGAGGCGGAGGTGACGGACTATGTCGCGGGGCGGGTCGCGCCGCACGAGAAGGTCCGTCAGGTGGAGTTCATCGCGGCCATCCCGAAGTCCACGTCGGGGAAGATCCTCCGAAAGGACCTCCGAACGCGCTGAGCGGGACGGCCGCTGTGCCTGTGCACAGATGCCGGCGACAGGCGCCGGCGACGATCCCTGGATGCCGGGGAAGGCGACGATCCACGGACCTCGTGACGATCCGCGGATAGTTCCGGTCCATCCGTCCGTGTTCCGTCACCGGATCCGTCTTCCGTCACGGCTCCTTCGTCGAGCCCGTTTCCGTCACGGCTCCGTCACCGGGTCTGTGCTCCGTGACGAGTCCGAGTTCCGCGCCGGGTCCGTCACCGAGCCCGTGCTCCATCACCGGATCGGTCTCCCGTCGCCGGTACGACGAAGAAGCCCGCCTCCCCTTGCGGGACGGCGGGCCTCTTCACGAAGCGGATGCTTACTCGGACTTCTCCTCGGCCGGAGCCTCGGCAGCCTCCTCAGCGGGAGCCTCCTCGACGGGCGCCTCAGCGGCCTCCTCGACGATCTCCTCCGCGGGAGCCTCCTCGGCGGGAGCCTCCTCGACGACCTTCTCGGCCTTCGGCGCGGCCTTGGCGGCCTTCTTCTTGGGCGTGACGGGCTCGAGGACGAGCTCGATCACGGCCATCGGAGCGTTGTCGCCCTTGCGGTTGCCGACCTTCGTGATGCGGGTGTAGCCGCCCTCGCGCTCCGCGACCAGCGGGGCGATCTCGGCGAACAGGACGTGCACGACTTCCTTGTCACCGATGACCGACAGCACGCGACGGCGTGCGTGCAGGTCGCCGCGCTTGGCGAAGGTGATCAGGCGCTCGGCGAGCGGACGGAGGCGCTTGGCCTTGGTCTCGGTCGTCTTGATCGACTTGTGGGTGAACAGGGCGGCAGCCAGGTTGGCCAGCAGCAGGCGCTCGTGGGCGGGGCCGCCTCCGAGGCGGGGACCCTTGGTGGGCTTGGGCATAATCGTCTACCTCTTGGTCAGAATTTCGGGAAGGTCAGAAGGACTCGTCTTCGCTGCCGCTGTAGAAGTGGGCGCCGTCGAAACCGGGCACCGAATCCTTGAGCGACAGACCGAGCGAGATGAGCTTGTCGCGCACCTCGTCGACCGACTTCTGGCCGAAGTTGCGGATGTTCATCAGCTGCGTCTCGGACAGCGCCACGAGCTCGGACACCGTGTTGATGCCCTCGCGCTTGAGGCAGTTGTACGAGCGGACCGACAGGTCGAGATCCTCGATCGGCATCGACAGCTCGCTGGAGTTCACGGCCTCCACCGGCGCGGGGCCGATCTCGATGCCCTCCGCCTCGACGTTCAGCTCGCGGGCGAGGCCGAACAGCTCGGTGAGGGTCTTGGCGGCCGAGGCGACGGCGTCGCGCGGGCTGATCGCGGACTTCGTCTCGACGTCGAGGACGAGCTTGTCGAAGTCGGTGCGCTCACCGGCACGGGTGGCCTCGACGCGGTAGCTGACCTTGAGGACGGGCGAGTAGATCGAGTCGATCGGGATCTGACCGGCCTCGGCGTACTCGTTGCGGTTCTGCGTCGCGGACACGTAGCCGCGGCCGCGCTCGATGATGAGCTCCAGCTCGAACTTCGCGGTGTCGTTCAGCGTCGCGATGACGAGCTCGGGGTTGTGCACCTCGACGCCGGCCGGAGCGGAGATGTCGGCGGCGGTGACCTCGCCGGCGCCCGTCTTGCGCAGGTAGGCGGTGATGGGCTCGTCGCGCTCCGACGAGACGACGAGCTGCTTGATGTTGAGGATGATCTCGGTGACATCCTCCTTCACGCCGGGGATGGTGCTGAACTCGTGCAGCACGCCATCGATGCGGATGCTCGTGACGGCAGCGCCGGGGATCGACGACAGCAGGCTGCGGCGGAGCGCGTTGCCGATCGTGTACCCGAAGCCGGGCTCAAGCGGCTCGACGATGAACCGGCTGCGGTTCTCGACGATCTTTTCCTCGGTGAGTGTGGGACGCTGTGCGATGAGCACGGTGTGTTCCTTTCGATCACATGCCCGCTATATGACATGTGGTGGGTGAGGTGTTGAGTTGTGGAAACCTGCGTCGAGGATGCCGGCCCCTGTCGGGACCGGCATCCTCGTTCACGAGATCAGACGCGGCGGCGCTTCGGCGGACGGCAGCCGTTGTGGGCCTGCGGCGTCACGTCCTGGATCGAGCCGACCTCGAGGCCGGCGGCCTGCAGCGAGCGAATCGCGGTCTCGCGGCCCGAGCCCGGACCCTTCACGAAGACGTCCACCTTCTTGACACCGTGCTCCTGAGCCTGGCGTGCGGCCGACTCGGCGGCCATGCCTGCCGCGTACGGGGTCGACTTGCGCGAGCCCTTGAAGCCCACGCCACCGGACGACGCCCAGCTGATGACGGCGCCGGACGGGTCGGTGATGGAAACGATCGTGTTGTTGAACGTCGACTTGATGTGGGCCTGGCCCAGCGCGATGTTCTTCTTCTCCTTGCGGCGCGGCTTGCGCGCGGCGGCCTTGGGTGCAGCCATGAAAGTCTTCTCCTAGTCCCTGGCCGCGCTCAGCGGGCCTTCTTCTTGCCGGCGACGGTGCGCTTCGGGCCCTTGCGGGTGCGGGCGTTGGTCTTGGTGCGCTGACCACGGACCGGGAGGCCACGACGGTGGCGGATGCCCTCGTAGGAGCCGATCTCGACCTTGCGGCGGATGTCTGCTGCAACCTCGCGGCGCAGGTCGCCCTCCACCTTGTAGTTGCCTTCGATGTGGTCGCGGAGTGCGACGAGCTGGTCGTCCGTGAGGTCCTTCACGCGGATCGACTCGTCGATCTCGGTGGCCTTGAGGATCTCGACCGAACGGGTACGGCCGACGCCGTAGATGTAGGTAAGGGCGATCACCACGCGCTTGTCGCGCGGGATGTCAACGCCGGCAAGACGTGCCATGCGATTCTCCTGGGATGAGTAGAGGTGTGGAGCAGGATGGGGACCCGGGCCTCTGTCCCGAGGTGTCCCCCACGCGCGTGGGATCTTGATCCTGCCTGAATGCGTATTGAGTTGTGAGTCGGATCCGACGAGCCGCCGCGGGGCCGGCCTGGACTGAGCTGCGGCTCAGCCCTGGCGCTGCTCCCCGGCTTCGCCGGGCTTACGAGCACCGCGTGACGGGCACGAGCTGCGGTGGGGCGTCAGCCCTGCCGCTGCTTGTGCCTGGGGTTGCTCTTGCAGATCACCATGACGCGGCCGTGACGTCGGATCACCTTGCAGTGATCGCAGATGGGCTTGACGCTGGGGTTGACCTTCATTGTGTTTCCTGTTCGCTGTCTTCACCGGGCAGGCATGTCGCCTGGGGCGTTACTTCTCGACCGATCAGCGGTAGCGGTAGACGATGCGGCCGCGGGTCAGATCGTAGGGGCTGAGCTCCACGACCACGCGGTCCTCGGGGATGATGCGGATGTAGTTCTGCCGCATCTTTCCGGAGATCGTCGCCAGAACCTTGTGCCCGTTGGTGAGCTCAACGCGGAACATCGCGTTGGGCAGCGCCTCGGACACGGTTCCCTCGATCTCGATGACACCGTCTTTCTTAGCCATAGCCTCGCTGACGCTTCTGCAGACCGGTCGATCTGCGGTGGATGGGATGGGTGGATGCCCGCCTCGCCGGACACGCCGAACCAGGCGCAAAGCACCAAAGATCTATATTAGACGACGGCAGCGCATCCGGCAAATGGAGCGCTGCCGTCGCTCCTGCGATCCCGGCTCAGCCGAAGATCTCGGCGAACCGGGTGGGGATGTCGCCGTTGTCGATGCGCTCTCCGTCGATCTCGACGGTCGGCGTGCCGCCGATCTCGTGCGCGTCGGCCTGGTCCTCGGTGAACTGCATGTAGGAGCCGTCCGCGATGCAGTCCGCGGCCGCGCTCGCGCCCGCCTGCTCCGCGAGGGCTGCCAGCTCATCGGCGGTGAGACCGGCGGTGTTCTCCTCCGGCTGATTCGCGAACAGGAGGTTGAAGTAGTCCAGCGCGGCATCGGGGGCGGCCTCGGCCACGCAGTACATCGAGCCGGCCGAGAGCGAGGAGTACTCGCCGGTGGTCGAGTAGCGGTTCAGGATCGAGATCGGGTGGATGTTCAGCGTGATCTCGTCGTTCGACGCCGCCGTCTGCAGGGTCTCCCCGTAGGCATCCTCGAACTGACCGCAGATCGGGCACATGAAGTCGACGTAGGTGTCGATCGTGGTCTCGCCCTCGCCGAAGGAGATCGCGCCGCTCTCCTGGTCGATGAGCGCGCTGCTCTCCGGAGCGGTGCCGGGCGCGGTGGCCTGGTTGTTGAGGAACACGACGAGCCCGGCGATCGCGACGAGGACGACCACCACGGCCGTGGAGACGCCGATCACGAACCAATTGGGCCTGCTCTGTGCTGCTGCCATTGTCTTCCGATCTTCCAGGGCACACGCAGGGCGCGGTCCCGCTGACGCTTGCGGGCGCAGACGCGCCTCAGCATGCATCCTGTCGCATATTCCTATGCCCCTGTTGTGAACCCGCCTCCCCCTCTCCTCCCCCTCTCTCTCCCGGCGAGACTTGGGTTGTGGAGCGAGACGTGTCCAGGCTGTGCCATTGTCACCTCGCAAAGTAAGTCCGGCGGTCAGGAGACCTTCAGCGCCCGTGGACGGGAACGCAACGTCGCGAGCAACTCAGGTCGGGCGAGGCGGACCCGGCGAACGCCGGCGCTGTCGAGCGCTGCGCAGAGCGGGCCGACCTGCCACGCATCTGCCGGCATCCACCTCGCGAACGGATGCCCGTGCCGGCGCAGGCGATCCTCTCGCCGCTTTTCGTCGGCGAGCTTGCGAGCAGCCTCGTCCGGGGAGTCCAACGCGTACTTGCCCCATCCGTCCGCCTCACCGACCGTCTTGCTCCGTATGAAGAAGAAATCGCAGCGATCCAGGTGCCCGTCATAGCGGAACACCTGCTGGAGAACGGGCGGCTCGTAGCCCGCCCAGAGGATCACCGCACGGCTGACGCTCTCATGGGGCGACTCGGCCCGGCCATCGGCGTTCGCCCAGACCCAGCGCATCCGCGCACGTCCGCGACTGGAGCTCCGCTCTGCGCTTCTAGCGCAGAGGTCGTCGAGGATCAGCGTGCCGCCCTGGACCGCAGACAGGGCAGCATCCGCCACCGCGAGCGCGTCGGCAGGGCGCATCACGCCGGCGAGATCGATGACGGTGTCCTGAAGACTCGTGACGAGGATCCCACCGATCCGCTGGACCTCCCGTGGCGTCTCGCTCACATGGACGCGGACATCTCCGGATGCTTGCGCGCTGACGCCCGCCGGGTCGTACACATGGATGCAGCACGTCTCTCCGAACGAAGGCAGCCCGTGCACGAGCGCGGCGGACTCGAGGCACAGCACCGCGTCCGGATGCCGGCGGAGGTAGGCATGCACGCGCACCGCATAGCGCTCCCACGGTGTGAGCTTCGCGTACCGCTGCGCATGCACGTACACCCCCTTGCGCAATCGCCTCCAGCTCGCGGAGGTCAGGTCCAGCCCGAGCAGCACAGCATCCGCAGTGGTGTGGATCGGCACGGGCGATTCGAGCACGGCCCGGTCCGAGAGCAGAAGCGGCATGCGCTCATTGTGCACATTCCTCGGTCGCCGTGCTCGCGCGCGATCCCCGTTCCCACGACAGCTGTGGACAACGCGCTCCGCCCCGCCCCCTGTGCAGGCCCGCCGCCCCCGCCCGGGGCGGCGTCGAGACTTGTCTTGCCGAGTGAGGCTGGCACTGCCGAGACAAGCGCCACCCCGCAACATAAGTCTCAGCGGGCGAGCCAGGCTAAAGCGGGACGGGAGTCACGCCGAAGGGAGCGAGGCCCGCGGCCCCGCCGTCGGCCGCGGTCAGCACCCAGATGCCGTCCGCGTGCAGCGCGACGCTGTGCTCCCAGTGCGAGCCGTCACTGCCGTCGACGGTGGTGACGGTCCAGTCGTCGTCCTCCACGAACGTCGCCTCGCCGCCGGCGGTCACCATCGGCTCGATCGCGAGGACCAGGCCCGGCTTCAGCTCGGCGCCGGGATCGGGAGTGCGGTAGTTGAACACGCTCGGCGATTCGTGCATCTTCCGGCCGATGCCGTGGCCGACGTACTCGCGGAGGATGCCGTACTCGCCCTGCGCCTCGATATAGCCCTCGATCGCTGCGCCGATGTCGCCGACGTTACGGACGGCGGTCATCGCGGCGATGCCGGCCCACATCGATCCCTCGGTCACCCGTGAGAGCTCTTCGCGCGCGGCGACGAGCTCCGGCCGCGCAGCGTCGGGGACGATGAAGGTGCGAGCGCTGTCGCCGTTCCATCCGCGGAACTGCGCACCGCTGTCGACGGAGACGATGTCCCCCGGCTGCAGGATGCGATCCCCTGGAATTCCGTGCACCACCTGGTCGTTCACCGAGATGCAGGTGGTATGACGGTAGCCGCGCACCAACTGGAAGTTCGACTCCGCGCCGCGAGCGAGGATCGCCGCGTTCGCAGCCGCGTCGATCTCCGCAGTCGTGATGCCGGGACGCACCAGATCGCGCGCGGCGTCCAGCGACGCCGCCGTGATCAGTCCAGGCTCGATCATCGCCCTCAGCTGCGCGGGGGTCTTGTAGATCGAACGGCGGAACACGCTCAGACCGTCACGCGCAGACCGCGCGCGTCCAGCGCTGCGGTGATGCGCTCGGTGATCTCGTCGAGCGAGCCGACCCCGTCGATCCGGTCGACGATGCCCCGCTCGCCGTACACGGCCACGATGGGCGCAGTCTCGTTCTCGTAGATGTCCAGACGATGCGCGATGGCCTCTTCGGTGTCGTCCGAGCGGCCCTGCTCCTCGGCACGCAGCTTCAGACGGGCGATGCTCTCGCCGCGCGGCACGTCCAACAGGATGACCGCGTCCAGCGCCTCGCCGCGCCCGGAGAGATACTCGTCCAGGTCGCCGACCTGGACGGCGTTGCGCGGATACCCGTCCAGCAGGAAGCCGTTCACGGCATCCTGCTGCGACAGACGATCGCGCACGATCTCACCGGTGAGCTCATCGGGGACGAGGTCGCCGCGATCGAGGATCTCCGTGACCTGCTTGCCGAGCTCGGTGCCGCCCTTGATGTTCGCGCGGAACATGTCGCCGGTCGAGACCACCGGGATCCCGAACGCCTCGGCGATGCGCACGCCCTGAGTGCCCTTGCCCGATCCCTGCGGGCCGACGATGAGAAGACGAGCGGATCGCGTCATCGGAGCAGCCCTTCGTAGTGACGCTGCTGCAGCTGCGCGTCGATCTGCTTGACCGTCTCGAGCCCCACGCCCACGATGATGAGGATCGACGCGCCGCCGAACGGGAAGTTCTGGTTGGCGCCGACGGTGGCGAGGGCGACCAGCGGGATCAGCGCGATCAGACCGAGGTAGATCGAGCCGGGAAGGGTGATGCGGGTGAGGACGTAGTCCAGGTACTCCGCGGTCGGGCGTCCCGCGCGGATGCCCGGGATGAACCCGCCGTACTTCTTCATGTTGTCCGCGACCTCGACCGGGTTGAACGTGATCGCCACGTAGAAGTACGTGAAGCCGATGATCAGCAGGAAGTACGCCGCCATGTAGAGCGGGTGGTCGCCCGTCGTGAAGTACTGCGAGATCCATGTGACCCAGGCCGCCGGCTCTGTGCCATCCTGCGGAGTGTTGAACTGCGCGATGAGCATCGGGATGTACAGCAGCGAGGAGGCGAAGATGACCGGGATCACGCCGGCCATGTTCACCTTGATCGGAATGTACGTGTTCGTCCCGCCGTAGGTGCGGCGTCCGACCATCCGCTTCGCGTACTGCACGGGGATGCGGCGCTGCGACTGCTCGACGAACACGACGAGGCCCATCACGATGATGCCGACGGCGAGGACGAGGAGGAACACCTCGAAGCCGTTGGTCTCCCAGATGGTCCACATCGCGGCCGGGAAGGTCGCCGCGATGGACGTGAAGATCAGCAGGGACATGCCGTTGCCGATGCCGCGCTCGGTGACGAGCTCCGCGAACCACATGATGAGGCCGGTACCGGCGGTCATCGCGATGATCACGAGCAGCTGCGCCCACCAGACATCGTTGGTCAGCAGGTTCTGGCACGCCGCGACATCGGTGGTGCCGAAGAGCTGCCCGCTGCGGGCCACCGTGACGAGGGTCGTCGACTGCAGCAGCGCGAGGGCGATCGTGAGGTAGCGGGTGTACTGCGTGAGCCGTGCCTGACCGGCCTGGCCCTCCTTGTGCAGTGCCTCGAAGTGCGGGATGACCACGCGCAGCAGCTGCGTGATGATCGTCGCCGTGATGTACGGCATGACGCCCAGCGCGAAGATCGACAGCTGCAGCAGCGCGCCGCCGGAGAAGAGGTTGACGAGACTCAGCAGGCCCTCGGTGCCCGAGTTGATACGGAGGCACTCCTCGACGTTCGGGAAGTGCACGAACGGAGCAGGGATATGCGAGCCGAGACGGTAGATGGCGATGATCGCCAGGGTGAAACCGATCTTCCGACGCAGGTCGGGCGTGCGGAAGATCCGCGCGATGGCGCTAAACAAGGGCTTTCCTCCTGAAAGGTCGCCGATCCCCGTAGGACGGCCGAAACTCCAGAGTAACGCACAGAGGGGCCGGAGAATTCTCCGACCCCTCTGAGCAGTGGTTACTTGACGGATCCGCCCGCAGCCACGATCTTCTGCTCGGCGGAACCCGAGACCTTGTCGACCGTGACGGTGAGCTTCACCGCGATGTCCCCGTTGCCGAGGACCTTGACCTTCTCGTTCTTGCGAACCGCACCCTTGGCGACCAGGTCGCTGACGGTGACCTCTCCGCCCTTCGGGTAGAGCTCGGCGAGCTTCTCCAGGTTCACGACCTGGTACTCGACGCGGAACGGGTTCTTGAAGCCGCGGAGCTTCGGGGTGCGCATGTGCAGCGGCATCTGCCCACCCTCGAATCCGACGCGCACGGTGTTGCGGGCCTTGGTGCCCTTCGTGCCGCGACCGGCGGTCTTGCCCTTGGAGCCCTCACCGCGGCCGACACGGGTCTTGGCGGTGTTGGCGCCGGGGACCGGACGCAGGTGGTGCACCTTCAGGACGCCGGGACGCGAAGCCTCGGCCTCCTTCTTGGCGGCGGGCTTCTTGGCGGCAGCCGGCTTCTTGGCGGCGGTCTCGCCGGCGGCCTTGGCAGCAGCGGGAGCCTTCTCGGCGGCGGCGGCCTTCGCGGCCGGCTTCCTGGCGGCAGCCGGCTTCTTCTCCGCGGCAGCCTTGGGAGCGGCGGCCTTCTTGGCGGGGGCCTTGACGGCCTCCGCCTCGACGGCTTCGTTCTTCTCAGCCATTAGTCGATCTCCTCAACCTTGACGAGGTGGGCGACGGTCCGGACGTAACCGCGCGTCTGCGCGTCGTCGGGGCGGACGGTGGAGTCACCGATCCGCTTCAGACCGAGGCTGCGCAGCGTGTCACGCTGGTTCTGCTTCTCGCTCACCTTGGACTTGATCTGCGTGACCTTGAGGCGCGCGGCCATCAGGCACCTACCTTCTGCGCGGCGATGGCCTCGGCCTCCGCACGGACCAGACGCGCGGGGGCGACCTGATCGAACTCGAGGCCACGGCGCGCGGCGACCGCACGGGGCTCCTCGAGCTGCTTCAGAGCCTCCACCGTCGCGTGCACGATGTTGATCGTGTTCGACGAGCCGAGCGACTTCGACAGCACGTCGTGGATCCCCGCGCACTCCAGCACGGCGCGGACCGGACCGCCGGCGATGACACCGGTACCGGCGGCAGCCGGACGGAGCAGCACGACTCCAGCGGCGGCCTCACCCTGCACGGGGTGCGGGATGGTGCTGCCGACGCGCGGCACGCGGAAGAAGTTCCGCTTGGCCTCTTCGACGCCCTTCGAGATCGCGAGGGGGACCTCACGAGCCTTGCCGTAGCCGACGCCGACCAGACCATCGCCGTCGCCGACGACCACGAGAGCGGTGAAGCTGAACCGGCGTCCGCCCTTCACGACCTTCGAGACGCGATTGATGGTGACGACGCGCTCCAGGAACTGGTTGTCGCCGCGGTCGCGAGAATTTCGGTCGCGGCCCCCCTGGTTGCGGTCGCGGCCGCCGCGGCGGCCCTCACGCTGCTCACGAGCGGGCTCAGCGGCCTCGGTCGAGGCAGCAGCCGTCTCGGTCACTTCGTTCTCCTTGATGTCACTCACAGTGCCAGCCCCCCTTCACGGGCGCCTTCGGCGATCGCCGCGACACGACCCGCGTAGCGGTTGCCGCCACGGTCGAACACGGCCTCGGAAACCCCGGCGGCCTTCGCACGCTCGGCGACGAGCTCGCCGACCTTGCGGGCCTTGGCGGTCTTGTCACCCTCGAAACCGCGCAGGTCGGTCTCGAGCGTGGATGCGGAAGCCACGGTGTGGCCCTTGCTGTCGTCGACCAGCTGCACGAAGACGTGGCGGGCCGAACGGTTCACGACCAGGCGCGGACGAAGCTCCGTGCCGACGATCTTCTTGCGAAGACGTGCATGACGACGCGAACGGGCGTCAGACTTTGACTTGAGAGCCATGGTTACTTACCACTCTTTCCGGCCTTGCGACGCACGACCTCGCCCGCGTAGCGGACGCCCTTGCCCTTGTACGGCTCCGGCTTGCGGATCTTGCGGATGTTCGCAGCTGCCTCGCCGACAGCCTGCTTCGAGATGCCGCTGACGGTGAGCTTGTTGGTGCCCTCGACCGTGAGCGTGATGCCGGCGGGCGGGTCGACCAGGACCGGGTGCGAGAAGCCGAGGGCGAACTCGACGGAGCCGCCCTTCTGCGCCACGCGGTAACCGGTGCCGACGACCTCGAGGCCCTTGGAGTAGCCCTGGGTCACGCCGATGATGTTGTTGTTGATGAGCGTGCGGGTCAGGCCGTGAAGCGACCGGGACTCGCGCTCGTCGTCGGGCCGGGAGACCAGAACCTGGTTCTCCTCGACCACGACCTCGATGGGGTTCGCGACCGTCAGGGTGAGCTCACCCTTGGGGCCCTTCACCGCGACCTCACGGCCGTCGACCGTGACGGTCACGCCCGCGGGGATCTCGATGGGAAGTCGTCCAATACGCGACATTTCGGTATCACCACACGTAGGCGAGAACTTCTCCGCCCACGCCCTTCTGCTCTGCCTGACGGTCGGTGAGAAGACCGGAGGAGGTGGACAGGATGGCCACGCCGAGTCCGCCGAGGACCTTCGGCAGCTCCGTCGACTTCGCGTACACGCGGAGGCCGGGCTTCGAGACGCGCTTGATGCCGGCGATGGAGCGCTCACGGTTCGGACCGTACTTGAGCGTCAGCGTGAGGTTCTTGCCTACGCGAGCGTCGGCGACGTCCCAGCCGGCGATGTAGCCCTCCTGCTGGAGGATCTCGGCGATGTGCGTCTTGAGCTTGCTCGACGGCAGGGTCACGGAGTCGTGATGCGCCGAGTTCGCGTTGCGCAGACGGGTCAGCAAGTCTGCGACCGGGTCTGTCATTGTCATGGTGTTCTTCTTTCGATCATGAGGTTCCGGCTGCCGTTACACGACAGACGGCCTGCGATGAGCCTTACCGTGGGCCGCTGCGCGACCCACGGGACGATCGTTGAGCGAGGCGGCGGAGCCGCGGAGTCGAAACGCCGCGTGACGCCCCGCCCAACGTTCGATCCTATACCGCGGCGTCGTCGGCCTTGAACGGGAAGCCGAGGTGACGCAGCAGCGCGCGCCCCTCGTCATCCGTCTTGGCCGACGTCACCACGGTGATGTCGAAACCGCGGACGCGGTCGATCTTGTCCTGATCGATCTCGTGGAACACACTCTGCTCCTGGAGACCGAAGGTGTAGTTGCCGTTGCCGTCGAACTGCTTCGCCGAGAGCCCTCGGAAGTCGCGGATGCGGGGCAGCGCCAGCGAGACCAGGCGGTCGACGAACTCCCACGCGCGGTCGCCGCGGAGGGTGACGTGCGCGCCGATGGCCTGACCCTCGCGCAGCTTGAACTGCGCGATGGACTTCCGGGCCTTCGTGACGATCGGCTTCTGACCGGTGATCTTGGTGAGGTCGTCGACCGCGCCCTCGATCACCTTGCTGTCGCGAGCCGCCTCGCCGACACCGGTGTTGACGACGACCTTGACGAGGCCGGGGATCTGCATGACGTTCGTGTAGCCGAACTGCTCCTGCAGCGCCTTCTTGATCTCGTCGTTGTACTTCTGCTTCAGGCGGGGCTGGATCTTGCCAGCCACCGCGGCAGTGTCGGTGCTCATCAGAGGTCCTTACCTGACTTCTTCGCGTAGCGGACGCGGACGGTGCGCTTGACGCCGTCCTTGGTCTGCTCCTCGACCCGGTGGCCGACGCGGGTCGGCTTCTTGGCCGACGGGTCGACGACCGCGACGTTGGAGATGTGGATGGGAGCCTCGACGGTCTCGAGGCCACCCGTCTTGGTGCCGCGCTGCGTCTGTCCGACGCGCGTGTGCTTCGTGACGTAGTTGACGCCCTCGACGATCACGCGGTTCGACTCGACGAGGACCTCGAGGACCTTGCCCTGCTTGCCGCGGTCGCCGCCCTTGTCCTGCTTGCGCCCCGTGATGACCTGAACCAGGTCGCCCTTCTTGATGTTCGCCATGATCAGATGACCTCCGGTGCCAGCGAGACGATCTTCATGAACTTCTTGTCACGGAGCTCACGACCGACCGGGCCGAAGATACGGGTGCCGCGGGGCTCCCCGTCGTTCTTCAGGATGACGGCGGCGTTCTCGTCGAACTTGATGTAGGAACCGTCGGGACGACGGGTCTGCTTCACGGTGCGGACGATGACCGCCTTGACGACGTCGCCCTTCTTGACGTTGCCGCCAGGGATCGCGTCCTTGACGGTCGCGACGATGGTGTCGCCCAGGCCGGCGTAACGACGGCGCGAACCGCCGAGCACGCGGATGGTGAGCAGCTCCTTCGCGCCGGTGTTGTCGGCGACCTTGAGGCGGGACTCCTGCTGAATCACTTGGCCTTCTCCAGAATCTCCACCAGACGCCAGCGCTTCGTGGCGCTCAGCGGGCGGGTCTCGTTGATGAGGACGAGGTCGCCGATGCCGGCGGAGTTCGTCTCATCGTGCGCCTTGACCTTCGAGGTGCGGCGGATGACCTTGCCGTAAAGCGGGTGCTTCACGCGGTCCTCGACCTCGACCACGATGGTCTTGTCCATCTTGTCGCTGACGACGTAGCCGCGGCGGGCCTTGCGGTAGCCACGGGCGCCCGCGTCGCGGACGTCGTGAGCGGCGTGCTCGACCTCGACGGCTGCTGCCTTCTTCTCAGCCATTACTCGGCCTCCTCCTTCGGCGCGTCAGTCTCTTCGGACTTCTTCGCCTTTGCCTTGGACGCCTTCTTGGCCGGAGCCTCGACCGGAGCGGGCGTCGCACGGATGCCCAGCTCGCGCTCGCGGATCACGGTGTACAGGCGCGCGATGTCGCGCTTGACGGCGCGGATGCGGCCGTGGCTCTCCAGCTGGCCGGTGGCCGACTGGAAACGGAGGTTGAACAGCTCCTCCTTGGCCTTACGCAGCTCCTCGACGAGGCGCTGGTCTTCGAACGTGTCGAGCTCGCTGGGAGCGAGCTCCTTGGTGCCGATCGCCATTACGCGTCGCCCTCCTCGCGCTTGATGATGCGTGCCTTGAGAGGCAGCTTGTGGATGGCACGGGTCAGTGCCTCACGAGCGAGCTGCTCGTTGACGCCGGCGACCTCGAAGAGGACGCGACCCGGCTTGACGTTTGCGACCCACCACTCCGGGGAGCCCTTGCCGGAGCCCATGCGGGTCTCGGCGGGCTTCTTCGTGAGCGGACGGTCGGGGTAGATGTTGATCCAGACCTTTCCACCGCGCTTGATGTGACGGGTCATCGCGATACGAGCGGACTCGATCTGACGGTTCGTCACGTAGGCGGACGTGAGGGCCTGGATGCCGAACTCGCCGAAGGAGACCTTCGTGCCGCCGGTGGCCTGGCCGTCACGCTTGGGGTGGTGCTGCTTGCGGTACTTGACCTTGCGGGGAATAAGCATCAGGCGGACGCTCCTTCTGCGACGGGTGCCTCGCTGCGCGGACCACGGCGACGGTCGCCGCGGTCGTCACGACGGGACTTGGGTGCGTTGGCCTGCTCGCGAGCGAGCTCCTTGTTGGTCAGGTCGCCCTTGTAGATCCAGACCTTCACGCCGATGCGGCCGAAGGTGGTCTTCGCCTCGTAGAAGCCGTAGTCGATGTTCGCGCGCAGCGTGTGCAGCGGCACACGACCCTCGCGGTAGAACTCGGAGCGGCTCATCTCGGCGCCGCCGAGACGGCCGGAGACCTGGATGCGGATGCCCTTGGCGCCGGCGCGCTGAGCGCCCTGCAGGCCCTTGCGCATCGCACGGCGGAACGCCACGCGAGCGGAGAGCTGCTCGGCGATGCCCTGCGCGACCAGCTGAGCGTCCGCCTCGGGGTTCTTGACCTCGAGGATGTTCAGCTGGATCTGCTTGCCGGTGAGCTTCTCGAGGTCACCGCGGATGCGCTCGGCCTCTGCACCTCGACGACCGATGACGATGCCCGGACGCGCGGTGTGGATGTCCACACGGACGCGGTCGCGGGTGCGCTCGATCTCGATGTTCGAGACACCGGCACGGTCCAGCTGCGTCTTCAGGAGGCCTCGGATCTTGATGTCCTCGGCAACGTAGTCCGCGTAGCGCTGACCCGGCTTCGTCGAGTCGGAGAACCAACGCGAGACGTGGTCGGTGGTGATACCGAGGCGGAAGCCGTACGGGTTTACCTTCTGTCCCATTACTTGCTCGCCTTCTTCTTGCTGTCGCCCTCGGCCACTGCTGCGACCTCCGGCGTCGAGAGCACGACCGTGATGTGGCTCGTGCGCTTCTTGATCTGGAAAGCGCGACCCTGTGCACGGGGCTGGAAACGCTTGAGCGTCGTGCCCTCGTCCACGTACGCATTCTTCACGTACAGGTCCTGCTCGTCGAGGTACTCGCCGTCACGATCCGCCTTCACCTGCGCGTTGGCGATGGCCGACGCGACAAGCTTGTAGATCGGCTCACTGGCGCTCTGCTGTGCGAACTTCAGGATCGCCAGAGCCTCCTGGGCCTGCTTGCCCTTGATGAGCGCGACGACACGACGAGCCTTCTGAGGGGTCACGCGGATGTGTCGCACGCGTGCGATGGACTCCACCATTTCTCTCTCCTCTATCGCCCCCGCGTCAGCGGCGGCGGCCCTTCTTGTCGTCCTTCTCGTGGCCGCGGAAGGTGCGGGTGGGCGCGAACTCGCCCAGCTTGTGACCGACCATGGTCTCGGTCACGAACACGGGGATGTGCTTGCGACCGTCGTGGACGGCGATGGTGTGACCCAGCATGGCCGGGATGATCATCGAACGGCGCGACCAGGTCTTGATGACGTTCTTGGTACCGGCTTCGTTCTGCACGACCACCTTGCGAAGCAGGTGCTCGTCGACGAAGGGGCCCTTCTTGAGACTGCGAGGCATCTTCTCTTACTCCTACTTGCGCTTCTTGCCGGCGTTGCGACGACGCACGATGTACTTGTCGCTTTCCTTGTTGGCGTGACGGGTGCGGCCCTCAGCCTGGCCCCACGGCGTGACGGGGTGACGACCACCGGACGTCTTGCCCTCACCACCACCGTGCGGGTGGTCCACCGGGTTCATCGCGACACCGCGGACGGTCGGGCGGACGCCCTTCCAGCGCTTGCGGCCGGCCTTGCCCCAGTTGATGTTCGACTGCTCGGCGTTGCCGACCTCGCCGATGGTGGCGCGGCAGCGCGCGTCGACGTTGCGGATCTCACCCGACGGCAGGCGGAGCTGCGCGTAGGGGCCGTCCTTGGCGACGAGGCGCACCGAGGTGCCGGCCGAGCGGGCGAGCTTCGCGCCGCCGCCTGGGCGGAGCTCGATCGCGTGGATCACGGTGCCGGTGGGGATGTTCTTCAGCGGGAGGTTGTTGCCCGGCTTGATGTCCGCCCCTGCGCCCGACTCGACGATGTCGCCCTGGCTCAGCTTGTTCGGCGCGAGGATGTAGCGCTTCTCGCCGTCGAAGTAGTGCAGCAGCGCGATGCGCGCGGTGCGGTTGGGGTCGTACTCGATGTGAGCGACCTTGGCGTTGACGCCGTCCTTGTCATTGCGACGGAAGTCGATGACGCGGTACTGGCGCTTGTGGCCGCCACCGATGTGACGGGTCGTGATGCGGCCCTGGTTGTTGCGGCCACCGGTCTTCGACAGCGGGCGCAGCAGCGACTTCTCGGGCGTCGATCGGGTGATCTCGGCGAAGTCGGCCACCGACGAACCGCGACGACCCGGGGTCGTGGGCTTGTACTTGCGAATAGCCATGATTGTCCTTATCCCCCGGATCAGCCGATTGCCGTGAAGATGTCGATGGTGCCCGACTTCAGGGTCACGATGGCGCGCTTGGTGTCCTTGCGCTTGCCCGTCCCGAAGCGGGTGCGACGGGCCTTGCCGACGCGGTTGATCGTGTTGACGCTCGCGACCTTGACGCCGAAGATCTTCTCGATGGCGAGCTTGATCTCGGTCTTCGAGGCGCGCGGGTCCACGAGGAACGTGTACTTGCCCTCGTCGATGAGCGAGTAGCTCTTCTCGGACACGACCGGCTTCAGGATGATGTCGCGCGGGTCCTTGTTGAGAGCGGTCGCCAGGACGTTTGCCTGCTCGGTCATGCCGAGACCTCCTCGGTAGCGCCGGCCTTCGAGGAGATGAACGCCTCGAGCGCGGCCTTGGTGAAGACGATGTCGTCGGAGACGAGCACGTCGTAGGCGTTGAGCTGGTCGAAGGTGAGCCAGTGCACGTTCGGCAGGTTGCGAACGGACTTGATGGTCACCTCGTCGTCGCGCTGGGTGACGACCAGGATGTTCTTCGGGCCTGCGACCTGGGCGAGCAGAGCTGCCGCGGTCTTGGTCGAAGGGGCGGCGCCAAGGCCGAAACCCTCGACGGCGTGCAGGCGCTCACCGCGGAAGCGGTCGCTCAGCGCGCCCAGCAGGGCGGCGGCGATCATCTTCTTGGGGGTGCGCTGCGCGTAGTCGCGCGGCTTCGGGCCGTGGACGATGCCACCGCCGGTCATGTGCGGAGCGCGGATCGATCCCTGACGGGCGTTACCCGTGCCCTTCTGCTTGAAGGGCTTGCGGCCGGCACCGGAGACCTCACCGCGACGCTTGGTCGAGTGGGTGCCCTGACGCGCAGCGGCGAGCTGGGCGACGACGACCTGGTGGATCAGCGGGATGTTCGTCTTGACGTCGAAGAGCGAGGCGGGCAGCTCGATGGAGCCGGCCTTCTTGCCGTCGGCCTTGAGGACGTCGAGCGCGAGAGTCGAGTCAGCCATGATCAGGCACCCTTCACTGCGTTGCGGACGTAGACGACGCGGCCACGCGCACCGGGGACGGCGCCCTTGACGAGCAGGAGTCCCTTCTCGGCGTCGATGGCGTGCACCGTGAGGTTGAGGACGGTCACGCGCTCGCCGCCCATGCGGCCGGCCATGCGCATGCCCTTGAAGACGCGGCTCGGAGTCGACGATGCGCCGATGGAGCCGGGCTTGCGGTGGTTGCGGTGCGCACCGTGCGATGCCGAGACGCCCTTGAAGTTGTGGCGCTTCATGACGCCGGCGAAGCCCTTGCCCTTGCTGGTGCCGACGACGTCGACCAGCTGGCCGGCCTCGAAGACGCCGTCGACCGTGAGCTCCTGGCCCAGGGTGTAGTCGCCGGCATCCGCGGTGCGGATCTCGGTGACATGGCGACGCGGCGTGACGCCGGCGGCCTCGAAGTGGGCGGTGAGGGGCTTGGTCACCTTGCGCGGGTCGATCTGACCTGCCGCGATCTGGACGGCGTTGTAGCCGTCCTTCTCGGGGGTGCGGATCTGGGTGACCACGTTCGGCGCGAGCTCGATGACGGTGACGGGAACGAGCTTGCCGCTCTCGTTCCACACCTGGGTCATGCCGAGCTTCGTGCCCAGCAGTCCCTTGGAGATCTTTGCGTTGATGTCAACCATGGCGAGCCTCAGAGCTTGATCTCGATGTTGACATCGGCGGGCAGGTCGAGGCGCATCAGCGAGTCGACGGCCTTGGGCGTCGGGTCGACGATGTCGATGAGACGCTTGTGGGTGCGCATCTCGAAGTGCTCGCGGCTGTCCTTGTACTTGTGCGGCGACCGGATGACGCACACGACGTTCTTCTCGGTCGGAAGGGGCACGGGGCCGACGACGGTCGCGCCCGCACGGGTCACGGTGTCGACGATCTTGCGTGCGGACGTGTCGATGACCTCGTGGTCGTACGACTTCAGGCGAATGCGGATCTTCTGTCCCGCCATTGTCTGCTCTCTCTCTTAAGGCGTCTTACCGTCCTCGGCCGGATGACCGAGGGGCATTGGACGCACGTCGGCGCTGTTCGCGCCTCGGCACTCGGACTCCGCGGGGAGCCCTGCGCACCACTGTTCTTCTGTCAGCCCGCACACCTCTCGGCGCACGGCAGAACCTCCGGGAGGAGGTGTTGGATCTCGTTCTGCCACCCGCGGCCTAGAACCCTGCTGCCCGAAACGGACGCCGTCTATGCACTGCCCTGGTGGTGATCCGCTCGGCGCGCACAGCGCACCCACGGAATGTGGAACCTGTCTATTCTGCCATGCCGGATTTCACTTGTGCAAACCCGGGCGTGTCGCGCGTCTCCCGCGCCTCCGGATCGGCGAGCGAGGAATGCGGCGAGGAGCCGGACCAGGGCTTCGTCGAGGAGCGTTTCGACTCGCTCCGCTCGCTCAACGAACGGAGGGAAGAGAGAACGCTCAACGGACGGGCGGATGAAGGCGCTCGGGGACCGGCGAGAAGGACGCTCAGCGAACGGAGGGAAGAGAGCACACTCAGCGAACGGAAGGAAAGAGAGCACTCGGCGAACGGAGGGAGAGAGCACACTCAGCGAACAGGCGGAAGAGAACGCTCAGCGAACAGGCGGAAGAGAACGCTCAGCGAACGGAGGGAGAGAGAACGCTCAGCGAACGGAGGGAGAGAGCGGGGCGAGGCATCCCCATGCCTCGCCCCGCTCTTGGGGAGGCGTTCAGTGCGAGGGGGCACACCGAACGCAAGGATCCGGGCGTGAAGGGACGCCGGGATCCTCGTCAGAGGCATGGCGGATCGCGCGCCGCGCAGCGGCACGGCGGCCAGGCGGCGCGCAGGCGCCGCCGACGATGCGTCGATCCCCAAAATCGTTCCCCAGTTTCATGCGCGGCGCACCGCGCGAATCCGGATGCGCGAACCCCTTCGCACATCCATGCCGCAAGAACCCCAGGCGGCACGGTCCATCATAAGGTATCCGCGGTTCGGATGCCAGATCACGGACATGACGAAGGGCGGGATCCGCCCGGATCCCGCCCTTCGTCGATCAGCTCAGATCACTCGTTGCCGACCGACTTGTCGACGTTGTCGCGGATCTCGTCGATCTTGTCCGCCGCGCCGGGCGCCACCTTCTTCGCGAAGTCCGCGATGCCGTCGAGGACCTTGTCGCTGACGTCCTCGGCCTGCTCGCTCTTGACGACTTCCTCGATCTTGTCCTTGTTCTGCTCGAACGCGTCCTTGCCCTTGTTGACGATGTCTTCGATACCCACGTGCTTCCCCCATCAGAGATCGTTCGCCGACGGAGTTCCGTCAGCCAGATTCATTTTGCCCGTCCGCGGGCGCGAAGGGAACCCCTGGTCGCAGGGAACGGCAAAGGGGCCGAGCCCGAGGGCTCGACCCCTTTGCGGAGCAAGAGAACTTACTTGATGATCTTCGTGACCGTGCCGGCGCCCACGGTGCGTCCACCCTCGCGGATGGCGAAGCCGAGGCCCTCCTCCATGGCGATCGGCTGGATCAGCTCGACCGTCATGTCGGTGGTGTCGCCGGGCATGACCATCTCGGTGCCCTCGGGCAGCGAGATGACGCCGGTGACGTCGGTGGTGCGGAAGTAGAACTGCGGACGGTAGTTCGTGTAGAACGGGTTGTGACGGCCGCCCTCGTCCTTGGACAGGATGTACGCCGTGCCCTCGAAGTCGGTGTGCGGCGTGACCGAACCCGGCTTGACGACGACCTGGCCGCGCTCCACGTCCTCACGCTTGGTGCCGCGGAGGAGCAGACCGCAGTTCTCGCCGGCCCATGCCTCGTCGAGCTGCTTGTGGAACATCTCGATACCGGTGACCGTGGTCTTCTGCGTCGGGCGGATGCCGACGATCTCGACCTCGGAGTTGATGGCCAGCGTGCCGCGCTCGGCGCGACCCGTGACGACCGTGCCACGACCGGTGATGGTGAAGACGTCCTCGATGGGCATAAGGAACGGCTTGTCCTTGTCACGCACCGGGTCGGGGATGTTCTCGTCGACGGCGTCCATGAGGTCGAGGATCGACTGGACCCACTTCTCGTCGCCCTCGAGCGCCTTCAGGCCGGAGACGCGCACGACAGGAGCGTCCTCGGCGAAGCCCTGCGAGGCGAGCAGCTCGGAGACCTCGAGCTCGACGAGCTCCAGGATCTCCTCGTCGTCGACCATGTCGCTCTTGTTCAGCGCGACGAGCAGGTACGGCACGCCGACCTGCTTGGCGAGCAGGACGTGCTCGCGGGTCTGGGCCATCGGGCCGTCGGTGGCGGCGACGACGAGGATCGCACCGTCCATCTGAGCAGCGCCGGTGATCATGTTCTTGATGTAGTCAGCGTGACCGGGGGCGTCGACGTGAGCGTAGTGACGCTTGGGCGTCTCGTACTCGACGTGCGAGATGTTGATCGTGATACCGCGCTGACGCTCCTCGGGAGCGGAGTCGATCGACGCGAAGTCGCGCTGGACGTTGGTCGCCGACGGGTACTTGTCGGCAAGAACCTTCGAGATCGCTGCGGTGAGCGTGGTCTTGCCGTGGTCGACGTGACCGATCGTTCCGATGTTCACGTGCGGCTTGGTCCGCTCGAACTTGGCCTTAGCCACTGGGTCCTCCTCAGGACGTTCGTGTAGAGGATGCCGGGCACTGGATTGTGACCGGTTCTCTACGGGTTAGGTTTCTCAGTTTAGTAGAGAGGGAATGTGAAGTTGTGAGTGTCCCGGATGCCCCCGAAGGGGCATCCGGGGACAAGGGCTTACTCGCCCTTGGTCTTCTGGACGATCTCGTCCGCCACGGCCCGCGGGACCTCAGCGTAGGAGTCGAACTCCATCGAGTAGACGGCGCGGCCCGAGGTCTTCGAGCGCAGGTCGCCGATGTATCCGAACATCTCGGACAGCGGGACGTGCGCCCGCACGACCTTGACGCCGGCGGCGTCCTCCATGGACTGGATCTGACCGCGACGGGAGTTCAGGTCGCCGATGACGTCGCCCATGTACTCCTCCGGGGTGCGGACCTCGACGGCCATGACCGGCTCGAGCAGCACGGGGTTCGCGCGGCGGACGGCCTCCTTGAAGCCCATCGAACCGGCGATCTTGAACGCCATCTCCGAGGAGTCGACGTCGTGCGACGCACCGTCGAGCAGGATCGCCTTCACACCCACCATCGGGTAGCCCGCGAGGGCGCCGGCCGCCATGGCGTCCTGGAAGCCCTGGTTGGTCGGCTCGATGTACTCGCGCGGGATGCGACCGCCCGTGACCTTGTTCTCGAACTCGTAGGTCTTCTCGGCGTCCAGCTCGAGCGGCTCGATGCTGAACTGGATCTTCGCGAACTGACCCGATCCACCGGTCTGCTTCTTGTGCGTGTAGTCGTACTTCTCGACGGCCTTGCGGATCGTCTCGCGGTACGCCACCTGGGGCTTTCCGACGTTCGCCTCGACGCGGAACTCGCGCTTCATGCGGTCCACGAGGATGTCGAGGTGCAGCTCGCCCATGCCCTTGATGGTCGTCTGACCCGTCTCGGGGTTGAGCTCGGTGCGGAAGGTCGGGTCCTCCTCGGCGAGCTTCTGGATCGCGAGACCCAGCTTCTCCTGGTCGGCCTTGGTCTTCGGCTCGATGGCCACCTCGATGACCGGCTCCGGGAACGTCATCGACTCGAGGACGACCGGCTGCGCGATGTCGGCGAGGGTGTCACCGGTGGTGGTGTCCTTCAGGCCGATGACGGCGTAGATGTTGCCCGCGGTGAGCGAGTCGACCGGGTTCTCCTTGTTGGCGTGCATCTGGAAGATCTTCCCGATGCGCTCCTTCTTGCCCTTGGTGGAGTTGATGACCTGCGCTCCGGACTCGAGGTGACCCGAGTACACGCGCACATAGGTGAGGCGACCGAAGAACGGGTGCACCGCGACCTTGAACGCGAGAGCGGCGAAGGGGTCGTTCGCGTCGGGGTGACGCTCGATGACCTTCTCCTCGTCCTTCGGGTCGTGCGCCTCGATGGCGGGAACGTCCAGAGGGGACGGGAGGAAGTCGACGACCGCGTCGAGCATCGGCTGCACGCCGCGGTTCTTGAACG
This sequence comes from Microbacterium tumbae, assembly GCF_054780175.1. Classification (NCBI taxonomy): domain Bacteria; kingdom Bacillati; phylum Actinomycetota; class Actinomycetes; order Micrococcales; family Microbacteriaceae; genus Microbacterium; species Microbacterium tumbae. The sequence continues at coordinate 58,031 of NZ_BAAGWV010000001.1, forward strand.
CCGAGCCGCAGAGCACGGGGTAGATCTCGCTCGCGATGACGAGCTTGCGGATCGCGCCCTTGATCTCGGCGACCGTGAGCTCCTCGCCGCCGAAGAACTTCTCCAGCAGCGCGTCGTCCGTCTCCGCGACGGTCTCCAGCAGCTGCTGACGGTACTCCTCGGCCTTGTCCTTGAGGTCGGCCGGGATCTCCTGGATCTCGTACGACGCCCCCATGGTCACATCGCCCTTGGCGTCGCCGGGCCAGACCAGCGCGCGCATCTCGATGAGGTCGACGACGCCGACGAAGTCGTTCTCGGCGCCGATCGGGAGCTGCAGCACGAGCGGCTTGGCGCCCAGGCGGTTGATGATCGTGTCGACCGTGAAGTAGAAGTCGGCGCCCAGCTTGTCCATCTTGTTGACGAAGCAGATGCGCGGGACGTTGTACTTGTCGGCCTGACGCCAGACGGTCTCGGACTGGGGCTCGACGCCCTCCTTGCCGTCGAAGACGGCGACGGCGCCGTCGAGGACGCGGAGCGAGCGCTCCACCTCGACGGTGAAGTCCACGTGGCCGGGGGTGTCGATGATGTTGATCTGGTTCTTGTTCCAGAAGCAGGTCACGGCGGCGGACGTGATCGTGATGCCGCGTTCCTTCTCCTGCTCCATCCAGTCGGTGGTCGATGCACCGTCGTGCGTCTCGCCCAGCTTGTGGTTGACGCCCGTGTAGAACAGGATGCGCTCGGTGGTGGTGGTCTTGCCGGCATCGATGTGCGCCATGATGCCGATGTTGCGGACCTTGCTCAGGTCGGTGAGCACGTCTTGTGCCACAGGAGTGTCCTTATCTTTCTTGCAGGGAGGCTGCGAGGAGAGGGAGGGTGCCCGTCCCCGGCGCACGGCCGGGGACGGGCGAGGCTGTTACCAGCGGTAGTGAGCGAACGCGCGGTTCGACTCGGCCATCTTGTGCGTGTCCTCGCGGCGCTTGACCGCGGCGCCCAGACCGTTCGAGGCGTCCAGGATCTCGTTCTGGAGGCGCTCGGTCATGGTCTTCTCGCGACGGCCCTTGGCGTAGCTGACGAGCCAGCGCAGCGCGAGCGTGTTCGCACGGTGCGGCTTGACCTCGACCGGCACCTGGTAGGTCGAACCGCCGACGCGGCGGCTGCGGACCTCGAGGGTGGGGCGGACGTTGTCGAGCGCCTTCTTGAGCGTGGCGACGGCGTCCTGGCCGTTCTTGGCCTCGACGCCGGCGAGGGCGCCGTAGACGATCGACTCGGCGAGCGACTTCTTGCCGTCGACGAGGATCTTGTTCACCAGCGAGGTGACGATCGGAGCGCCGTATACCGGGTCGTTGACGACGGGGCGCTTGGGGGCTGGACCCTTACGAGGCATCTAACTCAACCCTTCTTCGCGCCGTAGCGGGAACGAGCCTGCTTACGGTTCTTGACGGCCTGGGTGTCCAGGGCGCCGCGGACGATCTTGTAGCGCACGCCGGGGAGGTCCTTCACACGACCGCCGCGGACGAGCACCAGGGAGTGCTCCTGCAGGTTGTGGCCCTCGCCGGGGATGTAGGCGGTGACCTCGGTGCCGTTGCGCAGCTTCACGCGGGCGACCTTGCGCATCGCCGAGTTCGGCTTCTTCGGGGTGGTGGTGTAGACGCGGGTGCAGACCCCGGCCTGCTGCGGGTTCGACTTCAGGGCGGGCGCCTTGGTCTTCGAGACCTTGGGCGAGCGACCCTTGCGAACCAACTGCTGAATGGTTGGCACGTTCTCTCCTTGTTGTGCTGCACGGTGACAGCGCGATGGATTTCACATCATGACCCACCGGCACGCCGGATCCGACGTGCTTTTGGTGTGATGGGTATGCCGTGGGGGCGGACCGGTGTCGGACCGGCGCCCGTGCGCGGGCACGCCGAGACGTGCACACACCTGATCAAGTGTAATGCCGCGTAACGCAAGCGGTCAAATGAGCACGACGTCCGCCGTACGCCCTCAGCGAAGGTCCCCCATCCTGGCGCCGACCGCGCCGCCCCTGCGCTCGTAGGTGACCGCGAGGATCAGCAGCACCGCGCCGACGACGGCGAGCGTGATCCACCAGGGCATCGACGCGATGCCGCGCCCGATCTGCACGGTGAAGACGAACACGTTCTCGACCGGGAGGACGATGAGCCCCAGCACGAACGGGGCGGCGAGACGCCTGATCGCACCGATCAGGATCGCCAGAAGCGCGAGCACCATCACGAGGACGGCGCGCCAGGTCAGCGGATCGGTGAAGGTCGCCACGACCGAGGCGCTCATCGTCACGACGATCCCCGGCGCGAGCAGCGGCCACGACCCGGCGACCCCGGCCGGCCATTCGTCGAACGCCGCCGGCGCGTTCGTCCTCGCCGCGGATCTGCGGCGCAGCCCCGCGACGCCTGCGGCGACGAGGAAGGCGCCGAGCGGCAGCGAGAACCACTCCACGCGGAGATCGCGCGGGCTCCACGCCACGACGGCCGTCACGAAGGCGAGGGCGAACAGGAACCACACCGGGGGGAGGAGAGTGCTCCCCCCGCGCACGGCGGCGACGAGCATCACGATGAGCAGCACGATCGTCAGAGCCCACATCGCCCAGATGGATCCCCAGTCCCGCTCGATCGCGGTCCAGCAGGACAGGACGAGCGCGAAGAAGGCGGGAGCCGCCGTCCAGCGCGACGAGCGGACCCTGTGCCCATCGGGAGCCGCCTCCCGGATGCCGGCCGCCGCGAGCGCCAGCGCCCCCGCCGAGACGAGTCCCGCACCGGCGCAGAGCGCGAACAGCACCAGCGAATGCGCATCCGGGCCGAGCGATCCGAGCCCCATCCGGAGGCCGAGCACCGGCCCCGCCGCCGCCGCGACCCCGGCCGAGACGAAGGCGGGGATCCGCAGCGGCCGGGCCACGGTGCTCCGCCCGCACAGCGCGCCGAGGCCGACGAGCAGCCAGGCGCCGGCGAGCAGCGCGAGCGGACGCCACGGTCCGGCGCCGGGGGCGTCCATCTCGGAGACCGAGAGGAACAGCGAGGGCAGGACGGCGATCCCCAGGCCTGTGGCGTACAGCGGCACAGCCGGAGCACCGCGGAGCACGAGCACGGCGCCGACGAGCGCCGCGCCGATGGCCGGGGGCAGCAGATGCGCCTCGAGGAGCGTCACGCCCGCGACGCCCCACACGCACCAGAGGGCTCCGGTGAAGGCCGCTCCCGCCAGCCACCAGCCGTACCGGCGATGGGCGGCGAGCGCTGTGACGACACCGCCCGCACCGAGGATCACGAGCACGATCATCGTCGTGACCGGTCCGGCGGCTTCGCGTACCAGGGCGAGGGCCACGGCGATCGCCCCGGTGAGCAGAGCGGACGCCTCGATCGCGATCCGCGCTCCGTCCGCCGTGCGCCGGTCGCGCCCGGCGCGGAGCAGCCCGCGGGCGATCGGCTCCCCCGCCGACAGGGCGGCAGCCACCACGACGGCGATGACGGGCAGGACGACCGGAGACCCGCTCGTGGCGAGCAGCTGAGCGCCGAGGCACAGCACGACCACGGCGAGAGCGGGGACGAGCAGCGCCGACGCTCCGATGCGCAGCGTCGCGGTGAGGCCGGGTCTGCGCGTCAGCAGCAGTGCGAGGCACAGCGCGAACACGAGCGCCGTGGAGAGCGCGGTCCATCCGCTGCGCTCGACCAGGACCTGCGCGATGCCGATCACGAACGGGACGGCGGTCACCGCGAGCACGGCGTACCAGGTGCGGGGGCCTATCCACCGGAGGAACGTCGCGGCGATCGCCGTGACGAGACCCGCGGAGGTGGTCAGGCACTGCACCGCGACCGGGCTCAGCGCCGTGGACCCGAGCGCGGCGCCGACGCAGACCAGCGCGTAGCCGAAGCCCGCCCCGGCATGGACGAAGCGGGCCGCCCTGGGCGTCGCGGCGGCGATCACGGCCAGAACCGCGAGGACGCCGATCCCCGCCAACGGCGCCAGCACCGGATCCGTCCAGGAGATCGCGGCGATGGCGAGGAGCAGCCCGTGCACCGCGACGAGCACGGTCATGGCCGTGAGCGATCCCGTCACCCTGGTGCCGGCGGCGCCGGTCCTGCGCACGATCTCCGCCGCGAGGACGGTCAGCACGAGCGCGGCGTCGACGCGCACGGCGAGCGGGAGCAGCGGCAGGCACGCGAACGCGAAGAGGGCGGCCGCCGCGGCGAGGACCGCGACCGCATCCGTCGCCAGCGCGAGGACGCGCAGCTCAGCGCGCCGCACCGCCAGGCGGCCGAACGCCACGAGGACGACCGCGATGCCGACCAGCGCCACGAGGAAGGGCCACGCCACGCGTTCCGGCTCGCTCGAGGGCGGCCGGTCGGCGGCGAGCCCTCCGAGAGCCCCCAGACCCGAGGTGATCGCGAACAGCAGGGGGACGGCGGCGATCAGCGCGGGGAGCACCAGGGCGCCGATCGCCAGCGGAACCCGGCGCACCGTCCCCGGCGCCGGCGCCAGGGCGATCGCCCCGAAGGCGCAGGCCGCGACCGTCGCGATCACCGCCGGCCACCAGGCGGTCTGGACGGAGGCCACCTCGACGGCGTGCCCGGCGAAGACGATCGCGCTGACGGCGGCGCCGCCCGCGAGGAAGCTCCAGAGCCCGGGCAGCGCGTGCCGCGCCGTGAGCGCCGCGTTCACGGCGGCGAAGGCGAAGACGAGGGCCAGCGCCGCGAACCCGCGCGCCGGATGTGGATCGTCCAGCACCTGCACCAGAGCGATGACGGGAGCGGAGAGCACGGCGGCGAGCTGCAGGGCGGTCAGCGTCCGCCGGTCGAAGGGGCCGAGTCCCTTCACCCCGCCGAGCAGCGCAGCCGCGAGGAAGGCCGTGCCGAGGTGCCCGATCGCGGCCCCGAGCGGATCGCCGGCCGCGTATCCGGTCATCGCGGGCACCGCGGACAGGGCGATGATGCCGCCCCATCTCCACGAGCGGATGCGTGCGCGCATCCCGCCCGCCGTCAGCACCGCGCCGGCGACGCCCGCCGCGAGAGCGGCGAGCAGCCAGGTGTCCTGAGGGGAGCCGCCGAGCTGGGCGAACGCCCACACGTCGATGCCGACGAAGACGAGCCCGAGCGCGCCGATCGCCTCGGCGGAGAACCGCAGTCCCCGCCGGGCGAGCAGAAGCGATGCCGCGAGGAAGACGAGGGTGATGAGCGCCACGATCCCGCTGCGCAGCGCACGGTCGGTCAGATCGGGGTTGAGGAAGGTGAACACGACCGCCGCGATGCCGAAGAGCCCCGCGCCCGCGACGGCGAGCACCGACTGCAGCGAGGTGCTGTCCTCTGGCGCCGGGCGAGCGGGGGCCGGCCGGGGAGGAGCCGGTGCCACCGGTGCGGGCGGCGACGCGACCAGCGGCGGCAGCGTGACCCGCGGGACGCCGCGCAGCATCGCATCCCGCGCCCGCAGCGCCCTGGCCGCCTCCTCGGAGGCGCTCCACACGCGGTCGCCCGGCTCGCCCCGCAGGTCGGCGCCGCAGAAGGAGCAGCATCCGTCGACCAGCCGTGCGCTCGCGCACACCGGGCAGAGCGTCTCGTCGAGGAGGCGCCTGGCAATGTCCTCGCCCCAGGCCGTCACCGTGTTCACTTCTCGTCCTCCTCGGCGGTCCAGCGCAGGATGTCGCCCGGCTGGCACTCCAGCACTCGGCAGATGGCGTCCAGCGTCGTGAAGCGCACCGCCTTGGCGCGCCCGTTCTTGAGCACGGCGACGTTCGCCGGCGTGATGCCGATGGCGTCGGCGAACTCCTGGACGCTCATCTTCTTGAGGGCCAGCTGCACATCGAGGTCGATGACGATCGGCATCAGACCACCTCGGACAGGTCCTGCTCGAGCTGCAGGGCCTTGCGGAGCAGCCCCCGCAGCACCGCGACGAGGAGCGCGAGCGCGACGCCGACGACGATGCCGAGCACGCCGAGGAGGAGGATGCCGGGATTGACCGCCCGCGCGCTGTAGATGACGACGAGCGAGGCCGCGATGAGGACGGCCGCGGCGATCAGGACGGCCATGATGATGTCCACGTACCGGAAGGCTCGAGGGCTGAAGATCTCATCGGTGCGCACGAGGGAGAGCAGCTTCCAGATGCACAGCAGCACGATCTGGACGAGGACCAGGAACAGCACGGCCCCGATGATCCCCGGCACGCGGAGGAAAGCCAGATCCGGGTTCTGCGCGGCCGTGCCCGCAGCCACCGAGGGAACCATGACGACCTGGGCGACGAGGAGGAGCCCGACCATCACGACGATGAGGGCCTTGAGCACGAGAGTGACGCGGGGCTGCATTTCACACCTATCGACAAGCGGCTGATATCTATCGAAAAACGATAGCTACTGCGCGTCGTGCCCTTCAAGCGCCACGGCATGTTCACAGCGAACCCACGGGCGGATCGCCGTATCCGCGCCGCTCCCCGAGCCACGCGGGGCGCGTCAAGGGACGCCGCAGTATGCTGACGCAGTGAGAGCGCCAGCCACCAGAGTCTCCGTGCTCGGCCCGGTCGCGATCATCGCGGCCGACGGACGGCGGACGACCCTCCCCGGTGCGACCAGCCGAGCGCTGCTCGCCTCCCTCGCACTGGCCGCGCCCGGAAGGCGCGGCGCCGAGGCCCTGGCCGACGACCTGTGGGGCGACGACCCGCCCCGCAATCCCCGCGGCTCGGTGCAGACCCTCGTCTCCCGGCTGCGCTCCGCAGCCGGAGCGACGCTCACGACGCCGGCCGACCTCATCCGCAGCGAGGTCGACGGCTACGCCCTCGCTGTCGACACCGACCTGTCGGTCGCACAGGATCTGGATGCTGAGGCCGCACGGCTCGACGAGGCGGATCCGGCCCGGCTGGCGCTGTTCGACGACGCCCTCGCGCTGTGGCACGGCGAGCCCGGCGCCGACCTCGGCCGCGCACCGGTGGCGACGGCGCTCAGCGAGACCGCATCCGCCCTGCGCGACAGGATGGAGACGTCCCGGGCCCGCTCCCTGATCGCGCTGGGTCGGCCCGGCGAGGCCGTCGTCGCGCTCGCATCCCGGGTCGCCTCGCACCCGTACGACGAGCCGATGCACATCCAGCTCATGACGGCGCTGGCCGCCGACGATCGCCCGCAGGAGGCCCTGGCGGTGTTCGCCGCCCTGCGGGAGCGTCTGCGCGAGCATCTCGGCTCCGATCCCGGACCGGCCGCGACGGCGCTCAACGCCGGCATCCTGCGCGGCGGCTCGTCCGCACCGTCCGCGCAGGCGCGGATCGGACTCCGCGCCGAGCCGAACCCTCTGATCGGGCGCGAGACCGAGCTGCGCGAGATCGCATCCGAGCTGGCCACGGCGCGCCTGGTCACTCTGCTCGGCGTCGGAGGAATCGGCAAGACCCGACTCGCGCAGTCCGTGGCCGCGGCGTCCTTCTCGCCCCTCGTCGCCGTCGTCCCGCTCGCAGGCATCCGGGACGACGATGACCTCGCCCCGGCGATCGCCGACGCCCTCGGCATCAGCGAGGCGCGCGCGGGCGGGCGGCTCGCCGACGCCCGTCTGCAGCCCGATCTCCGTTCGCGCGTCGTGGCGATGCTGAGCGAGCGCCCGGCGCTGCTCGTGCTCGACAACTGCGAGCACATCGTCGGCGGCGTGGCGGAGTGGATCGCGGACATGCTCGCATCCGTCCCGACGCTGAGGGTGCTGACCACGAGCCGGACGCCGATCGCCATCGCCGGAGAGATCGTGCACCCCGTCTCCGCGCTGAGCACGGGCACCGCTGCGGATGCGGATGAGAAGCCGGGCCCTGCCGTGCGGCTGTTCCTCGATCGCGCTCGCGCCGTCCGCCCAGACGCCGTGCTGGATCGGGCATCCGTGATCCGGCTGTGCGAGCGGCTCGACGGCCTGCCCCTGGCCATCGAGCTCGCGGCGGCCCGCGTGCGAAGCATGACCGCTGCGCAGATCGAGGCGCGGCTGGAGAACCGCTTCGCGCTGCTGACGAGCGCAGACCGATCAGCCCCCGAACGGCACCGCACCCTGCAGGCCGTCATCGAATGGAGCTGGGACCTGCTCGATCCGGACGCGCAGCATGCGCTCGCCGCGCTGTCGCTGCTGCCGGCCGGGTTCTCCGCGACGACAGCCGCCGGAGTGCTGGGAGCGACACAGGCCGACGATATCCTCGACCGCCTCGTCGCGCAGTCGCTGCTGGTCGTCGTGGACGACCGGCTCACCTCCGGCATCCGCTTCCGCATGCTGGAGACCGTGCGCGAGTTCGGCCTTGCACGGCTCGCGGCCGGCGGCGGCGAAAGCGCCGCCTGGGACGCGGTCCTGAGCTGGGCCGGCGCGTACACGCGCAAGGCGGGGGCGAGCCTGTTCGGGCCCTACGCCCCGCTCCGGGCCGAGGTGTTCCGCGAGATACGCGCGGAACACGACAACCTCCTCGCCGCACTCCGTCACGCGCTCGACACGCGTCGGATCGCGGAGGCGGTCCTCGTCGCCGCGACGCTCACGCAGTCCTGGATCGTACGGGGCGCGTTCACCGAGCTCTTCGGCTTCGTCCCCGCGATCCTCGACGCCGTCAGGGACATGCCGGATGAGGCGGTGCCGGGGGATGCGCTCGCGACGGTGCTGCTCCCCTGCGCCGTCTTCGCGCTTCTCGCCGACGACCCCCGCGGACTGCGGGCGCTCGCGCGGACGCGCAGGCTGCTTCGTCGCGATGCGGAGCGGATGAGCCCACCCTGGCGCGCGCTCACCGCCGTGATCGACGAGTCCTCGGACCCGGGCCGGATGGTCGCCGTCCTCGCCGGGCTGCGCGAGTCGGAGGATCCCTCGGTGCGTCTGGTCGGCGAGATCCTCACCGCGCAGTTCGCCGAGAACGACGGCGACGCGGTGACGGCGGCCGTCTCCTCCCGCCGCGCCTGGGAGCTGTCGGAGCGTTCTGAGCAGTCCTGGCTGTCCGCGATGGCGGCCAGCTCCGCTGCGCAGCTGGCGAGCCAGTCGGCGGATCCGGCACAGGCGATGATCTGGTTCGAGCGCGCGCGGCGCGGCTTCGAGGACTTCGGTGCGGAGGAGGAGCTCCGCCAGTTGGACTGGACTCTCGGCGGCAGCCTCATCGCCCTCGGACGTCTCGACGAGGCGGACGCCCTGTTCGAGCGGCTGGCCTCGCTCGGCGAGCTCACCCAGGAGGGGCTCGAGTTCGGGGCGATCGGATGGTTCGGCCTGGCCGAGGTTCAGCGCGCCCGAGGCAATCCGCGGACGGCTCTGGCCGGCTACGAGCGGGCACTGGAGCGTTTCCACTCTGTGGACCAGCGGGCCTCGCCCTGGTACGTGATCGCGATGGCGGGATTCGTCTCCGCGGCCGCTATGGACCGCACGCTGCCGGACGACGCGATGGCCCGCTGGGCGCGTCGCCTTCGGAGCCGGGTGCTCGCGCTGCGGCGGATGCGGCCGGACTTCGTCGACAAACCGGTCCTGGGCGCCGCGCTCGCCGGATGGTCCTCGTGGGCGCTGGACCTCCCGCCGCTGCGGGCGCGCGCGATCGAGGCGCTCGCGCTCGCTGAGGTGCTCGGCGCCCGTCAGGATCTGCCCAGCCTGCACATCGCGGCGCATCGCGCTCGCGCGGCCGGGATCGTCGGCGACGACGTCGTGTCGTCGGCACGGGCCGCGGCATCCGCGCTGCCGGTCGCCGCACGCGCCGACAGGGCCTACGAGGTGCTGCGAGGGCGCGCGGGCTGATCGCCGGAGAGGGGGCACGACGACACGGCGCCGGACGACGCCGCGGCACGACGACGGCAGGGGAGGACGCCCCGTCCGGAGCGTCCTCCCCTGCCGCCTGTTCCCGTCGCAGCCGGTCAGGCCTTGCGCATATAGGCGCGCACGGTCAGCGGCGCGAAGATCAGCACGATCACGGCCGCGCCGAGCAGCGAGACCCAGGCGTCGCCGGTGAAGGCGCCGTTGTTGACGAGCTCCCGCACCGCTGTGACCAGATGCGAGACGGGGTTGACGTTCACGAACCACTGCAGCCATCCGGGCATGGTGTCCACCGGCACGAAGGCGTTGGAGAGGAACGTCAGCGGGAACAGGACCAGCATCGAGATGCCCTGCACGCTCGAGGCTGTGCGCGCGATGACACCGAAGAAGGCGAAGATCCAGCTGATCGCCCAGGAGCAGGCGATCACCAGCAGCCCAGCGCCGACGACGGCGACGAAGCCCCCCTCCGGGCGCAGCCCCATCAGGTAGCCCATCGTGAAGGTGAGCACGGTCGCGATCGCATAGCGGACCGTGTCGGCCAGCAGCGCACCGGACAGCGGGGCGATGCGGGCGATCGGCAGGGAGCGGAACCGGTCGAACACCCCCTTGTCCATGTCCTCGCGCAGCTGGGTGCCGGTGACCACCGAGGTCGTGATGACGGTCTGCACGAGGATGCCGGGGATGATGGTGGGCAGATAGGACACGACGTCGCCCGAGATCGCTCCGCCGAAGATATAGGTGAACATCAGCGTGAAGATGATCGGCTGCAGCGTCACGTCGAACAGCTGCTCGGGCGTGCGCCGGATCTTGACGAGACCGCGGTACGCCATCGTGACCGTGTTCTGCAGCGTCTGCGAGAGGCTCGTGCGGTTCTTGAGATCGCGCTCCACGGCCGGGACGATCCGGCGCGGCGCCTCGACGACCGCGCTCATGCGTGCACCTCTTCCTTCTCGTCCTGGTTCTCCTGCTGTTCGCTCCCGCCCGCGTCGTGTCCCGTGATCGTGAGGAAGACCTCGTCGAGCGTCGGCTTCTGAACGCTGAGCTCCGTCACGTGGATGCCGCTCTGGCGGAGCGCGATGAGCAGGTCGGCCACCAGGTCGGCGTCCGCCATCGGGGCGGTGATGCGGGACGCCTCGGGCGAAAGCGTCCCCCGGACGCCGAGCACCCGCTCGATCGCGTGCAGCGCGTCCTGGGTGTCGGCCGCCTCCGCGAGACGCAGCTGCAGGCTGGAGGTGCCGACCGATGCCTTGAGCTCGTCGGCGGTCCCCTCGGCCGCGACGCGCCCTCGGTCGATGACCGCGATCCGGTCGGCGAGCTGATCCGCTTCATCGAGATACTGCGTCGTCAGCAGCACCGTGGATCCGGTCGCGACCAGTTCGCGGATGGTGTCCCACATCTGCCCGCGCGTGCGGGGGTCGAGCCCGGTGGTGGGCTCGTCGAGGAAGATGAGCGGCGGCTGGGCGATGAGCGACGCGGCGAGGTCGAGTCGCCGGCGCATCCCACCGCTGAAGTTCTTCAGCGGGCGGCGGGCGGCGTCGGCCAGCCCGAAGCGCTCGAGCAGCTCGCTGCTCTTCGCCCTGGCATCGGCGCGCGACAGGCCGAGCAGACGAGAGAAGATCACGAGGTTCTCCGTAGCGGAGAGGGTCTCGTCGACGGAGGCGAACTGCCCGGTCACGCCGATGAGCTGTCGCACGATCTGCGGTTCGCGGACGACGTCGTGGCCGAAGATGCGCCCGGCGCCGCCGTCCGGGCGCATGAGCGTCGCGAGCATGTTGATGGTGGTCGTCTTGCCGGCGCCGTTGGGTCCGAGCACTCCGTAGACGGTGCCGGTGCGGACCCGGAGGTCGACGCCGTCGACCGCCCGGTTCTGGCCGAACACCTTCACGAGCCCGGTGGCCTCGACGGCCCATTCGGAGGTGAGGTCTGTCATGTCCTCAGCATCCGCCCGTCGGCTTTCACGGCGCTGTCGTCGCACTGGCGACGGCTTGCATCGTGAACCCGGATGCCCCGGCGCCGGGCCGCGCTACGGGGCGTCGGGATCGAAAGGAGCGTCCAGCGACTGCGTCAGCTCCTCCAGCAGAGCCTCGATCTGCGGCTCGACGTACTGTGATATCGCCGCCTGCACCGAGAGCCGGTGCCGCAGCAGCAGGCCGCAGATCTCCCGCCCGACCATGTTCGCGTACTCGTCGGCGAGGGTCACCTCCTGCCGGAGCGCCGCCTTGGCCTCGTCGCTCAGCGGCGGCAGCGGCGGGAGCTCCTCGGCGTCGTCGTCGGCGAGGCCGGCGATCGTGAAGAGGAAGGGCGCGCCCGGCACAGGGTCGGGGTCCAGCGGCATGCCCTCGAACTCCGGGGCGAGATCCTCGCTCGGACGGTAGCTGCGCGCGAGGTTGCGCGCCGCCTGCTGGTCGAGCTCGCGCTGCAGCATCGGAAGATTCCGTGCGGTGTACTCGGCGACGGCGTGATCGACGATCGTCTTGATCCGCGTCGACAGGCCGTGCTGCACGCCGTGCGGGACGTTGCCGCCGATGCCCACCGCGGAGAGGATCGGCGACCCGAGGCACCTCCGGCAGGGCGCGACGCGTCCCCGGTGGGTGGCCGGCTCCCAGCGCGGCACCCAGCGGAGCCAGGCCTCCACGGCCTGGTCGACCTGCGTCTCCAGAGAGCGCTCCACATCTACAGGTTACGGTGCGACACGCCTCGATGCCCGTTTTTGCGACGTGACGTCACTCCTCGTCGTCCTCCCACGGCCAGTGCGGACGGCGCGCGCGGGTGCGCCGGAGCGCGATCCCTCCCCAGCCGGCGACGAGGGCGGCCAGGAGCAGGACGAGGCTCGCGCCGCCGCGGACGAGGTCGCCGGCCACGGCGAGGGAGGTGATCACGTCTCCTCCTGCGGCGAGCAGGGCGCCCAGCGCGACGACGGCCAGGTGCGCGAGGGCCGTCGCGAATCCCGTCACCCAGACCGAGCGGTACAGCGGCCTGGCGATGCGCACGGCCGCCCACTCGACGCCGGCGAAGACGGCGACGGCTGCGGCCATCCCGACGATGCCGGGAGCCTGGCCAAGCCCGGGGACGGCGATGATGTCGGCATCGGTCACCAGGCTCAGCAGGCCGAGCCCGAAGACGGCGAGCGCGAAGAGGCCCACCGTCGACAGCACCAGCGCCAGGATGGCAGAGACCCCCGCGGACTCGGGCCCGCGGGGGTCGTCAGCTGTGCCGCTCGTGGTCACCTCGGCAGGGTCGGTCCCGCTTCGAGGGTGCGCTCGTATTCGCGCTGCGCCTCTGCGTTGAGCTCCGTCTTGCGGGCGCCGCTGCGGGCGACCCATGCGCCGAACCAGATGGTGAGCTCGCGCCCGAGGACGAACGCGGCGATGGCCAGCGGCGCATAGACCTGCTCGCCGACGAGCTCGGCGCCCTCGGAGGCCGTGATGAGCCAGAACGGCGCCTCGAAAAGCTGGCCGAGGATGTATCCGAAGTACGCGATCACGCCGACGATGAGGCCGAACACGACCCACAGTCCCCAGCGGCCTCGGTTGATGATCGCACCCAGGAACCAGAAGCCCAGGAAGAACACCACCACCGGCGTCCAGAACCCCCAGGTGGTCAGCGGTGCGAGCGCGGCCTCGCCGATGTTCTCTCCGGTCACGTCGCCGGCGAGGGCTGCGAGGCCGAGGGTGACGCCGAGGAGGAGGACGGCGAAGACCACGGTCGCCAGCAGGCCGATGAGCCCGGCGGTGCCGCGGTTCCCGCGCTCGCGCGGCGGCTCGGGAGCCTGCACGAAGATGGGCTGCGGGAGCACGGCGGCCGGGGCGAGGACGGGCTCGGACGGGACGACCTGCGTCTCGGCATCCGTGGCCGCGTCGTACACGCTCGTCACCGGCGCGGATGCCGCGAGGACATCGGGCTCCGCCGCATCGGCGTCCGCCGGCACGGTTCCGGCGATGCCGTCGCGCGCTGCGGGGATGTCATCGGGCGGCCCGAAGGTGCCGGGGTGCTCCTGCTCCGCGGCCTCGAAGGCGGCGAGGTCGGGATCGACGACGGCGGCGCCCTCGTCGGTCGCGGCGAGGGCTGCCGCGTCTTCCTGAGCGGCGACGTCCTCGGTCGCGTCAGAGGTCTCGGCCGGCACGTCCGCGCCTGCCGCCGCGGCGGCGTCGAGACCGGCCTTGGCGCTGCCGACGACGTCATCGACGTCGTCCGGCCTCTCGGGCTGGGGAACCTCGGGGTCACTCATGGGGGCGCCTCTCGTAGGAAATGTGCAGTGCGAGGATATCGCCGGGCGAAGCGCATGCGCCGGAGGCGTGCCGACGTTTCGGAAGCTCAGGGCGAGGGCGACAGCTGACGCAGTCCGTCGCCGACCATCTCGACCAGCACGGGCCCCGCCGGAACGGCGAGCCACACCAGCAGGCCGACGAACCCCGCGCAGAGGACGCCGACGATCCAGCTGAACGCCAGGTTGCGTCCTCCCACACGAGCCATGCCTCCACGGTACGACCGCGACGACGATGGCGAGGGACGCAACGCCGGGACGCGGAGGCGGCGGAGATGCCCTTCCGCCGTCCTCCTCAGCGCTCCGTGCGTCCGCGCAGGCGCCAGAGCAGCCAGAGCCCGGATGCCGGGACGAGGAGGATGCCGATGAGGAGCGCACCGGACCACAGGATGTCGTACCAGACCGGCATCAGGGGGTTCGCGCCGCCGGCGACGCCTTCGCCGCTCTCCTCCACCGTCGTGATCACGGTGAAGGAGCTCCATACCAGGATCGAGATCGTCGCCGTGACGAGCGGGACGAGGATCGCGACGGCCTTCTCCCCGCTGCGCCACAGCGTGCTGAAGCACACCAGCACCGCGCCGACGACCCATCCCGCGAACGGCACGACGAAGCCCCCGAAGCTCAGGGTCAGGGCCGCCGCGATCGCGAATCCGCGAGTGCTCGCGGCCGGCGGCCTCGGCGCGGAGGCCGCGGCGACGGGCGGCGCGACGACGACCATCGGAGAGACGGGCACCTCGTCCTGCGCCTCACGGGCGATGTCCTGCGGATCCCCGAGCCGGGCGATCCGCTCCGCCGTCGCCGCGGCGTCCAGTCCGTCCAGCTCCTCGGCGATCCCCGCCCTGATGTCGGCGGCGACCCCGTGCGGCAGAGTCCGCATGGCGTCGTCGAGCCTGGTCAGGAAGTCCGCGCGGAGGCGGTCGGCGTCGGTCTCGATCATGATGATTCCTCTCCCACGATGCCCGTGACGACACGGGCGAAGGGCGTCCAGTGCGCCCGGAACTGCGCCAGCTGCGCGATCCCGGCATCCGTCAGCCGGTAGTACTTGCGGACCGGTCCCGACTCGCTGGGCTGGTCGAACGTCGTCACCCAGCCGTTGTCGCGGAGCCGGCCCAGCAGGGGGTACAGCGTGCCGATGCTCGCGATGAGCCCCGCCTGCGTGAGCCCGTCGGCGAGCTGCCAGCCGTACATCGGCTCGCGGGAGAGCAGGCCGAGCACGCAGTACTCGACCACTCCCTTGCGCATCTGCGCCCCGACGTCCATTGCCATGCATCACAAGATAGCATGCGTGGCATGATACCGCGAGGGGCCCGACAGCGTCTCGGCATCCGTGTCCGGGTTGTCGTCGGTCAAGTCAACGCGCACCCGCAACGACCCAGACACGCGACCGTAGACAGGCCGAGGGCGGGGAACGAGAAGAGGCGCCCCTCAGCGCGAAGCGGCGGACACCAGAGGGTTCAGCGTCCGCAGCGTCGCGGCGAGCGCCGCTGCGTCGAGCGGAGCAGCGCTGTGGACCCGCACCGTGACGGGCTCCCCGGGGAAGATGTCGAGATCCAGATCACTGACCCAGGATGCCGCGTCCACCCGATCAGGGAACAGCGAGGCCCCGCGCACGAACGACGACGCCGTCAGCGTCACCGACTGGGAGCCGCCGGACCACTCCCCCACGGCGACGTCGACCACCGCATCCTCCAGCGCGAGATCGCGGTCCTCGGCGAAAGCGTGCACGAGCGGGCGCTCGATGCCCGGAACCACGGCGACGAGCACCTCCTCACGCGGGACGACCTCGCCCGTCTCCGAGAGCGCGAAGCGCGCACTGGACAGCGCGGGGACGTGGAAGGGGAACTCGTCTCCGCCGGCGACCGAGCCGTCGAACCTACGGCGGAGCACGCTCGCCGTCCCCTCCCAGTCCTGGAGCGAGTCGTTCACGAGGACGAGCGCGCGCCCGGCGTCCGCGAACACCCCGATGCGCTCCGCGTTCACCCGGCGAAGTGCATGCCAGAGCGGCTTGCGCCGTCCGTAGCCGTCGACGGCCGCCCACGAGGTGACAGGCCAGCAGTCGTTCAGCTGCCAGACGATCGTGCCCATGCAGACCGGGCGCTGCGCGCGCCAGAACGCGGTGCCGAAGGCGACCGCCCTCGCCTGGTTCAGCTGGGTCAGATAGTGCCATTCCTCGACGTCGCGCGGCTCGGGAAGATGCGGCGCCATCCCGCGGCGGAGCTTCTCCTGCCCGTCGGCCGCCTTCTGGTGAAGCAGCATCCCCGGTGATTCCGGCGTCAACGGCTCGTCGTGGATCGCGGCGGTCAGCGTCGACCAGGTCGGCGGCCCCTGGAAACCGTACTCGGCGGCGAAGCGCGGGACGGAGGCGGCGTAGCCGGTGTAGTCGACCCGGTTCCAGACGTCCCAGATGTGCTTCGTGCCGTGCGCCGGATCGTTGGGATGGATGTCCATCGTCCCGGAGTACGGGCTGTTCGCCCAGTACGGCGTCCACGGTGCGAGCTCCGCGACCAGACTCGGAAGCAGGTCGAGGTAGTAGCCGAGGCCCCAGGTGCGCCCGTCGAGCTTCGCCTGCCACCCCCAGTCGTTCCAGCCCTCGATGTTCTCATTCGCCCCGTTGAGCAGCGCGAGGCTGGCATGCCCGCTCAGGCGCGCGATGCTGCCGCGCGCCTCGGCTTCGATCTCGCCGCGCAGCGGCTCCTCCTCCGGGTACGCCGCGCACGCGAAGAGGAAGTCCTGCCAGACCAGGAGCCCGAGCTCGTCGCAGAGGTCGTAGAAATCGTCGGACTCGTAGATGCCGCCGCCCCAGACGCGGATGAGGTTCAGGTTCGCCTCGACGGCGTCGCCGAGGCGTGCGCGGTACCGTTCGCGGGTCACGCGCGACGGGAAGCAGTCCTCGGGGATCCAGTTCGCGCCGCGGATCACGGTGCGGATGCCGTTGACGACGAAGGTGAAGCCGGTGCCGTGCTCGTCCTGGCTCGTGTCCAGCTCGATCCTGCGGAATCCGACGCGACGGGACCGGCTGTCGAGCACCCGTCCGTCCCGTCGGAGTTCGACGGCCAGGTCGTGCAGCGTCTGGGCGCCATATCCGCGCGGCCACCACAGCTCGGCGTCCGCGACGCGGACCTCGAGCACCGCGCGCCCTTCGACCACGGCGGCGGACGCCTCCGCGCCGCCGACGGCGATCCGCACGGAGGTCGCGGCATCCGTCTCGCCGATCACGCTCGCCGAGACCTGGACGACGCCCGTGGCATCGTCCACGGTGATCTGGGTGACGACCTCGTCGAAGCGCGCGACATCCCACCCCTCCCACCGGACCTCGCGCCAGATGCCGGCGGTCACGAGCTGCGGCCCCCAGTCCCAGCCGAAGTTCGCCGCCATCTTGCGCACGAAGTTCCCGGGGGTCGGATACTCGTTCGGGCGGGCGCCGAGCTCGTCGCGCAGCGCCTCCGCATAGGCCCACACATCGGCGAAGCGCACTTCCAGGACACTGCCCTCGCGGGCCGTCCCCGTCACGTCGAAGCGGTAGGCGCGGTGCTGATTGCGGGTGCGGCCGATCTCGACGCCGTCGACGAGGATCGTCGCGATCGTGTCGAGGCCGTCGAAGACGAGATCCCGCCTCTCCCCTGCCGGCGGCGCGGGGAGGACCGTGCGATAGGACCAGTCGGAATGACCGATCCAGGCGTCCTTCTGCTCATTGAGATCCAGATACGGATCTTCGATGAGGGACGCCGCGAGCAGGTCTGTGTGCACGACACCGGGGACGCTCGCCGGGATCTCATCCGGCAGAGCGGGGGCTCCGTCGGCGAGTCGTCGGGGGTGCAGGGTCCAGCCGGAGGAGAGCGGGAAGGAGGAGGTCACTCCGAAATCCTCTCGGGCGGGACCCCTTTTACGCAAGCGTCCTCACAAATTGGGGCGGGGGGATCCGTTTCGACTCGCTCGCTGCGCGTGCTCGCTCAACGAACGGAGGGGAAAAGGGCGTGCTCGCTCAACGAACGAGAGAAGAACCGCGAACGAGGACAAACAGCGCATGCCCGCCCAACGAGCGGAAGACGAACGTGGCGGTCAGGGCGCGACGACGCCGGGCAGCGACCAGGCGGCGAAAGCCGGTCCCTCCGCGGTGATCAGCACGGAGCCGTCCTCCGCCACGGCCAGCGTCGCGTCGCCGTACAGCTCCCGCGCGACGTCCGTTCCGAGCACGAGGCCGGACGCGAGCTCCACATCCGCTCCACCGCGGGTCGCGACTACGAGCACCGTCTCCTCGGCGGACTCCCGCGCGAACACGATCGTCTCGTCGTCGACATGGAGCCAGCGCAGCCCTCCGGTGGCGAGCACCTCGTGCCCGCGGCGCAGCGCGATGAGCGCGCGGTAGATCCCGAGGAGCTCGGCGACCGCCGGCTCGGACTCGGCGCCCCATGGCATCGGCGTGCGGCTGGACTCCCCGTCCGCACCGGTCAGCCCGAACTCGTCGCCCGCGAAGACCACCGGCACACCGGGCAGGGTCATCGACAGTCCAACCGCGACCGGCATCGTGCCCGGCGCGGCGTTCGTGGCGAAGCGCGCCGTGTCGTGCGTGTCCAGTGGCTGCATGTTGCCGAGCCGCACCCGCCAGGGGATCGCGGAGGTGAACCGCGTCACGGCGTCAACGAAGTCGCGGGCCGTGTACCGGGGGATGCCGCCGATCGGCTGGGTGAAGAACCAGGGCTCGGTGCGCCGGGCGCCGTCCCAGTCGGTCCACGCCTCACCGGCCGGCTCGCTCAGCCAGCCCCACAACGGCCGCGTGAACGAGGGGTAGGTCATGGCGCCGTGCCAGCCGTCGCCCTGCAGGTCGCTCGCCGCATCGTTCGTCGACTCGCCCAGCAGGATCGCCTCGGGGTCGATCGAGCGCACGGTCTGCGCGAGCAGCTGCCGCACCTCGGCGTTCAGATCGACATCGCCGAGACGCCCGGTCATGTTCGCCACGTCGATCCGCCAGCCGTCGATGCCGTACGGCGGCTTCAGCCAGCGGGCGACGATCGAGTCCTCGCCCGTGATGAAGCGCTCGCGCAGCAGCTCGCTCGACCAGTCGAACTTCGGGAGGGAACGGTTGCCCAGCCACGACTCGTAGGTGGTGTTGGTCTCGTCGGTGAAGTAGTAGAACCCCGACTCGACGGCGTCCGGGTTCCCGTAGGCGCGGAGGAACCACTCGTGCCGATCCCCGGAGTGGTTGCTCGTGAGATCGCCGATCACCCGGATGCCGCGGGCGTGCGCCTCCGCGATCAGCCGGGCGTACGCCTCGTCTCCGCCGAGGAGGGGGTCGATCACGTCGAAGCTCGAGGCGTCGTAGCGGTGGTTGGACGCCGCGGGGAACACCGGCGTCAGGTACAGCAGGTCGACGCCGAGCGTCACGAGGTGGTCGAGATGCTCCACGATCCCCGGCAGGTCGCCGCCGTAGAACTGTGCCGAGCGGGCGGGCACGACCGGGTCCACCGGCTCATCCCACCTCGACGGGATGGCCCACTCCGGGGCCGGATGCGCGTCCGCCTGCGCAGAGCGGGCGAAGCGGTCGGGGAACACCTGGTACATCACGCTGCCGAAGAGCCAGTCCGGCGGCGCGGGATGCGCGAGGAGGGCGAAGTCGTCGTCGTCACGGGCCTCGATCCGGCCGAGCCCGGCCTGATTGAGCCACTCCGCCGTGCCGTCGGCGTGCAGCAGCGCGAAACGATAGCCGTGGCGGGGGTTGCGCACCGTGATCGACGCCTCCCACCACTCCCAGCCGTCGACGACGCCGGTGCGGACGGCATCCGTCCACTCCGGCTCGTGATCCGGGTTCGACCGGGTGCGGACCGCGGCGAGCGGACCGTATCCCTCCGGCACGCGGAGGCGTACGGTCACGACCTCCCCGAGGCTCGGCGCCTGGTTCGAGACGTGCAGGGGAGAGCCGTCGTGATGCGGTAGCGGAGTCGTCATTCTTCGCCGTTCTTCCGAGGTGGGATGCTCAGGGTAGCGCCCGCGCGTGACGGGCGGGTTTCCCCGGCATCCTCACCCCTTGGTCGCGCCGGCGGTCAGACCGCCGACGATGTACTTCTGCAGGAAGAGGAACAGGATCATCACGGGGATCGCCGCCATCACGGCTCCGGCGGAGAACGCCGACCAGTCCGCGTAGCGCGGGTTGGCGACGAGCTTGGTGAGCCCGACGACGAGGGTCTGCTGCTCGGGGTCGATGAGGATGACGCTGGCGATCACGTACTCGTTGACGGTGCCGATGAACGACAGCAGGCCGACGACCGCGAGGATCGGAGCGACCAGGCGCAGGATGATCGTGAAGAAGATCCGGGCGTGACCTGCGCCGTCGATGCGTGCCGCCTCGTCGAGCTCCTTCGGGATCGTGTTGAAGAAGCCGTACATGAGGTAGGTGTTCACGCCGAGCGCGCCGCCCAGGTACACGAGGATGAGCCCGGTGTGCGTGTTCAGCCCGATCGCGGGGAACCAGTCGCCGAGCGTCGACATGAGCAGGAAGATCGCGACCACCGCGAGCAGCTGCGGGAACATCTGCACGACGACGATCGTCACCAGGCCAACGCGACGGCCGGCGAAGCGCATGCGCGAGAACGCGTATGCCGCGCACGCGCCGATGAACACGGTCACCAGACCTGTGACCAGCGCGATGACGAGGGTGTTCAGGAACCACAGCGGGTACGGGTTCTGCGGATCCGTGAGGATGCGCACGTAGCTGTCGACGCCGATCGCGGAGAACAGCCGGTTCGAGCCGGTCAGCGTCCCGTTCGGATTGAGCGAGGCCGAGAGCACGTAGAGCAGCGGGAACAGCGCGAAGGCGCTGACGACGATCGCGACGAGGTGGCGCCAGCCGGTGTCGGCGAACCAGGCGCCGAAGGATCGACGGCGCGGCGGGGGTCCCTGCAGGTCGGTGACCGAGGTGGCGGTGGTCATGTCAGTTCAGCTCCTCGAGCGCCTTGGTCTTGCGGAAGCTGACGATCGAGATCGTCGCCACCACGAGGAAGATCAGGATGGTGAAGGCGGACGCGAGACCGTAGTCGCGGTTCTGGCCGGTGAACGCCACCTTGTAGACCATCGAGATGAGGATGTCGGTGTGGCCGACGGGGATCGAGACGTCGCCGAAGCGCGGCCCGCCTCCGGTGAGCATGTAGATGAGGTTGAAGTTGTTGAAGTTGAACGCGAACGACGAGATCAGCAGCGGCGCGACGGTCACGAGCAGCAGCGGCAGCTTGATGCGGCGGAAGATCTGCCAGGCGTTCGCGCCGTCCATCACCGCCGCCTCGTTGACGTCCTCGGGGATGCCCTGCAGCGCGCCCATGCAGACGAGGAACATGTAGGGGAAGCCCAGCCAGAGGTTCACGATGAGGATCGAGATCTTGGCGAGCGTCGGGTCGGTGAGCCACGGGATCTCGGCTCCGCCGAAGATCACCTGGTTGATGAAGCCGAAGCTCTCGTTCATCATGCCGGCCCAGACGAGGGCGGACAGGAAGGCGGGGAACGCGTAAGGCAGGATCAGGATGATCCGGTAGCCGTTGCGGAAGCGCATCTTCGTGTTGTTGAACACGAGCGCGAGCAGGAGGCCGAGGAAGAACGTCGAGGCCACCGAGATGAGGGCGAACACGAAGGTCCAGATCG
This sequence comes from Microbacterium tumbae, assembly GCF_054780175.1. Taxonomy (NCBI): domain Bacteria; kingdom Bacillati; phylum Actinomycetota; class Actinomycetes; order Micrococcales; family Microbacteriaceae; genus Microbacterium; species Microbacterium tumbae. The sequence goes on from NZ_BAAGWV010000001.1 coordinate 79,616, forward strand.
TGACGGAGATGAGCGGTCCGCGGATCGAGGCGTCCGTGACGGCCCGCACGAAGTTGTCGAACCCGACCGTGATCTGCCATCCGGGCAGCAGTTCCGTGCCGTCCTCGGCGGTGAACGCCCCGGTGCCGATGTCGGAGTAGACCGCGCCGGTCTCGGTGTCGACGATCGCGTCCGACGCCTCGTCGTACTCGAGCGTGGAGACGTAGAGGTAGCCGTTCTGCCCGTCCGGCGTGCGGATGCTGCCGTCGTTCGGGTCGTCGCTGTAGGCCACGGAGAGGTCTTCGATCTCCCCGGAACGCGAGAGTACCTGGGCGAAGGTCAGCGTGGTCCAGCCGTCCACGGCGACGGCCTTGCCGTCCTCGATCGTCGCGTCGACGTCCTGGAGCGGCTGTTCATTCGTACCGACCGACGTCTCCCCCGTGTCCGGATCCGTGACGAGCAGTCCGAGCGCTCCGAGCTGCTCCACGACGGTGACCGGGTAGGTCGGCGAGTCGTCGACGCGCTCCTGCGCGGAGGCGAGGAGCGCGGAGATCGCCTGGTCCTTGCTGCCGTTGTGCCCGGTGCCGTAGTTCGTGAAGCCGATGTACCCGGTGTACAGCAGCGTGAACACCTGGAACACGACGAGGAAGATGATGCCCGGCGTCAGATACTTGGCCGGGATCCGCTTGCGCGAGAAGTAGATGTAGTTGACGAGGACCGTGACGACCGTCACGAGGCCGAGGACCAGCCACTCCTGGTGCGTGAGGAGGACGAACGCGGCGTACAGCGCGACCGCGTCGACGATCGCCAGCAGGACGATCTTCAGCAGCAGCCAGCCGACGTTGCCGGATGCGGCCTCGGCGATCCTCGCCGCCTGGCGCTGTCTTTTCGTCGGAGGAGCCGTGGGCTCTGCGATATCGGTCATCTCTACCCCGTCGTGATTCTGCCGGGGCGGACGCGTCGCATCCGCCCCGGCAGGTTCGAGCTTGTCGTTACTGGATCGCCGCGGTGACGTCGTCGACGAGCTTCTGCCACGTCGCCTGCGGGTCCTCGCCGTTGATGATGGCGGCCTCGGCGACGCCCCAGAACTGCCAGACCGAGCCCATCGCGGGGATGGCGGGCATCGGGACGGCGTCGGCACCGACGGCCTGGAAGCCGGCGATGATCGGGTCGGATGCCGCGGTGTCGGCCGCTGCGGTCAGGGCGGGCAGCACGTTGCCGGCCTCGAACAGGGAGAGCTGGACCTCTTCGGTGCCGATGTAGTTCACGAGGAAGTCGTTCGCGGCGACCTTGTTCTCCGACTCGGAGCTGACGAAGAAGCCCTTGACGCCGGCGAACGGCGAGGCGGCCCGGTCCGTGGGGCTCGGGATCGGGTCGATGGCGACGTCGATGCCGGCGTCCACCGCGGCGCCGACGTTCCACGGGCCGGTCAGCCAGAAGGCCGCAGTGCCGTCGAGGAACTGCTGCTTCGCGATCTCACCGTCGATGTCGGTGTTGAAGTTGCCCGCGGCGCCCTGCTCACCGAGCCAGTCGGCGAAGGCGAAGCCGCCATCGCTGCCGAGCTGCAGATCGCTCGCGTCGTAGCTGCCCGTGTCGTCGGTGCCGAACACGGGAGCGTCGAATGCCGTCTGGAACGGGTACAGGTGGTAGGGGTTGCCCTCGGCGCCCTGCTCGACGACGAACGTGCCCTGGGAGAGCATGTCGTCCCAGCTGGTCGCGGCCTCGGGGACGAGGTCGGCGTTGCGCAGCACCGCGATGTTCTCGACCGCGTAGGGGAGCATGTAGACGGTGCCGTCGTAGGTCGCCGCCTGGAGTGCGACCGGGAGGTAGTCCTCGGCGGAGTCGCCGAGCTCGAGGGGGGCGACGACGCCGTTGGTGGAGAGCTCTCCGAGCCAGTCGTGCGCGCCCATCACGATGTCGGGGCCCTTGCCCGTCGGGACCTGCTGGATGAAGTCGTCCTTCATGTCGTCGACGGACTTGCCGACGAGCTCGACCTTCACCCCGGTCTTCTCCTCGTAGGAGTCGGCCGCACCCTGCAGCGCGTCGACCCGCTCCGCGTCAACCCAGACGGTCAGGGTGCTCGTGCCCTCGCCGTCGGACGGCGAGTCGCCCTCGTCCGTCGCGGTGGAGCAGCCGGCGAGCGTCAGCGCGGAAAACATGGCGATCACGCCGGCGGCGACGATGCCCCTCTTGTTCACCTTCATTGGTGTGTGCCTCTCTGGTGCGGGTGGCCTACAGAACTGCAAGCGCTTACAGTATGCATGGACGTCCTTGGTTTTCGCAACGAGAGACACGCCCGATATCAAGCTGTAATGGTTCGAGGTGGAGGCGATCATCCATGAAAGCGTTTCCAAAGTCTCGGCCGACGGACAGTCTCGGTACACTGCCTGTATGGCTGACAGCTCCTTCGACATCGTCTCCAAGGTCGACCACCAGGAGGCGGAGAACGCCCTGAACCAGGCCCGCAAGGAGGTCGAGCAGCGCTACGACTTCAAGGGCACGGACGCTTCGATCGCCTGGAGCGGGGAGCAGATCCTCATCAAGGCGAACTCCGAGGAACGTGCGAAGGCCGTCCTCGACGTCTTCCAGTCGAAGCTCATCAAGCGCGGCATCTCCCTGAAGAGCCTGGATTCCGGCGAGCCCTTCGCCAGCGGCAAGGAGTATCGCATCGTCTCCAGCCTCAAGGACGGCATCTCCTCCGAGAACGCGAAGAAGATCGGCAAGATCATCCGCGACGAGGGCCCGAAGGGCGTGAAGAGCCAGATCCAGGGCGACGAGCTGCGTGTGCAGTCCAAGAGCCGTGACGACCTCCAGACGGTCATCGCGCTGCTCAAGGGCAGCGACCTCGACATCGACCTGCAGTTCGTCAACTACCGGTAGGCGCTGCGGAATCCCGCATCTCCCGCGACGTCGATCCACCGAGCTGTTCCTGGTCGTCGACGACCAGTGGTCACGACCGAGACCGCTCCCTGAGACGCCCCCGATGTCTCGGGCCGAGCGGCTGCGAGAATGGGCTTCATGACGCGCTTCGCCGTCGACGCACCCACCGTATTGCGACTCGTCGCTCACGGGCACACGCCTGATCGCGGGCACACGCTCGTCGGACCGTCCGCGCTCCGTACCGACGTTCTCGCCCTCCTCTATCGTGAGACACGGGAGGGGAAGCGCGAAAACACCGAGGCCCGCGCCCTCCTCCACCTCGTCGCGATGCTGAAGATCCGTCTGCTCGGCGACCGTGTCTCCCGCTCCACGGCGTGGAGGATCGCCTCACAGCTCGACGCCGACGATCCACGCCCCGCGGAGTACCTCGCTGTCGCGACTCTCCAAGCCGACGCGCTCGTCACCGACGACCCAGAGCTTCGCGCCTCGGCAGAGCGCGTCGGGCTGCGGATCGCGTCGTATGCGGACCTGTTCGACGGCTGACGCCACCGATACGGCGCCGCCCTCGCCCGTCCACGGCTCGCGCCGACCGAGAGATCTCCATCGTCGGATGTCGGTGGCGCTGTCGCGGCTGGAGAGAGGGGAAGCGTGAGGCCCACGGACCCGAACCGTGGGCCTCACCGGGGTGGTTCTCCCGAACGCCGTCCCCCAGAACCGCGACCCGACTCGCGGTGACCATGACCACGTTACGGCCCCGAACAGCGCGTACATCCTCCTCGAGACGGATATCGTGCACGACCGGAGGATGACGGGGGTCACGTTCCAGAGACGCCGGGCTGCGCGACCCCGACCGCATCCTCGATGAACGCGCGGGCCCGAGCCACGACGCCGTCCGTCTCATAGGGCTCCCAGCGCTCCAGCTGCAGTCGAGTCCAGCTCCAATGGGCACGGCGCAGGGTGATCGGCAAGGGCTCATCCGGTGGCGGCCAGCTGAACTCGTCCCGCTCTCCCGTGAACGCCGCCGAAGCTCGCCATCCCGCGTCGCGGAGGCAGGATCCGGCGATCACAGACTCCATGATCGCGTCCACCACGTCCAGAGCCATGGAGTCGTCCACGCGCCCGTCCACCCGCTGCCAGATGTGCACCGGGATCTCCAGGGTCAGATACTGCACCCCGTCATGCTGGCAGAGCCCGCCCACCGTTCCCACGGGAAACGTGCCCACCGCATCGCGGATGCCTCCCCGCCCGCGGACGGCAGGCCCTGGTCCTCGCTGCCCTTTCCAGCAGAGGACCGCCCCCCCGAGGACAAAGCGCAGGTGTCCGCGGCGGCGGATCGTCGGGAGTTGTGCATCGGGCCGCGATGCTGGTACCGGCCTGTGCCCGTGCTGATATCCCAAGCCATCGGCGAGGGCAACCCCGTGACGGGGTCGGAGGCGGAGGGCATGGGCTCCTCGGCACGGAGCGGGGAATCCCCCATAGAGATGCTCCGCTCACCGGCGGCCGCGAGCCGAGTCCCCCGCATCAGCGGCCGTCGGTCCCCCGTCTCCGGCGCTGCCCCGGGCCGATCCGCGGCACGACCGCGACGAGCACCACCATCGCTACCAGCTCGACCAGGGTCTGGGTCACGACGACGAGCGGCGTGAGCGCGAACGAGGGCGGCAGGGCGAGGGCGAGCGGCAGGACGACCAGCGAGTTCCGGGTCGCGCCGCTGAAGAGCACCGCGCGCTGCCCCGGCTCGTCGAGCCGGAACGCACGGCCGATCAGCGCTCCGAGCGGTGCGAGCAGCGCCACGAAGGCGACGAAGACCGGGACCACCGCCCACAGCGACGGAAGCGATCCGCTGACCATGAACACCTGAGAGGCGATGACGACGGCGAGCGTCAGCATCATCAGCGGCACCATCGACATCGTCGCCACGGTCCTCACCCCGCGAGCGACGCGGTGCCGCGCCGCCAGGAGCTGCATGATGACGGCGAGCGCCAGCGGCGCCACGATGAGCAGGAGGAAGGCCTCGAGGAACGGGCGCGCATCGAAAGCGAGAGCGGCATCCGGACCGACGATCAGCCAGAGGAACACGGGCAGGAGAACGATCTGCAGCGCCATCAGGATCGGCGTCGACGCCAGCAGCCTCTCCTTCGCGCCGCCCGCCAGCCCGGCGAACACGATGACGTAGTCGACGCACGGTGCGAGCAGGACCAGGAGCACGCCCAGCAGCAGCGCATCGTCACCGACCACGAGACGGCTGAGCATGAACACGATGAGTGGCACGAGGACGAAGTTCACCGACAGGACCGCCGCGAGGAAGCGCCCGTCGCGCAGCGCGGAGGCGAACCGGTCGAAGGGGACGCCGAGGAAGGTCGCGAACAGCAGCAGGCCGAGCACGGGAGTGACGGCCGTCGCGAGCGGTCCGGCCGCCGCGGGCGCGAGCATACCGCCCGTGGCACCCGCGAGGACCGCGATCGTGTAGAGCACGACCTGGTTCCTCTCGCCCCATGCCACCACCTGACGCATCCGCCCAGTCTGCCCGATCGGCGCGCCGCACGGAGACGACCGGCGCGCCCGCAGATCGCATCGGCTGTCGCGTCGACGCGCGTTCCGTTCCGGACACGATCCGCCCCCGCATGGACCGGCTCGCCCCCTGAGCCGACCGAGGCTTCGATCGCATACCGGAATATCGTTGGCGATCATCGAGACTGGATCGGACGACGTCTCCTCCGCTGGGGTCGGGGGCCGGTTCCGATGGGGATCGGAAGAGGGACGTCACCCCGTGTGCGTCCGACGCCGTCGGTGGCCGGCCGGTGCTCCCACGCCCGCCGGCCACGACTCACGGATCCGGTTTGGCATCCGCATGATGTTCGTGATGTAGTGGCTCTCCGGGGAGCACCGAGGCGACTCGGGATCAAGGTACTTGGGGGCAGGTCCATGACGGGGGAATCACGGAGCATCGGGAAGACCAAGCAGCTGCTGGCTGAAGAGGTCTTCCGGCATCTGGGCACGGCGATCGTGAACGGCGAGCTCGGACCTCGCGAACGCATCCGGGATGCCGAGATAGCCCTGCAGCTGCACGTGTCCCGCATGCCCATCCGTGAGGCGCTCCAGCGGCTGGAGCGGATCGGGCTCGTCACGATGTACCCCAGTCGCTACACCGAGGTCACCGAGGTGACCGACGCCGTCGTCGCGGACTCGCGCGAGTTCGCCGCGCTCCAGTCGGGATTCGTCGCCCGGCTGGCCTGCGCCCGGATGACCGATGCGGAGCACGCCGAGATCGATCGGCTGATCGACGAGATCGTCGACGGCGTCGACGATCTCAAGGGCGCATCCCTCGCCCGCCAGCGCCTCTTCGACCGGCTGTCCGAGCTCAGCGGCAACGCCTTGCAGCATGCGCTGATGACCGAGGCGAGCCTCGCTCTCGCGCGCAATCTTCAGGGTCTGCCGCACGACGATGACGATCGCGATCGCGCGCTGTCCCTGTACGCCGAGCTCCGGGAAGCGATGCGCTCGCGCGACGCCGAAGCGGTGGAGCGGATCAGCCGCGCGATCCACGGCGGCGTGTGACGGCGTCCCAGCCGTCCACCCACCGGGCGAGTCGCGCATAGGCGTCCTCTCTGGCCTCGCGTCGCGAGAGGAACACGTCGTGCAGGGCGCTGTCGATGCGCTCCACCGTGACGGAGGATCCGAGTTTCATCGCTCTCGCCGCGATGTCGTCGACGACCAGCACGCTGTCGGCGGAGGTCAGCTCGTCCGACCACCGCGTCGGCGCCGCAGACCGGGCGGAGAGCAGGACGCACACCGGCGCCTCGATCGCGAGGCCGGCTGCGACCTGCGCATGCCCGAGGAGGATCGCATGCAGCCAGCCGGCGTGCACGGCCATCGCGTGCTCAGGACGCCACGCCAGGTTCACCTCGACGGGATCGTCCGCATCGGCGACCTCCGCCTGCGCACGGGTGTAGAAGCCGAGGTCCACCTGCGGCGCTGCATCCAGGGGCCGGAAGCGGGCGCCGAACTCCACGACGGGCGCGATCGCCTGCCGCATCGGTCCGAGCTGGAACTCCAGCCATGGCGAGTTGAGGACGACGGCATCCGCTCGACCGGGATTGCGCGAGGCCCACAGACTCAGGACGAGTCCTCCGGTGGAATGGCCGAGCAGCACGAGCCGGCGACCGGGCGCCTGCGCCATGGCCTCCAGGGCCGCGGCGATGTCCTCGTCGTAGGTCGCGAGGTCGGTGATGTAGCCGGGGGTCTGACCGTCGCGGAGGCTCCGCCCGTACTTGCGGAGATCGAGTGCGAAGAAACGCGCTCCGCGCGACGTCCAGAAACGGGCCAGCCGCTTCTGGAAGAAGTAGTCCGACCAGCCGTGCACGTACAGCACATCGACGTCCCGGAGCCCATCCGCGGGCATCAGCCCGAACCGCCACCAGGGCAGCGGCGCCGGTAGCGCGCGGACCAGGGTCGCGACGACCTCGCCCTCGGCATCCGACCCCAGCGGCAGCGTCAGCTGCTCGAACTCGTCGCCGAGGACGTCGGGGGTCCAGCTGGTCATGCCGCCACCCTATCCGGCGGGGTTCACTCCCCCCGGGAGATGCGCACCATCTCATCCCTCGGAACGACCTTGATGCGGGCGCGGCCGTGCGGCTCGCCGAGGCCGACCTCGTGCTCGTCGAGACGGTGCCAGCCGTCGAGATCGGTCCACGCCACGCCGCGGGAGGCGAGCAGCGCCGGGATGGCCTCTTCCGAGGGATCCTCGGGCCGCCACCACGACCCCTGGTCGTTGACGAGGTGCTGGATCGTCTCCATGGCGTCGGACTTGGTGTGGCCGATGAGTCCCACCGGACCGCGCTTGATCCACCCGGTGGCGTACACGCCGGGCACGCGCTCGTTGGAGTCCTTCGCGAGCACCTGCCCCTCATGATTCGGGATCACACCGTGCTTCTTGTCGAAGGGGACGTCCTTCAGCGGCGAGCCGAAGTACCCGATCGCCCGGTAGAGCTGGCCGATCGGCACCTCGCGGATCTCTCCCGTGCCCACGACGCCGCCCTCGCCGTCGGGCTGCGTGCGCTCGTAGACGAATGCCGTCGCGCGGCCGGATGCATCCTTCCTGACCTCGACGGGCTTCGCCCAGAAGTGCAGGTGCAGGCGTCGCGACGCCTCACCGCCGGCGTTGTTCACGCCGGGGCGCGTGCGCCACTCCTGCAGGATGCGATCGATGACCTTGACCTGCTTGTTGCTCGCGATGGCGTCCTTGGAGGCGTCGTCGTAGTCGAAGTCCTCGTCGTAGACGACCATGTCGACGTCGCGCAGCTCGCCGAGCTCACGCAGCTCCAGCGGGGTGAACTTGACCTGCGCCGGTCCCCGGCGGCCGAACACGTGCACATCGGTGATCCTCGAGGCCTCGAGGCCCTCGTGCACGTTCGCGGGGATCTCGGTGGGCAGCAGGTCCTCGGCGTGCTTGGCCAGGATGCGGGCGACGTCGAGCGCCACGTTGCCGTTGCCGAGCACGGCCACGGACTCGGCATCCAGCGACCACTCACGGGGGAAGTCGGGGTGCCCGTCGAACCAGCTGACGAAGTCCGCCGCGCCGAAGGAGCCCTCCGCGTCGATGCCGGGGACGTCGAGGGTCGTGTCGCGGATGGCCCCGGTGGCGAAGATGACCGCGTTGTAGTGCTTCTTGAGATCGTCGAGCGTGATGTCCTCACCGAAGCGGACGTTGCCGAAGATCCGGATGTCCCCGCGGTCGAGCACGTCGCGCAGTGCGTTGATGACGCCCTTGATGCGAGGGTGATCGGGCGCGACGCCGTAGCGGACGAGACCGTAAGGTGCAGGCAACTGCTCGAAGAGGTCGATCGACACGTCGAAGGCGCGCTCGGTCTTGAGCAGGATGTCGGCGGCGTAGATGCCCGCCGGTCCTGCTCCGACGATGGCCAGCCTGAGCTTGGTCATGGTGGTTCCTTTCGGCGCCTGCCGCGAGTGCTGGGGCGATCAGCTGCTGCGGTCGGCGAGGGTTTCGGCGAAGCGGGTGAGCGCCTCGCGCACGGTGCCCTTCGGCAGGGCCGCGAGCAGGGCGATGGCGTCGCGGGTCCAGGTGCGGGCGAGTTCCAGGGTCTCCTGCGTGACGGCGTGATCGCGCAGCTCGTCGAGCGCGGCGTCCAGGAGGGCGGGGTCGGCTCCGTCGGCGATGCGGGCGACGCCGTCATCGATGCGGGCGGCGAGATCGACCGCATCGGCATCCACCCGCGCCTTCAGGAGGAGATAGGGCATGGTCGGGACGCCCGCGCGCAGATCCGTGCCGGGCACCTTGCCGGTGTCCTCCGGCTTAGCGGACAGGTCGATGACGTCGTCGATGAGCTGGAAGGCGACCCCGACCTTCTCGCCGTAGACGCGCAGCGGCTCCTCGTAGTCGGCCGGCGCGTGCGAGAACACCGCTCCGGCCTGGGTCGCCGCGGCGATCAGGGACCCGGTCTTGTCGGCGAGGACCTGGAGGTAGAACTCGATCGGATCGTCATCGGGCTGAGCGCCGACCGTCTCGTGCAGCTGCCCGAGCACCAGTCGCTCGAAGGTGTCGGCCTGCAGCTTCATGGCGCGGTCCCCGTGCTTGGCCATGAGCTGGCTGGCCCGGGAGAACAGGATGTCGCCGGTCAGGATCGCGACGCTGTTGCCCCACACCGCATGCGCGGCCGGGACGCCCCGACGGCGATCGGCGTCGTCCATCACATCGTCGTGGTACAGCGAGCCGAGATGCGTCATCTCGAGCGCCTTCGCGATGTCGATGACGGCGGGGATGTTGCCGTCGCCGAGCTGCGCGGTGAGCAGCGTCAGGACCGGGCGGACCCGCTTGCCCCCCGCCTCCAGGAGATAGCGGCTGGCGGCGTCGGCCACGGAGTCCGCGACCCGCAGATCGACCGCGAGCCCCTCCTCGACGAGCTCGAGTCCCTCTTCGATCTCCCGGGCGATGCGACGGGCGGCGGGGCCGATGAAGACGCGGTCGCTGAAGCCGAGTCGGCTCGCCAGGCGCGAACCCGGGGCTGCGGGGCTCGAAGTCACGTCTGCCAGCCTACCCGTAACCGGCTAGGCGCCCGGCGCGTCCGCAGGCTTGGTCGCGCGGTGCAGTGCGACGATGCCGAGGCTGAGGTCCCGATGTGCGACGTTCGTCCAGCCGGCCTCGCGGATCCATCCGGCGAGCGCCCTCTGGTCCGGCCAGTCCCGGATCGACTCGTTGAGGTAGTCGTACGCCTCTCCGTTCGTGCCGGCGATGCGTGCGATCCGCGGCAGGACCTGGGCGTTGTAGAAGCGGTACAGACCGCGGAACGCCGGGTTCTGCGGCGTGGAGAACTCGTTGATGAGCAGCCGCCCGCCGGGCCTGGTGACGCGCAGCAGCTCCCTCAGCGCCTTCTTCGGATCCTGCACGTTGCGCAGACCGTACGACATCGTCACGGCGTCGAACTCGTCATCGGCGAAGGGCAGGTCCGTGGCGTCGGCCTCGACGAACGACAGGTTCGGCAGGTGGCCGTGCCTGCGGCGTCCTTCCGCCAGCATCCCGGGCGAGAAGTCGGCGGCGACGACGTCTGCACCGCTTCCCGCGAGGGATGCGGAGGACGAAGCGGTGCCCGCGGCGAGGTCGAGGATGCGCTCCCCCGCCTTCGGCGCGACCGCGCGGGTAGCCGCGCGGCGCCAGAACGCGTCGTTGCCGAACGTCATGACCAGATTGGTGCGGTCGTAGCCTGCCGCGACCTGGTCGAACATGCCGCTCACGCGCGCGGGATCCTTGCCGAGATCGGCGCGGTTGGGCTCAGTCACGCGTCCAGTCTAGGCGGGCGGGCCCGACGCATCCTGGGCGCCTTCCGGGTGGATTCACCACAGCTCACGGTCGAACTGGGGCAGGGCGTAGTCGTTCCAGACACCGCTGAGGGCGGGATGGACGACGAAGGCGAGGTCCTCGCCGTCCCACTCGACGGGGATCCCGCAGACGAGGGTGCCGACCGTCGATGAGCCGGTGTCCCTGCAGACGATCCCGTCGAGATCGTAGACGCCGCCCTTCTCCTGGATGCCGAGGATGCCCTCGTACAGCCCCTCCTCGACCTCGATCCCCTCGACCGTCGTGCCGGTCAGCGCCGCCTCGGCGACTGCGCGCACCTGCTCCTCCCCGCGCAGGATGACGGGTTCCGCGGCGGTGACGGCGGCGTCCACCACCGAGACGGTGATGTCGGCCTGGACGGACAGCTGCGCGCAGCACGCCGCGTCGTACTCGTTCGTCGCCGTCCACCGCGCCTGGAAGCCGGCGTCCGTCGCGGAGAGCCCGGCGACCTGCTCCCGGTCTCCCCCGGTGAGCTCATCGGGGTGGAACTCGGCGACGGGCCGGAGCTCGGCGTCGTAGACGACGACCACGTTCGGCCAGGCGACGCCGCCCTGATCGCAGGACATGACCGCGGCGAGGAAGGGCAGCCCATCGACATCCGCTCCGACGACCGCGAAGTCGCTCGTCTCGGCTCCCTCGTGCAGGTCCTCGAGGAGGGCTCCGTGCAGGCCGGCGGCGCCCGCGAACTCGGCGATGCCGGGGAGGACGCCGTCGACGAGCTTTCCGGCGGGGTGTCCGCACAGCGAGGGGACGTCGACGGCGAGCAGGTCGGCGAGGTCGAAGGACGGCGCCGGGGTCTCGACCGGCGGGGACGACGCCTCCCCCGTGGGGAGGTACGGGTCGCAGGCAGTGAGACCGAGGCCCGCGAGCGCGAGGGCGGCGAGCAGAGTGCTGCGAAGACGGGCGCGCATGACCTCCACCTTTGCAGACACCCTGCTCCGTGGTCGAGGCATGCGTTCGGTCGATGTGTCTATTCCGCAGGACCGTTATCGCATTCTGCAGGATCGGCGGCCTTCAGGTCCGGCTTTCGGGCCGGATCAGTCCGGTCTCAGCCGGATCGTCCTGCATAACGGTCGGGCGGTCCTGCAGAACGGACAAGGGCCGCTTCTGCTCAGCGGTCGAGACCGAGCGCCTCCAGACGGTCGAGCCAGACGTCGGCAGTGGCGTCGTAGGGCGCGACCTGGTCGCGCACGCGGGTCTCCAGGTCGAGGGCGAGCGCCTCGAGGCGGGTCATCACCTCGGACGGATAGCCGAAGCGGGCGCTGTGCTCCGCCCATTCGTCGCGGTCGTCGACCCAGGTGCCGCGTTCTCCCTCCACACGGACCACGTCGAGGTCCATGTCGATGCCGGTGACGAGAAGCGGACCGCTCCAGCGTACGTCCCAGGCGAGGTCGATGTAGATCCGCATGCCCTCCGGATGGTCACGGAAGACGGTGGCGGCATGGTCGCCGGCAGCCGGGATCAGCGACACCTTGCTGCGGCGGCCGATGTGCTCGACGGCGGGGATCAGGGTGACGTTCGCCCCTTCGGCGTGGAACTCCGCGCCGGGACGCGCGCTGAACCAGCCCCCCGGCTGACCGATCCAGTCGCCCCATTCGTCCGCGCCGAGGTACACGCACTCGTGGCGCCAGTGCGGCGATCCGTCCCACTTGCGCCATTGCATGATCATCTCTGCGCCGGGTGCCGGGCGGACATCGCTCATGGTGTCACTCTACGGACTCTCCCTTCTGCCGGGCGGGGCACGCCCGGCAGAGCCCCTTCCCCCGCTTGTTGAGCAAGCCGGCCCCACCCGCTCGTTGAGCAAGCCAGCCCCCACCCGCTCGTTGAGCGAGCCACACCCCACCCGCTCGTTGAGCGAGCCGGAGGCGAGTCGAAACGGAGCACGCCGAGAGCGCGTTTCGACTCGGTCGCCTCCGGCGGCCTCGCTCAACGAACGGAAGGGGAAGTCGCCTCGGCCCCACCCAACCAACGGAAGGGGAAGCCACCCCCGACCCCACTCAACCAACAGGAGGGGAAAGCGACCCCAGCCCCACTCAACCAACGGAAGGGGAAAGCCACCCCAGCCCCCACCCAACCAACAGGAAGGGAAGCCACCCCCGACCCCGCTCGACGAGCGGGAACGAAACCGACCCGCCGCCCCGCGCAACTATCCTGGGAGGGTGAGCAGCAGGCTGGTCGTGCAGACCCGTGAGATCGACCCGATCGAGGATCCCCTGGCCTACGCCGACCCCGCCTCCCCCCTCGCATGGCTCCGCCGTGGCGACGGGATCGTCGCCGTCGGCTCCGACGCCGTCGCCGAGATCCGCGTCCCCGCCGGCACCGGTCACCCACGGTCGGCAGGGATCGCGAACGCCTGGCGCGCGCTGACGGCGGACGCCGAGATCGACGACCCGCTCGACCTTCCCGGCACCGGCCTCGTCGCCCTCGGGGCCCTGACCTTCGACGAGGACTCGGCGGCCGACAGCATCCTGCGGATCCCGGCGGACCTCGTCGGCCGCCACCAGGGCCGCAGCTGGCTGACCCGTATCCGTCGTGAGGGCGACCCCCGGGTCCAGGATCCGCTCCGGGAACACGACTACGGACCGCACTGGGCGGGCACCGTCGGCCCCGGTGCACAGTCTCCGGAGGGCTACCAGGCCTCGGTCGCCACTGCCGTCGGTCGCATCAGGGCCGGGAAGCTCAGCAAAGTGGTCCTCGCGCGCGATCTGGCTGGGTCGGTGCCGGCCGGATCCGATCTGCGTCGTCTGGTCCGGGCGCTGTCCGCCGGGTATCCGGACACCTGGACCTTCGCCGTGGACGGCCTGATCGGCGCGAGTCCGGAAACCCTCGTCACGGTGCAGGGCGGGACCGTCACGGCCCGCGTGCTCGCGGGGACGATCGGACGCGGCGCCGATCCGGACGCGGACACCGTCGCCTCGGCATCCCTCGCCTCCAGCACGAAGGACCTCGACGAGCACCAGTACGCGGTGCAGAGCGTGCTCTCCTCGCTGCGCCCCTATACGCGGGCGCTCGCGGCGAGCGAGCAGCCGTTCCTGCTGAAGCTGCCGAACCTGTTCCATCTCGCCACCGATGTGGAGGGCGAGCTGAGCGACGGGGAGTCCGCGCTGGATCTCCTCGGGGCCCTGCATCCGACCGCAGCGGTCGCCGGCACCCCGACGGATGCTGCGATCGCCGCGATCCGTGAGCTCGAGCCCTTCGACCGGGGACGCTACGCCGGTCCGGTCGGATGGGTGGACGCGGCGGGCAACGGCGAGTGGGCCATCGCCCTGCGCTGCGCGCAGTTCGGGCTCGGCCCGGCCCGCCGACATGCGGAGTACAGCGACACGATTCCCGTCACGGCGTACGCCGGCGCGGGGATCGTCGAGGGCTCCGACCCCGAGACCGAGCTTCTGGAGACCAGGGTGAAGTTCCGGCCTCTGGTGGACGCGCTGGCGTAGGCCTCAAGCGAGGATGCCGGATCCGGCCTCCACCCGTTCGTTGAGCGAGACTGGCGAATCGAACCCCACCCGTTCGTTGAGCGAGGACGCCGGGTCTAACCTCCAACCGTTCGTTGAGCGAGGACGCCGAAGGCGACCGAGTCGAAACGGGCTGGGGACGACGGCCCGTTTCGACTCGCCTGCGGCTCGCTCAACGAACGGGAGAAACGGAGGACAGCGGAGCCGGGGTCAGGTCGCCGCGAGGCGCTTCTTCTCGGCCGCCACGTCGAAGTCCGCCGCCGGCCACTGCGGATCGATCCGCTCGAGCGCGTGCAGGAGCAGCTCCTGCACGGCCAGGCGCGCGTACCACTTGCGGTTCGCCGGCACGACGTGCCAGGGCGCGGCATCGGTCGACGTCCGATCGAGCACGGCCTGGTAGGCGTCCATGTACGCCGGCCACAGCATCCGCTCGTCGACGTCGCCGGGGTTGTACTTCCAGTGCTTGTCCGGACGGTCGAGCCGCTCCATGAGCCGCTCCTTCTGCTCCTCGGGCGAGATGTGCAGCATGACCTTGACGATCCTGGTCCCTCCCGCGACGATGCCGGCCTCGAACTCTTCGATCGCCGCGTAGCGCCGCTCGATCTCCGCGGGCTCGGCGAGCGAGCGCACTCTTCCGATCAGCACATCCTCATAGTGCGAGCGGTCGAAGACTCCGATCAGGCCCGGTTCCGGCAGCCGCCGGGCGATGCGCCACAGGAAGTCGTGGGCGCGCTCCTCGTCGGTCGGCGCCTTGAACGCCGTCAGCGCGATCCCCTGCGGGTCGACCCCGCCGACGACGTGACGGACGATCCCGCCCTTGCCCGCCGAGTCCATCGCCTGCAGCACCAGGAGCACGGAGTCCCGCGCGGCTCCGGTGCGGCTGGCGGCGAACAGCCGCTCCTGCAGGTCGCCCAGCGCCTCGAGCCCCGCGGCGAGGTCGGTCTCGCCCTGCGCCTTGTCGCCCTCGTATCCCGGAGTGCTCTCGGGGTCGACGTCGTCGAGACGGAACCCCTCCCGCACGCGCAGAGTCTCGGATGCCTCGTCTGTCCAGCCTCGCTTGCCCATGCGCCCCATGATGCCGGATGCCGGGGAGAGGGGCGTTTCGACTCGCTCCGCTCGCTCAACGAACGGGACGGGGACCGCTCGACGAACGGGAACAAGAATCCACTCGACGAACGGGAACAGGAACCCGCTCAACAAACGGGACAGGAACCCGCTCAACGAACGGGGACAGGGACCCGCTCGACGAACGGGAACAAGAATCCACTCGACAAACGGGACAGGAACCCGCTCAACGAACGGGACGGGAACCCGCTCGACGAACGGAGACGGAGATCCTCTCAACGAACGGGGACAGCGGCGACGGACGAGGACGGGGCGGAGAGAGGCGGACGCGTCCTCAGCGCACCAGCGGGACCTCGATGATCTGGCGCCCGCCGACCGGGGTGGTCAGCGCCTGATCGAGCGCCGATCGGGTCGTCACCCGCTGATACTCCCAGCCGTAGGCGAGCGCGAGGTGCTCGAGCCGGACGGTGTGCGGCGTGTAGAAGGCACGGTCGAGATCCGCAGCCGGAGCCTCCGAGGCGACCTCGAGCGAATCGAAGATGGTCCCGCCGCCGTCGTTGCCGACGATCACCTGCAGGCGGGGCTCGTCCTCGTCCGGAGGAAGCAGCAGCGCTCCGACATCGTGCAGCAGCGTGAGGTCGCCGAGCAGCAGCCTCGTCACGCCGGGCGCCCCGACGGCCTGGCTGGCGAGGGCGATGCCCGTGGCCGTCGCGATCGTCCCGTCGATGCCGGCCAGGCCGCGGTTCGCGTGGACCGGGACCTTCTTGCCGCCGAGCACGGCATCCGCGACGCGCACGAGCCGCGACGACCCGAACACCAGCCGGTCGTGCGGCCAGGTGGCGCGCCACACGGCATCCGCGAGCAGGGCCCGGTCGAGCGGACGGCGCACGGCGTCCAGCTCGGCGCGCACCGCCTCACGGCGGGCACCGGCATCCGTGGAGCTCAGTCCCTCCGCATCCGGTGCCGCGGCGCTCAGGTCGACGGATGCCGCGGCCGAGGCCCGCATCCAGGCGCCGAGCCAGGCACGGTCGGCCTCCCCGTCGGCGACCGCGACGGATGCCGCTGACCGCGTCCGCCCGTTGAGGTCCAGCAGCTCCCCGCCCCGGCGCACGGCGATGACGTCCACGCCGTCGCGCGCCAGCAGGGCCGGGACCTCTCGGCTGAGCGTGGGGTGCCCGAGCACGACGGCCCGTTCGATGCGTCCGCCCAGGGCGTCGTCGCGCAGCAGCTCACGATAGGCGTGCACGAGATTCCGCCCGAAGCGGGCGCCGCTGACGACCTCTGCGATGAGCGGCCAGGATCCGGCGTGCGCGATCTCCTCCGCGGCGGCTCCGGCGTCCGCCCCCGCGATCACGATCGTGCGCGGACCACGGGCGAGGACCAGCGGCGCCTCCGGCGCGACGACCGGCACCGCTCCCCGCTCCGCCACGACGTCGTCGGGAAGCGCGGCGGACAGCGGCTCCCGGTACGGGAGGTTGAGGTGCACCGGCCCCGCGACGCCTGCAGACGAGGACGTCCCGGCATCCGCCCCGACGGCGACCGCGACGGCCTGCGCCCCCAGCGCTGCCCAGTCGACGTCGTCGGCCGCGGACGGCGTGGGGGCGTCGAGGGAGAGCCGCGCCCACGGCTCGAAGAGCCCCGGCTGGGTCGTCGCCTGATTCGCGCCGACGCCGCGCAGCTCGGGTGGACGATCGGCGGTGAGCAACAGCAGCGGGACGCCGGCGTGGAAGGCCTCCATGGCGGCGGGCAGCAGGTTCGCCGCCGCCGTCCCCGAGGTGCACACCACCGCGGCCGGCGCGCCGAGCTCACGCCCGATCCCGAGGGCGGTGAAGCCGGCGACGCGCTCGTCGATGCGGACGTGGACGCGCAGCGATCCCTGCGCTGCGAAGTGCGTCGCGGCGAGAGCGAGGGCCTGCGAACGGGAGCCCGGTGAGAGGACGACATCGCGGACGCCGTGGGCGATCAGGGACGCGAGGAGAGACGCCGCGGCATCCGTCGCCGGAGAGGTCGTCACGAGCGGGGATCGGCCGAGCCGTCGGTCTCGTCGTCGAGCCGCGCGAGCTCCTCCTCGAGCCGGCGGATGCGGGCATCCTGCTCGGTCTTGCCGATGCTGCGCAGAAATGCCGGGTCGTCGTCCGGTGCGACCGCGCGGGCCGCGCCTCGTCCGCCTGCGCGGAAACGGCCGATCGTGAACCAGAGGATCCCGCCGATCACGGGGAGCAGCACCACGATCAGGACCCAGACGCTCTTGGGCACCCCTCGGTGCCGCGTCGCCGGCTGCACCGCGCAGTCGACGATGCTGAACACCCAGAACGCGACGGCGATGATCCCGCCGATGAACAACAGTCGAGGCACGGATCCAGTCTAGGCGCGTTGCCTGCGCACGGGCCCGGAGTCTCAGCCGTCCTGCGGCTCCTCCAGCGCGCGCACCAGAGATCGCGAGTCGTAAGGGCCGACGTGACGGCGGCCGTTGACGTAGAAGGTGGGCACCGAGGTGATGCCCATCGCCTCGGCGTCCAGCATGTCATCGCGCACCCGGCCCGTGACCTCGGGCGAGGTGAGATCCTCCTCGAACCGGTCGACGTCCAGGCCGAGCTCCTCGGCACGGCGGATGATGTCCGAGGGGAGCTGATGGTCCTGATCGGCGAAGAGGCTGCGCATGTACTCGGAGAACTTGCCCTGGAGCGCCGCCGCCTCCGCGGCCTCGGCCCCCGCGACGGCGTTGGGGTGATAGTGCTCGAGGGGCGCGTGGCGCCACACGTACCGCACGCGGTCGCCGAGCCGGTCGATCACCTGCCGCGTGGAGCCGGAGGCCTTCGAGCAGAACTCGCACTGGAAGTCGCCGTACTCCACGAGCGTCAGGGGCGCGTCCGCGGGACCGTAGATGTGGTCTCGCTCGGGATCGACGGGACGCGCGAGCGTGCGGCCGCCGTCATCGTCGGGTCGGCGCCGGTCGGAGATGCGGAACAGGATCGTCGCGAGCACGAACGCGATGACGGATGCGGCGAGCACGCCCACGCGCGCCTCGTTCTGCGCATCGGGGTCGGTGACGGCGAGGTCGACGATGAACAGGGCGATCGTGAAGCCGATTCCTGTGAGGGCGGCGCCGCCGGCGATCCGATCCTGGGTGAGTCCAGGGCCGAACTGCCCCATGCGCAGCATCCGCATCACCGCCGTGGAGCCGAAGACGCCCAGGAACTTGCCCACGACGAGACCGACGATCACCGCCCAGGTCAGCGGCGACCGCACCGCGGCGAGGAGGATGTCGCCGCTGAGCTCGACGCCGGCGTTCGCGAGCGCGAAGAGCGGGAGGATCACGTAGGCGACATAGGGGGCGTACGCCGAGGTGAGGCGCTCGTTGATCGAGATGGACTCCCGCAGGCTGTTCGCCGCCTGGCGGGCGTACTCGCTGTTCGGCGACTGGCGGAAGGTGCGGGCCAGCTCGAGCGCCTGCTCGACGTCGCGGCGGTTGGGGCGGTACACCGGCACGAGGAGCGCGATCGCGACGCCCGCGAGGGTGGGATGGACGCCGGACGCAAGGAACGCCAGCCAGACGATGATCGACAGCGTCGCGTAGATGGGTCCGCGTCCGCGACGGACGTAGCGGGTGAAGAAGATGGCGGCGAGTCCGACGGCCGCGATGATCAGCGGCAGGGGATCGAAACCGGTCGTGTAGAAGATCGCGATGATGCTGAGCGCGCCGATGTCGTCGACGACGGCGAGCGCGAGCAGGAAGACGCGGAGGCGTCCGGCGCCACGGGGGCCGATGAGCGCGAGGGCGCCGACGAGGAAGGCGGTGTCCGTGGAGATGACGACGCCCCAGGCGTGCTCCTGCCCCGTCCCCTGCGCGATGAGGAGGAACAGCGCCGCGGGGAGCACGAGCCCGAGGACGGCGGCGACGACGGGCACCATCGCGCGCTTGGGGCTCGTCAGCTCGCCGATCGCGAATTCGCGGCGGACCTCGAGGCCGACGGTGAAGAAGAAGATCGCCATGAGCGCGTCGTTGACCAGCGCGTGCAGGGTGAAGTCCAGGCTGAGATCGGCGACGCCGATCGTGATGTGGGTCTCCCAGAACTCGTGATAGGACCCTGCGGAGATGTTCGCCCAGACCACGGCGGCGAGCGTGGCGAGCAGGAGGAGCAGCGCTCCGGCACGGGCCTCGCCGAGATCCCGGATGCGGTCGGCGAGAGATGGCCGGCGCTGGGCGCGCTCGGCGACGGCCTCGGGATCCGGGGAGTGCTGGATCACGGTGAGCGGGGCGGGCTGGGAGCGGACGCTCTCGGAGTGGTCGTTCATGGTCAGTTACACCGTAGAGCGCGATGCAGGACCGAGGCCAGATGTTTCCGCGCGGATGCCGCGCCGAGGCCGATCCTCCTCGGGAACCCCGCGCGGACGTTCGCGGCGGGACCAGCGCCGTCGGTCAGGCGGGAACGAGGTCCGACGCCTCGGCGGTCTCCCCCTCGGCCCGAGTCGTGGAGCGACCGGCCGGGAGCCGCAGACCCGCGATCGCGGCGGCGAACAGCACCACCGCCCCCACGAGAACCGCCGGCCGCGCGGCATCCACGTACATGTCGGGGCGCAGCTCGCCCCCGGCGCTGACGAAGATCGCGGTCATGACGGCGGTTCCGAGCGCGATCCCGATCTCGCGCACCGTCGAGTTGACCCCCGAGGCCTTCGCGTGGTCGACGACGCCGAGCGTGGCGAGCAGGGCCGTCGCCGACGGCGCGAACACCAGACCCATGCCCACGCCGGCCATGATGAACGGCGCGACGAGCAGGACGTACGCGGTCGTCTCCGCCATGATCAGCGCGAGCCAGAGCAGCGCGCCGCCCTGCAGGACGAGTCCGGTGACCATGAGGATCCGGGTGCCGACACGAGGCGCGATGATCCCCGCGAGGGGTGCGACGAACATCGGCGCCAGCGTCCACGGCGTCGTCTGCACGGCAGCCTCCAGGGGCGAGGCCCCCTGGACCACCTGGAGATACTGGATCAGGATGAACACCGCTCCGAACGTGCCGAAGCTGAACGCGAAGCCGACGATGTTCGTCGCGGAGAAGGAGCGGTCGGAGAACAGCCGCAACGGCACGAGCGGCGCGGCCGCACGACGCTGCCACAGCAGGAATGCCAGGAGCAGCGCGGCGCCGAGGGCCAGCTCGACGATGACGCCGAGGGACGACCATCCGTCGTCGTTGCCACGGACGATGCCGTGCACGAGCGCGAGGACGCCGGTCGCGGCGAGCACGGCTCCCACCACATCGATGCGCGCTCTCGCGCCGAAGTCATTGCGGAGCGCGAACAGCGCGAGGGGGATCGCGATGATCGCGACCGGGATGTTGATCCAGAAGATCGCCTGCCAGTTCCAGCCCTCGATCACGGCGCCGCCGACGAGCGGGCCGACGGCGACGCCGAGGCCGGAGACGCCGCCCCAGATGCCGATCGCCAGGGCGCGGCGTTCGGGCGCTACTCCCCCGGAGAGCAGGGCGAGGGAGAGCGGCAGCACCCCGGCGCCCCCGAAGCCCTGGATCGCACGAGCGACGATGAGCTGCGTGGGATCTGCGCTGAGCGCCGCCGCGATGGAGCCGACGGCGAACAGCGCGATGCCGCCGAGGAACACCGTGCGTCTGCCGAATCGGTCCCCCAGCGCGGAGGCGATGAGGATCGTGCTCGCGAACGCCAGCGTGTACGCGTTCACGAACCATTGCAGCTCCTCGACGCTGGCGCCGAGCTGGGCGTGCAGCACCGGCAGGGCGTTGGTCATGACGAGGTTGTCGAGCGTGGCCATGAACATCGGCACGGCCGCCGCGGCGATGACCAGGCCGAACGGGCGTCTGGTCGGCGAGGAGGTGAGGGTCATGACGACATCCTTCTGAGGGGCTGCAATCGGATCTGATCGGTTGTAATCGCATGATTACTAAGACCCGAGCAACTGTAGTAATCGACTGATAACATGTCAAGCATGGACTTCCCCACCGGCCAGAGGCACGGCGCGGACGTCGGCACCGCGGCCAGCCAGCCCGCCCGCCGCCTGTCCTCGGACGAGCGGCGCGAACAGATCCTGCTCGCCGCGATCGCGGTGTTCGGCGCCCGCGGCTACGTCGGAACCACCACCGACGAGATCGCTCGCGCCGCAGGCGTCAGCCAGCCGTACGTCGTGCGCCTCTTCGGCTCGAAGGAGAACCTCTTCCTCGCCGTCATGCAGGACGCCCTCGACCGCATGCTGGCCGCTTTCCGCGCTGCCCTCGTCGACGACGGAAGCGGACGCTCGGCGGGTGCGCGCATCGGCGAGGCGTACATCGACCTGCTCGACGTGCGCGGCCTGCACCAGACCCTCTCGCACAGCTATCTGCTCGGAGGCCACCCCGTCATCGGCCCGGCCGCACGAAGGGGCTTCACGAAGGTCTGGAGCTTCATCCGGGACGAAGCGGGCATGGCGCCCGAGAAGGCGCGGGAGTTCATGGCCGAGGGCATGCTCCTCAGCACGATGATCGGCATCCGCCTCGTCGACGACTACGGCTCGGATCCGCAGGTCGACGAGCTGTTCGACGCCTGCTTCCCGACGAAGCTCGGCCGGGTCCTCGACCTCGTGCCTCGCGGCAACGAGCCCTGGTAGACGAGGCTCCGCAGGAGCATCCGGACGGAAGTGGACGCGACGGCGGGAGTCGAACCCGCAACGCTCTCGGATATGAGCCGGAGCCCGGGACCGCCCGGATCGCCGCGATGTCGTGCAACGCACACGACGTTACCTCTCCGTGATCTTCGCCGCCAGAGCACGGGCCTGGGATAACCCTATGAGTCGGCGGATGACGCGCGATGACGCGGCCCACGACCCGCTCCTCGGCGCACGATCAGACCGTCGAGCCTAAGCTGGAGGGGTGAAGAAGCCGCCGCCCCTGTTCGTGTACTCCGTGCTGCGGCTGCTCGCGTTCGTCATCCCGCTCGCGATCATGTGGCTGTTCTTCCCGATCCTCCGCGAGTACTGGTGGCTGACCGCGATCTTCGCCGCGCTCATCGGGGCGAGCATCTCGTTCCTTTTCCTGCGCGGTCCCCTCACGGACGCCTCCGGCGCGATCCACGAACGTCGCACCGCTCGCGCCGAGGGCCGCGCGTACGGCACGGAGGCCGAGGACGCCGCCGCGGAGGACGCCGCGACCGAGGACTGAGACCTTCCTCGCCGAGGGATGGCCGCCGGAGGCGGCTCAGCCCACGAACGCCCAGTACAGCGCCCCCGCATAGGCGAGAGCCGTCAGCGAGGTGAGCCCGAGTGCGACCACCAGTTCGCTCGCCTTGCGGTAGCTCCAGACGATTGCGAGAGCCGGGAGTCCGGCCAGCAGCGCCATGAGGGCGAGCCATGCGATCGGATACAGCAGCGCGATGAGGCTGGACAGCACGAACGGCACGAGGAGGAACAGCGTGTACAGCACCCTGGTCGCCCTGCGCCCGATCAGCACCGTGAGCGTGCGCTTGCCCGCGACGCGGTCCTGGTCGATGTCGCGGAGGTTGTTCGCGAGCAGCACGGCGCACGCGAACAGGCCGGCCGCGACGGCTCCCCACCACGCCTCCTGCGGCAGCTGCAGCGCCTGCACCCAGGTGGTGCCGAGCGTCGCGACCAGCCCGAAGAAGACGAAGACGAAGACCTCGCCGAGCCCGAAGTATCCGTACGGCCGCCTGCCGCCCGTGTAGAACCAGGCCGCGACGATGCAGACGGCGCCGACGATCAGCATCCACCACTGCTGCGTGCGGATGACGATCGTGAGACCCGCGATCGCGGCGAGGGCGAAGAACACGAGGGCGACGGTCAGCACCGCGCGCGGCTTCACCCTGCCCGACGCCGTCAGCCGGGCGGGCCCGACCCGGTGCGCGTCCGTCCCCCGGATGCCGTCCGAGTAGTCGTTCGCGAAGTTCACGCCGATCTGCAGCAGGACGGAGACGGCCAGGCAGGCCAGAGCGATCGCCCAGTGGAACGGGGCGCCTCCGAGCTGCGCGGCTCCCGTGCCGATGACGACCGGCGCCACGGCGAGCGGGAGCGTCCGCAGTCGCGCCGCGCCGATCCAGTCGCCGACGGTGATCGGCGGCGCTTCGACGATCGGTCGCCTGGCCGGATTCCCGCTCGTGCGCGGTCGCTTCTTCGGGGAGCTCTTCTTCTTCGATGCCACGGGGGAATCATAGTGGCGGAGTCGATGATCGACCTTCGGGACGGATCCCGGCGGATGCGGAAGGCGCCGCCAGGGCGTCACTCCGCCGGAATGACGGGACGGTGCTCGTAGAAGGTCTGCAGCACGACGGTGCTGCGCGTGCTCACGTTCGCCGCCAGCCGGATGTCCCGGATGAGGCCCTCCAGAGCCCTGGGCGATGCGACCCGGACGAAGAGGATGTAGCTCGCGTCTCCCGCGATGGAGTGGCAGGCCTCGATCGCGTCCAAGTGCTCGAGGAGCTCCGGCGCGTTGTCGGGCTGCGCGGGGTCGAGCGGGGTGATCTCGATGAACGCCGACAACGGCTTCCCGACCCGCTCGGCGTCGATCAGCGCCCGATATCCGCTGATCACCCCGCGCGACTCGAGACGCTTCAGCCGCGACTGCACCGCCGATGTCGAGAGCCCGACGGCCTCGGAGAGCTGGGCGAGAGTCGCCCGGGCGTCGCGGGAGATCTCGATGAGCAGCGCGCGGTCGACACGATCATCCATGGGTGGAATAATACCGGTAGGAATCACAAATCACCGGAAATTTTCCATCAATGTCTCGATCGGAGGTCCTGATGTCCCTCACCACTCCCGCCAGCCCGGCCATCATCGGCGAACCCGAGGTCGTCGAGGACGCCGCATCCGCAGAGACCTCTGCCGCATGGCGGATGCTGAAGAGCGCCGCCATCGCGCTGCGCGAGCTGCAGGCGAAGGACGGTTCCGTCCCCGAGGCCTCCCCTCACGACGCTGCGCACGGGCACGTCGCGGCGATCGTCGCCGGCATCCGCGCGCTCGCCCCCGCCTTCCCGCACGACGCCGCCTACCTCGCCGCATCCGTCGCCGACTTCGAGCGCTGGGCGGACGAGGGCTTCGGCGTGCCCGACTTCCTCGACTCGCTCGTGGCGTTCCAGCCCCAGGAGCATCGGATCGATGGCATCCGGCACCTCGTCGTCTTCCCGATGTACACCCAGAACGGCTCGTCCGAGCGCCTCGTCGAGGCGCTCATCGTGCAGGCGATCTGGCCGGAGTTCGTCGCCGAGCTCGAAGCCGGGGACTACTCCAACAAGCTGTTCGTCTCCTTGCGACTGATCGACTTCACACCCGGTTACGACACGAACTCTGCGGTGCTGTTCCCCGAGACCGTCGCCATGCGCGAGATCCCGCCGTTCACCTGGGGCGCGATCTTCCAGGATCGCGAGGCGGCGCGCTACCGCCGCGTCGTCCGCGCGGCGTCCCGCATCACCAAGCTGGAGCTGCCGGAGGCCGCGGCGCGGATGCTGGACGACCAGGACCTCGCCGAGAAGACCTTCGTGATGTGGGACATCATCCACGACCGCACGCACATGCGCGGCGACCTGCCCTTCGACCCGTTCATGATCAAGCAGCGGATGCCGTTCTTCCTCTACTCCCTGGAGGAGCTGCGCTGCGACCTCACCGCGTTCCGCGAGAGCGTGTCGATCGAGAGGCGACTCTCGGCCAGGGCCGAGAGCGAGAAGCTCTCGGATTCCGAGCAGGAGATGCTCGAGCACGCCGGGCTCGTGCAGTTCGCCGTGATCTTCGACCGGATCTTCCGCTTCGCGATCACCGGCTCACGGGTGCGCAACTACGACGGCCTCGGCGGACAGCTGCTGTTCGCCTGGCTGCACCAGCGCGGCGTCCTGCACTGGACCGACACCGCGCTCGCCTTCGACTGGGAGAGCGTGCCCGAAGCGGTGATCGCGCTCGGCGCGGCGATCGACGACCTCTACTGGCACTCGATCGACCGCCCGAAGACGGCTCACTGGCTGGCCGCGTACTCGCTCGTGAGCTCCGTGCTGACGCCGAACCCCGCGTCCGCCTGGGCACGCGGCCTGCCGGACGAGGTGCTGGGCGGAGCGCCCAAGGGATACACGGATGCCGTGCTGGACGACGAGTTCCCGCTGTCCATGTTCTTCGAGGCGCTGGAGAAGAAGATGCGGGACGTGATCGCGTCGACCTCGGGAATCCGCGGCTCGGATGAGTGACATCCGCGTGCACGGGGCAGGCGATCTTCGGAGATGCGCTGATCCTTCGGAGGGATTCCCGGATTCCCTCCGAAGAAGGCGCTC
Organism: Microbacterium tumbae; assembly: GCF_054780175.1. NCBI lineage: Bacteria > Bacillati > Actinomycetota > Actinomycetes > Micrococcales > Microbacteriaceae > Microbacterium > Microbacterium tumbae. The sequence goes on from NZ_BAAGWV010000001.1 coordinate 105,107, forward strand.
GTCTCCGACGCTGCAGACCGTCTCTCCGACGCTGCAGACCGTCGGGAGCCCGTGATGGGCGCCGCAGGCAGGAGCGTCGTCCTGGCAGGGGCGACGAGCGACGCCGGCCTCGCGGTGGCCCGTGCCCTGACCGCGGCGGGCGCACGGGTGATCGCGACCGGGCGCAGAAGCGAACGACTGGAGCGTCTGGCTGAGGCAGGGGCGGGGATCGAGGTGGCCGACGCGACGTCGCTGACGTCGATGGCCGCGCTGGCGGCGAAGCTGGGATCCGTGGACGGCGTGATCCCCCTCGTCGGCGGCTGGCGGGGCGGTGGCGGATTGGCCGGGCAGACCGATGCCGACCTCGACGCCCTGCTGCCGGCTCTCCAGGCCGTGCGCGCCACCTCGCGCGCGTTCGACACGGCGCTGCAGTCCTCGGATGCCGGACGCTTCGCGATCGTGTCCTCGAGCGCCGTGGCCCGCCCCCTCGCGGGCGGGGCGAGCTATGCGGCGGTGAAGGCCGCGAGCGAGGCCTGGACCAGAGCAGTGGCGCAGGGCTTCGCCAAGGCCTCGCGCGAGTCCGGGACTCCGTTGCGAGCTGCCGCCGTCGTCCTCCGCACGAAGCAGCTGGATCCGCAGGACCTCGCCGCGGCTGTCGTGGGGCTGTGGGCACAGGATGCTCCTGCACTGAACGACCGCGTGATCGACCTCTGACCGCGACCCCGCGAGGGGGCTATGGCTTCGGCACGCGGCTCTTTGCCACCCCCGCTGCTGACATCGCCGCCGCGCAGGCCGGAAAGTGCAGCGCGGCACCGGATCGAACAGCGCGACACCGGATCGAACAGCGCGACACCGGATCGAACAGCGCGGCACCGGATCGAGCAGCGCGACACCGGATCGAACAGCGATGCGCCTGGTTCAGCCGCGCGGTTCGGGGATCTCGGGGGGAATGCCCGGTACGGGAGGCAGCGTGTCGGAGAGCCGCTCCGCGACCGGTCGAGTCCCCACGCGCAGGTCGTCTTGCGCTGCACCCGAGCCCGCACCGGCACGGGTGCGCTCCGCCGCCCCCGACCCCGCACTCGCGCCGGCCGCCGCGTCCGTACCCGCATCCGCGTCTTCGGCTGTGCGGCGCGCGGCCGCCGCCGCATCATCCACCGCATCCGCATCGGTCCGGGCACTCGAGCCCGGATCCTGAGGCGGAGCCTGCTCGTACAGCACGGTGAGCTGACGGTACGAGCGGGTGAGGAATGCGACTCCCGCCGCCACCACCATGATCAGCCCCGCGAAGAGGCAGACCAGTGCGATGCCGCGCGCCTCCCCCTCACCCAGCAGCCAGCCCCATTGCCGCCGACCCGCCGCGGAGTCCATGTAAGGGATGATGAGGAACTCCGCGAGCGGCGCGATGAGGAAGGCGGTGACGGGCGCCGCCGCCGCCTCCATCGCCGCCGCCACGCCGAACACGCGGCCCTGCCGCTCGAAGGGCACGACCTTCTGGATCACCGTCTGCTCGGCGGCCTCGACCGGCGGCACGAGCGCCATGTAGACCCACATGCCGAGCGCGTACAGCGGCCACCACTCGCGCAGCATGAACACAGCGCCGAGCAGTCCCATCGCCATGACGATCAGCAGCATGGTGCGCACCGGCCGTCCGCCCAGGCCGAACCTCGCCACCAGTCCGCCGCCGACGAGGAAGCCCGTGGAGGCGAAGGCCAGCACGATCCCCCAGATCTGCACGGAGAACAGCGTCAGCCCGTACGGATCCATCAGTGCCATGTAGACGCCGCCGATGAGGTTGTTGAAGGTCGAGAAGATGATGAGCGCGAACAGGCCGGGCGCCATCCGGATCGCCGTCACGCTGCCCCGGAAGTCCAGCGCGCTCGACCCGTTCGGGTCGGGCTGCGGCTGCTCCTCCGGGATGCGCACGAACAGCAGGTGCGCGAACGTGACGCCCATCGCCGCGATCGCGATGAGCAGCGTCCCGCCCATCCCGAGGAATCCGACAGAAAGACCGGAGAACACGCTCGTCACGAGGAAGGCAATGCCCTGCACCGTGCCGACGAGTCCGTTGGCGCGATCCCGCTTGTCCTCCTCCACCAGGAGCGTGACGGTCGTCGACAGCGCGATGTTGCGCAGCTGCTCGATCACCCCGCCGAACAGGATGATTCCGGAGAACAGCCAGAACCAGGGGCCCGTGAGGTCCAGCAGCCGCGCCTCCGGCTGCCAGAGGTAGAGGATGCCGGCCACGAGGAACGCCGCCGCCGAGATGACGCTCGACAGCACCATGACCGCGTGTTTGCGGTGCCGGTCGACGATCGTTCCGAACACCATCGCGAACAGGGCGACGAGCAGCATGTACGCGCCGCCGATGATGCCGGTCGCCAGGACGGACTGCGTCTCGATGTACACCCAGAACGTGAGCGCGAACCAGAGGAAGCTCGTCGTCACGTTGGCGACGAGCGTGTTGACCAGGACGTTCGCGAACGCCCGTCTCGCCACAGTGCGGTCCATGGGTTCGAGGTTAGCCAGAGGCTCGGACATCCGACATAGGCTTATCGGGTGAGCACCCTTCATGACCCCGCGATCCGGGGCTTCGCCTCGGACAACTACTCCGGCATCCATCCCGAGATCCTGCAGGCGATCGCGAACGCGAACGACGGCCACCAGATCGCCTACGGCGAGGATGCCTACACCGAGCGCCTCCAGGAGGTCTTCCGCACGCACTTCGGCGAAGGGGTGCAGGCGTTCCCCGTCTTCAACGGGACGGGCGCGAACGTCACCGGCCTGCAGTCGATGCTGCCCCGCTGGGGAGCGGTGATCGCGGCATCCACCGCGCACATCAACGTGGACGAGGGAGGCGCGCCGGAGCGCATCGGCGGCTTCAAGCTGCTGACCGTCCCGACCGACGACGGCAAGCTCACCCCCGAGCTCGTCGACCGCGAGGCGTGGGGCTGGGGCGACGAGCACCGCGCTCAGCCGCTCGTCGTCTCCATCACCCAGTCCACCGAGCTCGGCACGCTGTACACGTCCGAGGAGATCCGCGCGCTCGCCGAGCACGCCCATGGGCACGGCATGAAGCTGCACGTCGACGGCGCCCGCATCTCGAACGCCGCCGCCGCCCTGGATGCGCCGCTCGCCGCCTTCACGAGCGATGCCGGCGTCGACGTCCTCAGCTTCGGCGGGACGAAGAACGGCGCCATGCTCGGCGAGGCCGTCGTGGTGCTGAACCCCGAGGCGTCGGAGGGCCTGATCTACTCGCGCAAGTTCAACATGCAGCTCTCCTCGAAGATGCGCTTCGTCTCGGCCCAGCTCATCGCGCTGCTGGAGGGCGATCTCTGGCTGCGCAACGCCCGCCACTCCAACGCGATGGCGCAGCGCCTGCGCGCCGGCATCGAGGCAGGGCTCTCCGATGGATCCGTCCGCGGCGTCGAGTTCACCCAGCCGACCCAGGCCAACGGCGTCTTCGCCACGCTCCCCGAGGGCGTCGCCGATGCGCTGCGCTCCTCGTTCCGGTTCTACGACTGGGATGCCGCGCGTCGCGAAGTGCGCTGGATGTGCAGCTTCGACACCGCCGAGGAGGACGTCGACGCCTTCATCGCCGAGCTCTCACGCCTGACGACGGCCTGACGCGGACGGTCTTCCGTCTGTTCTGCAGGACTGCTTGTCCGTTCTGCAGGACCCCGGGTCCGTTCTGCAGGACTGCTTGTCCGTTCTGCAGGACGATTCTGCTCAGCACACGCCAGAGCTGCTCTCCTCGCCGGAAAAAGCACGATCGGTCCTGCACAACGGACAACCGGTCCTGCACAACGGACAGCCGGTCCTGCACAACGACCAGCCCGTCCTGCACAACGACCAGCCCGTCCTGCACAACAGCCGCCCGGCACCGCCAGCTCTGCGGCCAGCGGCGTCAGCGGCCGAGGGCGGCGAGCACCTCGGTGAGCGCGTCGGCCTCGCCGACGTTTCCCGGCACCACGACGTAGAGCCGCGGATCGCCCTCGGCGGAGACGAGATCCCACACCGAGACGCCGGGCAGCACCTGCCCGCGGACCTCCGCCCGCGCCGCCCCCACTCCGGTACAAGCGAGCTCGGCGGAGGTGATCCCGCCCTTGGCGATGACGGCGTCGACCTCGGGGACGAGAGCGCGCACGGCGACGGTGAGCGCGGTCATGACGAGCTCGCCGTGACGGAGGGTGTTGTGCTCGGGCCGACGATGACGCTCGGTCGTGATGACGGCGAGACCACGGGAGGAGAGCTGCGCCCGCGCCCGCTCCGAGGCGACCAGTCCCGCCGCCTCGGGATCCGCGAAGGCGTCCTCCGTCGGAATGACGACCGCCGGCCCGTGCGCCGCGGTCACGGCGTCGAGCTGGGCCGTCGCGCCGGCGGTGTGCGAGCCGCAGGCGAGCAGCGTCGGCACGGCGGCCGGCACCAGCGGACGGGGCAGCAGGCCCTCGCTCTGCACGCCGGCGAGCGCTGCGGCGAGCGGGGCAGCGCTGCGGACCACGACCGATCGCCCGGCACGACGGGCGGCGGAGATCGCTTCGGCGATCAGCAGGATGTCCTCGTTCGTGAGGGCGTCCGGCAGGATGACGGACCCCGCCGGAGCCATCATGATCACGGCCGCCGCCCGGCCGGCTCGGAGCTCCGCGAGCCGGACACCCACGGCGGCGCGTCCCGACTTCTCCGCGACGTACTCCTCGAGCACCCCTGAGGCGAACGGGAAGACCGGATCCTCGGCGTACTCCGTCTCATGAGCAGGCAGGCTCTCCCCGCCGATGCGAACGAGATGCACCCCGTCGACCGTGGTCCTCCCGCCGTCGGGGAACGCGGGGCTGAAGACGATGACCGCGTCGTCGTCGAGGAACTGCTCGGTCTCCGCGAACACGTGCCCCCGCAGGGTCGAGTCGCCGCGCAGCACGAACTGCACCTCCTCGCCGAGATCCGCGGCGGCATGCAGCGCCGCATCGCGGACATCCGAGACGAGGGCGATCGCGGCCGCCTCGTCGATGGCCCGCGAGTTCGTCTGCACGTAGACGCTGTCCGCACCCGCCAACGCCTCACGGATGAGGGCGGCGTCGTACTCCAGGAGCACGGTCACCCCGCTCGCCGACTGCGTGCCGGTGGGGTCGTCGTCGAGCACGACGGTCTTCACGAGGCTCTCCCTTCGCGATAGGTCTCGATGACGCTGGAGTCGTCCCTCGCGCTCAGGCCCGCCGCATCCGCGCGCAGGTAGCGCTCCCGGACCGCGGCGAGCACGGGCAGCTCGATGCCGGCCTCCGCCGCAGCGTCGGCGACGAGGCCGGTGTCCTTCACGAAGATGCCGATCCGGCTGCGCACCTCGGCCTCCTCCCCCTGCAGCATCCGCGGCCCGCGATCGCCGAGCATGAAGGACGCCGCAGCGCCCCCGCCGACGACGTCGAGGACGAACGCCGGGTCGAGCCCGAGCCGTCCGGCGAGCGCGAGCGCCTCAGCGGCGGCGACGATATGGACGGCGCAGAGATGCTGGTTGACCACCTTGACGGACTGCCCGTCCCCGACGGCGTCGCCGACCACGCGTGCGGCGCCCATCGCCGCGAGCACGTCGGCGACGGCCTCGACGTCCTCAGCGCGCCCGGAGACGAACAGCGAGAGCTCGCCTTCCTCGGCACGGGCGATCCCTCCGGACACCGGCGCGTCCACCACGGTCCCGCCGAGCGCCTCGATGCGTCCCGCCGCGGCGCGGACGGCGTCAGGACCGATCGTCGACATGATGATCCAGCAGGCGTCGCGTCCGACGCCGGCGGAGCCCGCGGCATCCACGACCTGCCCCACCTGCTCGGCCGTCGCGACCATCACGACGACGATGTCCACCTGGCCGGCCTCGTCCATCGAGGGGACCGTGCGGATGCCCGCAGCGGCCGCCCTGGCTCGTCCCTGCTCCACCGGTTCTATGCCGAGGACATCGAACCCGGCCCTCGCGATGCTCCCGGCCATCGGCAGGCCGATGGCGCCCAGTCCTGCGAACGCGATCCGCTTCGTCATGATCAGACTCCTTCGAGGCAGGATGGGACGCACGACGAAGGCCGCGCGCCCCATGGACGGTCAGTGGCCGGGGGCGTTCTCCACGAGCAGGGCGTCGGCCTTGGCGCTGAAGTAGCGCGTCGCCCACATGAGGATAGCGCCGAGGAAGGCGAACACGCCCAGCGAGACGACGCCCCAGGCGCCGCTCTCGGTCGGGATCGACTCGTTCACTCCCGTGCGCATGATCGGGGCGACGAAGCCGCCCAGGTTGCCCAGCGAGTTGATGAGGCCGATGCCGGCCGCGGCAGCCGCTCCGGTGAGGAACGAGGTCGGGAAGGACCACGTGATGGGTCCGGTCGACAGGAACGCCGCGACGGCGATCGTGATCGCCACGATGCCGAGCAGCCCCTGCCCGTTGGCGCCCGCCCAGGCCGAGACGAGGATCGCGATGCCGGTGATGAGGAAGAACAGGGCTCCCCAGGAGCGACGGCGCTGCACGGTGGTGGCGAACTTGCCCACGTAGTAGCAGGCGAACAGGCCGACGGCCCACGGGATAGCGGAGACGAGTCCGACCTGCCAGCCCACGGACTCGCCGATGAGGCTGGAGACCTGCTGCGGGAGGTAGAACGTCGTGCCGTAGACGGCGATCTGCAGGCAGAAGTAGATCGCCGTGAAGTACCAGACCTTCCAGCTGATCAGCGCCGCGCCGATGCCGCGGGGGCCGTCGGTCTCCTTGACGGAGTCCTCGTGGTCCATGACCTGCTTCATCGCGATCTTCTCGTCCTCCGTGAGGAACTTCGCCTTCTGCGGGGAGTCGACGAGGAAGAAGAACGCGGCGATGCCCGCGGCGACGGCCATCATGCCCTCGACGAAGAACATCACCTGCCAGCCGGCCCAGGGCGTGACCTGCTCGCCGAAGCTGATCAGGCCTCCGGACAGCGGAGCGCCCAGCATCTGCGAGAACGGCTGCGCGAGGTAGAACAGCGCGAACATCTGCACGCGGCGCTTGTTGGGGAACCACTGCGCGAGGAACATGATCACGCCGGGGAACAGACCCGCCTCCGTGACGCCGAGGAGGAAGCGCAGGATGATGAACATCGTCTCACCGTTCACGAAGGCGAACAGCGATGCGACGATGCCCCAGGTGATGGCGATGCGCGCGAGCCAGAACCGGGCGCCGAACTTGTCCAGCAGCAGGTTCGACGGGATCTCGAAGAGCGCGTAGCCGATGAAGAAGATGCCTGCGCCGAGCGCGTAGGCCCCGGCGGAGATGCCGCGGTCGACTTCCATCGCCGCCTCGGCGAAGCCGACGTTCGTGCGGTCGAGGAACGCGACGAAGTACAGGATGATGAGCATCGGCATGAGGCGGAACGTCGCCTTGCGGATGCCGCTCGCGAGATGCGGGCTGGACAGCAGGGTCTGCGCGACGGTGACGTTCGCGCGCGTGGTCTCGCCGAATTCCGGATGGGACACGGTGACTCTCCTTTGAGTGGTGAGGGGATGGGGATGCCGGGTCAGCCGCCCAGCGCGGGGATGATCATGACGAGGCCGACGGCCACGCAGATCACCCCCAGCACCAGGAAGGCGATCCGGCCCTTGGTCCAGGGACGGGACATGGAAGGACTCCGATCGGTGCGGATCAGTGCATGTACAGGCCGCCGTCGACGTTCAGGGTCTGACCCGTCACGAATCCGGCGTCCTCGCTGATGAGGTAGGCGACGGCGGCGGCGATGTCCGTCGGGGTGCCGATGCGCGGCAGCACGCCGTCGGCGGCCATCGCGGTCTTGCGCTCCTCGGTCAGGGTGCCGCCCATGATGTCCGTGTCGATGGGACCGGGCGAGATCACATTCGCTGTGACGCCGAGCGGGCCGAGCTCGCGGGCGATGGAGCGCATGAGACCGATGACGCCCGCCTTGGACGCCGAGTACGGCGTCTTGGAGAACGTGCCGCCGCCGCGCTGGGCGGACACGGAGGAGATGCCGACGATGCGGCCGACGCCGTTGTCGGCGAGTGTGCGCGCGACGCGCTGCGTGATCCAGTGCACGCCCTCGAGGTTGATCGAGAGGACGCGGTGCCACTCCTCCGGGGTGACCTCGAGGTACGGGACCGGAGAGGAGACGCCGGCGAAGTTCACCAGTGCCACGATCTGCGGCAGCTCCGCCTCGAGGGCGTCGACGGCCGCGACGGCCTGCTCCCGATCGGCGACGTTCGCACCGGCCCCCGCGGCCTTGACGCCGAACCGCTCCGCGACCTCCGCGGCGGTGGCGGCGGCGGACTCTCCGTCGACGTCGATGATGCCCACGTTCCACCCCCGCTCCGCGAGGTGGAGGGCGGTGGTGCGACCGATGCCGCGGGGGCTGGCGGCTCCGGTCAGAATGACGGTGCGTGCTGCGGGAAAGGGGTTCACCATGAGGACTCCTCAGCTCTGTGCGGGGTGGATGGGGGCGGGGCCGAGCTCGTCGATGAGCTTCTTCATCGCGACATAGGCCTTGTTGCGGTAGGCGACGAGCTCCGGCGTGCGGTCGGCGGGGACGTCGAGGAACCCTGCGCCGGACTTCGTGCCGAGCCTGCCCGCGTCGACGAGGTCCTGCAGCGCCTTCGGGGTGGCGAACCGCTCGGGGAACTCGGTCTGCAGCGAGGCGTAGCAGAAGGCGTAGACGTCCAGCCCCGCCATGTCGGCGATCGCGAAGGGGCCGAAGAACGGCAGACGGAAGCCGAAGGTGGTCCGAACGATCGTGTCGATGTCCTCCGGGCTCGCGACGCCCTCCTCCACCAGCTGAGTGGCCTCGTGGAACAGCGCGTACTGCAGGCGGTTCAGCACGAACCCCGTGGCGTCCTTGACGCGGGCGGTCTCCTTGCCCGTGGCGGCGACGATCCCCTCGACCACCGGGAGGACCGCGGCATCCGTCCCCGCGTGGGGGATGAGCTCGACGCCGGGGATGAAGGGGGCAGGGTTGGAGAAGTGCACGCCGAGGAAGCGCTCCGGGTTCGCCACCGCCTCGGCCAGCCGGCCGATGAGGATCGTCGAGGTGTTGCTGCCGATGATCGCGTCGGGCGCGGCCGCCCCGGAGATGCGCCGCAGCGTGGCGTGCTTGATCTCGATCTTCTCCGGCACCGCCTCCTCGATGAACGAGGCGCCCGCGACGGCGTCCTCGATCGTGGCGGCGGTGACGCGCTCGGCGATGATCGCCGGAGCGTCGGAGGGGAAGAGTCCGTCCGCGGCGAACTGCGCGGCCTCGGTGATGAGGCGGTCGCGATTTCCGCGCGCGATCTCGATGTCGACGTCGGCGATGCGCACGTCCGCGCCGGAGAGCGCGAGCGACTGCGCGATGCCGCCGCCCATATAGCCGCTGCCGATGACCGCGTAGACGGGCCTGCTGGTTTCAGTCATGTCGGGTTCCTTCGTGGGGCGATGTCAGTCGGCGTCGGGGAGCAGCGTGCGCAGGTAGTCGCGGTTGCGTGCGCAGACGCCGAGGCTGTCCCCGCCGTACTGCTCCATGAGGAAGGGCCCGGCGAAGCCGAGCTCGAGGGCGAGGGCGACCACCTCGCGATAGTTGATGAGGCCGAGTTCCATGCTCGTCGGGACGGAGGTGCTCCAGGCGCCGTCGGCGGACTCGTCGCGGGCGTAGTTCTTGACGTGCCAGTAGTTCGCATACGGGAGCGTCTTCTCGTGCATCTCGCGCCAGTCCTCGATCGGACGGTGCAGGCGGACGAGGTTGCCGATGTCCGGGTTGAGCCCGACGTTGTCGAGCCCGATCTCCTCGATCAGGCGCACGGCGCTGTCCGCGGTGCCGAGGTAGGTGTCCTCGTACATCTCCAGCGCCATGGGCAGCCCGACGGATGCCGCGTGCTCGCCGAGCTCGCGCAGGCGCCTCACGGCGAGGGCGCGCGTCTCGGCGTCGTCCGGGTCCACCGGGCCCTGAGCGGTCCAGAACCACAGCGCCCTGCGCTGCGCCTCGGAGAAGGGCTGGTGCAGGCCGGTGGAGAAGACGCGCATGCCGAGCTCGGCCGCGGCATCGATGGCGCGGTGCGCGTAGGCGAGGTTCTCCTCCCCCTTGCCCGGCTCGATGACGCTCTGGCGCTGCACGTGCACCGAGACGATCTCGACGCCGTGCGCGCCGGCGATGGACTTCAGCTCGCCGCGGCGCTCAGGGCTCAGCTCCGAGGGCCGGATGTGGCTGTCGGCGATCTCGACGGCGGTGAAGCCCAGGCGCTCGATCGTGCGGAACACGCCGTCCCAGGTCTCCGCCGTCGCATCGTGGAGGCGTGTGCCGTCCGACGCGACGGGCGCGAACCCGTGCATGCAGACGGCGATGGGCCAGTTCTCGCTGGTGAGGGGCTGCGGCGTTGCGGTCATGACGACTCCGTTGACGTGGTTCCTCCGGCGCTTCGCGTCGGTATTCCTAGATCCTATAGGATCTTTGAACGGAGTCAAGTCCTGATCGGCTCATCCCGGATCAGGCCTGTTCGAGATCCAAGGATCGTGCGCGCACCTGCTCGATGTGGCGTCGCATGAGGCGCTCCGGCGCGTCCGGCCCGCCCTCGGCGAAGGCGTCGACGATCGCCTCGTGCTCCGCGATGGCCTCGCGGACATCGGTGACGCCGTGCAGCACGGACTGCCGCATGCGGTGCAGCTGGGCGCCGAGAGACTCGGACATGTCGGTGAGATAGCGGTTTCCGCAGTGCGCGAACACGACGCTGTGGAAGGCCGCGTCCGCGGCGAAGTAGGCCGTCGTGAGCTCCACGTCCGCCACACCGGCGCGCATCGCCGTGATCACGCGCTCGCCGATGCGGCGATGCTCCTCCTCCGCCGCGCGCAGCTCGTCGAGCATCGCGGCACCGGCCGGCGTCGCCAGCCGAGCCGCGGTGGACTCGAGCATGATGCGGGCGTCGAAGAGCTCGCGCAGCTGGTCGGCGCCCAGGGGCGGCGCGACCCGGTAGCCCTTCAGCGCCTCACGGGTGACGAGTCCTGTACGCTCCAGCTGCACCATCGCCTCGCGCACGGGCGTCGGCGACACGTCCAGCTGGCGCGCGATCGTGTCGATCGAAAGCCGCGCGCCGGGGGCCGCCTCACCGCTCAGCAGCAGCTGGAGGATGCGGTCGTAGACATGGTCGCGCAGCCCGCGCCGCTCGATCGTCGCATCGAGCCCGCGCAGACTTCCGTCACCGGCCATGGGTCCTTCTCTCCCTCGCACTGCGACGGCTCACACCGCCAGAGCACCCGCTTCATCGAGGATGTCACGAAGTGCGGCGGGATCGTGTGCGAAACGGCCCAAGAACAGTCCGTCGACGTCATCCGCGATCGCGGTCAGCAGGCCGGGACCGGCGCTGCCGCCGTAGAGGACGGACGCCGGCTCGGGGCGGTCGGAGAGATGTTCGCGGAGGCGCCGGCACACACCGCGGATGTGATCCGGATCTGCCGGCGCCGAGGCGCCGATCGCCCAGACCGGCTCGTAGGCGACGACGAACTCACCGCCTGCGCCCGCGGCGTCGGCCTGCGACAGCGCCGAGCGGATCTGCGCGATGCCCGCCTCCGCCGCAGCATCCGGGGAGAGCCGCTCGCACTCGCCGACGCAGAGGATCGGGACCAGTCCGTTGCGCAGCGCGGCGTGCGCCTTGGCCGCGACGACCTCATCCGTGTCCCCGAACATCCGACGGCGCTCCGCATGCCCGACCTCGACGTAGCGGCAGCCGAGCTCGGCGAGCACGGCCGCCGACACCTCGCCGGTGAACGCGCCCTCGTCCTCGGTCGCGACGTCCTGGGCGCCGACGAGCAGGGAGCCGGCATGCGCGATGCTCGCCGGGATCGACGGGTACTGCGGCAGGACGAAGGCGGTGACGTCCGCGGGGTGCTCCGCGAGGATCCGTGCGACCTCCGACACCCACGCCACGGTCCCGGCATGGGAGAAGTACATCTTCAGGCTCGTGCCGATGAGCATCGGCGGGCGCTCAGCTTCCCTCGTATGCGCAGATCTCGCGCACCTTCTCGGCCGATGCGCTCTGCGGATCGAAGGTGTAGGTGAGCCACTCAGCCGCGAGGCGACGGGCGAGCTCGATCCCGATCACGCGCTGTCCCATGCACAGCACCTGCGCGTCGTTGGAGAGCACGGAGCGCTCCACGCTGAAGGAGTCGTGTGCGGTGACCGCGCGGATGCCCTGGACCTTGTTCGCCGCGATCGCGACGCCAAGGCCCGTGCCGCAGAAGAGGATCGCCCTGTCGGCGTCCCCCGCGGCGACGCGCTCCGCGGCGGCGGTCGCCACGGTCGGATAGTGGGTGTGGCCGTCGGCGTCCACCCCCACGTCCACGACCTCGGCGACGAGCGGGTTCGCCAGGAGGTCCGCCTTGATGCGTTCCTTGTAGTCGTAGCCCGCGTCATCGGAGCCGATCACGAGTCGGAGTGCCATGTCAGTCATCCCCTTTCAGGATGTCGAGGACCGTGTGCGCGATGAGCGCGAAGGAGATCGCCCCGGGGTCGGGGGTGCCGAGGCTCTTGTCGCCGTGGGAGCGTGCGCGGCCGAGCTTGGCGGTCAGCTCCGCAGTCGCCTGCGCGGCATCGTCGGCAGCCCGTGCGGCGTCCGTCCAGGCCGGGACCAGCTCCTCGCCGGCGTCCAGTCGCTCGCGCAGTCGGTCGGCGAACGGGACGATCGCGTCGATCATCGTCTTGTCGCCTACCCTCGCCTTGCCGAAGGACATCACGGCGTCCTTCATCCGGCCGATGCCCGCACCGAGCAAGCCGGCGTCGACGTCGTCCTCGTCGCCGAGGACCGCGCCTAGCGCTACGAGCATCTCCCCCCAGATCGCGCCGGAGGTGCCGCCGCCCTTGTCGGCCCATGCGTCGCCGGCATGCTGGAGGGCGGTGCGCGCCCCGCCGCCGGCCTCGGCGGCGGCGATCGCCGCTGCTGCGGCCGCACGGCTTCCGCGCTGCATCCCGATGCCGTGGTCGCCGTCGCCGGCGACGCGGTCGATGCGGCCGAGCTCCTCCGCCTCGGCGTCGAGCATCGCCGCCACGGCGTCCAGCGCCCGGCCGATGAGCACCGCCGACGCGCGCGACGCCTCGCTCGCCGGGCCGATCGCGGCCTCCTCCTCGGCCTCCTCGACGACGCCGACGGCTATCCTGCCCTCGACCGCGCCGCGGCGGAACGCCGGGGTGTCACAGGGAGCGAGCCACAGCCGCTCGAGCTCGTCGTCGAGCCAGAGCAGGGTGAGCGAGGCGCCCGCCATGTCGAAGCTCGTGCAGAACTCCCCCACCTCGGGCGAGACGACGGTGATCCCCGCCTCGGCGAGGAGGCGATCCACCGAGGCGTAGACGATGTAGAGCTCCTCGTACTTGACGCTGCCGAGTCCGTTCAGGATCGGCACGACGCGAGCACCGGCGAGCTCGACGCCCTCGGGGATCTCGGCGAGCAGCGCGGAGACGAACAGCCTGGCGAGCCCCTCGGCGCTCGGCACGTCGACCTCGTCGATGCCCGGCTCGCCGTGGATGCCGAGGCCGACGGCCATGCGCCCCTCCGGCACGGTGAACAGCGGTTCGTCGGCTCCCGGCAGCGTGCAGCCGCCGAACGCGACGCCCAGCGAGCGCGTCCGGTCGTTGGACTTGTTCGCAAGGCGTTCGACGTCGTCGAGGGCGAGCCCCTCCTCCGCCGCCGCGCCGGCGATCTTGAACACGACGAGATCGCCGGCGATGCCCCGGCGCTTCTCGCGCTCCTCGGCGGGAGCGCTGGAGATGTCATCCGTGACCGTGACGGTTCGGCAGTCGACGCCCGCCGCGCGAAGGCGCTCCTGAGCCTGGGTGAAGTGCAGCACGTCGCCGGCGTAGTTGCCGTAGCTCAGCAGCACGCCGCGCCCTTCGTGGGCGGCGGCGGCCACGGAATGGACCTGGTGCGCAGAGGGCGAGGCGAACAGGTTCCCCATCACCGCGCCGTGCGCGAGGCCGGGACCGACGAGCCCGGCGAAGGCCGGATAGTGGCCGCTTCCGCCACCGATCACGACGGACACGGTGGGCTCCGCACCGCGGGTGGACCGCACGACCCCGCCCGTGACGGGCCGCACCCAGCGGGCGGATGCCGCGACGAAGCCGGCCGCGGAATCTGCGGCGAAGTCGTCCGGATCGTTGAACAAGCGCGTCATCGCGGTCTCCTCTGCGTACGGTGCATCAGACAGAATCCTATAGGAAATGGGATAGAAAAGCGACATGGCCGCCGAGCGAGGAGCCCTGCCGTCCGTTCTGCAGTACTCCTCGTCCGTTATGCAGTACTCCTCGACCGTTCTGCAGGAGCCTCTGTCTGTTCTGCAGGACGATTCTGCTCAGGGCCTCTGCGAAACCGATTCCCCGGTCGCCAACGGCATATCGGGTCCTGCACAACGGCCGGTCTGTCCTGCACAACGGCCGGTCTGTCCTGCAGAACGGCCGGCCGGTCCTGCAGAACGGCCGGCGGCGCGCGACGTCCGCAGCGGCGCGGGCCTCGTCAGCGCAGCAGGCCCAGGTGCGCGAGCGCCTGGCGGATGAGGGTGCCGCGGCCACCCTCCATCTCGGCGGAGACCGCATCGGACGCCGCATCCTCCGGCGCGAACCAGGTCACCTCGAGCGCGTCCTGACGAGGCTCGCACGTACCCGTGACCGGCACGACGAAGGCGAGCGAGACCGCGTGCTGGCGGTCGTCGTGGAAGGCGCTCACACCGGGGATCGGGAAGTACTCCGCCACGGCGAAGGGCAGCGGCTGCGGCGGGAGCAGGGGGAACGCCATGGGACCGAGGTCGTTCTCGACGTGGCGGAAGAGGGCGTCGCGGATGGTCTCGCCGAAGCGCACGCGGCCGGAGACGATCGTGCGGGTCATCTCCCCGAGCGGCGTGGAGCGCAGCAGGATCCCGACCTCGGTGACCTGTCCGGATCCGTCCGTGCGAACCGGAAGCGCCTCGACGTAGAGCATCGGAAGGCGTCGCCGCGCCTCGGCGAGCTCGAACTCGCTCAACCATGCCGGATTGCCCGCGTTCGCGGGCGTTCCGCCGAACCGGGGAAGATCGTCGTCGGCGTCTTCGGGGTCGGGATCGGGAGTGCGGACGGTCATGGGTCCTTTCTACCAGGGTCGTCCGCCGCTGGCAGGATGGTCTCGTGAGCGAAGAGCTGAGGATCGACGCCGCCGCCACGCGGTGGAAGGCCGGGGAGCGGGACGGACGGCCGCTGCTGGTGCTCCTGCACGGCTACGGCGCCGACGAGCACGATCTGTTCGGGCTCGTGCCCTTCCTGCCCGATGGTCTCGCGGTCGCATCGGTGGCTGCACCTCTGACGCCGCCGTGGCCGATGCCCGGCCGCTCCTGGTATCCGATCGAGGGGCTGAACGCCCGCGACCCTGAGGGGACGAACGCCGCGGCTCGCGCGCTGCTGCGCTGGCTGGACGCCGCGGCCGAGCCCGGCACCCCGGTCGCCCTCCTCGGCTTCTCCCAGGGCGCCGCCGTGTCGCTGCAGGCGCTGCGCCTCGAGCCCGAGCGCTTCGGCGCAGTGGCGGCCCTGAGCGGCTACGCCACACCCGGCGAGCTCCCGAGGGATGCCGCGCTGCGCGAATCGCGCCCCGCCGTGTTCTGGGGCCGGGGGACGAACGACGACGTCATCCCCGCCGAGCTCGTCGCGCACACGGCGCAATGGCTCCCAGAGCATGCGACGCTGTCGGGGCGGGTCTACCAGGGCCTCACGCACAGCATCTCCGAGGACGAGCTCGCCGACGTGCGGGTGTTCCTGGAGAAGTGGCTGGCGGATTCAGCGATCTGAGTCCTCTTCACGGTCGCCCGGATCGCCGGCCTCCGGCTGTCCGCCCTGCTGCGCACCGGCGGCCTCCTCGACGTCGGCGACATCTTCCCCCGCTCCGGCCGTCCCGCCGCGCATCATCCCGAAGGCCACGGCGAAGGCGACGCCCACGCCAAGGCCGATCCCGATGCCCAGCCCCATGTTGCCGAGCGCACTGCCCATCGCGACGCCGATCCCCATGCCCAGGGCGATCCCCACGCCCCAGCCCATCCGCTGCCGCGCCTCGTGCCCGCTCATCCGATCATCGGCCATGCCTCCACGCTAGCCAGGCGGTGCGCGCACGGCATCCCCCGCGCGACGGACTCCGCGACACGCCCGGGTTGCAGGCCGGGCGCGTCGCGAGTATCCTCAACGAGTCCTGTCCGCCGTGTCTGGAAGTCCTTTGATCTGAATCGTCGCCTCCGCGCCCATCCATCCGCGCGCTGACCCGACGATCGCCGACACACACGGCCCGGCATCCTCCCGCCTCATCCGGCGACGGCTGCCCCTGGCGTCAGTGCATCCCGCACCCCGCAGGAGACACGCATGTCAACCCCGACCCCTCATTCCGCGGTCACCCTCGATCGCCTCGCCTTCACCTGGCCGGACGGCTCCACCGCGCTCGACGCCGTCTCCGGATCCTTCGGCACCGGACGCACCGGTCTCGTCGGCCGGAACGGCTCCGGCAAGTCCACCCTGCTGCGCCTCGTCGCCGGCGAGCTCACGCCCGCCTCCGGCACGATCCATCGCACGGGAGAGATCGCGTATCTCCCCCAGCGGCTGACGTTGGAGACGCAGCGCCGGGTCGCCGAGCTCCTCGGCGTCTCGACCGCGCTGGACGCCGTCCGCGCCATCGAGTCCGGCGATGTCGATCCGGCGCACTTCGACGCGGTCGGCGACGACTGGGACATCGAGGCGCGCGCCGCGGCCTCCCTCGCCGAGGCCGGCCTCGACCCGACGTTCCTGGACCGCAGCGTCGGAGAGCTCTCCGGCGGCGAGGCCGTGCTCGTCGCGATCGCCGGCATCCGCCTGGGCCGTGCGCCGATCACGCTGCTCGACGAGCCGACCAACAACCTCGACCGCGACGCCAGGGCGAAGCTGTACGACATGGTCCGCTCCTGGAAGGGCACGCTCGTCGTCGTCAGTCACGACATCGCGCTCCTGGAGCTGATGGACGACACCGCCGAGCTGTACGCCCACGAGCTGAGCGTGTTCGGCGGTCCGTACTCCGCCTGGCGCGCCTGGCTGGACGCCGAGCAGGACGCCGCGAGGCAGGCGGAGGCGTCGGCCGCCCAGGCGGTCCGGAAGGAGAAGCGTCAGCGCATCGAGGCGGAGACGAAGCTCGCGACGCGCAGCCGGATGGCGAAGAGGGCGCAGCTCGAGAAGCGCGTCCCGAAGATCGTCGCGAACGGGCGGAAGATGGCCGCCGAGGTCTCCGCGGGGAGGCTGCGCACGGAGGTGGCGGAGAAGGAGGACGCCGCGCGCTCCGCCCTGGACGAAGCCGGCCGACGGGTGCGCTCGGACGACTCGATGAAGATCGAGCTGCCCGATCCGCAGCTGTCCCGCACCCGCCGCATCGCCACGATCGGCGACGCGGCGCGGGAGTGGATCGTCCAGGGACCGGAGCGCGTCGCACTGACCGGACGCAACGGCGCCGGCAAGACGACGCTTCTCGAGAGGCTCGTGTCCGGTGAGGGGCAGGGGGATCCGCACGCCGAGGCGCACACCGACCGCATCGGCTATCTTCCCCAGCGCGTGGATGGGCTGGACGAGACGCGTTCGGTGTTCGAGAACATCTCGGACGCCGCGCCGTCGATCCCCGAGAAGGAGCTGCGCAACCGGCTGGCCCGCTTCCTCATCCGCGGCGGCGCGGTCGACCGCCCGGTCGCATCGCTGTCCGGCGGCGAGCGCTTCCGCGTCGCGCTCGCGAAGCTCCTGCTCGCCGACCCGGCCCCGCACCTCGTGGTGCTGGACGAGCCGACGAACAACCTCGACCTCGACACGGTCGATCAGGTCGTCGAGGCGCTGCGCGCCTACCGGGGCGCCGTCCTCGTGGTCAGCCACGACGACGCTTTCCTGGAGCGCCTCGACCTCGATCTCGCCCTCAGGATCGACGCGGAGGGCGCGCTGAGTCAGGTGGACTGACAGGACGGCCCGTCCCCGTGTCGGCGCAGACCCTCCGCCGCAGACCCCCGCCGCCGACCGTCCGGCGACGCCCGGCGCCGTCGCCACCCGCGTCTATAGGGTGGAGACATGAGCGCATCTCCGACGCGCGCCGGGACGGCCGCCCTCGCCGCGAACGCCGACGTGCCGCGCGCATCGGCGATCGCGCAGGCGTGGGCGAGCATCGGCGAGGCCGTCGCTCCGCTGAGCAACGGCTCCGGACGGCCGCTCGCGCGCACGATCAAGCTCATCATCGATCCGCTCGTCGTCCGTCCCGTGCAGCATCCGCATCTCGCCGGTCTCGTCCTGACCCCGGATGCCGCCGCGGAGCTGGCCGAGCGCATCACGCGGGCGAGCGCCGACCTCGCCGCGACCGCTGCGTGGTTCCTCGTGCTCAAACGCACCCGCCGCGCACTGCGCATCACCGAGGGGAACCCGCAGGAGAAGTACTTCCAGCGCTGCTTCGAGCTCGCCCGCGCGCACGGCATGCCCGAGCCGGAATCGGCGGAGACGATCGCGGTGGAGACGGTCTCCGAGATCGCCGCCTCCGGCGGCGACTCCCTGCTCGTACGAGTGCGGGAGGTGCTCAGCGATCCGCTCGCCGCAGAGCGGCTCCACGCCGCGCTGGTCGCCGCCTGGCGCGGTCTTCCCGTTCCGGCGCCCGGCGCGACGGCGGAAGACGCCGCCGCGCCGAGCGCGGCGCTGGACGCGTGCGGCACCTCCGTTCCCCCCGACCTCAGGCCGCTCCTCGCCGATGGCGCGGGGACGGCGGCATCGGCGACGCTCGGCATCCCCGGCGCCGCCGCAGGACTCGGCCTGACGATGCGGGATCTGCCCTCCCCGCCGGAGCTCGGGCTGTCCGCCTCGAAGCGGGACCTGCCGCGGCCCTTCGACCGATCGATCTTCGAGCGCCTGTTCGCGGTCCTTGCCGGCGGCGCGGCGCACGAGATCGAGCGGGACGCCGATGTCCTCCTGTCGGAGGAGATCGCCCGCAGCGCCTCCCCCTGGGAACTGGCGGACGAGTCGAGCAGAGTCGTCGTGCTGCTGGGCGTCGAGGCGAGCCACGCGCTCGAGCCGACGGAGCTCCTCCGGCCGACGAACGCGCACCGGCTGCTCAGCGCACGATGGCAGCGCGAGGCGTACGTGCGGAGGGCGCTGCGCCTTCCCGCCGGGGCGAACGGGGTGCCGGAGCCGATCCGGGAGGACATCCGCACGGTGCGTCAGGGATATCTGCGCCGACTGTGGGCACGACTGCACGGACGCGAGCTGCGCGGACAGGAGACGTCGGGAGCGGAGCTCTGGGACACCCTCGACGGCGTGCTGCGCTCCGTGATCATGGACCAGCGGCATCGGCTGAAGCTGGCCATCGGACGGGGACTGGAGGGAGCAGCATGAGCATCCGGATCACCGTCGACGGCAGCGCCGCCCGGGTATACGCTTCCTCGGGCCCTGGGGAGGCGCCTCCCTTCGCGACGGCGCTCGTCGAGGTGCGCGGCGGGCTGCTCCTGTGGAGCGTTCCGCCGCAGCGCTTCCCCGATGCGCTCGTGCACTCGCCGGTGGAGGCCGCGGCCTGGCTCTCCGAGATCTACGGCGACGACGTCGCGGCCGCCGTGCGGGGCATGCCTGCGACGCACGGCGCCGATGCCGGGCCGGACCCGATCGCCCTGCCCGCGGGCGCCGATCTCGTGGATGCCGTGCGCGGGCTCGCGCTGCTCGTCTGGGCGCGGACCTGGTGGCCGGCCGGCCGCCGCATCCCCCGCCTCGACCCCGACGTGCTCGCCGCCGAGATCGTGCGCGCGTCGCATGCGGTCGACCATCTGCTGGATGACGAGGAGGCGACCGGGCGCGCGCTGGCCGACGCCATCGATGCGCCCGCGGCCCTGGCCGCCCTCCCCCGATCGCTCGCGGACGAGGCGGAGACGCTCGCGCGCACCGTGACGGAGCTGGCCGATGACCACGGCGTCGCCCTGTCCGACACCGTCCGCCTGCACGGCGAGGACTGGGCGCTGGCCGCCGGAGGGGCGCCGGCGGGCGCGGAGGGCGTCGAGATCGGGCACGGCACCGGGCAGGTGCGCTGGGCGGACGTGCCCGCGCAGACCGTCGCGGCCGATGCCGAGGCCCGCTGGTCGCTGCAGCATTCCGGCGGGGAGATGCGGCTGTCCGTCGAGGCGGACGCCGTCGCGGATGCTCCCGATGCCGGCACCACGCTGCGCGCGCGGTTCGGCGCCGAGGAGACCGGCGTCGATGTGCTCCTCACCCGGTCCGGCGCCCTCTTCTCCGGATCCATGCCGGTGCCGGCATCCCTCGCCCTGCTGCCGCTCGAACAGCGCACGCTCTGGGTGCGGGACCCCGCATCGGCCGCGTTCCCCGGTCCCGCGGAGCCGGAGTCGATCCGCCGGACCGTGATCGACTTCGCCGCTGCGCGCATCGCGGATCCGGGAGCGGGCCTCGCCGAGCGTGCCGCCGGACCGCCGCGATGACCTGCCCGATGGCGGACGATCCGCGCGCGGTGCACGGGAGGAGGCCCGTCGACGCGCGCTGGCACCCGCAGCGCGATCTGAACAACGACGCGGCCGCTCTGCTGCGGAAGGGCGAGACGTCCGCGGCAGGGCGGATGCTCCGCGCGACGCCGACGGCGATCGCCGGCGCCGACGACCCGTCCGCGCGGGATCTGCGGGCGAGGGCGCTGCTGAACCTGGCCTCGGTGCACGAGTTCGACGGCGACCTGGGGGAGGCGCTCCGGCTGACGGACGAAGCACTGGCCGCGGCGTCCGATCTGCTGGAGCGAACCGGCGATGCATACGGCACGCGCACCGTCCTCGTGAACGGGATCCTGTCCCGCGCGCAGACGCTCGCCCTGATGGACAGGGCGGACGAGGCGCTGACGGCGATCGACGACGTCGAGACGGCGCTCGCCGCGCACGAGGTCGACCAGGCCGGGCTGTTGCGCTTCTCGGCGCACAACACCAGGACGGGCCTGCTGATCGTGCAGGGACGGCTGCGGGAGGCGGAGGCCGAGGCGCAGCGGTCGCTGGCCGCGGCCACGGCGGTGGATCCGCGGCTCTCCGCCCACGTCTACCTCAACCTCGGCGCGATCGCGCAGCGCACCGGTGACGAGGACGCCGCGCGGGAGTTCGTCCGGCTCGCCTCCCTGCTGCAGGAGGAGGACGCGGATGCGGTCAGCGCGCAGATCGCCGCGGAGAACAGCGCTCGCATCGCGATGCAGCAGGGAAGGCACGAGGAGGCGCGGATCGGATTCCTGCGCGCGGTCGAGCTCGCGAAGGCCGCTGGGCTGCGCACCCGGCTCGCCGCGAGCAGGACAGGCCTGGCTGCCGTCTATCTGCAATCCGGGAACCCCGTGCTGGCGGTCAGGCGCCTGCGCGAGCTGATCGGGGAGATGGACGAGACCGCCGACGTGCACGAGCGCCGCGAGGCCTGGGCGTTCCTCGGGGATGCCGAGTCGAAGCGCGGGAGGTTCGCGGCGGCGGACGAGGCCTACCGCACGGCGCGGGAGCTGTCGCGGTCGCCGCACGAACGCTGCCGCGTGGACCTGCGGCGCGCGGAGATGCAGGCGGAGTGGGCGAGCGTGACGCCGATGCCCGGGCGAAGGATGGAGCGGCTGAGGGCGGGCCTCGACCTGGCGATCCCCGTGCTGCTGGCGACCGAGGCCCTGCGCGGGGGCTTCGCGCCCGGAGCTGTGCGCGAGCGCTGGAGCCGGCAGGTGGCGGCGCCCGCACGCGAGCTCGCGTTCCGCCTCGCCGTCACGCTCGGCGAGGCGGAGATCCTGTTCGCGCTGATCGAGGACGCCACTGCTTCGGCGACGCTCCAGGCCGAGGCGATCGAGGCGAGGGATGCCGAGCGGCAGGGGGCGGCCGGCCCCGAGCCCGTCCCTCTGCTTCCCGCCCTCGCCGCTGCCGGCGAGGAGCTGCCGGCCGCGGCATCCGGATTCCTGAGCGGTCAGGATGCTCCGCTCGACGTCCGCTTCGCCGCGCCGCCGCGTGTCGTGGCGATTCCAGGACGGGAGCCGGTGCTGGCGGAGTTCATCCGCTCCGCGGAGAGCGCATACGGCGTGCGCGTGCGCTCGGAGCAGGTGGTGGCCGCATGGTGAAGAACTGGCGCGAGCTGACCCATCTCGGCCCGACACGGCGACCGCTGCGGATCGACGGCTCCCGCGTGATGATCGATCTTCCCGCCGACCGGCGGCCGGTGGCGCGGCTGCGGTACGTCGACGGCGAGGACCTGTTCGTCAACTGGATCTGGGATCACCAGCGCGACTCCCCGCGGATGACGGTGATCGAACGCCGGCACGTGGCTCCGGCGCTCGAGGAGCTCGCCCGTGCGCTGCCGACGCCGCTGCCGGGCGAGACCGGGGAGCAGGCGCTCGGCAGAGCGCTCGACGGCGGCGCTCTGCTGGATCTGGAGCGTGAGCAGCGCCTGGCCGAGCTTCTGACGGCTGCGCTGGTGCCCGCCTGGCTCGGCGAGGAGCTGAACGTCCTCGAGGCGGCCGGGATCCGCCCGCATCTCCGGGTCCAGCTGTCGCCGTCGACGTCCCAGCTGCCCTGGGAGCTGCTGAGCACCTCCGGCGGCGAACGGGGGATCGACATGGCCGACGTCTCTGTACTGCTGCCCGCGACGCTGCGCAACGATCCGGGACGAAGGGTGTCGTCCTGGCATCCGGGCTCTCCCGTCGTCGGGGTGCTGGATCCGGTCGTCCCGGGGTTCTCCGCGGCGAGCGGGCTGGGAAGCGTGCTGGGACGGGTCGAGCAGGGGTCGCCGCTGGCGCGGATGGCGGCCGTTCTCGGCGATCGGCTGCGACCGGCGGGCGATCCGTACCGCAGGGATATCGGACGGGACGCGCTCGCGGAGGCCATGACGGATGCCGGGAGACTGATCTACGTCGGGCACGTGACGGCGTCGACGCACGCGCTGGATGCGAGGATGCACCTGTCCGACTCCGCTGACGTCCCGGGCTTCGCCCGCCCGATCGGCGCGCATCGCCCCTACACGGCCGCCGATATCGCGCTCGATCGCAAGGACGGCCCAGCCCTTCGCGCACCGAGCAGAGTGGCGCTGATCGCCTGCGACTCGGGCAGTGATCCCCGGTACGCCGAGCCGACAGGACTCGTCGCGGCATTCGTGCACCGCGGCGCCGAGTACGTGACGGCGACGCGCTGGACGCTGCCCACCGAGGCGGGGCTGCGGCGGTTCGCGACGACGCTCGGCGAGCGGGCGGAGGGGATGCTGAGCGAGGCGATCATCGCCGTGAACGATGCCCACGAGGCGTCCGATCCGGTGGCCGCGCTGGGCTCCTGGCAGCGGGAGCGGCGCCGACGGTGGACCTCGAGCGGCGATCCGCGGTTCTCGCCGATCATCTGGGGTGCGCTGTCGACGGCGTGGGCTCCGGTGCCGCCGACCGTGCGCTGAGCCGATGCGTCCGGGCGGCAGCCATCCATCGGCGGCTCTGTGGCGTCCCCGCCGCCGCGAACGGAACGCGGCGCCGGACGTCAGAGCTGCTGCAGCCGACGCTGAGGTCCCTCCAGACGTGCGATCGCGACCTTGACCTCGACCAGTTCGCCCTCCACCCCTTCGAGGCGGGCGTCCATCCGATCGAAGCGCGCGTCGATCGCCTTCGACTGCCGCGCGAGCATGCCGGCCACCCCGCCCAGCACGGTCAGCGTGAAGGCGAACAGCGCGATGATCATTCCGATCACGTCCGGGGACACGTACACGCCTCCATTCTGCTCCGGCATCGGGTGATGCACCACCACCGTAGGCCTCGTTCGCCGGGCAGGCCTGCTCTCCACAGCGTCAGCGACGAGATCTGTGGATAACTCGTCATGAAGCCGGTCTATGCAGGACTGGTCACCACCGTCGTGAGCCGATGTCGGCGTCACCGACGAAGATGGAGGGATGAGCGACGTGCTCGACCGCTTCACCCCGGCCACGCAGGACTGGTTCCGAGGGGCGTTCCGTGCGCCCACACCTGCGCAGGCCGGCGCCTGGGACGCGATCTCGGCAGGCAGGCACGCCCTCGTCGTCGCGCCGACGGGCTCCGGCAAGACCCTGTCGGCGTTCCTCTGGGCGATCGACAGCGTGGTCCGCGAGCGTGCCGCCGCGGTATCCGACGGCGGGGAGGACGACGTCCCCCGCACGCGGATCCTCTACATCTCGCCGCTGAAGGCGCTCGGCGTGGACGTGGAGCGCAACCTCCGCTCTCCGCTCGTCGGCATCGGCCAGTCCGCGCGCCGTCTCGGCCTGACGGCGCCATCGATCACCGTCGGCGTCCGCTCCGGCGACACCACCTCGAGCGATCGACGCAAGCTCGTGGCGTCTCCGCCCGACATCCTCATCACCACGCCGGAGTCGCTGTACCTGATGCTCACCAGTCGCGCCGGCGAGACGCTGCGCGGCGTGCGCACCGTGATCATCGATGAGGTGCACGCGGTCGCCGCGACCAAGCGCGGCGCGCACCTGGCCGTCAGCCTGGAACGACTGGACGCCCTTCGGAGGGCCCGTGGAGCGGACGGCCCCGCCCAGCGGATCGGCCTGTCCGCGACCGTCCGCCCGATCGACGAGGTCGCCCGCTTCCTCGGCGGATCGGAGCCGGTCGAGATCGTCGCCCCGCGCGCGGCGAAGACGTTCGAGCTCGGCGTCATCGTGCCGATCCCCGACATGACGAATCCGCCGGCGCCGCCGGGCGCTCCCGATCCGATGGCGCCCGACGATGCGGAGTACACCGAGGTGACCGGCTCGGTCTGGCCGCACGTGGAGGAGGCGATCGTCGACCGCATCCTGCAGAACAACTCGACGATCGTCTTCGCGAACTCCCGGCGGCTCGCCGAACGCCTCACCGGCCGGCTCAACGAGATCTACGCCGAGCGCATCGGCGGGCAGCTGCCTGCGGCCGCCGTTCCCGCGACGATGATGGCGCAGAGCGGATCGACCGCCGGCGCCGATCCGGTCCTCGCGAAGGCGCACCACGGCTCGGTCTCCAAGGAGCAGCGCGCCCAGGTCGAGGAGGAGCTGAAGTCCGGCGTCCTGCGCTGCGTCGTCGCGACGAGCAGCCTCGAGCTCGGCATCGACATGGGCGCCGTCGACCTCGTGATCCAGGTCGAGGCTCCGCCGTCCGCCGCCTCGGGCCTGCAGCGCGTCGGTCGCGCGGGGCACCAGGTGGGCGAGGTGAGCCGCGCGTCCCTGTTCCCCAAGCACCGCGGCGACGTGCTGCACACCGCCATCGTCACCGAGCGGATGCTGGCGGGGAAGATCGAAGCGATCCAGGTGCCGCGCAATCCGCTCGACATCCTCGCCCAGCAGACGGTCGCCGCCTGTGCGCTCGATGCTCTCGGCGTCGAGGAGTGGTTCGAGACGGTGCGCCGCTCCGCGCCCTTCCAGTCGCTGCCGCGCTCGGCGTACGAGGCGACCCTCGACCTCCTCGCCGGGCGCTTCCCCTCCGACGAGTTCGCGGAGCTCCGCCCCCGGCTCGTCTGGGACCGCGATGCCGGGACCCTCACCGGCCGGCCCGGCGCCCAGCGGATCGCCGTGACCAGCGGGGGGACGATCCCCGACCGCGGGCTGTTCGGGGTCTTCGTCGCGGGCGAGACGAGCGGTGCGAGGGTCGGCGAGCTCGACGAGGAGATGGTCTACGAGTCCCGCGTCGGCGACGTCTTCACGCTCGGCACCACGAGCTGGCGGATCGCCGAGATCACGCACGACCGGGTCAACGTCATCCCCGCGTACGGACAGCCGGGGCGCGTCCCGTTCTGGCACGGCGACGGCATCGGGCGGCCCTTCGAACTCGGCGAGGCGCTCGGGGCCTTCTCGCGCGAGGTGTCCTCCGCCGACCCGGCGAAGGCGACGCAGCGCCTCATGGACGCGGGACTCGATGCGATGGCCCGCGACAACCTCATGGCCCATCTCACCGAGCAGCGCGAGGCGACGGGCACGCTGCCGACCGATCGCACCCTCACGGTGGAGCGCGGCCACGACGAGGTCGGCGACTGGCGCGTGATCCTGCATTCCCCATACGGCATGAAGGTGCACGCGCCGTGGGCGCTGGCGATCAACGCGCGCGTCCGCGAGCGGCTCGGCGTCGAGGGCTCCGCCGTCGCCAGCGACGACGGCATCATCGTGCGGATCCCGGATGCCGACAGCGAACCGCCCGGCGCCGAGCTGTTCGTGTTCGATCCGGACGAGCTCGAGCAGATCGTGACAGACGAGGTCGGCGGCTCTGCGCTGTTCGCCTCGCGCTTCCGGGAGTGCGCGGCACGGGCCCTGCTCATGCCGCGCACGAACCCGAACCGCCGATCGCCCCTCTGGCAGCAGCGCCAGCGCTCGGCGCAGCTGCTCGAGGTGGCCAGGCGGCATCCGACCTTCCCGGTGATCCTCGAGACCCTCCGCGAGGTGCTGCAGGACGTCTACGACCTGCCGTCGCTGCGCAGGCTCGCCACCTGGATCGCCGACCGGCGCGTGCGACTCGTCGAGTCCGAGCCGGCGCAGCCGTCTCCCTATGCCCGCGACCTGCTGTTCGGCTACGTCGGCGCGTTCATGTACGAGGGCGACTCGCCTCTCGCCGAGCGCCGCGCCGCCGCGCTCTCCGTGGACCCCGCGCTGCTGGGCGAGCTCCTCGGCACGGTCGAGATGCGGGAGCTCCTCGATCCCGACGTCATCGCCCAGTTCGAGCGGGAGGCGCAGCGCCTCGACCCCGAACGACGCGCGCGAGGCGTCGAGGGCGTCGCCGACCTGCTGCGGATGCTGGGGCCGATGGACGCCGCGGAGGTCGCCGCGCGGCTGGAGCTGGCATCCCTCAGCCGCGCGTCGAGCAAAGGGCACGGCGACGAGTCGAAACGTCACCTCGATGCGCTGATCGCCGCTCGCCGCGCCGTCCCCGTGACGATCGCCGGCGTCGCCAGGGTCGCCGCCATCGAGGACGCAGGGCGGCTGCGCGACGCCCTGGGCGCTGCGCTTCCCCCCGGCATCCCCGTCGCCTTCCTCGAGCCGGTCGCCGACCCGCTCGGCGATCTCATCGCACGGCACGCGCGCACGCACGGACCGTTCACGACGGACGCGGTCGCCACCCGTTTCGGCATCGGCACCGCCGTCGCGCGGCACACGCTCCAGCGACTGGAGAGCGCGGGACGGATCAGCAGCGGGTACTTCCTGCCCTCCTCGGAGGGCGCGGCGGACTCCGGACCGGAGTGGTGCGACACGGAGGTGCTGCGTCGGCTGCGGATGCGCTCGCTCGCCGCGATCCGCGGAAGCGTCGAGCCGGTGGAACCGGCCGCCTTCGCACGCTTCCTCCCGGACTGGCAGCACCTCGCGCGTCCGCTCGAAGGCGTCGACGGCGTGCTGACCGTGATCGAGCAGCTGGCGGGAGTCCCGATCCCGGCGAGCGCCTGGGAGTCGCTCGTCCTGCCGTCCCGCGTGCGCGACTACTCCCCCGCGCTCCTGGACGAGCTCACGGCGAGCGGAGAAGTGGTGTGGGCAGGGCACGGGACCCTCCCCGGCCGGGACGGCTGGGTGTCCCTGCACCCCGTCGATCTCGCGCCCTTCACCCTTCCGGAGCCGGACGAGACCGAGATCGCGCCAGGATCGCTCGAGGCCCGCCTGCTCGGAGCTCTCGGCCACGGCGGCGCCTCCTTCGCCACGCACCTCAGGGAGCGGGTGGAGGCCGAGAACGAGCAGTCCGTGCTCGACGCCCTCTGGGCGCTCGCCTGGATGGGCCGCGTCACCAACGACACCTTCGCCCCTGTCCGCAAGCTCCTCGCGGGCGGATCCCAGGCCCACAAGGCCGTCCGGCGGGCACCGCGTGCACGCGCCTACCGAGGGGTCTCCTTCTCCGCTCAGACGACGCGACCGACGATCACCGGCGGACGCTGGTCGCTCCTGCCTGCGGTCGAGCCGGAAGCCACGCGCCGGGCGACCGTCACCGCCGGCCTGCTGCTCGATCGGTACGGCGTCGTCACCCGCGGCTCGGCGCAGTCCGAGGGCGTGCCGGGCGGCTTCGCGCAGGTGTACCGGATGCTCGCCGGTTTCGAGGCCGCAGGGCACTGCCGCCGCGGATACCTGATCGAGAAGCTGGGCGCCGCGCAGTTCGCAGCGTCCGCCACCGTCGACCGCCTGCGCACCTTCGCCGGGCTCGCCGATCCGCCCCCGCGCACGGCGGTCACGCTCGCCGCCACGGATCCGGCGAACCCCTACGGTGCGGCGCTGGCCTGGCCGAAGCGCGACGGAGTCTCCCATCGGCCTGGCCGGAAGGCGGGCGGGCTCGTCGTCCTGGTCGACGGCGCGATCGCACTGTACCTGGAGCGCGGCGGTCGTACGGTCCTCGCCTTCGACGATCATCCTGACGTCCTGCGAGCCGCAGCTGCCGACCTCGCCGCGACCTCGCGCATCCGGCGACTCGAGACGCTGACGGTCGAGAAGGTCAACGGCGAGGCCGTCTACGGCACGGAGTTCTCCCGCGCCCTGCAGGAGGCCGGCTTCGTCCCCACCCCTCGGGGCTTCACCCTCCGCAAGGCCGTGTGAGACGTCTCGTCGTCGAGGCTGGACGCCGTCCGGGGAGGCGAGGAGGAGATGTCTCCCCGTGCGAGGCCGATCCCCGCTGGACGAGCCCCGCCGCGGACTCGGCCTCGTCTCACCGCACGAGGCCCGTCTTCTGCTGCACGACGCCTACGCTGGACGCATGATCCGCGAGTTCGGCGCCGGCGTCCGCATCCTGCTGCGGGGGTTCGGGTACTGGCGTACGCATCCCCGCCTCATGGCCCTCGGCCTCATCCCGGCGTTCATCGCCTTCCTCGTGCTCCTCGCCGCTCTCGTCCCGCTCGGGCTCGGACTCGGCTCGCTGATCGAGACGGCGACCCCCTTCGCGGACGGCTGGGTCAGCCCCTGGCGCGAGATCCTGCGCATCGGTCTGGGGATCGTCGTCTTCATCGCTGGGCTGGCCCTGGCCGGTGCGGTCTTCACCGCCCTGACCCTCACCATCGGCGACCCCTTCTACCAGCGGATCTGGCGCGGCGTCGAGCGCTCCCTCGGCGAGGAGCCGACCGGAGAGACGGGATTCTGGACGACCGTCGGCGAAGGTGTCCGCCTCATCGTGCTCGGCATCCTCGTCGCCCTCCTCACCCTCGTGATCGGGTTCATCCCGGTGGCGGGAGGGCTCCTCGCCTCGATCACCGGTGTCCTGCTCACCGGTCGCCTGCTCGCCCGGGAGCTCACCGGGCGCGCGTTCGACGCCCGCGGGCTTTCCGCATTCAGCCGCTCGGAGCTCCTGGGCAGCGGGCGCGCACGCGTGCTCGGATTCGGCGTCGCGACCCAGCTCTGCTTCCTCGTCCCGCTCGGTGCGATCATCGCCATGCCGGCGGCCGTCGCCGGCTCGACGCTGCTGGCACGCTCGCTCGCCGAGAGAACGGCCTCGTCCGCGAGGCCGGCCGGGACACCGGATGCCTGAGGGCGACACGGTCCACCGCACCGCGCGACGGCTCGACGAGGCGCTCGCGGGCCGCACGGCGACGCGCTTCGGGCTGCGGGTTCCCCGCGCGGCGACCGCCGACCTCACCGGCGAGCCGATCCGCGGATGCACGGCGCGCGGCAAGCATCTGCTGCTGCGCATCGGTGAGCACACGCTCCATTCGCATCTGCGGATGGATGGCGCCTGGTTCCTCTATCGCCCCGGCGAGCGGTGGCGGCATCCGGCCTTCACGGTGCGGGCTATCGTGGGGACCGCGGCATGGGATGCCGTCGGCGTCGACATCGCCGAGATCCAGCTGATCCCCACCGGGGAGGAGGCGCTGCTGCTCGGTCATCTCGGCCCCGATCCGCTCGCGGAGGACTGGGATGCGGTCGAGGCCGCCCGGCGTCTCAGCGCCGATCCCCGCAGCATCCATGTGGCTCTCCTGGACCAGCGCAACGTGGCCGGCTTCGGAAACGAGTACGCTGCCGAGCTCCTCTTCCTCCGCGGGATCCTGCCGACGACGCCGGCGGCGGACGTGGATGCCGCCGCGCTCCTCGGTCTCGGGGCCCGCACCATCCGCGCGAATCGAGATCGCCCCGACCGCACGTTCACCGGCGTCGCCCTGCGCGGACGGACGGACTGGGTCTACGGTCGGACCGGACATCCCTGCCGTCGCTGCGGCACCACGATCCTCCGCGGCAAGCAGGGCGCGGACCCCACGCGCGAGCGCATCACCTTCTGGTGCCCGCGCTGTCAGCGGTGACCGGCGCGTCTCGACGACCGGCGACGCCCGTTCCGGACCCTCCACCCCCGCACAGGAGCGCTGCCTCCTGCATCCTCGCGCCGTGCCCGCTTCGTGCCGTGCGCCGTGCGGGCGGATGCGGATGCCCCGGGTGCCTCTGCTGTCTCCCGCGCATCCATCCGCGGGAATGAAACAGGCGGTCCCGTGGTTGTCCATATATCCGGAGAACTCCGGACACGGGAGGAAACGTGGGCAAGAACTACATCGATATCGAGGACGACCAGGGCGCCACGCTGCGGTATCGCAAGCACGCCAACGGCCGTGGACTCGTCGCGCACGGCGCGAAGGTGCACCCGATGGCGATCATCGAGGCGGGCGCCTATGTCGAACCGGGAGCCAAGGTCGGCGCGGGCGCGAAGGTCGCCCGCGGCGCCTGGGTCGAACCCGACGCCGTGATCGGCGAGAACGCGTACATCGACGCGCACGCGCACATCGGCCAGGGGGCCGCGGTGGGAGCCGGGGCGCACATCGGCGTCCGCACCGAGGTCGGCGCCGGTGCCCGCATCGTGCGCGGATCGCGCATCGGCGACGACGAGACCGTCGCCGCGGGGCTGACGATCGCCACCGACCGCAAGGGGCTCTGGCTCGCGGCCTGAGCGCCGTCGAGCTTGTCCGTTCCGCAGGATCAACACGGCGTTCTGCAGGACCAGATGCGCCGGAGGCCCTTCGCGCTGTCGAATTCCGGCATATCGGCACCGGTGCTCCTGCACATCGGACGGGCGATCCTGCACAACAGCCAGACCGACGCCGCACGACAATCGGACAGTCCCGCACGACCGCACAACAGTCGGACACTCCCGCACGACCGGCACGCGGCGATCCGGCCGGTAGCCTGAACGGATGAGCAGAGGCAAGGGGCCCGGCGGAGGCGGCAGGCGGCGACCCCCGTCGAAGAGCAGCCCGGGGCGGGCCCGCGCTCAGACTCCGCGGAAGAAGCCCGCGCAGAAGGTCGTCTTCGACGCACCCGCGACCACGCCCGAGGAGCCGCGCACGTTCCGGCTCGGCGTCTTCGAGGGCGCGACTCCCGGCAAGTGGGTCGACCTCTGGAAGCAGCGGATGCCCCATGTGCCGATCGAGCTCGTCGTCGCGGACGGCGGCGAACCCGTCGCCGGAGAGGCGCTCGATGCGATGCTCGTCCGCCTGCCGGTCGACGAGACCGGACTGCATGTGATCCGCCTCTACGAGGAGCTGCCGGTCGTGGTCGCGGCCGTCGATTCCTCTCTGCTCGCCGCCGATGAGCTCGAGGCCGCCGACCTCGACGGAGAGGTGCTCCTGGCCTCCGACCAGGATGCGCTGACGGACCTCGAGCTGCCGGGCACGGTCGCACCCGCGTTCGGCGCCCTTCCGACCATCGCCGACGTCATCGCGACCGTCGCCACAGGGGTCGGCATCGCCGTGGTCCCGATGTCCCTCGCGAGGCTGCACCACCGCAAGGACGTGGACCATCGGGTGCTGCGCGGCGGCCCGGTGTCCCCTGTCGGCTTCGCCTGGCCCCGCGACCGCACCACCGACGACGTCGAGACCTTCGTCGGCATCATCCGGGGGCGCACCGCGAACTCCTCGCGCTGACCGTCACCTGCAGACATCGACGCGGAGACGGCGCACCGCCCTGGATACAATCGCCGGATGGCCTCGCTTCTCTACATCAGCGCGCGCCCGGAACGACCGGCCGCGGATGCCGAGTACGCCTCCTTCCGACGAGGCCTGGGCGTCGAAGCGCTCGACCGCCTCGACCTGCTCACCACGCCGCTGGACGCCGGGACGATCGCCGCATACGACGGAATCGTGATCGGCGGCTCGCCCTTCAACGTCACGGACGCCGTCCGCGGCGACGTGCAGCGGCGCGTCGAGACCGACCTCGAGCGCCTCGCCACCGCGTCGATCGAGCGCCGGAGCCGCGTCCTGTTCACCTGCTACAGCATCGGCGTCGTGACCCGGATGCTGGGCGGCGAGGTCACGCTGCGGCATCCCGAGCCGGCATCCGCCGTGACCGTGCGCACGACACAGGCCGCGGCCGGGGATCCCCTCTTCGGGCCGAGCGCCCCTGAGCTCGCCGTCTTCACCGCGCACAAGGAGTCGGCCGCGAGCACGCCGCCCGGGGCCGAGCTGCTCGCGACGGGAGACTCCTGCCCTGTACAGGCCTATCGCGTCGGCTCTCATCTGTACGCCACGCAGTTCCATCCCGAGCCGAGCCCGCAGGACTTCGCGGACCGGATGACGTTCTACCGGACGAAGGGCTACTTCGACCCCGCCCGGTTCGACGCCGTGCAGCAGGAGGTGCTGGCCTCGGCCGTCACGGAGGGCGAGGCGCTGCTGCGCCGCTTCGCATCGCTCACCGGATAGCTTCGCATCGCTCACCGGATAGCGGAGCCTCCCGGGAGAGCTGCGACGCATCGCGGAGCGTCTCTCATTCGCCGCGCAGCAGAGCGATCCGCTCACGGAGATATGCCTCCAGCGGCATGTAGCCGCCCGCAGCCGACCATCTCACCTGTGGGACGCCGTCGACGAGCGCCAGCGGACCGGAGCTGCCTCCGGCATCCACCGCATCCACGTCGATGACGCTCCAGCCGATGTGCGCGACCTCGCCCTCGTCGAAGCCGCCGCGGAGAGCGAGTTCGCGCCGGGCGGCGCGCTCCCGCGCGGACTCGGCCGTGTACCCGCGGCGTCCGGCGTCCGCAGCGCGCAGAACCTCCGCCGTCGCGAGCGCGTGGTCGTCGGTCAGCAGCAGCACGCCCACGTGCCACGCCTCGCCGATCCGGACGATGCGGTGACCGCGGAATCGCGACTGCCGCTCCTCTCCGAGTCCCTCCTTCGGCACCCCGGCGAGGGCGGCGCGCGCCTCAGAGAGCAGCTCGGCGGTCGTCGTCATCCCTCCACGCTATCGGCCCCGATTCGTCACACCGGCGCCGAAGCGGCAGAATCGACCGAGACCCTTCCCGAGGAGCATCCATGTCCCAGCCAGACACCGCGCGCCTGCTGATCGCCTGCGACGACCAGCCGGGCATCGTGGCCGCCGTCGCCGGCGTGCTCGCCGAGCACGGCGCGAACATCATCGCGCTCGACCAGCACTCGACGGATGCCGAGGGCGGACGCTTCTTCCAGCGCACGGTCATCCACCTGCCCGGCCTCGCCGCCGCACGTCCGGCGCTCGAGGCGTCGATCGAGGCGGTCGCCGAGCGCTTCGGGATGGAATGGTCCCTGCACGACGTCTCTCGGCGCAAGCGCGTCGCGATCTTCGTCTCCAAGTACGACCACTGCCTCATGGAGCTGCTGTGGCGCACGCAGCGCGGACAGCTGGACATCGACATCACGATGGTGGTCTCCAACCACCCCGACCTCGCGGAGTCGGTGCGCGGCTTCGGCGTGCCGTTCGTGCACATCCCCTCGGGCGACAAGCAGGCCATGGAGCAGCGCCAGCTCGAGCTCCTCAAGGGCAACGTCGACCTTGTCGTGCTGGCACGGTACATGCAGATCCTCACCGACGACTTCATCACCGGGCTCGGCGCCCCGGTGATCAATATCCACCACTCGTTCCTGCCGGCCTTCATCGGCGCGAACCCCTACGCCCGCGCCAAGGAGCGCGGCGTGAAGCTGATCGGGGCGACCGCGCACTACGCCACGGCTGACCTCGACGAGGGACCGATCATCGAGCAGGACGTCACCCGCGTCACGCATTCGGAGTCCGCCGCCGACCTGCAGAGCCGCGGTGCGGACGTCGAGCGCCTCGTTCTCGCCCGCGCCGTGCAGTGGCACGCCGAGGATCGTGTCATCGTGCACGGCCGCTCCACCGTCATCCTCTAGGTCCGCGCTCCGCGCTGCCCTTCCCGAGTCGCGCTGCCCTTCCCGGAGTCACGCTGCTCGAATCGGCCGATGCTGCGGATATCCCCGCAGCATCAATACGAAACAGCAGCGCGAGCCGCAGAGCGCGAACCGGGACGCCCGAACCGCGCACCCGGGAGAGCGGAGCGACTCAGCGACCGGGCAGACCCGCCACCAGCTCGGCGAAGACCTCGGAGGCCGAGTCCCGCCGCGCGAGCGGTGCCCCCTGCCCCAACCACAGCGACTGCAGCTCGCCGAGCTCCTGCTCCGCCGCCGCCGCGCGGAACCGCCCGGTGAGCCAGTTCTGCATCGGGAAGGGCGCGATCGTCCCTCCCGCCTCGATCGCCCGGATGGCGCGGTTGCGGGCGCCACGGGCCAGCCGGCCGCTCATCGCCGTCGTGAGCACGCTGCCGTCCGCCGCCGTGCGGCGGATCGCGGCCCGGTGCGCCTCGTTCGCCGCGGACTCCTCGGCGGCGAGGAACGCGGTGCCGACCTGCACGCCCGACGCGCCGAGCGCGAGAGCGGCTGCGACGCCGCGCCGGTCGGACACGCCGCCGGCCGCGATCACCGGCACCGTCACGGCATCCGCCGCCTGCGGCACCAGGGCGAAGGTGCCGACGAGCGAATCCTCCGCGACGCGCAGGAAGGAGACCCGATGACCGGCCGCCTCCATGCCGGTCGCGACGACGGCGTCCACCCCGCCCGCTTCGAGGGCGAGGGCCTCGGCGACCGTCGTCGCCGTCCCGATGACCCGGATGCCACGGCGGTGCGCCTCCTCGACGATCTCGGCGGACGGCACCCCGTAGACGACGCTCAGCGCCGCGGGCGCGACCTCCCAGATCGCGTCGAGCTGTTCCTCGAGCGCGGGGAGATAGCGCTCCGGCCGTGCCGGGACCTCGACTCCCACGGCGGAGAAGAACGGCTCCAGCGCCTGCGCGAAGACGGCATGCTGCGGACCGGGATCGACCTCGTCCCCGGTCGGCAGCCAGATGTTCAGCGCGAACGGCCCGTCCGTCGCCGCGCGAAGGGCTTCGCCCGTCGAGCGGATCCGGTCCCCGTCGTAGCCGTAGAGGCCGTAGGAACCCAGACCGCCGGCCTCGGTCACCGCCGCCGTCAGCGGCACGGAGGAGAGGCCGCCGAAGGGGCCGAGGAGGATCGGATGCCGGATGCCGAGGATTTCGCGCAGATCGCTCATGGATCGAGGCTACGCCTCGCCGGCTTCGGCCGATCGAGTGCGACGAGACCTCCGCTGTCAAGGCCCGTGCCCGATCCCGCCCCCGGACGTACCGTCGTGCTCATGTCCTCCCCGAACACGACCCCGCGGACCCCGACGACGACCCACGACGCGTGGGGAGCCGGGGACCCGCATCTCCGCGTCACACGCGAGGGAGAGCGCTTCGAGTACGCGCTGCAGGACGACGCCGTCCGCATCGGATCCGCCGCGGACGCGGAGCTGCGCCTCGAGGGCGCCGACCCCCTCCACGCGACGATCCTGCACGACGAACGGGACGAGTACGTCCTGACGATGCACGGCGAGGGCGAGACCAACGCCGCCTCGCAGGACGACGACGGCCGGCCGACGGAGATCCTCCGGACGGGATCGCGATTCACGATCGGCGCCTGGACCCTCGTGTACGGCCGGGCGGAGTCCGCGGACCACGGTCGCCCCTTCGGGGGCCGCCAGGGCGGCGAGCTGTCCGATCAGCCGCTGCAGCCGTCCCGTCCGGACTACGTCGGAGAGACCCCTCAGGGCGACGCCTCGCACCCCGGCGAGTCCCGCCCCGTCGACGCCGACATCCCGCTCGACGGAGATGACGACACCCCGCTCACCCCGGAGCATCCGGAGTCGGCGAACGCCTCAGGGCAGGGCGGCTCGGCCGGCGGCGCCCACCGGTCCTCGACGACCGAGCGCCTGGCGGGCGACCGCCAGGGCGCGACGGCCCCCGACGAGGACGGCGACCCGGAGGAGCCGTGGAGCTGACGTCCTGCCCGCCCTGGTAATCTCGGGGCCATGAGGGACGCGTTCGAGCAGCTGATGCCGTTCACGCTGTCCGCGCTCGGACTGATCGCCGTGCCCGACCTGGCCGTCCTCGGTCTCGCGGTGGCGATCCTCGCCGTGTCCGCGCTCCTCGTCGCGGTCGCGCTCGGCGCGGTCCCGCTCGGCAGCGGATCCGCGCCCCACCCGCTCAGGGCGATCGGCGCCTCGACGCTGCTTCCGCAGAGCGATCCGGATGCCGCGGGGCATCCTCGTCCGCGAGCGCCGGGAGTCGCGCGCGCCGTGTGACCGTCCCCGCGACGGGAACGCGGCCTCCGCCGACCCTTCCCGCCGCTTCGAACGGATCCCATGGACATCTTCGCCTTCCCCCCTCTCGCCGCGCTCCTCGACGCCGCCTACGGCGCGCTCGCCGGGCTCGCCGATCTTCTCGCGCCCTTCGCCGGCGCGGCGGCGGCCGCAGCGGCCGTCGTCCTCGTCACCCTCCTCGTCCGGGCGCTGCTCATCCCGGTCGGCATATCCCAGGCCAGGGCCGAGCAGACCAGGGCCAGGCTCGCTCCCCGGCTCCGGGAGATCCAGCGCCGTCACAAGAAGAACCCCGAGCGTCTGCAGCGCGAGACGATGCAGCTCTACAAGGACGAGAACACGTCTCCCTTCGCCGGATGCCTGCCCGTGCTGCTGCAGGCTCCCATCGTCGGCATCCTCTACACGCTGTTCCTGCGCCCGGAGATCGCCGGGCATCCCAACGACCTGCTCAGCCACGACCTGTTCGGCGCCCCGCTCGGCACGAGCCTCGTGCACATGCTCGCCGCCGGCCCGTTCTCGCTGCCGACCCTCGTCGTCTTCGGGGCGGTGGTCGTCGTCATGGTGGTCGTGGCGGAGATCACCCGGCGGGTCTTCCGCCCTGTCCCCCAGGACGACTCGCCGCTGTCCTCGCCGGGGCTGCTGCGCGCGATGAGCGCCCTGCACTACCTCACCGCGGTGTTCGCCGTGTTCGTCCCGCTCGCGGCCGCACTGTATCTCACCGTGACGGTGGTCTGGACGCTGGTGCAGCGAGTGATCCTGCGGCGACGCTTCCCCCTGCCGCAGGCCGCCTGACGATTCGCGGGCGCCGGATGGTCGCGCCGCGCGCAACCGCCGCGCTGCTCAGGCACCGCACTCGGGCGGGAGAAGCGGAGCCTCGGCATCTCCCGCCCACGCCTGACTCCTGCCCATCGAGAGCGCCCCCTGCCACGGATGCACTGGTCGCCGTCGAGGGGGTCGCAGCGCAGCACCACGGCTCCCGCGACCTCGTGCCGCTTTGAGCCAACCGACGAGTCACGCGTCCTCAGCTCGGCGAGTCGAACCGTCCCCGGTTCTTCGCCTCTCCTATGCGGGCGCCGGCAGCGGGCGGGACGTCGTCGACGGTCGAGGC
This sequence comes from Microbacterium tumbae, assembly GCF_054780175.1. Lineage (NCBI taxonomy): Bacteria > Bacillati > Actinomycetota > Actinomycetes > Micrococcales > Microbacteriaceae > Microbacterium > Microbacterium tumbae. The sequence continues at coordinate 142,499 of NZ_BAAGWV010000001.1, forward strand.
AGTTCCTGGTGCTTACCCGTGCGGGCCGAGTGGTCTGGTCACGCTTCCGGCGACCTCGCCCATTCTCCGCTCGCCGCTCGTGTCACGGCATCCCGAAACCGGTCACGTCTCGGGCGGCCCAAACCTAGCTGACCCCGCCCGGAGTGCGACCAGCCAAGGGGGGAGGGAGAAGGGGGAGGGTGCTAGCCGAACCGTCGGAGGCGGGTCAAGACTCTTGTCCTGGCCCTCGAGCGGCAGGACGCTGAGCGCATGTCCGACATCGCACGCGCTCGTTCCCGCCCCCGGCCTCCTCTCGCAGCAGGGCGCTCCCGGCCGGCGCGCGTCTGGCTCTTCCTGGCCGCCGTGCTCTCCGCGATCCTGACCGGATGCACGGCCACGATCCCTGCCGACCCCGACGGCACGCTCGTCGCCGTCACCGGCGGGGTGCTCAGAGTCGGCGTCAGCGCGGAGCCGGGCCTGACCGAGACGCGGGGCGACGAGCCGGCCGGCCCGCTCGTCGAGCTCACCGAGGAGTTCGCCGCATCCGTCGACGCCGACATCCGCTGGACGACGGGAAGCGAGGAGACCCTGGTCGGGATGCTCGAACAGGGGCGCATCGACCTCGCCATCGGAGGGTTCACGGATGCCACGCCGTGGGCCGACCGGGTAGGGATCACACGCGGCTATCCCGGCATCCCCGGATCGGAAGGCCGCGCCATCGTCCTGCTGCTCCCGCTGGGCGAGAACGCCTATCTGTCGGAGCTGGAGCGCTTCCTGGACGCCGAGGCCGGATCGTGAGGAGCATCCCCCGTCACCAGTTCGGACGCGTCGACCTGCCGGACGAGCAGCAGGACGCTCTGCGCAAGGCCGTCCGCTGGGAGATCTTCACGATCTGCTACACCGGTGCGACCATCGTGCTCGTCGCGCTCGTCGTCGGGAACTCGCAGTCGATGAAGACGGCGTGGATCGAGGACATGCTCTCCCTCATCCCGCAGCTGGCCTTCCTCATCGCCCTGCCGCTCGTCCGTCGTCGGCCGACCCTCCAGCATCCCTACGGCCGGCACCGCGCAATGGGCGTGGGCCATCTCGTCGCGGGCGTCGCCCTGCTCGTCGTCGGCCTGAACCTCGCGGTCGAGGCGGTCATGGGGCTGATCGCCGCCGAGCATCCGACGATCGGCACCGTCCGGCTGTTCGGCACGACGCTCTGGCTGGGATGGCTCATGATCGCCGTCATGGTCGTCATCGTCGTCGGCCCCGTGTTCCTGTACGGACCGGCCAAGGCCCGTCTTGCACCCGTGCTGCACAACAAGCTCCTGTACGCGGACGCCGACATGGCCAAGGCCGACTGGCACACCAACGCGGCCTCGATCATCGGCGTGCTCGGCATCGGCTTCGGCGTCTGGTGGCTCGACGGGGCTGCGGCGCTCTTCATCTCGGTCGGCATCGTCCGCGACGGATTCCGCAACACGCGGTCGGCCGTCTCGGATCTCATGGACCAGCGCGCCCGGACCTACGACGACGAGGCCCCGCACCCGCTTGCGGCCGACGTCGTCGCGCTGCTCGAGGAGCTCCCCTGGGTCGCCGAGGCCGCAGTGCGGCTGCGCGATCAGGGCCAGGTCTTCCACGTCGAGGCCTTCATCCGGCCCGTACGCGGCCGCGTCCGGACGGCAGCCCTCCGGGAGGCGTCGGAGCGGATCTCCGCGCTGGACTGGAAGGTTCAGGACATCGTCGTCGTTCCCGTCGGGGCCCTCCCCGACGAGGCGGATCGCGGCGGGAGGTGACTCACGGCCGCGGCGGGGGGAAGTGCGGGATGTCCCAGGGGCGAGACGAACGCCCCCGGGACGAGGCCTTCGCGACGGCGGCGTCGAGATCGGCGATGACCTCGTCCAGGTCACGATAGCGCGAGCGCGTCGGGCAGGGACTGCGCAGCCACAGCACCTCGACGGTTCCGATCTCGTTCTTCTCCGCGTAGGCGACCAGCCGGGCCGCATCCGAATGTCCGCGAGAGGCGTCGCAGATGCGCCAGCCGGTCCTCCCCAGCGGGACGATCTCCCAGGACGTCTCGGCCGACGGCGGGTCCGGGGGCGCCACGATGCTCACAGCGCCTTCCCCCCGGTCACCGCGAGGACCGCGCCGGAGGTGTATGAGGACTCCGCGGAAGCGAGGTGCACATACGCGCCGGCGAGCTCGGCCGGCTGTCCTGCGCGGCCGAGCGGAGTGTCGGAGCCGAAGGAGGCGACCCGCTCCTCGTCCCAGCCTGTGGCGGGGATCAGGGGCGTCCAGATCGGCCCTGGGGCGACGGCGTTGACGCGAATGCCACGGGGACCGGCCTCCTGGGCGAGAGCCTTGACGAAGGCCACCTGGGCCGCCTTGGTCATCGCGTAGTCGATGAGGCCGGGCGATGGATCCGCCGCCTGGATCGAAGCGGTGACGATGATCGACGCTCCGGGTTCGAGGGTGGGGAAGGCCGCCCTCGCGGAGAAGAGGAGACCGGCGAGATTCGTATCGAAGACGCGGCGCATCTGGTCGGTGCGGAGATTCGCGAAGCCGTCGACGTCGTGCTGGTAGGCGGCGTTGAGCACGAGGACGTCCAGTCCGCCGAGCGCTCGTCGCGCCTCGGCCACGGCCTCCGTGGCGAAGTCCTCCTCCCGGACGTCGCCGGCGAAGGACAGCCCGGTGCGTCCGGCGTCGCGGACCTGGCGCAGGGTCTCGTCCGCATCGTCCTGCTCCTCCGGCATGTGGACGATCGCGACGTCGGCGCCCTCACGGGCGAAGGCGATCGCCACGGCGCGGCCGATCCCGGAGTCTCCTCCGGTGATCAGCGCCCGACGCCCGGCGAGACGGCTGCTTCCCCGGTAGCTCTCCTCGCCGTGATCCGGTGTCGGCCGGGTCTCGTCCGTCTGCCCCGGCTGGTCCTGGGTCTGCGGCGGGAAAGGGCCGTCCGAGTGCGCGTAGCGGGGATCGGTGCTTTCCGGCATGACGTCGTCACTCTCCTCTGCTTGGGGATGGGTGTGAGAAAGAGCATGACCCGCGGCGGTCACGGAGCCAAGGGGCTTGACACCGCACGATCGCTGCACCTTCGCGTGCGCGTGCGCGGCGGCGGGCGGTCTGTCAATGGGGCAGACGCGCCCCGATCCTGCGGAGATCCTGGTCCGAGCCGACGAGAGGAGCCGACGATGTCCGGAACACGCGCGATCCCCGAGGAGGAGCTGCCCTTCCCGCCCGAGCGCATCGAGCACGCGGATGCCGAGGAGCAGCCGGAGACGCAGGGCGAGGAGCCCGAGCTCGGCGAAGGGGGCCAGGGCGATCTCGCCGCCGAGGACGAGCCCGACGCGTCCACGGGGGACGCCGAGCCGCGCGATCTTCGCGACGAGGCGCCCTGACGCATGTCCGATGTCACGATCTTCGCCCCTTCGCCGATCCTCACGGTCACGGTCGAGGACCACCCGCAGGGATCGGAGATCCATGTGCATGCGGGCGGGCAGGGCGTCTGGCAGGCGCGGATGCTGCGGCGGCTGGGGTGCGATGCGACGATGTGCTGCGCCCTGACCGGCGAGATCGGCGGTGTCCTCCGTCATCTCCTCGAGGACGAGGAGATCTCCATAGCGTCGGTGGAGCGCGCCGGCCGCGGATCCGCGTACCTCCACGACCGGCGCGGCGGCAGGCGCACCCTGGTGGCCGAGGAGGAGGGCGATGCTCTGGGCCGGCACGAGCTCGACGATCTCTACACGGCCATGCTCAGCGCCGGCGCCGAGGCGCGGGTGGTCATCCTCAGCGGGCCGGCGGGAGCCGAGACCCTCCCGCCGGACATCTACCGGCGTCTCGCCGCGGACCTCCGCGGCGAGGGACGCACCGTGGTCGCCGATCTGGCCGGGGAAAGGCTGAGGGCGGTCGTGGAGGGCGGCGTCGATGTCCTCAAGGTCAGCCATGAGGAGCTGCAGGCCGACGGCCTCATCGCGGATTCCTCACCGGCATCGATCGTGACGGCGATGCGGGAGCTGCGCGCCGAGGGCGCGCGCTCTGTCATCGTCACCCGCTCCGCAGAGCCGCTGCTCCTGCTCGATGAGGAAGGGGCGGCGCTCGTCTCGCTGCCCCCGTTCGAGGAGACCGAGACGCGAGGAGCGGGCGACTCCCTCACGGCAGGCGTCGCGGCCGGCATCGCCCGCGGCGAGCCGTTGCGTCGTGCGATCTCGCTCGGCGCGGCCGCTGGCGCCCTGAACGTCACGAGGCATGGCCTCGGGACCGGCGACGGCGACGCGATCCGGGCGCTGCGCGAACGCGCGGTCCTGTCGCCGCTGGACGACTCCGGCGCCCCGCCGACCTCCGACGAGCGGACGAGCCCGGATGGCCTGGCCGCGCGGGCCGCTCCCGAGGAGGGTCGCTGATGCGCGCTCTCGTCACCAACGACGACGGGATCGACGCACCGGGGCTCTGCGCGCTCGCCCGCGTTGCGGTCGCCGCCGGACTCGACGTCGTCATCGCCGCGCCGGCGGCGCAGTCCAGCGGTGCCAGCGCGTCGATCCTCGCCGAGGAGGCCGACGGCCGCATCCGGATGTCCCGGAGGGAACTGCCGGAGCTGGACGGGATCGCCGCGTACGCCGTGCACGGCGGGCCCGGGCTGATCTCCCTCATCGCGGCGCGCGGCGCCTTCGGGGCGCCGGCCGATCTCGTCCTCTCCGGGGTGAACCACGGCGCGAACGTGGGACGCGCGATCCTGCACTCCGGCACGGTGGGCGCCGCGCTTACGGGCGGCCTGAACGGCGCATGGGGCATGGCCGTCTCGCTCGACGTCGGCATCGACCCGCAGGAGTGGCACTGGGAGACGGGCGCGGACGCCGCACGGAGGCTGATCCCCGCCCTGCTGGAGCGGCCGCGCGGGAGCGTCGTGAACGTGAACGCGCCGAACGCGCCGGAGATCCGCGGGATCGTCGAAGCGCCGCTCGCCCCGTTCGGAATCGTGCAGACCACGCTCACCGAGGCGGACGAGCACTATGTGCGCCTCGCCGTCGAGGACATGCCGCTCGCGCCGAGCGCGCACAGCGATGCGGTGCGCCTCGCCGAGGGCTGGGTGACGGTGACAGGGATCGAGGCGGTGACGGACCGCCCGTTCCCGGTGCCCGTTCAGATCGCCGGCGACTCCACGGCGACGGCATCCGATCCCGGATCCTCGGGTTCAGGGACGAGGTAGAGGCCGCCCGGCGAGCTCGCCGTGAAGGCCAGGGCGTCGACCCAGGCGCGGTTGATCGCGGGGGAACGGCTCCCGTAGTACTTGAAGACCAGGGCGCTGCCCGGCTGGACCCAGACGGTGGTGCGCCCTCCGCCGACGCTGGCATCCTCGCGCCAGGAGAACGGGAACGGCTCGCCTCGTCTCAGCTTGGCGCTGATGACCAGCTGCAGATGAGTCAGCGCCCGGTCCTCGATCTCGACCTTCACGTCGCCCTCGTAGATGAACCTGCCCATGGCGCCCTCCGCTTTCGGCCTCTTCGGCCCTCACATCTCTTCCCCTACCGGTAGCGTAGCCGTATGGGAATGCTCTACTACGGCGGCTCCGAGAGCCCGATCCAGATCGAGGACAGGGCTCTGGCCCACCTCAAGGTCGTGATCGCGACGAAGCTGCGCCGCAATGAGAGCTTCACGCTCTCCTGGCGGCATCCCGACGGCGACGAGACCGGCCGATCGACCATCTGGCTGCACCCGTCCATCCCGCTCCGCTTCGTCTTCGCCGATCCCGAGCCGCCCACGCTGCATGCCGAGTGGATCACGGCGATGGCGCATTCGGCGAACAGCACCGGCGGGATCACGCTCGTCCCCGAGGATCTCGTCAGCGACGCCTGAGCCGCCTCACTCCGATTCCCATGCGGAGACCCGGTGCGGGGCGCCGACCGGCTTCGACTCCGCGGAGCCGCGCTGGCGCAGCACGATGGAGAGCAGCACCATGGCGGCGACCGCCAGGAACTCCGACTGCCAGTTCTGCAGCGTGCGATCCCAGAAGTCCGGGCCGGCGACGTACTCGCCCCAGGTGATCGCGGCCTGCCCGTGCATCGCGTTCTCCTCGTTCGCGACGACGAGTCCGGCGAGCGACTGGGCTGCCCAGGAGAGCACGAAGACCGCGCCCATGACGATCAGCAGCGAGTTGCCGTAGAGGGCGGTGCGCCAGCCGCCCGCGCGCGCCCATCTCGGGGAGTCCGGGCGGGCGTGGGCTCCGACGAGCTGATCCTCGTCGCTGCCCGGGCCCTCGTCGCCCGGCCTCTTCGACTCCGGGGATCCTCGCTGAACCAGCCAGATGGTCGCGGCGATGAACAGGAAGAACTGCAGGAACTCCGACTGCCAGTTCTCGGCGACGTCGACGACGAAGTCACTGGAGAGGACGAAGCTCCAGAATCCCTCCGGGGGGAGCGCATGCGCGGCGAGCTCCTCGTTGGTGCGGAACCAGCCGGCGATCGACTGCCCGATCAGCGCGAGGAGGAAGAGCGCGAGGAAGAACAGCCCGAGGCCGTTGTCCCGCAGCATCCGTCGTCTCATCATGTCTGCACTCTGCTCCACCGGTCGTGCGGCCCCCAGGGGGTTGACGACCGGCGCACGCACTGTCAACCCCCCTCCCCGAGGTCGCCGCGTCCCCGTAGCGTGGCGCGCACATGGACAGGAGAGGAGAGCGCCATGACGCTCATCAGCGACATCATGACTCCCGGGGCCCGGTGCATCGGGGAGAACGACTCCCTTCAGGTGGCGGCCTCGCTCATGTCGGAGCTCGATGTCGGCTCCCTGCCGATCTGCGGTGAGGACAGCCGCCTGAAGGGGATGCTGACGGACCGCGACATCGTGGTGAAGGCGATCGCCAACGGGATGGACCCCGACGCGACGCCGGCCAGGGCCCTCGCCGCCGGAAGACCGGTGACGGTGCAGGCCTCCGACGACGTCGCCGTCGCTCTCGAGCGGATGCAGGAGCATCGGATCCGCCGGCTCCCGGTCATCGAGGATCACATGCTCGTCGGCATCGTGACCCAGGCCGATGTGGCCCGGTCGCTGCCGGCGGCCGACACGGGGGAGACGGTCGAGAGCATCTCGCTCTGACCGCAGGAGAACGAGGAGAAGGAGAGCAAGGATGCCTCGGAACGCGCAATCCCGCCTCAAGGACCCGGAGCTCTACGAGGAGCTGCGCAAGGACGGCGCCTCGAAGGAGAAGGCCGCCCGCATCTCGAACGCGACCGGCGGCACGAAGAAGGGCCGCAGCGAGATCGGCCGGCGGGGCGGCGAGGCGGGCGACTACGACGACTGGACCGTGCCGGAGCTGCGCGCCCGTGCCAAGGAGCTGGGTCTCCGCGGATACTCGGGAAAGCGCAAGAGCGAGCTGATCACGGCGTTGCGGGATCACTGAGCGGTCCCGCCTCCTCGGCACGGCGACCGCGCGCGCCGACGACGCTGACGCCCACGCTCGCGGCGATGACGAAGCAGATCGCGATGAGCCGCAGCGGGCTCGCCGCCTGGCCGAGCAGCAGCCAGCCCGCGAGGGTCGCCGTGGCCGGCTCCAGGCTCAGCAGGATGCCGAAGACGCGCTGCGGAACGCGTCGAAGCGCGGCGAGCTCGAGCGTGTACGGGATGACGGACCCCAGCAGCGAGGTCGCGAGGGCGAGGAGCAGAAGCGGCGGGTCCCCGGCCACGACTCCGATCGCAGGGATGCCGAACGGCAGCAGGATCACCGCCGACACGGCGAAGGCGATGGCGAGCGCTCCATTGCCCTCGATGACCGATCCCGCGTGCGCACTGGCGCGGATGTACAACGCCCAGAACAGCGCGGCGATCAGCACGAAGGCGACGCCGAGCGGGTCCAGGGGCGCGGCGCCCAGCATCCCGTCGACGCCGAGGAGTGCGATGCCGGCGACGGCCAGCACGACCCACCCGAAGTCCCGCAGCCGCCGGGTGAGGAGGGCGGCGAGCGCGAGCGGGCCGAGGAACTCGATCGCGACCGCAGGCCCCAGCGGGATGCGCTCGATCGCGGCGTAGAACGCCCCGTTCATGCCGCCCAGCGCCAGGCCGAAGAGGATCGCGGCGCGCCACTGCCGCCCGTCCCAGCTGCGCACCCGCGGTCGGACCGCGATCAGCAGCACGATCGCCGCGATTCCGAGGCGGAGCGCGGTCACGCCCCAGGCACCGAGGGCGGGGAAGAGCTGCGCGGCGATCGCCGCGCCGAACGACAGCGAGACGCAGGAGCCGAACACGAGCGCCGCGCCGAAGAACGGGCGGGACGCCGTGTTCGAATGCATGGCTCAAGACTGCCACGGCGGCGGTCGCCCACCGTTCGTCGAGGACGGATCCCGAGCGCCCTCCTCTCCGCCCGCCGAGCGAGGACGCGAACCAGACCCCACCCCGCCCATCGAGCGAGGGTGCAAGCCAGACCCCACCCCGCCCGCCGAGCGAGGACGCGAACCAGACCCCACCCCGCCCGCCGAGCGAGGACGCGAACCAGACCCCACCCCGTTCGTTGAGCGAGGGTGCAAGCCAGACCCCACCCCGTTCGTTGAGCGAGGACGCGAAGCGACCGAGTCGAAACGCCCGTCACCGAGACGCGTTTCGACTCGCCTCCGGCTCGCTCAACGAACGGGAGAGGAGGCGCGCTCAACGAACGGGAGAAGAGACTCGCTCACTGAACGGGAGGCGCGAACGGGAGGCGCGACCGACCCGCCGCACGGGAGGGCGTCGGCGTCGCCGCGCCCGCTACCGCGGGACGAGGCCGACGCGCAGCGGAGCATCGGGAGCCGAGGCCGCGGCCAGCGCCGCATCGGCATCCTCCAAGGAGAACACCGCTCCCACGACGTCGGCGAAGCCGAAGGCCCGGCCTCGCCCGGTGAGGAAGGCGACGGCCTCCGACAGCTCCGGTCCGGTGCAGTTGTGCACCCCGATCACGGTCACGAGCCTGCGCACCAGGCGCTCGGCATCCAGCGCCACCGGCGGAGCCGGGAAGACGCTGCCGACGAGCACCACGGTCCCCCCGACGTCCACGGCGTCGATCGCCTCCGACACGGCATGGCCGGATGCTTCGATCGCCACATCGGCGGGCCCCGCCGCCGGCGCCGGCTCGGCGCCGAAGCGCTCGGCGAGCGCCCGGCGCTCCGGCGACGGGTCGACGACCGTGACGACGGCGCCCTGGTCCGCCGCGATCGCGGCCGCTGACAGCCCGACGAGCCCGGCTCCGAACACGCGCACCCGCGCCCCATCGAGATTCCGCCCCGCCTTCGCGACAGCCGCCCATGCGGTCGCGGTCGCGCAGGACGCGGGCGCCAGCACCGCCGCGGGCAGCGACTCCGGCACGCGCACGATCGACGTCCCCCGGCGCAGGTGCACGTGGCTGGCGAACCCTCCGGTGAGCTCCCAGCGCGGCTCGATGCGCTCTTGGCCGTATGTCGCGAGCGTCCGGCACTTCTGCGTATGGCCCGCTCGGCAGCGATCGCACTGCCCGCACGAGACGGTCACGGACCACACGACGCGATCTCCGACGCGCAGCTCACCGCCCTCGACGGTCCGCGCACCGCCCTCCCCCATCGCGATCACTCGTCCGACGCTCTCGTGGCCGAGCACCGAGGGGATCGGGGCGGCTCGATCGCCGCGAACGGCATGCACGTCGGATCCGCAGATGGTCGACAGCTCGACGGCGACGAGGACGTCTCCGGCGCCGAGTCCCACCCCTGGGACCGCGACGGTCTCCAGCGGAAGCCCCGCGCCGAGCCAGACCCGCGCCGTCGCGGCCGGGCGCAGTGCGACATCACGCAGCTCCGCGTGCGGCAGCAGCGTCCGCATGTCATACCGCCCGCACGGCGGTCGCGGGGGTGGCGGTCTCCGGGCCTCGGACGGCGCAGACGGTGTCGATCATGGGGCCCTCTCCAGATCCCCGCTGCAGAGGATCCGGATGCCACTCTGACATCGAAGTGCGCGGCCGGACGGAGCGGCACGAAAGAGTTCAGCTCTCGTTAACCGCGGATTCCTCGCGGCTGTTCGCCGTCGCCCGCCCTGTGCGCGCATGGTCGTGCGAGGCATCCGACGACGGAACGAAGCGGTCGCCGAAAAGCGATGATCCTGAGGGGATCCGATGATCGCGAGCGCGTCTGAGAAACGTTCTGGGGAGCGCGCTCGCGATCTTGGCGCTGGGGACGCCTATCTGGGGTTGATTCAAAGATAGGCAATCGTGCACCGCAAGAGCAGTGCCGAAGGTCGAGGGATATATAGACTTTCGGCTAGATCTGACCGGGATCCGGCGCGCCTCAGGAGATCGGGACAGTAGCGGAGACGCGCCAGCGGCCATCGACCTCGCCGGCGCTGAAATCCCCACTGGCGCCGAGGACGCGATCCGCCATCCGCTTCAGGCCGGTGCTGCTGGACGGCAGATCGCGTCGGGGCGTCGTCGGCAGGGGGCTGCTGACCACGAGTCTCGAGGCGCTGTCATCGACGCTCAGTCCGATCACGACCTCGCCGGGGCCCGCGTACTTGAGAACGTTCGTCGCCGACTCGCGCATGATGCGCGCGAGGATGATCTCAGCCATGCGGGGGATCCTCTCGTCGCGCGGATCCCCCTCGCGTCGGACGACGTGCCCCGCGGCAGAGAACTCTCCATCGGCCTCCTCGATGGCCGATGCGAGGTCGCCCGTCTGCATGCCGGATGCCCGCGGACCGTCGTCGGCGAGCTCGATGACGAACCGCAGATCGGCCATGGCCTTGCGTGCGGCGATGCGGATCGCCTCCTGCGAATCGCGGGTCGTCCGAGGGTCGTCCAGCATCTGCACGTGCAGCGACACCACCGTGAGATGGTGTGCGATGCTGTCGTGCAGCTCGCCGGCGATCCATCGCCGTTCGGCGAGCACGGCCTGGCGCTCCTGTTCGGCGCGTTCGGCCAGTTCGCGCTCGAGGCGGCTGCCGCGATCGAAGGCCACGCGCAGCGCGAGACCGACACCGCCCGCCACAGCGGCGAAGATCAGGTAGATGCCGACGGCGCCGGGAAGCACGACGTCGACGGAGGCGGCGATCGCCGTCGCGATCAGGAAGGCTCCGGTGTAGGACAGGATCAGCGCGTTCCAGCCGAGCCGGAGCACGAGTCCTGCAGCGATGGCGGAGGCCGCCAGCACTTCGCTCTGGCTGCCGACCAGGAACGACAGCGCGAAGACGAGCCCCACCGCGCACGTGGCCACCAGCGGCGACCACAGATAGAGGGCGAACACCGCGGTGGACGCGATACTGAAGACGAAGGCGGCCGGATCGGTTCCGGGAGCGGAGAAGTAGCCGAAGAGATCGAAGGCGGTGATGACTCCGATGACCGCCAGGAGCGCGATTCGTTCGAATGCGCTCAACCGTGCGCCGTGGCCCAGGCGGAGAACACCGGGCTCACGGGGACTCGACCGATCACGCGCCATGGCCCAAGTTCTCCCATCCGCCAGGTACTGTTAGCCTTTGATCCCAAAGATCCGGCACACCTGCTGCCAAAAGGTCATAGTAATTCACCTCCGATACTGGTCGTTTGTAAGTCGATAGATCCATCTTCTCGGCGGCGGACGATTCACACATCGAACTTTCGATCAGACTTGGCTGGCCAAAGGTCTATATGCCTTCGGCTTGCCGTCTTCGCTGCGGTTAGGCTGCTCCCATGCCGGAAATCCGCGTGCTCATCGTCGACGACGATCCGCTGGTGCGCTCTGCGCTCTCCCACTTCGTCTCCCGCGATCCGGGGATCGAGGTGGTCGGCGATGCGGTCGACGGCGTCGAGGCGATCGCCGCGGTCGGCCGCGAGCATCCGGATGTCGTCCTCATGGACGTCCAGATGCCCGAGATGGACGGCATCGCGGCGACTGCGGCCATCACCGAGCGCTGGCCCGATGTCCGCATCCTCGCCGTGACGACCCTGGACGGCAGCGAGACGGTGCTCCCCATGCTCAGCGCGGGAGCATCCGGGTATCTGCTCAAGGACTCCAGCGCCGAGAGCGTCGTCGCCGGGGTGAGGGACGTCTTCAACGGCGCGAGCGCCCTCTCGCCGCGGATCGCCTCGCTGCTCGTCCAGCACGTGCGCGACACGGAGCCGGCGGATGGCGGCAGGGCGGCCGAGCTCGAGCCGCTGACCGACCGGGAGAGCGAGGTCGTCGATCGTCTCGCAGAGGGCATGTCCAATGCGGAGATCGCCCGAGCGCTGATCGTCTCCGAGGGCACGGTGAAGGCCCATCTCGGGCGCATCATGTCCAAGTGGCACGTGCGCGACCGCGTGCAGATCCTCGTCACGGCGGCGCACGCCGGGCTCGTAGACTTCCGCTGAGCCTCGCGTCCGCGGAGCATCTGCGGAGCAGGGGGCTCGTGCGGGCGCCACTATGCTCTCCGTCATGAGCATCGCGACGATCCAGCACCAGCTGTCCACGCCCGAGGGCTTCGCCAAGGCGGTCACTCCGCGCAGCACCGCTTACGTCGGCGGCATGACCAGCCTCATCGCCGGCGTCATCGGGCTCGTGATCAACTTCGTGCAGCTGGGTTCGGCCGTCGACTGGAAGGGCTGGCTCATCGCCCGGTACTTCTTCGACGCGAGCGCGCTCGAGTTCTCCAGCGGTCGCGCCCAGATGTGGCATTTCCTCTACGTGTACGGGCCGATCGTCCTCGTCCCGCTGGGGATCGTCCTCCTGATCGTGCACTTCTCCACCCGCAGGAAGAACGGCGCCGCGCTGTTCGCGGACTACCAGGCGCGCGGCTGGGTGGGCCGTCAGCGGTACTCCGGGCTCAAGGTCCAGAACGGTCGGGCGCAGGTCGACGTGGCGTTCATCTCGCATCCCAGCATTCCCGATGCCGAGCTCGACACCATCGCCCAGCAGTACAACGCGTATCTCGCGACCCTCGACAAGAAGGCGCTGAAGGCGACGGCCGCCGCCGCCCTCAAGGCGGGCGTCCTGCTCGGCACGAGCGCCTCGAATCTCTCCCCCAACCTGCCGGCGGCCCTCACCGCCGCACAGGTGCAGGGCAAGGGCGAGTTCGTCGCCGTGGTCCCGCCCGCCGACGGCGGTAAGAAGTTCCAGGTGCTGCCGGTCAAGGAGTAGCGCCCGAGCGGCGTGCCGCAGAGCTCGGCAACGCCTTCGCACGCACCGATGGGCGGACCGCCCGCAGCGTCCCGGATGTTCGCGCCGCAGCGCCGTCGACTCACACCGGACACGGGACAGAGCAGTGAGGCGTCTACGATCGTCATGACGCGAAACCCGGAGGTCCCGCCCATGCCCGTCAGCCCCGCCGCCCGCTCGCACGCCGAGGACCTCGCCGACTTCGTCGCGGCTTCCCCCTCCAGCTATCACGCCGCGGCGGAGGTCGCGCGACGGCTCGAAGACGCCGGATTCACGCGGCTCGACGAGGAGGACGCCTGGCCTGCCCTGCCGGGCGGACGCTTCGTCGTCGTCCGCGACGGCGCCGCCATCGCCTGGGCACTGCCCTCGGACGCCACCCCCACCACCGGCACGCGGATCTTCGGCGCGCACACCGACTCCCCCGGTTTCAAGCTCAAGCCGAAGCCGACCACGGGCGCACGCGGCTGGCTGCAGGCCGGCGTCGAGGTGTACGGCGGACCGCTGCTGAACTCCTGGCTCGACCGCGAGCTCCGCCTCGCCGGGCGGCTCGTGCTGGCGGACGGCTCCGTCGTGCTCGCCGACACCGGCCCCCTGCTGCGCATCCCTCAGCTCGCCGTGCACCTGGACCGGGAGGCGAACAGCGGGCTTGCCCTGGACAAGCAGTTCCAGACCCAACCGGTCTGGGGCCTCGGCGACCCGGGGGCGGAGGATCTCCTCGGCGAGCTCGCCGCGTCCGCGGGGGTGGCGGCCGCCGACATCCGCGGCTTCGACGCCGTCGTCGCCGACTCCGCGCGCGGTGCGCTCTTCGGCAAGGACGACGCGTTCTTCGCGAGCGGCCGCCTGGACGATCTGGCCTCCGTGCATGCGGGGGTCGTGGCGATGACGGCCCTCGCCGGTTCCCCACTCGAGGACGGCCCCATCCCCGTCCTCGCGGTCTTCGACCATGAGGAGCTCGGCTCGGAGTCCCGCTCCGGTGCGGCGGGGCCGTTCCTGGAGGACGTGCTGGTGCGCGTGTACGCCGGACTCGGAGCGGACGCGTCGGAGCAGCGGCGCGGGTTCGCGGCGTCCTGGTGCCTGTCGAGCGATGTCGGGCACTCCGTGCATCCGAACTACGTCGCCAAGCACGACCCCGTGGTGCAGCCGCTGCTCGGATCGGGACCGATCCTGAAGGTCAACGCGAACCAGCGCTACGCGACGGATGCCGTCGGGGCGGCCGCCTGGGCGCGATGGAGCGAGGCGGCGGGCATCGCGTCGCAGGAGTTCGTGTCGAACAACAACGTGCCCTGCGGCTCGACGATCGGCCCCATCACGGCGACGCGCCTCGGCATCCGGACGGTCGACGTCGGCATCCCTATCCTGTCGATGCACTCGGCCCGCGAGCTCGCCGGAGTCGCCGACCTCTACGACCTGACCCGCGTCGCCACCGCCTTCCTCGCCGGCTGAACGCTCGTCCATACGGCGCTCGGGCGCGGACTCGACGCGAAAATCGCGCGCGCACGCCATACAGCGCGGCTGTGGTGCCAGGATGAGCACATGAGTGAGAAGAGCGGCTCGCTGATCGAACGCGCGGGCATCGAGATCATCCCGGAATCCGAACGGACGGCGAAGCCGCGGGACCTGTTCTGGCCGTGGTTCGCGGCGAACGTCTCCGTGTTCGGCATGTCGTACGGATCCTTCGTCCTCGGGTTCGGGATCTCGTTCTGGCAGGCCACCATCGTGTCGGCCATCGGCATCGTCGTCTCCTTCGCCCTGTGCGGGCTCATCGCGATCGCGGGCAAGCGCGGCTCGGCGCCGACGATGGTGCTCTCCCGGGCCGCATTCGGCGTGCACGGCCAGAAGGTGCCGGGCATCGTCTCCTGGCTGACCTCGATCGGCTGGGAGACCTTCCTCGCGATCATGGCCGTCCTCGCCACCGCCACGATCATCACGCAGCTCGGCGGCGACGGCGACAGCGTATGGCTGAAGATCGTCGCCACCGTGATCGTCGCGGCCCTCATCGTCGCGGCGTCCGTCCTCGGCTACCACACGATCATGCGGCTGCAGTCGGTTCTCACCTGGATCACCGGGGTCGTGACGGTGCTCTACATCGTCCTCGCGGCCGGCTCCATCGACTTCGACGCCGTGCTCGCAAAGCCCGGCGGCAGCATCGGGCACGTCGTCGGGGCGCTGGTCATGGTCATGACGGGCTTCGGCCTGGGCTGGATCAACATCGCCGCCGACTGGTCGCGCTACCAGAAGCGCACCGCTTCCGACGGCGCGATCGTCGCCTGGAACACGATCGGCGGCTCGATCGCTCCCGTGATCCTGGTCGTCTTCGGGCTCCTGCTCGCCGGATCGGACGACGAGCTGTTCACGGCCGTGCAGAACGACCCCATCGGCGCCCTCGCGGGCATCCTGCCGATCTGGGTGCTCGTGCCGTTCCTCGTCACCGCCGTGCTCGCGCTCGTCTCCGGCGCCGTGCTCGGCATCTACTCGTCCGGGCTGACGCTGCTGAGCCTCGGCATCCGCATCCCCCGCCCGTCCGCCGCGGCGATCGACGGCGTGATCCTCACGCTCGGCACGATCTTCGTCGTCTTCTTCGCGACCGACTTCCTCGGTCCGTTCCAGAGCTTCCTCATCACGCTCGGCGTCCCGCTGGCCTCGTGGGCGGGCATCCTCATCGCCGACATCCTGCGCCGGCGCAAGGACTACGACGAGGAGGCGCTGTTCGACTCCCGAGGCCGCTACGGCGCCTGGGACGGGGTCTCGATCGGCACGATGGTCGCAACCAGCGTCATCGGCTGGGGCCTCGTGGTGAACAACTTCGCCGAGGACGCCCCCTGGAACAACTGGCAGGGCTACCTGCTGTTCCTCGTCGGCGGCAAGGACGGCGACTGGGCCTACGCCAACCTCGGCGTCTTCCTCGCGCTCGTCCTGTCGTTCCTGGTGACCTGGTTCGCCCGTGCAGGGAAGATCCGCAGGCAGGAGGCGGCGGCCCTTTGAGCGAGCCCCCCTCCCCACCCCGCCCCGCCAGCGCGCCGGCCTCCTCACCCCGCCCCGCCAGCGCGCCCGCCTCCCCACCCCGCCCGTTGGGCGAGCCCGCCTCCCCACCCCGCCCGTTGGGCGCGCCCGCCTCCCCACCCCGCTCGTTGAGCGAGCCGCAGGCGAGTCGAAACGCCCCCTGGCTGGTCGTCATCGATCCGCAGGTGATCTTCGCCGCCCCGGAGTCCGAGTGGGGATCGCCGTTCTTCGCCGAGGCGATGCCCCGCATCCGGACGCTGGCCGACGCCTTCGGCGACCGGGTGCTGGTGACGCGGTGGCTGCCGACCGCCGATCGCGCGACGAGCTGGGGCGCGTACTTCGCCGCGTGGCCGTTCGCCGACCGGCCGCCGCAGGATCGCCTGTTCGATCTCGTTCCGGAGGCGGAGGGTCTTTCTCGGCATCCGACGCTCGATCTGCCGACGTTCGGGAAATGGAGCGCCGGGCTCGAGGCCGTCGTCGGACGCGGTGCGGAGGTGGTGCTCACCGGGGTCTCGACGGACTGCTGCGTGATCTCGACCGCGTTGGCCGGAGCGGATGCCGGTGCGCTGATCACGGTCGCCGCCGACGCGTGCGCCGGATCCACCGCCGAGAATCACGCCGCCGCGCTCCGGGTGATGTCGCTGTATCCGCCGCAGATCACGATCAGCGACACAGCGGCGGTGCTCGCCGCGATCTGAGCCGGCCCGCGGGCCGGGAAGACGACGTGCGGGAGCGCCGCCGACCGGGAGCGGGGTCTCCGGGTCAGGCCGCGCGGACCGCGTCCACGAGTGCCGACGGCGAGCCGTGCCATGGCGCACCGTGTCCGGGGAGCACCCAGGAGGCCCGGATCCCGGCGAGCACGTCGAGAGCGGAATCCGCCGCAACGGGGTCGTCTGTGAAGGGCGCCGGCTGCGCCGTCTCACGACCGGTGAGGACGTGCCTCGTGGTGAGCGCGTCGCCGACGAACACGGCGTCGACGAACGGCACCTGCACGGCGATGCTGCCCGGCGAGTGCCCTGGCATCCCGATGATGACGGGCACGCCGGGCAGGTCGAGGACGTCGCCGTCCGCGACGGGACGGATCTCCTGCACGTACTGGGGCCGCAGCCCGTTCTTCCGCAACGAGTAGCCGAGGAAGCGGAGCGTCGGGCCGATCCTCGCCGGCCCCATCGGCGTCTTCGGCTTCTCGCCGGTGCGCGCCCGCTCGGCATCCGCGGCGTGGATGAAGACGGGGACGCCGGCCTCCCGGCGCAGCCTCTCGGCGAATCCGATGTGATCGCTGTCGCCGTGGGTGAGGATCAGGCCGCGGATGTCGCTGAGCGGTCGCCCGAGAAGCGCGAGCTCCTCCTGCAGGTCGCGCCAATGTCCGGGCAGGCCCGCGTCGATGAGCGTGATGCCCTCGGGGGCGTCGACCAGATAGGCGGCGACGATGTCATTGCCCAGCCGATGCAGGTGCGGAGCGAGTTCCATGTGCGATCCTCTCGTGATGGCTTGTCATGGCTACGATACGTAGCTATAATGGCTAATGTCAATAGCCATGGAGGTTCGGATGCCGACACCGGAACGCACGTCGTACGAGGCGATCATCGCGGCGGGACGCGAGATCCTCGAGGAGTCCGGACCCGCCGGACTCACGATGCAGGCCGTCGCGAACCGCGTCGGCGTGCGCGCGCCCTCGCTGTACAAGCGGGTGAAGGACCGCGAGGCGCTCTTGGCCGCCGTCGCCGAGTCGGGGATCGACGACCTGACCCGGCGCTTCGAGCTCGACGGCGACGATCTGGAACAGCTCGCGCTGGCCTACCGCCGCTTCGCCCGCGAACACCCCGAGACGTTCCGCCTGATCTTCACCACGGCCGCGCCGCACGACGCGCTGCAGCGCTCCTCGGCGCCGCTGCTCCGCGTCGTGATGAGGATCACGGGCGAGGAGGAGGCTCTGGATGCCGCACGGCTGTTCACCGCCTGGGCCACCGGATTCCTGCAGATGGAGCTCTCCGGCGCCTTCCGCCTCGGTGGGGACGTCGACCGCGCCTTCGACTACGGCCTGCGCCGGATGGTGGCTTCGCTCACCCGCTCCTGACCAGGGTGGCGACGGTCACGGTCGCGGTGAGGGACACGCTCACCGCGACTCCAGCCGGTGGGCGACCCCGTCGATGACGAGGTCGACCTTGTCCTGCCACCAGCGGCTGGGGCGCCCTGGCTCCCCCATCGCGTAGCGCATGGCATCCAGGTATTCCTCCGACAACGCAGGGTCGGCGATCACGGAGCCCGCCTCCGCCATGCGGGCGAGCACCTGCTCGCTGTAGCTGCCGCCCCCAGGGACCTCGCGGTGCAGCGACTCGACCGTGAGGAACGCGTCGGCGGTCATGTCGCCGATCGTGTCGACGATGAGCGCCGCCTCGCGCAGCGGGAAGCCCAGTCGCACCGTGAGGTGCTCGACGACCCGGTACGACTGCGCCACGAGCTCTTCGGGGACGGTGCTCATCTCGCGCAGGCGCTGAGCGAGGCCCGGCGTGGCGGCGAACATCGCCCACATCGCCCTGGCGCAGGCCCGCAGGTACTCCGCCCAGTCGTCGTCCGGCGCCGGCCAGTCAGAACGGGAGACGGCGACGGCGACGGCCGCGTCGAGCATGTCCTCCACACCCTCGACATGGCGGTAGAGCGTGGACTGGTCGACGCCCAGCCTCGCCGCGACCGCGGTGATCGTCGCGCGATCGAGGCCGATCTCCAGCACGGTGTCGAGGATCGCCTCCCGCGAGGTGAGCGGAGGGCGTCCACGACGCGGTCGAGCGGGCATCGCCCCATCGTACCGATCCCGCATCCGCGCCCCTTCGCGTTCCCCACCCTCGCCCCGCCTCCTCGCGCAAAGAGTGTCCCGCGTTGTCGCCTCGAGGCGCGGGAGACGGCCACACAAGGCACCTCCTCGAGGGAGAACGGGCACACGGGACCCCTCACCGAGGGGCGAGAGGCCTGAAAGTTAGGGAAGGCTTGCCTACCGAGAGGGCAAGGGAGTACGCTCGACCTGTTTTGCAATAGTCATTTGCAAAAAGGAGGACGCATGGGGAAGAGCACCGACCGCGACACGGTGAAGGCCGAGAAGGCGCAGACGCGCGAACGGCAGCGCGCCGCGGACCTGCGCATCCTCGGGCCCGTGCGCGGACGCCTCACCGCGGCGAGCGCGCTCGTCGCCCTGTCCTCCCTGTGCGCCGTCGTGCCCTTCATCCTCATCGCCGAGGTCTGCCGCGAACTGCTGCGCCCCGCACCGGAGTGGACGCAGGTCTGGACCCTGCTCTTCGTCTCCCTCGGCATCCTCGGTCTGCGGGGGCTGCTCTCCTCCGCCGCCCTGCTCTGGTCGCACCTCATCGACTCCGAGCACCAGTACACGCTGCGGCAGCTGCTCGCCGCCAAGCTCAGCCGCGTCCCGCTGGGCTGGTTCACCGAGCGCAGCTCCGGCGAGGTCAAGAAGCACCTGCAGTCGGATGTCGAGGCCCTGCACTACCTGGTCGCCCACGCCCGCCTCGAGCTCGTCGGCGCGGTGACGCTGCCGGTCGCGACCCTCCTCTACCTCTTCCTCGTGGACTGGCGGCTGAGCCTCGTGGTCCTTGCGACCCTCATCGGCTATGCGCTCGTCATGTCACGGATCATGGGCGAGGGATATACCGAGAAGCTGGCCGCCTACGAGGAGTGGAACACGAAGGTGTCGGCCGCCACGATCGAGTTCGTGGACGGCATCCAGGTCGTCCGCGCCTTCGGACAGCCGCGCCGCGGACACCGTCGCTACCAGGAGGCCATCGACGGCTACTCGGCGTTCTACACCGCCTGGGTCAATCCGATCACCCGCCTCGAGGGCTTCGGGAGCCTGCTGCTGAACCCCGTCGTCGTCCTGCTCCTCGTGCTCACCGCCGGTCTCGGGCTCGTCGGCATGGACGCCGCGTCCCCCGACGTGCTGGTGCCCTTCATCTTCCTCGGGCTCGGCATCGGCGGCAGCGTGCTCACCCTCGGCTACGGCGTCCAGGCGCTGCGACAGGCGTCCGCGGCATCCGTGCGGCTCTGGGAGCTCGTCCAGACCCCTGAGCTCGTCGATCCGCCGCACGGCCCGGCGCCGAGCGAGGGCCTCGTCCGCTTCGAGGACGTCTCCTTCGCCTATCGCGCGGGGCATCCCGTGCTCCACGGCGTCGATCTGGAGCTGCATCCAGGCACGATCACCGCGCTGGTCGGCCCCTCCGGCTCCGGCAAGTCGACGCTCGCACGCCTGCTCCCCCGCTTCTTCGACGTCACGGGCGGACGCATCACGCTCGACGGGCATGACATCCGCTCGCTGCGCTCGCAGGACCTCTACCGCTCGGTGGGCTTCGTGCTGCAGGACGTGCAGCTGATCGCCGGCACCGTTCGCGAGAACCTGCTCCTCGGCCGTCCCGACGCCGACCAGGATGCCGTGGAGCAGGCCGCCCGCGCAGCGCAGATCCATGACCGGATCCTCGAGCTCCCCCATGGGTACGACTCCGAGATCGGCGTGGACGCCCGGCTGTCGGGAGGCGAGGCGCAGCGTCTCTCGATCGCGCGGGCACTGCTGGCCGACGCCCCGATCCTCGTCCTCGACGAGGCCACCGCCTTCGCCGATCCCGAGTCGGAGGCCGCGATCCAGGACGCCCTCGCGGTCCTCGTCGCCTCGCGTACGGTGCTCGTGATCGCGCACCGACTGCACACGATCGCCGATGTCGACCGCGTGATCGTCCTCGACGAGGGACGCGTCGTCGAGGAGGGAGCTCCTGCGGACCTGCGGAAGGCGGGAGGGTTGTTCTCCCGCCTCTGGGAGGCCAATGAGCACGCGCTCAGGGAGGTCGAGGACGTCATCGCCGACGCCGTGGATGCCGCCCGCGACGAGGAGGTCCCCGCATGATCCGCAATGTGCTCGCTCTCGTCCCCGATTCCCATCGGAGGATGCTCCCCGGCTACCTCACCATGATCGTGCTGAGCGCCCTGGGGCAGGCCGCCGCCTATGTGCTGCTCATCCCGCTGCTCGGCGCGGTCTTCGACGGACGCCTCGGCGCGGCGTGGGGATGGACCGCCGCGACGGCCGCCGCGGTGCTGCTGGTGTGCGTCGGCGGCTACCGCCAGTCGGTCATCGGCATCCGGATCGGCGTCGGCATGGCCCGCTCGCTCCAGACCCGCCTCGGCGACCACATCGCGACGCTGCCTCTGGGATGGTTCGGCTCGTCGACCGCCGGACGCGTCTCGCAGCTCGTCAGCGCGAGCGTCCGCGACGCGATGGGCGTCTTCGCCCACCTGCTCGCTCCCCTCCTGACGGGGATCATCGTGCCCGTCGCCGTGGCGGCGGCGATGCTGTTCGTCGATGCCAGGGTGAGTCTCGCCATGCTCGTGAGCGCTCCGATCCTCTATCTGGTGAACCGATGGGGACAGGGCGTCTACTCCCGGGCGGAGAAGCGTGCGCATGCGGCCGCCGAGGTCTCCGACTCCCGGGTCATCGAGTTCGCACAGGCCCAGCCCGTGCTGCGCGCCTTCGGGGCGACGGGACGGGGGAACGCCGGGCTGCACACGGCCCTCGCCGCGCAGCGCAGGGTGGGCCGCGGCCTGGTGTGGGCGTCGGTGCCGGGCCTGGTCGTCTTCTCCTTCCTCGTGCAGCTCACCTTCGTGCTGCTGGTCTTCCTGACCGTGACCCTCGCTGCGGGCGCCGAGCTGTCCGTGCCCTCGGCGATCGCGCTCATCGCGGTCAGCTCGCGTTTCGTGGATCCGCTGAATCAGGCGGCCGAGCTGACCACGGCCATGCGGGGCGCGGCGAACGCCGCGGGCCGGATCACGTCGCTGTTGGCGACCCCGGCGCTGCCGGAGCCCGAGGGCGACGCCCGCCCCGCCGACGCCGACGTGCGTTTCACGGACGCGACCTTCTCCTATGACTCCGGGGACACCGTGATCGACGGCGTCTCCTTCGAGGTTCCGGCGGGGACGACCACGGCACTGGTCGGCCCCAGCGGAAGCGGCAAGACGACGCTGCTCCGGCTGGCCTCGCGCTTCTACGACCTCGACGAGGGCACGATCGAGATCGGCGGGCATCCTGTCGCGGACTATCCCTCCGGAACCCTCATGGAGCAGTTCTCCCTCGTCTTCCAGGACGTCTATCTCTTCCACCAGTCGATCGAGGAGAACATCCGCATCGGCCGGGCGGATGCTGCGGGCGAGGACGTCGCCCGCGCCGCGCGGATCGCCAGGGTCGACGAGATCGTGGAACGCCTCCCCGACGGCTGGCGGACGAACGTCGGCGAAGGAGGGACCTCGCTCTCCGGCGGCGAGCGCCAGCGCGTCTCGATCGCCAGGGCCCTGTTGAAGGACGCCCCCATCGTGCTGCTGGACGAGGCGACGAGCGCGCTGGACCCGCAGAACGAGGCGGCGGTCGTCCGAGGCATCCATGAACTCACCCGCGACAAGACCGTGATGGTCGTCGCGCATCGGCTCTCCACGATCCAGCACGCCGACCAGATCCTGTTCCTGGACCATGGGCGGATCGTCGAGCGCGGCACGCACGCGGAGCTGCTCGCCGTCGGCGGACGCTACGCCGCGTTCTGGAACGAGCGCTCCCGGGCGTCCGGCTGGCACCTGTCGGCGACCGAGACCACGGAGGTGCACTGAGATGGCCGCGAACTGGCAGCGAGGGATGATGCGTCTGCTGCGCATCGCGAACCACCCCGCCGAGGTGATCGAGGTGCGCGACTTCACACCGTGGTACCGCCGGATCGTGTTCCGCTCCCCGGAGGTCACGACGGCGGTCGAGGGCTTCCCGACGCTGTGGCTGCGGCTGTGGGCGCCGCATCCGGCCAAGGGCGAGGGCTTCGTCGTGCAGCGCGGATACACCTTCGTGACCCTCGATCCGCAGAAGCAGACCTTCAGCCTGGACTTCGTCCTGCACGATGTCGCAGGACCGGCCGGCGACTGGGCGAAGCAGGTCTCGGTCGGCGAGCGGACCGAGGTCGCCCTCACCCCCGCCAGGGTCGACATCCCGGACGGGACGACGACGCTCGTCCTCGCCGGCGACAGCACGGCCCTGCCTGCCATCAACTCGTGGCTGGAGGTCGTCCCGGAGGAGGTCACGACGCGGGTCTTCATCGAGGAGGACCGTGCGGACCGGGAGTCGCTGCCCCAGGCGCCCCATGCCAACGGCACCTGGGAGTGGGTGACGCGCGAGGGCGACCGGGGAGCCGCCCTCGCGCAGGCGGTGCGCCGTGCCCTCGGCTCCGGAGAGGGCGCATACGCCTGGGGCGCCGGCGAGAAGACGCTCGTGAAGCATCTGCGCAGCGTGTTCCGCGAGCATCTCGGGCTGGACCGCTCCCACCACTTCACGCAGTTCTACTGGATCGAAGGAAAGGCCACCGGCTGATGAGGAACCTCCCCACCCGCATCCTGCTCACCTGCGCGGCGATCGGCGTCGCCGCCGGCATCCTGCTGCTGCCGATCTTCGGCTTCTTCTCCGCCGCGGCGATCGCCGCCGCGCCCCTGGCCTACACCGCGCTGCTCGGCGCCTGGTTCGCGGGCGGCGTCCTCATCCAGTCGATCACCCACCGCCCGGGCGTCGCCCTGCTGACCACGTTCATCGCCGGACTCGTGATCGGGCCCTTCACCCCGTACGGCTTCTCGACCGTCCTCTCCACCGTGACGGTCGGGTTCTGCCAGGAGCTGCCTTTCCTGGCGACCCTCTACCGGAAGTGGCCGGCCTGGCTGTTCTACGTCGCGAACGGCGTCATCGGATTCGCCTACGCCTTCCCCGCGCAGGCTCTGCTCGCCACGGGGACCGCCGAAGGCGTGCGCCTGGCGATCTACCCGATCGCCGCGGCGAGCGCGGTCCTGTTCACCTGGATCGCCAGGGTCGTCGCGAAGCGGCTGGAGGGGACCGGCGCGACCCGGGGGCTCAAGCCGGCGCGGAGCCCCGCTTCGGGCGCAGCCCGCTAACGGCCTGGCATCGCGCTCGCCGGCGCTGCACCACCGATATCGTCGATCGCGGCCCGGCGCGGACGGATGCGGTGATAATGGGGGCGGAGCGGTGACGTCGACCTCGTCGCCGCCGGGGAGAGAGGTCCGACGATCATGCGCACGCCGACCGAGAGCGCCGAGATCGCCGCGATATCGGGAGTGCTCGATCGTCCACGCCTCTCCCGGGTCCTCGATGCGACGATGAACCGCGTCTGCATCCTCGAGGGCCCCAGCGGCACGGGCAAGACCACCCTGGTGCGCCATTGGGCGCTGCAACAGGACGATGGCGCACCGCTGGTGTGGATACCGCTCGGATCCGGCATCGACAGCCGCCGGGCTTTCTGGGAGCACGTCGTCACGACCGCGCGGCGCGTCGGCGCGCTTCCGGGGGACGCCGCCCAGCACGCCCTCCGGCTGCTCGGCGCCTCCGCGGACCCGGTCGGCATCGCCACCGGCCTGTTGACGGAGGCCGGACCGGTCACGCTGGTATTGGACGCCTATGAGCACCTCGGCGACGCGATCGCGGAGGTCGACGGCGACCTCATCCGTCTCGTCACGGCGCTGCCGGATGTCCGCCTCCTGGTCACCACCCGAGGGCGCACCGCCCTGACGGATCTCGAGTTGAGCGGGATCGCCATCACCCGCGTGATCACGATCGCGGAGCTCGCGTTCACCGCCGACGAGGTCGGTTCCCTCCTCGCAGGGCAGTCGGGCATCGACGACGCGCGTGTCGCCGAATCCGTCCGCCGCTCCACCCGTGGATACGCGCTCACCGTGCGTGCGGCCGCGCTCGCCCTGTCCCGCCTCGGCCGCATTCCGAACGTCGGTTCGATCGACTGGGATGCGGTGATGGCCGCCAGGCTCGAGGGGC
Organism: Microbacterium tumbae; assembly: GCF_054780175.1. Classification (NCBI taxonomy): domain Bacteria; kingdom Bacillati; phylum Actinomycetota; class Actinomycetes; order Micrococcales; family Microbacteriaceae; genus Microbacterium; species Microbacterium tumbae. Next base: position 167,396 of record NZ_BAAGWV010000001.1, read on the forward strand.
AGCTGCCGGACGCCGAGGCGGTGCGCTTCGTCGAGGACACGAGCGTGGCGCCGTATGTCGACGTCGAGCTCGCCACCCGGCTGACCGGGCATGAGGATGCCGAGGGCATGCTCGATCTCCTGGAGCGCAACGGCTTCGGCCGGTGGATCCCCTACGCGCAGGATCGTCCGGTCTTCCAGTACGTCGAGTCGATCCGCGACACGTTCCGGGCACGGACGGCACGGGGCGGACGTCTCGAACGCGCCTGCGTCGTCGCCGCGGAGTGGCTCCGCGCGAACGACGACATCGATCAGGCGCTCCTGTTCGCCGTCGAGGGGCGCGACTACGAGCTCGCCGACCGCATCTACGTTCAGGTCGTGACGACCAAGCCTGACAGCTACGTCACCAGCCGCTATCTGACGGTGCTGCGCAGGGTGCCGGAGGACGTCCTTCCCGAGCGGCCGATGCTGGCGCTCGGGCTCGGGCTCGCCCTCACCGCCAATGCCCTGCTCCGGTCCGAGGCGCCGCGCATCCTCCGCATCGCCGCGGACTCCGAGGCCAGGCCCGCATATGTCGAGCCGGCGGTCGACGCCTTCTTCCTGGCCGGCATGCGCACCGTCGCCCGTCGTCTCGCTCTGTCCTTCCAGGCCTCGGCTGACAGCGCGCTGCCGTCGATCGATCTCGTCGACGAGATCGATCCCGCCCTGCTCCCCCGCCTCGGCGACCACCTCGGGATGGTGGTGCGGCAGCTGAGCTACTCGCTGCTGCAGGGCGGAAGGATCGACGACGCACTCGGCGCGATATCCAGAGCCGTGACGCTGAGCACGACGCAGACCGCCCGCAACTACGCGATCGCGTATGCCGCGGGGACCGCTGCCTTCGCCGGCGATCTCGTCCGGGCACGCTCCCACCTCGCCTCGATCGACAGGGATGCCTGGCCCGAGGATCTGCGCAAGTCGTACCTCACCGGACTCGGCCTCGTCGCGGAAGCGTACCTCCTCCTCGACGCCATGGACTTCGAGGGGGTGGTCGACCTCCTGCGCGACGTCGATGTCTACATGCCGCAGGCGGAGTTCTGGCCGTTCCACACCGCCATCGCCGTCGCTGCACGCCAGGGCGCCGGCTCCGGCCGGGCGGAGGCCGAGCGCGTGATGTCCGCGCTGGCCGCGGACTTCCCCCCGCCCGGCGTCGGCGACAACGTCGCGACGGATCACCTGCTCGCGGTCCTGGCGCACGTCCTGATCGCGGAAGGCGATCCGCGGGCCGCTGGAGCCCTGCTCGACGGTCGTTCTCCGGACAGCCCTTACCTGGCGAGCGCGCGGATCGCCCTGATCCTGTCCAGGGAGGCAGGCGGGCAGGCGATGACGAAGGCTCGCGAGCTCGTCGAACTGCCAGGGCACACCCTGCGCACTCGCGCCGCCGCGCAGACCTTCGCGGCGGCGGCCGCATTGCGCCAGACGCAGCAGGACGACGCCTGGCTCTGGCTGAGCAGCGCAGCCGTCGCCGGAGAGGCCCATGGACCACGATCGCACGTGCGATTGCTGCCTGAGCGCGATCGCGTCCGCCTGCGGGAGTTCGCCGCATCACGAGGGTCGCTCGCTCTGCAGCGCCATCTCGATGTCCCTTCGCGGACGGTCCAGGAAAACATACGTCCGGCGATCGCGCTGACCCCCCGCGAAGGCGCCGTGCTGTCCGCCTTCGCAGAACACGGCAGCGTCCGACAGGTCGCCGAGGCGCTGGTCGTCTCGCCGCACACGATAAAGACCCAGCTGCAGGGGATCTACCGCAAGCTCGGAGTGTCCTCCCGGCAGTCCGCGCTCTCCGTCGCCCGCGAGCTGGGGCTGCTCGAACCCGCGCGATAGCCGCGCGCTCGTGCCGGGCGAAGTCGTCCGAACGCCGTCACGAACCGGTTCTGGTCCCGGGACTAGGCCGGGGGCCGAATCCGACCGGAAAAGGATGAAACGGCCGGATTCCGCTGTCCTCCCGGCCTGCCGTCACGCCAGAGTCGACAGGTAGTCGAACAGGGGAGGGCCTGACGTGACTTTCATCGCACGAGCCATCGCGCCGTCATCGGTGCACGAGGGGAAGAGCAGCCGCCGTCTCGCGGCGCTCATCGCGACAGCGCTCGCGACGACGCTGACGATCGGCGGAACCGCGATCGCCGCGGCGCCCGCCTACGCGGCGCCGGTCAGCGAGATCACCGGAACGTGGATCGACCCGCCCGGCGAGCTGAAGTCCGGCGATCCGGTGGTCGCGGACTGGCGCCTGAACCTGAACGACGACGCACAGCCGCCGGCCAATGGCCCGGTCGACGACGTCACGGCGACCTTCGCGATCGAGAACGGCGAGTTCGCCGAGATCCCGGACATCTGCCTCACTGACGGCGTCGATCCGGCATCCGCCGTCTCCGACGACGGCCTGACGCTCACCTGCAACCTCGGCACCGTGAACATGGGCACCGCGGTCGCCGTGCAGACGCCGGTGATCGCCGATGGGGCGACCGGCAGCGAGCTGACCCTGGGCGGTGCGATCGACGGACGAGAGGCCTCTCTTCCCGAGATCCCCATCGTGAATCCGTTCCTGATGGACATGGACATCACGAACCCCACGAGCGGCACCTCTTGGAACGCGGCACATACGCAGCCCATCGTGGACTTCCCCTGGACGCTCTATGTCGGCCGCAACTCGGACCAGGGGCCCGCGAACATCACCATCCCGCTGCGACTGACCGCGAGCAACGGCAACCCCGTCCTCGTGGGGAACGACCAGCGCGACGGCCTCGGCAGCGGCTGCGTGCCGCGTCACACCGGAAACGCCGGACACCCCGTCTCCGAAGGCAGCACGCTGAACGAGGACCGCATCGCACCGTTCGTCGAGACCTGTCAGCTCGTGGTGGTGAACGCCTCGACCGGCAGGTACGACCTGGTGCTCACCGGCATCGACTACTCAGGCACGATCCGCCCGACGAAGGACAGCGCCGGACGGCTGCTCCCGGCCGATCGCACCGCTGTCGCAACCGGCACGACGTGGTTTCGCGTGAACGCAGGCGACACGAACGGTTCGATCCAGGCGCAGATCGTCGGGCAGCCGACGTACACCGCGCCCACAGGCCAGACGTCCACCGACGACCCGGCGAACAACCAGGCCTCGCGGAGCTGGGTGCTCAGCGGCGCATGGAACGGCCGCTGGACACCGGGCTACACGGGCGGTCCTGGTGAGTCCTTCGCCGACAACTACCGCGTGGCGGCGGGCACGCAGGTGCAGCAGAGCGTCCAGAACAACATGGGCACCGGCGATCTGGGCACATTCCCGGACAGCGCCCTGTACGGCGACTGCATCGCCTTCGACAGCCGCTGGGTGAGCTACGAGTCGGCCACCGTCGGCGCCTTCGCGCAGAACCCCTCGGCTGCCCCGCAGATCGAGTACTATGTCGGCAGCAATGCTCGCGTCACCGACGGCAGCGGGCAGTACGATCCAGATCTGTTCGACTGCGGCATCGCCGACGGCGGCTGGACCGCCCAGGAGCCGGACGACCCGGCCACGGTCAAGGCGATCCGCGTCGTCTACCCGCTCTCGACCTATCGGCTCGCCGATCCCCGACCGGACGGAGCCGTCCCGATCGCACTGACCGCGGTGACCGAGATCCACGAGGACGCGCCGGCCGGACAGGACATCTGGACCTTCTCGACCGCCATGCGCAACGGGAATTGGGCCGACCGGGCCGACTTCGACGTGGCGACCCCCACGCCGGGTGCGAGGTACCCCGGCACCAAGAACGGCCGTGACGTCCTGCGCATCTCGACGGTCCAGCCGGCGATCTCCAAGGACGTCGAGCGCACCACGATCGTCCCCGGCGTCCCGGTCGGCTACACGCTGACCTACTCGGCCAACGGCACCGGCAACGTGCCGACCGAGGTGGACGCCTTCCGTGTCGTCGACACCCTCCCGGCCGGCATGACCTATGTCGCCGGCTCCGCCGACCCCGAGCCGGCGGTCTCGCTCTCCGGCCGGCGGCAGATCCTCACCTGGAGTCTGGACGACGTGACGACGAACGAGGCGCACGAGCTGGGCTATCAGGCCGTCGGCGACAGCACCCTCGTCCCCGGCGTCCAGCTGGAGAACACGGCGGTCGCCTCCTCCGGTGACGCGAGCTCGCCGGAGGCCGACGCCACGGTGACCACCTCCAGCAACGGCTACACGACGATCCTCAAGACCAGCGACGCGGACTACATCCGCAACGACGCGGGCGACGGGGTCGGGACCGGTTCGTGGACGGTCGAGATCGAGTCGCACGACTCCTACGCTCAGGCCTTCACCGACACGATCGACATCCTCCCCTACCTCGGCGACCAGCGCGGCACCTCCTTCTCCGGCAGCTACACGCTCGACGAGGTGATCGCCCCTGAGGGTGCGACGGTGTACTACACCGACGCCGATCCCGCCACGCTCGTCGACGACCCGGCCGACCCGTCCAACGGCGCCGCGGGCGATCCGGACGGGAACAGCGTGGGATGGTCCACGACCAGGCCGGCCGAGCCGACCGCCGTGCGCGTGATCGGCGGCCCCCTCCCGCCGGGCGGATCGTTCTCCTTCCAGGTCGTGATCACCACCGACGGCGCCCAGCCGCAGGACGTGTACGTGAACAGTGCGCAGGCGCGCGCCGAGCACACAGCGCTGGTGATGCGCACCTCCGCCTACCTGGTCGTCACCGACTACACGGTGACGAAGACCTCGGACCCCAGCGGCGAGACCGTCGTCCCCGGCCAGGTCGTGCAGTACCGGGTGACCATCGTCCAGCAGGGCGACGTGCCGGGGGCGGCGGTGTTCACCGACGACCTCTCCGACGTGCTGGACGACGCCGAGTACAACGGCGACGCCACCGCCAGCATCGGCACGGTGAGCATCGCCGACGGCACGCTCGCCTGGGAGGGCGAGATCCCGGTCGGTGGCTCGGCCGTGGTCACCTACTCGGTCACGGTCAAGACGACCGACCGCATCGAGGACGAGGGCGACTGGAACCTGCAGAACGAAGTCGTTTCGCCCGGATGCCGCACGCAGTCGGACTGCATCCCGCCGGCAAACCCGGTCGGGGACTTCCGGTTCTCCAAGACCTCTGACCCGGCGTCCGGCTCGGACGTCGTGATCGGCGACGTCGTCGAGTACCACGTGCAGGTGACGCACGTCGGCGCAGCGGCGGTCCCTCGCGCGAGCATCGAGGACGATCTGTCGGAGGTCCTCGACGACGCCAGCTGGAACGACGACGCGACCGCGACCTCCGGAGAGGTGGCCTACGCGGACGGCGCTCTCACCTGGTCCGGGGAGCTCGAGATCGGCCAGGTCGTGGACATCGTCTACTCGGTGACGGTCACCGGCTATGGCGACTGGCTGCTCTCGAACATCGCGACCGACGGCTGTACCACGGACGAGGACGGCTGCGTCCCGCCCCCGCCTGGCGGCCGCTGCGTCCCCGCGCCGGACGAGAATCCGGACTGCCGGACCGAGCATCGCATCGGCGGCTACGAGATCTCGAAGTCGTCCGACCCCGTGACGGGATCCGACGTCGAGATCGGCGACGTCGTGGAGTACACCGTCACGGTGGCCCACGTCGGCGAAGCGCCGGTTCCGGCATCCTTCACGGATGACCTGAGCGACGTCCTGGACGACGCGAGCTGGGACGACGACCTGGCGGCGTCCGGCGGCGAAGCGGTCTTCAACGAGCCGGGCCTGTCGTGGTCCGGTGATCTGGAGGTCGGCGACGTCGTCACGGTGACATACTCGGTGACGGTCGTCGCCGGTGGCGATCTCACTCTGCGCAACGTCGTGACGCCGCCGCCTGACGTCGTCTGCGTGCCGGCCGAGGGCCAGGACGAGGCCTGCACGACCGAGCACTACAAGGGCGAGTTCGAGTTCTCGAAGACCTCGGATCCGGAGCCGGGCTCCCTGGTGAGCGAGGGCGACATCGTGACGTACACGGTGTCGATCGCGCAGATCGGCCCCGCCGCGGTGCAGCGCGCCAGCGTGGTGGACGACATCTCGGGAGTCCTCCCCGTCGCCTCGTGGAACGACGATGCGGAGGCTTCGGCCGGCACGGTCGAACGCGTCGGGGACGAGGTCCGCTGGACGGGAGATCTGGCCGTGGGACAGGTCGTCACGATCACCTACTCCGTGACCGTCGGCGCGAAGGAGAACGCCGAGTTCCGCAACGTCGTCGCCACGGACGATCCGCGGGGAACGTGCGTCGACGCAGCGGACGGCAACCCGGACTGCAGGACCGAGCATCACACGCCAGGCGGAGGCCTGGCCGGCACGGGTCTCGAGCTCTCGCCGTGGCTGCTCGCCGCGATCGTGGTCCTGCTCGGCGGGGGCGGGCTGCTCGCCCTCCTGGGGGCGCGGCGCCGCCGGGTCCCGTCCGAGGAGAACGGGAACATCGACGACCTGCTCTGATCCGGTGCGCAGGGCGCCGTGTCCCTCCCGCCCTGCGCACCCCTCCTCGAACAGCGGCGGAGGCTCTTCCTGACGGAGGCGCCTCCGCCGCTTCTGTTCCCTCGCCTCTCGCCCATCGACCGCGCTCCTGCCACACTGAACTCCAAGGAGGGCTCGATGACCACGCTTGTGCACGAGGAGGGGTCCGGCAGGTCGGAGAAGGGCGCCCCGACGCGCCCCGGACGCGGATGGCGGAGAATGCGGATCGCCGCCACGATCGTCGTCGCGGCGCTCCTCATCGTGGCGATCGTCGGATCGATCACGCCGTGGCCGTCGGCGATGGTGATCCGCGCCGTGTTCACGCGGGGCGGAGAAGCCACCGCCGTGGAGATGGCCGCGCACGTGCCGGACACCGAGCTCACCGAGGTCCTCGACGTCCCCTACGGGGATGACGGCGCGGACACGACCATGGACGTGTTCACCCCGGCATCCGCCGAGGGCCCCCTTCCGACGGTCGTGTGGATCCACGGCGGCGCCTGGATCTCCGGCTCCAAGGAGGACGTCGACCCCTATCTGCGCATCCTCTCCGCCGAGGGATACACCGCCATCGCCGTGAACTACACGCTCGGCCCGGAGGGGTACTACCCGAAGGCCGTGCACCAGCTCAACGAGGCTCTCGCCTACATCGATGGGCACGCCCAGGAGCTGAACGTGGACGCATCCCGGATCGTCCTGGCCGGGGACTCCGCCGGCGGCCAGCTGGCCAGTCAGCTCGCCGCCATCACGACGAGTCCCGACTACGCGGAGATCATGTCCGTGACTCCGGCGCTCCAGCCGGATCAGCTGGTCGCGACCGTGCTGAACTGCGGCGTCTACGACCTGTCCGCGCTGGCCGCGCTCGACGGCGTCGTCGGCTGGGGCTTCAAGTCGGCGCTGTGGGCGTACTCGGGCACGAAGACCTGGGCGGAGGGCTCATCGGGGGCGACGATGTCGACGATCGACTGGGTCACGGGAGACTTCCCGCCGACCTACATCTCCGGCGGCAACGACGACGGGCTCACCTGGCTGCAGTCCATCCCGCTGGCGCAGCGGCTCGAGGCGCTCGGCGTGGAGATCACCACCCAGTTCTGGCCGGCCGACCATGAGCCGGCCCTGCCCCATGAATACCAGTTCCACCTCGACCTGCCCGATGCGCGGACCGCGTTGCAGGCGACGATCGACTTCCTGGACGCGCACACGAGGCCCTGACGAGATATGTCATTATTGTGACGCCCGTCACATTCATGACATACTCGGTGCATCATGAGCACCGACAACGAACGCGCGCTCGAAGAGGGCATCGTCACCGACCTGCGCGACCGGATGACCTACGGCTCCTACCTCGGCCTCGACCAGCTGCTCGCGGCCCAGCATCCCGTCAGCGACCACCACGACGAGATGCTGTTCATCATCCAGCACCAGACGACCGAGCTGTGGCTGAAGCTCCTGCGGCACGAGCTCGCCAGCGCCCGCGACCTGCTCGCCAGCGACGACCTGCGCGAGGCGTTGAAGCGGATCGCGCGCATCAAGCGCATCCAGGACGTCATGACGCAGCAGTGGTCGGTGCTGGCCACGCTCACCCCCACCGAGTACGCGCAGTTCCGCGGCTCGCTCGGCAATTCCTCCGGCTTCCAGTCCGTGCAGTACCGGGCGGTCGAGTTCGCGCTGGGCAACAAGAACGAGCGGATGCTGCAGGTCTTCCGCGACCACCCGGAGAACCTGACGCTCCTCACGGCCGAACTCGAGCGTCCGACGCTGTATGACGAGTTCCTCCGGCTCGCCGCACGACGCGGGCTCCCGATCCCGTCCGCGATCCTCGACCGGGACGTCCGCGAGCCGTACCGCCCGCACCCCGAGCTCGTGCCGGCGATCCGTGCGATATACGAGGACCCGCAGACCCACTGGGACCTCTACGAGGCCTGCGAGGATCTCGTCGACCTCGAGGACAACTTCCAGTTCTGGCGCTTCCGGCACCTCAAGACCGTCACGCGCACGATCGGGATGAAGACCGGCACCGGCGGCTCGACCGGCGCCGCGTTCCTGCAGCGCGCCCTCGAGCTCACCTTCTTCCCGGAGCTGTACACCGTCCGGACCGAGATCGGGAACTGATGCGAGCCGTCGTGGCGTGCCTGGAGGAGAAGGGACGTGTCTGGCGCGACGAGGTGGTCGCCGTCCACGGCGGTACGACGCGCGTGCTCGGCGAGACTCCGACTCCCGCCCTCCCCCGGCTCGCCGGCGTCGTGACCGGCGCGTTCACGGACGCGCACGTGCACCTGCAGCTCGTGGATCCGCTGCTCCTCGCGGACTCCGTCCTGGGGACCGTCATCGATCTCGGCGGGGACCCGGCGGCGCTCGGCCCGGGCCCGGCGGCGCTGAGCGCCGTGTCGAACTCCGGCATTTCCGGCTCGACATCCGCCCCGGACCCCGAGATCGGCGTCTTCCGCACGGAACTGCAGGAGTTGCGCACACGTCATCGCGTCGCCGTCCGGTTCGCCGGCGCATTCCTGACCCCGCCGGGCGGCTATCCCTCCGACCGCGCCTGGGCGCCGGTCGGCTCGGTGCGCGAGATCGTCGATGCGGATGCCGCCGCCTCGGCGGTCGCCGAGATGAAGCGCGCCGGAGCCGATGTCGTCAAGGTCGCGAGCAACAGCTCGGCGGGCCCGGTGTTCTCGGATGAGCTGTTCTCCGAGATCGTCCGGATCGCGGCGTCCCACGGCCTGCCGGTCATCGCACACGCGGAAGGCGCAGGCGAGGCCGTGCGCGCGGTGCGGCTGGGTGCGCGCCTGCTCGCCCATGCGCCGTTCAGCGAGCGCCTGACGGAGGAGGAGCTGGACGGCATGCGCGAAGACGTCACGTGGATCTCGACCCTCGCCATCCATGACGGGCCGGAGCACGAGACCGCCCTCGACAACGTCCGCCGCTTCCATGCGCGAGGCGGGAACGTCCTGTACGGCACGGACATGGGCAACGGCGACACCCCGGTCGGCCTCTCCGCCCGGGAGGTCACGGCGCTACGGGAGGCCGGGATCGACGGCGCCGATCTGCTGCGCGCACTGGCTCCCTCCGACCCACGGCTGCCCGGCTCCCGGCTGCTCTTCCACCCCGGCGCCACTCCGGAGACCGCGGACCCGCTCCTCGCCCGCCCGCTCATCCTCGCCGACCTGGAGACCTGACGTGCCCGATCTTCTCACCGCCGCCCGCGCCCTCGACGCCGCCGACCCGCTCGCGCGCTTCACCGCGGAGTTCGCCGATGCTCCCGGCGTCACCGCGTACCTCGACGGCAACTCCCTCGGCAGACCGCTGAACGAACTCCCCGACCGGCTGACGCGCTTCGTGCGGGAGGACTGGGGGACCCGTCTGATCCGCTCCTGGGACGAGCAGTGGATGGATCTGCCGACGTCGCTCGGCGACCGCATCGGCGCCCTGTGCCTCGGCGCATCCATCGGTCAGACCGTCGTCGCCGACTCCACCACCGTGCTGCTGTACAAGCTCATGCGCGCTGCCGTCGCCGCGCGTCCAGCGCGGACCGAGATCGTCATCGAGGAGGGCAACTTCCCCACGGATCGCTTCGTCGCCGAGGGAGTGGCGGCAGAACGCGGGCTGACCCTGCGATGGATCGCGACCGACCCCGTGCTCGGCGTGCGTCCGGACGAGGTCGCGGACGCCGTCTCGGACCGCACCGCGCTCGTCGTCCTCAGCCACGTCGACTACCGCTCCGGCGCCCTCGCCGACATGGCGGGCATCACCCGGATCGTCCACGACGCCGGCGCTCTCATGCTCTGGGACCTCTGCCACTCCGCAGGCGTCGTCCCGATGCAGCTGGACGCCTGGGGCGTCGACCTCGCCGTCGGCTGCACGTACAAGTACCTGAACGGCGGGCCGGGCTCCCCGGCCTTCGCCTATGTCCGCTCCGGCATCCAGGGGGAGCTGCGTCAGCCGATCCAGGGCTGGATGGGCGCGGCGGACGTCTTCGCCATGGCATCCGGGTACACCCCGGACGCCGGCATCCGGCAGTTCATCAGCGGGACTCCTCCGGTGCTCGGGATGCTGGCGATGCAGGGGATGCTCGATCTCATCGAGCAGGCCTCGATCGAGGCGGTGCGGGCGAAGTCGCAGGCGCTGACCGACCTCGCGGTCGAGGCCTTCGACGCGGAGCTCGCCCCGCTCGGCGCCCGGCTGCTCAGCCCGCGGGACGCTGCAGCCCGCGGCGGCCACGTCACGATCGGTCACCCGGAGGCGCGGCGCGCGACCGAGGCGCTGTGGGCGGACGGGGTGATCCCGGACTTCCGGTTCCCCGACGGCATCCGCCTCGGCCTCTCGCCGCTGAGCACCTCGTTCGAGGAGACCGTGCGAGGGATCGTCGCCGTGCGCGACGCCCTGGAAGCTCCCGCACGGTGAGCGACTCCTCCCGCACGGTGAGCGAGCACAGCGAGCCGGAACGCGCGGAGAACGCCGTGCTCGACGACATCGACGCGCGCCCGGGGAGCACCGCGTCGCTGCTGCGCACGTTCATCGGGCTGTACCTGCGTCGCCTCGGCGGCTGGATCTCCACCGCGGACCTGGTCCGGCTCGCCGGCGACCTCGGCATCCCCGCCGCCGGAGCGCGCACGGCCATCACGCGGCTGAAGCAGCGCGGGCTGCTCGTCCCCGAGCGGTCGGAGACCGCCGGCTATCGACTGAATCCCTCTGCGGTGCGGATGCTGGAGCGCGGCGACCGCCGCATCTTCGACGTGCGGCTGATGCGGCCGGAGGATCGCTGGTGCCTGGTGTCCTACTCGATCCCCGAGTCGCGCCGGGAGATGCGTCATCAGCTCCGGCGACGCCTGCAGTGGATCGGCGCCGGGGCCGTCGCCCCGTCGCTGTGGATCCTGCCCGGTCATCTGCAGCCGGAGGCGGAGGAGATCCTCGGCGAGCTCGGGATGCGCGATGCGGCGGTGCTGTTCCGCACGGATGCGCCGCAGACGCCCGGCCGGCTGGCCGACGCGGTGCCGCGATGGTGGGACCTGACCGCGCTGCGCGAAGAGCACGAGGCGTTCCAGCGGACGATCGTGCGGCTGGGCGACGCGCCGTTCCCCGCGTACGTGCGCCTCGTCGACGCCTGGCGGGTGCTCCCCTACGTGGATCCAGGGCTGCCCGCGGAGCTGCTGCCCGCCGACTGGCCCGGCGAGCGCAGCTTCGCCGCCTTCGCGGAGCGCTCGGCCGCCCTCGCGGATGCCGCGTGGGAGCACGTCCGCAGGGGCTGAGCGCTCTCGAACGTGCGGCGTCTATCCGCACACTCCGCGTCTCAGAATCTGCGGCTCCGGCCGGAGAAGAGCGACAGGATCTGTGACACGGATGCGGCGGCCGGAACCGGAACCGGAGGATCTGCGACCCGGACGCCTGGCGATAGAGTCCGGTCATGCGCATCGCGATCTCCGGCACCCACGGCACCGGCAAGTCGACGCTGATCGCCGCGTTCGCGGCCCGGCATCCGGGATTCGAAGTGCTCGGCGATCCCCACGAACTCGCCGGCGGGGACTCGGGCGTCGACTCCTTCCTCGAGCAGTTCCGCATCTCCGCGCGCCGGCTGCAGCGGCTCCCGTCCGGCCGGGATGCCGTGCTCGAGCGCTGCCCGCTCGACTTCCTCGCCTACCTCGAGGCGTGGGAGGCGCTCGGCCGCCCCGGCGGCGCGGCGGACGCGCTCCCCGACCTGGTCGAGGAGGCGTCCGCCGCGATGGAGTCGGTGGATCTGCTCGTCCTGCTGCCGCTGACAGCGGCCGACGGCATCCATCTCCCCGCCGAGGAGGACCTCGATCTGCGCGAGGAGATGGACGCCGCGCTGCTGGCGCTCTGCGACGACCCCGATCTCGTGCCGGACACCGTCCGCACCGTCGAGATCTCCGGGTCCCCCGCCCGCCGGCTGGCGCTCCTGGAAGCCTCGATCTGACCGTTCCGGCCCCGCGTCCAGATCGCAGGATCTGCTGCTCTCCTCGCGGGATGACGACAGGATCTGCGACCTGGACACAACCACCGCACCCGGAACGACAGAATCTGCGACCTGAATGGGGCGGGGCCGGTCGGCAGGCAGGGGGATCGGCCCCCGCAGGGGACCGGCCACCCGCAGGGGACCGGCCCACCGGCAGGGACCGCTCAGCCGGCGACCTCCCGGAGGAAGGCCGTGACGTGCTCCTGGAGGCGGAGGATGCGCAGCTCGCGCGCCGTCTCCCTGTCGTAGCCCTCATAGGCCAGCGGCGGGAGCATCCGGACGGTGCGCGAGCAGCCGAACTCCGCGCACATCAGCGTGCCGATCGTGTCGCCGTTGCGACCGGCCGCTCCGGCGCGGCGCGCGGCGTAGAACTGGACGTCGTTGCGGAGCGTGACGTCCTCGCACCAGGAGCACTGCGCACGGGTGCGCACCCGCTGCTCTGCACGTTGCAGCAGCACGCCGACGGGCGCATCGTCGACCCACGCCACGACGTAGGCGCGACGGGGGAGCTTCGGATCCGCCCACCCGAGGTAGTCGATCCGGTCGAAGTCGATCTCGGCGAAGCCGGGCGGCAGCGAGAGGGTGGCGGTCTCCTTGCGGGAGGCGTTGATGAGGGAGGCGCGGATGGCGCGCTCGTCGAGGGGACGCATGGGAAGAGCTGCTTTCGAGAGGCCCGCCGATCGGCGGGCGGAGGAAGGGTTTCCGGGCAGGCATCCGAGCGGATGCCGGGTACGACGCTGCTCCGGAGACGGGTTCCGCCTCCGGCCGGGTCTCAGCCTCTGCCGCCGGCGCTCGACGCGCCTGCGGCTCCCTTCCGCGCCCCGAGGGCGCTCTTCACGTGAAGCACCCGGCGAGTCTACCTCTTCGGAGCGTCGCCGACGCCGCCGCCGTCACCGCTCCCGGGTCCGCGATCGCGCAGCCTCCGCTCAGCGCCGCCGCGCGCTCGCGCCAGGCGCGATGAGCGACTCCGCGACGCGCGCCACCCGCGCGATCGCCTCCTCCTCGCCGACCGTGATCCGCACCCCGTCGGCCCCGAAGGCCTTGACCACGAGTCCCGCCGCTGCGAAGGCCTGCGCGGCGGCGGCCGTCCCCGCCCCTGTCGGCAGCCAGACGAAGTTGCCCTGGGCCGCCGGGACACGCCATCCGCTCGCCCGCAGCGCCTCGACGAGCCGGTCGCGTCTCTCCGCGATCACGGCGACCCGCTCCCGCAGCGCGGGCTCCGCGTCGAGGCTCGCGAGGGCCGCTTCTTCTCCCTGGGCGGTCACGGACAGCGGGATGCCGGCGATGCGCGCCGCCTCCAGCACGGCGGGATGCCCGACGGCGTAGCCCACGCGGAGTCCGGCGAGCCCGTACGCCTTGGAGAACGTCCGCAGCACCACGACGTTCTCGTGCCCGTCGGCGACCACGGTGCGACCGTCGACGGCATCCGGATCGGTGACGAACTCGGCGTAGGCCTCGTCCAGCAGCACCAGCACGCCGGCCGGGATGCGCGCGAGGAACCCGTCGAAGGCGGTCTGAGCGACGATCGTCCCCGAAGGATTGTTGGGGCTGCACACCACGACGACCCTGGTGCGCTCCGTGACGGCTCCGGCCAGCGCCTCGAGGTCCTGGCGCTCCTGGCCATCCAGGGGAACGGTCACCGCCGTCGCGGCGGTCACGGCGGCCATCCAGGGATAGCCGTCGAAGGAGCGCCACGAGTACAGCAGCTCGTCGCCGGGACGCAGCAGGGCGAGCGCCAGCTGCTGCAGGAGCGATGTCGTGCCCGCCGTGATGTGCACGGCATCCGTTCCGACGCCGAAGCGCTCGGCGATCCGCGCACGCAGGCGCGGCGCAGAGGCGTCCGGATAGCGGTTCACCGCGACCGCCGTGCGCATCGCCTCGATGACGCCCGGCAGCGGATCGAAGGGGTTCTCGTTGCTGGACAGCTTGAAGGCGTCCGGTCCCGCCTGCGCGCCCTGCCGGTACGCGGAGATGCCGGCGATCTCCGGGCGGACGGAGACCGGCGCCTCGGCCGACCACGACGCCGTCACCGGCGCTCCAGACGACGCCAGGCGAGCTCCGCGAGCACCTCGGCCTGCAGCGCCAGGACGCCGTCGTCGAACGCCGCTCGCTCGGAATGGAGCGGATTCGGCCCGCTGTCCGGTGCGGCGCCGACGAAGACGAGGGTGCCGGGCACCTCTTCGAGCACGTAGGCGAAGTCCTCGGAGGCCATCGACGGCGCCTCCAGCCGCGTCACGCGCTCGGCGCCGACCAGCTCATCGAGGATCTCCAGCACACGGTGGGTCTCGTCCGGGTCGTTGCGAGTTACGGGATACGACTCGATGAACTCCGCGTCCAGCACGCAGCCGTGGGCCGCGGCGATCGCTTCGAGCAGAGCAGGCAGCTCGCCCTTCACGGTCTGCAGCGTCTGCTTCGACAGCGTGCGGATGTTCGCCTCCATGCGCACCTCCGCCGCCAGGACGTTGCCCGCGGCCGAGTCGCTGGACAGCCTCGTGATCGACACGACGGCCTGATCGGTGGCCGGCAGGCGCCGGGCCACGAAGGACTGCACCGCGAGGATCAGGTGAGCGGCCACCGGCACCGGATCCGTGCCGAGCTGCGGGAAGGCGGCGTGCCCTCCCGTGCCGCGCAGCGTCAGCCGCAGCGCGTTCGCGCTCGCCATCATGGCGCCCTCGCGCGTGACGAGCATCCCGCGCGGCGTCGCGCTGTCGACGTGGATCGCGTAGGCGGCCACCGGGCGCTCGCCCGCGGCATCCAGCACGCCCTCGTCGATCATGGCGCGCCCGCCCGCGTGCCCCTCCTCGCCCGGCTGGAACATGAACACGACGACGCCGGCGAGCTCGTCGCGGCGTGCAGCGAGCAGCCAGACCGCGCCGAGGAGCCCCGCCATGTGCAGATCATGCCCGCAGGCGTGCATCGCCCCGTTGGTCGCGGCGAAGGCGAGCCCCGTCGCCTCGGCGATCGGAAGGCCGTCCATGTCGGCACGCAGCAGCACCACCGGTCCGGGGCGCGCCCCGCGGAGCACGGCGGTGACGGAGGTGAGGGCCGCGCCGACCGAGACCTCGAGCCCGAGGCCCTCCAGCTCGCGCAGCAGGATCCGCTGCGTCTGCGGAAGGTCAAGGCCGACCTCGACGGCGGCGTGCAGCTCCCGGCGCACGCGCACGAGATCGTCCTGGATCGCTCGGGCGGCCTCGTCGAAGCCCGCCATCAGAACAGCATCCTCTCGCCGAGCACGGGGACCGCGTCGAGGAGGTCCTGGGTGTACGGGTCGCTGGGGTTCGCGAGCAGCGCCTCGGTCGGGCCTGCCTCGACGATGCTCCCGTGCCTCATGACGCACACCTCGTCGCTGATGTACCGCACGACCGCGAGGTTGTGGGAGATGAACAGCATCGAGAGCCCGAGCCGTTCCTGGAGCTCGCGCAGGAGGTTCAGGATCGCCCCCTGCACGGAGACGTCCAGCGCACTGGTCACCTCGTCGGCGATGAGGACCGACGGCTCCCCCGCGAGCGCCCGCGCGATCGTGATGCGCTGCCGCTGACCGCCCGAGAACGCCGCGGGGCGGTCTCCGGCGCGATCGGGGTCGAGGTGCACCTGTTCGAGCAGCTCCCGCACCCTGGCCGTGCGCTCGGCCCTCGTCCAGCGCCGGCCGGTCGCGCGCAGCGCCTCGGCGATCGAGTCCCCCACCGGCATGAGCGGATCGAGTGCCGAGAACGGGTCCTGGAACACGAGCTGCATGCGCCGTCTGGTGCGCCGCGCCGCGGAACCGGGACCTACGGCGTCCGCGCCGTCGACCCTGATCGCCCCGGACTCCGGTCGCACCAGGCCGACGGCGGCCGCCGCGATGGTGCTCTTGCCCGAACCGGACTCGCCGACGAGGCCGACCGTGCGCCCCTTCGGCACGGTGAGGCTCACGCCGTTCACGACCCTCGTGCGGCCGTAGCGGACGCTGAGGTCCGCGATCTCCAGCGCGTTCATGCCGGCACCTCCTCGGCGATCGCCTCGGGCGCGAGCTCTGCGGGGATGACGGGGAGCGGCATGGTCCGGTCGCTCGTCATGTCCGGCAGGCACGCGATCAGGGCCTTCGAATACGGATGCTGCGCATCCTCGCGGATCCGCGTCGCATCCAGCGTCTCGACGACCCGGCCGTCCTTCATCACGATCACCCGGTCGCAGAACGCGCTCACGAGCGCGATGTCGTGCGAGATGAACACGATCGCGGCGCCGGTCTCCTGCTGCGCCCTGTGCAGCACGCCCATCACCTGCCGCTGCACGGTGACGTCCAAGGCCGTGGTCGGCTCGTCCGCGATGATGAGCTTCGGACGACCCGTCATCGCCATCGCGATCATCGCGCGCTGCCGCATGCCGCCGGAGAACTCGTGCGGATACTGCTTCAGCCGCTGACGCGCATCGGCGATGCCCACGGCGTCCAGGGCCTCGGCCGCCCGCTCCCTCGCCGGGGCGGGACGCATCCCCATGTGCACCTCCGGCACCTCGGTGAGCTGCCGTCCGATCGTCAGCGCGGGGTTGAGCGAGGTCAGCGGATCCTGGAAGATCATGCCGAGCTCGACGCCGAGCCGCGCGCGGTCGGCGGTCGTGAGGGTGCCGGTCAGATCCAGTCCGTCGAAGACGTGTCCCGTCGTCGTGACGGCCGCATCCTCGCCGAGGAGACCGGCGAGGGCCATCGCGGTGAGCGACTTGCCCG
Organism: Microbacterium tumbae; assembly: GCF_054780175.1. Lineage (NCBI taxonomy): Bacteria > Bacillati > Actinomycetota > Actinomycetes > Micrococcales > Microbacteriaceae > Microbacterium > Microbacterium tumbae. The sequence goes on from NZ_BAAGWV010000001.1 coordinate 184,504, forward strand.
AACCGGACTCTCCGACGATCCCGACGACCTCGCCGCGGCCCACGCGCAGGTCGACGCCGTGGACGCGCTCGACCGTGCCGCCGTCGGCGGTCGGGAACGCGATGCGGAGATCCGTGATCTCGGCGACCGCGTCCCCGGCGCCCGTGACGGCCGGCGCTCCGGTGGCGGACGCCCGCCGTCGCGGGACGAGCGTCATCCCGCCGGCCGCCCGGGAGACGACCGCGCGCAGCCCGGCGCCCCGGGTCCCGGCCACGGCCTCGCTCACGAGCGTGAACACGAGACCGGCGAGCACGACGGCGATCCCCGGGCCGATCGCCGCCATCGGGTTGACGTAGATCCGGAGGATCCCCTCCTGCAGGAGACGCCCCCAGTCGTAGTCCGGCGCCTGGACGCCGAGCCCGAGGAACGAGAGGCCGGCGAAGGAGAGCAGGGTGACGCTGGCGGTCGCGGCCGCATTGACGAAGAAGGGATTGGCGATGTTCGGCAGCACGTGCCTCAGCAGCACGCCGACGGGTCCGACGCCGACGACACGGGCCGCCCGCACGTAGTCCCGGCCGGACACCGAGGCCGCGAGGTTGTAGACGAGGCGCGCGAAGGAGGGGATGCCGGCGAAGCCGATCGCCAGCATCGCTCCCGTGGCCGTCGCGCCCCAGATGACCGTGAAGAACAGCACCATCAGCAGCCAGGGGAAGGCGAGCAGGATGTCCAGCAGTCCGGTGAACCACCGACGGGGGTAGGTCGGCAGGATGCTGGCGAAGAGCCCGAAGACGATACCGCCGACGAGCGAGATCACGGTCGAGCCGAGCGTGAGCAGCAGTGTGAGCCGGGTGGCGGAGAACACCCTCGCGAGGATGTCGCGCCCGAGCTCGTCGGTGCCGAAGAGATGCTCGCCGCTCGGGGGGAGAAGGCGATCAGGCACCGAGGTGGCGCCGGCGGCCGCACCCCAGATCGCGGGGCCGGCGACGGCGAGGAAGACGAGCAGCGCGGCCCCGATCACCGCGGCGATCGTGGTCGGGTTCAGCAGGCGGGTGCGCACGGGTCAGCCCTCCGTGATCGAGGATCGGGGATCGATGGTGGCGAGGATCACATCGACGACGAGGTTCACGCCGAGCACGATGAGGGCGAACACGATGACGACGCCCTGCACCATCGGATAGTCCTTGGCGCCGACCGAGGACACCATGATCGTGCCGAGGCCGGGGATGGCGAAGATCGTCTCGACGAGGACGGTCGCCGCCGTGAGACCGGCCAGGACCAGACCTCCCACGGTCAGCGATGCGGTGACGATGTTCGGCAGGGCGTGCCGCAGGTGGATCAGGTGACGCGGCAGCCGCTTGCTGCGCGCTGTCGTCATGTACGTGGTGTCCAGGACCGCGAGCATCTCCACCTGCACGATGCGCACGAAGTACGCCATCGGGCCGATCGCGAGGGCGATCACCGGCAGCACGGCATCCTCCGCGTCGCCCCAGCCCGCCGCGGGGAGCCAGCCGAGCTGCACAGCGAACAGGGAGATGAGGCCGACGGCGAGCAGGAAGCTCGGCACGGCGATGAGGATGCCGAGGACGGCGGAGATGCCGATGCTCAGGCCGCGCAGGCGCCCGGAGCGCGCGACGACGGCCGCGCCGATGCCGGCGGGGAGCGCGCCGACGACGGCGATGACGAAGGCGAGGACCGCGAGCAGCAGCGTCGTCGGGAAGCGCTGAGCGAGCACCTCGGTGACCGGCCGCTGGAGCCGGATGGACGTGCCCATGTCGCCGGTGAGCAGTCCGCCGATGTAGTGCCCGAACTGCTCGAGCATCGGGCGGTCGAGGCCGAGCTGCACCCTGGTCGCCTCGACGAGCTCCGGACTCGCGCTCTGGCCGAGGGCCGCCCTGACCGGATCGCCGGGGACGAGGTACATGAGCAGGAAGGAGGCCACGACCACCACGGAGAGCGAGATCACCAGGCGGCCGAGCCGGCGGAGGAGGAACGCGGACCGCGGGGAGAGCCCCTGGCGGCGCCGACGCTCCTCCGCCCGCGCCGCCAGGGCGGCCGTCGGAGTTCCTGCGACCTCTGGGGTCGCGAGCGGAGGAGTCGTCGTCATGTCAGGGCAGCATCCGGATCGTGGTGGGCTGGATGTAGTTCGGCTGGTCGAACACCGCACCGGACTGGTAGGTGGGCAGGATGTTGTCCGCCACGGGGAAGACGTCGAAGCGGTTCAGCAGCTCCGCCTCGGCATCCTGCCAGATGTCGCAGGTCTCCTCGGGAGTGGCCTGGGACGCCTCCTCGACCAGCGCCTTGTACTCGGGGTTGTCGACGAACATGAAGTTCAGTCCGCCGTCGGCGGCGGTCGCACCGGCGAAGAAGGTGGACAGCACGAGAGGTCCGCCCGGCGCCACCTGGATCCAGCCGGTGTCCCAGTCGAAGGTCGACCAGAGCTGCTCCGACCACGCGGCCGCGTCGTTGCCGAGCAGCTCCGTCGTGACGCCCAGCTGATCCCACGTCTCCTTGACCAGCTCCGCCGCGGGGGCGTGCGTCGAGGTGGGCGCGTTGTAGATGAAGGTGATGGTCAGCGGCTCGCCGTCCTTGGAGCGCAGGCCGTCCGATCCCAGAGTCCAGCCCGCTTCGTCGAGCAGCTCGCCCGCACGATCGAGGTCGGTGTCCGGCAGCGTCCACTTCGGTCCGTCCGCGACGCACAGCAGCGGGGTCTTGGTGATGAGCGAGACCGCGTCGATCGGCTCGCCGTCGGCGATGACCGTGCCGACCTCGTCCCGATCGATCGCGATGGAGAGCGCCTCGCGGACGAGCGGGTCGGAGAACGGGCGGTCCTCCTTCTCGTTGAAGAGCATCATGCCCACCGGATTGCGCACGCCCGTGTAGGTGAGGCCTGCGCCGTCGAGGCGCGAGCGGTCGGCGCCGGAGATCGTCGCGGCGTTGACCTCGCCCGACACGAGCAGGTTCGCCGCCGTGCTCTCGTCCGTGACGACGCGCGCCTCGATCGCGTCCGGGAGCCCCGTGGTGTCGCTCGTGACGCCGTCCGGTCCCCAGGTGTAGTCGTCGCGCTTGGTGAACGTGTACGTGTCGCCGGGGGCGACATCGGTGAGATCGAACAGGCCCGTGCCGTTGGTCGCGTCGGACATGATCGTCGGATCGGCGAGGCCCGCATCGCAGACCATCATGATCGTGCCGACGTTGACCGCGAGGAACGGCGAGTTCGTGGCGCTCGTCACGGTCACGGTGCTCCCGTCCGCGACGGCGGACACGTTCTCGTCGATGACCGAGCCGTAGGAGAACGTCGCGTTGGCGGGGTCGGCGTTGTAGTTCAGGTTGTCCGCGACGGTCTGCGCGGTGAACTCGGTGCCGTCCGTGCAGGTCAGCCCGTCCTTGATCGTGAAGACGACCTCGGTCCCGCTCTCCTCCCAGCTCTCCGCCAGCCACGGCTCGAACTCGCCGTCCGGGGTCACGTAGATGAGCGACTCGTAGGCGAGGGAGATCACACCCCAGGTGTCGAGCGAGATCGCCTTCAGCGGGTTGAGGTCGCCAGGATCGTCGTTGATCGCGGTGACGAAGGTCCCGCCGGAGACGTAGTCCCCCTCGGACGGGGTGTCCGGGTCGGCGGATCCCGAGCATGATGCCAGAGCCATCGTGAGGACGGCGAGACCGGCGAGCGCCGGAACTGCGGTACTGCGTTTCATTGCAATCTCCTCTTTCGGGTGCGGTGATGCGTTGCGGGTACTGCTGCGGCGCCGGTCAGCCCGCGGGCGCGTCGGCGGTGAGGCGCGCGAGCGGACCAGCGGCCTTGACGGTGACGTTGAGCGTGGGCTGCGCGGTGTACGGGACGTGCGTCTCGAGGACCTCGACGACCGACACCTGCAGCGGGTCGGCGCCGGCCTGGATCGCCTTGGCGATCGCGGCCTCGGAGGCCTGGGCGATGGCGTCCTCGCGCTCCCCCATCGGCGCCATCTGATCGGCGCGCCCTCCGGCGAGGGAGATCGCCGCGCCGACCGCGTTCGCGACGCCGCTGTGATCGGGCCGGAGGATCCTTCCCGCGCTGGGCAGCCCGTCCGGGACGAGGAATCCGCCGCCGCCGACGACCACGAGCGGGATGTCCTGCCGGCCGAGCGACAGGCGCTCGACGGCCTCGTCGAGGCGCTCGGCGACGACGGCGAGCGCTGCTTCCAGCGCGCCTCTGGTCGCTATGTCCAGCCCGGGCAGGCAGCGACCGGCGACCGGCGAGCCCGCCAGGGCGGCCGCGTCCGTCAGCGTCGGCGTGGCGCCGCCGAACAGCAGCCCCTCCGGGTCGATCCGGTAGCCGACCGAGCCGGGACCGACCCGTCCGGAGGCGACGTCGACGATCGTGCCGCCGCCGATCCCCAGCGAGAGGATGTCCGGCATCCGGAAGTTGGTGCGGACCCCGCCGATCTCGCGCGGGAGCGTGGACTCGCGGGGGAACCCGCCGACGACGACGCCGAGGTCGCTCGTGGTGCCGCCGACGTCGATGACGATCGCGTCGTCATGGCCGGAGAGATAGGCGGCCCCGCGGATCGAGTTCGCCGGCCCGGAGCCGATCGTCAGCACCGGGTACTGCGCGGCGTAGTCCAGCGACATCAGCGTGCCGTCGTTCTGCGCGAAGAAGGTCTGCGCGTCCAGCCCCTCCTCCGCCACGACCGTGACGAGCGCCTCCGTGACCGAGCGGGCCACGCTGTACAGGGCCGCGTTCAGCAGGGTGGCGTTCTCCCGCTCCAGGAGCCCGGTGGGACCGATGTCCTGGCTGAGGAAGACGCGCGTGTCCGGCCCGAGATGCCCGCGCAGCAGTTCGGCGACCTCGAGCTCCTGCTCGGGCGAGGAGGGGCTGAAGATCCCGGCGACGGCGATCGCGTCGAAGGCGTCCAGTCCGTCGACGAAACGAAGGATGCCGTCACGGTCCAGCGGGGTGATGGGCGTCCCGTCGACCATATGCCCCCCGCCGAGCATCGCGGAGCCCGCGAGCACCATGTCCACGAGATCCTCGGGCCAGCCGGTCAGCGGCGGGTACTCCGTCGCCGCGGGAGCCCCGAGGCGGATCATCGCCACCTTGTCGAGGCTGCGGCGCTGCACGATCGCGTTCGTGGCGTGCGTCGTGCCGAGCATGACGCGGGAGACCCGCGAGCGGTCGTCCCCGATCGCGGCGAGGACGTCGGAGATGCCCGCGCGGATGCCGCCGGTGATGTCGTCGGTCGTGGCGCGCTTGGTGAAGGCGAGGACCGCGCCGGCGCCGTCCAGGACCACGGCATCCGTGTTCGTGCCTCCGACGTCGACGCCGATCGAGAGGTCGCGGGCGGTGCTCATCGGGCTGCTCCTTCGAAGGGCGTGTAGGGGAGGTCGTAGCCGAAGGCCGCCGGGCCCGCGAGCTCGAGGCCGCGGGGTGTGCGCCAGATCGGGTCGCACGCCCAGGCGAGCACGGACACGCGCTGCCCGAAGCGCAGCATCTCCGTGGTGATCGCGTGACCGGTCTCCGCGTCGATGATCGTGATGAGATCGGGGACGCTGACGAGCACCTCGCCGTCCTCCAGGACCATGAGGTTCTCGTTCTGGAGCTCGAGGCGCTGCAGCCGGCCGCGGTCGGCGCCGGTTCCCGTGATGGTCACGGATCCGCGGACGAAGCCGCCGACGGTGCGGCGATCGAGATCGGTGATCTTGCCGGTGAGGAGGATGCGCGCGTCGAGCTCCGCGGCGACGGCGGCGACGGGGTCGGATGCCTCCGTGAGGGCGTGCCCGACGCGGATGGAGGCGCTGACGGTGCCCTCGATCACGGCGCCCTTGGCCATGTCCGCGGTCATCGGGTAGTGGGCTCCGATGCAGATCGAGCCGCTGGCGACGGTGAGCGCACGGGCGTGGCGCTCCAGCCAGTGCAGATCGATGGTCTTCATCACGGAGATGTTGCCGACCACGTCGCTCTGCACGGCCCAGTCGCACGGGATGCCCGCGACGTTCATCGCGACCATGGCGGCGTCGGGGAACGCCCTGCCCATGCCGTCGGCGTCGAGCACCTGGAGCCCGAGCCTGGCGGCCCAGCCGATCGGCTGCACCCCGTTGCTGCCGCCGATCTCCGCGGCCATGAGGGTCGTCACCGGACGCCCGAGGAGCCGCTCGGCCTCGGCGAGCAGAGCGTGGATCTGGCCTGTCGCCGACAGCATCTCGATCCCGACCGTCGGCGCGCCGATCCCCGACATCAGGATCACGACGTCCTCGGGACCGAGCTCGTCCACCGTGACGAGGCGGACGGGTCCGTGCTCACGGAGCGCGTTCTCGACCATGACCTGGGCGGTGTAGACGGCGCCGCCGCCTCCGGTGCCGAAGATCGCCGTGCCGACGCCGAGGGCGGCGATGTCACTCGCCGTGACCTCGGTGATGCGCTCCGCTGTGCGCGGGGATGTCTGTGCCATGTGACCACGCTACGAAGGCGTTCATCCCCCGGCAATGTCGGGAGCGTCCAGTGTTTCCTGCCAAACTGTGCTTGTGGCACAGTACACGATCCGCGATCTGGCGTCTGCTGCCGAGCGGCTGGGGCTCCGGCAGCTCGCCGGTCCCGTCGACGACCGGTCGGTCGAACGCGTCGACCTCGTCGCCCTCGACCGATTGGGCGCCGTGCCCGCCGGCACGCTCGTGATCGTCCCGGACGAGGATCAGCCGGCGCCCTACCGGATCGACGTCGCGCTCAGGCAGGCGAGCGCTCGGCAGCTGGCCGGGCTCGTCTTCGCCGCCGATCTGATGCTCGCGGAGACCGCGAGCGTGCTCGCCGCCCGCGGTGCGGTGCCCGTCTTCGGCGCGCCGGGAGCGCAGCCGGCCGATCTCGCCAAGTCCATCGACAGGGTGATCGCCGGCGGGGCGTCCGAGGCGATGATGCGCGGGGCCTTCGCCATCGAGCAGGCGACGGCGGCCTCTTCCGGCGAGGACGCCGAGGACATCCTCGCAGCGGCCGGGAAGGCGCTCGGCACGACGTTGAGCATCCGCGAGGATCCGGCGACGACGTGGTCGGATCCGGACGCGGTCTGCATCGGCGAGGTCCCCATCGGTCGCCTGGTGGCCGCGGCGCCGGACGCCGCCACCGCCGTCGCCGTCCCCGTGATCGCCGCCCTCCTCTCCCGTGCCGCGCAGCGGCGCAGCAGCGACCGCTACGCCCCGACGCAGTCGCGCGCCGACCTGCTGGTGGAGCTCGTGCTCACCGAGTCGTCCCGGGTCGAGGGATTCGTCGGACGCGCGGCGCACCTCGGACTGCCCCTGCAGCTCTCCCACGTCGCGGCCTGGCTGGCGCCGACGCACCTCGCCGCTCCGGAGTCGCGGGCCCCGCGCAGCGTGCAGCCGGCGCTCGAGCTGTTCGCGCTGCAGCTCGTCGAGGAGCGCGAGGAGATGTGGCACGTGGCGTTCCTGCAGGACGACATGATGCTCGTCTGCACGGAGGAGCACGGTGCAGGCGACCATCAGCGCCGGGTGCGCGAGGTCGCCTCCCGCGTGCAGGAGCAGGCACGGACGCTCGCGGGCGAGGGGTGGGCGTACACGCTCGGTCTCGGTACGCCGCAGCTGGGCGCACTCGGGCTGCGGCAGTCGGCAGCCGAGGCCAGGATCGCCGCCGAGTCGGCCATCGCCGCCGGACGGCTCGGCGGCGTCGAGCTGACCGATGTGACGGGGCTGCGCCGCGTGCTGCTCGACCTGTACGCTTCGCCCATCAGCCGGGGACTGCTGCACGACATCCTCCGTCCGCTGGACGCGCTCGGCGCCGAGCGCGCCACCACCTCGGTGCGGACGCTGCTGTCGTACCTCAGCCATGAGGGATCCCTCGTCCACACCGGGCGGGAGCTGATGCTCCATCCGAACGGGGTCGGCTACCGGATGCGCCGCATCCGCGAACTGCTCGACATCGACCTGGACGATCCGGACGTGCGCTTCGCGGTCGAGCTCGCCTGCCGCGTGCGGCTGCTCGGCACCGCCCCCGCGTCTCCCGCCGCCGCCCGTTGAGCGGGGACGGCGCAGCCGACCGCCCCGATCCGTTCGTTGAGCGAGGCCGGCGCAGCCGCCCGAGTCGAAACGCACCTGCCGCAAGACCCGTTTCGACTCGCCTCCGGCTCGCTCAACGAACGGTAGAAAAACGCCATCCTTCTTCCCCGCTCGTTGAGCGAGGACGGCACAGCCGCCCGAGTCGAAACGGAGCCCGCCACAAGACCCGTTTCGACTCGCCTCCGGCTCGCTCAACGAACGATAGGACGCTCCCCCGCCTGGCGGACGCGAACGGTGCCCTTCTTCCCCCGCTCGTCGAGCGAGGACGGCGCAGCCGCCCGAGTCGAAACGCCGTTCCCGCACTGTGCGTCCCACCCATCCGATCCCCCGCATGCCGTGCGAACTCTCCATCTCGCGCGTGACGCCCGCTCAGTAGCGTGAGGCTGTGACGGATGACGGCTTCGTTCCCCTCAGCGGCATCCGCGTCGTCGATTTCACGCGACTGCTCGCCGGCCCCTACGCGACGATGACCCTCGCCGAGCTCGGCGCCGACGTGATCAAGGTCGAGCAGCCGGGCACGGGCGACGAGACGCGCACCTGGGGGCCGCCTTTCGCCGCCGACGGCTCGAGCGCCTACTTCCACGCCATCAACCGCGGCAAGCGCAGCGTCGTGATCGACCTCGGCACGGATGCCGGACGCGAACGCGCCCTCGCACTGATCGCCGATGCTGATGTGGTCGTCGAGAGCTTCCGCCCCGGGGTCGCGGAACGACTCGGCATCGGCCCCGACGCCGTCCGGGCGCTCTTCCCCGGCATCGTCTACGCCTCGATCAACGGCTTCTCCTCGGAAGGTCCGATGTCGGCGGAGCCGGGCACGGCTGTCACCGTCGAGGCCGAGTCCGGGCTCATGCACGTCACGGGTCACCCCGGAGGGGAACCGGTGCGCTCCGGCGTGGCCATGGTCGACATCGCCACCGGCATGTCGATGATCAACGGCGTGCTCGCGGCGTTGCTGGAGCGGACCCGCACCGGACGGGGCCGCCGGATCGAGGTCTCCCTGTTCGCCACGGCGTTGAGCTCGCTCGGCACGGTCATCGCGAGCGCATCCGCGGGAGGACCGGAGCCGCGCCCCTGGGGAAGCTCGCACCCCTCGATCGTGCCGTATCGCGCATTCACCGCCGCGGACGGAGACGTCGTGCTGGGTGCGACGAACGACCCGATGTTCGTCCGCCTCGGTGCGGCGCTCGGTATGCCAGCGGAGCTGAGGCGCGAGCGGTGGCGAAGCAACGCCGGCCGGGTCGAGGATCGCGATGCGCTGGAGGCCGTGATGGGTGCGCGCATCGCCGAGCTCACCGTCGAGGAGGTCGTCGGTCGCCTGCGCGAGCACCGCGTGCTCGTGGCGCGCGTCCGGCGGCCCGTTGAGGCGGCGCACGGCGAGCAGGCCGCCGCACTCGGCATGGTCGCCTATGACGACGGCATCCTCATCGCGCGCTCCGCGCTCAGTCCCAACGGCACCCGGATGCTGCGACGTGCCCCGCTGCTCGGCGAGCACGACGCCGACCTCCTCCGCTGAGCGAGGGCGGCGCAGCCGACCGCCCGCCCCGCCCGTTGAGCGAGGACGGCCCAGCCGACCTCCGGCCCCGCCCGTTGAGCGAGGACGGCGCAGCCCGTCTGCCCGCACCGTTCGTTGAGCGAGGACGGCGCAGCCGACCGAGTCGAAACGCAGTCCGCCGCAAGACCCGTTTCGACTCGCCTCCGGCTCGCTCAACGAACGGGAGGGGGTGCGGCTCGCAGCCGACCGAGTCGAAACGGAGTTCCCCGAACACGGTCACTCCGAGCGGCGCTCCTCACGCCGCCGCCGGCTGCTCCAGCCGACGACGGCGTCGATCCCGCCGTCGATGAACGCGAGCCGCTTCGCGTGGCTCCAACCCTGCAGACGCTTCTCCAGATCGTAGGCGTCCGCGATCCGTTCGTACTCGGCGCTCCAGACGAGCTTCACGGGCAGGCGACGGCGCGTGTAAGCAGCGCCTTTTCCGGTCTCGTGCTCCCAGAGCCGCTGATCGATGTTCCGGGTGCTGCCGACGTACAGGGTGCCGTCGGAGCACTCGAGGATGTAGGTGTGCGCCATGCCGGCACGATACGAGAGGGGTCCGACGTCGCCTGCATCGGACTCCGTTTCGACTCGCTCCGCTCGCTCAACGAACGGGAGGGGGCGCACGGCTCGCTCAACGAGCGGGAGGGAAGGGACGCCCGCATCCTCCCCGCACGTTGAGCGAGGACGGCGCAGCCGACCGAGTCGAAACGGAGCCCGCCACAAGACCCGTTTCGACTCGCCTCCGGCTCGCTCAACGAACGGGAGGGGGCGCACGGCTCGCTCAACGGACGGGAGGGGCGCACGGCTCGCTCAACGAACGGGAGAGGGGGCCGGCGCGCTCAACGAACGGGAGGGGAAGAGCCGACGGGCCGGTCAGCGCGAGAAGACGCGCTCCCCGCGGACCCAGGTCTCCGCCACGCGCACCGCGGCGATCTCCTCGGCGGGAACCGCGAACACATCGCGGTCCAGCACGGCGAAGCTGCCGTCGTATCCCGGCGCCAGCAGCCCGACGCCCTCGAGGGGCGAGAGCAGGCGCGCGCGCCCGGTGTACAGCAGCAGCGCCTGAGCGACCGTGATCGCGGCATCCGCGCCGAACTCGACGCCGTTGTACGTGCGCCGGCGCACGGCCGCCTCCACGGAGAGCATGACGTCATCGGCCCCGCTCCAGGCCGTCGCAGGACGGTCGGACGACAGCGCCAGCGGCTCCAGCGCGGCGTACAGCCGCCCGATCGGGTACGCGTCCGGCACCTGCTCCGCCCGCAGCGCCTTCTCGTAGCCGTCGTACTCGGCGAAGAAGAACACCGTGTGGGTCGCGATCCCGAACCGCATCCGCCCGCCGTTCAGCCGCTCGAGATACTCCTCGCTGACGATCGTCGCGTGCTCGATGCGCACGGAGGGGATGTCGGCCAACCACGGCTCGGCGTCCCCGAACAGCTCCACGACCCGGTCGAGGGCGCGGTCGCCCATCGCGTGCACGGCGAGCTGGACGCCGTTGCGCCTGGCCCACGCAGCCGCCGCGAGCACGTCCTCATCGTCCACGAGGCTCAGTCCGTGGTCGCAGGAGCCCGGATACGCCTCGTGGACGTGCGCCGTCCGATTCGAGTAGGCCCCGTCGAGGACCACCTTGACCCCGGCGATCCGGATCCTCCCCTCGGTGTCGCCGGGGGCGAGGTCGGCGAGCGGATGCCCCGGATCCCATCCCGGATACAGCGCGACCCGCGTGGCGAAGCCCCGGTCGGCCGCGGCGCGGAAGGCGCCGAGCGGATCCTCGATGCGGGTGGAGAGCAGGTCGCACACCGCCACGATCCCGCGGGTCGCGAGCTCCTCGCCGAGCGCGACGATCGCGTCGATCTGCTCGTCCCTCGTCGGCGGCGGGATGAAGGCCGCCACGGCGCCGGAGGCGGGGATCTCCGTCAGCACGCCGTTCGGGCGCCCTTCGGCATCCCGCTCGAAGCGGGCGCCGTCCGGATCGGGCGTCTCCGCGGTGATCCCCGCGATCTCCAGCGCCTTCGAGTTGCAGACCGCCGAGTGCGCGTCGCATCGCCAGACCAGGACCGGGCGCTCCGTCGAGACCCGATCGAGGTCCGCTGCGGTGGGCATCCGCCCGCCCGGGAACTTCGTGTCGTCGAACCCCCGCCCGAGGATCCACTCGCCCGGTGCGTTCTCGGCGTGCGCGCGGAGCACGCGCACGAGGTCGTCCGGGGAGGCGACCGCGGGCGGGAAGCACTCCGCCGCGGCCGCCGTCCCCGCCATCAGCGCGGGATGGGTGTGGCTGTCGATCAGTCCAGGCAGCACGGTGCGCCCGCCCAGATCGATCGACTCCTCGCCGGCGACGTCCGCGACGTCGCCGATCCAGACCACCTGCCCGCCCTCGATCCGGAACGCCGAGGCGAACGCGGTCTCCGCCTCGCCCGTGAACACTCTCGCATGGGTGAACAGCATGCCGTCCTCAGATCTCTCGATGGGTGAATCGCCCGCCGAGGAGCGTCGCCGCGACGGGCATCTCGCGCAGCTCGTCGCGGTCGCTCGCGAAGGGGTCACGCTCGGTGAGCACGAGGTCGGCGGGCTGTCCGATGTCGAGGGTCGAGCGCACGGAGGCTCCCAGCGCGACATCCAGGGGCAGCCGCTCGGACGGATGCCAGGCGTCGCGGTCGCCGCGGCTGCGCGCCGTCGCCGCCGACAGCGAGATCCACGGATCCAGCGGAGCGACGGGCGCATCGGACCCCAGCCGAAGCCGGGCGCCCGCACGATGCAGCGAGCCGAAGGCGAAGGCGCGATCCGTGCGCCCCGCCCAATGGTGGTCGGCGACGTCGCGATCGTCCATGGCGTGCTCGGGCTGGATGCTCGCGATGAGCCCGAGCTCGGCGAAGCGGGCGAAGTCGTCGGCTCGCACGAGCTGCGCGTGCTCGATGACGCCGCGCATGTCCAGCGCGGCGAAGACGTCCAGCACCTCGCTGTTCGCCCGGTCGCCGATCGCGTGCACCGCCGCCTCGATGCCGGCTCCTCGCGCTCGCTCGAGGAGCCGGCGCAGCTCCGGGATCGGGACGCTCTCCAGCCCGCAGGCGTGCGGATGGGAGGGGTCCATACCGGGATAGGGATCCCAGCACCAGGCCGTCCGTGTGTTGAGCGAGCCGTCGACGACGACCTTGAGACGTCCGAAGGTCACCAGCCCCTGTGCGTCGATCCCGTCGCCGGTGCGCCAGCCCTCGGCGATCACCTGCTCCAGCCGATCGGGCCAGAACGCGGCGTCCACGCGCAGGCCGGTGACCCCGGCATCCACCCGCGCCGACCACTCCGCGACGTTGTCCGTCTTCTCGTACTCCACGATGCCGACGACGCCGCGGGCCGCCGCGGCGTCCGCCGCCTCCCGGTAGGCCTGCAGCGGCAGGTCGCCGGACTGGTCGAAACCGTGCAGGAGCTCGATCCACGGCCCCTCGCGCACCAGCCCCGTGGCATCCACGTCCGCTCCGAGGCGCGCCGCCGCCGCGCGGTTCATCCACCCGCAGTGCAGGTCGCCGCTCACGAGGACGACGGGGACGTCGCCGATCGCGGCGTCCAGGGCGTCGAGCGAGGCGGGCTCCGGCCAGAGCGCGTCGCGGAAGCCGTAGCCCATCAGCATCCCGTCGGTGAGCGGCCAGCCCGCAGAGCGCGCGCGCAGGACCGTATCGATCACATCGCGGGCGCTGTGCGTCGCCGTCAGGTCGATGCGCCGCCGCCGGATCACGTGCTGGGTGAAGTGGACGTGCGCGTCCCACAGACCCGGTCCGACCCAGAGGCCGGCGCCGTCGATCTCCTCGCCGGCGGCGAGCACGGTCCCCGCGGGGCCGATCTCGCCGATCAGCCCGTCCCGGATGACGACGTCGACGGGCTCCGCGCCGTAAGGACGCACGCTGCGCAGGGTGAGGGTCATGCGGCGCCTCCCATGCGGGCGCGCTCCATGCGCGCGGCGAGTCTCGGATTCTCGTAGGGGCCAGGACTCCTGAGCGCCTCGATGACGCGCTCGACGACCTCGGCCGGCTTGTCCTGGCTCATCTTCTCCTTCGCCTCGAACCGGTCGACACGGAGGCGGAATCCGACGGTGCCGTGCACGATGCGCTCCGCGTACGCGGCGTTCTCCCTCGTGCTGCGCATGAGGTGGGGTTCGGGCAGCGGCGCCTCGAAGTGCGCGACCAGGCGGTCGAGAACCGCGAGGTTCTCCTCGTCGGAGAGGATCTCCGGGATGCCGTGCAGGTGGGCGACGGCGAAGTTCCAGGTCGGGACCGCCGGAGACGTCTCGTACCAGCTCGGCGAGACGTAGCCCTGCGGACCGTAGACGATCACCATGACCTCGTGCGCGCCGAGCTCGTGCAGCCGCTCGTCCGGACGGCCGACGTGGCTGACGAGGACGATGCCCTCCGCATCCTCCTCGAGCAGGAGCGGGTAGTGGGAGGCGACGAGGCCCTTCCCCGGCACGAAGCTGACGATCGTGCCCCACGGATTCTCGCGCACCAGGGCGCGGACGCCCTCGGCATCCTCGAAGGCGTAGTCGGGGTTGGGCCTCATCGGTGTGTCTCCTAGAGCAGGGCGATCTCGTGGCGGTGCGGGGTTCCGAAGCGATGCGCCGAGATCGAGACGGCCTGCTCGCGCAGGTATGGCAGCAGTTCGATCCTGCCAGCCGTCACGACCGGGTTCGCATACACGGCGACGGCCGGCGAGCCGCCGGTGGCTGCAGCTACATCGCTCGCGCTGCCGCCGACGAGACGGATGCGGCCGCCGGACTCGGCGAGACGGGCGGCGCGCCCTGCCCAGCCCGCGGCGTCCTCGACGGCGACGCCGATTCCCGCCGCGCTCAGCCATGCCCCGACGGGCGCCGGCAGCGCTTCACTCGCCGAGACGGACAGCCGGGCACCGGCACGGATGCCGGCGGCGAGCACGCGGATCGCCTGGATCGCGCCGGCCCGCTCGATGCGGACCGTGACGGGGACGGCCTGGTAGCGCAGCGCGTTCTGCTCGGTGGTGAGCCCCGTGACGTCGCGGACCGCACCGAACTCCGCGGCCCAGGCGGCGACGTCCGTGGCGAGCGCCCCCTGCAGCCAGGTGCGGTCGTCGGCGGGCAGGGCGGACGCTGCGGCGAGCGCCGCCCTGGAGACGGCATCCGCGGGGGCCGCCGCCGTGACGGGTGCGTCCTCCCAGTCGGAGAGGCCGATGAGGTAGCTCGGTCCGCCGGCCTTGGTGCCGGCGCCGACCGCGGCCTTCTTCCACCCGCCGAACGGCTGACGCTGCACGATCGCGCCCGTGGTGCCGCGGTTGACGTAGAGGTTGCCGGCCTGGACGTTCGCGAGCCACTGGGCGATCTCGTCCTCGTCGAGGGAGTGCAGACCGCTCGTGAGGCCGTAGTCGATGGCGTTGACGAGGTCGGTCGCCTCCGCGAGCGTCGCCGCCGTCATGATCCCGAGCACGGGGCCGAAGTACTCCGTGAGGTGGAACGGGCTGCCGCCGGCGACGCCGTCGCGGATGCCCGGACGCCACAGCCGTCCGTCCTCGTCCAGCTTCTGGGGCTTCAGCACCCAGCTCTCGCCCGGTTCCAGCGTCGTGAGAGCGTGCAGGAGCTTGCCCTCGGCAGGCCCGATCAGCGGGCCGATGCGGCTGGACCCGTCGCTCGGGTCGCCGACCCTGTACGAGCCGACCGCGTCGACGAGCTGACGCCGGAACCGCTCGCTGGTCGCCACGGTTCCCACGAGGATCACGAGGGATGCCGCGGAGCACTTCTGCCCGGCGTGCCCGAACGCGGAGGAGGCGACGTCCTTGGCGGCGAGGTCCAGGTCCGCCGAGGGCGTGACGATGATGGCGTTCTTGCCGCTCGTCTCGGCCAGCAGGGGCAGATCGGGGCGGAAGCTGCGGAACAGCTCCGCGGTCTCGTACCCCCCGGTGAGGACGACCCGCTCCACCGCCGGATCGCTGATGAGCTGCGTCCCGAGCTCGCGTCCGTCGATCTGCACGTACTGCAGCACCTCGCGCGGGACGCCGGCCTCCCAGAGCGCCTCGACCATGACAGCCCCGGAGCGGCGTGCCTGCCTCGCGGGCTTGATGATGACCGGCGAGCCGGCGGCGAGGGCGGCGAGGGTCGAGCCGGCCGGGATCGCGACGGGGAAGTTCCACGGCGGGGTGACGACGGTGAGCCCCACCGGGCGATGCGTCGCGCCGTCGATCGCCTCGATCCGCTTCGCGCTCTCCGCGTAGTAGTGGGCGAAGTCGATCGCCTCGGAGACTTCGGGGTCGCCCTGCTCCAGGACCTTCCCCGCCTCGGAGCCCATCACCTCGAGGAGGTCGGCGCGGCGCGCCTCGAGGGCGTCGCCGGCACGGTGCAGGATCGCCGCGCGGCCTTCGGCGCCGAGCGCGCGCCACGCCTCACCGGCGGCGGTCGCGGTGGCGATGACGGCGTCGAGGGCCGCGGCGTCCGACAGGGTGTTCTGCCGGGCGGTGTCGTTCCCCAGCTCCGAGCTCCTCATACGTGAGCGGATGCCGTCGCCCCAGGCGCGGTTCGCGGCCAGGCTCGGGTCGGTGTCCGGCGTGTTGGCGAAGCCGTCCTGCGCCGCGGGAGCCTGCGGCCCTGTGCGGTCCTGAATGCGGTTCGGACCGGGGACCTCCTCGGGCATCGAGGCGATGGAGGCGAGGAACCGGTCGCGCTCGCGTGCGAAGAGCGCGGGGTTCTCGTCGAGGTCGAAGACCGCGGACATGAAGTTGTCCGTGGACGCCCCCTCCTCGAGGCGGCGGATGAGGTACGCGATCGCGACGTCGAACTCGGCGGGGTGCACGACCGGGGTGTACAGCAGCAGCGAACCGACCGTGCGGCGCACGACGGTCGCCTGCGCGGAGGCCATGCCCAGCAGCATCTCGAACTCGATCCCTTCGGTCACCCCGCGCTGCTGCGCGAGCAGCCAGGCGAGGGCGATGTCGAAGAGGTTGTGCCCTGCGATCCCGATGCGGACGTGACGGATGCGCTCCGGACGCAGGGCGTAGTCGAGGACGGCCTTGTAGGAGGCGTCGGACGCCTCCTTGCTGTGCCAGGTCGCGAGCGGCCAGTCATGGCTCTCCGCGTCGACGCGCTCCATCGGCAGGTTCGCGCCCTTGACGACGCGGACCTTGATGTCTGCGCCGCCGCGGGAGACACGGGCCGCCGACCACTCCTGGAGACGCATCATGGCGCCGAGCGCATCCGGCAGGTAGGCCTGGAGGACGATGCCCGCGGACAGCCCGAGGAACTCCTCGCGGTCGAGGATCGAGGTGAAGACCGCGATCGTGAGATCGAGGTCCTTGTACTCCTCCATGTCCAGGTTGATGAACTTCCCCCGGGAAGCTGCGATCCGGTACAGCGGGAGGAGGGCTTCTGCGGCATGCGCGACGGCATCCTCGAAGGCCCACGGGCTGTGCGGGGCGACCGTCGAGGAGACCTTGATCGAGACGTAGTCGACGTCGCTGCGCTCCAGGAGGCGGCGTGTCCCGGCGAGACGGCGCGCGGCCTCCTCCTCGCCCAGGATCGCTTCGCCGAGGAGGTTGACGTTCAGGTGGACGCCGTCCGTGGCGCGGATGCGGCTGATGGCCTTGCCGAGCTTCGCATCCGTCGCGTCGACGATGAGGTGGCGGACCATGCCGCGCAGCACGCGCCGGCTGATCGGCACGACGATGCCGGGGAAGGCGGGGGCGAGCGCCCCGCCCAGTCGGATGAGCCCGCGCAGAGCCGCAGGGAGGAACCTCGGCGTCAGCGGCACGAGGTCGCGCAGGTTGGCCGCGGCGACCGCGAGGTCCTCGGGGCGGACGACGCCGTCGACGAAGCCGACCGTGAAGTCGAGGCCGTTCGGGTCGCTCAGCACGCCGGCGAGACGCTTGGCCGCGGTGTCCGTCGGCACGTCGCGGCTCTCCACGAGCCAGCGCTGCACGAGGGCGACGGCGTCGTCGGCGAGCGCGGTCAGCTCGGCGCGGCCGGTCGGTGCGGGTGTGGTCTGGGTCATCGGGGGTCCTCACTGGAGATCGCGGCGCGGCCGCGGGTCGTGCTCTCAGTGTGGGCGCGAGATACCATTCGTGAAAAGCAAGTGTTTACGATGGATACCATTCGGTTCCATCGATGATTGGAGGGGATGCCGTGTTCGAGCTCCGTCGCCTGCGACTTTTGCATGAGCTGGCGCTGCGCGGCACGATCGCGGACGTCGCCGCCACGCTCGCCTACAGCCCCTCCACGGTGTCCCAGCAGCTCGCGCTTCTCGAGCGGGAGGCCGGCACGGCGCTCCTCGAACCGGACGGGCGTCGGGTTCGACTGACCCCCCAGGGACGACTGCTCGCCGAGCACGCCGCCCGCGCGCTCGAGCTGGATGAGGCCGCGCGCGCCGAGCTGTCGAGCGCGCGGCACGCTCCCGCCAGGGTGCGCATCGCGGTGATGCCCACCGCGGCGGAGGCTCTCGTCCCCGTCGCGCTCTCCCTCCTGGCCGAGCGGGTGCCCGGACTTCGCCTGGAGATGGTCGAGCTCGCGCCGGAAGCGGCGCTCTTCGAACTCCGCGCCCGTGCCTTCGACCTCGTCGTGGCCGAGCAGTATCCGGGGCACACGCGCGAGATCCCCGACGGCGTGGACCGCACCCTGCTCGGACGCGATCCGATCCGACTGGCCGTCCCGCCGGGGGATGCTGCGACCGGGCTGACGGATCTGGCCGGCCGGCCGTGGGTGCTGGAGCCGCAGGGCGCGGCCGTGCGGCAGTGGGCTGTGCAGCAGTGCCGGGCCGCGGGCTTCGAGCCGGACGTCCGCTTCGAGGCCACCGATCTCATCGCGCATGCGCGGCTCGTGGCGGCCGGGCACGCGGTGGCGATGCTGCCGGACCTCGTCTGGACCGGCGGCCGCGCGAGCGTGGACCTGCGGGAGCTGCCCGGCGAGCCCAGACGCGACATCTTCGCGGCCACGAGGTCGAGCTCCCGGGACAGTGCGGCGATCGCCGCGGTGCGGGAGGCCCTCGCCGAGGCCCTCGCCGCCCATCGGCCTCGCTGAGCATCGCCTCCTTGCCCCGTTCGTCGCGCGAGCACCGCACAGCACCCTCCGCCCGCACGTCTCGTGAGCGCCGCGCAGCACCTTCTCCCCGCACGTTGAGCGAGCACCGCGCAGCACCTTCTCCCCGCACGTTGAGCGAGCGCCGCGCAACGCCTTCTCCCCGCTCGTTGAGCGAGCACCGCGCAGCGGAGCGAGTCGAAACGCACCCGCACCGAACCCCGTTTCGACTCGGTCGCCTCCGGCGTCCTCGCTCAACGAACGGGAGAACAACAGCACCGCACCCCCACCGCTCGTTGAGCGAGCACCGCACGGCACCCTCCGCCCGCACGTTGAGCGAGCACCGCGCAGCGGAGCGAGTCGAAACGCACCCGCACCGAACCCCGTTTCGACCCGGTCGCCTCCGGCGTCCTCACTCAACGAACGGAAGGAGAACACACCTCCGGCGTTTGCGCTCAACGAACGGAGAACAACACACCCCCGGCACCCTCGCTCGACGAACGGGAGAACAACACGCCCCCGGCACCCTCGCTCAACGAACGGGAGGGTGGGAGGCGGAAGGCGCCCACGCGACCTCCGCGACAGCGAGCACGGCGTCGTCGGCGTCCAGGGCGGTGACGCACGTCCCGGCATCCGTCGCCGCGCCCGCGAGACGCACCGGCCTGTCGACGAGGACCGGCGCGATCGCCCGGACGTCCACACGGGCCGCGACACGATCCGGCGCGTGCCGGCGCGCGGCGTCCAGGAGGAGGATCCGCGTCAGCGGACCGTGCACGAGCAGATCCGGCAGCCCCTCGACGTCCCGCGCCCAGGCGCGGTCGTAGTGGATGAGGTGCGTGTTGAAGGTGAGGGCGGAGAAGCGGAAGAGCTGCCTGGCGTCCAGCACGACCTCCTCGACCCAGTCGGCGGACGCCGCGGCGTCCGGATCCCTCCTCGGCGGCCGTGCGGGGGCCGCAGGGTCGGCCGCCTCCAGGAAGACGTCATGCCAGACGCTGCGGATCCGCACCTCGCCGTCGACCGCGTACGCGCGCTCGACGTCCACGAACACCAGCCGGCCGCTGGAGCCGGCCTTCTCCACGACGCTCCCGAGCGCCGTGGTCTGCGTCACCTCGTCGCCGAGGCTCAGAGGGCCAAGGAACTCGGTCGTCTCGCCGGCGTACATCCGGCGCGGCAGATCGATCTCGGGGATCACGCCATCGTGCGCCGGCGTGCCGTCGGGGCGCAGATCGGCGAGCGCAGCGGCGAAGGGGAAGTACACGCCCTCCCAGCCCTGCGGCAGACGCCCTCCCCCGGCGAGCACCGGTTCGGACGGCGCGAAGGTCCCCCGATAGGCCTCGGCGGTCTCGGGCGCGAGCACCGCGGTCCGGACGACGCTCACGGCAGCACCCCCGCAGCGCGCAGCTCGGCGATCCGCGCGGCGTCGTAGCCGGCGAACTCGGACAGCACCCGATCCGCGTGCTCGGCGAAGCGGTTGGCCGTGCGCGCGGGCGCCGCGGGCGTGGCGGAGAGCTTGATCGGCTGTCCGAACATCCGCAGCACGCCGAGGTCCCCGTAGTCCGCCTCCACGATCATGTCCCGTTCGGCGGTGCCGGGGTCGTCGACGACCTCGCCGATCGTCTTGACGGCGGTCAGCGGCACGACGTCGCCGGCCATGTCCTCGAGCTCCGCCTTGGTGTATCCCGCCAGCCACCCGGCGACGACCGGCTTGACGCGCCGCGCGTACACCTCGGGGTCGAGCCTCTTGCGCATCGTGTCGATCTCGGGATCCGCCTTCAGCTCGGGGGTGCCGAACAGATCGCAGCTCGCATTCCACAGCTTGTCGGTGTAGGCGCCGAAGAACACCTGGCCGTCCGCGCAGTCGAAGAGCTCGTAGGGCTTGACCCAGGCGTGCTCGTTGCCCGCGGGAGCCGCCACCTTGCCGGTCACGGTGTAGTCGACGACGGCGGTCTCGGTGAGGGCGATGATGCTGTCCACCTGCGCGACGTCGACGAGCTGGCCCTCGCCCGTCGCCTCCGCGTGCCGGAGCGCCGCGAGCGTGCCGATGACGGCGAACAGCGTCGCGGACAGGTCGCCGATCGTGACGCCGACGCGGACGGGGTCCTGGCCGGGATACCCGTTCATCGACCACAGCCCGCCCGCCGCCTGCGCGGTGTTGTCGAACGCGGGGCGCCTCGATCGGGATCCCGTCTGCCCGTACCCCGAGATCGCCGTGTAGACGAGGCGGGGGTTGATCCCGCGCAGGACGTCGAAGTCGAGGCCGAGCTTGGCCATCGTCCCCGGCCGGAAGTTCTCCACCAGCACGTCCGCCGAACGCACCAGGTCCTTCAGCACCTGCTTGCCCTCCTCGGAGGCGAGGTCGAGGCCCACACCGAGCTTGCCGCGGTTGTACTGGGCGTAATAGGCGCTGAACTCCTCGTCGCCGTCGGTGAGGTATGGCGGGAATCCGCGCGACACGTCGGGGTCGCGCGGATTCTCGATCTTGATGACGGTCGCTCCGAGGTCCGCGAGCATCTGCGCGGCATAGGGACCGGCGAGCACGCGCGACAGGTCCAGCACGGTGACGCCGCGGAGGGCGCCGGGCTCGGGGAGGGGGAGGTCGGTCATGGCGGGCTCCTAGGCTGGTTCGGGTACGGCTGCGGCGGCGAGGGCGCGCGCGACGCTCGAGGGAGCGCGCACTCCGCGGATGCGGGAGAGCCATTCGGTGGTCGCGGCGAGGGCTCCGAGATCGAGTCCGGTCTCGATGCCGAGGCCGTGCAGCATCCACACGAGGTCCTCGGTCGCGAGGTTACCGGTCGCACCCTTGGCGTAGGGGCAGCGACCGAGGCCGCCGACGGATGCGTCGAACTCGGCGACGCCCAGCCGGAGCGCGGCGTGCACGTTCGCGAGCGACTGGCCATAGGTGTCGTGCAGGTGCAGGGCGAGGGCGGCGAGGGGGATGCCGGCGGCGAGCGTCTCGCCGACGACGCGCGTGGTGAGACCCGCGGTGGCGACGCCGATGGTGTCGCCGAGGGCGATCGTCCGCGCACCGGCCGCGTGCAGCGCCGCGGCGGCCTCCGTCACGCTGTCCACGGCGACCTGCCCCTCCCATGGATCTCCGAAGGCCATCGAGACGTAGCCGCGCACCGGGATGCCCTCGGCCGCCGCCCTGCCGATCACCTCGACGGCCCGGTCGATCGCGCCGGTGCGGGAGGTGTTGAGATTCGCCTTCGCGAAGGACTCCGTCGCGCTCACGACGACGGAGACCTCCCGGATGCCGGCATCGATCGCCCGCTCGAGTCCCCTCAGGTTCGGCACCAGGGCGACGGCCCTCGCCCCGGCGGGCACGTCGAGCGCGGCGACGACCTCGCTCGCGTCCGCGAGCTGCGGTATCCAGGTCGGCGGGACGAAGCTGGTGACCTCGAGGTCCCGGCTGCCCGCGGCGTACAGCCGACGGCACAGCTCAGCCTTGACGGCGGCGGGGATGATGTCGGTCTCCGCCTGCAGGCCGTCGCGCGGCGCCACCTCGTACACGGTCACCCTGGTCGGCAACCCCGCCTCGGGCTCGACGCGCGGGCCGCGCCCGCTCATGCGACCGTCCCTCCCGCGCGCAGCTCGGCGAGCACCTCTCGGGCATACTCCACCCTGATCCGCTTCGCGGCGACGATCGCGGTCGCAACGGCGCCGATCTCCTCGACCTCCGCGCCGGCGCTCGCGGCGATCGTCCTGGCGTGCAGGGTCATGTGCCCGCGCTGGATGCCCTCGTCGGCGAGCGCACGGCAGGCGGCCAGGTTCTGGGCGAGGCCGACTGCAGCGATGACGCTCGCGAGCTCCTTCGCCGTCTGCACGCCCAGCAGCCGCACGGCGGCCTGGGCCGCGGGATGCGCACGGGTCGCGCCGCCGACGAGCCCGACGGCGAGCGGGACCTCGAGGGTGCCGACCAGGTCGCCGGCGGCGTCCTTCTCGAACCGGCTGAGGGCCGTGTACCGTCCTCCGCGGGCGGCGTGCGAATGGCAGCCGGCCTCCACCGCCCTGGTGTCGTTGCCCGTGGCGAGGACGACGGCCGTGATGCCGTTCATGATGCCCTTGTTGTGCGTGGCGGCGCGGTAGGGATCGGCTTCGGCGAACGCCCCTGCCGCGACGATGTCATCGACGACCTGCGCCCCTCCGAGCATCTCCCGATCGAACACCGCCCGCACGCGGGTGAGGCGCAGCTCGGCCTTGTTCGTGAGGATGCGCAGCAGCGTGCGCGCGCCGGCCAGTTCGGCGACGCGCGGCGCGATCGCCTCCGCCATCGTGTTCACGGCGTTGGCTCCCATCGCGTCGCGGACGTCCACGTGCAGGTGCAGGATGACCTGCGTGCCGGCGCCGGTGGGGAGGACACGGGCGGAGATGTCGAACGCCCCGCCGCCGAGGGAGACGAGCATCGGGTCCTGCTCGTTGGCCAGGGCGAGGAGCTCATCGCGCGCCTCGAGGAGGGCGAATCGGGTGGCGTGCGGGTCGACCGCGTCGAGCACCTGGATCTGCGCGATCATGACGTCGCCGGTGTAGGACGTGGTGAAGCCGCCGTGGCCGCGGGCCATCCGTGCGGCATTGGATGCGGCCGCGACGACGCTGGGCTCCTCGGTGGCCATCGGGATCAGCCGGTCGACGCCGTCGATGAGGAAGTTCGTCGCGACGCCGACGGGGATGCCGATGATGCCGACGACGTTCTCGACCATGTGGTCCGCCTGGGCGAGGGTGAGCCCGCCCTCGGGCTGCAGCGCCGCGAGGACACCCTCGTCGATGTCCGCCCCGGCGGACACGAGGGCGAGCCGCTGGGCAGGGCTCTGGTCGCGCAGCCCTGGGATCCGACTGTTGCTGGGCATCGGCCACCTTCTCTCGCGTGCAGCGGGTGTGCTGCGGTCTTCCCCGACGATAGGAGCGGTCCCGGGCGGCGGGCGATGGGCGGATCGCTCAGCGGATCGCGAGCGGCATGGGAGGATCGCACATCCTCTCCGCGAGCGTGCGCGACCTAGACTCGCAGCATCCGAGCAGCACCCGAGACGTCGCGAGGAGCCCCGATGCCGTACACCGAATCCGCCGGAGTTCGCCTGTACTACGAGGTGTTCGGCGCGGACGCCGACCCGCTGCTCGTGCTCGTCTCCGGCGGAGGGGCGCAGCTGCTCAGCTGGGACGAGGCGTTCATCGGGATGCTCACCGCCGGAGGGCTGCGCGTCGTCCGCTTCGACAACCGCGACACCGGGTTCTCCGAGCGCTTCGGCGGCGAGGAGGACGTCGACGGCGGCTATGACCTCTCGGACATGGGCGACGACATCGTCCGCATCCTCGACGACCTCGGGGTGGACGCCGCGCATGTCGCGGGGCACTCCATGGGCGGGATGATGGCGCAGATGACGGCGCTCGAGCATCCGGAGAGGGTGCGCAGCCTCGGCCTGCTGTCCACGATCCCCGGCCGGGATCCGCGATACATCCTGCATGGCGAGCGACCGGAGCTGCTCACCGCGCCCGTGCGGGTCACCCGCGAGGAGGCGGTGGCCTTCGCGGAATCCGCGGCGAGGGCATCCGGCGGAGGCCGCTACGATCCCCAGGTCGCGTGGCACCGCGAGAAGGCGGGCACCGCCTACGACCGCGGGTATGCGCCGGAGGGCTTCGCCCGGCAGTGGGCGGCGCTGCGCCGCGCGCCGGAGCGGCTCGAGAGGCTGCGCGCCGTGACCGTTCCGACCCTCGTGTTCCACGGTCGCGAGGACGACGTGCTGCACTGGAGCAGCGCGGTCGACATCGCCGAGGCGATCCAGGGCAGCGAGCTGCAGGTCCAGCCTGACATGGGGCACCTCATCCCGCACGAGCTGTGGCCCGACCTGGCGAGCGCACTGCTGAGGACGGCGCGCCGGGCCGAGCCCTGACACCGCGAAGACCTGTGCTCTCCGCACGCACACCCGGGGAGTTGATGGAGGAAGCACACATGCTCGACACTGGAGTCGTGCGCATTCCGGCGCCGTCGTCCCCGAGAGGAGCCGCAGTGGGATCCGACATCGAGGCGATCACGGCGCTGCTCGACGCCGCGCACGACAGCGAGAGGGTCGGGCCG
The DNA here is from genome assembly GCF_054780175.1 of Microbacterium tumbae. Classification (NCBI taxonomy): domain Bacteria; kingdom Bacillati; phylum Actinomycetota; class Actinomycetes; order Micrococcales; family Microbacteriaceae; genus Microbacterium; species Microbacterium tumbae. The sequence goes on from NZ_BAAGWV010000001.1 coordinate 209,125, forward strand.
ACGGCGGTGAGCGATGCGCTGCGCGATCTCGGGGTCTCCGCTGCGGACGCCGCCGAGATCGTCGACCGCGTGCAGCGCTCGCAGCGGGAGCTCTCGCGTCTGCGGCGCCGGGAGCACGAGCTCTCGGCGCTGTTCTCCAGCGCCCGCGAGCTCGCCGAGCTGCAGGACAGCGACGCGGTGCTGGCGAGGCTCGTGCAGCGTGCGCACGAGATGATGGGCGTCGACCTCGCCTACCTCTCGGAGTTCGACCCCGGGACCCGCGAGCTGCGAGTGCGCGCGACCAGCGGCTCGGTCAGCGCCTCCTTCCAGAGCCTGCGCGTCCCCCCGGGGCGAGGACTCGCGAGCGTGGTGGTGGAGTCCAGGATGCCGCAGTGGGTGGCCGATTACTCCGCCTACGCGGCGGAGCGGCACGACACCGGCATCGACGACGCCGTGTCCGCCGAGGGACTGGTCTCGCTGCTGGGCGTCCCGATGGTCACCTCCGACGACGTCCTCGGCGTGCTGTTCGTGGCGAACCGGACGGAGAAGAGCTTCTCGCCCGAGGAGATCGCCCTGCTCTCCTCGGTCGCCGACCACGCCTCGATCATCCTGCAGACCACGCAGACGCTGCACGAGCTGCAGGAGTCCGAGGACGAGACGAGACGCGCGCTGGAGAGCCTGACCGCGCACCTCGTCGAGCGGGACAGGGCGAACACCGTGCACCAGGAGCTCGTGCAGGCGGTCCTCGCCGGGGGCGGCTTCGCGCCGGTGGCCGAGACGCTGGCCTCGGCGCTCGGACGACCCGTGGCGATCCTCGACGCGCAGGAGCAGATCATCGCCGCGGCCGGGCTCCCCCTGGATGCCGGGATGCTGGCGCCGGATGCCGCGATCCGCGACGCGCTCGCGCAGAGCAGGCGCTCCGGGCACTGCGTCGGCGTCCCCGGCTCCGGGGTGCGGGCCGTCGCCGCGCTCACCGCCGGCAGCCGGCACTTCGGGGCGCTGCTGCTCGGGGACGGCGCCTTCGAGCTGGGCGCCGTGGACTTCCGCACGATCGAGCGGGCGGCGCAGGTGGCGGCCCTGCTGGAGCTGCAGCAGGAGGCGGCGTCCGGCGCCGATCATCGTCTGCGCAGCGAGCTGATCGCGGATCTGCTCGACGGCGTCCCGGAGCGCAGGGCGGATGTGGAGCGCAGGGCGCGCCGCCTCGGCGTCGACCTCGCCGGGCTGGACGGCCTGCTGCTGATCTCCGTCCCCGGGGACCAGCAGACGGCGGCGGCGAGGGCCGCGAGCCACCAGCTCGACGACCGTGCGCTCGTCGGCGAGTGCCGCGGCTTCGTCGTCGCCGCGATCTCGTCCGCGCGCTCCTCCGTCGAGCCGGAGCAGCTCCGGCTGCACATCGCCGCTTCCATCCAGCATCCGGTCTCGCTCATCGTGCCGCGCGGGCGGACGCTGCCCGACGCCTTCCGGACGGCCATGCGCACCGCGCGCCTCCTGACCGCGCTGGAGATCGTCGACGTCACCGCCGACACGGACGACTTCCTGCCCTACTCCGCCGTGCTCGACGCGGACGCCGTGTCGCTGAGCGCGTTCCTGGACGACACGATCGGCGCGGTCCGGCGGTACGACGCCGAGCGCGGCGCCGATCTGCTGGGGACGCTGCGCGCCTTCGTGCGTCACAACGCGAGTCCGACCAGGACGGCCAGGGCGCTGAACTTCCACACCAACACGATCCTGCAGAGGCTCGATCGCCTCGATCACGTGCTCGGCGCCGACTGGCGCGAGGACGAGCGCATGTTCCGGCTCGGCATCGCCGTCCGCCTCGACGAGCTCAGGGAGAGGCTGGGGCCGCCGCGGGGGTGACGCGGAGGTCAGCGGGCGAGCGCGCCCAGCTCCGCACGGGTCCTGGCACCCGTCTTGTGCAGCAGGTTGGACACATGGAACTTGACGGTGTTGTCGCTGATTCCTAGGGTCGACGCGATCTCGCGGTTGCGTGAACCGGTGGCGACGAGCCGGAGCACCTCGCGCTCGCGCTGCGACAAGGCGACGACATCGGCGAGCGGCTCGGGCCCCGCCGGAGGATCGAGAGGCAGCGTGAGGTCCAAGGAGGATCCCCAGCCCTCCGTCGAGGTCACCGCGAGCTGGCCGTTCAGCGCGACCACCCGCTCGGAGACCGGGCGCAGTGCGTCATCATGCGGCGAGAGCGTTCCCCGGCCGTCGTCCCTGATGCCGATGAGCAGGTTGCGGCCGTCGCAGTCCCACTGGATCCGCACGCGACGGGCAGCCCCCTCGTCGGCGATCGCGAGCACGACGTTGCGCACGATCGCCCTGGCCGCGTGCGCGACATCACCGGGCAGCGCCCGTCCCGTCTTCGGGGGCTCGACGAACTGCAGCTCCAGATCCCCGAAGCGCTCCAGGGGCCGCAGATCCGTCTGCAGCCGCGCGAAGGCGCCCGTCACGGGTTCCAGGATGCTGCTGCGCTGCTCGTCACTCTCCGTCCGGAGCCGGACGAGGGCGGAGGCCACGGTGTCGATCGCGAGAGCACGCGCGGCCGTCTCGCTGAGGCGTCGCGAGCGGAGGACGGCGAGCACGGACTCGAGGACGACCGCGTAGCGATCGGCCTGCTCCGACAGCGCCTGGGAGTGCTGCTGGACGAGTCGGCGCACGCCGGGAGGCATCACCGCATCCGGTTCGACGTCGCTCTTCACCTACCCATCATCTCAGACCTACCCGATCAGGTAGGCAGAACCGTCCGGATCGACGGCGCGGCCGCGCTTCGTCGCATCGCAGAATGAGGACATGCAGGCGATGGAGATGGGTGTCGGTTACGCCCTCGAACGCATTTCGGACGAGCTCGACGAGGCCATCGATCACGTGATCCGCCGTGACCCCGTGGCGCTCGCGCGCGTCGCCGATCTCGTCGCGGACGCGCCGCGCGTGTTCGTGCTCGGCGCAGGGCGCTCCGGACTCGCCCTGCGCATGACGGCGATGCGGCTCATGCATCTCGGGCTCGCCGTGCATGTCGTCGGGGAGGTCACGACGCCGGCGATCGCCGCGGGGGACCTCCTCCTCACGGCGAGCGGCTCCGGCACGACCACCGGCATCGTGCGCGCGGCGACGACCGCCTCCGAGATCGGAGCGGACGTGGCGGCGATCACCACCGACCCTGCGTCGCCGCTCGGAGCCCTCGCGGGTTCAGCGACGATCGTCGTCCCCGCCGCCGCCAAGCTCGACCGCTCGGGCACGACGTCCGCACAGTACGCCGGCAGCCTCTTCGAGCAGGCCGTCGTGATCATCGGCGACGCCCTGTTCCACGCCCTGTGGCGCCGCAGCGGCGCCACCGCCGACGAGCTCTGGCCTCGACACTCCAACCTCGAATGATCCACCCACCGGAAGGAAACCCCATGAAGCTGCAGTTCGCCATCGACACCCTGTCGACGGAGCATGCGCTCGAGCTCGCGGCCGCCGCGGCGCCGCATGTCGACATCCTCGAGCTCGGCACTCCGCTCATCAAGAGCGAGGGCCTCTCGGCGGTCACCGCGCTGAAGAACGCCCACCCCGACAAGGTGATCTTCGCCGACCTCAAGACCATGGACGCCGGCGAGCTCGAGGCCGATATCGCCTTCGCCGCCGGCGCCGATCTCGTGACCGTGCTCGGCTCGGCCGACGACAGCACCATCGCCGGAGCCGTCAAGGCGGCGAAGAAGCACGGCAAGGGGATCGTCGTCGACCTCATCGGCGTCGCCGACAAGCCAGCCAGGGCGAAGCAGGTCGTCGGCCTGGGCGCCGAGTTCGTGGAGATGCACGCGGGCCTCGACGAGCAGGCCCAGGAGGGCTACTCCCTCGACAGCCTGCTCGCCGACGGCTCCGCCTCGGGTGTTCCGTTCTCCGTCGCCGGCGGCGTGAGCGCCTCGAGCATCGCCGCGGTCCAGCGGTCCGGCGCGACCATCGCCGTCGCCGGCAGCGCGATCTACAGCGCCGAGAACGTCGGGGACGCCGCCGCCGCGCTGCGCGCCGCGATCGCCTGAGCCACCATCGGAAGGGAGCAGGGCCGACCGGTGCGCCTGCTCCCTTCCCTGGTGCCGACGCCCCGCCTCTCGGACATCTGGCGGCCCGACGTACCCGACCTACTCTTGCCTGAACAAACCGTCGACTGGAGTCCATCGTGTCCAGTCTGCAGCCCCGCTTCTCACCCCTCGAGGTGAATGAGCGTGCGGCGTGTATGTGCGGTCACGGCGACGTCTGCTCCTTCTTTGCTCCCGGCCATGCGCTGCACCTGATTCAGGCGCGGCTCGCTTCGGCGAGCCGAACGAGTGGATCGACAGGATCGTGGAGGGCGCTGCGCCTTGCGTTCGAGCGATCCCGTACAGCCCGCAATGAGGCTAGACCGTCGACTCCACCCCTCGGAGAATCCGAACAAAGTAATCCGATGACGTTGGATCCCCACCGATGATGCGATGAGCAGACGTCGCGATCGCCCTGTCTATATCCACGTTATTGTATTTCGGGTTCGCCACCTTCATGCAGACCGGTCTTGGCGATGGTCCTCCGCTGACATGACGGCGAGTACCGCATCAGTAGTCTCCGTGAGCCACACGGAGACGATTCTGCCTGCTCGCTCCATTCCAACGGTGCCCACATAGGTGCTGCCGTATGTCTTGAGCGCGGCGAGCAAGTCATCCACGGCGGCACGCGTCGAATGCCCGCTCGGCAATCCCGCGCTTCGGCGCCCATAAATGCCCCGCAACTCGTCGGCGCTCACATACCTTAGCTCCAACTCGTCCGCACCCATCGCTGCGAACTCGCGGCTCACCTCCACGACATCCCCCGTGGTCGGCGAAGCGCCCTCAAGAAGCGTCAATAAGTGGCTTGAACCGCCCCGGGGTGTCCGGACACTTCTGATCGTGTCTCACCCGGTCGGGACGAGACGGTTTCTTGTAGCGTAGTGGGCTTGTTCGACCTCGATGGGGGTGAGGTCGTCGATGGATTCGTGGGTGCGGTCGTGGTTGAACCAGTGCACCCAGTGCAGGGTCTCCATCTCGACGTGATCGACGCCCCGCCAGGGGCCTTCGGGATGGATCAGCTCGGTCTTGTAGATCCCGATCTGCGACTCGGCCATCGCGTTGTCGTAGGCGTCGCCGACAGAGCCGACGGATGGGTCGACGCCGGCATCGATGAGCCGCTGGGTGAACGCGAATGACGTGTACTGGCTCCCCGCGTCGTTGTGATGGATCAGCCCGGACAGGTCGGTGATGCCGTCCTGTGAGCGGGTCCAGATCGCGTGCTCGAGTGTGTCGAGGACGAGATCGGTGGTCATGCGCGTCGCGGCCCGCCAGCCCACGATCCGGCGGGAGAACACGTCGAAGATGAACCCGACATAGACCGTCCCGGACCAGGTCGCGACGTAGGTGAAGTCCGCGACCCAGAGCTGGTTCGGGGCCGTCGCGGTGAAGTCCCGATCCACCAGATCGGGCGAGCGGGCGTCGTCCGGGTTGGGGATCGTGGTGCGCGCCCTCTTGCCCCGCAGCACGCCCGCCCATCCGTTCTGTGTCATCAGCCGCTCGACCGTGCAGCGGGCGACGTCGTGGCCGCGGCGGCGCAGATACAACCACATCTTCCGCGCGCCGAGACGGGCGACGAACCGCTGGGCGCGGGCTTCGCGGATCACCTCCACGAGCTCCGCATCCCGCAGCTGCCGTTTCGAGGGCTGACGTTGTCGGGCTTCGTAGTAGGTGGACGGGGCGATCGGGATGCCGTTCTCAGTCAGCACCCGGCAGATCGGCTCGACCCCGAACTCCTCACGATGGTCCTCGACGAACTGGTTCAGAACCTGGATGGGCGGTCGAGCTCCGCCGCGAAGAAAGCCGACGCCGCCTTCAGGATCTCGTTCGCCCGCCGCAGCTCCGCGACCTCCCGCTTGAGCTCACGGATCTCCGCGATCTCCGCGGTCGTCTTCCCCGGATGGGAACCCCCATCAACCTCGGCCTGCCTGACCCATTTGCGCAGCGTCTCCGGAGAACCGATCCCAAGCTTCGACGAGATCGTCCGGATCGCCTCGAACTCGCTCGGATACCGCCCCTCGGCGACAGACTCTGCAACCGCGCGGACAGCGCGCTCCCGCAACTCCCGCGGGTACTTACTCGGACGTGCCATGACTTCATCCTCCAACTAATGAAGCCTCCGGACACCCCGGGGCGGTTCAACTTGACCGTGGTCGAATGCGCCGCCGGCCCCCTGCCCTTGTCCGCCCGCGTCGTCGACACCAGGCCCAGTGCCGGCGAAGACTCCCGCAGCAACTCCACCGCGTGCCGGAACGACACTCCTTGGGCTGTCATCACCCAATCGATCGGCCCGCCGCCCCGCGCGCACGCACCTAGGCAATGCCACAGATTCTTGCCCGGGGTCACCACCAGCGACGGCGAGGAGTCATCGTGGAACGGACACTTCCCGACCAGATCCGCGCCCTGCGCTCGCAGCTCGACCCCGCAGCCCTCCACCAGCCGCGCCACCGACACCTCGGCCTTCAACCGAGCGAGTTCAGTCTCCGGGATGCGCGCCACGCCTGCCTCCAGAAAAATCTTCCAACTTGTAGGTCGTTGCAACCTGACATGAAAGAGTATGCATGATCGTGCAGGACCTAGTGAACCGGCACGCAACAAGGAGGCTCGAAATGACGGCACACTTGAAGCCCGTAACACTCCAACCAGGGCAGGTGGCCATGGCGATCGGCGAGCAGATCAAAAACCTCCGCAAAGAACGCGGATGGTCCCAAGCCGACCTCGCCCTCAAGCTCGCCGGTGACGCCGGCCAGATCAGCCGCTACGAAAACGGCAAGATCACGCCCAGCGTCGAGGCCATCGTGAAGTTCGCCGAACTCTTCGACGTCTCCGTCGACTACCTCCTCGTCGACAACGCCGCCCGCAGACCCTTCCGCCAAGCCCACGACGAACTCGGCACCCGCCTGGCCGACCTCGACAAACTCAGCGACACCGACCGCGCAGCCGTCCTCCACATCCTCGACGGACTCCTCGCCAACACCCGCATCCGCCAAGCACTCCACACCGCCGGCTGAGCTACTTTCGGCGCTTCAGCAGGGCGGTCGCTTCCTTCCCGAGCACGGGATCATCTCGAAGCGCGTTGACGACCTCACGGCCGCGGTCGCCGCCGACCTTGAGGATGGGGCGAATGAAGTAGATCCGCGATTGCCCACGTTCCTCCACCGCCAGGAACCCAATCAGGTCGTCGAGTTGCGCCTGGGTCGCACAAGCGGCCAACGCGACCGCAGCGCCGTCTTCCTCGCCCGGGTTCCTGGCGTCCAGCCAGCGAGCCTTGAGTCGCTCCCAGAAGGCCACGGCGGGCTTGACCGCAAGCGCCCGGCCGAGGCTCTCCATCACCCTCTCCGGATAGCTACCAAGTTCCAGATGATCGACCAGGATCGGCAGCGCAGCAGGGTAGGGATCGGAGGTGTTCACTAGATCCCAGACCGAGTTGACCTCGACGCCAGCGGCACGGAGGTCAGCAACGATTGGCTGCTCGGCCTCACGGAGCACCTGGGCTCGCGCTTGACGCTCGGCCTCCGCCGCCTGAACCTTGCGCTGGTATTCCGGATCGTTCTGAAGCTCTGCCATCAGATCGGTGGCGCTGATCCCCGACCGCTTGCTCCGACCCGTCATGGGATGTACCTCAGACCGATGTCGCCGTTACGAATCGCAGCCTCCAGCGGTCCTGACAACGTGGTCGGATTCGCGCCACCACGGACGTAGAGATCGAAGCGGAGACCGTTCTGCTGGGCGTACGCAAGGCTGTCCTTCAACTGCTGCGTGTACGCCTGGTACTTGACGTTCTTGACCTCCGAGACCGCGACGTCGTTGAGCCCATCGAAGATCCTCGTGCGGCCACCGATCTGGGCTGTCGCTTTCGGCCCGATGTCGAACGCACCTCGGACGGCGTTCTCACCAGCCTGCCCGAGACGGACAGAAGCAGCTCCGCCGTTTGCGGCCTGACTAGTCAAGTTCGCCGGTGTACTGGTGGGGTTGATTCCCGGTCGAGTGTTCGTGAGGGCTGGCCGTACGTTCGAGAGGGCTGGCCGGACGGAGGAGAGCGCGGAACGCGCCGCTGTGGACACACTGCTCATCGCCTGCCGCAGCGTCGAGCTGATCGCGTTGACCATCTGCGACGCCGCCGGCGCGGCAGCCTTCACCACCGCGGGAACGATCTTCACCAACGCGTTCCCAGCCACCCCGCCTATCAGGCCCCAACCGGCGCCGACAATCGTGTCCTTGGCCAGACTCCACCCGTCGAACGGCTTGCCCGAATTCGCCTGATGGTGGATGTTCGTCACCGCCGCAGCAGTAGCACTGCCCGCAACGATGCACCCCAGGCTCCCCGCCCCCGCAGTGACGATCAGACATCCTGTCGTCACAATCGCCCCAACAAGGATGCCGTTGATCTCCGCCTTATGCTTGTCGACGAAACCCGTGACGTTCTTCCACGCATCCTCCAACCAGTTGCGACCGGACGGATCCGCCCACGTCACCGGATTGTTCCCCGCATACACATATGCGTTGAACTGCGCAGGCACCCCCGGAGCGAGCTCCGGATCCACACTCAAGAACACGCCCGTCACCGGGTCGTAGAACCGCGCCCCCAACAACGACAACCCACCCGGATCGGACGGCGCGCCCAAGAACCCGCGCCCGGCCACCTCACCGACTTCCCCCTGCCTCGCGCCGCCGAAGGGATCCGGGCGCACCCGCGACACCGGCGCCGCCCAGTCCGTGTTGTGCACCGCAGCGAGCGGACTGCCCTGCCCGTTCACGACGATGCTGGTCACCCCCGCAAGCCCCACACCCGACCGCGTCGCCACCACGATGCCCGCGAACGCGTACCAGCGCGTCGCAGTCACACCCGCCTCCGTGGCGCGGACCTCCTGCCCGCCCGGCAGGAACACCGTCGCCCCCTCCTCGTCGACGCGCACCAGCCGAGAGCCGTTCGCATCGAATGTGTTCGAGACGTCCTCTCCGCCGCCCGCGACGGAGAGGAGTTCGCCCTCCGCGTCCCAGGTCTGCGTCTGCACCGTGCCAGCGCTCGTGCGAGACGTCTGGTTGCCGGCTGCGTCCCACGTGAAGGACGTCGACACGGAGCCACCGTCCTTCGCCTCGGTCATCGACGTCAGCTGATGCGGGCCCGCCGCCCCCTCACCGTGTTCGTACTCGGTCGTGGCGACCGCCGACCCATCGTGGTCGACCATCCGCGTCCGATTGCCGAGCATGTCGTATTCGTACTCGGTCCAGTACGGCGCCACACCGCCGACATCCGAAGCGGTGACGTCGGCACGGTCGCACTCCGACTGCGCATCGGTCCACGCGACCTGCAGACGGCGTAGCCCGTCATATCCGAAGCACTGCGCGTCGGTGAGCGCCGCACCCGTGGCATCAGCACCTGCGTCGATGATGCTGGTGACATTGCCCGCCTGGTCGTAGCCGTAAGCGAGGTCGAGCTCGGCGCCGTCGATCCGTTCGCGATCCAGGCGTATCCCCGTCAGCCGCTGAGATGCGTCGTCCCAGTCGTAGGACACGGCCGCGCCGTATGTGTTGCCCAGATCCTGCACGAGCGGCTTGCCGTCGGCGGTCCACCTCGAATCGGCCACATAAGTGCCCCAGCCGAACCCACCGCTCATCCACGACGGCATCGACGCATCATCGAATCGAGTGGTGACGGTCTCCTGCCCGAGGACGAGGGCACCGTCCTCATCAGTCACCTGCGGATACGTGATCTGAGACACCTGCCCATCGGCCGCATAGGCGTACTCGGTGGTGAAGGACGCCCCAGACAGATCGCGCAGCGCAGCATCCGTGCCCAACGCGGTATCGACCTTGACCGGCCGGTACGCCGCGTCATACACGGGATAAGAGATCGTGTACTCGTCTTCGCCGACGAAGCGCGTCGCGGTGCTGAGCTGTCCGAGCGCCGTCGCACCGCCGGACAGATCGGAGGTGTCGTACTGCCAGGTGACCCGTTCGGCGCCGGTCGCCGATCCGTCTCGGAGGCTGGTCGCCCGCCCGAGAGCGTCGTATGTGTAGGCGAGCACATCGCCGTTGGCGTTCTCACGGGTCAGCACCCGTCCGAGCGTGTCGTACGTCGTCTCGGTGGTGCCGCCATCGGGATCGCTGGCCGCGATCTGCTGCCCGGCCTTGTCGTAGGTATACGTCCACTCATCGCCGGCGGGATTGGTCATCGTCACCAGCTGACCGGCCGGATCATACGTGTACCGCGTGATCTGCTTCGTCAGCGCGCGGACGGCGGCAGGGGTGGTCGCCTCCGACTGCGTGTCCGGGTCGCGCACATACTCGCGCAGTTCGGTCGTGAGTCCCCGCGCATCGGCGATCGCCTCGGTCGGGACTCCCCCGATGGGCGGGATGGTCAAAGTCGCCGCACCGTCGTAGACGGTCGTGGTGCGCCAGAGCTCGTAGTCCGGGTTGGAGTCCGTGCCGTCCCAGAAGATCTCGTCCGTGACCCGTCCGGCCTTGTCGTACACATAGGTCGTCTGCGACGGCGGCACCTCGATCGGGGTGATCGCCGCCGAGGCGGGGTCGCCCTGCGCCCACCACGGTGAAGTGCGTTTGGCGATGCGGCCGGCGGAGTCGTAGTAGATGTGCGAGACCATCCGGCCGGTCTCGTCCGCGAAGGCGTCGGCGCCTTCCTGCTGCGACTGGAACGGGCGTCCCATGCCGTCGTACAGCACGACGGAGACATGCTGACGCTGCCCGTCTGCGCCGAGAGTGCGCGTGACGACCGCATTCAGGCCGTTCTCGGCCACCGTGTAGGCGTATTCGATCGACGGATGCGCGGCGTCCGCGTGCTGCGGATACCGGAGGCTGGTCATCCGTCCCAGCGCGTCGTAGGTGCTCTCGGTGACAAGCCCGTTCTGGTCCTTGACGGACAGGAGCGCGCCGGTGAGCGGATTGAAGGTCTGCGTCGACGTGAACGCCGCCACCGGCCCCGACCCATCGGGATCGGGCGAGGTCGTGACGATCTTCGACAGCTGTCCCCCGGCCGCCGATGTGTAGGCGATGGTCGTCTCGTTGCCCACCGCGTCGGCCTGCGACACGACCCGGCCCGCGGCATCATACTCGGCGGCGCTTCGGGTGAGATCACCGGCGGGATCGGCCGGGTCGATCGACGCGGTCTGCGTCACCCGGCCCGCAGTGTCGTAGGTCGCGGTGTCGCGACTGATCAAGGACGCCGACGTCAGCGAGGCCTCGCAGTGGACACCGAACACCTCGGTCTTCGACGCATAGGCGAGCATGTTCGCCGTCGTGTAGGCGCTGTCGCGCCGGTAGGTCGTCTTCGTGCACAGATCGTCGGCCGCGGTGCTCAGGTCTCCGCGGTCCTCGACCGTCACCGGAAGTCCCTTGGAGTCGTTCGTCGTCTTCGATGACGTCCGACGTACCAGCGTCCCCGCGGCGTCATAGACGAAGCCGTATGTCGTCACCGAGGGGATGCGTGTGGCCTTCAGCCCCCCGGTGCCGGTGGCGATCGTGACCGGGGCGGACGGCTGGCTGACGAGCTCGGAGACCTTCGAAGCGCCGTTCAGCTCCTGCGACACGAGCACCTGTCCGGCGAACTCCTCACGGTCTGTGACCGTGACCGTGTGACCCGCCGGCCCCGCGGTGAGATCGGCTCCGGTGCCCCGGAAGTAGGTGCTGCGTTCCGTCGTCGCCTGCTGCTCGCCCTCTCCGTATGTGGTGGCGACTTGCGCGAACCCGCGGAACTCCGAGTAGGTCACCAGGTCGGCATCGACCATCGGGCCCTTCGGCTTCACCCAGGCGGCCCCGCCGAGATAGGAATACCGGGTCGTCTTCGACAAGGATCCGGTGATCAGGTCACCGCCGCCGGACACGTGAGGGGCGCCGTCCTCGACGATGCTCTCCACCACGTACTTGTGGAACCAGTGGTTCTGCGGGCTGAGCTCTCCGTCAGGCTGCCACTTCACGAGGTAGCAGAGCTTCGTGTTGGCTTCCTGCGCCGCCGCCGTGGTGCCCGGCAGGTGCTCAGGGTCGCACTCGGTGCGATAGCTGACGTTCACCGCCCCGCCCGACTCGGTGCGTACCCGGATCACTCGGGGTCGCCACAGCCCCGACTGCCCGTCGGTGACGGTGTCGACCCGGTTCGCCAGCGACATGTATCCGAACTGGACGGCCGGGAGGACGATGTCATCGGAGGTGGCCGCCGTGCCGCCATGCCCGGTCCGTCGCACCGCGTCCAGTCGCAGGGCGATGCTCGCCGCGTGATCGACCTCCCCGGCGTCGCCCTCGCCGACGAATCGCTGTGTGAACGCCCACGAATCTATGGGGCGGTAGGCGGCGCCATCCCACGCCTGGGCGGTGATCTTCGCCAGCCGCGTCGTGTCGAAGAACACCGGCACGACGTTCAGGCATTCGTCATCGGACACCTTGCACCGCAGGTCGGCCGGGGTGTCCAGCCATTTGCTGTCGTCCGTTGCGGACGCCCCATTCGCGCACAGCGACGCTCCGTCGGTCGGATCGGTGACACACCGGCTCTCCGTGTCGAACACCACCCGGAACGGTGCATTACCCGATGCCCCTGCACGGGTGCCGTAGTCGATCCTAGCCAGGTGACCGCCCGAGACATACGAGATCGGGGTCCACGAGGTGTTGGCGGTGTAGTCGGGCACATACGCATTGGACTCAGCCGCGTACGTGTAGGTCATCGTGTTGCCGGAAGGGTCGACCACATGGTCGAGATTCCAGCGCCACACCTGCGTGCATCGCGACGCGGCGAACCCTCCGTCAGCCGAGGAGTGATAGCAGGACTCGCCGCTGTGATTGCCGTACACCGGCACCGTCCACGCCGAGTTCAGCTCGGAGCCCGAAGCCGACTGCTTGCCGCGCCCGAAGAAGAACTGCGTGCCATCGACGGTCGTGACCTTCCAGTACTCGCCGTCCTCTCCGTCGTTCCAGCCGCCCGTCTTCACCTCGATACGGCTGCCGTCTTCCGTGACCGTGCGCCAGGCCTCCGCATCCGTGTCGTAGACGAGCGGGGATGCCGCGCCCTTGAACACCAGGGTCGCGTTCGCCTTCCCCCAGCACAGATCGCCGGAATCGCGATCCGCGTTGTTCGCCGCGCCCTCAGTATCCGTGGAACACGGCGTGTACTGCCGCTCGATGTAGCTGGAGGTCAGGTCGAATCCCTCGCCGATCCATCCCGACTGGTTGTTCATGGACGGCACGCGCCCATCCGAGACGGCGGACGAGTACGACAGCGTCAGCTCCGGTGCCAGCCCGGACGCCGGCTCGGGCACATTCAGGGGGTACGACCAGGTGAACGCCCCGGTGTTACCGGAGGAGCCCCAGGTCGACGACAGGGAGAGACCCGACCTCGACCAGTCGCCCGCGGCGCCGGATGCGCCGGAGACGACCGCCACCCTGCTCGTCGCCGCCGAGGACATGGTCCGCGCCGCATCGGCTCCCGACCGAACCGGCACCACACCGGTGACCGTCTGCGCCACCGGATCGTTCACCGACTCCAGCGGCTGCGGTCGGCAGTCCGCCGTCTCCGCGGCGTCCTCGTCACAACCGGGCAGATACACCAGCTGCACGCGTGTCGCCCAGTCGCCTCCTGACAGGCCCGCGAAATCAGCGTACGAGAGCGACAGCTCCACATTCCGCGACTCTGTCGTTTCCGCATCATCTGCGTCGACGACGTCCAAGACCACGCCGGTGACCCCAGCCGCCTGCGCGACCGCCTGGTCCTCGACCCGCACGGTGACAGCGTCGGGCGATGAGGAATCGGCCGAAGCGACCTCGACCGGCATCCCCCCGAGCTCCGTCTGCGCGGTCTCACCCGACGCGATGGTCAGGGTCGCCTCGTCCGCCGTCGGCAGCGTGGCCGCCGCAGCGGGAAGCGGCTCAGTGTCCGTGATCGGCCACTCACCGGTGAGGTTCTCCGCCGGAGCGGCGGTCTGGCCCGTGACTCCGGCCAGCGCGGATGCGAAGTTGGCCTGCCGATCTTCGATCGGGGCAGCCGCCACCGCGGCAGGCGAGTTCGCCTGACCGACCATGAACGGGTCCACGGCCAGCAGTACGGTCAGCCCGGCCGCGAGCAGGATCCGCGACAGGTGCGGGCGTCTGCCCGTGCGCCGACCAACAGGCAGGGCTGGAAGTCGATTGTCCTTCACGTCTCACTCCCCGTTCGTGGTCGTCGGGTCCAGCGCGTCGGCACCGGCGCCGTAGTCGGTCGCCTCTGCCCCCTGGCACATCCTGCGGATCTTCGACTCGGAAACCACCTGCCCCGAGAAGACGCGCACGTTGTCGATCTGTCCTGGCCACCACCGCGCCGGGTTACGGTCCTGCTGGGCACGACCCACCACGAACGCCCCGGCCGCGGACCATGGGGACGAGGTACGCGGGATCGATGAGACCACCGGCACGCCATCGCCTGGATCCGCCGGTGTGCCGATCTCGCACACCCACAGGCGCAATGTCTGCGACGTGACGTCCTGCGCGCCCACCAGATGAACCCAGGAATCCTCGACGACAGGGACGGATGACTCCGCCACTGTCCCTGTCGAGCCCACCGTGTCGGCATTCCTGACCCCGAAAGTCCAGCATCCCTCGGGCATGCCCGTGCAAGAAGGGGTATAGCCGAGGACGAATCCCGACTGGGCCACGCCATCCTGAGACACCGCCGTATACCGTCCCCCGGCCAAAGTGTCAGCGTCAAGCTTCACATATGCCGAGACCACGAACGACTCGGTCGTGTCCACGACCGGACCCGTCGTCGCTTCATCGTCGACTCCATCGAACCGCAATGACCGGTCGTCCGCCCGCACATCGAACAGAGCATGCGGCCCGTCCGCCCACTCCGGTCCGACGACGGACAGGGTCTGAGCCTCGCCGACACCGCTGGAGTCGTCGGCGGTCTCCCCCTCCCCCTCGTCCATCATCCAGACGCCGTCCTCTTTCGCCGCCCCGACGTCGAAGACATACATCGTCGTCGTCGACTGGTTGCCTGCCGCGTCGCGCGCCGCTGCCCGCAGTGTGACCGGCCCCGTTGTCGTCGGCGTATACGAGATCGTCACCGACCCGTCGCTGCCCGGAGTCGCCGTCGACCCGAGCGTCGTGCTGTTGAACGAGTACCGGATCGACGCGATCGCACTCGAGCTGCCACGCGTCAGGGTGAACTTGCCGCTCATCCCCACTCCGCCGCGTTCGACATCCTCTTCATAGACGGCTGCAACGCCGGAGCGAACCGGAGCTACGACCGGGCTCGCGGGCTTCTCGATATCGACGGCGAACTCGCACTTCGCCGCCGACCAGCTCGACCATTTCGACCCGTCCGAGGCTCGGATCCGATATTGATAACGCTGCCCGTGAACGAGCTTGCCCGAGGGCACGGCCGCGCTCACCGCCGAGCCCGAGGCCTTCGCCGCGAGCGTGCCGCTGGACCACACCTCGGTGTCGGTCCCGGCGATGAGAACCTGGAACTGTGGCTGCACCGTCCCACCGTCCGGGTCGCTGACCACACCCGCGATCGTCGGAGTGGTCGACGCGATCGCCTGGCGTGCGGTCCCGGACGTGCAGGTGAGCGCCGGCGACGTCAGCCGCACCGAGGTGGGAGCGTTCGGGGGGCGGTTGTAGACGATGTCCAACCGAGCGTCCGCACGATAGGTCTTGTACCCGTTCGAGTTGGACTCGGAGTTCGCCTTCAGGCCGATGTTGATCGATGCGGCGTTGCCATCCGCCGCAGTCATGACGGCCGATCGCACATCCCAGCCCCGCCGCACACCCGAGTCACTGCAGGAATCGCCCTGAGGCGCCGTCACGTTCGCCAGGTACGAGGAGAAGGTCAGCGTGCTCCATGTCCGCTGCTCCTGCGTGATCGACACCGTGCGATAGGCATCCGTCCGCGTCGAGGTGCAGCTGCCGCGTCCACCGGGATCAGCGGTGAACGACGCCGAGATGATGTCCGAGCCGTCCAGCGTCTTCATCCAGGTCGACAGCGTGCCACCGAACTCCCATACCAGTCGCGACGTGAAGGTCGTCCCGCACGATGAACTCCAGCTCAGAGAACAGAGCCCCATCGATTCGCCGTTGCGCGCCGAGGTGTCCGTCCACTTGTAGATCGGGCTCGTATAACCGCCCGTGCGGATCGCCACCCATTCCGCCGGCGTCCGACCGCCCAGCGTCGGATCGATCCGCACCGGCCATACGGTCTCCGCCGCGGTGAGCATCTCCTCATCGGGCGACATCACGACCGTGCCGGCCCCCTCGTCCGCATCCGCCACGTGGACCGGCATTCTCACTGAGCGGTCCCCCGGCCGCGGGAACTCCGCGCGCTCCGGCCCCTCTGCCTCGTCATCTGGCCCAGCGGCTGAATCCCACATCGTCGAAGGCGGCGACCAGAACAGCACCTCCCCCTCTGCATCCGCGAACTCGAAGCCGACCTCGTCGACGCTTCGCAGTTCGAGTCCTGCCGATGCCTCCACGCGATACGCGATGTCGAATCCCGTACCCGGGAGCCCGTCCTGAACTCGCGCGTCCTCGAGCGCGTCACGGAACCAGGCAGCCGCATCAGGCGAGTCCAGTTCCACAATCGGCCGGAATCCCGATCCGTCCGCCATTACGGCGACCACGAGGCGAACGCCCGGTGCGAGCTCATACGTCACGAACCGATCCTCGACCACCGGCACCGGAAGCTCGAGCGGGAACCACAGCTTCACCCATGCGCCGTCCCGTTCCACAGCACCCAATGGCAGATCAGCTCCCGCCTCTCCGCCGGGGTTGAACTGCATCGGGAAGACCGGCGCGGCCACAGGCAACATGCCGCCCTCATCAGGGTCCTCCGCCGATGCCGGGACCCTTGCTGTCGACACGATGCCGCCCGATCCTGCTCCGCCACCGGATCCGGGACCGACGCCGGCTGCCGAATCGTCCTCCTCCGCCGGCTCCACCAGCACATCGGTATTCAGCGGCTCCCACTCGCCGTTCACGTCCGTCTGGGACGGCACCACGCTCACAGACATCCGGGAGGTTCCGTCCGGCCGCGCGAACACGCTCATCCACGGAGACCGTTCGGCGACGATCTCCACGTCGTCCCCGCATGCGGCGGCGAGCACCGCCGCGTCCGCCGCGTCCTCGCGTTCCAATCGCGAGCAGTCCGCCGTCTCGCTCGTCCCGGCCACGTGGATCACCACGAGACCCGTGGCAACTGCGAGGACCCCGGCGATCAGCATCGCCAGCCCCCGACGCCTCATCGGAACAGCCTTCACCGTCGACGCATCGCTCACGCCTGTCCTCCGCGACCCACACATTCAGGGGTCTCGAGAACGATCACGCTGACCCAGCCAATACTCTGCGAACCTGAGCATAGCCTGAAAGCGGCCCGCTGCTATACCCCGGCAGCCCGCCCCTACTCCACCTCGAACGCCTCCGCACCGGTCTGCGGGAACGGGTGCTGTCCGCGCGGCCCGAAGACGAGCACGAGCTCGGCCGGGGCATCCGATTCGTTGCGCACCCCGTGCTTCATGCCTTCCGGGGCATAGAAGGCGTCGCCGGAGCGCAGGACCCTGCGATCCTCTCCGGAGGTGATCACCACCTCACCCGCGGTGACGACGTACAGCTCGTCGGAGCTGTTCGGCGAGCAGCTGTCCTCGGCGCCGTCCAGGTGGAAGTGCTGCCCCTCCTCCGCTCCGGGCTCCAGATGGTAGAGCATGACCGAGATAGGCAGCGCGGTGGTCTGCTGGAAGTACCACTCGATGCCGATCCGTCCCTCCCCGTGGTAGAGCTCCCAGTCGTGGGCGTTGTCGCCCCGGCGTTGCACGCGCATCAGCTTCTCCAGACCTTCTCGTAGAGACGGAGCCAGTTCTCCCCCATCACTTTGGCGATCTCGTCCTCGGAGTATCCCCGCTCGCGCAGGCCCTCTGCGACGTTCGGCATCTCCGAGCTCCCGTCGAGACCTCTGAGCCTCGGATCCGGATCGGGCACCCGCGTGTCGAACTGCGGGGTCGTGCCGTGCAGGCGTCCGAGGTACGCCCAGAACTCGTGATCCCGGCCCTCGCAGAAATCGCTGGCGAAGCCGACGTGATCGATGCCCGCGACCTCGATGAGCCGTTCCACGCCGTCGAGGTACTCGCCCAGATCCGCGTCGAAGCCGCTCGGCAGGAACTGCGGGAAGGCGTTCGCCCCCACCACCCCGCCCTTCTCGACGAGCGCGCGGATGAGGTCGCGCGGCTTGTTGCGCGGGGTGTCGAAGAAGTCCCGCAGATGCGTGTGGGTGAAGGCCACCGGCTGCTCCGAGAGCTCGATCGTCTGCCTGGCGCTCTCGTCGCCGACATGGGAGAGGTCGATGAGGATCCCCAGCTCGTTCAGCTTGCGCACGGTCGCGATGCCGAACAGGCTCAGTCCGCCGTCGTGCGGCTCGTAGCATCCGTCCGCGACGAGGTTGCGGATGTTGTAGGCCAGCTGTGCGATGCGAACCCCGAGCACCTCGAAGGCCTCGAGCCGGTCCGGGTCGTTCTCGATCGGGGCGATGTTCTGCCAGCCGAGGATGATCCCGACCCTGCCCTCCCGGTGCGCCCTGCGGATGTCCTCCGCGGTGCGCACGTGCAGCAGCAGATCCGCGCGCTCCCGGAACCGCCGATGCCAGCGGGCGGTCTCGTCGACGGTGTCCGCGAAGCCCTCCCAGATCGCGGTCGTCGCGTTCACAGCGGTCACGCCTCCCGCCCTGAGGTTCTCGAACACCCCCGGCGCGTTCCAGTCGCTCGGGTTGCACCCGTCGATCGTGATGTGCTGCGGCATTCCTGCTCCGTCCTGTTTTCAGCTGCGGTACAGCACCGGCATCGACTCCAGCAGCCCCTGGGTGTAGGGATGCTGCGGGTCGGTCATGATCTGCTCGCCCGCACCCTCCTCGACGACCCGCCCGTCGTGCATGACGGCCACCCGGTGGGCGACGTGGTGCACCACGGACAGGTTGTGGGTGATGAACAGATAGGTCACCCCGGTCTGCTCCTGGAGGCGCACGAGCAGATTCAATACCTGCGCCTGCACGGAGACGTCCAGTGCCGAGGTCGGCTCGTCGAGCACGACGAACTCCGGCTCGGCGGCCATCGCACGGGCGATGGCGATGCGCTGGCGCTGCCCGCCGGAGAACTCGTGGGGATACCTCCCGGCAGCATCGGCGGGTATCCCCACCTGCTCCAGCGACTCGAAGACCCGCATCCGCCGCTCCGCTCCGGGGATGCCGGCGGCGACGAGCGGCTCGGCGACGGAGCGGGCGATCGTGAACCGCGGATCGAGGGAGTCGTTCGGATCCTGGAAGACCATCTGCACGCGCCGTCGATGGCGGCGCAGCGCACGTCCGCGCAGGCTCGTGACGTCCTCGCCGTCGAACTCGATCGCCCCCGCCGTCGGCCGGCGCATGAGCAGGACCGCCCTGGCCAGCGTGCTCTTCCCTGACCCGGACTCGCCGACGAGGCCGAGGGTCTCCCCGCGGCGCACGTCGAGGCTCACGTCGTCGAGCGCCGTCATGGCGCCCTCCCCGTGCCCGAAGCGCTGGGTGACGTTCCTCACCCTCAGGACGTCGTCGTTCACAGCGCCTCCTCGAGCACGGCGGGGACATCGGCGAAGTCGTTGTCCGCCGGGATCACCGCGAGCGGCGACCGCACGGGCACCGACGGACGCGGGATGCTCTCCAGCAGAGCCCGCGTGTACGGATGCTGCGGATCCGTCAGCACGCGCTGCGTGCGCCCGGACTCCACGATGCGGCCGCGGTACATCACGGCGACGCGCTCGCACAGCTGACCGATCACGCCGAGATCATGGCTGATGAAGAGCACGCCCATCCCGGTCTCGTCGCGAAGCGTGCGGATGAGATCGAGGATCTGCGCCTGGACCGTGACGTCCAGCGCGGTGGTCGGCTCGTCGGCGACGAGCAGGGTCGGATCGGCCGCCACGGCGATCGCGATCACGACGCGCTGTCGCTGCCCGCCGGAGAGCTGATGGGGGTAGTAGTTCATGCGGCGCTCCGCGTCCGGCATCCGCACCAGTCTCAGGATGTCCAATGCCCTCCTGCGCGCCGCCCGCTTGTCGGCCACGCCGTGGATCAGCAGCACCTCGGCGATCTGCGCGCCGATCCGCATGCACGGGTTCAGTGCGGACATCGGCTCCTGGAACACCATCGAGGCGCGCACGCCGCGCACGGCGGCCCACTCGCGCTCTCCGGCGTCCTTCATCTCGATGTCGGTGACGGACATCGTCTTCGCCGTGACCTCCGCGGAGTCGGGCAGCAGCCCCATCATCGCCAGGGCGACGCTGGACTTCCCGCTGCCCGACTCCCCGATGACGCCGACGATCTCCCCCGTGCGCACGCGCAGCGAGACATCGATGACAGAGGGAGCCGCTCCTCCGTACGCGATGGACAGGTCTTCCACCCGGAGAGCGTCGACGTCGCTGCTCACTGCTCCAGCCAGCTCTCCGTCAGGGTGTACATCGACGTGTACGGGTCGCTGTCGTAGCCGTGCAGCGTGCTCTCGTCCCAGATCTCCATGTACACCGGCAGGGCGAGCGGCATGAGGACGAGGACCTGCTCGGTGACCTCGGTCGTCAGCTCCGCGACGAGCTGCTCCTTGCGGTCCGCGTCGCCCTCCGCCCTGACCTGCTCGAGCAGTTCGCGCGCGTGCTCGGCATCCGGATCGTCGCGCCAGTAGTTGTAGAGACCGGCATCCGAGAGGAATCCGTCGAAGTACAGCGCGGGATCGGGCCGGTAGCTGCCCGGCAGCGAGACGAGGTCCGTGAACGACTCGCCCGTCGTGTAGATCGGGGCGAGCTCCGCGGTCGGCGTCGCCTTGAGCACGAGGTCGATCCCCGCCTCGGCCAGCTGCTGCTGCATCATCTCGTAGATCGGATGGTGCGCGGCGGCGACGTCGCCGAAGTAGGAGAGCTGGATCTCCGGGTTCGGCTGCCCGGCCTCGGCGAGAAGGGCCTTGGCCGCATCGACGTCGCGCACGTAGTAGGGCGTGCTCTCGTCGATCTCCGGGGCGGCGGGGTCGCCGGCGGGGATGATGGTCGAGACCTCGCCGCTGCCGAGCATCGCGGTGTCCACGAGCGCCTGCCTGTCCAGCGCGAGCGACACGGCCTGCCGCACCCGCACGTCGGCGAGCGGCCCGTCACCCGGGTTGATGTAGATGCCGACGCCCTGGGTGTTGGCGGGTGCGCCGAGCGTGTACCCGCTCTGCACGGCCTGATCGGCGATCACCTTGTCGATGAAGAAGCCGCCCTGGATCGTGCCCTGCTGGAGAGAGGCCAGCCTGGTCGCCTCGTCGGGGATGTACTGGTAGACGATGCTGTCGAAGTGGGGGCCCTCACCCCAGTAGTGCTCGTTCTTCTCCAGCGTCAGGGACACCCCGTCCTGCCACTCGACCACCTGGTAGGGCCCCGTCCCGTATGTGTGGGTCTGCCGGTCCTCCTCGGAGGCGCCGCCGTAGCCGTCGCGCCCGACGATGAAGAGGGTCTGATATCCGGACAGCGAGTTCAGGAAGGTCCCGTTCGGCTCCGCGAAGTGGAAGACCACCTCGAGGTCTCCGGTCGCCTCGACGCTCTCCAGACCCGCGAGGTACGCCTTCTTGCCGGTCTGCGCCTGCTGATAGGTCTCGAACGTGTAGACGACGTCGTCGGCCGTGAACTCCTCGCCGTCCGCGAAGGCGACCCCGTCGCGGAGCTCGAAGACGTAGGTGAGCTCGTCCGGCTGCTCCCAGGACGTGGCCAGCCCTGGCTGGATCCCGCCCTCCTCGTCCTTGGTGAGAAGCGTCTCGTAGGACTGGTCCATGATGACCTGGGCCGCCAGCGCGGCGGCGACCATCGGGTCGACGCCGCCGGCGGCGGGCTGCGCGGGGATGCCCCAGTTCAGGGTGCCGCCGTCGACCGGCTCGGCGGCGGCGTCCTCCGGGGTCTGCTCGGTCGTCGCGCAGCCGGTCAGCGCCAGCGCCCCGACGAGGGAGGCGATGAGGCCTGTTCTGATGGTTCGGGATCTCACTGCTGTGGTGGGGGATTTCACTGCTGCTCCTTCGGGAAGGTCCTGCGTGGATTCGGGATGCTTCGGGAACTGCGT
Organism: Microbacterium tumbae; assembly: GCF_054780175.1. Classification (NCBI taxonomy): domain Bacteria; kingdom Bacillati; phylum Actinomycetota; class Actinomycetes; order Micrococcales; family Microbacteriaceae; genus Microbacterium; species Microbacterium tumbae. The sequence goes on from NZ_BAAGWV010000001.1 coordinate 231,226, forward strand.
ATCGATGTGCCCCGGCGCCCTCGGGCGCCGGGGCACGGGTCATTCGCTCAGCCAGGCCGAGTCGAGTCCGGAACGGGAGTAGAAGACGTCGTTCTCATAGCCCTGCAGCCTGCTGCTGTCCCAGACCTCGAAGTACACCGGGACCGCGGCCGGCACGAACTCGAGGACCTGATCGGCCGCCTCCGTCGCAAGCTGCTCGACGAGATCCGCGTACTCCTCGGGAGTGGCGGCCGCCTTCGCCTGCGTGAGCAGCTCGCGCGCCTTCTCGGCGTCCGGGTTGCCGTCCCAGTGGTTGTAGACGCCGCCGGGGAGCAGCACGGGCTCGAGGTAGAACACCGCAGAGGCGCGGGGGCTGCCGGGGATCGCCACGAGATCGGTCCAGGTCTCGCCCGTGGTGAAGACCGGCGCGATCTCGGAGAGCGGCGTGGCCTCGAGGTTCAGGGTGATGCCGGCCTCCGCGAGCTGCTGCTGCATCATCTCGTAGACCGGGTGATGCGCCTGGGCGACGTCCCCCATGTAGCTGAGGGTGATCTCGGGGCTGGGCTGCCCCGCCTCTTCGAGCAGCCGCTTCGCCTCCTCCACGTCCCGCGTGTAGTAGGGCAAGTCGGCGGTGTCCGTGGCGCCGGGATCACCGGCGGGCGGGACGAAGGACACGCCGGCGTTCCCGAGCATCGCGGTGTCGACGAGCGCCTGCCTGTCCAGCGCGAGCGAGAACGCCCGGCGCACGTCCACGTCGGCCAGCGGCCCGGACTCCGGGTTGATGTAGATCGCGAGGTTCTGCCGGAACGCGGCATCCCCGAGCGTGAAGCCCGCCGTCTCGGCCTGCTGCGCGAGACTGCCGTCGATGAAAGAAGCCGCCTGGACGGTGCCCTGCTGCAGGGCGGCGAGCAGCGTGTTCTCGTCGGGGTAGAGCTCGAACACGATCGTGTCGAGGTACGGCTCCTCCCCCCAGTAGTTCTCGTTCTTCTCCATCGTGATGGAGACGCCCTGCTCCCAGTCGGTGACCTGGAAGGCCCCGGTGCCGACGCTGAGCGTCTGGCGCTCCTCCTCCGTCGCCCCGCCGTACGCCTCCTCGCTGACGATGAAGAAGGTCTGACGCGCCGAGACCGCGTCGAGGAAGGTGCCGTCCGGCTGGCTGAAGTGGAAGGTCACCTCGTGGTCGCCGGTCGCCTCCACGCTCTCCATGCTGCTGAGATAGGTGGCGTTCGAGCCGCCGTCCTTGCGGGTCTCGAAGGAGTAGACGACGTCACCGGCGTCGAACGGGGATCCGTCCGCGAAGGTCACGTCGTCGCGGAGCTGGAAGACCCAGGTCAGCTCGTCGGTCTGCTCCCACTCGGTCGCCAGGGCCGGTTCGACCGTGCCGTCGTCGTCGCGGGTGAGCAGGGTGTCGTAGGCGATCGAGTCGATCACCTCCGCGGCGATCGCCGAGGCGACCATCGGGTCGATGCCGCCGGCGGACGGCTCGGCGGGAACGCCCCAGGTGAGGGTCCCCCCGGCGACGGGATCGCCCGCGGGCTCCCCGGTCGGGGTGTCGCCGGTGGACGTGCAGCCGGTGAGCGCGAGAGCGGCGACGGCGACAGCGGCCGTCCCGGCGAGGATTCGCTTCTTCATTGCGGGCTCTCTTCTGTGAGGGTGTTCGGGACTTCTCCGGTGCGTGCGGTGCGAGGAGGACGACGGCGGCGACCGCCGAGCGAGAACGCGGGCTCGCGACGCGGGGCGAGCCAGTCCTGCAGGCCGTCGGCGAGCAGGTTCCAGGCGGCGGAGAGCAGGATGATGACGAGCGACGGCAGGATGATCAGCAGCGGCTGCATCTGCATGAACCGCGTGAACTCGCTGATCATCCGGCCCGCGGAAGGCTCCGGCGCCTGGACCCCCTGCCCGAGATAGCTCAGCGCCGCCTCGATGAGCACGATCTGCGAGGCGACGGAGGCGAACTGGACGAACAGGGGGGTCAGGACGTTCGGCAGCAGGTGCAGGGCGACGACGCGCGAGCCCCGGACGCCGGAGAGCGTGGCGGCAAGGACGAAGTCCCGCTCCCGCAGGGCGATCACCGGCGCCCGCATGACGCGTGCGAACCCGGGGGCGAAGACGAGCCCGAGCGCGACGATGAGCGGCCAGGGGCCGTTCCCGATCACGACCCCGACGACCAGCGCGACGAGGATCGCCGGAAGGGCGAGCATCGCATCGACGACGCGCATGATGACGGCGTCCACCCAGCCGCCGAGATAGCCGGCGACGAGTCCGAACGCGGTCCCGACGACGGCCCCGAGCAGCGCTCCAGCGCCGGAGATGAGCAGGCTCGTCCGCGCCGCGAGGATGAGACGCGTGAAGGTGTCCCTCCCGAGGTTGTCCGTGCCGAGCAGGTTCGCGGCGCTCGGGCCGGCCATCGGCGCTCCCGCGGTGCCGAGCGGGTCGTAGGGCGGCCACAGGCTCATCCAGCCAGCCAGCAGGAGGATGACCGCGAGGATGCCGGCGCCCGCCCAGAAGGCGGGACCGAGCTTCGGCCGACGGCGGCGCGTGCCGGCGGTCAGCGACAGGGCGAGCTCTCGGGTGACGGTCATCATCGCGCGTGCACTCTCACTCGGGGGTCGATGAGGGGATAGAGCAGGTCGACGATGAAGTTGATCGCGACGTAGACGGCGCCGATGAGGAGCACGGTCGCCTGGATGATCGGGTAGTCGGAGCTGCGGATGCCGGTGAGGAGCAGCTGTCCCATGCCGGGGAGGGAGAACACCTGCTCGATCACGACCGTGCCGCCGACGAGTGCCGCCAGCTCGATGCCCACGACGGTGGTGACGGGGATGAGCGCGTTGCGCAGCGCATGCCGTCCGACGAGGCGGCCCGGTGCGGCGCCCTTCGCTCGGGCGGTGCGGACGAAGTCCTGGCCGAGGGTGTCCAGCAGAGTCCCGCGGGTGTATCGCGCGATGATCGCGGCCAGCACGATCCCGATGAGGAGGGCCGGGAGGACGAGGACGCCGACGGCCCGCAGCGGATCGCCCGCCGCCCCCGCATAGCCCACCAGCGGCAGACGGAGGGTCAGCGAGTTCACCAGGATGAGCACGGCGCCGAGCACGAACGGCGGCGTCGCCAGGAGGACGAAGGAGGTGCCGCGCACGATGTGATCGCTCGGCCGGCGCCAGCGCGTCGCAGCGAGGACGCCGGCGGGCAGGCCCAGCACGACGCCGAAGACGGTCGCCATGACCGCGAGGGTGAGGCTCAGCGGGAGACGCGTCGCGATCATGTCGGACACCTGGCCGGGCAGGGTGATCGCCGCCCCGAAGTCGCCGCGCAGGACGCCGGCGAGCCAGACGAAGTACTGCGTGACGGCCGGCTGATCGAGCCCCAGCTCGTGGCGCAGCTCCGCCAGCGCTTCCGGATCCGGGTTCGCCGGGTCCGCGAAGGCCGCCAGCGGGTCGCCGGGGATGATGCGGACCATCGAGAAGACGATGACCGACAGCACGAGGAGGACGAAGAGCGAGGACAGCACCCGCGTCAGGATGTACCGGACCATTCAGCGGCTTTCGGCCGGGGCCGGGGCCGCGAAGGCGGCGATGTCATCCGCCGTCTCGCCGTCCAGGGCGAGCTCCGCGAGGATGCGCCCGAAGGCGGGCGTGAACTTGAAGCCGTGTCCGGCGGCGAGCGCGACGATGATGTCGGGATGCTGCGGCAGGGGGCCGAGCACGAAGCGCCGATCGGGGGTCAGCGCGTACTGGCAGGTCACCGTGCGCAGCTGCTCGCCGGCGTCGGGGATCAGCCCGTGCACGAAGGCGTCCAGCTGCGCGGTGAGCTCCGGCGATGGCACGAAGGTGCGCTCCTCCGGCGACATGCGGTTCTCCGAGACGTCGCGAGCCGCCTTCACCGTCGGCTCCCCGTAGGTGGGGAAGCCGTAATAGCACTCCTCGTCCTCCCAGATCCAGACCGGGAGGCGATCGGCGCCGAGCGGCGCCGGATCCGCCGGGCGGAAGTAGGTGACCTGCTCCTGCATGACATCCAGCGGGATCGCGGCGCCGAGCGGCTCGAGCAGCGTGTTCGTCCAGGCGTCAGCCGCCAGCACCACACGACCCGCGCGCACCTCCCCGTTCGCCGTGCGGACGATCACGCCGTCGCCGTCGGGGACGAGCGCCTGAACCGCCGTCCGGTCCCGGATGTCCGCGCCGAGCGCACGCGCACGCAGCTGCAGGGTGGCGACGGTCCTGGCGGCGTGGGCGATGCCCGAGTCCGGGGTGTAGACGGTCTCGACGTTCTCCGGCACCCGGAACTGCGGCCAGCGGCGGCGCACCTCGTCGGGGGCGAGCAGCTCGTGCTCGACTCCGCACTCCTCGAGCGCGGAGGTGAAGTCGGATGCCGAGTACGGACCGTCGATCGGCAGGAAGATCACGCCTCCCGTGATCGTCAGCAGACGCTCGCCCGACTCCTGCTCGAGATCCGCCCAGTCGCGGTATGCGGATTGGGCGAGGCGGACATACTCCGGCGCTCCGTAGGAGGTGCGCACGATGCGCGAGGTGTCGTGCGACGCCCCGCGCACATGGCCGAGGTCGTACTGCTCGAAGGCCACGACCTTCGCCCCTCGACGGGCGAGGTGATATGCGGCAGCGCTGCCGAGCGCTCCCATCCCCACGACTGCGACCTCGAAGGACTCCATGACGCTCCGCTCTCTGCACCGGCTGTTGAGAGCCCAGTGTGCTGGAGCGCGGAAACGGGGCCTATGGATCGATGACCCATGGTGGCGCGACGGAAGTGTGCGAGGAGCACGGGATCGCGGCTCGCATGGCCCGAGCGTGTCGTGCACGTTTCCGAGAGATTGCCGTCTGCTTTGTTTCGTCCCGTTTCGCGCGCGGTTGGCGGCGGTGGAGGGCAGACCTACTCTTGCCTGAACGCACCCGTCGATCGGAGATCATCGTGTCCAGCCCGCAGCCCGCCTTCTCGCCCCTTCAGGTGCGTGAGCGTGCGGCGTGCATGTGCGACCACGGTGATGTCTGCTCCTCCTTCGCACCCGGTCACGCGCTGCACCTGATCCAGGCGCGGCTCGCATCGGCGACGCCCGGCGAGTGGATCGACGGGATCGTCGAGTCGTCCGACGCGGTCTCGGGCGACCTGGTGGTGCGCGATCTCGAGGGTGCGGCGCACGTGCTGTGGAACGGTTCGGGAGCCGCTCTCGAGGCGGCCGAGGGAACACCGGTGGCGCTGCACGCCCGGTACCACGTCCTCGCCGTGGGGCGCGTGCAGTTCAACGTCGCGCTCTGACGGTTTCCTCCGCCAGTCGGTCGTTGAGCGAGGACGCGCAGCGACCGAGTCGAGACGCACCCACCCCGAACCCCGTTTCGACTCGCTCCGCTCGCTCAACGAACGGGGAGACCACGACTCGCTCCGCTCGCCCAACGAATGACCCGGACGAAGCGGGCCTCCTTCACCCGCCCACCGGACCACGACGCGCAGCACCCCACCCGCTCGTTGAGCGAGGACGCGCAGCGACCGAGTCGAAACGCACCCCGCTCAGGCGGCTGCCATCATCATGTCCTTCATGGCCATGCAGGCATCCATGCAGGCCTTGCACGCCTGAGCGCACATCTTGCAGACCTCGCTGTGGTCCGCGTGCTCCATGCAGGCGTCCATGCACATCTGACACATCGCCATGCAGGCGTCCAGCATCGACATCATCACCGCGGGGGTCATGCCCTGCATGCGCATCATCGAGCGCATCATCGTGTTGCACATGTCGGCGCAGTTCATGCACGCCGGCGCGCAGTCCATCAGCTGCATCGAGCAGACCGTGCAGGCCTGTTCGCAGGCCGAGCACGCGTCCATGCAGGCCTGCATGACGGCCATGTCCATCATGTCCATGCCCGGCATCGACATCATGTCCGACGGCACGGCGTCCATCATCATCGAATCCATCTCATACCTCGCTCGTCTAGCGGCTCTCGCCGGTGAGAAGCGGGCAGGAGACCCGCCTGAGGTCAGAGTAACCCCGTAAGCCCCCGCGCGTCGATGGTGTCCTTGATGCGATCAGACGACGGCGCGTGCCTCGTCGGGGTTCGACAGGAGCCGAGGAGCACGGCTCGTGATGCTGGTCAGGCGTTGTCCTCGGGGCGCACCCGGAATCCCTTCGCGAGGTTCTCGCGGAGTTCGTCCGCGTCCTGTCGCACGACGTAGGCAGGACGGTCGCGCTCGAGCCGCCATGACTCGCTCAGCGGGCCGGCCGAGACGGTGTCGAAGCCGATGCGGTCGTAGAGCTCCGCCACGAAGGCGATCGCCTCGTCGTGGTCGGACGCGGTTCCCAGCGCTCTGCGCCCCGGGGTGCCGGCGGGGCTGCCGGTCGTCGTGATGTCGGGTGCCATGATGTGGTTGAAAGCCTTGACGACCTTGGATCCGGGAAGATGCGCCTGGAGCAGGCCGGATGTCGTGGCCTCTCCGCGATCGAGCTCCGCGATGTGCCCGTCGCGCTCCCAGTAGTAGTTGTTCGTGTCGAGCACGATCTTGCCGTCGAGGGGCCCGGCGGGGATGTCGCGGTACGCGGCCAGCGGCACCGTCACCACGACGACGTCGCCCGCCTTGGCCGCCTCCTCCGCGGTCGCGGCTCGTGCCGAGGATCCGAGCTCTGCGACCAGCGACGAGAGCGTCTCCGGCCCGCGCGAGTTCGCGATCACGACCTCGTAGCCGAGACCGGTGACGGCGCGCGCCACCTGCGATCCGATGTGTCCTGCTCCGATGATTCCGACGGTCGTCATGCATGTGACAACCGCGCCGAAGGCGCGACGATTCCCGCAGAGGCCCGTCTTCCGCAGCGCAGGTCCCCCGATGCGCCTCCTGCGACGGCCTCCCGCAGCGCGCATCCTGCAGGGCGCCTCCCGCAATGCAGCTCCCACAACTCCACCTGGCTGCGCCAAGAGCCACCTGGCCGCATCGCCGCGCGCGGACCGCCTTCACTTCGAGCAGCCGGACATGAAGGCGGCGTACACCTGCATCGCCGCGCACGACCGCTTTCACACCGCGAGGTCGTATCGCGCCCGGCCGCCCAGGCGTGGCGTACGCGCCGGATCGACATGCGGCGGCGGGGTGAACCAGACCTTCGCGCGGACACCGGCGCCCTCGACGAGAATCTCCCAGCCGTTGTCGTGGATGCGATGGTGACACGTCTCGCACAGCAGCACCCCGTCGGCGAGATCCGTCCGCCCGGCATCGCGATGCCACCACCGGAGATGATGCGCCTTCGTCATGCTCGGCGGAAGCCCGCACATCGCGCATCCGCCATCCCGTTCGACCAGGGCCAGCCGCTGCGCCAGCGTGAACAGGCGCTTCTCCCTGCCCCAGTCGAGGATCTCGCCCTCGGAACCGCACACCCAGGGGATGACGCCTCCACCGGCGGCGAGCCGCCGCGCGGCGGTCGCGCTGATCGGCTGGTCGATCCCGTCGATCGTCCCGATCCCGGTGCCGGACTCCAACGACGGGAGATCGATGCGCACCACGACGCGCGCGCCGTTCAGGGGAACGTCCTTCTGCTCACAGCCGAGAGCGTGATCGGCCAGGGCCGCGAGCGCGTCGGCGCGGAGCTGCGCCACCGTCCGGCGGTCCTCCTCGTCGGGGTCGCTTCCGCGTGCCTGGAACTGCGCAGAGACATAGCCATCGATCGCGGTCTTGACCGATGCTCCCGCGATCGCATCCAGGACAGCAGTGATGTGCAGCGATCCGTCACGCTCGAACATCGTCATCGATCGGGCCGCCCTGGCCTCCTCCGCCCGCGGCTCGACTCCGTCCGGATCCAGCCACGCCTCCACCCGCACGATGAGCTTGCCGACCTGATCGAGACTGAGCCCCGGCGCCTGCTCGGCGAGCAGGCGCTCGCCCTCCTGCACCCGCTCACGACCCGCCGCGACCGCGACGCGATCGAGCATCGTCACGATCCGCGACGCCGCAGGCATCCCGAGCCGTCCCGCGCGCAGAGCCTCGGCGACGTGCGGATGCCGCGCCGGAGCCGGCTCCCCTCCGAACGTCATCCGCGGCGCCGTCGCCTCCCCCGCCTTGACGAGGCGGACGGCCTCCCCTGTCGACGCCCCTGTACCTGCCGCCACCAATTGCGCGGTGTTGCGGAAGCCCTGCTGCTTCGCGAGCGACTCCGCACCCAGCTCAGGGCGCGACTCCTCGGCGATCCGCGCCGCCACCTCTGCGAGCGCCGCATCCGTGAGCCGGTGCACCAGCCCGAGGGCGTCCAGCAGCCCGATCAGCGGAGAACCCGTGAGGCCCGCCACGTCGGGCGCATCACCCCATGCGGAGCGGAGGGCGTCGACCGCCTCCACAAGCCCCTGCATCGGATTCTTCATAACTCAAAGATACCAAACAGGAGTGTTCAGAGCAAGTATTTCTTCGTCCTTTTGTTCTATAAATACGTAAGAGCTCGATGTCCGTGGAAGGGCGTAGAGTCGCGCTGTGCCCGCCTTCTCATCCCTGCAACGCCTGGTGATCGCCATCGCCGTGCTCGCCTCTTTCGTCACCTTCCTGGACGGCACGGTCGTGACGGTCGCGCTCCCGGCGATCAGCGCGGAGCTCGGCGGCGGCATCACGACCCAGCAGTGGGCGGTCGACGCCTATCTCATCACCCTCAGCGCCCTGATCCTGCTGGCAGGCTCCGCCTCGGACGCCTACGGACGGGTCCGCATCATGCGCATCGGGCTGGCAGCGTTCGGCATCGCCTCGATCGCCGTCGCCGCATCCGTCGACCCCACCATGCTCATCGCCGCCCGGGCCGCGCAGGGAGCAGCGGGCGCCCTGCTCGTGCCGAGCTCCCTCGCCCTCATCACCGCGACCATGCACGCAGACGTCCAGTCGCGCGCGATCGGGGTCTGGACCGCGTTCACCACGGCGGCCCAGCTGGTCGGGCCGCTCATCGGCGGCCTCTTCGTCGACTACCTGACCTGGCGGCTCGTCTTCCTCATCAACGTCGTCCCCATCGCGGTGACACTCGTGCTGCTCGCCCGCCTGCGCCTGGAGGAGCGGCCCAGCGGCATCCGCGTCGACTGGCTCGGCGGGGCGCTGTGCGCGCTGGGACTCGGCGGCGTGGTGTTCGCCCTCATCGAGCAGCCGAACCTCGGATGGGCGTCACCGGCCATCTGGATCCCTGGCGGAGCTGGCGTCATCATGCTGCTCCTCTTCCTCCTACGCCAGCGCGCCGACACCGCGATGATGCCGCTGTCCCTGTTCCGGGTGCGCAACTTCGGATGGGGGAACCTCACGACGCTCTTCGTCTACGCCGCCCTCTCGCTGAACGGCTTCGTGCTCGGCGTCTACCTCCAGCAGGGCGCGGGCCTCAGCGCGACGGCGGCCGGCCTCGCCAGCCTGCCCATCACGATCCTCATGATCCTGCTCAGCTCGCGGGCGGGGACCTGGGCCGGGCGACTCGGCCCGCGCATCTTCATGACCGCCGGCCCGCTGCTGATGGCCGCGGGCGCGCTGCTCCTCCTGCTGGTCGGAACGGACTTCGACTACTGGTGGCAGGTGCTGCCGGCGATGCTGGTGCTGGGCGTCGGCCTGTCGCTGACCGTCGCACCGCTCACCTCCGCGATCCTCGGCGCGATCGACGAGGACCGCTCGGGCATCGCATCGGCCGTGAACAACGCCGTCTCGCGCGTCGCCGGCCTCCTCGTGGTCGCGATGCTGTCGACGATCGTGGGCGGCACGCTGGATCTCGCCGGCTTCCACAGCGCTGCGTGGGTGACGGCGGCGCTGTTCGCGGTCGGCGGCGCCGTCTCGTGGATCGGCATCCGCCGACCGGCCGCCTCTGCTCGGGCCGAGGAGCGCGTCAGCCCATGAACGGGCGCAGGTCCGGATACCCGGTCGTCGCCCACGCGCCATCGACGACGATGTTCTCGCCGTTCACGTATGAGGCGTCCTCCGACGCGAGGAACAGCGCGACGCCGGCGATCTCGTCCGGATCCGCAGGGCGCTTCGCGGGGATGCGGTCGAGGTAGGCGTCCATCACGCCGTCGATCGCGAGCAGTCCTCCGGTCAGCGGCGTGGAGACGAGGCCCGGCGACACCGCATTCACACGGATGCCCTTCTCGCCCAGTTCGAGGGCTGCGTTCTTCGTCAGCATCACGACGCCCGCCTTGGCGGTCGAGTACCCCGCGCCGAAGTGCATCGGCACCTGCGAGTTGAGCGAGGCGATGTTCACGATCGCGCCTCGCTTGCCCGCCGCGAGGAACTGCTTCGCGCCGAGCTTCGTGCCGAGGAACGCCCCGTACAGGTTGAGCCTGATGTTGAAGTCCCAGGTCGCGAGGTCCATGTCGATGACGGCGCCCGGCTTGGAGCCGCCCGCGACGTTGTAGACCGCGTCGATCGTCCCGAAGCGCTCCACCGTCGCGGCGAAGAGCGCCTCCATGGACGCCTCGTCGGTGACGTCGGTGCGGAGACCGGCGACGTTCGGTCCGAAGGTGTCGGATGCCGCCGCGACGGCGTCGGCGTTGATGTCGGCCACGAAGACCTTCGCCCCGCGATCCACGAGACGCTTCGTGATCGCGGCTCCGATGCCTGACACTCCGCCGGTGACGACGGCGACGCTGTTCTCGAATCCAGTCATAGCTCTCTCTCCGCGACCCGACTCCGGCGTCGCTTCCGCGCACAACACTACGCCCTATCTGACACATGTTGGATATAATCGAGACATGGACGCACGGTCGCGACGCTCGCAGGAGAGACTGCGCTCGGCCGTGCTGACCCTCGCGAGCCGGACGCCGATCGCCGACGTCACGGCATCCGCGATCTGTCTCGAGGCCGGCGTCACCCGCGACACCTTCTACCGCCACGCCGACAGCCCCGTCGAGCTGCTCGCCGACGCTCTCGCCGCGGAGATCGCCGAGGCCATGGACGTCCTCCCCGAGACGGACGCGATCGGCGACGGCGAGCGCGCTCTGCTCGAGCACATCCGGCACCGCCTCACGGTCTATCAGGGGGCGATGCATCCCCTGCTGGCAGCTCCCGTCCGCAGCAACCTGGAGCGCTCGATCCGGTCGGGGCTGGAGCTGTGGGCCCGCCTGCACCCGGGCATCCTGCCCGCGGTCTTCGCCGATGACGATGCCGCCATGCGGATAGCGACCGCCTACGCCGCGGCGGGGACGGTGGGGGCGATCGAGGAATGGGTGCGCGGCGGAGCGGCGGACATCGACAGAGCCGTCGAGCTCATCCTCGCGGCCTCACCCGAGTGGTGGCTGCGCTGAGGCGGCCGCGCGACAGAAAGAAGGAATCATGAAGGCAGCAGTGTTCCACGCGCAGGAGGATCTCCGCGTCGAGGAGGTCGCCGAGCCCAGCCCCGGACCCGGCGAGGTGAAGCTGCGGAACGCCTTCTCGGGCATCTGCGGCTCCGACCTGCACGTGTACTACTCGCCGGAGGCGGCAGGTCTCGACTTCGATCATCCTCATCCGCTGACGGGGGCCACCCTGCCCCAGATCCTCGGCCACGAGTTCTCCGGCACCGTCGTCGAGCTCGGCGAGGGCGTCACGGAGGTCGCCGTCGGCGATCGCGTCGCGGTCTGGCCGGTCTACTACTGCGGCGAATGCGCAGCCTGCCGCAAGGGCATGTACAACGCCTGCCAGAAGATCGGCTTCCACGGCCTGAGCTCGAACGGCGGAGGCATGGCCGAGTTCACCACGGTTCCGGCATCCAAGCTCCACGTCCTCCCCGAGAACGTCGACCTGCGCCTCGGCGCCCTCGTCGAGCCGATGTCGGTCGCGTGGCACGCGGTCTCCCGCAGCGGAGTGGATGCGGGCGGCACAGCCCTCATCGCCGGAGCCGGCCCCATCGGCATCGGCGTCTGGTTCGCCCTCAAGGCGCGCGGCGTCGAGAAGGTGCTCGTGTCCGAGCCCAGCGCCGACCGCCGTGCCACGATCGCGGCTCTCGGCGCCACGGTCGTCGACCCCGTGAACGAGGATCTCGCCGCCGCAGTCGCAACGCTCAGCGACGGCGACGGGGTGGACGTGGCGTTCGACGCCGCGGGCGCAGGTCCCGCGATCTCCTCCGGCCTGACCAGCCTCGCCCCCGGCGGACGCCTCGTCGTCGTCGCGATCCACGAGCGCACGATGGACTTCCTGCCGACGCAGCTCGTCATGGCGGAGACCGACATCGCCGGCGCGCTGGCGTATCTGCCCGAGGACTTCGATGCGGTCATCGAGGCGATGTCCCGCGGCGTGTACGACACCACCGGCTGGGTGCAGGACACCGCTCTGGAGGGCGTGGTCGACGCGATCCACGCCCTCCGCGGCGGCGTCGGGGCGAAGGTGCTCGTCTCCGCCGGCCCCGGCGCCTGAGCCGCCTCGGCGCACCCCGCACCCCGCACCCCGCACTAATCGGGAGTGTCTCGTCCGGCCGCCTCACTCCACGGGAGGCGACGAGACGAGGCACCCCACCCGAGCACAAGCGACCAGTCGGGGAACCTCCTCAGGCCGCGAGGGCACAACGGATGCGCGAGCACGGGGCGTGGGGGATCTCGTTCCTCCGTCCGTTGGCCGAGGACGGCGAAGCCAACCGAGTCGAAACGGAATACGGGTCGGGGGCGTTTCGGCTCGCTTCGCTCGCTCAACGAACGAGGCGGGGATGCTGGCGGAGGCTCAGTGCGGGGCGCCGATCTCGATCAGGAGCACACCGCCGACGATCAGGGCGATGCCGAGAGCCATCACCCAGGTGAAGGGCTCCTTGAACAGGAGCCGACCGGCGAGCGCGGTGAGTGCGACGCCGACCGCTGCCCAGACGCCATAGGCGACGCCCAGCGGCATCCCGAGCGCGAGGACCGCCGCCAGCGCGCCGAACGCGATGAGGTAGCCGACGACGACCAGCACGTACCAGCGCTTCGAGCCGTGCGTCGCCATGCGCAGCGACAGAGTGGCCCCGACCTCGCTGAGGATCGCCACGGCGAGCACGAGCCAGGCCATCAGGACTCTCCCTCCGCACGTCGCGCGGCGACCTGCGAGCCGAGCTCGACGCACAGCACCCCCGCCATCACCACGACGATCCCGAGACCCATGAGAGGCGTGATCGGCTCGCCGAACAGCAGGAACGAGAAGATCGCGGTCAACGCGACGCCGCACGCTCCCCAGATGCCGTAGGCGGTGCCGAGCGGCATCCCCACCCGCAGCGCCCCCGAGAGCATCGCGAACGCGGCGATGTAGCCGACCGCGGTGACGGCGTACAGCCATGGCGCGTCGAGCGCGGCCTTCATGGCCAGCGATCCGGTGACCTCCGTCACGATCGCTCCGCCGAGGTAGAGCCAGCGGATCATGTGCTCCTCCGGTAGATCACGACGCCCTGCCGCGGGCGACACGGGGTGAAACCGGCGAGCTCGAGCCTCCGTCGCACGTGGCGCGGCAGCTCGGGCAGCCGAGGCGCCGCGCCGGCCGGCACGCGGGCGAGGCCGGCATTCAGCGTCAGCTCCGCGGCCGCCGCCCGCACCTCGACGCGCGCGTAGTCGCTGTCGGTGCGCCACAGCAGCCGGTCGATCTGCTCGAGCGCGACGTCGAGGTCGATGTCCCCCGCATCCGCGCGCAACCGATCGGCGGAGATCGTGAGCACCGCGTCGACCGTGCGGAGGCGCAGCACGTGCCGGAGGACGAGGTATGCGGGAAGCACCAGCACCAGTCCGACGCCGACGATGAGCAGACGCGGTCCGAGCCGCTCGGCGAGATCGCCGGTCGCGACGAGCGCCCACGTCGCGACCGCGCCGAGCACGACGACGATGCCGACGATCGCCCAGGTGAGCGCACGCATCCGCAGCGGGATCGCGGCGAAGCGCAGCACGGATCGGTCCCCGTCGCGCAGCCACCCGGGGACGACGCGCTCCGGGGCCTTCGAGGCGTCGCGCCTCCCGATCGCGGAGGTCGCCCTTCCGAGCAGCCCCAGCCAGATCCAGCCTGCGGCCGGCGCGGCCGCCATCTGCATCACGACGACAGCGGCGCGGAGCACCTCCGGCGCCCGGGCCGAGAGCCCGTCGCCTGGCGACGCCAGCAGGAGCAGCAGGCCCCCCGCGCCGACGGCGCCGCACAGATGCACGAGGACACCGCTCGGCGCAGGCATCCGGAGCGTCGCGTTCACGAACCCGAATCCGCACAGCCAGCCGCCGCCGAGCATCAGCAGATAGCCGGGGAGCACCAGATCGTCCGCGGCGATCAGAATCGCGGTCGCCGTGACCAGGCAGAGGAGGGCCCACAGCCACGGGCCGGAGAGCCACCGCCGGAGGAGGGGCCTGCGCTCAGCGGAGGCGATCTCGGTCACCGCGTCAGTCTAGAGTCCCTCGATGGCGCCTCGGATCACCCCGTCGGCACCTGCGCGCGCACCCAGCCCAGGTGTGGTGCGACGTGCCCGGCGACCGAGGCGAAAACGCGCTTCTTCTGCGGCACGGTCAACTCGGTCAGCGGCGTCAGCACGAGTTCGTCGATGAGCTCCAGCGCAGGGTCCGCGGACAGTCGCTCGACGATCTCCTCCGGCGTCCCCGCGTACAGCGGGCTCGCCTGTCCGCCGGGTCGGGAGTCATCGGTGTAGCGGCCGTCCTCGGTGACAAGACGATCGTAGAAGTCCTTGAGCCCCGTGAACTCACCTCGATCCTCGTCCTCCAGGATCGGCAGGATCGAGCGCCCGAGCGCCACGCGCGGAGAACGGTCGGGATGGTGCGCCGCGAACTCGTCCCGATAGCGGCGGATGACCTCGGCCTGGGTATGGCCGAGCGTGGGTCCGGTCGCCTCCGAATGGATGGTCGACAGCACGAGGTTCAGCCCGAGACGCGCGGCGCGCAGCGCGCAGCGCGCTGGAGAGCGAACCCGCACCGTAGCCGAGCCTGTTCTCGAGCCCCGGACTCCGCGGAAACGCATGCAGCTGCTCCGGCGCCGAGCCGTACGGCCCGTGCGGAAGAGGGACGACGTCCCCGTCGCTCACCGCCTGAGCGACGGGGACGTCCCGTGCCCGGAACGGAGCGTCGCCGAGCGCCTCCCCGCGAACGGCTGCGATGATCCCGGACAGTCTCTCCTCGACTCGGCGCGTCCGATCGCCCGGGTCTTCGGAGGCCTTGATGAAGCCGCTGCTCAGTCCCAGGTCGAGGCGGCCCCCGCTGAACAGATCGGCCGTGGCGGCATCCTCCGCGAAACGCAGCGGATCCTCCCAGCCGATCGGGATGATGCCCGTCGCCAGCCGGATGCGCTCGGTGCGCAGTGCCGCGACGGTGAGGAACGGGAAGGGCGAGGACAGCGTGCGCACGCCGTGGTGGATGCGGATGCCCGCGCTGTCGTAGCCGAGCGCCTCGGCGTGCTCGAACAGCGACAGGCCATCCTCGAGCGCCTGTCGCGCATCGGCGTCCTCGTCGTAGTTGAGGAAGACCAGGAACCCCAGATCGACGCTCACAGCAGTTCCTTCCCGTCGAAGTCGATGGCGTGCTTCTCCCCCGCACGCACGGGGATGTCGAGGGTGTTCTCCGGCGCGGGGATCGGACAGTTCCACGCCAGGCTGAAGGCGCACGGCAGGAGCGACGCCCGGTTGAAGTCGAGCTCGACCCGGCCGGCACGACGATCCGGGAGGCGCAGAACACGGCCGGCGGCGTAGGTGCCCGCACCGTTCGTGGCGTCGCGGAACAGCAGCGTGATCCCGGCATCCCCCGGCCCTCCGGCCGTTCCCCACAGAACGTGCTCGCGTCCGTCGCGGGCGAATCGCACCTCGGCGATGATCGGCACGTCGACCGGGTTCGGATCGCGGTGGTGCGCGATCGCGACCGTGCGGCCGGAGTCCACCGGCGAGACCTCGCCGTCGACCGTCCAGGAGGCATCGTAGGGGTACGTGGAGATGCCGGCGAAGCGCTGCGCCCACGGCGAGCGCGGATTCCACACCTGCAGGGCGAAGGTCGCACCGTCGTAGCTGAAGATCACGCCTTCGGCGCCGTCCGCGAACTCCGCGACAGCGGGCCCGTCCGCCGCATCCGCGTGCAGGACGCCGATGCCGTCGACGATCTCGCCGCCGATGCGGATGCCGTCGGCGGCGGTCGCCGTCACGGCGAGGCCCGCACGTCCGTCCGTCAGCGGCGCCCAGGTGCCTGCGGCACCTGTCACGGTCGTGCCCGGAGCGGTCACGAAGTCGCCCCAGACGAAGGACGCCGGTCCGCGCCGGCTCACGGCGGCGGTGCGTCGCTCGGCGCGGTGCTGTTCGAGTTCACGCTCTGGATCCAAGACGTCGGTGGTGGTCATGACGCGACCATACCCAGCGTCGCGACGGCCCGTCCCCGGTCACGAGCCGTCGCCGTCATCCGCGTTCACATGGCGAAACAGACGGGCTCAGCGGCCGTACGGATCCCGGCAGCTCGGCACCGTGCCGGCGGGCGTGACGACGCTCGCGCCCGCCGGCCGTCGCCGCTCCGAGAGGCATGTCCCGCCCCGGCGCCGCCGGCGTCCGTGATCGCGTCGCGCGGGCCGGGGCGGATGCCGAGCGCGCCGCCGAGCATCCGGTCAAGCCCGCTGACGCTGCGCCCTGCGCTGACGGAGGTGCTCACCGATGCTGTTCCCCTCGTCGGCGCGGAACCGTCCGCGACGGTGGAGCTCAGGCAGGAGGAGCTCCGTGACCCCCCGCAGAGCACCGGGCAGCCACGGGAACGAGACCGTGAAGCCGTCGGCGGCCCCGGCATCCACGAACTCCTCGATGCGGTCGGCCACGTCCTGCGGCGACCCGATCACCGCGCCGTCGCCGGCGGAGATGAGCCGCACCAGATCGCCGATCGTGAGGTTCTCCCGATGCGCCTGCCGGTAGATCTCCGCCTGCGCTCCGCGGCTGGCGTTGTCCGCCGTCGGTGCGGGCAGCGGCGCATCGGACGGGAGGCCCGCGAGCTCCGCCCCGGTCCAGTACTCCAGGTCGGCCAGGGCGACCGCGGGGTCCAGCAGCCCGCGGACCCGGTCGAACGCATCCTCCGCCTCGGCCCTGGTGGGCGCGACGACGATCGACAGCTCGGGCAGGACGAGGACGGATGCCGGGTCACGCCCTTCCCGCGCGACACGGCGCCGGATGTCCACGGCGTACGCGAGCGCCTCGTCCAGCGGTTGGGCCCGGGTGAACACGAGGTCGGCGACACGGGAGGCCAGGGCTCTGCCCGCATCCGAGGATCCCGCCTGCGCGATGAGCGGATGCGCGATGCCCGCCGCGTCCCACTCCCGTCGTACGGCGTCGACGAACTCCTCGGCACGGCGGTAGCGATCGCCGTGCTCGGGGTGCGCATCGAGGCCGAAGTTGCGGGCCTCCGCGTCGTTGAGGCTCGTGACGGCATTCCACCCCGCCCTGCCCCTGGACAGTTTGTGCAGCGAGGCGAACTCGCGCGCCACCTCATCCGGCGTGGCGTAGGAGGTCGACGCGGTCCCGAGCAGGCCGATGCGCTGGGTGACCGCGGCGAGGGCGGCGAGCAGAGTGATCGGCTCGAAGGTGTCGTTGACCACGGCGACGCGTTCGAGGACCTCCGCGCGGACATCGGGAAGCCCGGCGAGATCGGGGACGAAGACGGCCGAGAATCCGGCCCGCTCCAGCCGCTGCACCTGCTCCGCCACGAACGCGAAGTCGGTGCCGGCGGCCGGCGGGCTCTGCGGGTGCCGCCATCCCGCCGGGTACTCGCCGGCGGGCTTGAGGAACCCGACGAGCGGGATCGTCCCGGTCATCGGACGACGGCCGGGACCTCCGCGTGCACGGAGACGGGTCTGTGCAGGCCCAGATGCTCGCGCAGAGTGCGGCCACGGTACTCGGTGCGGAAAAGCCCGCGACGGCGCAGCTCGGGCACCACGAGCTCCACGAAGGAGTCCAGCGTGCCCGGCAGCGACGGGAACGACACGTTGAAGCCGTCCGCGGCTCCCGCCTCGAACCACTCCTGGATGTGATCGGCGACCTCCGCAGGCGTTCCGACCACGATGCCGTCCGCTCGCACCCTGCGATCCACGAACTGCCGGATGGTCAGGTTCTCCCGGCGCGCGGTCTCGTAGATCTGCGCCTGGTGGCTGTGCGACTGGTTGCTCTGCGGGAACTCCGGCAGCGGGCCGTCGAGATCGTGGCCGGTGAGGTCGACGCCGCCCAGCCAGTACTCCAGGTCGCCGAGGGCGACACGGGGATGCAGCAGGGAGATGAGCTTCTCGTAGCGGTCCTCCGCCTCGGCGCTGCTGGGTGCGACGAGGACCGAGAGACCCGGGAACAGCAGGATGTCTTCCGCTCGCCTCCCGGATTCGACGGCGCGACGGCGCAGGTCATCGGCGTAGGCGACGGCGTCCTCGAGCCGGCGGAGCCCCGAGAAGATCAGCTCGCCGTGCCGACCGGCGACGGCGCGGCCGTCCTCCGAGGCGCCGGCCTGCGCGATCACGGGCCGCCCCTGCGGCGGGCGGGCGATGTTGAGGGGACCGGCGACGCGGAAGAACTCGCCGGCGTGGTCCAGCCGGTGGATCGCCTCCTCCGCGAAGGCGCGGCCGCTCTCGGCGTCCCAGACGAAGGCGTCGTCGTCGTAGCTGTCCCACAGCCCGTAGACGACCTGCAGGAACTCCTCCGCCCTGCGGTAGCGGTCCGCGTGCCGCAGATGCTCGTCGGCGCCGTGGTTGCGGGCCTCCGCGTCGATGAGGCTCGTGACGACGTTCCACCCCGACCTCCCCTTCGAGAGGTGGTCGAGCGAGGCGAAGGCGCGCGCGAGCGTGTACGGCTGATTGTAGGTGCTCGACGCCGTGCCGATGAGCCCGATCCGCGTCGTCGCCGCCGCCAGCGCGCTCAGCAGCGTCACTGGCTCGAGGCTGTCGTTCACGGTCGCGACGCGCTCGATGACGTCGGGATGAGAATCAGGGACAGCCAGAAGATCGGCGACGAAGATCGCGTCGAACGCGGCCGCTTCGAGCTTGCGGACCTGCTCCACGATGAACGGGAAATCGACGCCGGCGCGGGCCGGGGCGTCCGGATGGCGCCAGCCGCCCAGGTATCCGCCGGCGGCGGAGTAGATGGCGTTGAGGTGCAGTTCGCGGGTCATGCGCGGGCCTCCTGGAGCTGGGCGATGGTCAGATCGGGGCGCGGCAGCCGCAGCGTCTCGCGCAGCGTCGACCCGTAATGCGGGCTCCAGACGCCGCGACGGCCGAGCTCGGGAAGCACGTTCTCGATGAACACGTCCGCCGCGTCCGGCAGATAGGGGAAGGCGAGGTTGAAGCCGTCGGCGACGCCGGCATCCGTCCACTCCTGGATGTGGTCCGCGATCTCCGCAGGCGTCCCGACGACGCCGCCGCCCGCCCACCGGACGGCCAGCTGACGCAGCGTCAGCCCCTCCTCGCGCGCCAGCGAGATGATGCTCGCCGCACGGCTCTTCGAGCGATTCGACTCGGGGAGCTCCGGCAGCGGAGCGTCCAGGTCGAAGCCGGTGAAGTCGATGTCCCCGACGTTGTCCTGGATGACGCGGCGCAGGACGTCCTCGTGCAGCAGGTCGTTGAGCTCGTCCCTGATCCGAGCTGCCTCCTCGTGCGTGGAGCCGATGATCGGGGTGAGCGCGGGCCAGACGCGCACATCGCCGTGGGAACGGCCGGCGGCAGCGAGAGCGACGTCGAGCCCTGCCCGGTATTCGCGCGCCTCCTCGATGCCGCGGGGGCCGGCGAAGATCACCTCGCCGTAGCGTGCGGCGAAGGCGCGCCCCGTCTCGGAGGCCCCGGCCTGGAAGATGACCGGATGCCCCTGCGGCGGACGGGAGATGTTCAGGGGCCCTGCGGTCGCGAGGTGCTCCCCTCGGAAGTCCAGCGCGCGGCGGCCTCGACGGTCGAGGTACAGCCCGGACTCCTTGTCTCGGGGGAAGGCGTCGTCGGCCACGGTGTCCCAGAGGCCCTGCACGGCGTCCACGAACTCCGTGGCGCGCGCATAGCGCTCCTCATGCCCGTAATGCGCCTCGCGGCCGAAGTTCGCCGCCTCCAGCGGGACGACGCTGGTGACGACGTTCCAGCCGGCACGGCCGGCGGAGAGGTGATCGAGCGAGGCGAGCTTCCGCGCGATCGTGAACGGCTCGTTGTAGCTCGTCGTGGCCGTCGCGACCAGGCCGATGCGCTCGGTGACGGCGGCGAGGGCCGCGAGCAGCGTGAGCGGCTCGAAGTAGCTGGCCCGTGTGGTGCGGCTGAGCGAATCGAGGTGCTCGCCCCAGATGCTCACGACATCGGGGACGAACAGGGCGGAGAAACCCGCCGCCTCGAACTGCCTGGCGAGGCGGATCGCCTCATCGACGTCGAGCTCCTTGCCGGCGTTCCCGCCGGGGAAGCGCCATCCGGCGAGGTGGTGCCCCGAGGTGCCGAACAGCACCCCGAAGTCGATGGATGCGGTCATGAGCTGCTCCGTTCAGTGGTGGCGAGAGAGGATGCGATCAGCGCGGGCCGGATGTCGGCGGCGATGATCTCGAGGGTCCGGATCGCGTCCGCGATCGAGGTGGACGCGGCCTGCACGGCGAAGACGTACTCGGTCGCGACGGGGAACGAGGGATCGGCGTGCACGGAGTCGATGATGTCGACGGCGGTGCCGTGGTGGATGAGGAGCGCCTCGAGGAGCCCTGCGACGTCGTAGGCGACCCCGGTGCGCCCGGTGAGCTGCGCGCCGAAGCGCTCGACGTCCGGCCAGATGACGGCGGCGCGTTCGGCCCGTGAGGTGCCGGGGAACGCACCGCGGAAGGCCCCGATGCGGGGATCGTCCGGCGCCTCGGCGAGGTAGGCGTCCGCGAGCGCGCGCTGCTGCTCGGGCGTTCCGACGCCGAGGAGCAGCCCGTTGCCGGCGCGCGCGGTCGCCGCCGCGCGCTCCGGACTCGACGCCGCCTCCCAGATCCGGCCGAGGAGCGCCACGCCGCCGGGGGTGAGCGAGAGCCCCTCTGCCAGCCCCTCGCCGGCGAGGACAGCGGTCAGCCGGGCGAAATGCAGCTCGTACAGGGAGCGGCGCTGGGCCGGGTCCTTCCCGAAGGCGGCGAACTCCTGGGCGGAGTACGCGCCGGCGCCGAGACCCAGTTCGAGGCGGCCTCCGGAGAGCGCGTCCAGCACCGCGGCATCCTCGGCCAGACGCAGCGGATCCTCCAACGGCAGGACGATGACCGTGGTCCCGAGGCGGATGCGCCGGGTGGCGTTCGCAGCGGCCGCGAGCAGTACGAGGGGCGCCGGCAGGCGCCCGGCGTCGTTGCCGAGGTGGTGCTGGGCGACCCAGCCGGAGTCGAAGCCGAGCTCCTCGGCGGCGACGAACAGGTCCACCAGCCCTGGGTACAGCTCGCCGGCGGGAGCGGTGCCGTGCACGTGCGTCTGGAATCCGAAGCGGAGAGTGGTCATGCGTCCTCCTCGATCAGGGTCGGCACGGAGTCCAGCAGACGCCGCGTGTAGGGATGCCGGGGCTCGGCCAGCACCTCGTCCACCTCGCCGGTCTCGACGATCCGGCCGTCCTTGAGGACGACGAGCCGGTCGGAGAAGCGCTGCACCAGGCCGATGTCGTGGGAGACGAGGACGATCGTGAGCCCGAGCTGGGCGCGCAGCTCGCGCAGCAGATCGAGGATCTGCGCGCGGATCGTCACGTCCAGGGCGCTGAGCGGCTCGTCGCCGATGAGCACCTTGGGGCCGTGCACGATCGCGCGGGCCAGGGCGACGCGCTGGCGCTGACCGCCGGAGAGCTCATGCGGATAGTTGCCGGCACGCCAGTCGTGCAGTCCCACCCGCGCCAGGACGTCGCGCACCAGGACGCGATGGTCGCCGCGGATGCCGAGGGCGCGCAACGGCTCGGCGATGCTCCACCCCACCGTCCGACGCGGGTCGAGAGAGGCGTACGGCTCCTGGAAGACGATCCCGGTCTGCGCGCGCAGCCAGCGCAGTGATCGCGCGCCGCCCGGCTCGACCCGGCGCCCGTCGAAGAGGATCTCCCCCTGCCCTCCCCCGTCCAGGGCGAGGAGCGCGCGGATGAGCGTGGACTTCCCCGACCCCGATTCGCCGATGATCGCCAGCGACTCCCCCTCGCGCACCTCGAGGTCGGCGTCGACGAGGGCGTGGCGGACCTGGCGCGGTGCGAACAGCTCGGTGCGCGGCAGCGCATAGTCGCGGGACAGGCCGCTCACCGTGATGAGCGCGCTCATGCGATCACCCCGGCCGGGCGTCGCCAGCTCGTCTGCCGCGCTGCGGCGATGAGGTGCCGGGAGACGTCGTGCTGCGGGTTCAGGACGAGCTCGCGCGTCGTCGCCTGCTCGACGATCCGGCCGTCCGCGAAGACGACCACGCGGTCTGCGATGCGCGAGAGCACGGCGAGATCATGGGTGATGAACAGCAGCGAGGAGCCGGTGTCCGCCACCACCCTCTCGAAGAGGTCGAGGATCTCCGCCTGGATCGTGACGTCCAGCGCCGTCGTGGGCTCGTCGGCGATGAGCAGGCGGGGGTCAGCGATGATCGCCTGCGCGATCGCGATCCGCTGACGCTGCCCGCCGGACAGCTGGTGCGGGTAGTGGCGGACGATCTCCGCCGGATCGGGCAGCCGCACCCGTCCCGCCGCGTCGACGGCCCTGCGGCGCGCCTCTCGGCGATCGATGTCGAAGTGGTTGCGCAGCGTGGCGGCGATCTGCGCGCCGACGGTGCGGATCGGGTTGAGCGCGCTCGCGGGCTCCTGGAAGACGATCCCGATCTCCCTGCCCCGGATGCCGGCGAGCTCCCGGTCGCCCAGGGCGAGCAGTTCCCGCCCGTTCCAGCGCACCGAGCCGGACACCTCGGCGACCTCCGGGAGCAGGCCGAGCACCGCGAGCGCGGTGAGGGACTTCCCCGACCCCGATTCCCCGATGAGTCCGACGCGTTCCCCGTCGCCCACCGCGAAGCTCACACGGTCGACGACCGTGCGGCCGCCGAGACGGATGGACAGCTCTTCGACCTCAAGCGCCAAGGCGGGCCTCCTTCGGGTTCCGTTCGCGGTCGCGCGTGCGACCGCGCTTGAGGCGGGGATCCGTGGCCTCTCGCAGGGCGTCGCCGAAGAGGGTGAGCCCGAGCACGGCGAGGGAGATGGCGAGGCCGGGGACGATGACGGCGTCCGGCGACGTCGTGATGAGCCGCTGCGCCTCGGTCAGCATCCGCCCCCACGAGACGACGTCCGACGGTGCGCCGTAGCCGAGATAGGAGAGCCCTGCCTCCGAGAGGATCGAGAACGCCGCCGAGGTGGACAGCAGCACGATGAACAGGGCGCCGACGTTGGGGACGAGGTGCTCGATCACGATCCGGATCGGTCCCGCGCCGGTCGCCCTGGCCGCGAGCACGTAGTCGGTGGAGCCCACCCGGACGATCTCGTTCTTGATGATCCGGGAGATCCCCACGCCCGAGGCGATGCCCACCGCGAGCACGACGACGAGGAGCGATCCGCCGTAGGTCGCCGCGAGCAGCATCGCGATGAGCAGGGTGGGGAACGCGATGAGCACGTCGACGACGACGGCGACGGATTCGCGCAGCCAGACGCGGGTCAGCGAGCCCAGCACGGCGAAGACGAGGCCGACGACGCCGGCGATGAGCACGGTGCCGACGACGACGTACAGCGCGGTGCCCGAACCCGCCATCAGCCGGGACAGCACGTCGCGGCCGAGCGCGTCGGTGCCCAGGAGGAACTCGGCGCTCGGCGGCTGGAGCCTGCGGTACGGGTCGGCGTAGGAGGGATCGTGCGGCGTCCAGAACGCGGAGACGACCGCGGTCACGAGGATCACGCCGATCGTGAGCACTCCGAAGACGCCGGTGGGACGCCGGACGAGCTCGCGCGGCCAGCCGGTCATGCGCGACGCAGCCTCTGCTGCGGGTCGATCGCGCGCTGCGCGATGTCGACGAGGGCGCCGAGGACCAGCACGAACGCGGTCATCACGAAGATCGTGGCCTGGACCTTGGCGAGGTCCCTGGCTCCGACATCGCCCACCAGCATCCGCCCGAGACCGGGCAGCTGGAAGAGGTTCTCGATGATGATCGCACCGACGACGAGGGTGGCGATCTGCATCCCGAACAGCGTGAACAGGCTGAGCCCGGCGTTCGGGAGCCCCTCGACCAGCAGCGCATGCCGTCGGGTCGTGCCCTTGGCGGCCCCCGTGCGGACGTAGTCGACGGTGAGCACCTCGAGCACCGAGCTGCGCACGTAGCGCAACAGGATCGCCCCCTCCACGAGGCCGGCGGTGAGCGCGGGCAGCAGCAGGGCGTAGAGGGCCGCGCCGGGGTCGGCCCATGCCGCCCGCGGGAACCCCCCGGTCGGGAACCAGCCGAGCACGAGGGAGAACAGCACCACGAGCAGGAGCCCGGCCCACAGCGTCGGCACCGAGGCGACGCCCTGCGCCGTGAAGCTGATGACGCTGCCCCATCCGCCGCGGTGCCGGACGGCGGCGAGATAGCCGAGTGTGACGCTGAGCGCCGTCGCGACGAGCAATGAGAGGAGTCCCAGCGGGATCGTCACCTGCGCCTTCGCGAGGATCTCGCTGCCGACGGGCTGACCGGTCACGTAGCTCGTGCCCAGATCGAAGCGCAGCAGCCCCGCCAGCCACTGCCCGTACTGGACGATGAGCGGCTGGTCGAGTCCGAGGCGGTCGCGCAGCTGCTCCAGCTGGGCTGCGGTCGCCTCGGTTCCGGCGATCATCTGCGCGACGTCTCCCGGCAGCACCCGCAGCGTGAAGAAGATCAGCATGGTCGACAGCAGGAGCCCCACGAGCAGGAGCACGCCGCGAGCGAGGATGAAACGGATCATGATGCGGCGACGGGCTCCTGCAGTGAGGTGACGGATGAGGTTCGGAAGGCCGCGGCCGGGGTTCAGTCGGCGGTCTCCGTGGCGACCTTGACGCCGGTGAGGTCCAGTCGCGCCGACAGGTCGTTCGTCGGGAAGCCCTCGATCCGGCTGTCCAGGACCACGAGGGACGTGGATGCGCTGGTCCAGTCCGCCGGGGAGTCCTCGGCGACGATGCGGGCGGCCTGACGGAGCAGGTCGGCCTGAGCCTCGGGATCCGTGGCCTTCTGCGACTGGGCGTACAGCTCGTCGACCTCCGGGTTGGAGTAGTTGAAGTAGTACCGCCGGCCCTCGGCGGCCAGCTCCGGATTCGACGAGAGCCGGCCCGCGAAGTTGAACAGGTCCCGCGCCTCAGCGTGCAGCACGTAGCTGAGGTCGTAGTCGGCGTTGGTGTGCACCTGCTCCAGCCAGACCGGGAACTCCACCGAGTCGACCTTCAGCGTCACGCCGACCGCGGCGTACTGCGAGACGAGCAGGTCGGGCAGCGTCGCGCCGTAGAACGCCGGGATCGTGAGCGTGAGCTCGAGCCCGTCCGCGTAGCCGGCCTCGGCCAGCAGCTCCTTCGCCTTCTCCGGGTCGTAGGGGAACAGGCCGGTGAGATCCTCGTAGCCAGGGTCGGCGGGCGGGATCGGTCCGCCGATGAGCTCGCCGAGACCGTCGGATGCCTCTTTCAGAGCCGCCTTGTCGAAGGCATAGCGCAGTGCCTGGCGCACACGGACGTCCTTGAGCGGGCCGCGTTCGGAGTTGAAGGCGATCGTGCCCGTGGCGCTGGACGTGGACTCGATGACCGTCCAGTCGGCGTCGTCCTCGTAGGTGCGCGCGTCGGCCGCGCTGGGGGCGCCGACCTGGATCTCGCCGGCCTTGAGCGCGTTGGCGAGCGCGTTCTGGTCGCTGTAGTACCGGACGGTCACGACCGCGATGCCGGCCTCCTCGCCCCAGTAGTCGTCGTTGCGGGTGAGGGTGATGCTGTCCCCCTGCACCCAGTCGCCCTCGTTCAGCACGAAGGGACCGGTGCCGTTGGCGCTGACGGCGAGGTCGCCTGCGGCATCCTCGTCGAGCACGAGCCCGGC
The DNA here is from genome assembly GCF_054780175.1 of Microbacterium tumbae. Lineage (NCBI taxonomy): Bacteria > Bacillati > Actinomycetota > Actinomycetes > Micrococcales > Microbacteriaceae > Microbacterium > Microbacterium tumbae. The sequence goes on from NZ_BAAGWV010000001.1 coordinate 257,026, forward strand.
GCGCCCGGTGAGCAGCCAGAGGAAGTCGGCGTTGGGCTCGGCGAGGGTGATCTCGACGGTGTCGTCGTCTGTCGCCTCGATGGCGGTGACATCGGCGAAGGCGCTGTGCCCCTGGACAGCCTCATCCTCCCGGACCGCGTTCAGCGACCACAGCACGTCGTCGACCGTGAGCTCGTCGCCGTTGTGGAAGGCGACGCCGCCGGCGAGGTCGAACGTGTACGTGAGGCCGTCGTCGGAGATCGTGTAATCCTCGGCGAGCTTCGGCTCGATGCCGCCGTCGGCGCCGCGGCTGACGAGCCCCTCGTAGACATTGTCGATGAGCACCTGATCGAGGGCGACGCCGGACGTGGCGCGGATGTCGAGGTTGTCCGGTTCGAGGATCTGACCGACGACGAGTTCGGCGTCGGCGTCGTAGTCGGCGCCGGCGGCCTCTCCGCTCGGCGCGCTGTTCGCGACGGCCGCCCACGCGACGCCGCCGCCCACGAGCACGACGGCCGCCGCGCCCGCGATGATCGCGGTGCGCCGGGGGCGTCCCCGGCTCTTCTTCGCGGAGAGCCCCTCGGCTCCCGTCTGCGTCTCGGATCCCGTCTGCGCGCCGTCCGGCGCGGTGCCGTCATCTGCCATGTCTGCCGCCTCTCTGATGGATCAGTGCTGTGGGAGGCGACGCTAGTGAGGCATCCGCGTGCCGGAGGAGGAGTCGTCACACGGCGAAAGAAACGGTCATCCGCTCCTGCTGCCCATCCGTGCGTGACCGCATGTTGCGGTCGGACGTGCGCGAAGCGCCGAGGATGTCTAGCGTCGCGGTAGGAATCCGTCTACCCGAGAGCAGAGCATGAGCGACTACTTCGACCGCGAAGAGGACAAGACCTACACGAAGGTCTACAAGCAGCACACCCCCGACATCCTCGCCGCGTTCGCCGCGTTCGACGGCGCGGTCTTCGCCGCCGACGAGAAGCGCGCGATCCCGCTGAAGTACCGCGAGCTCATCGCCCTCGCCGTCGGCATCACGACGCAGTGCGTCTACTGCATCGACTCGCACTCGCAGCGCGCCGTCGAGGCGGGCGCCGACGAGGCGGAGCTCGCGGAGGCGGCCTGGGTCGCCACCGCGATCCGCGCGGGCGGAGGCTTCGCGCACGGACGCCTCGCGTTCAAGCTCGCCCAGCCGCACGAGCACTGAGCGATCCGCATGGCTGAGGCATCCTTCGACCCCGCCAAGCAGTGGATCGTCGTCGACACCGACACGGGCATCGACGATGCGCACTCCCTGCTGTACCTGCTCGCGCAGCCCGATGTCGAGATCGTCGGCATCACGACGATCTACGGCAACTGCGCGGTGGAGGACTCCGCCCGCAACGTCGCCTACGTCCTGGACGTCGCGGACGCCGCGGGCATCCCGATCCACGGCGGCGCAGCGGCCCCGCTGGACGGCGATCCCTCGATCGCCTGGTTCGTGCACGGGCACGACGGCCTCGGGGACCGCGGCTTCGAGCGTCCGGATCCGACGCTCGAGGCGGAGTCCGCCGCCGACTACCTGGTGCGGATCGCGAACGAGCATCCGGGGCAGATCGACCTGCACCCGCTCGGCCCGCTGACGAACATCGCGCTGGCGCTGGAGAAGGATCCGGAGCTGTTCCTGAAGTTCCGCTCCGTCGTCATCATGGGCGGGGCGGGTCCCTACCCGGCGCCGGGCACTCCGACCGTCACCGACGCCAACACGCACAACGACCGCGCTGCGGCGGAGCGCGTCTTCGGCGCCGTGAACAGAGGCAACGTCGTCATGGTCGGCGTGAACGTCACCTCCCAGGCGCTGCTCGAGGAGGACGTCACGGCGCTCCTGCTCGGCTCCGAGCGGCCAGCCGCACGGTTCGCCGGCACGATCCTGGACGCCTACGAGGACTTCTACCAGTACAAGTGGGGCCGCCGGATCTCGGCCGCGCACGACGGCCTCGCCTCTGTGGTCCTGCACCGCCCCGAGATCGTCACCGGCTGGATCGAGGGTCCCGTCGACTTCACCCCGGCCGCCGGTTCGCTGGCGACCCGCGTCGCGCTGACCAGCGACGGCCTCCCCCTCGCGTGGGGAACGCCGGAAGGCCCGTCGACGAGGGCGATCACCTCCTTCGACCTCACCGAGTTCCGCCGCCGGTTCGTGCACGCGCTCGCCTACGGCCGCACGCGCCCCGCGCTGGATCCGGCAGGGCGCGCCGTGCCCGCGGGCTGGCCGAACTCCGGGCCGTCCGGCCGCCAGGACTGACGGATGCCGGAGGATCTCCTCGCGCCCCTCTCGGTCGCCGACATCGGTCTCGATCTGCCGGCAGCGGACGAGATCGACGCCGTGATCGCCCGGATCGCCGCCGCGGCCCCGCACCGCGACCACGACGGCGACCCGCAGGGCGGTCTCCGCGCCGACGTGCGCGAGCTCGCCGCTCTCGGGCTCACGGCTGCACGCCTGCCCGTCGCCGCCGGCGGAGCCGGGGCGAGCTACCCGCAGCTCGTCGACCTGCAGATCCTCCTCGCCAGGGCCGACTCCAACGTCACGCAGAGCCTGCGCACCCATTTCGCCGTCAGCGACCGCGCGGCCCGCGCCGCCCAGCGCGGCGAGGAGGACGCCGCGACGGAGGAGATCGCCGCCGGCCGGATCTTCGCCGGGGCGACTACCGAGATCGGACACGGCGCCCTCGGCACGGTGGCCACGACGCTGAGAGCGGATGCCGACGGCATCCTCCGCGTGAACGGACGCAAGCACTACGCGACGGGCAGCGGCTACGCGGACTGGCTCTCGGTCCTGGTCTCGGATGAGAACGGCGGGCATCTCGTCGCGACGGTTCGCGCGGACGCGGAGGGCGTGCGGCTGCACGACGATTGGGATGCCGTGGGGCAGCGCCTCACCACATCGGGAACCGTCGAGTTCACCGACGTGGCGGCGGAGGCGGCGCTCGTGCGCGTCGGCGAGGGTTCGAGCGCGGACCGGCTCGGACATCTCGACGCCGTGCTGCAGCTCACCCATCTCGCGACCCTCGCCGGGATCGCGCTGCGCACAAGGGACGACGCGATCGCGTGGCTGCGCGGACGCACGCGCACCTTCAGTCACGCATCCTCGGGAACCCCCGCGCAGGATCCGCAGCTGCAGGAGCGCATCGGCACGCTCGACGGCCTCGCGCAGAGCGTGGTCGCCTCCGTGCGCACCGCGGCGGGCGTCCTCGCCGCCGATCTGGAACGCCCGCTCGAGGAGCAGACCGGCGATGGCCATCTGGCCGTCACCAGGGCGCAGATCACCGTTCCGGCGCTCGTGCTGCAGGCGACGCAGAGCCTCTTCGACCTCGGAGCCGGCTCTCTCGTGGACGGGCGTCTCGCGCTGGACAGGCACTGGCGCAACGCCAGGACGCTCAGCAATCACAACCCCGTGCACCTCAAGGCGCGCGCTCTCGGCGAACGCGCGCTCGGAGGCGCCGAGCTGCCGGAGATCTGGTACGTCGGGACGTCCGGCGCATGACCGCTCGCGAACGCACTCTGATCCTCGGTGCGAACGTCTACGACTACGGCACGGATGCCGGCGCCTGGCGCGCGCCGGGCGAGGACCCCCTGCGCCCCTTCGGCGCGGCCTTCTGGCGGGATGCCGCCGTGACCGCTGAGCGTGCCGGGATGGATGCGATCTTCCTCGCCGACACCCCCGGCCTGTCGTCCAATCCGGCGATCCGGCCGATGCGCCTGGCGGAGCCGCTGTCGGCGCTGGCCGTCGTGGCCGCGGAGACCGAGCGGCTGGGGATCATCTCCACCGTCTCGACGAGCGCCAACGACCCCGTCGAGCTCGCGCGCCGCCTGCTCTCCGTCGGCGCGTTCAGCGGAGGACGCTTCGGCTGGAACGTCGTCACCGGCGTCACCGGGCCCGCCGTCGCGGACTTCGGCTTCGCGGCCGACCCCACTCCGGCCGAGCGCTACAGCAGGGCGGAGGAGTTCCTCGCCGCCTACACGGCATTCCTCACCGCGGTCCGGGATGACACCGACTACATGCACGACGGGGCACTGTTCCCGGCGCGCATCGCCCGGGGGGATCTGGGCGTCGATCCGGCCATCCGTGCCCTGCTGCCGGATGCCGCGCCGCTCATCGTGCAGGCCGGCGGCTCCCCGCGCGGGCGCGAGCTCGCCGCGGCGAGCGCCGAGGCCGTGTTCGCCGCGGAGACCGTGCGCGAGACCGCCCTCGCCAACGCCGACGACCTGCGCCGCCGCGCCGCCGCGCTCGGCCGGCCTGCACCGGCGATCCTGCCCGGCATCCACCTCGTCGTCGGCTCGACCGAGGAGGAGGCCGAACGCCGCTTCGCCCTGATCCACGATCGAGGGCCCGCGGGCTATCTGCTCAAGCGCTTCGCCGCGATGTTCGGCATCGACGGAGACCGGCTCGATCTGGACGCCCCCGCAGAGGAGGAGCTGGCGCGGATCTCGACCGACCCGGGCTCCGCGCCGGAGGGGTTCCGGAAGGCGACCGCGGCATACGGGGCGGCGGGCGGGCTCACCGTCCGGGAGCTGCTGCGGTACTTCGCCGGCTTCGGCCACCAGCTGTTCGTCGGCAGTCCGGAGCGGCTCGCCGACATCATGACCGAGTGGCTCGACACCGGTGCCGCGGACGGCTTCACCCTGCTCTTCGACACGAACCCCTGGGGTCTGCGCGAGTTCGCCGAGCACGTCACGCCGGTGCTGAGGAGGCGGGGGCTGCTCGCCGACCGCCCGAGGTCGCCGTTCACGAGATGGATGCGGGAGGCCCGCCGATGAGCGCGCGGATCCGCCGGATCGGCGATGCGGCGCTGGCGGGGCTCGCCGCACGCGCGAGCGCGGATCTCCCGACGCGACGTGCGCTCGGCATGGAGCTGGACGCCTCGGCCGACATCCTCCTGCTCGGCGGCGGCGCGGGCGGCGGACCCGATCGCACGGCGGCGGCAGGCTTCCTGCTCGCCCTCACCCGCCGGGTGATCGTCGTCCCGGTCATCGGCTCCGGCCAGCATCCGATCAACGTGGGGCGCGCGATCGCGACGCTCACGAACCTGCACGACCGCCGGGTCGGGATCGCCGGCGAGGATGCGAGCGTCCTGACGCTGCTCTCCCGCCTCTTCGAGTCCTGGCCGCTGGCCAGCGTCGTCGGCGACGTCGAGGGCGGGGTGTACGTGGACGATGCGCGGATCCTCCGCATCGATGATCCCGCGCACGCGATCGGCGGCCCGCTGACCGTCCCGGTGGACGTCGCGGACAAGCCGGTGACAGTGCTGCTGGATGCCGCGGGCGAGGTCGCGCCGGGGATCGACGTCGTGCTCGATCCGACGGCCGTTCCCGCCTGGGATGCCGCGGAGCCGCCGGTGTCGTCGGAGCCACCGGTCTCCGGCGCCCCGGTCGGCGCCCGCACGGCGTTCGGACTCTCCGCATCCGTGCCCTTCGCCACGGGTTCCCCCGCTTTCACGGGTGCGGGCCGCCTCGATCAGGTCTGACCCCGCCCCCCTTCGTCGAGCGAGCGGCCCCTCCGCTCGTTGAGCGAGCGGCCCCTCCGCTCGTTGAGCGAGCGAAGCGAGTCGAAACGCCCCACCCCAAACCCCGTTTCGACTCGGTCGGCTCCGCCGTCCTCGCTCAACGACCGAGAAACCCGCACCACCCGCACATCGCCCCGCTCGTTGAGCGAGCGATTCTCCTCTCGCTCGTTGAGCGAGCGAAGCGAGTCGAAACGCCCCCACACGCAACCCCGTTTCGACTCGATCGGCTCCGCCGTCCTCCCCCCTCCGCTCGTTGAGCGAGCGATTCTCCCCTCGCTCGTTGAGCGAGCGAAGCGAGTCGAAACGCAGCCTGCACCGAACCCGTTTCGACTCGTCACTGCGCTCCTCGCTCAACGAACGGGAAAGCCGGATCCAGGGCTCAGGGCCGGCGGAAGCGCTCCAGGACGCCGCCCGGGGCGTACTCGCGACGGAAGATCCCGCGGCGCTGCAGCTCGGGGACGACCTGATCGACGAAGTCCTCCAAGCCGGACGGGAACAGATCGATCATGATGTTGAAGCCATCCGCGGCGCCGCGGCGGAACCAGTCCTCCATCGTGTCCGCGATCCGCTCCGGCGTCCCGGCGAGGAAGCGCTGACCGTACCCTCCGAAGTCGCGCAGCAGCCGGCGCACGGTCGGCCGCTCGGCGCGGATGCGCTCCACGAGCACGCGCCGATAGGCGGCCGACCATCCGGCATCCTGCCGCTCCGCGTCGAGGAGGATCCGCTCCGGCACGGGACCGTCCAGATCGACAGCGCCGAAGTCGGCGCCGAGCGCCTTCGACAGCTCGTTGAGGCTGTACGTCGCCGGCGCCAGGTGCTCCCAGTGGTCGAAGCGATCCCAGGCCTCCTGCTCGGTGCTGCCGATCACGATCGCGAGCCCGGGGAACACCCGGACGTCGTCCGCCTTGCGCCCGGCCTCCACCGCGTAGTCGCGGATCCTCTGCCGATGCTCGGCCGCCGATGCCGGATCGTGATCGACGGAGTAGACGCCGTCGGCGACGAGCCCGGCGAGTCGCCAGCCGGGCTCCGAGCCGCCGGCCTGCACGATGGCGGGGCGCTCCGGCACGAGGCGCTCCATCTCCAAGCCCTCGCGCACGACGAACGTGCCCTCGTGCTCGACGATCTGCGTGGTCCCGGCGGTTTCCCACAGGCGCTGGATCACGGTGACGAACTCCTCGGCGCGGGCGTAGCGGACCTCGCGCTCCGGCAGTTCCGAGATGCCGAAGTTGCGCACCGCCTCGACGTCCCAGCTGGTCACGGCGTTCCAGGCGAATCGCCCGCCCGTCGCCGTGTGCAGCGCCCACAGGCGACGTGCGAGCTCGACGGGCTCGTTGAGCGTCGTCGACGCCGTGGCGACGAAGCCGAGGTGCGCGGTGACCGCCGCCATCGCCGGCACGAGGACGCTCGGATCGAGGTACTGCACCGGACGACTGCGCGGGTCGGTGATGGCGGGCCGGTCGGCGAGGAAGATCGCGTCGACGAGCCCGCGCTCCGCGATCCTGGCGACGTTCTGCCAGTGTGCGAGATCCACGATCGCATCGGGTCGGATGTCCGGCGCTCGCCAGGCCGCTGGCCGCTGGCCGACGCCCAGCACGTTCACGTTGACGGTCAGCAGCCGTCCTTCGTCGCTCATGAGGCCTCCGTCTCGCTACCGCGAGGGAATCGGGGCCCCGCTCCGGGGAGCTCCGAGAGCTCCGGTACAGGGAGGCGGAGCCGTTCGCGGAGGGTGCGGGCCGGATGCTCGCCGGCGGGTCCGAGCCGCCGTGCGATCGCCAGGAGCCCCTCGGCATCCTCGGCGCTGCGGACGACGGCGACCTCGCGTCCGGCGGAGCCCGGCAGCGCCCATGAGTCGCCGCGGAGCAGCAGATCGACATGACGGTGCGGGTCATCGCGGGCTTCATCGAGCGCCACGACCACCGGGAGGTGCTGCGGGCTGGAGGGAACGTTCAGGGGACCGGCGACCCGATACGTCCCCTCGGCGCCGATCCGCCGGATGCCCTCGGTCTCCGCGAAGTGCTCGGCCGAGGCGTCCGCGGCGATGCTCTCCCGTGGCCAGCTGCGCCAGAGCTGGGAGACCACGCGCAGATAGTCGCGATGAGCGTCGCCGCTGCCCGGCTCCGAGACCACCCAGGCGGTGCGTCCGCCGGAGAGCTGATCGAGCGAGGCGATCCGCCTGGCGAGGTTGTAGGGATGCCCCGCGTCGGCCAAGCGAGCGGTCTCCACCGCGAACCAGGATGCCGGGAGGCGGTGCAGCCAGGTCGCGATCGCGGTCGCGGGGTCGAAGCGCTCGCCCGGACGCTCGCCGAACTGGAAGAGCACGGGCTCCTTGCCGGCGAACGCCACAGCCACCCTGTCGAGCACATGGCGCTCGGCGGCGAGACGGATGCTGAGCGCGGGGTCGACCCGGACGACGGTGAGCGGGCGGACGGGATCCTCCCGATCGGCATCCGGTCCCGGATCGTGGGGCTCATGATCGGCGAGGGAGCCGGCCGGACGCGACGTCATGCTCACAGCGTAGTGAGCCCCTGCGCTCGAGCTCGGGCAGATTAACCCGCGTGACGTTCCGCCGCTTGCGCCTGCTCGTCGCCGGCCGTCCTCCTCTCCCCGCCCCGCTCGTTGAGCGGGCCATCGCCTTCCCGTTCGTTGAGCGAGCCGGAGGCGAGTCGAAACGCAGCCTCCCACGAAACCCGTTTCGACTCGGTCGGCTCCGCCGTCCTCGCTCAACGAACGGGAACGGATGATCCACACGCCGTCCTCGCTCGACGAACGAGAGGAGGAGCCCGCTCCGCCGTCCCCGCTCGACGAGCGAAGGGGCGCCGACGAGCGGGGACTCAGGTGTAGAGCGAGAGGGGCTGGCGGACACCGAGGAGGAAGTCGGCCCCGACCTCGAGCTTCTTGTAGTCCACGGGGTCGTGCAGGGAGTGCGTGCGGACGTTGCGCCAGTGCGCGTCCAGACCGACCTTCGTCGCCGTCGAGCTGGATCCGGTCGCCTCGAACACCCGGTTCGCCACATCCACGGCCGTGTCGCTGGAGACGACTTTGAGCTGCGCCACGCGCACCTCGATGTCGCCGCGGATCCGCTCGTCGACGGCATCCCCCCGGGCGACCACCGCGTCGTACTCCTCGTTCACGCGGTCCGCCAGGGCCTCGACGGCGGCGACCCGGGAGACGAGCTCGCCGTACAGGCGCTGCACGAAGGGGTCGTCGCGGTAGCGCTCCGCCCGGCTGAGGAACCACGCGTTCGGACGCGCGTTGGTGAGCTCGCGCGCCTGGGCGAGCGCGCCCTCCGCGATCCCCAGGTAGAGGTTGCCGAACACGAGCTGGATGCCGGGCGTGAGCAGCTGCGGGAACCACTCGTCGGTGCCGAAGCCGAGCAGCAGCTCCCGCCCGACGACGACGTCCCGGAAGCGCACCGAGTTGCTGGCCGAGAGCCTCTGGCCGAGGAAGTCCCAGTCGTCGACGACCTCGACGCCCGGATGGCCGGCCGGCAGCACGAGGAACGCGAATCGCCCTTCGTCCGGTCCCGAGGAGACGACGGCGTTCACGAGGATGACGTCGCCGACGGAGGAGCCGGTGGAGAACCGCTTGACGCCGTCCAGCCGATAGCCCTCGCCCTCCGGCGTGAGCGTGAGCGCGGGATCGACCGGGTTGACCGAGTCGCCCCACAGCCAGCCCTGCTCGATGCTGCGCCGCTGCCACTGCTCGCGCTCTCCCGGCGCCGCGATCAGCGGGACGTTCGCGGAGTTCGCATAGTGGTAGCCGAGCAGCTGGGCGATCCCGGCATCCACGCGGGCGATGACGCGCACCGCGAGGAACGCCGAGGACCAGTGTCCGCCTCCGCCTCCGAGCTCGGTCGGCTCGAGCAGGCCCAGGAGACCGGAGCTCCGCAGCAGCTCCGCCTCGGCGCGGGGGACGGCGCCGGCGCGCTCGCGCTCGCGGACGTCCACGGCGAGCTGCCCCGCGACGCGCTCGGCGATCGCACGCCAGTGCTCGTTCTCCGCACGGTCGGCCGTGCCCGTCCAGTGGGTGCGAGCGGTCATCGGTTCTCCTGTCCGAGGTGGCGTCCGACGGCGGCGAGCGCGGCATCGAGGTCGGCGATGAGGTCGTCGACCGTCTCGATCCCGACGGACAGCCGGACCAGGCCGTCGGCGATGCCGAGCCGGTCACGGATCTCCTGCGGGAACGACTGATGCGTCGTGGTCGCAGGGTGCAGCGCCATCGACCGCACGTCGCCGATGTTCGTCATGCGGCTGAAGACGCGCAGACTGTCGACGAAGACCTCCGCGGCGGGTCTGCCGCCGTGCAGCGTCACCGCGAACACCGAGCCCGATCGCCCCGCGAGGGTGCGCTCGGCGATCTCGTGCTGCGGGTGTCCCGGGAGGCCTGCGTAGTCGACGCTCTCGACGGCCGGATGCTGCGAGAGCCATCCGGCGATCCGCCGTGCGTTCTCCACATGACGCTCCATCCGCAGCGAGAGCGTCTCGATGCCCTGCTGCAGCAGGAACCCGTGCAGCGGCGACAGCGCAGGACCGAGGTCGTTCACGATCCCGCCTCGCAGGTACAGCTCATAGGCATTTCGGCCGTATGCCTCCAGCACCGACGGCTTGCCAGGGCCGACCGGATCCGTGATCCCCGGATAGGCGCGCGGGCTGCCCGCCCAATCGAAGGCGCCGCCGTCGACGATGATCCCGGAGAGCGCGGCGCCGTGTCCCGACAGGAATTTCGTCCCGGAGTGCACGACAACGTGGGCGCCCTGCTCCAGCGGACGGACGAGGTACGGGGTGCCGATCGTGTTGTCGACGATGAGGGGAAGCCCGTGGCGCTCGGCGATGCGCGCGACGGCTGCGATGTCGATGACGTCGTTCTTCGGGTTCGGGATGGTCTCGGTGAAGATCGCCTTGGTGTCGGGGCCGATCGAGGCCTCCCACTCGGCCTCGTCGGCCGGATCCCAGACGTAGTCGACCTCGACGCCGAAGCGGGCGAACGAGCGGCCGAACAGGATGCGGGTGCCGCTGTAGATGCTGGCGGTCGAGACGAACCGCTCGCCCTTGCCGGTCAGCGACAGGATCGCCGCGCTGATCGCCGCCTGCCCCGAGGAGACCACGATCGCGCCGGCGCCGCCCTCGAGAGCGGCGATCCGCCGTTCGGCGACGCCGTTGGTCGGGTTGAGGTTGCGCGAGTAGATCTGGCCGAGGTCCTCGCCGCCGAAGCGCTGCGAGCTCTCCTGGAAGGACTCGAACCGGAATGCCGCGCTGAGGTAGATCGGAGGCGTCCTCGCGCCGTAGACGGTCTCCTCGAACTCGCCGGCATGCACCTGCCGGGTGTCGAAGCCGAAGCCGTCCCAGTCGTAGACGGGATCGAGCACCTCGTGCGGAAGGGACTCGGGGACCTGCGGCTCGCTCATCGCCTCGACGCTAGACGACCGGGTCCTCCGCCGCTGAGGCCGCGTCACGCGAGGTCACAGATCGCCCCTCCGACCCCTCTGTCGCGGTAGCGTCACGGAGTGACCGCAGCTTCCTCGCGCGACGCCGCATCCCCGACGGCGCATACCGGCGGCTTCCCGCTCGCCAGGGCGGCGATCGCCGCGCATCCGTCACCGGGGCATCGCGCGCTCGGCTGGCGGTTCCCCGCCCTTCCGCCGGAGGCCGCCGCGTTCGCCGAGGCCGAGGCCGATCTGCGCGTCGTCGAGGATGCGGAGGCCGCCGAACCGCAGCGGACGCGCGCGTTCGGCGCCCTGTTCGCGCATGCGCGCTCCGAGCAGATCGTCCGCGCACTGGCGGGCAGGACGAACCTCGTGCTCCCCGCCGCTTCCGCCCTCGTCGTCGGCGACGGCCCCCTCGCCGCCGTGATCGCCGGAGCCCTCGCCCGCGGCGGCGCCCGCGCGACCCGCGCCGTCGCGGATCCCGTCGCCAGGCTCGCCGCGCACCTCGACGGCGTGCGCACGACGTCAGCAGCGGTGCTCCCGGCATCCGATCTCCTCGTCGTGACCGGCGAGGGGCACGCGCCCGCCGACGCGACCGCCCGGCGAGGCGTCGCGATCGACGCGTCGCCCTCGGGGGATGCGCTCCTCGCGACGCCCGGCGAGGAGGTGCGTCCCTCCGTGCGAACGGCGGCAGAGGGTTCCTGGGTCGTCGAGGCCCCCGGCGTCTTCAGCGCGGGATCGCCGCTGTCCGCGCACATCGCGGATCTGCTCCTGGCCTTCTCGATCCTCACCGTCCGCACCGACGCCGCGGACGCCCTCCTCGCAGAGCTGGCGCTCGCATGACCGGCCGGATCGCCGACCCGCGGCTGTGGCGCGAGGGCGCGGAGCGGATCGCCTGGGCACGCTCCTTCATGCCGGCATCCGCGGCGATCGCCGCCGAGCTGAGCGCGAGCGGACGCGTCCGCGGCATCCGCGTCGCCGTGTCCGACGTCCTCGAGCCGAAGACCGCGACGGTCGCCCTGCTCCTCGCCGAGGCCGGTGCGGAGGTCGCCGTGTCCTGCGTCGGCCGCGACACCGACGACGCCGTCGCCGCCGCGCTGGTGCACGCCGGCATCCCCACCTACGCGCGCCGGGAGGCGGGCGACGCGGAGGACCGTGCGAACGCGCTGGCCCTGCTCGATCACCGCCCGGAGGTGATCGTCGACGACGGCGCGGCGACGATCCGCCTCGCGCACACCGAGCGGCCTGGCATCCTCCCCGACATGGCGGGGGCGACCGAGCAGACCACCAGCGGAGTCCGACCCCTGCGCACGATGGAGCGCCTGGGCGAGCTGCGCATCCCGGTCGTCGCGGCGAACGACGCGCGCACCAAGTCGCTGTTCGACAACGCGCACGGCACCGGCCAGTCCGTCGTGCTCGCCATCGCCGACCTGCTCGACCGGCCGTGGGCGGGCAGCGACGTCGTCGTCGCCGGCTTCGGCAGGGTAGGCAGCGGCATCGCCCGCCACGCCGCGGCCCTCGGCGCGCGCGTGACGGTCGCCGAGGTGGATCCGGTCTCCGCCCTGCAGGCCGCCTTCGCGGGCTATGCCGTGCAGCCGCTCGCGGATGCCGCGGCGCACGCCGACGTGCTCATCTCGGCCACCGGCGTCGCGCACACCGTCACGGTCGAGCATCTGGAACGCCTGCCGGAGGGGGCGGCCGTCGCCGTCGGCGGCGGCGTCTTCCAGGAGATCTCGCTGCAGGATGCGGCCGTCGCCGGAGCGGTGGAGACCGCCAGGCACGGAGCCGTCTCGACGCTGCGACTGCCGAACGGGCGCAGCATCCGCGTGCTCGACGACGGGAACTGCATCAACGTGTCGGCGGCGGAGGGGAACCCGATCCAGGTCATGGACCTGTCGTTCGGCGTGCAGCTCTCCGCCGTCGACCACCTCCTCGCCGAACGCGGGGCGCTCTCTCCCGGGGTGCACGCCCTTCCCGCCGCTGCGGACGATCGCGTCGCGGCCCTCGCCCTCGCCGCGTTCGGCGGCGGCCTCGACCGCGTGTCCGCCGCGCAGCGCGCCGCCCTGACATCCTGGCGCCCTCGCGACATCACTCCCTGACTCCCCTTCCCGCACGACCGAACCGGACGCCCATGAGCACTCTCACCCTGCACCGCGCACGCACCGTCCTCCCCGTCGCCTCCGCACCCATCGCCGACGGCGCCGTCGCGGTCGCCGACGGCCGCATCCTCGCCGTCGGCACGCACGACGACCTCGGCGCCAGGCTGGGCGACCGCATCACCGATCGGCGGGAGTGGGACGGCGTCCTCGCACCGGGACTCGTCAACGCGCACACCCACCTGCAGTACACGGACATGGCCGAGGTCGGCCTCGGCTCCTACACGAGCTTCGAATCCTGGGCGATGGCCTTCGAGAAGTCCTACCGGACCGAGCACGACTGGGCGGCCTCCGCGTCCGACGGCGTGCGCCGGGCGATCGCGGCCGGGACCACGGCCGTGGCCGAGATCGTGACGGACCCGGCGGCCGGATCGGCGGTGCACGACGCCGGTCTGCACGGCGTCGTGTTCTGGGAGGTGTTCGGCTGGAAGACCCCCGCCTGGATGCTGGACGGCCCCCGACGGGTGCTCGCCGAGCTCGACGCCATCCCCGCGCCGCCGGCGACGGGGCTCTCGCCGCACGCGATCTACTCCCTCGACACCGAGGTGTTCCGCTCGCTCGGGCGACTGGCGGAGGAGCACGACGTGCGCCTGCACATCCACGCCGCGGAGTCGGCGTCGGAGGACGAGTTCGCCCGCTTCGGCACCGGAGCGCTCGCGGAGCGCTGGCGCTGGCTCGGGCACTCCGATCTCGAGCTGCTCGCCGGCAGCGGATCGGGGCTCGGCGTCGTGCGCTATCTCGACACTCTCGGCGTACTCTCGCCGCGCACGCACCTCGCGCACGGCATCTACGTGGACGCCGACGACCGCGCCCTCCTGCGCGAACGCGGCGTCTCCGTCGCCCTCTGCCCGCGTTCCAACGCCGTCATCGGCCTCGACGCCCCGCCGATCGCCGACTATCTGCGCGAGGGGAACCCGATCGCCGTCGGCACGGACTCCCTCTCCTCCTCGCCGTCGCTGCGCGTGCAGGACGACGTCGCCGAGCTGCACCGGCTCGCCAGGGAGCAGGGCTACGCCGAGGCGGATCTGCACGAACGCCTGCTGCACGCCGCGACCGCCGGCGGGGCGAAGGCGCTGGGGCTCGACGCGCTGCCGGTCCCGAGCGGCACGATCTCCGCCGGTTCGCGCGCCGATCTCGCCGTGTTCGACGTGGGCGCCGCCGTGGCGCGGGATGCTCTCGCCGAGCTCGTCGAGAGCGCACCGCCCGCGCTCGCGACGATCGTCGGCGGACGGATCGCCTGGACGGCCCCCGCGGCGAGGAGCGCACAGCGATGACCGAGCGGCGGCCGCTGCTGTACGGACTGTACGAGCAGGCCTGCGTCGGGAACGGCTCCGGCGCCGTGAGCCTGTGGACGCATCCGGCGGACGAGCGCCTGGGCGCGACCGGCCTGCGGTACTGGCTCGACCTGGGGCGCCGTGCCGAGGAGGCCGGCTTCGACCTGTTCTTCTTCGGCGACGTCCTCGGGCTCTACGACACGTACCGGTCCTCGGCGGAGACGGCGCTGCGGTGGGGCGTGGAGCTCCCCGCTCACGACCCGCTGCTGCACATCCCCGCCCTCGCCGCCGTGACGGAACGCATCGCCTTCGGCGCCACGGTGTCGACCACCTACGAGCATCCCTTCGCGCACGCACGGCGCTTCAGCACGCTCGACCATCTCACCGAGGGAAGGATCGCCTGGAACATCGTCACCTCGTACCTGCCCGGAGCTGCCGCGAACTTCGGGCTCGACGTCCTGGCGCACGACCGGCGCTACGACAGGGCGGACGAGTTCCTCCAGGTCGTCTACGACCTCTGGGAGCGCAGCTGGGACGACGACGCCTACATCGGCAGCAGGGAACGCCGCCTGTTCGCCGATCCGACGAAGGTGCACGCCATCGACCATGTCGGCGAGAGCTTCCGGGTCGCGGGCCCGCATCTGAGCATCCCCTCCCCGCAGCGCACGCCGTATCTGATCCAGGCCGGCTGGTCCCCGCGCGGCCGCGAGTTCGCCGCACGGCATGCCGAGCTCGTCTTCGTCGGCGACTCGGATCCGCAGGCGATCAGGCAGGGGCTCGCCGGCATCCGCGCCCGCGCGGCCGAGCTCGGCCGCGATCCGGAGCAGATCCGGGCCGTCGTCGGCATGAACCCGGTGCTCGCACGCACGCGCGACGCGGTGCAGGAGAAGCTGGACGGCTATCAGGCGCACTACAACGCCGACGCCCAGCTGGCCGCATACGCGGGCTGGAGCGGCGTCGACTTCAGCAGCTACGCCGATGACGAGCCGATCGCGAAGCAGGCCACCACGCACACCCACACGTCCGAGACGAGCCGGAGCGCACCGCCGCTGCTCGCCGGCGATGTACGCCGCCGTTTCGCCTCCGTCACCGCTTTCGCCGACGAGCGCTACATCGGCACCCCCGATGAGGTCGCGGACAACATCGAGAGGTTCGTGGACGAATCGGGCGTCGACGGCTTCCTGCTGCACCAGTTCCTGTCGCCCGGCTCGCTGGACGACTTCGCTGAGATGCTCGTCCCGCGCCTGCGCGAGCGCGGGCTGTTCGGCGGGCTCCCCGGCGAGGGAACGCTGCGGTCACGGCTGCGGAGCGACCGCAGCGACCTCCTGGGCTCCGATCACCCCGCCGGAGCGCGTCGCCGATGAGCGGATGCCGGATGACGAGGGGCGTCGAATCATGTCGCCGTGTTTCCGAACGCATGACATCCGGCCCCCGGACGGGTGAGACTACCGTCCTACCCTCCCTTCACCCGATCGTCCGGTCCACAGCCCGGTCGAGATAGGACCGCACCATGGCACACCGCTCCTCGCGCGCCCGACGCCTGGCCCTGCCCGCCGTCGGCCTCGCCGCAGCCGTCATCCTCGCCGGCTGCTCCTCCGCACCCGCCGAGCCCGAGGGCTCCGGCGACGACCCGACGTCCTTCGAGGGCGTCGAGCTGACGGTCTGGAACAACATCGACTTCGACCCGTATCAGTCGCTGCAGAAGGAGTACTTCGAGCAGTGCGCGGCCGATCTCGGCATCACGGTCGACGTGCAGACGCTGTCCGGCGACTACACGACCAGCCTGCTGCAGGCGGCGAGCTCGAAGTCGCTCCCGGACATCGCGCTGCTGAGCACCGACACGCAGCTCCCGCAGCTCGCCTCGCAGGGCGTCCTCGCCGATCTCGGCGAGCTGGGCGTCACGACCGACGGCCAGGCGGACGCCGTCGCCGGCCTCGGCCAGTACGACGGCGCCCTGTACGGCCTTCCCGTCCAGGTCGAGGACTACTCGATCTTCTACGACAAGGCCGCCTTCGAGGAGGCGGGCATCACCGAGCTGCCCACGACCTTCGACGAGCTCATCGCCGCGGCGAAGGCCACGACGACCTCCGACCGCTACGGCATCGCCCTCCCCGGCATCGCGGGGGACGGCTCCACCTCCTCGTACTTCCTGCCCTTCCTGCTCAGCGCAGGCGGCGACCCGGCCGAGGTGACGGGAGACGGCGCGGTCGCCGCCGTCGACCTCTACAAGACCCTCGTCGAGGACGGCAGCCTGTCCAAGGAGTTCGTGAACTGGGGCTGGGACGCGATCGACCAGTGGACCAGCGGCAAGGCGGCGATCACGGTCTCCGGCCCGTGGAACCTCGTCGACACGAGCATCGACTTCGACTACGGCACCTTCTCGATCCCGGCCGGCACGAGCTCGGACGAGAGCAGCGTCGGCCTCCTCGGCTACGCCTATGGGGTCGCCCTGCAGGCCGACGAGACCCGCGAGAAGGCGGCCGCCGCGCTCATCGAGTGCCGCGCCTCCGAGGAGAACCAGGTCGACACGGCCGTCCAGGGCGGCTACGTCCCCGCGCTGACCGCGGCTCAGGAGCAGTTCGTCGCCGAGGTCCCCGCGGCCGAGGCATTCGTGACCCCCGTCGAG
Source organism: Microbacterium tumbae (assembly GCF_054780175.1). NCBI lineage: Bacteria > Bacillati > Actinomycetota > Actinomycetes > Micrococcales > Microbacteriaceae > Microbacterium > Microbacterium tumbae. The sequence continues at coordinate 274,014 of NZ_BAAGWV010000001.1, forward strand.
AACGCCTTCAACCCGGCGTCCCTCGGCACCGAGTGGAATGCCCTGCAGCAGCAGTACGTCGACGCGCTGCAGAACGCGACGGTCAACGGCGTGAGCGCCGAGGAGGCGCTGAGCAAGGCCGCCCAGGGCTGATGACCTCAGCCGCGACGGCGCCGAAGCGGCCGGGGACCTCCGTCTCCGGCCGCTTCGGCCTGACCCTCGTGCGGCGGCGGAACCTCGAGCTGTGGGTGTTCCTCCTGCCCGCCATCGTGTTCTTCGCCCTCTTCTTCCTCTTCCCGCTCGGCTACGGCGTGTTCATGAGCACGACGGAGTTCACCACCGGGACCTTCATCACCGGCGAGGCTCCTTTCGTCGGCTTCGCCAACTTCGCCGACATCCTCGCCTCGGAGGTCACCGGCAGGGCGATCGCGAACACGCTGACGATCACGATCGTCGCCGTCAGCGCCGAGCTCGTGCTCGGGATGCTCCTCGCGCTGCTCTTCACCCGGCGCTTCCCCGGCAGCAGATGGCTGCCGGCCCTCATCCTCATCCCCTGGCTGCTGCCCGCCGTCGTCGTCGCCACGGTCTGGAAATCGCTCCTGGCGGGAGACGGCGCGATCAACGACATCCTGCGCACCCTGGGGCTGCCGACGAACGCCTGGCTGGCCGACCCCGCGACGGCGCTCGCCTGCGTCATCGTCGTCGCGGTCTGGGCGAGCCTCCCGTACTGGTCGACGATCCTCGCGGCCGCCCTCCGACAGGTCCCGCCCGAGCACCTCGAGGCCGCGGAGCTGGACGGCGCCGGCGCGTTCAAGCGCCTGCTGCACATCATCGTCCCGAGCATCTGGCCCGTCATCTCCGTGCTCGTCGTGATGAGCGTCGTGTACACCCTGCTCATCGTCGACCTCGTGCTCGCCCTCACGCAGGGCGGGCCGGCCGACAGCACCATGACCCTCGGCGTGCTCGCCTACCGGTCGGCGTTCAACCTCTTCGAGTTCGGGCACGCCGGCGCCTACGGGATGCTGCTGCTCGTCATCAGCCTGGGCTTCGCGGTGGTCTACACCTGGCTGTCCGCCAGGCAGGAGCGCAGCGAACGATGAGCGCGCATTCCCCCCGCCGCGGTCGCGGCTGGTTCTGGACGGTCCTCACCGTCGCCATCCTCGTCGTCTACCTCTTCCCGATCTACTGGATGCTCTCGGCATCCCTGCAGCCCGGCGCGAACTCCACGGACACCGAGTGGTGGCCCTCCGCTCCGAGCCTGGACGGATACGCCACGGCCTTCACGAGCGGAGGGCTGGAGAGTCTTCGGACGAGCGTGATCGTGGCGATCGGATCGGTCCTGCTCAGCCTCGTCGTCGCCGTGCCGGCGTCCTACGCGCTGAGCCGGCTGCGCTCGCGGGCGGTCAGCCTCGGCCTCATCCTGCTGCTGCTCGCCCAGATGATCCCCAGCATCGTGCTCGCGAACTCGTTCTACGCGATATTCAACACCTGGGGGGTGCTCAACAGCTACCTCGGTCTCATCCTGGCGAACTCGACCGCGGGCATCCCGTTCGCGATCATCCTGATGCGCTCGTTCATGCTGCGCCTGGACGCCGAGGTGCTCGAGGCGTCGACCCTCGACGGGCTCGGCCCGCTCGGGACGCTGTGGCGGATCGTCGTCCCGCTGTCGCGCAACGCGATCATCACCGCGGGGGTCTTCACGTTCCTGTTCTCCTGGGGCGACCTGCTGTTCGGGCTCACGCTCATCACGAAGACCGACATGTACCCGGTGACGGTGTTCATCTACGCGCTGGCGAACTCGAACCTCAACACCTGGGCGGCGACGATGGGCGCGTCGCTGATCGCGAGCCTGCCCGCGCTGGTGCTCGTGCTGGGCGCTCAGCGCTTCGTCAAGGAGGGTGTCATCGCCGGCAGCGGACGCTGACGCTCGCTGCTCGGCGGGCAGGGTGCCCGCTCGCACGCCTCGACGACGTCGCACGGATGCTCGAGGCGCGCGGCTCGACGCTCATCGGGCCGACGCGACTGGATCAGACGAGCGCGTCCTGCGCAGCGAGCAGGCCGCCGAGGTGGCGCGCGATCGACCGGGGACCGCTCACCGGGGAGGCCGCCTCGACATCGGGGTTGTAGTTCGTGTTCGTGTTCACGTCGTAGGTGACCGTACGTCCGTCCAGCGTCTCGATGAACTCGATGCCGGCGACGGCGATGCCGGCATCCTGGAGGAAGGCCCGGTAGCTCTCGACGAGCGGATGCCGGGCATCGATCTCCTCGCGGATGCGGAAGAGCGGCTCCGGCTCGACGACGTCCTCACCCACGGAGCCCTCCGTTCCCGGGACCGCGCACGCCTCGGCGGGGCAGAGCTCGAAACTCCCCGCGCTGGTGTCGACCCTGACCGCGTACACGAACTCCCCGCCGGCGAACTCGACCCGCGTGACGAACGGCTCGCGCGCCCAGAGGTACTCCTGCAGCAGGGTGATGCCGTCGGGCGAGGCCTCGAAGTCCTCCCCGTCCACCCAAGCGTCGAAGTCGGCATGGCTGTCGTGGCGGCGCACGCCCAGACCCTTGCCGCCCTGGTTGTGCTTGCTGATGAACGGCGCGTCGAAGGCACGGGCGCGCTCCTTCAGGTCGGCCGTTCCGAACACGGCGACCGTGCGCGGGACGTCGATGCCCGCGCGCCGCAGCAGCGCGTGCTGGGCGACCTTGCTGACCTCGAGCTCGAGGACGGAGCCGCCGTTCACGACGGTGCGGCCCGACGCCTCCAGCCAGCGCAGCACGGCACGGCCGTACTCCTTCGAGTCCGCATGATCGCGCGTGTGCGCGGAGGCGCTGAGGCGCGACCAGAAGACGCCCTGCGGAGGCTCGGCGGAGAGGTCGATGGACCCGTCGGTGAGCAGCCATTCCTCCGCTGGCACTCCCTCCGCCTCGAAGGCGGCGGCGAACGGCGGGAACCATTCGGAATTCTCGTGGATCACGTAGACGCGGGGCTCGACGCTCATAATCTCACGCTAGGCGATTCCTGCGCCGTCGGGGCCGTCCGCGTGACATGGCGTAATGCGGCCTGCTCCGTTGCCCGTCCGACCGCCCGACCGCGCCGCGCAGGCCCACCCCCCGCGCAGGTGTCTCGTGTTGCCACCTCACCCCACGCAGGTGTCTCGTGTTGCCACCTCACCCCGTCAAAGGCGACCACATGAGACCCCCCGACCACCGGAAGGCGACCACACGGGCGACCCGCCGAGGCGCGTGACTCCGCTGAAGTGTGACACCGCCGGAGCGGCAGACGACGGCCAATCGCCCGCGAAGGGCTCAGGCCAGGATCGACGCGACGTCCGCGACGGCCGGGGATCGATGCTGCTCCGGCACGGCGAAGCCGCGCTCGGCGAGCCAGGCGTCGTCGTAGAGCTTGTCGAGGTAGCCGCGCCCGTGGTCGGGCAGCAGGACCACCACCACGTCGTCCTCCGTGAGCGACTCCGCGACGCGGAGGGCGGCCACGACGGCCATCCCGCTGGAGCCGCCGACGAAGAGGCCCTCCTCGGCGGCGAGCCGGCGGGTCATCGCGAAGGCGTCGGCATCCGAGACCATCTCGTACGAGTCGACCACGGAGGCGTCGAAGGTGTCGGGCAGGAAGTCCTCGCCGACGCCCTCCACGTGGTAGCCGTGGATCGGTCCGCCGGAGTAGATCGATCCCTCGGGATCGGCCCCGATCACGCGCACAGCGCCCGCGCTCGCCTGCTTCAGATAGCGGCCGGTGCCGCTGATGGTGCCGCCGGTGCCGATGCCCGCGACGAAGTGCGTGACGGCGCCGTCGGTATCGGTCCAGACCTCAGGGCCGGTGGTCTGGAAGTGCCCTCGCGGTCCGTTCTGGTTCGCGAACTGGTTGGGGTTGAAGGCGCCGGGGATCTCGGCGGCGAGGCGGGCGGCGACGCTGTAGTACGACCGCGGGTCCTCCGGCGGCACGCTCGTCGGCGTGATGACGACCTCGGCGCCGTAGGCGCGCAGCGTTGCCACCTTGGCCCCGTCGAACTTGTCCGGCACCACGAACACCATCCGATATCCCCGCTGCAGGGCGATCAGGGCGAGGCCGACTCCGGTGTTGCCGCTCGTGGCCTCGACGATCGTGCCGCCTGCCTTCAGATGGCCATCGCGCTCGGCGGCGTCGATGATGGATGCCGCGATGCGGTCCTTCGCGGATCCGCCGGGGTTGAAGTACTCCACCTTGGCGAGCACCGTCGCCCGGATTCCGGCCGTGACGGCGTTGAGGCGGACGAGCGGGGTGTAGCCGACGAGTTCGGCGATATGGTTCGCGTAGCGCACGAGAGGTTTCCTGACGGGAGGCGCCGGTGGGCGCGGGTGTTCTGGGGTCGGTTGAGGGCGAGCGGAAGCGCTCAGCGACAACAACGACACGTCAGGGACACACGGGAACTGTAGCACTACGCCATAGGCTGGCCTCGTGATCGACGTGCGAGGGGCGGGGCGCAGCGCGAGCAGCGCCGTGTCCAGTGCCCTGCGGACCTTGTTCAGCAGGCGCGCGCTGCCCGCGTGGATCACGATCGCAGCGATGGCGGCGTGCCTCACAGTCCTGGTCGTCACCGGCGGTCTCGACGAGACGGAGTCGGTGCCGGAGCCCGTCGCCCTCGGTACGGAGGTCCGCCTCTCGACGTATGCGGTGACGGTGCTGGACGTGGAGTTCGCCGACGCCGTCGAGGAGGAGTTCCTGGAGGCCGACCCCGGCGAGACGCTGCTCGTCGTCACGATGCGGATGGAGAACCTCTCCGATCGCGCCGTCGGCGTGGACAACGCGGCGGACCGAATCTCCTCGCGGCTGGTCAACGTCGCAGAGCCGCTGCTGGCGCTCTCCGGCGCGGAGCCCACGTCGAGCGCCGCCGTGTGGCGGGACGACGGCTCGGCCGGATCGGTCATCCTGCAGCCCTCCGTCCCGGCCGAGGTCAGGATCGCCTGGCCCGTCTCCGAGGCCGACGTCGCCGAGGAGGGCGTGCAGCTGGACGTCTACGACGCCGTGGCGCAGAGCGGCCAGATCATCCTCGCGTCCGACGTCGTCACCTGGCGACGTGCGGGGCTGGTCGCCCGGATCGACCTGGGCGGCGCGGCATGAGGAGATCGCTGCCCTGGATCGCCGGAGCGGCCCTCGTCGTGGCCGCCGGCACCGTGACGGCCCTCACGCCGGCGCCGGACGCGCTCCGCGGGGCATTCCTCATCCGCGGCGGCGAGACGGTCACCTCGCGAACGCTCGTCGCCGAGCTGCAGGATGCCGTGCTCGCCGACCGCGTCAGCACCGAGGACGGCGCGTGGGCGGCGGACGGCAACTGGCTCGTCGTGACCGTGGTCGTGTCCGCGCCCGAGACCGAGGCGGACGCGACCCTCGAGCTCGCGAAGCTCGTGATCGACGGCCGCGAGTTCCTCGCGAGCGAGCGTCCGTCCACCTCCCTGGTCCGCACGGATCTGCGGGTCGGCATCGACACGACGGGGATGCTGGCCTTCGAGCTGCCGGACGGGCTGGACGCCGGAGACGCCGACCTGCGCCTGTCCCTCCCCTATGCGACGCCACGGCTGGACGACGTGATCGTCCTCCCGCTCTCCCTCGAAGGGCTGCCCCGCGAGAGCACCGTGGAGATCCTCGAGCCGACGCTGGCGGGGACGTCATGACGTGGCTGCGCAGTCAGCGGATCGCCCTGAGCGCGCTCCTGTTCACGGTGATCGCCGTGGTCGGGGTCTCTCTCTGGCTCGACATCCTGCCGGTCGCCGATCAGGAGCGCGTGACGGTCGTCCGGGCCGAGGGGGACGTCGAGGTCGCGGGCCAGGAGCTCCGGTACCGGGCGGCGCGCTGGGACGAGTTCGCCGCGCCGGAGGGGGCGCGGTCCGTCAGCATCCGCCTGCACTCCTCCGGAGGTCCGGACGCGGCGCTGTGCGGCGAGTTCCGGCTGTCCGAGGCCGACGGCGGGCGGACCTGGCTGGACGCGCACACCGAGCTGGACGTACCATACGACGCCGGCGCGCCGTACTGCCAGGAGGAGTCAGCGCCCTACGAGATCCTCGCGGTCTTCCTCATCCCCGAGAACGCCGATGGCCCGTTCGTGCTGGACATCCCCGGAGAGGACGACGTCGTCTTCCGGTTCGCCGTCGAGCCCTGACATCCCGGCATCCAGCCCCGCCTCCGGCCGCCCGACGACCGCGTCGTAGGCGGTCGCCACCAGGGCGACCCGCAGCGGCTCGACGACCGCCGCGATCGCGACGAGGATCAGCGGGAGGAACGCATCCCAGAACTCCGGATCGTGCCCGCCGACGAGCTGGAGCACGCCGCGGGAGCCGGCGCGCTCCAGGAGCGCCCAGAGCGCATAGGCGAGCGCCGCCACGCCGAAGAGCACCGGCCCGCCTCGCCAGATCACGGCGACGGCGGCCCACAGGCTCTCCAGCCGCATCACCAGCGTGCGGGCCAGCGATCGCGCGGTGCCCCGCAGCGCGGAGTCGCTCCACTGACCGAGGCGCGAGCCGATGTCGAAGCTCGTCCCGTAGATCACCCCTGCCACGGTCAGCCAGGCGGCGGGAACCACGAGCACGGCGATGAGGATGCCGACGATCCACACCCCGGCCTCCCAGACGACAGCGACAGGCGCGAGGTTCGCCGCGAACCAGTCTCCGATCCCGCGCAGCCAGCTCGCACCGGCACGCTGTCCGAGCCAGTCCTGCACCCCCGACCACCACTGCCCGACGAGGGTGAACAGCATGAACGTCCAGAGCACCTCGGTGTAGGTCGCGACCGCGTGCGTCCAGGCGGGCAGCCGATGCTGGAGCCTCGCCAGCGCGAGCCGGATCGCCAGGGCGATCACGAGCACCGTGACGGACAGCGCGCCGACGGAGACGAATCCGCCGCGATCCCCGATCTCCTCCGCACCGTACCCGGAATCGGCGAGTGCGATGCTGCTGGCGATGGTGAAGAATGCGTTCCGGTCGGCGTCCAGCATCCCCCAGGCCGCGTAGAACGCGAAGAACGGCAGGACCGAGACGAGGACGGCGCCGCCGAACTCCCGATAGCCGCCGGGCTCGGCGAGCGCCGCGTTCGGCAGCGAGGGACGGACACTGAGGTACATCGCGACGTAGGAGATCAGCCGGGCCGCGACCGCGAGCGGCAGGATCAGGAGCCCGCCGAGCGTGGTGTACCCGCCGACGACGCCGGCGAGCTGGAGCACGAGTCTGTGCACCGCCTCGCCGCCCAGGTACCAGGCTATGAGGGCGGGCCAGTGCCGGGCGAGGATGCGCCCGAACGTCCGGAGGGCCTGCGTCATGCCTTCACGGTACCGTGGGGCGGGATCGATCCGTCGTCATCGGCCGCATCGGATCCGGTGGGTCGCACGGTGGGAAGGGAGCGTGCATGGCAGTCCTTCCCGGTCGCGCCGCGTGCGGGCCGGTCGTCCTCGCGTGGGCCCCCGCGCCGGATCCCGCGGCACGCTCACTCCTCGGACGGGAGCTGCTCGGCGCGCTTCTCAGGGAGCTCGGCGAGGGCGACACCCGCATCGCGCGCCGTTGCGCGCACTGCGGATCCGCCGATCACGGACGTCCCTACACCGTCTCGGAACGGGCCGTCGTGAGCCTCAGCTACGCGGAGGGCGTCGCGGTCGTAGCCGTCGCCCGCAGCACGGACGCCGGTGCCGTCGGTGTCGACGTCGAGCCCGCGTCCGCCGGACCGCTGACCGGCCTGGCGGCCCTGTTCGCACCCGATCCGCCGCCGGACGTGCGGGGCTGGACCGTCATCGAGGCGGCGGTCAAAGCCGATGGTCGCGGCCTGCGCGTACCACCGGGAGAGGTGCGTCGTAGCGGATCGGACGGATCGATCCTCCCCGGCGGCGAGCGTGTTCTGCTGCCAGGCGGCAGGGTGCTCGAGGCCGCCGCAGTCTCGGCGCCGGCCGGCTTCCTGATCAGCGTCGCGATCGATCCCCGCCCAGGATCGGGCCGGTGAGCACGGCGGCCTTCTCCCCCGCAGGACCCGCGGGGAGCTCGGGAAGCGCCTCCTCGTCCAGCCAGCTCCCGAACAGCTCCGCGAGAGACTGCTCGCTGTGCTGCGCGGCAAGCGCGAGAAAGGCAGCCGTCGTCCCCGTCGCATAGGCGTGCGCGGACGTCCAGTCGCGCAGCACGGCGAAGAACGCCTCATCGCCGATCGTGAGCCGCAGCGCATGCAGCGTCAGCGCACCGCGCGTGTAGACCCGGTCGTCGAACATCGCATCCGGGCCCGGATCGGCGACCACGAGATCCTGCGCGAGGTCCGCCAGCCTGGCATGGTGCGCGAGCGCCCTCGCGTGCGCGCTCGGCCCCCCGGCGGCCTCCGACCAGATCCACTCCGCATAGCAGGCGAAGCCCTCGTTGAGCCAGATGTCCTGCCAGCGGGCGAGACCGACGCTGTTGCCGAACCACTGATGCGCGAGCTCATGCGCGATGAGGCGCTCGAGGCCGTGCTCGCCGTCGATGTGGTTGGCGCCGAAGATCGCCGAGGCCAGCGCCTCGAGCGGGATCTCCAGGTCGTCAGGGGTGACGACGACGGTGTAGTCGGTGAACGGGTACGGCCCGAAGGCCTCCTCGAACACCGCCATCATGCGCGGCAGATCCTCCAGATCGGCATGCACCCTGGCGGCGAGCGCCCGGGGGAAGAACACGCGGCCTGGCACATCGCCCAGCGGCATCCGCTCCTCGACGTACGGGCCGATCTGCAGCGTCATGAGATACGTCGCCGTCGGGACGGGGATGTCGAAGGCCCACACCGCCCGCCCCCGCTCGGTCCGTCGGGTCGCCGGGACGGAGCCGACCACCGTGTAGCCGGGATCGGTCGCGATGCGCACCGTGTAGGTCGCCTTGTCGTAGGGCACGTCGTTGCAGGGGAACCAGGTGGGCGCCCCGGTGGGCTGCGAGGCGATGAGCAGACCGTCCTCGAGCTCCTCCCAGCCGAGGGCGCCCCAGCGGGTGCGGCGTGGCGACGGCGTCCCCGCGTAGTCGACGCGCACGCGCACGATCTCGCCCACGGCGACGGCGCCGCCGAGGGCGATCTTCACCTTCCGGTCCGTCTGCGTGAAGCGCGCTTCGGGCCGTCCGTCGACGCGCACCTTCCGCACCCGGAGCCCTACGAGATCGAGCCAGAGCGCGCTGGTCTCCTCCTCGATGCGCACGTCGAGGAGGGCGGTGGCGCTGAGCCGGTTGGCGGAGAGCTGGTACTCGAGATCCAGCGCATAGTGCTCGACGCGGATCCGCGCGTCGCCGGCCTGCGGGATGTACGGGTCCGCGCTCATCCGTCCGCCGCCTGGTATGCGCGGACCTTCACAGCGCGCCAGGGGCCGATCGGGTTCCCGCTCCACCTGCTCCCCGTCGGGACCGTCTCGCCCCGCATCACCAGGGATGCCGGCCCGACGGTGGCGTCGGCGGCGATCGTGGCCGCCGGCAGCACGACGGAGTGCGGGCCGAGCGTCGCGCCGGATTCCAGCGTGACCGTGTCGATGCTCATGACCCGATCATGGAACAGATGGGTCTGAACCACACAACCGCGGTTGACGGTGGCGCCGTCTCCGAGGTGGACGAGATCGGGCTCCGGAAGCCAGTAGCTGTCGGTCCAGACGCCGGTCCCGATCCGCGCGCCGAGGGTGCGCAGCCACACGACGAGAGCCGGAGTGCCGGCTGCCGCATTCGCGAACCACGGCGCGGCGACCATCTCGGTGAACGTGTCCGCCACCTCGGTGCGCCACACGAAGCTCGACCACAGCGGATGCTCTCCGGAGCGGATCGGTCCGACGAACGCCCACTTCGCCGCGGTCGTCGAGGCTGCCGCGACGGCCCCTGCGACCAGGAGCACCACGCCGGAGAGCACGACCGCTGCGAACAGCCCCGCCGTCTCGAGGAGCCATGCCAGGCTGAGGAGCACGGCGAGGCCGAGCGCGCAGGTGAGGACGACCGGGACGATCCGGCACATCTCCCAGAGGGCGCGCGCGAGCCGGAGAGCGGGACGCGGCCGGTAGGTGCGCTCCAGGTCGGAGTCGTTCACGACGCGACGCAGGCGGACCGCCGGCGAGCCGAGCCAGGAGGAGCCCGGCTTGGACTTCTCCGGGGCGACGGCGAGCACGGCGATCAGACCGTCCTTCGGCACGCGGTGGCCGGCGGCGGCGAGTCCTGAGTTGCCCAGGAAAGCGCGCTTGCCGATCCGCGCCCTGGCCAGGCGCATCCATCCGCCGCTGAGCTCGTAGGTGCCCACCATCGTGTCGTCGGCGAGGAACGCCCCGTCGTCGATCGTGGTCATGCCGGGGATGAGCAGGACGGTGGAGGCTTCCACCTCGCGGCCGACCTGGGCGCCCAGCAGCCTCAGCCAGATCGGCGTGAACAGGCTGGAGTAGATCGGGAACAGCAGGGTGCGCGCGGAGTCCAGCAGCCGTTCCGTCGTCCACGCCTGCCAGGCGACCCTGCCGCGCACCGGGTGCACGCCCTCGGTCATGCCGATCGCGAGCAGGCGAACGCACAGCACGACGACGCCGGCGAACACGACCCCGGTCAGGAGCACGGCGGGCACGAGCCAGGCGAGCAGAGGCGCGACGGCGGCGCCGAGCGAGGCGGCGCCGCGGACGCCTGCGGCGAGCACGAGACCGCCGGCGGCGAAGGCCACAAAGGGCAGCAGGCCGAGCAGCGCCGAGGAGGCGCCGTAGGCCCACAGCCAGCGGCGGGGTGAGGGCGGCGCCGTCGGGGCGAAGGGCTTCGAGGCGCCGCCGACCCTGACCGCGGGCGAGCCGGCCCAGCGCTGACGGGCGCGCACCCTGCCGAAGACGGCGGACCCTGGGGCGATCTCGGCGCCGCGGCCGATCTTCGCTCCGGGGGCGAGCGTGCTCCGCGCTCCGATCGTGGCCTCGGAGCCGATCCGGATCTCCCCGATGCGGACGGTGTCGCCGTCGATCCAGTAGCCCGCGAGGTCGACCTCGGGCTCCACGGAGGTGCCGTCGCCGATGTGCAGCATGCCGGTCACGGGCGGGAGGGAGTGCAGGTCGACGTCCCTGCCGATCCTCGCGCCCAGTGCCCGTGCGTAGGCGATCACCCAGGGAGCTCCGGCGAGGCCGACGGCGTCCACCTGCTGCGCGATCTGCTCGGCCAGCCAGAGCCGCAGATGCACGCCGCCGCCGCGCGGATAGTCGCCCCCGCGGACGCCGGCCAGCAGCAGGCGCGCCGCGACGGCGGCGATGGCCATCCGCCCGAACGGCGTCGCGAAGAGCACGAGGCCCACGACGATCACCCACCCTGGCGCGTCGGGAAGGAACTCGAAGCCCGGCACGAGCCGCAGCAGCCAGCTCGCGGTGAGCAGCCAGGTGAGCCAGCGAGCGCCGGAGAGGATGAACAGCGGGATGCCGAGGAGGGTCTGCACCCACTGCATCCGGCGCGGGGTCGGCCGCGCCTCGCTGTAGGCACGAGGTTCCTCCTCGTCCGCCTCCTCCTCCACGGCATCCGCCATCTGCTTCAACCGCGGCAGATCGTAGACGTCGGCCATCGTGAACTCGGGAGCCCTGGTGCGGATGCGGGAGACGAGCTGCGCCGCGGCGAGCGAGCCGCCGCCGAGCTGGAAGAAGTCGGCGTCCTCCGCGTTCGGCCGGGTGCCGAGGACGGCGAACCACTGCTCGGCGAGCCAGGCCGCGGCCCCGGAGAGGGCGGAGTCGCCGGCGCCGGCATCCGGCAGCGGCCACGGGAGGGCGGCCTTGTCGACCTTCCCCGAGGTGCGGATCGGAAGATCCTCCACGACGGCGAGGAGCGGGATGAGCGGGGCGGGCAGGGCTTCGGCGAGCTGGGCGCGGGCGCGCTGCCTGTCGAAGCCCTCCGCGGGGACCACGTAGCCGACGAGGAGGGCGATGCCGGCATCCGTCCTGCGCACCGCGACGGCGGCGGCGGTGACGTCGTCGACGGCCTGCAGCGCCGATTCGACCTCGCCGAGCTCGATGCGTCGACCGCCGATCTTGACCTGGTCGTCGACGCGGCCCTGGAAGAGCAGCCCCGCAGGATCGGCGCGGACCATGTCGCCTGAGCGATAGGCGCGCTCCCAGCCGAGCGACGGCATGGGGGCGTACTTCTCCGCGTCCTTGGCAGGGTCGAGGTAGCGGGCGAGTCCGACGCCGCCGATGATGAGCTCGCCGACCTCGCCGTCCGCGACCGGCTGCCCCTCGGCATCCACGACCGCGAGGGACCAGCCGTCCAGCGGGAGGCCGATGCGCACCGGTCCCCCGGCATCGAGGAGGGCGGCGCAGGCGACGACGGTGGCCTCGGTCGGGCCGTAGGTGTTCCAGAGCTCTCGTCCGTCGCCGACGAGGCGCGCGACGAGCTCTGGCGGGCAGGCCTCACCGCCGAAGATGAGCAGGCGCACGTTCTCGACCGTGTCCTGCGGCCAGAGCGCCGCGAGGGTCGGGACGGTGGAGACGACCGTGATCCCATGTCCGACGAGCCAGGGGCCGAGGTCTTCGCCGGAGCGCACCAGAGCGCGGGGCGCCGGCACGAGGCACGCGCCGTGCCGCCAGGCCAGCCACATCTCCTCGCAGGAGGCGTCGAAGGCGACCGAGAGGCCGGCCAGCACGCGGTCGCCTGGGCCGAGCGGGGCATCCTGCAGGAACAGCCGCGCCTCGGCGTCGACGAACGCCGCGGCGGAGCGGTGCGAGACCGCGACGCCCTTGGGCGTTCCGGTGGAGCCCGAGGTGAAGATGATCCAGGCGTCATCGTCGATCTCGGGCGGCGGCACGATCACGGTCGCCATCGTGCTCGGATGCGGGTCGGGCGTCTCGAGGATCGCTCCCTCGGCCCCGCCCTCGGTAGAGGCGGGCCGGTACACCCCGCCCCCGACGATGACGCCGCGCACCTGCGCCTCGCCGAAGACGAGATCGGCGCGTTCCTGCGGATCATCGGCGTCGACAGGGACGTAGGCCGCGCCGGCGGCGAGGATCGCCAGGATCGACACGTAGAGGGCGCGCTCTCCCGACGGCATCCGCACGCCGACGCGGTCGCCGCGGCGGACCCCTTGCTCCACGAGGCGTGCGGCCGTCACGTTCACGCGGGCGAGGAGCTCGGCGTAGCTGAGCGCGCCATCGGGGTCCTCGATCGCGGAGGCCTCCGGATGCCGCGTCGCCGTGTCGCGGAGGATGTCGATGAGGGTGCGCGGCGCCGGAGCCAGGGGGCTCCGATCGTATCCTTCCTGCACGGGAGCCCCGATCAGGAGGAGAGGAGGGAGATCAGCTGCGCCTTGCTGAGGCGGGAGTAGCCCGTGCGCCCCTCAGCCCGCGCGCGGGTGCGGAGCGCGGCGACGGTGAGCGCGGAGAGGTCGGATGCCGTGTCCGTGATTGCCGTACGCGCGGGAGCCTTTCGCGCGGGAGCCTTGGCCACGACAGACGTGGTCTCGACCGCGCCGGTCACGGCCGGCTCGGTCTGCTCCTGCACGGGTTCCGCAGACACGGATGCCACGGGCTGTTCGGGGGCCGACTTCGTCCCCTCCGCTGAGGACTCCTTCGACGTCTTCTCGGAAGGAGTCCTCTTCGATGCCTTCGCACGCGGAGCCTTCTCCTCGGCCGTCGTAGAGGCCGCCTCGGCGGACCCGGTCTTCTTCGACGTCTTCCCGGCATCCTTCTTCGACGACTTGGCCCCAGCGGCCTTCTTCGCGGCCGCCTTCTCCTCGGCCTTCGCCTTGGCGGCGATCTTGGAGACCGCCTTCTCGACCCGCTCCGTCGCCTCGTTCGCGACCTTGGCGACTTTCTTGGGCTTGTCCGCGAGCCTCTTCTTGGAGACGTCAGCCGCGTCCTTGGCTTCTTCGGCGAGGCTCTTCAGCTTCTTGGCGTCCTTCTTGGGGAGTTGCTTGCTGAGCTTCTTCGCATCCTTCGCGGCAGCCGCGGCGGCGTCGACCGCCGCCTCAGCCGTCTTCTGCGCGCTGGTCTTCTTCGCCATGGGAGTCCTCATCATCCGGTCGGCCGCCACAGCGACCGAGAGTGAACGCCCAGACCATAGCGAAGGCGGGTGAACGGCAATCAAACCCCGCGATCTCGGAGAGGCCTCGTTCCATCGCCGCACGGATGCACGGACTCAGAAGGGACCCTTGGACGGCTTTCCCCATAAGGCATCTGCGTTCGGGCGCCGCGCCCCCAGACGCCACCATGCGTCCGACTCCACCAGCCCGACGCTCTTCTCGATGAGGTCATGATCCGACGGTGGCGGGAGCGGGGGCGCACCCTTGAGAAGCGCCACAAGAGTGATCACGATGACGCTGATGAACACTGCGGCGACAGCGAGCATCACGGGCCCGAAAAACGCACCATCGAGAAAGCTGCCCGCGAGAAGGAGGACATACCCGACCCCGAGCAACACGGCGACCACGGCATAAAGCGGCGCATCCGCAAGCATCACCGTGACCAGCGCGCGGAGATCGCCCCGAAACCGCACCATGAACAGCAGCGCGGCGGTGGAAGCAGCCAGCGGTATCAGAAGCACAACGACGAAGTATGCGACGCGAGAGGGGACATCATCCGGGTAGGCGAAGACCGCGACGGCCGCCCAGAACCCCAGGAGGACTGTCCAGACGAGCGTGGCCCCGACGAAGATCAGAATCCATTTCCTCAACACCGCCAGAAGGTTCTGGAGGTGCAGTCCGTTCGAAGGTTCCGAGCCGGCCAAACCTGCGAACAGACTCATCGCGGCGGCCGTCCTGCCCCGCCGTTCGAGCGTCAGACCGAGCAGCTGCAGTGTGTACGGATCGTTCGGTGCCATCGACAGCGCGACGCGCAAGGCATGCTCCGCGGCCCGGTATCGGCCGATCAGCAGGTGGACGTGACCGAGCACATGATGCGTGTACGCAATGTCGGGGGCGAGCTCGATCCCTCTTCGGGCAGCCGCGAGCGCACGATCCGATGCGTCTCTCCCGTTCACCATGGCGTCTGCGAGTGCGAGGGTGGTGTGGCTCTGCCACGCCATGGGTTCGATCCGTAGTGCACGCTTCGCCGCGTCCAATCCTTCCCAGGGCCGGGCGGACTCGACCGCACTGAGTGCGAAGAGACGCAGAGCGTCCGTGTTCTCCGGGTCCTCTGCGAGGAGTCCCCGGAGATGCCCTCGCGCCTGTTTACCCTCGCCGAGTCGCTCCAAGGCCCGAGCGAGTATCAATCGAGCACGCGAATCGTGCGGCTCGGAGGACAAGACACGTAATGCCACGTCCTTCGCTCTCTGCGGCTGACCTGCGTCCAGGAGCGCTTCTGCAAGAGCCGGATCGCCTCCCGAAGGGCTCATAGGCGCCTCGTGCGCTTCAGGTAGTCCTTGAGGTCGTCGTACATGCCGCCGCTGTTGCCGAACAGGGCGATATTCCGTGCGGACGTCAACCAGTCGCCTATCGAGGAGCGGACGGTGTTGACGGCGTCGAGCAGATCGCTCATCCGGATATGGCGTGTCTCGCCGGTATGGACGCTGTCGAGCAGAGCGGTCTCCGTCGCCGATTCGCAGATATGGGCGATATCCGCCCCGCTATATCCCTCTGTGCGGCGGGCGAGGTCGACGACGTCGACACCCTCGATGGGACGATCACGCAGATGCGTGCGGAAGATCGCCTCCCGCGCGGGCTGGTCGGGGGGAAGGACGAGCACCATCCGGTCCAGCCGACCGGGCCGGCGAAGCGCCGGATCGACATCCCACGGCTGATTGGTCGCAGCCAGAATGTAGACGCCCTCGTTGCCCCCTGCGGACATGCCGTCGAGCTCCTCGAGCAGCTGGGCGACCACTCCGCGCATCGGCGTGGAGCCCATTCCGGTCCTGCGCTGTCCGAGAGCATCCACCTCGTCGAGAAAGATCACGCAAGGGGCATGGCGCCGGGCACGCTGGAACTGCTCATGCAGGTTCTGCTCGCTCACGCCCAGGAACGGATCGAGCACATCCGTGAGCTGCAGCGTGAGAAACGACGCACCGAGTTCGCCGGCGAGCGCCCGCGCGAGATAGGTCTTCCCGCATCCCGGCGGCCCGTAGAGGAGCAGGCCCCCACGAAGCCGCTTCCCGTACAAGCGGCGTAGCTCCGGGTTTCGTAAAGGAGCGAGGAACGAGGCCGTCAGACGATCCTTCACCTGCTCCATGCCGCCGACGTCCGCCAGCGTGAGCGTCGGGCGCTCCGCCTCCGGTTCAACGGGGGACGTGCCGGATGGCGCAGACTCGACGAAAGCAGGGCCGACGATGTCCGCCACCTGCTCTTCGGCTGCGCCCCAGTCATAACCCGAACCGGCCCCGACCGCATCGACCGGCGGTGCGTCGTGCTCGCTGGGCCGCGAGCCGCCGGCGAGCGCCCATCGCATGAGTTCGAGCGCCCGACCGTTGGACGGGTCTGCGGCGAGCAGGATGCCGAGGTGCGGGATCGCTTCCGCGAGCAGGCCGCGTTCGACGAGCAGTTCCACCGCATGAAGCCGCAGCGCCATGTCCTCTGGCGCGTTCGTCACCGCACGCAGCATCGCTTCGACGAGGGTATCCTTCACGCCGCAATCCTATTGCGACGTGAAAGTCGGGAGAGATCCCACAAGTCCAGCGGCATCGTGGGAGTGAAGGAGTGAGGGCTGTTCTCGGATGCCTCCAACCGCCTACCGCAAAACGAAAACCCCTGATGAACAGGGGTTTTCATGGCGGTGACGGTGGGATTTGAACCCACGGTAGGGGGTTACCCTACACAACTTTTCGAGAGTTGCACCTTCGGCCGCTCGGACACGTCACCGCCGAACAGCTTACGCGACCGGCGCCGTCCGCGCTAATCCGCGCCCC
Organism: Microbacterium tumbae; assembly: GCF_054780175.1. Taxonomy (NCBI): domain Bacteria; kingdom Bacillati; phylum Actinomycetota; class Actinomycetes; order Micrococcales; family Microbacteriaceae; genus Microbacterium; species Microbacterium tumbae. Next base: position 290,763 of record NZ_BAAGWV010000001.1, read on the forward strand.
GCTCCACCCCGTCGCCCCGCGAGAAACCACTTCGGCGTCGAGAAACCACCGTCGCAGTGGTTTCTCGCCGCTGGAGGTGGTTTCTCGGCGCACGCGCCCGCGCGGCCACGCGCCAGGCGCCGCGCGTTTAACCACCATGAGACTTCTCTTGCCGGATGAGACGACGCCACCCAGACGCAGCCTCATCCGGCAAGGGAAGTCTCGCCGGCCGCCGGCCTCACCAGGCCGCGGCGACCTCCGCGTGAGTGCGCAGGATGCCCTCGGTCGATCCCTCCGGCGCGCGGCCGATGCCGCACTCCGTCGCCACGCCGAACACCGGCGCGAACTTCGACGCAGCCGCGATCCGGCGCTCGGCGCCTGAGGCCCCGTCCTCGCGGTGCACGAGACCGAGATACAGTTCGCCGTCGTAGGCCAGCCCCGCCAGCGGCGCGAAGTACGCCTCGTCGTCGTGCGCGATCGGGACGGGCAGGTGAAGCCAGGTGATCCTCCGCGACGACGCCGCGACGACGGCGTTCGCGTAGCGGACCAGGTTCGCGGCATCCGCCGGCTCGAAGAAGTGCTTCTCGCCCGCATCGCCGTAGCAGAGGTGCACGCCGACCTCGACGTCAGCGGGCACGATGTCCACCAGCGCAGCCAGGCGCGAGACCAGGCCGTCGGAGGGCTCGCCCGGCCACCAGGCGTCCATCACGGCGCCGTAGCCGGACGCGCGCTCGATGATCCCCATCTCGCTGGCGACGTCCCATTGGATCGCGAGATGCTCGTGCGGGATCCCCCCCAGGATCGCCTCCACCTCGCCGCGCAGCGCTGCCGCGTACACCGGCTCGATGGCGGCGCGATCGTCGCCGAAGAAGAACGACGACACGATGGCGACAGGGGTCGGCAGCGACACCTGGAAGCGGATGCCCGTCGGGATGACGCCCTCGTCGCGCAGGCGGGCGAAGACGGCGTAGGACTCGATCGCCGCGGCTGCGTACCCGAGCGGCGGAAGCTGGATCGTCTCTGCGTCCACGCCATCGGCGATCCGCAGCGGGCGCGCGTCCAGACCCGCCTTGAACGGGATCGGCTCGTCGCCGATCCGCTCGAGACCGTCCGCCTCGCCCAGCACGTCGGGCTGGAACATGATCCAGTGGAACCGCTTGCCGACCTCGCCGTCCGGGATGCGCTTGAGCCGGTCGCCGAGCAGCGAGGCCGCCGCCCGCATCGTCGTCTCGGCGTCGTCGTAGTTCACGCTGCCCACCAGGAGGGCGCCCTGCACCTGAGTCATGCACCCAGGGTAGCCCCGCCGGAATATCCCCGGTGCATCCCCTGCGCAGCATCCGGACTCCAAGTTAGGATGTCCTAAACGCATGCCGAGAGGAGCGCACTCATGGACTTCGTGACCTCATCCGCTCTGCAGGAGACGGGCTACGTCGTGCTCGACCGCGAGGAGCGCCGCATCGATCCCGCCGAATGGCAGGGTCTGGAGTACGTCGGCTGGCGCTCGTCCGGCATCACCCGGTTCGCTCCGCTGGCCAGCTACGCCGGCGACGTGGAGTGCAACGGCTTCTGGAACCACACCCCTCCGCGCACCGACAAGGACGGGGTCTGGGTGAGCGGGCAGACCGACATCGCGCCGACGCTCGTCGCGCTCGCGAAGGAGCCGGGGGCGAACATCGGACGCTGCCGGGTCATCGAGCTGCAGCCGAACACCTACGGCGACGCGGTCTACAACCTCCATCAGGACGACAACAACCGCCTGAACGAGGAGGGCACGGGCTGGGTGGTCCGCGGCTTCCTCAACCTCACCGACGACGCCGACTCGCTGCTGATCCTCCGCGAGGACCGCTTCGACCCCGCCACCGAGGTCCGCCTTCCGCTGCCGGAGGGATCCCGCATCCTCGTCGACACCCAGCGCTTCTGGCATGCCGTGTGGCACCGCGGCTCCGCCCCGCGCTACGCGCTGATCACCTCGTGGACGTCCGGTCCCGAGCTGGACGCCTTCATCGCCGCGCACCACGGCGACGCCCGCTTCCCCGGCGCGCCCCTGGACCAGGAGACCATCGACGACGCGCAGGTCGAGCTGCATCGACGGATCGAGGAGCGCAGGCGGGCGTTCGAGGCCGCGGGCGTGACGATGGAGCCACCCGTCCCGCTGTACGGCTGATCAGGCCCGCGCGAGGTCGCCGGCCATCGCGAGACGGATCGTGCACTCCTCGGGCCGCTCGGCCGCCAGGACGCAGGCGGCGACGAGCGGCCCCCCGGCCTCCGTCAGGATGCCCTGCATCAACCCCAGATGCACGGCGCACAGCACCGGACGGTGCTCGGGACGCCCCGCCGCATGCGGGCAGGGGGTGAGATCCACGGTGAGGGCGCCGTCGTCCACGACCGGCTCGAAGCCGCTCTCCTCGAGGTGCTCGACGAGAGCGTCGAGCTGGTACGTGGCCTGCGGGCCGAGATCGGATGCCGTGCCCGGCATCACGCGGCGCAGCAGGTCTCCGCGGCGCGCGGCGGCCGTGACCTTCCGACGAGCCACGGGGCTGGACGCATCGGGGGCTCCCGTCGCCGCGCTGTAGAGCGTGCGCGGTCGTCCGCGGGTGGCGCGGTGCTCGACCTCGGAGATCACGTAGCCGCCCTCCATCAGGCGCTGGAGATGCTCGCGGACCGTGTTGGCGTGCAATCCAGTGGCATCGCAGAGCTCCTGGATCGATCGCCCGGCGCGGGACTGCACCAGGTGCAGGATCTGCACCCGGGAGTAGCTCGAGATGGGCCCGTACACGGGCCTGCCGGTCGCCATGCTCTCATTGTGTCCGATCCGGCTGATCGTCCGCCGGGTGCGGGGCCGTGAATAATCACGGTGTCGGATGCCGCGACTAGCCTTGCTGTATGGCAAAGACCCGTCCCGCACCCCCGGCGTTCGTCTGCACGGAGTGCGGGTGGACCGCCGCGAAGTGGGTGGGCCGCTGCGGCGAATGCCAGCAGTGGGGCACCGTCGTCGAGCAGACCGCCGCGGTGGGCATCGCCCGTCCGCAGGTGACGGCGCAGGCTCCGTCGGTCGGCGCCCGTCCGATCACGCAGATCTCCACCGCAGAGGCGCCGCGACGCACGAGCGGGGTCGCGGAGTTCGATCGCGTGCTCGGCGGCGGAATCGTGCCCGGGGCGGCGATCCTGCTCAGCGGGGAGCCGGGAGTGGGCAAGTCCACGCTGCTGCTCGAGGTCGCCGCCGCCTCCGCGAAGGCCGGGCGCCGTGTCCTCTACGCGAGTGCCGAGGAGTCGCCGGGGCAGGTGCGCCTGCGCGCCGAGCGCACCGGCGCACTCCACGACGAGCTCTTCCTCGCGAGCGAGACCGACCTCGCTACGATTCTCGGGCACATCGACGAGGTTCGGCCGGAGCTCGTGATCGTGGACTCCGTGCAGACCGTCGCCTCCTCCCTGATCGACGGAGCAGCGGGTCAGCCCAGTCAGGTGCGCGAGGTCGCGGCGACGCTGATCCGCATCGCCAAGGAGCGCGACCTCCCGATCGTCCTCGTCGGGCACGTGACCAAGGACGGCCAGGTCGCCGGCCCGCGCGTGCTGGAGCATCTCGTCGACGTCGTCTGCCATTTCGAGGGCGATCGCCAGACCTCCCTGCGGTTCGTGCGCGCCCTCAAGAACCGCTTCGGCCCGACGGACGAGGTCGGATGCTTCGAGATGTCCGGAGACGGCATCGTCGAGGTGCCCGACCCCTCCGGCCTGTTCCTCTCCCAGGGCGCGGCGGAGCCCGGCACCTGCGTCGCGATCGCGATGGAGGGTCGGCGAGCGCTTCCCGTCGAGGTGCAGGCGCTCACGATCGCCGCTTCAGGGCCGAACCCGCGCCGGGTCGTGCACGGGCTCGACGCCTCACGCGTGGCGATGGTCCTGGCGATCCTGGAACGCCGCGCGGGCATCCCCGTCGGCAAGCTGGACGTCTACGTGTCGACGGTCGGCGGGGTCCGGTTCACCGAGCCGGCCGCAGATCTCGCCATCGCCATCGCGGTCGCCGGATCGGTCCGTCAGAACTCGGTGCCGCGGACGGTTGCCGCCGTCGGCGAGCTGAGCCTGGCCGGTGAGGTCCGGCCGGTGACCCAGGCCGCCCAGCGGCGCAGCGAGGCGGCCCGGCTCGGCTATGTGCAGGTCGTCGACGAGCGCTCCGGCACCTTGCGCGCCGCACTCGACGACGTCCGCGCACGCGCCGGCCGCCAACGCCCGAACGATGACATCCCGCCGTTCTGAGGACAGCTCAGCGGGCGATCTCGAGAGCCTTCAGCAGTTCGGCCGGCGGCGCCTGCATGGGATGGGGGCCGGCGATGTCCAGGAAGACCGTCGTCACGGCATCCGCGTGCTTGCTGAGGAACCCGCGCAGCCACTCGGCCGAGTAGATGCCGACGCCGGGCGGGAGATTGGCCGGCTTGTTCTTGGCATCGCTGAAGAGCAGCAGCGCGACGTCGCCCGAGGCCGGGTCGCGGTAGGTCCACACTTCGCCGCTGTCGAGGGGATTGTCGCGGGCGCCGGGCGAGATCAGCGGGACGACGGTCGTCCCGTTGCGCAGGGCCAGGGCGACCGCCGCCATGTCCTGCTTCTCGAGCGCGAGGGCGAGCGCCTCCGAGCGGAACTCCTCAGGTGCCGGCTTCTTCTTCGCGGTCTTCTTGCGTGCCATGCGTCCAGCTTACGAAAAGGGGCCCTCTCGAGTCCTCCATTGGGGACTGGGGTACTCGAGAGGGCCCTCGGGTTCTCCTCCGGCGGATGTCGAAGCGCTGGGGACGCTGAAGTCGACGCCACTGGGGATGGCATGATCACCGAATAGTCCGGAGAACCGTTTCAATGGTATCCCAAAATACTGCTCGTGTCAGCCCCGTACGGGTTCGGCGATATGTTCCTCAGTTCAGGATGAACTGCCTGGTGGCCATGCTGTCGAACCCGCCGATCGAGACGGCCACGTGATATGAGGCTCCCCCGCCCGGCGCCCTCGGCCGATTCCCGTCGTCACAGGTGTCGACGCTCGACCGGGTGCGATCCCACACCACGGGCTCCGCACTCGTGACGGTCTCGCCCGCCTTCAGCGTCGCGATCTGATCGCTCGGGTTCTCCTGGCAGTCGGTGGAACGCCACCAGGTGTCCGCACCGCTCGTGATCACGAACTGCTGCGTCGTCGTCCCGACGTTGATGGTGCAGTCGTCGGCGCCGTTGTTCGTCAACGAGATCGACAGCTTCGGCAGCACGCCGTCGGCGTATGCCTCGGCATCCGTGGTCGCCTCCACGAGGATGTCGGGCGCCTCACAGACGACGAGCCCGGGCGTCTCCGAGGTGGCGGGCGTCGGCGTATCCGTGGCATCGTCCGTCGGCGGTGCCGTCGTCTCCACATCCTCGGCGGTCGGCGTCCGGATCGGCTCCTTCTCCCCGCCTTCCCATGGTCTCGCGATCAGAATCCATCCGGCAGCGGCGACGACGGCGACGACGAGCAGGGCCGCCAGGCCGAACACGAGACGCCGTCGGCGATAGACGGCGGCGGACTGCCGTGGTGCCATCAGATCACCTTCAGCATCCGGGTGTTGCCGAGCGTGTTGGGCTTGACGTGGGCGAGGTCGAGGAACTCGGCGACGCCCTCATCCGGGCTTCGCAGCAGCTGCGAGTAGACATCAGGATCGACGACCTGCTCGCCGATCGGCGAGAAGCCCCGTCGGGTGAAGAAGTCCACCTCGAAGGTGAGGCAGAACAGGCGGCTGAGCCCGAGCTCGATCGCACGCTCCTCCAGGGCGTCGACGATCGCCCGGCCGACGCCACGGTGCAGCCAGTCGTCGCGGACGAGGAGGGTGCGGACCTCGCCGAGGTCCTCCCACATCACGTGCAGGGCACCGCATCCGATGAGCTCTCCATCGCTCTCCGCCACGACGAACTCCTGCGTCGCGCCGTACAGCACGGCGAGGTCCTTGCCGAGCAGGATGCGTCGCTCCACCATCGGCTCCAGGAGGCGATGGATGCCGAGGATGTCGGCGCTGCGCGCGGGGCGGACCGTGTGACTCACGCCGTCCAGCCTAGGACGCGCACCCCGGGACCGCCTGGACGGCGCGCGACGACTGCACGCGCCCGTCTCTCCATCGGGAAACCCAGACCGACCGGCCTCAAGCCCGGCGTGTCGGGCCCAAACACGCCGGTCCGCACGCGGATGGTCTGGGTTTCCCCGCGTAACGCACCGGCCTGAGTACGAGACGGGCCCGGATGCCGAAGCATCCGGGCCCTTCTCGTTCAGATCACTCGCCGCTGGCGACCGCCAGGTCGGGAGTTCCTGAGATGGCGCCGCCGGTGTTGACCCCGACCGAGACCTTCTCGCCGCGCGGGCCGGTCTCGAACAGGAACGTGCCGTCCTCGGCATCCACCTTGACGTGGTCGCCGGCGTTCAGCTCGCCGTGCAGGATCTTCTCGGACAGCTGGTCCTCGATCTCGCGCTGCATCGCGCGGCGCAGCGGCCGAGCGCCCAGCGCCGGGTCGAAGCCGACCTCGATGAGGCGCTCCTTGGCGGCCTGCGTGAGCTCGACCGTCATGTCGCGGTCCAGCAGACGGTCGCCGAGACGCTTGACGAACAGATCCACGATCTGCACGAGCTCGGTCTTCGACAGCTGCGGGAAGACGATGACGTCATCGACGCGGTTGAGGAACTCGGGCTTGAAGTGGCGCTTCAGCTCCTCGTCGACCTTGCCCTTCATCCGCTCATAGCTGGTCTGCGCGTTGCCCTCGATCTGGAAGCCGACCGGGCCTCCGGCGATCGCGGAGGATCCGAGGTTGGTCGTCATGATGATGACCGTGTTCTTGAAGTCCACGATCCGGCCCTGGCCGTCGGTGAGACGGCCCTCCTCGAGGATCTGCAGCAGCGAGTTGAAGATGTCGGGGTGGGCCTTCTCGATCTCGTCGAACAGCACCACGCTGAACGGCTTCCGGCGCACCTTCTCAGTGAGCTGGCCGCCCTCTTCGAAGCCGACGAACCCGGGAGGGGCGCCGAACAGCCGCGAGACGGTGTGCTTCTCACCGAACTCGCTCATGTCGAGCGAGATCAGCGCGCCCTCGTCGTCGAAGAGGAACTCCGCGAGCGCCTTGGCGAGCTCGGTCTTTCCGACGCCGGTGGGACCGGCGAAGATGAACGAGCCGCTGGGCCGCTTCGGGTCCTTGAGGCCGGCGCGCTGGCGACGGATCGTGCGGGAGAGGGCCGCGATGGCCTCCTCCTGACCGATGACACGCTGGTGCAGGGCCTTCTCCATGAAGACGAGCCGCGAGGACTCCTCCTCGGTGAGCTTGAACACCGGGATGCCGGTCGCCTGGGCGAGCACCTCGGCGATCAGGCCCTCGTCGACGACCGCCTTGGTGGCGACATCGCCCGAGCGCCACTGCTTCTCGAGACGCAGCCGCTCGGCGAGCAGGCTCTTCTCCTCGTCTCGCAGCGACGCGGCCTTCTCGAAGTCCTGCTCCTCGCTGGCCAGCTCCTTCTGCTCGCGGACCTTGGCGATCTTCTCGTCGAACTCGCGCAGCTCGGGCGGGCTGGAGAGGATGCTGAGGCGCAGGCGCGCCCCGGCCTCGTCGATCAGGTCGATGGCCTTGTCGGGCAGGAACCGGTCGGAGACGTAGCGGTCGGCGAGGTTCGCCGCCGCGACGATCGCGCCGTCCGTGATCTGCACCTTGTGGTGCGCCTCGTAGCGGTCGCGCAGCCCCTTGAGGATGTTGATCGCGTGCGGCAGGCTCGGCTCGTTGACCTGCACCGGCTGGAAGCGGCGCTCGAGCGCAGCGTCCTTCTCGAAGTGCTTGCGGTACTCGTCGAGCGTGGTCGCGCCGATCGTCTGCAGCTCGCCGCGGGCGAGCAGCGGCTTCAGGATGCTGGCCGCGTCGATCGCACCCTCGGCGGCACCCGCACCCACGAGGGTGTGGATCTCATCGATGAAGACGATGATGTCCCCGCGCGTGCGGATCTCCTTGGTGACCTTCTTCAGCCGCTCCTCGAAGTCGCCGCGGTAGCGGGAGCCGGCGATGAGCGAGCCGAGGTCGAGCGAGTAGAGCTGCTTGTCCTTCAGCGTCTCGGGCACATCGCCCTTGACGATCGCCTGGGCGAGACCCTCGACGACGGCGGTCTTGCCGACACCGGGCTCGCCGATCAGGACGGGGTTGTTCTTGGAGCGGCGGGAGAGGATCTGCATGACCCGCTCCGCCTCCTTCTCGCGCCCGATGACCGGGTCGAGCTTGTTGTCGCGCGCGGCCTGCGTCAGGTTGCGTCCGAACTGGTCGAGCACCTGGGATCCGCCCTGGTTTCCCGCGGGCGAGTCGTTGGTCTGCGCGCCGACGGCGGCCGGCTCGCGGCCGGGTGCTCCGGAGAGCAGCTGGATGACCTGCTGGCGGACCTTGTTCAGGTCGGCGCCGAGCTTCACGAGCACCTGGGCTGCGACACCCTCGCCCTCGCGGATGAGGCCGAGCAGGATGTGCTCGGTGCCGATGTAGTTGTGGCCGAGCTGCAGCGCCTCGCGCAGGCTCAGCTCGAGCACCTTCTTGGCACGCGGCGTGAAGGGGATGTGGCCGGTCGGCTGCTGCTGCCCCTGACCGATGATGTCCTGCACCTGCTCGCGCACGGCGTCGAGGGAGATCCCCAGGGACTCCAGAGCCTTCGCGGCGACGCCCTCGCCCTCGTGGATGAGGCCGAGCAGGATGTGCTCGGTGCCGATGTAGTTGTGGTTGAGCATCTTCGCCTCTTCCTGGGCGAGGACGACCACTCGACGGGCTCGGTCCGTGAATCTCTCGAACATGTTCACTCCTTGATTCGTTCCCCGCTGGCCTGCCTTGCCGGTACGCCTGGGGTCGAAGCGTTGATACATCGAGAGTAACGACCGGCGCGATGCAGTATGCCCATGTTCGCCGTGGGCATAGCCGGGCGTCCCTGCGCGACGCCGCCGGGCTCGATGGACCCGCTCGAGCCTTCCGCGCACCCCCAAGAACCGTGCCACCCCTTGACGGCCATATCGACTGTCGTTATGTTAATGATCATCGATAACAACGAATATCGATAAGGAGTTGATCATGAGCATGACGGAGGCCACCCTCGATCACCGCGATCGCGCGGCCGTGCTGATCGTCAGCTGGCTGTCCGCCGTCGCCCTCGCCCTGACGCTCGCCGGACTGGGCTTCTCGGTGTCGCACATCCTTCTCGCGGACAGCGTGTCCATTCCCGGCGTCCTGCCCGCGCAGCCCGAGACCCTGGGCGCGCTCTCGGGCGGCCAGGTGACGGCGAGCGCATCCGCCGTCGACGTGGAGGTGACGGACGCGCCGGCATCCGTCCGTGCGCCGCTGGTCGGCGCGGCGGTGACGTCGGCGCTCGTCCCGCTGGCGGTGACGGCCGTGCTCTTCTTCGCGGGGCGGCAGGTCGCACGGCAGCGGTTCCGGCAGAGCCTGGCCATCGGGATCGGAGCCCTGGCGGCGGTGACGTTCGGAGGCGCGCTGTTCGCACCCTTCCTCTGCGCCGTCGCCGGCGCGGAGGCGCTCGAGCTCGGCCCGCTGGGCGCGGATGCGCCGTTCGCCTTCACCGTCGATGGGATGGCCCTCGCGGTGCCGGCGCTGCTCCTGCTGATCGGCATCCTCCTCGCCGTCAGCCACCATCTGCAGCGCGACGCGGAAGGGCTGGTGTGATGAGATCCCCGAAGCTGCAGCAGCAGCGCGACCGCAACGACCTCAACACGACGATCGTCGTCGGCCTCCTCGCGATCGGATGGCTGCTCTACGACGGCATCCGTCGCCTGGCCGAGCTCTTCCAGACCGCGGGGTCCGTGACCGTCGCGACGCGCGTGCCCGCCCAGGACGTCGCCGTCGGCGACGGCGCGGAAGCCGTCATGACTTCGGCGATCCTCACGGTGCCCGACGTCAGCGACCTGAGCGTCATCTCCCTCGTACTCGCGATCGTCGCGCGTGCGGCACTGCTGATCGCCGTCGCCGTGCTCGGTGTCGTGCTCTGCCGTCGGCTGCTGCGCGGCGTCGTCTTCGACCGCGTGAACACGCGCCTGACGCTCGGGATGTCGATCGGGCTGCTCGCGGCGGGCCTCGGGCCGGTGTGGTTCGAGAACATAGGACTCAACGGTGTGTTCGCTGCTCTCGGCGCGGCGTTCGACGAGTTCCGCTGGCCGCTGTTCGGCGACGCCGTCCCGCTGTTCGTCGCCGCGATCGCGGTCGGGATGCTCGTGCTCGTGTTCCGCCGAGGGGCGGAGCTGCAGAAGGATGCGGAGGGTCTCGTCTGATGATCAGCTTCTCGGGCGGCCTGTGGGAGTCGCTGGCGAACATCGGGATCGCTCTCGCCGTGATCGCGGTGATCGTCGGCTTCGTGGTGTGGCGCGGTCGCCGGCGCGGGAGCAGGACGATCGCCCTCGACGCGGCGCTCACCGTGTCGAGCTGGTGGCTGTTGCTGTCCGCTGTCGGCGCCGTGATCATCGTCGTGAAGGTGTTCGCGACGGACTGGGCGGAGTTGAACGGGGCGACCTCCGTCTGGCTGCCCTGGCCCGAGGGCATCCCGTGCTCGGACGCCGGCGCGGCGAACATGCTGACGTGCAGCGGCGAGGACCTCTCGCAGTTCACGGTCGGCGGGGCGTCCCTCGGGCTCAGGATCCTGGCCGGCACCGCTCAGCTCTGCACGCTGGCCTTCACGACCGTCCCCGCCGCGATGTTCGCGGCGATCTGCTTCCAGACGCTGCGCGGACGCACGTTCTCGCGCACCGTGACACGGGTTCTGACGGCCGGGGCCGTGGCGGTGCTGGTGCTGGGGTTCGCCGCCGACCTGCTCGGCTCGGTCGCCGCCACGGTGGCGCTGCGCGAGGCGTTCCCCGAAGGATCGGAGTGGCACCCCTGGGGATTTCGCCTCACGGTGACCCCGCTGCCGTTCGTCGGCGCGCTGGGCCTTGCCGCCCTGGCCGCGGTGTTCCGCCAGGGGATGCGTCTACAGCGGGAGCATGAGGCTCTGCAGCGGGACACCGAGGGATTGGTATGAGCCCGGCGGAGTCCGAGGACGAGTTCACCGGCATCCACTGCCGGCTGGACGAGCTGCTCGCGGCGCGCGGCATGACGCTCACCGAGCTGAGCGCCCGTGTCGGCGTCAGCATCGTGAACCTGTCGGTCCTGAAGAACGACAGGGCCAGGGCGATCCGCTATTCGACGCTGCGCGCGATCTGCGACGCCCTGGAGTGCGAGGTCGGAGAGCTGCTGGTCCTGGCGTAGGGGTGTGCCCCCTGTACGGATCACGTTCGGCTCTCCGCGACGGATCGCGGATCGTCATCGCGTCCGCGGAGCACGAGAGCGGCAAGGAATCCAAGGACTCCCCCTCGGCAGAACCGTTCAGATCAGGCGAGCCGGGACGCCGTATTCCGCGATCTTCCTGTCCGCGGTGAGCAGGGTGATGCCCTCTGCCCGCGACTGAGCGATGAGCATCCGGTCGAACGGATCGCGATGGATGCCGGGGAGGCCGGCGACGCCGGCGGCGTGCGCGCCGATGATCGCGAGCTCGACGTAGCCGTTGTCCCGCAGCTCGCGTCGCAGAACGTGAGGGTCCGCGTCGAAGTCAGACCTCCCCAGCCCTGACTTGATAGCGACCTCCCAGATGCTCACCACGCTGAACAGCAGCTCATTCCGCTGGTCCGAGAGGAGCTCCGCGATCGAGCGCGGAAGCCGATCGGGGAGGTACGCCGCCCAGAGCAGCACGTGAGTGTCGAGCAGAAGGCGCATTCAGTCGCCGCGCCCCTCGAAGAGATCGGCGATCGCAGAAGCGTCCATCTCGTCGAAGTCCTCGGGGATCCGCGCTTGCCCCTCGAGGAATCCGAGCCGTCGCCGTGCCGGAGGCGCATCGATCCGAATGAGCTGGGCGACGGGCTTGCCCGCCTTCGCGATCGTGATGACCTCCCCATCCGCGACGGCGTCGACGAGGCGCGACAGGTGCGTCTTCGCTTCATGCATGTTCACAATGGTCATCCGAGCTCCTCGACTAAGTCCTCTTAGTCTAGTTCATTTTGACTCATCTACTCAGCGCGAGCGCGTTCCCGCCGCGACGACCTCCACGAGCGGGGCAAGCCCGCCATCATGTTCAAGAGCCCAGAACTCGAAGCCGCTGATGTTCGTCACCTCGAGATACCGCGCGGCGTCGTCGAGCGTGTCGAACTCGTGGATGCCGTCGATCTGCACGGTGCCGTCGGGGGTGATCACGGCATCCACCACCCAGTCCGGATCGAGCGGGTCGAGCTGGTCCCCCGGCAACAGGTATCCCTCGTCGAGGAGGTTCGCGAGCGAAGGCTCCGCGGGCAGAGCCCCGTCGGGCACATCGACGGCCAGCAGACTGGTCGGTCCTCCATCGCGCGAGAGCTGTTCGAAGCCATCCCTTGTGACCTCGGCGATGAGCTTGCGGCGCTGCGCCAGGAAGTCGTCATAGGGCAGCCGATGCCAGTTCTCGGGCAGCGCATGCCAATAGTGCTGCTTGACCATCCAGCCCTCATCGGCGCCTCGCTCGGCGACGAGCTCGGGCCAGTATTCGGCGGGTGCGCGGTCGGAGATCCGCTGGTTCGTGTGCCAGTCGGTGGGCGCGAAGTTCGCGACCTGGTTGATGCGCTTGGTGTCGCCGATGCCGAGCACGCTCTCCTGGTAGTGGCGCGGCACGAGGTGGTGCCCTTCCAGCCCTTTCACGGCCGGCAACGACGGGTCCATCCATTCCCGGATTTTCATCCGGAGCATGAACATGTCCGCATCGAGGTAGTTGAGGGCGGCGAGATAGCACTGGTAGACCGGCGAGAGCTTATAGCTCGACGACACCAGCAGCTGCGGAGCGTTGAACTCCCAGAAGTCGTTGGTGACCGCGACGCTGATCGTCTTGTCGACCAGTCCGGCGAATCCCTCCGCATCGCCGGGGGCGAGCGCGGCGAACATGTCGAGGTCCTTCTGGATCTGCGATTCACTCGATCCGGTGTAGCGGCCGGTGAGCTGAGCCATGAAGAACCATCGCGCGATGAGCGTGCGCAGTCTGGTCAGCTCCACGCCGTACCGCGTGCGGCCGAGGAGGAAGACCACGTAGCTCGCGACGAGGTTCATGCTCGAGGTGATGCCGGAACGCGACCGGAAGCCCGCGGTCTGGATCGAATGGATGAACTCCGTCCAGTTGATGCGGTCGGTGACGATCGGCAGCGCCTGCCGCAGCTTGTCGAGCTCACGTTCTTGCTTCTCGCCGTCGACCTGGCCGGTGGCACGGTCCTTCGCCTGCAGGTTCGCATACGCGTCGATGAGCTTCGCCCGGTTCTGGCCGATCGCCACCATCGCGCGCACGACGTGCCCGGTCTCCACGGCGAGGTAGGGATTCCGCGGCGTCCAGGAGATCCGCTCGCCTGCGATCTCCGATGCACGCTCGGGCGTCAATCGCGAAGAGCGCGCGAAGTCCTCGATCTGATCACGTCCGTCGGGCCAGAAGACGCTCAGCCAGGTGAGGATGTAGTCGTATGCCTTGAGGTTCATGCCCTCGGAGTTGATGCGGACGAAGATGTCGGCCACCAGTCGCTTGTCGACGTCCTTCTGGATGTGCACGACCTCGAACTGATACTTCGCCAGATCGACGAGTCGGCTGAAGACGATGCGGAGCTCCCGTTTCTGATCGCGTGTGATCTCTCGCCCCGCGCCCTCGAGCCCCTCTATGAAGTCATCCTGCGCGTCGAAGGGGGAGCGGAAGACGTCGGCGATGTCGCTGATCCATTCCGTCGAGCGCTCGGTCGCGACGGTGGCGACTTCGAATCGCTCTGTGAAGGGGTGGAAAGCGATCTTGATGGATTTCTGACCGTAGGTGTCGTCCTGGACCTTCAGCCCCTTCATCGCCGCATAAAGACTTGTGAGCCGCTGCTGCCCGTCGACGATCTGATGGGCCGCGGACAGCTTTGCACGACCCGATATGGCACGGGTCGCGTCCTGCTCCGCGACATCCCAGAACATCAGCGTCCCGACCGGGTAGCCGCGGTACATCGAGTCGAAGAGGTCACGGACCTTCGTCGTCGGCCACACGAACGGCCGCTGGAGATCGGGAAGGCTGATACTGCCCTGCTGGACCCCGGAGACCAGTTGCTCCACCTGCCACGACACGGTCTTGAAGATCGCTGACACGACGCTCCTTCGGCTTCTCCGACCGCGCGCGTGCACGGCTTCTCGGAGCATAGCGCCCGGGTGCGACAGCGCGGATGATCAAGACTCCGCAGACGAGACGGCACCGCGGATGCCGGAGGCGAGCGCCGCCGGCGACAGGAAGGAGGACGAAAGAACGCACCGGCCGCTCCCGGCGAAGAGCCATCACTCGACCGCCACGACAGTGTCATACAGCCCGTAGGCCCGCAGGCCCTCGTGCGATTCGATCCCCGTGTACGACAGCGATGCATCCTCGTACCGCCGGAACGCGAACACCGCCTGGTTCATGTGACCGGCGTTGAAGACCCCGAGACCGACGAGCAGATTGAAGTCCTCGACAGTGAGGCCGGTGACAGCCTGGAACAGATCGGGCTCGATCTTCGTGATCACATCCTGCAGAGTGTTCTCCCGGTAATCGGTGAGATACATGAACGCGGGTATCCGGGTGGCGAACTTGATCAGCTTCTCCTGGATCTGCCTCCGCGTGGACTTTCACTCCTTCTCCTCCGCGGTGAGAGTCTTCTTCTCCCCCAGTGTGATGTCGTCTCCCTTTGCCTTCCTGGCCTTCGACACCGCCTCGCTCTTGTTCACCACCGTCTCGAACACTCCGGCCCCGAGGGCGCGGAAGCCCTCGATGTTCATCACGGCGTCCGTCGCGGCCTGGGAGGCCATGATCCTCTTCAACGTCAGGTTGTCGACGTTCACGAGCAGCGCGGATTCCCACTTCCGCGCGAGCAGGGTGGCAGAAGTCCCTGACATCGCGATGTCGAGGATGCCGGCGGCATCCACCTGCGTCATAGGCGAGCATCCACAGCGAATGCTGCAGGTAGGGGAGCAGGCGCGTGTCGGAATAGGGGAACGGCGGACGCTGCCCGACCTTCAGCGCATCGACCTGCGTCGGCGCATAGCTGCCGCGGCGACAGTACCCCAGAGATTCTCGCGACATTCGGCCGCGTTGTCCGACAGCAGCTCAATGCCGTAGACGCACATCATCGCGAACAGCGCGTAGTGCCGCTTCTCGAAATCGCTCCTGCCGTGCCGCGCCTGGACAGCCTCGAGCTTGCGCTCCAGCACCGGTACGAGAAAGTTGCCCGAGCCGCAGGCCGGCTCCAGGAAACGGGAGTCGATCCGCTCCGTCTCCGCCCTGACCAGATCGAGCATGTCATCGACCAGCCAGCGCGGCGTGAAGACCTCACCGTGGTCGGCTACGCGCTGCCGCGACTTCACAAGCCGCTCCGACGCCGAGGTCTTATCGTTCGCACTCACAGCCAGAGTGCACAAGTACCCGTGGACACCCGCCCTGGTGCGATCGACCGTGGCCCAAGACTCTTGAGGGATGGCCCGAACCCCCTCCGCCGCTGCCGCCCTGATCGGCGGTCGCATCGCGGCGGAACGCAAGCGCCGAGGCCTGACTCAGGACCAGCTGGCGGTGCTCAGCGACATCGACTCCTCGAACATCCGCAGCTACGAGGCCGGCCGCTCGATGCTCAGCGTGCTGACCCTCGTCCGCATCAGCGAGGCGCTGAAGGTGTCACCGGGAGATCTCATCGAGGGGCTCACCCCCGACCTGTTCGGCAAGAGCTCCCAGCGCGACGCAGGCTGAGCCGCATGGGCACCTCTGCCCCGCATCCGTACCTATCAATGAGCTGAGAACGCGATACCGTTGTCCTATGAACATCGACCGGAATCTGCGCACCCGCCTCCTCGCCGTCCTGCCCGTCGCAGCGCTGGCGTTCTCCCTCACCGCCTGCGGAGGGGCCGCCGCAGAGCGCCCGTCCGTCCCCGAGCTCAGCGAGGGCATCACGACGATCCTCGACGATGCGGGCATCGCCGACCAGTTCGACGACGCGTCCATCGACTGCATCTCCGAGGCCCTCATCGCCTCGGAGATCTCCGACCAGGATCTCGCCAACCTCGCCGAGGGCAAGGACGAGCAGACCTCGCAGGAGGCCTTCGACCTCGTCCAGTCCGAGATGACCACCGCCACCCAGGAGTGCCTCACAGCCGGCTGAGTCAAGCCCCGGGGAGGACACGAGGCCCCGCGCAGATCCAGGTCTGCGCGGGGCCTCGCGCGCGAGCTTCGACCGACGCGATCCGTCCTACGCCCGCCCCTGCGGCCGCGTCACCCCACGCGTGTCCATCGCCAGCTCCTCGGCATCCATCGCCGTGATCAGCTCGCGCATCAGCTCCTCGTCGAGGTTGCCGGCATCCCGCTCCTCCAGGAGGATCTCGCGCCGGACGTGCAGCCACCCCTTCGACAGCGCCACGAGATCCTCGTAGGACGGACGCGTCACGGCCTCCTCGGTCTCCTGAGCCTCGTCGGTGTCCTTCTCCACCCGCGTCATCCGCTTGGTGAACGCGTCGAACAGGGCGAGATCGGCAGGACCGTGCTTGGCCTCCCACTCCGCCCGCTGCCTCTCCAGGTACTGCTTGCCGACGAGCTTGGTGCGCTTGCGGACGGCGGCCAGCGCCTTGGCATCCTCCTCGTGGTCCACGTCGCTCGCGACCCCGAGCCCCTTGATGAGCAGCGGCAGCGTCAGCCCCTGCAGCATCAGCGTCCCGACCGTGACGATGAACGCGACGACCACGATCGCGTGCGAGGCCACCGCGTCGAGCGTGGCGAGATCGGCCGCGGCGAGCGCCGTCGCCAGGGTCACGACGCCGCGCATGCCCGCCCACGAGATGATCGCGTTGTCCTTCCAGTCGAGTCCCGGCTCGGCGAGCCTCGCACGGATGTCCGCCGCCTTGACATCGCGCCTCGACTGCTGCGACGCACGATCAGGATGCCGCTCGGCGAACCGCTGTCTGCGCGACGCCTCGATCCTCTCGCGCTCCGCCCATCTCCCGGACGCCACCGCTTTGTCCCAGCGGCGCACCCGCAGCCTCTGCTGCCAGGTGTCCCAGGCGTGCACGGGATAGATGTACAGCGGCCGGACGACCAGCACCACCAGCAGCACGATGCCCGCCAGGATCAGGACGTGCTCCACCGACTCCGAGCCGAGATCGCTGAGCACCCGCGGGAAGGAGAGGCCGATGTAGGCGAACACGAAGCTCTCCAGCAGGAAGTCCGCCGACAGCCACAGCGGCGCCTCCTGCTGCCGGGTCGTGTAGTCGGTGCGCGGTGCGTTGTAGCCGACGTAGAGTCCCATCGCGACGACGGCCAGAACGCCCGATCCGCCGAGATGCTCGGCGATCGCATACGCCCCGAACGGAACGAGCAGTCCGAAGGTCCCGATGACGACGGGGTCGGAGATCCGCATGCGCAGCTGGTGGAGCAGGATGCCGAAGACGAGCCCGATCCCCACGCCGACGGCGACCGCCACGACGAACTGCCACACCCCGTCGCCGACGCCCAGCGTCGCACCGGCGAGGATCGCGGCGAACACCCGGTACAGCGTCAGCGACGTCGCATCGTTGATGAGGCTCTCGCCCGACAGCACGGTCATCACCCTGCGCGGCAGCCCGAGACGGCGGCCGATCGCGGCGGCGGACACGGCATCCGGAGGCGCGACGATCGCGCCCAGCAGCAGCGCGCCGGTGAATCCCAGCGAGGGGAACACCAGCCATGCGACCATGCCGACGGCGAACGCCGTCAGCAGCACGAGCCAGATCCCGAGATTGCGGATCTGCGGCAGGCTGCGCTTGAACCCGACGAAGGAGACGTCCAGCGCCGCCGAGTAGAGCAGCGGCGGAAGCACGAGGTTCAGCAGCACGTGTCCGTCGATCTCCAGCTCCGGCACGAACGGCAGGAAGGATGCCGCAAGCGCCACCGCGGTCACGAGCAGGGGCGCGGGCCACCCCCGCCACCGCGCGATCGCTGCGACCGCGAGTGCGCCGACGAGGACGTAGAAGAGCTCGGCATCCATGGCAGAAGGTTACCCGGCCACTCCGGTGGGAATGCCCGCTCCGGCATATTCGTTGAATCTGAGGATGAACGCCGTAGCTCCTGCCCTCTCCGTCCTCGATCTCGTCCCGGTGCGCACCGGGCAGACCAGCGCCCAGGCCATCGCGGCTTCTCTCTCGCTCGCGGAGACGGCCGATCGCCTCGGCTATCGCCGGTACTGGTTCGCGGAGCACCACAACATGCCGGCGGTGGCATCGACCACGCCCCCTGTGCTCATCGCCGCCGCTGCGACGCGGACCTCTTCGGTCCGCCTGGGCTCTGGCGGGGTCATGCTGCCCAATCATGCGCCCCTCATCGTCGCCGAGCAGTTCGCCGCTCTCGAGGCGATCGCCCCCGGTCGCATCGATCTCGGGCTCGGCCGCGCGCCGGGCAGCGATCCGGTCATCACCCAGTTGCTGCGGGGCTCCGGCACGACGAGCGACGTCGAGCAGTTCCCCCGCCATGTGCAGGACATCGCCCTGCTCGTCGGCGCGCAGGGTGCCACCGTGCAGTTCACCTCGGGCGGCGAGTACGCCGTGCATGCGACACCGGCCGCGACCGGAGTGCCAGAGGTCTGGCTGCTCGGTTCCAGCGACTACTCGGCCCAGCTCGCCGCGGCGCAGGGACTGCCCTACGTCTTCGCCAACCACTTCTCCGGCCAGGGACTCGAGCGCGCCCTCGACCTGTACCGCACGGGCTATCAGCCCAGCGAGGCGCATCCTTCGCCGGTGACCTTCCTCACCGTGAACGCCGTCGCCGCGCCCACGGCAGCGGAGGCGGAGGAGCGAGCCCTCCCGCAGCTGAGGATGATGTCGCGCCTGCGCCTGAACAAGCCGCTCGTCGCGCTGGAGACGGTGGAGGAGTCCCTCGCCGCCGCGCCGGACGCCGCGACGGACCAGATCATCGAGGCGACCCGTTCGCGCTGGTTCGTCGGCACGGGCGAGTCCGTCGCCGCCGAGGTGCGGGAGTTCGCGGCGAAGCACGGCGTGGACGAGGTCATGCTGTCCCCCGTCGCCGGCACGTACGAGTCCGAGCCCCTGGATGCTTCCCCCGGTCGCGCTCAGACGCTGGAGCTCACCGCCGCCGCGCTCTGAACCGCCCGTCGTTCTAGCGCCCCGTGCGGGATGGAAAAGGTACCTCCACGGCGCGATGCAGGTACGTTTTCCATCCCGCACGGCTATCCACAGCGGAGGGATATCAACAGTTCCCGGAGGCGAGGGGCGTAGGGAGGGAACATGTCGGGATGCGCCATCGAATCGACCTCCCGGCCTCCCTCGGCTCGTCCTTCTCCGTAGGGGCGGCCGCAGCACACGGCATCGGCCGCCGACGCGCGGAGGCCCGTGACCTCGCACGTCCGTTCCACGGAGTCAGGGCGAGGCACGCACCGGACTCCTTCCGCGCCCTCGCGTTGGCGTACCAGCCCCGCATGCGCGCCGGCCAGGCCTACGGCGGCCGGACGGCCGCGCGGCTATGGGGGCTGCCGTATCCGCGACGATGGTCCCCCGGAGAGGACCTCGTCGTCGTGGACACGACGACGACACCGCCCCATGCGAAGGGGATCGAGGGGCGACGCCTCGACCGCACCCGGATACAGGAGTTTCGCGTCGGGTCGCTCCCCGTCATCGACATGGTCGCGACCCTGTTCATGTGCGCGAAGGATCTCACGGCGGGCGAGCTCGTCGTCATGATCGACGCCGTTATCACGACGTCCCCGAACTACCCCGGGCTGATCCAGGGGGGACGTCCGATGGTCCCCGTCGACGACATCGCGGAGCGCCTCGCGGCCTGGGGGCGATTCCGGGGATGCGCAGCAGTGCGGGAGGCTCTGCCCAGAGCGAGAACACGGGTGGAGTCCCCGAAAGAGACGGAGACTCGCCTGGCCATCGTCGGTGCGGAGCTGCCTGAGCCCTTCGTGCAGTATCAGGTTTTCGACGGAGGCCGTTTCATCGCGCGGGTCGACCTCGCCTACCCCGAGTTGAAGATCGCGATCGAATACGAGGGCGACGGGCATCGCACCGACAAGGCGCAGTGGCGCAGGGACATCGCCAGACAACGCGAGCTCGAGGCACTCGGCTGGATCGTCGTCCGCGTCACCCAGATGGATCTGCGGGATGGTGCGCGTACCCTCATCGCCGCCGTCTCCGCCGCCCTCGCCAGTCGCCGCTGATCCCCGTGCGGGATGGAGCCGCTGATCCCCGTGCGGGATGGAAAAGGTACCTCCACGGCGCGATGCAGGTACGTTTTCCATCCCGCGTCCGGTGCGGAGTACCGAGGAGGGTGGCGCGGAAGACAGGCGGGGCGTAGCGTCGAGACCAGCGGAAGGAGCTCAGAGATGAGCGTCACGAAGAGCCGCGGCCTGTGGGTCGCGTACGGACCGAACGGCGTGAGCGGAAGCATCCGCCACGAGGAGGACGGCTATGTCGTCGTCATGGCCGGAGCGGATGCCTCCACCGGCACCTACCCGAGCCTCGAGGCGGCGAAGGGATCCCTGCACTCGCATATGCCCCCGGGAAGCGACTGGCCGCGGTACGAGCAGCATTGACGGGCGGGAGCAGACCGGGGCCGACTGCATCCGCACGGGGAAGAGAGCCCTGGCGGGAAGGCGACGAGGGCGTCAGGCCTCCGGCTCGCCGGAGAGGAGCCCGCGCAGCCAGTCGCGCGCCTCGATGAAGATGTCGTCGGCGTAGCGGTCGGGGTACTGCACGATCTGGCGGTCGGCCCTCGGATACGACCCGAGGAACACGACGCGGGGACTGAAACGGCGGATGCCGAGCAGAGCGTCGGCCATGCGCTCGTCCTGCACATGTCCGTCCGCGTCGATCACGAACCGGTAACGCCCGAGCTCGTCGCCGATGGGACGCGACTCGATGAGCGAGAGGTTGATGCCGCGCGTGGAGAACTGCTCGAGCATCTCCAGGAGCGAACCGGGATGGTCGTGCGGCAGCTCGACGATGAGGGAGGTCTTGTCCGCGCCCGTGGGAGGCGGCGGCGTGGTCGTGCGGGTCACCAGCACGAAGCGGGTCACCGCGTTGTCGTTGTCGCCAATCTCGCTCGCCAGGACGTCGACGTCGTAGTGCCGCACGATGCCGGGGGCGGCGATCGCCGCCTGCGCCGGAAGGGTGCCGTCCAGCATCCCGATCGCGCTGGCGACGTTGCTCGCCGCAGGAAGGTGCGAGTGCTTCGGCAGGTTCTCGCCCAGCCAACCGTGGCACTGCGCATAGGCGACCGGATGCGCGGCGATCACGCTGACCTCTTCGAGCGTCGTGCCCCGAGGAGCCACCAGCACGAAGTTGACCTTGACAAGGTACTCGCCGACGATCCGGAGCCCTGGAAGGACGGCGAGAGCGTCCTGCGTCGTGGACACCCCACCCTCGACGGAGTTCTCGATCGCGATCATCGCGGCATGGCTGCGTCCTTCGAGAACGTCCGCGAGCGCCTCCCCGACGTTATGCACAGCCCGCCAGTCCTGGCCACGGGCTTCGGCGACCTGATCGAGCGCCGCCTCCGTGAAGGTGCCGGCAGGGCCGAGGTAGCTGTAGGTGCGCCGTTCAGTCACGCGTTTCACCTTAGCCCTCCCTGGCGCGCCCCGAAGATGCACGCCCAGCCCGATGGGGGCAGACTGTCTACATGACGAGCCGTGCCGGCCTCCCCGCGGAGGAATCAGACCTCATCGACGTCGACGAACTCATCGCCGCCTACTACGATCGCCACCCGGATCCCGCCGCTCCCGCGCAGCGCGTCGCCTTCGGCACGAGCGGGCACCGCGGTTCCGCGCTGTCCGGCAGCTTCAACGAGAACCACATCCTCGCCACCACCCAGGCGATCGTGGAGTACCGCGCCGGCCAGGGCATCACCGGTCCGCTGTTCCTCGGCCGCGACACCCACGCGCTGTCGCTTCCCGCCGAGCGCACCGCCATCGAGGTGCTCGTCGCGAACGGAGTCGGCGTGCGCGTGGACGCCCGCGACTCCTGGGTGCCGACCCCGGCCCTCAGCCACGCGATCCTGACCTACAACCGCGATCTCGCACCCGACGCCCCCGGCCGCGCGGACGGCATCGTGGTCACGCCGAGCCACAACCCCCCGCGCGACGGCGGCTTCAAGTACAACCCCCCGCACGGCGGACCAGCCGACACGGATGCGACCGGCTGGATCGCCGACCGTGCCAATGCGCTCCTCGAGGCGGGGCTGGAAGGCGTGCGGCGCGAGAGCTTCGCCGACATCGACTGGGACGGCCTGACCGGCTACGACTTCCGCGAGGCCTACGTGCGTGACCTCCCGAGCATCATCGATATCGACGCGATCAAGCGCGCGGGCGTCCGCATCGGCGCCGATCCGCTCGGCGGGGCATCGGTCGACTACTGGGCGCTCATCGCCGAGATGCACGGCATCGACCTGACCGTCGTGAATCCCGAGGTCGATCCGACCTGGCGCTTCATGACGCTGGACTGGGACGAGAAGATCCGGATGGACCCGTCGTCGCCGTCCGCCATGGCTTCGCTCGTCGCCAAGAAGGGCGACTTCGACGTCCTGACCGGCAACGACGCGGATGCCGACCGTCATGGCATCGTCACCCCGGATACCGGGCTGATGAATCCGAACCACTATCTCGCGGTCGCGATCGACTACCTGTTCTCACACCGCGCCGAGTGGCCTCGGGATGCCGCGATCGGCAAGACCCTCGTCTCGTCGATGATCATCGACCGCGTCGCGGAGTCGCTGGGCCGGCGGCTGCTGGAGGTCCCGGTCGGCTTCAAGTGGTTCGTGCCTGGGCTCCTCGACGGTTCCGTCGCCTTCGGCGGCGAGGAGTCCGCGGGCGCGTCGTTCCTGCGCCGGGACGGCTCGGTCTGGTCGACGGACAAGGACGGCATCCTGCTCTGCCTGCTCGCCGCGGAGATCATCGCCGTGACCGGGAAGACGCCTTCGGAGCGCTACGCCGAGCTGGAGGAGGCGTTCGGCGCCTCCGCGTACCAGCGTGTGGACGCCCCCGCGACGCCGGAGCAGAAGGCGACGCTGGGGAAGCTGGCTCCGGATGCCGTCACGGCGACCGAGCTCGCCGGGGAGCCCATCACCGCGAAGCTCTCGCACGCACCGGGCAACGGCGCAGCCATCGGCGGGCTGAAGGTGCAGACCGAGCACGCCTGGTTCGCGGCACGCCCCTCCGGGACGGAGGACGTGTACAAGCTGTACGCGGAGAGCCTGCGGGGCCCGGAGCACCTCGCGCAGGTGCAGGAGCAGGCCCGCGCCGTCGTCTCCGCCGCCCTCGAAGGCTGAGCTCCCTCCCGCGCGCGTTGCGGGAGCGCGCGCGGGTCCCAGACCGCACGGTGCGGGGCGCCGCCGGTCCCCAGACCGCGCGTTGAGGGAGGACGGCGCAGCCGGCCGAGTCGAAACGCAGCCCGCGGAAACCCCGTTTCGACTCGCTCCGCTCGCTCAACGAACGGAGCGGGGAAAGCCCGACCCCTCCATCCGCACGTTGAGCGAGGACGGCGCCGCCGACCGAGTCGAAACGCAGCCCGCGACAAGACCCGTTTCGACTCGCTCCGCTCGCTCAACGAACGGGGGGGGGAAGCTCACCCGCTCAACGAGGGGGGACTCCGCCCGCTCAGCGAACGGCGGAAGCCTGGCGCGCCAACTCCGCGCCCGCGGCCCGCAGCCACCGGGCGGCATCCGCCTGCGCGGCATCCGCGGAGCCCGCCAGCTCGGTCAGCGAGACGGATGCCGCGAAGGCTGCGGTGTCGGCGTCGGACGTGATGCGGCCGGCCACGAGCATCGCCGTCGTGCCGGCATCCGCCGCCGTCTCCGCGACGAACGAGGGCACCTTGCCGTCATTGGACTGCCCGTCGAAGGACCCCTCGCCGGTGACGACGACGTCCGCATCGACGATCGCGGCCGCAAGATCGAGGAGCTCGGCGACGGCTCCCGCGCCGGGGGTCAGCGTCGCGCCCCAGGCGACCAGAGCACCCCCCACACCGCCGGCCGCCCCGGCGCCGGGATGCGCGGGGTCGAGCTCGAGCAGACCGGCGAGCCGGCCCAGCGCGGCATCCACGGTCCTGATGTCGCGACCGGCCGTCAGTCCCTTCTGCGGACCGAAGACGGCGGCCGCCCCACGCTCGCCGCAGAGCGGGTTCGTGACGTCGGTCAGCACCCGCACCTCCGGCGCCCCCCAGAGCCCCGCGGTGTCGACGGCGTCCACCGCGCAGAGTCCGGCCGCTCCCGGAGCGACCTGCGCTCCTTCGCGATCGAGGAAGCGGGCGCCGAGAGCGGTGAGCAGTCCGATGCCGCCGTCCGTCGAGGCGCTCGATCCGATCCCGAGCACGAGACGCGACACGCCGTGGTCGAGCGCGGCGGCGATGGCCTGCCCGAAGCCGGTGCTGTCGGCATCCCATGGCCGCAGCTCGTCGAGCAGTTCGATCCCCGAGGTCGAGGCGAGATCGACCACGGCGGTGCCGTGCGGCGCATCGGGCGCCGGAGGCAGCAGCAGCCAATGGGTCTCGACAGGCTGTCCCGCCGGACCGTCCACCACGACCGGCATGCGCACGGCGCCCTGGATCGCCGCGGCGAAGGCCGCCACCGTCCCCTCCCCGCCGTCGGCCATGGGCCGCAGCACGACCTCGGCATCGGGC
This sequence comes from Microbacterium tumbae, assembly GCF_054780175.1. NCBI lineage: Bacteria > Bacillati > Actinomycetota > Actinomycetes > Micrococcales > Microbacteriaceae > Microbacterium > Microbacterium tumbae. Next base: position 315,411 of record NZ_BAAGWV010000001.1, read on the forward strand.
TCCATCTCCAGCCAGCCGGCGGCGACCGCCTCTGCGGCATCCGCAGCGGTGATGGATCCCTTGAAGCTGTCCGGTGCGACGACGATCCTGGTCATGGTGTGCTCTCCCTGACGACGACCTCGAGCTCCAGCGGGGTCTGCGACCAGTCCTCGTCGACCGTCGCGCGGAACGCCTGATAGCCGACCTCGACCAGCGGCACGTGCACGGTGGTGAGCGACGGCGTGACGTCGAGGCTGGCGGGGACATCGTCGAAGCCGCACACCGCGATGTCCGCTCCGACCGAGCGGCCGGCATCCCTGATCGCGGCCATCGCGCCGATCGCGACGACATCGCTCATCCCGAAGACGATCGTGCCCTCGTCGATGCCGTCAGCCAGCGCCTGCGCCATGGCGGTGGCGCCCGACTCCCGCTCGAACCCGGCGCGATAGACCCGCTCCACCGCCCCGCCGGCGGAGGTGAAGCCCGCGGTGAAGCCCGCGACCCGGTCGTCGGAGGTGCGGATGCCTTCGCGCGCGGCGAGGACGATCGCACGCCGGTATCCGCGCAACGCCATCGCCTCGCCCAGCATCCGGCTGCCGCCGAGGTTGTCGATCTGCACGACACGCTCGTCCGCGATGCCCTCGCCGAACGACACCACGCGCCCGCCGAGCCGCGAGAAGGCCTCGACCTCGGAGCGCATCGCATCGACCTCGCCACCGCGGGACGCCACCAGGATGAGTCCCTGCGGGCGCTGGCCGCGGAGGGTCCTGACGAGGCGCAGCTCGCGCTCGGGGTCGCGCTCGGTCACGGCGATCGTCACGATGAGGCCCTGCTCATCGGCTCCGCGGGCGACACCGGACGACACCAGCCCGAAGTACGGGTCGGCGATGTCGGCGACGAGCAGCGCGATCACCGGGCTGGTGCCGCGCACCGTGGCCTGAGCGAGGATGTTGGTCGTGTAGCCGAGCGCCTCGGCCGCGAGGCGCACGCGCTCGCGGTTCTCGTCCTTGACGTTGCGGGCAGAGCCGTTCAGAGCGCGGGATGCCGTCGCCAGCGAGACGCCGGCCTCCCTGGCGACATCGTGCAGAGTGGGCGTGGCGCCTCGTCCTGGGCGCGCCGCTGCTCTGCCCTGAACGGAGTTCATGACAGTGAGCCTAGGGCTTCCGGGGTCCGAATCGCGCAAATGGGTGCGTTCCGGCCCGGGGAGGGACCAATCGCGCGATTCGAACGGGTCACGGCAGGTGCGGGCCGACGACGGCGTCGAAAGCGGCGGCGGTGCGGCGCACCGCCTCCAAAGGCGCGGTGGCCCAGACGTCCTCGTTGAAGATCTCCACCTCGATGTCGCCGGTGTAGCCGGCATCCACGACCGCGCGCGTCAGCGAGCCGAAGTCGATGACGCCCTCGCCGGGGTAGTGCCTGCTCAGCAGCACGTCGGCGGCCAGCGGCGTCTTCCAGTCGCACACCTGATAGGTCGCGATGCGCCCTTCGCGTCCTGCACGTGCGATCTGGTCGAGCACCTGCGGATCCCAGAAGATGTGGAAGGTGTCGACGGTCGCGCCGACCACGGCGGGGTCGAAGTCCGCCGCGATGTCGAGCGCCTGGCCGAGCGTCGAGACGACGCAGCGGTCGGACACGTACATCGGATGCAGGGGCTCGATCGCGAGCGTGACCCCGGCGGCGGCGGCGTCGGGGACGAGCTCGCCGATCGCGTCGCGCACCCGCTCCCGGGCGCCGGCGAGATCGCGAGATCCCTCCGGAAGGCCCCCGGCGACGAGGACGAGGATCGCGGTCGAGCCCTCGGCCCCCGCGGCGGCGAGCGTCGCGGTCTCCTCGATCGCCCGCCGGTTGTCGTCGAGCGCCGCGGTGCGCGCCGGACCATCCAGGGTGAAGAACCCGCCACGGCAGTGCGTGGTGAACCGCAGCCCGGAGTCGGTCAGCAGGGCGGCCGCCGTCTCCAGCCCGACCTCGTTCACGGGCTCGCGCCAGGTGCCGATCGCCTCGACGCCGCCGTCGGCGGTCGCCTGCAGCGCCTCGGCGAGGCTCGCGTACTTGATCGTGGCCTGATTGAGGGACAGCCTCGGATGCGTCATGCCGCCGCCCCCTTCGCGAGTTTCGGATGGCGGGAGATCCCCCGGATGGCTGAGGATCCGTCGGCGAGTCGTCCGACATCCGGGCTTTCGCCCGCCATCCGTGCGGCCGATGGCGTCCGTTGCACGTCCACGGTCATGCGTCCACTCCGTTCAGGCGCAGCATCCCGTGCCAGCGCTCGCGGGCGAGCTCGGGCTTCTCGAGCGCGAGCGAGGCGTTCGCAAGCTCGACGATGCGGCTGAGGTGCGGGAGGCTCCGCGCGGAGTGGAGGCCGCCCACCATCTGGAACGCCGGCTGATGGCCGTTGAGCCAGGCGAGGAACGCCACGCCCGTCTTGTAATAGAAGGTGGGCGCGGCGAACACCTGGCGACTGAGCGCCTCGGTCGGGCCCAGGATGCGCTGGTAGGCGGCTGCGTCTCCGGCATCCAGCGCCTGGATGGCCGCGGATGCGACCGGCGTGATCGCGGCGAACGCCCCGAGGAGGGCGTCGGAGTGCCCGTTGGCGCTCGTCGAACGGGTCGTGCCCTCCCCGCTGGCTCCCTCCCCGTTCGTGGAGCGAGCCGCGCCCTCCCCGCTCGTTGAGCGAGCCGAAGGCGAGTCGAGACGGGCCTCGGCGGATGCGCGTTTCGACTCGTCGCCGCGCTCCTCGCTCAACGAACGGGAGGAACCGCCGCGCCCCCCGCCCAACGAACGGGAGGAATCACCGCGCTCCTCGCTCAACGAACGGGAGGAATCACCGCGCCCCCCGATCGACGAACGGGAGGAATCGCTCTGTCCCTCGATCGACGAACGGGGAGCACCGATCGAATCGCCCCCGATGAGTCCGACGTAGTTGAAGTCGTCGCCGGTGAACATGCGCACCCCCTCGGGGAGGCGGGCGCGCACCGAGACCTCGCTCTCGGCGTTCAGCAGGCTCATCTTCACACCGGCGACCTTGCCCGGGTTCTCCGCGATGATGTCCAGCAGGACGCCGGAGGCCGTCTGCCAGTCCGATGCTCCGAAGTAGCCCGCGAGCTCCGGGTCGAAGGCCGTGCCCAGCCAGTGCAGCACGACCGGGACCGTCGCCGACGACAGCACCGCGCGATACACCCGACGGTAGTCGTCGGCCGAGGTCGCGACCCGCGCGAGGTGACGGGATGCCATCAGCACGGGGCCGGCGCCCTGCTCCTCGGTGAAGTGCAGCTGCTCCTTGTAGGCGTCTGACACCTGGTCGAGCGAGATGTGCGTCTCGTCGACGTGATCGGTGTTGACGCCGACCACGACGGAGCCGCCCTCCTCACGGGCGACCTGGGCGCTGCGGGCGATGAGCTCCCGGGTGGCGGCGGCATCCAGACCCATGTTGCGCTGCGCGGTGTCCATGGCGTCGGCGACGCCGAGACCCCAGGAGTACACGTTGCGGCGGAACGCGAGCGTGGATTCCCAGTCGATGTCGGCCGGCCGCCCGGGGGTGTTGTCCCCCCAGACCGCCGGCACGACGTGCGCGGCCGCGTACGCGACGCGACTCTGCAGCGGCGACGTCGGGCGAGCGTATGCGCCGGAGTCGTTCAGCGCGGCATCCGACAGCGATCCGTCGGCAGCGAGCAGGCGAAGCGTCGACATCAGATCGACAGCTTCTCGATCGCGATCTTGCGTCCCTCGGCGCTGGAGGTCAGCCCCGCCTCGGCGAACTGCACGCCGCGCGCACCGGAGAGCAGATCGAACGCGTAGTCCGTGCCGAGCACGTAGGACTCCAGGTACTCCTCCCACTGCTGGCGGAAGCCGTTGAGGAACACGTCGTTCGTGGGAACCTGCTGCCAGTCGGCGTCGTAGTCGTGGGCGTCCTCGAGATCGGGGTTCCACACCGGCTTGGGCGTGGCGTTGCGGGGCTGGATCTTCGCGCCGAACAGACCGACCACGGCCGAGCCGTGCGTGCCGTCGACCTGGAACTCGACGAGCTCGTCGCGGTTCACCCGCACGGTCCAGGAGGAGTTGATCTCGGCGATGATCCCGCCGTCGAGCTCGAAGATGCCGTAGGCGGCGTCCTCGGCGGTGGCGTCGTAGTGCTCGCCCTTCTCGTCCCAGCGGTCGGCGATGTGCACCGCGGCCTGCGCGTAGACGCTCCTGACCTCCCCGAAGAGGTTCTCCAGCACGTAGTTCCAGTGCGGGAACATGTCGCTGATGATGCCGCCGCCGTCCTCGGTGCGGTAGTTCCAGCTGGGGCGCTGGGCGGGCTGCCAGTCGCCCTCGAACACCCAGTAGCCGAACTCGCCGCGGACGGAGAGGATGCGTCCGAAGAAGCCGGAGTCGATGAGGCGTTTGAGCTTCTGCAGGCCGGGCAGATAGAGCTTGTCGTGCACGACGCCGGTCTTCACGCCGGCATCCTTGGCGAGGCGCGCGAGCTCGAGCGCCTCTTCGAGCGACTCGGCGGTCGGCTTCTCGGTGTAGACGGCCTTGCCCGCGGCGATGGCCTTGCGAATGGCCGCCGCACGCGCCTTGGTCACGAGGAAGTCGGCGTAGATCTCCCACTGCGGATCGGCGAGCGCCTCATCGAGATCGGTCGTGTAGTCCTCGATCCCGTGGAGGGCCGCGAGCTCGGCGAGCTTCTGCTCGCTGCGGCCGACGAGGATCGGCTTCACGGTGACCTTCGTGCCGTCGGAGAGCTCGATGCCGCCCTGGTCGCGGATCGCGAGGATCGAGCGCACGAGGTGCTGGCGGTAGCCCATGCGCCCCGAGACGCCGTTCATGATGATCCCGATCTCGCGGGGTGTCGACTGTGACATTGCTGATCCGTTTCCGTGTTGCGGGAGGCGAGGCGAAGCGGAGTACAGGTAAACGCTTTCCGCTTGAAAGAACTCTGGCACGGGAAAGCGACTTCCGCAACTCCGAGAGGACGGCGAGGCCCTCGATGGCCGGTGCCGTCAGCGAGACCGCGACACCGCGCCTTCCCCGGCCTGCCGCGCCGCGGCCCGCCGGGCCGCGCTCAGTCCTCGGATGCCGGCTTCAGCAGCTCCTCCAGGAGCACGCGCATCGCGGCGACCGGATCCGTCCCGTCGGCGAGCCAGCGGATCTGGATGCCCTCCCAGCCGCTGATCACGAGGGCGGCGAGCTGATCGGCCGGCAGCACGGAGCGGATCCTGCCCAGCGCGCGATCATGCTCGATCAGCGCGGTGTACGACTGCGTCACCGCGGCATAGCGGGCGACGAGCCAGTCGTGCGCCTCATGCTCGGGATAGGTCGCCTCGGCGGCGACGATCGAGAACATCCGCACGAGCTCACGGCGTCCGAGATTGCGCTGCACGCTGCCCAGCACCATCGAGAGGAACCCGTCCCGGCGGGAGCGCTCCTCCGAGTCCGGCGCCGAGCGGTCCTCCTGCTCCAGCACGGCCGAGAGCAGCGCGGCCTTGGTCGGGAAGTGGTGCAGGACGGTGGTCAGGCCGAGGCCCAGGTCCTTGGCGATCTGCCGCATCGAACCGCCCCGGTAGCCGTGCGCGCCGAACACGGCCGTCGCCGAGGCGATGATCTCCGCACGACGCGACGCCGTCTTCGCGTAGGGTCCGCGGCGCGCGGGAGGGGCTCCGGCATCCGACATGCCTCACAGCGTACCCGGGCGCAAAAGCGTGCACGTGCACGGGTTCTGCCCTACAGTGTCCTTCGTGACGACGACATCGAAGAGACGGCGCTGGGTGCTGGGCGGATCCCTGGGCGCCGGGCGCCTGCGCTACGGCGCGGACTACAACCCGGAGCAGTGGCCGCGGGAGACGTGGCAGGAGGACATGCGCCTCATGCGCGAGGCGGGCGTGAACATCGTCTCGCTCGGGATCTTCTCTTGGGCGCACCTCGAGCCGCGGCCGGGCGAATGGGACTTCGCCTGGCTCGACGAGGTCATGGACCTCCTCCACGCGAACGGCATCGACGTCGACCTCGCCACCGCCACCGCATCCCCGCCGCCCTGGCTCACCGCGAAGCATCCGGAGGTGCTCCCGGTGACCGCCGACGGCACCGTGCTCTCCCCCGGAGGACGGCAGCACTGGCGCCCCACCTCGCCGATCTTCCGGGAGTACGCGCTGCGCCTCACGCGCACCATCGCCGAGCGCTACGCCGACCATCCCGCGCTGGTGGCCTGGCACATCTCGAACGAGCTCGGCTGCCACAACCTGTACGACTTCTCCGACGACGCCGCCCGCGCCTTCCGGAGCTGGCTGCAGGAGCGCTACCGGAGCCTCGACGCCCTCAACGACGCCTGGGGCACCGCGTTCTGGTCTCAGCGCTACAGCGACTGGGACGAGATCCTGCCGCCCCGGGTCGCGGCGGCGCAGCGCAATCCCGGGCAGCAGCTCGACTTCCAGCGCTTCAGCTCGGATGCCGTGCGCGATCACCTGCGCGCGGAGGCCGCGGTCCTGGCCGAGGCGACGCCCGGCGTGCCGCGCACGACGAACTTCATGGTCGCCAGCAACGTCCGCGACATCGACTACATCACCTGGGCGGACGATGTCGACTTCATCGCGAACGACCACTATCTGCTCGGCGGGGAGATCGGCCGGGACGACCTGTCTTTCTGGGCGAACCTCACCGGCGGCATCGCCGGCGGCGAGCCCTGGTTCCTCATGGAGCACGCCACGGGGGCTGTGAACTGGCGCGAGGTCAACCCGCCCAAGCGGCCGGGCGAGCTGATCCGCGACGCCCTCACGCACGTCGCCCACGGCGCGGACGCGGTCTGCTACTTCCAGTGGCGCCAGTCCCGGGCGGGAGGCGAGCGGTACCATTCCGCGATGGTCCCGCACGCCGGGGCGTCCAGCCGGATCTTCCGCGATGTCGTGACGCTCGGCGGCGAGCTCGACGCCCTCGCCGCGGTCACCGGATCACCGCGGGAGCGGGCGGCGGTCGCGATCCTGTTCGACTACGAGTCCTGGTGGGTGAGCGGGCGCGACTCCCACCCCACGACGAAGCTGCGCTACGAGGTCGAGGTGCGCGACTGGTATCGCGCACTGCTGGATGTCGGGGTGCGCGCGGACGTCCTGCCCGCACGCGCGGACCTGGACGGCTACGACGTCGTCGTCGCCCCGATGCTGCACGTCATGACGGATGCGCTGCGCGCACGCCTCGAGCAGGTCGTCGCGAGCGGGCGCCATCTGATCACCACGTACTTCTCCGGCATCGTCGACGAGAACGATCGCGTCTGGCTGGGCGGATATCCCGGCGCCCTCAGGGACCTGCTCGGGATCACCGTCGAGGAGTTCGCCCCGCTGATGGCCGAGGAGAGCGTCCGGCTCGAGTCCGGAGCCGAGGCCCAGGACTGGACGGAGTGGATCTCGCACATCGCCGACGATGTCGAGGTGCTGGACCGCTATGCGGAGGGCGATCTGGCGCACGCCCCGGCGGTGACCCGCCGGAGGACCGGAGCAGGCAGCGCCGTCTACGTCTCCGCCGACATCGGCCGCGACGGCATCCGTGCTCTCCTGCCGCGGCTGGAGATCCCCGCCCTCACCGCCGACCCGCTCAGCGCCGACGGCCGCGTCGAGGTGCGCGTGCGCGCCGGTGACACGGAGCGCTTCGTCTTCCTCGCGAATCGCACGGACGAGGCGGTGGACGTCCCGGCCACCGGCCGTGCCATCGGCACGCTCACCGCCCAGGACGGCGGGATCGTGCGCATCGAGCCGCGTTCGGTCGCGATCATCGCCGAGCCCCTGCCCGCGGATGCCTCGGATGCCTCGGATGCCTCGGATGCCGGTCTGGTCGTCGCGCGACTCTGAGGCCACGCCCGTCGAGATCAGGACATTCGCACCGGGTCAGGAGAGATGACCTGACATCCTCCCGACCCGGCGGCCTTCCCCCGATCCCGATCGTCCGTCGACAGGGCCCGGGCGTCGACAGGGACAGTCCGTCAACGAGGCGCTGCGTCGGCAGCGCCGGTGCGTCGGAGAGACGTATCAGAGGGAAGCGCGTGCGACGCTGGAGCGCTCCACGAGCACGGTCGGGATCACCTCCGGCTCCGCAGCCGCATCCCCTTCGATGGCCGCGACGAGCTCGGCGACCGCGCGATGCGCGAGTGCTTCGAAATCCTGGCGGATCGTGGTCAGCGGAGGACGGTAGTCCGCCGCGTCCGGAACGTCGTCGAAGCCGATGACGCTGACGTCCTCCGGGACGCTTCGTCCCGCCTCCGCGAGGCCCCGGAGGAGTCCGAGGGCCATCTGATCGTTGGCGCAGAAGACGGCCGACGCCTCCGCGAGCGCACCGGCGGCGCCATGACCGGATGCCGCCGACCAGTCGCCGCGCACCACGACAGGCGACAGGATCCCGGCGTCCGCCAGAGTCTCGCGCCAGCCGCGCTCACGCTCCGCAGCGGCGAAGGAGTCCTGCGGGCCTCCGAGATGATGCACCGTGCGGTGGCCGAGGGCGAGCAGGCGGGCGGTTGCGGCAGCCGCTCCTCCGGCGTGATCGCTGTGCACGGAGCGCAGGCCGGTCTCACCGGGCGCGTCGACGACGACGAGGCGCAGTCCCACCGGACGCTCGGATGCCGGAACGAGGGCGGATGCCTCGTTCAGCACGATCGCGCCGTCCACGCCCTGGTCGGCCAGCCGGCCGAACGCGCGCGTCACGCCCTCGGGCCCGGCCGCCGTGACGACGGTGAGCGCGTAGCCGCGCTCCTCCGCGGCCTCGGCGGTCGCCTGCAGCATCCGGGAGTTGCCCACGGTTGCGAGCGTCGTGACGACGAGGCCGATGGTCTGCGTGCGGCCGGTGCGCAGCGCCCTCGCCGCCGGGTGCGGGCGATAGCCAAGGTCGGCCATCGCCCGTTCGACCCGTGCACGCGTCTCCGGATCGACGCGCGGACTGTCGTTGACGACGCGGGAGACGGTCTGGCCCGACACGCCTGCTCGCGCAGCGACCTCCGCCATCGAGACGCGTCCCGATGCGGCGCGCGCACGGCGCGGGGCGCTCTCCTCGCTCATCGGCTTCCTTCCGTCCGCAACTCCTGCATGTTGACGTTATCATCGCCGACGCGATACCGTGTTTACGTGAACATGCAGGAATCAGAACTGACGGTGACCGCGCTCGGGGCCGGCGTCGTCAAGAGAGCCACCCGTCTCGCGGACGGCAGGGAGCTCTTCTACTACGACGATCCGGACACGACCCTCGGCTCGGAGCGGGCCGTCGACGCCCGCGCACTCGATCCCCGCCCGAACACGGCGACCATGCGCATGGACATCCTCACCGGCGATTGGATCACGGTCGCCGAGGGTCGGCAGAACCGCGTCATGATGCCGTCCGCCGATGCCGACCCGCTCGCACCGCAGACGCCGACGAACCCCTCGGAGGTCCCCTCGCACTACGACGTCGCCGTCTTCGAGAACCGCTCGCCCGCCTTCGGGCCCGCCCTGCCGGACGGCTTCGGCGGCGTGCCGGCCGCAGCGAACCCGCCCCGCGGAATCGACGACCTCGCCGCCCTCGGCCTGGAGCGCGCCCGCACCTCGGTGGGCCGCTGCGAGGTGGTCTGCTTCAGCCCCGAGCACACCGGCTCCTTCGGCAGCCAGAGCGTCACGAGAGCCAGGACCGTCATCGAGGCCTGGGCCGACCGCACCGCCGCGCTTTCCGAGCTGCCGGGCATCGAGCAGGTGTTCCCCTTCGAGAACCGCGGCGAGGCGATCGGCGTCACTTTGCCGCATCCGCACGGCCAGATCTACGCGTACCCCTATGTGACCCCCCGCACGAGCCGCGTCCTGGACAGCATCGACCGCACGGCGCCGGACCTGTTCGCCCGCATCCTGGAGTCCGAGCAGGGCTCGGAACGCGTCGTCCTGCAGGGAGAGCACTGGACGGCCTTCGTGCCGTTCGCCGCCCGCTGGCCTCTCGAGGTGCACGTCATGCCGCACCACCAGGTCGCCGATCTCTCCGAGACCTCGGATGCCGAGCGCGACGAGCTCGCACCGCTGTATCTGAGGCTGCTGCAGGGCGTCGACGCCCTGTACGAGACCCCGACGCCCTACATCGCCGCCTGGCATCAGGCGCCCGTGCACGTCGGCCGGGAGTCGGTGCGCTTGCACCTGCAGCTGACGAGCCCCCGACGCGCTGCGGACAAGCTGAAGTTCCTGGCCGGCAGCGAGTCCGCCATGTGGGCCTGGGCCGCCGAGGTCGCACCGGAGGACGGGGCCGCCCGCCTGCGCGATGCGATCGCACGAGCGGACGAGGCGTCCGCATGACCGCCACGACCACGCAGGATGCCGCCGGGACGCTCTTCGTCCGGCTCACCGGCCGCGATCCCCTGGGCCTCTGGTCGGCCCCGGGACGCGTGAACCTCATCGGCGAGCACACCGACTACAACGACGGCTTCGTGCTGCCGTTCGCGATCCCGCACCGCACCGTCGCAGCCGTCGGCATGCGCGACGACGACCGCATCCGCGTGACCTCCGCCTTCGACCCCGAACCGGTCGAGGTCGCCCTCGACGAGCTCGACCGGATCTTCCCCACGGCGACCGGCGCCGAACCGGCCGTCCCGGAATGGGCCGCCTATCCGCTGGGCGTCGCCTGGGCCCTGCAGCAGAGCGGGGCCAGAGCCGTCGGAGTCGACATCGCACTCGCCTCCGACGTGCCGATCGGCGCCGGGCTGTCCTCCTCGGCCGCGATCGAGGGAGCGACGGCATCCGCTCTCAACGACCTGTGGAACGCCGGTCTCGACGCTGTGCCCCTCGCACGCATCGGACGCCGTGCGGAGAACGAGGCCGTCGGGGCGCCCACCGGGATCATGGACCAGATGGCGTCCATGCTCGGGGCGCCCGATGCCGCCATCTTCCTGGACTGCCGCTCGCTCGAGACCCGGATCGTCCCTCTCGGCGTGGCGGAGGCCGGACTCGCGATCCTCGTGATGGACACGCGCGTCAAGCACGCGCACGCCACCGGCGGCTACGGCGAGCGGCGAGCGGCGTGCGAGCGCGGGGCCGCGATCATGGAGGTGCCCTCGCTGCGAGACGTGTCGGTCGGAGACCTCCCGCGCGCCGAGGAGCTGATGGACGACGTCACCTTCCGCAGGGTGCGTCACGTCGTGACCGAGAATCAGCGCGTGCTCGACACCGTCGCGACGCTGCGCGAGCGGGGTGCGCGCGCGATCGGCGATCTGCTCGTCGCCTCGCACGCCTCGATGCGCGACGACTTCGAGATCTCCGTGCCCGAGCTGGACACCGCGGTCGAGGCGGCTCTCGCGGCCGGGGCCATCGGCGCGCGGATGACGGGCGGAGGCTTCGGCGGAGCGGCGATCGCCCTGATCGAGGCGGATGCCGTTGACGCGGTCTCGGGCGCCGTGCGCGGCGCATTCTCCGCATCCGGATTCGTCGAGCCGCACCTCTTCACGGTGACGCCCTCCGCCGGCGCGCACCGCGACGCCTGATCCGCCCCCGTCCCGTCCGCCCCGCCCCTCGAGACTGCGACACCACGCCGAAACACCGGCGGATCGCCGCCGGCTCGGCGTGGTGTCGCAGTTTCGCGAAAGAATGGAAGAACGAGCCGCGTCGGCGGCAGGAGAGGAATGCATGTCCTGGATCGTCACCGGCGGCGCCGGCTATATCGGAGCGCACGTCGTGCGCGCACTCTCGGCCGCCGGCCTCCCGCCCGTCGTACTGGACGACGTGTCCAGCGGGCAGACCTCGTTCGTCCCCGACGGCGTCCCCTTCGTGAGGGGCACGATCCTCGACCGCCCGCTCGTGGAGCGGACTCTGCGCGAGCACGACGCGGAGGGCGTCATCCACGTCGCCGGCTTCAAGTACGCCGGCGTCTCTGTGCAGCGCCCGCTGCATACCTACGCGCAGAACGTCGAGGGCACGCGCGCCGTCCTCGAGGCGATGGAAGCGGCGGGCGTCGCCAACATCGTGTTCTCCTCGTCCGCGGCCGTGTTCGGCACGCCGGACGCCTCCCTCGTCGTGGAGGACACCGCGAAGAGGCCGGCCAGCCCCTACGGCGAGTCCAAGCTGATCGGCGAATGGCTGCTGCGCGATCAGGCGACCGCGACCGCGGCCTCCGACACGCCGCTGCGGCACACCTCGCTGCGGTACTTCAACGTCGTCGGGTCCGCCGATCCGGCGGTGTACGACGTCAGTCCGCACAACCTCTTCCCGATCGTCTTCGAGGCGCTCCTGGCCGGGAAGACGCCGAAGATCTTCGGCGACGACTACGACACCCCCGACGGCACGAACGTACGCGACTACGTGCACGTCGGCGACATCGCCGCAGCCCACGTCGCCGCCGCGAAGCGCCTGGCCGGCGGCGAGCCGATCGAGCCGGCCTACAACCTCGGCTCCGGCGACGGCCTGAGCGTACGGCAGATCATGGATGCGGTCGCCCGGGTGACCGGCATCGACTTCACCCCCGAGATCGGCCCCCGCCGCCCCGGCGACCCCGACCGGATCGTCGCAGCCGGCGATCTCGCCGCCCGCGACCTGGACTGGAAGATGCGCTACACGGTCGACGAGATGGTCCGCACCGGGTGGGAAGCGCGTCGCGCCGCCGACGCCTGACGCCCCGCGGGGGCTTCCGCCGCCCCGCGAGACCGCGTCGGCCCAGTGAGGCGTCCCCTCGCGAACGAGACCGAGTCAGGCAGAGGATGCTTCACGCCGCAGAGGACGCCTCGCCGGCGACGGCGCCGTAACAGTCAGCTCGCCTTCTTCTGCCGCCGGATGCGTTGGAGGATCGGCTCGGTGTAGCCGTTCGGCTGCCGCGCACCAGCGACGATGAGCTCGCGGGCGGCCTGGTACGCGAGGCCCGGACCGTCAGGACCGACGAGCTTCTCGTAGGCGGGGTCGGCGGCGTTCTGCTCGTCCACGACGGCCGACAGCCGCTGCAGGGCGTCGTCGACCTCCGCCTCGGAGATCACACCGTGCGTGAGCCAGTTCGCGAGCAGCTGGCTGGAGATCCGCAGCGTCGCACGGTCCTCCATCAGGGCGATGCCGTGGATGTCGGGCACCTTCGAGCATCCGATCCCCTGATCGACCCAGCGGACGACATAGCCGAGGATCGACTGCGCGGCGTTGTCGAGCTCGAACCGGCGCACCTCGTCGGGGATGGGGCCGACGGCGAGCGGCGGGATGAGGATGTCGTCGATCGGCACCCTCGGCTCTCGCGCCTTCTCCCGCTGGACCGCGAAGGCATCCACCCGGTGATAGTGCAGGGCGTGCAGGGCCGCCGCCGTCGGGGACGGCACCCAGGCCGTCGTCGCGCCGGAGCGGACGTGCGCGATCTTCTGCTCGAGCATGTCGTGCATGAGGTCGGGCATGGCCCACATGCCCTTGCCGATCTGCGCACGGCCGGCGAATCCCGACCGCAGCGCGACGTCGACGTTGCGCTGCTCGTACGCCGTCATGAACGGCTGCGAGCGCATCTCGCCCTTCGGGACGACCGGTCCGGCGTGCAGGGAGGTGTGGATGTCATCGCCTGTCCGGTCGAGGAACCCGGTGTTGACGAACACGATGCGCTCCGGGGCTGCCGCGATGCAGGTCTCGAGGTTGACCGTGGTGCGGCGCTCCTCGTCCATGATGCCGACCTTGATGGTGGCAGCGGTGAGACCGAGAAGCTCCTCGACGCGGCCGAACAGCTCCGCCGTGAAGGCGACCTCGGCCGGTCCGTGCATCTTCGGTTTGACGATGTAGAACGAACCGGTGCGGGAGTTGCTCCCTCTGCTCTCGCCGCGCAGGTCAGGCAGGGCGCCGAGTGCGGTCATCGCCGCATCGAGGATGCCCTCCGGAACCTCGCGACCTTCGGGATTGAGCACGGCATCCGTCGTCATCAGATGCCCGACGTTGCGCACGAGCAGGAGCGAGCGGCCGTGCAGCGTCAGCGGGGAGCCGTCGGGGGCGACGTACTCGCGATCGGGATTCATGGTGCGCAGGAAGCTGCGCCCGCCCTTGGTCACGGTCTCGGAGAGGGTTCCGCGCATGAGCTCGCGCCAGTTGCGATAGCCCAGCGTCTTGTCCTCGGCGTCCACGGCGGCGACCGAGTCCTCGAGGTCCATGATCGTCGTGACGGCGGACTCGAGCACGATGTCCTGGATGCCGGCGGCATCCGTGGCGCCGATGGCGCCGTCACGGTCGATCCGCACGTCGAGATGCAGGCCGTGGTGCACGAGAAGGATGCCGGTGGGCTCCTCGAGCGCGCCGGTGCTGCCGGCGAAGGCGGTCGCATCCCGCAGTCCGGTGCGCGCACCGGACGCCAGTTCGACCTCGAGCGCGCCGTCGCTCACGCGATAGGCGACCGCTTCGGCATGGGAGCCGGAGATCAGCGGCGCGGCCTCGTCGAGAAGCTCCCTGCCGCGGGCGATCACGGCTGCTCCTCGGACCGGGTTGTAGTCCGCCCCGCGCGCGAGATCTCCGCTCTCGTCGATCGCATCCGTGCCGTAGAGGGCGTCGTACAGCGAGCTCCAGCGGGCATTGGCCGCGTTCACGGCGAATCGGGCGTTCAGCAGCGGCACCACGAGCTGCGGCCCCGCCTGCGCGGCGATCTCGGCATCGACGTCCGCCGTCGTGATCTGCGCCTGGACCGGCGGCACGAGATAGCCGATCCCGGTGAGGAAGGACCGGTAGTCCACAGCGTCCGGGATCCCCGGGTTCGCCCTGTGGTAGTCGTCGATCGCGCTCTGCAGGCGGTCACGCTCGGCGAGAAGCTCGACGTTGCGGGGCGTCAGGTCCCGGAGGATGCCGGCGAGGCCGGCCCAGAAGACGTCGGCTTCGATCCCGGAGCCGGGCAGCGCCTCCTCCTCCACGAACGCGGCCAGGGGATCGGCGACCTGCAGACCGGCGCGGGATCGGTACTCGCTCATCGTCACGCCTCGATCTCGTCCGCGCCCAGCGCCGCCAGCGTGGCGGCGGCGATCACCGCGTCCTGGTCCGGAGTCCCGCCTGCGACTCCGAGCCCGCCGACGAAGACGCCGTCGAAGAAGAGCGGCACTCCGCCCTTGATGCCGGTGAGGATGCCGCCCGTGCCGTGTTCCAGGAGGGTCACGTTCTCCGGCGGGATCGCCGCCGAGGGCTTGCGGGTCGAAGCGGCGGTGCTCGCCTTGCGTCGGCTGGTCTCGACGCTGTGCGGCGGGGCGCCGTCCGCACGGCCGACCGCGACGAGGACGAGTCCGGGATCCATCACGGTGACGACCGCCTTGACCCCCGCATCCGCGGCATGATCGATGCCCAGGGCGACCGCGCGGGCGGCGGTCTCCCAGCTCACGGCGGGAACGGAACGGTACGTGCTCATCGTTTTCTCCAGTCGTCGGCGAACACAGCGCCGGGGTTGAGGATGTCGTCGGGATCGAGGGCGGCCTTGATGCGATGGTTGAGCTCCATCACGTCTTCACCGAGATATCCGGGCAGCCAGGCCTTCTTGAGCCGGCCGACGCCGTGCTCGCCGGTGATGGTGCCGCCGAGGGCGATGGCGAGGTCCATCACCTCGCCATAGGCGAGATCGGCGCGGGCCCGCTGATCGGCATCCGCCGGATCCAGCACGATCAGCGGATGCGTGTTGCCGTCGCCGGCATGGGCGATGACGGCGATGGTCACCTCGCGGTCGCGCGAGATCCGCGCGATCCCGGACACGAGGTCGCCAAGGCGGGGCAGCGGGACGCCGACGTCCTCCAGCAGCAGGGCGCCCTTCTTCTCGACGGCGGGGATCGCGATGCGCCGGGCCGTCACGAAGGCCTCGCCCTCGTCGGGATCGTCGGTGGCGTAGCACTCGGTGGCGCCGTTCGCCTCGCAGATCTCCTCGATGCGCGCCGCCTGCGCCTTCGCGTGCTCGCCCGGCTCGTCGGACTGGATCACGAGCATCCCCTCGGCGTCGCGGTCCAGGCCCATCCGCGTCTCGTCCTCGACGGCGTTGATCGTCGCACGGTCCATGAACTCCAGCATCGACGGGCGCATCTCCCGCGAGATGTCGAGCACAGTCTGCGTCGCCCCGGCGAGGGTCGGGAAGCTGGCCACCAGGGTCGTGGGCGGCAGCTGCGCGGGGATGAGGCGCAGGGTGATCTCGGTGATGACGCCCAGCGTCCCCTCGCTGCCCACGAAGAGCTTGGTGAGGGAGAGACCGGCGACGTCCTTGAGGCGGGGGCCGCCGAGCTTCACGGCGCGGCCGTCTGCGAGGACGACGGTCAGGCCCAGCACGTAGTCGGTCGTGACGCCGTACTTCACGCAGCACAGCCCGCCGGCGTTCGTGGCGACGTTCCCCCCGATCGAGCAGAACTCGTAGGAGGAGGGGTCCGGCGGGTACCAGAGACCGTGCGCGGCCGCCGCCTTCTTGACCTCGGCGTTGAAGGCGCCGGGCTGGACCACGGCCATCCTCGTTGACGGGTCGACCCGGATCTCCCGCATCCGGTCGAGGGAGACGATGACGGCGCCGTCGACGGCGGAGCTGCCGCCGGAGAGGCCGGAGCCCGCGCCGCGGGGGATCACGGGGATCTTCGCGGCGGCGGCCGCCCTGACCACCGCCTGGACGTCTTCGGTCGAGGTCGCCCGAACGACGGCGACGGGTGCGCCCGCGCCGGGGTCGTTCGCACGATCCCATCGATAGGCGTCCATAGATGCCGGGTCGGTGATGACCGAGCCGGCGGGGAGCGCGTCCGAGAGCGCATCGAGGAAGAGTGTCGTCATCGCACTGCCTCCGTCCTGATGGGGCGAGACCTCTGCCGAGAGTACCATCGAAACGAAAAAGTGTTTCCATTCAATAGAAAAACTGCTCCGAAAGGCGGCCCGCGCTTCCGCAGGCGACGACGCGATCGACGCGCCGAGCGCATGCGCTCCCCTCCGACGGAATGCGCCCGGTCGCTCTGCAGCCGAGGCACAGATCGGCATCGCATCTCCGGCACACGCTCTCCCACAGAGCGCGGAGGCACGCCCGCGGAGGGGAGGCGTCAGACGACGGGCAGGTCGCGCGTGCGGATCGGGTATAGCCAGAAGCACAGCCAGGCCAACGCCGTGAGCGCCATCGGGATCACGGCGAGCATGAGGCGGATGCCGCCGTCCACCGTGGCGGGCTGCGCGTCCTCCAGGGCGGCGTCGTAGCCCGCGGCGTTCAGCACCCAGGCCGCGACGAGCGCCTGGATCACGACCGAGCCGCGCACCACGAACCCGTTCACGCCGAAGTAGACGCCCTCCCGGCGCCGGCCGGTGCGGACGGCGTCCTCGTCGATGATCTGCGCCAGCACGACCTCGAGCAGCTGCAGCAGGCCGCCCACCCCGACTCCCACCCCGACGGCGACGAGCGCGGCGGCGAGGGTCCCGCTCGGCAGCAGGTAGCCGAGCACGGCGATCCCGAACGCCCCGACCGCCCACAGCAGAGCCGTGCGGGGGCTGGTGCGGCGCACGACACCGCTCCACAGGATGATGGCCGGGATCGCGGTCACGAAGGTCGCCCCCAGCAGCAGGCTTCCCTCGCCCTCCTCCGCGTGCAGCGAGTAGCGGACGTAGAACGGGGTCGCGGCGAGGATCACGGCGATCGCGGACTGCACGAACAGCGACCCGAGCACATAGGGGACGAAGGCGCGGTTGCCGAAGGTGTAGCGCAGCTGGGCCCCCCAGGTCATCTCCTCCGCGTTCTCTGCGGGCTCGCCCGTCCGCTCGACCATGCCGCCGGCGAAGGACCACGCCAGCATCACGAGGCAGACGAATCCGAGGGCGATGGCCATGCCGGGCCAGCCGATGCCGCCGTAGAGCAGCGGCGCCCCCGCCGTGCCGAGCACCATGCCGACGATCGCGAAGATCTGTCGCGGGACGTTGCCCCTGGCGCGCTCCTCGGTGGTCCGGAAGATCTCGGGGAACAGCGCCGAGATGTTCAGCACCACGACGACGTAGGCGACGTCGTACACCGCGACGACGATGAGGAACCAGGCGATCAGCCCGCCGACGGGGAGCGCCGGCGGCATCCACACCAGCGCGAAGGCGACCACGAGGGGCACGATCCCGACGCCGATCCAGGGGATGCGCCGCCCCCACGGCGTGCGGATGCGGTCGGACAGCGCGCCGACGATCGGGTTCAGCACCGCGTTCAGGATGCCGTGCGCGATCATCGCCGCGGCGATCCAGGACGCGTCGACACCGAGATGGTCGACGTAGAAGTAGACGACGAAAGCCGAGAAGGTCTGCGCCATCAGCTGGGCGGGGAACCCCGAGGCGCCGAAGGCGACGGTCTGCGCCCTGCTCGGAGCCGAGGCGAGGCGACGGTCTCGGATGCGGGTGACCAGACTCATCGCGTGCTCTCCTCGGGTCAGCGGCTCCCGCCGCGCTGGACGTCGCGCAGGGCACGCCAGCCGACGCGGACGAGTCCCTCCTCGGCGATCGTAGCGGCGACGAGCGGATCGGTGAGCAACCGCCGTTCGTAGCCCCTCTTCGCCGCGCTGAAGTCGACGGCGGCACGGAGCTCGGCGTCGTCCGCCATGGGATGCAGGTAGATCTCCGTGACCCCGGCGGGGACGGCCCGGAGCAGAGCCAGGAACGCTTCGCGCATCTGCTCGTACGTCTCCTCCGCCGCGGTGCCCTCCTCGCCGAGCGGGAAGGGATGCGTCCACAGCCGGTCGAGGATCACCACGCCCGCGGCGTCCGCCGCCGCCGTCATCCGATCCAGGACCGGCTGCAGAGCGTCGTCGATGCCGGAGCCGTCGACGACGCGGGGCAGGCGGAACGGCAGACCGTTCGCGGCCGCGAGGGCGAACACCTCGCCGAGGAAGTCCCGTCCGGCCTCCAGGCCGTATACCGATCCCATGTGGTTGTCGAGATGGGTGACGTCGGCGCCCGCGGCGAGCGCCGCCTCGAGCTGCGCAGCGAGCTCGGCGGCGACGTCCGCAGCGTCAGCCTGCTGCTCGACGGCGAGACTCGTCGTCGGGAAGAAGCCGTCGTCGTCGACGAGGGAGGAGCGGATGCCGGTGAGCGGCCGCCAGCGATAGCGGGTCCACTCGCTCGTGAGCACGAGATGCACCCCGATGTCGAGATGGCGGTGCGCGCGGGCGAAGGCGAGCGCCTCCGGCGCCCACGGGCACGGCACCATCAGTGTCGTGGAGTCCAGGTGCCCGGAGACGAGGAGCTCCGTGACGGCCGTGTTCGCCGCGTGGCACATGCCGAAGTCGTCGGCGTTGAGGATGATCGCCCTCGCGTCGGCGGGGAGCCCGAGACGCGCGACGAGGTCGGACGGTGCGGTCATGGGAGCCTTCCCTCGGGGGTGGCGAGGATCTCGTGGAAGAGCGTCTCGCGGAGCACGGCGGTGGCCTCGCCGATCGCGCCGATGATGGTGGCCTCCTTGCCGAAGGCGGACACGCGGAAGACGATCGGCAGCAGATGCGCGTAGGCCTCGGCGGCGCGGTGCACGGCGTCGACGAGCGCGGGGTGGGCGGCGTCGCCGGCGAGGATGAAGGCGGCGGGGTCCAGCACGAGGGTGACGCTCCCGGCGATGAGCACGATGCGGTTCGCCATCTCCGCGACCATCCGCTGCGCGGCGGGGTCGCCGTCCGCGGCGGCGTCCAGATGCGCCACCGTGCTCAGCGAGGGATCCCGCCCCTGCGTCAGGGCGAGGTCGGCGACCACGAGATCGTTCAGCACCGGAGCCCCGACCGGAAGCGGCGTCTGCGGAAGGTACTGGACCTCGCCGGCGATGCCGGAGGCGCCGCGGTGAAGCATCCCGTCGAGGACGATGCCCGCGCCGAATCCGTCGTCCAGCGCGAGGAGGGCGAAGCTGTCGAGCCCTGCGGCGGTCTCGCCGCTGAGCTCGGCGACGGCGGCGAGGTTGACGTCGTTCTCGAGTCGGACCTCGCAGCCCAGCGCTGCGGACAGCGCCGAGCGGAAGGCGCCGCCGTCAGGGCCGGCGTCGTCGCGGATGGATCCGTCGCGCGAGACGATGCCAGGAACGCCGACGACCGCGGCGCGCAGGGGGGCGCGCGCCGCGGTCAGCAATGCCGAGATGAGGCCGACGATGCGGCCGACCCGGTCGTCCAGATCCTCCGCGGGGGCGAAGGAGTCCTGCCGCTCGGCTCGAACGGCTCCGGTCGAGTCCACGACGGCGATGTGCACCGAATGATGATCGATGTGCACCGCGGCCGCGCATCCGAGCGACGGTTCGAGCGAGACCCGGGTCGCCGCCGGTCCGTGCGTCGCACGGTCCACCCCAGCGGACGCCACGGCCTCCCCAGCCTCGAGCATCCTGAGGACCTGCGTCACAGCGGTCCGAGACAACCCGGTCTCACCCATCAACTCCGCGCGAGTCAGGGGCCCGCGGCGTGCCAGCGCTTCCAGGATCGCTCTCGCGTTCAAGGTCCGCAGCAGGGTCTGCGGACCGGCTGGAGGTCGTGTCACGTCGCTTCCTCGTGCATCGTCTGGGCTCAGTATGACACAAAATGTCGTACTTCTCGACACATTGTGTCACACTCGGTCGCGATCAGCCCTCCGCGCCTCCTGGCGCGTCGCGCGCATCGAGGGCGACCAGCGCTTCGGCCACCTCCGAGCGCAACGCGGCACGCTCGGCATCCGGGAGCCAGGACGACTCCACCGCACGCAGCGCCATCGCGCTCAGCTGCGCGCGGGTCGCGCCGATCCGGTCGTTGAGGATGCCGTACTCCGCCGAGAGCGTCGTCGGGAACATCCCGGGATCGTCCGAGCAGGGGACGACGCCGAGGCCGGCGTCGAGCATGGCGCGGATGGACGCCCGTCGCCACGGTCGCCAGGAACGCCGGGAAGTGGTCGACCCGACCGTGAAGGTGACGTCCTCGTCGCGGACACGGGCGACGACCTCCGGATCCTCGAGGACGTAGTAGCCGTGATCGATCCGGTCGCAGCCGAGCAGATCGAGGCAGGTGAGGGTGTTCTGCGCGCTCGGCGCGTGCTCCGAGGAGTGCGCGGTGCGCCTCAGCCCCGCCTCGCCGGCCAGCCGGTAGGCCTCGGCGAACCGCTCGGGCGGACCCGCCGTCTCCAGGTTGTCCAGCCCGATCCCCGCCACGTACTCGTTCGGGTTGTCCACGACCTCGCGCACCCGCTCGAGCGCCTCCTCGCCGCTGCGGGAGCGGTCGATGCCCTTGATCATCCGCCCCGTCATGCCGAAGTCGCGCTCCGCGAGCCGGATGCCCTCCGCATAGGCCTCGACGCTGCCCGTGTATCCCAGCGCGGCGAGATGCGCGGGCACGTCGTCGAAGAACAGCTCGAGATGACACACGTTGCTCTCGCGATGCGCGTCCTCGAACGCCTCGTAGACGATGCGCGTGAGGTCGTCGGCGTCCCGCAGCGCCTCGACGACCCATCGGGACGCCTGGAACAGCGAGTATGAGACCTCCGGCTCGTCCGCCGACCGCCCCTGCGGCACCGGGATGACCGTATTCCGGTACAGAGCGGGGTCCGGGGGGAGCGAGTTGATGTCGGCGAAGATCCGCTCCGGCTCGTCCGGGAGCTCGAGCCCCGAACGACGGGCGAGCTCGGCGAAGGTGGATGCGCGCACGGTGCCGATCAGGTGGCAGTGCAGGTCGACCTTCGGGAGGTCGCGGATCCACTCGTCCGAGACCGCTGCGCTCACCGGGCCGTCACCTCGCGGGCGAAGCGATCCACCCACTCGCTGCGGGTCGGGACCAGCTCCGCGGGGTCGAGGGTGGCGTAGCCTGCGGCGATCGGGTCGTCGGCGATGTCCCCGACGACGGCGCGGATGTCCTCGGGGATCTCCGCGGCCGGGTTGACGGGCAGGTCGCCGACGAGGGCGGCGGACGCGGTCTGCGCCTCGACGCCGAGCAGATAGTCGATGAACTTCTCCGCGGCCTCGACGTTGGCCGCTCCGGTCGGGATCATCGCCCGGTTGGTGGCCATGTACGCGCCCTCCGACGGTGCGGTCCAGGCGACCGGCTCGCCGGAGGAGATGAGGTCGGTCGCGAAGCCGTTGAGCGAGTCGGCGGCGACGATCTCGCCCTGGGTGATGAGGTTGGTCACCTCGGTCGAGGAGCTGTAGAACTGCAGGATGCCCGGAGCCCACTCCCCCATCGTGCCGAACGCGGCGTCGACGTCGTACGGACCGTCGCCGAACGCGTCCGCCACTCCGCTGATCGTCAGCTGACCGGCCGTCACCGAGATGTCCGGCAGCGCGAGCTCGCCCGCATAGGCCGGATCGCCGTAGAGATCCCAGCTCGCGGCCTCCTCGGCGTCCAGCTCGTCGGTGCGGTACAGGGTGCCGTTGAGCTGATAGCTGTACGCCGGGCCGAAGTAGGCGTCCTCCGTGGCGAAGTCCGCGATCTGGTCGAGGTTCGCGATGGCGGAGTCATCGACCTGCTGGAACAGATCGTCCTCCTGGCCGAGAGCCGCGTAGTAGTCGCTGATGAGCATGACGTCGACGCCGGGGTCGACGCCGTCCGTGAGCTGCAGCTGCGAGAGGCGGTCGGCGTTGGACCCGGTGTCGACCTGGACCTCGATGCCGGTGGCCTCGGTGAACGGATCGATCACGGCCTCCTGCAGCTGCTCGACGCCGAACGGGAAGGTGCTCACCACGAGCACGTCGGAGGAGCCGGAGTCCGGGTCGGATGCCGGCGACGAGCAGCCGGCGATGACCGCGGCGGTCGCCGCGGCGCCCGCCGCGACGACGATGAGGCGAGAGGGACGGTTCAGCATGACAGGGTCCTTTCGGGGAGGATCATTCGACGAGGTCGACGAGGTGGGAGGCCGAGGCGGTCACGGTGACCGCCTCGCCGACGGCGAGCTGCGGCGCGCCGTCGGCGCGCACGTCGGAGAGAAGGGTGACCGGCCCGGATGCATCCCTGGCCTCGACCGTGATGAGCAGGTCGACGCCGCGGTAGGCGACATCCGTCACCGTGCCGGGCAGGGAGAGCGCGGCGGACCCGGCATCCGGCTCCTGCCGTACGGCGAGGTGCTCCGGACGCACCGTCACGAGTCCCGCGGCGGTCCGCACGAAGTTCTCGTATCCGAGGAAGTCCGCGACGAACCGGTTCGCCGGGGCGCCGAAGACCTCGGACGGCGCCCCCTGCTGCATGATCCGCCCCGAGCGCATGAGCACCATCTCGTCGCTCATCTCCAGCGCCTCGTCCTGATCGTGCGTGACGAGGACGACCGTGAGACCGGTCTCGTGCTGGATGCGGCGGATCTCGGCGCGCATCTGCACCCGCAGCCGCGCATCGAGGTTCGACAGCGGCTCGTCGAGCAGCAGCAGCCGGGGGCGGATCGCGATCGCCCTCGCGAGCGCGACGCGCTGCTGCTGACCGCCGGAGAGCGCACGCGGTTTGCGCTCAGCGAGATGCCCCAGCCCGACGAGCTCCAGGCTCTCCGCGACGCGGGCCTGACGCTCGGCTCTCGTGACGCCGCGCAGCTTGAGTCCATACCCGACGTTGTCGGCGACGGTCATGTGCGGGAACAGCGCGTACGACTGGAAGACCATCCCGAGCCCGCGCTTCTCCGGCGGGGCCGTCGTGGCGTCCTCGCCGTCGATGAGGATCCGTCCGCTGGTGGGCCTGGTGTAGCCCGCCAGCATCCGCAGCGTCGTCGTCTTGCCGCACCCCGAGGGTCCGAGGAGCGTCGTGAGCCGGCCGGCCGGGATGCTGAGGTCGATGTCGTCGACGGCGATGAAGTCGCCGAAGACCTGGCTGACCGAGAGGAACTGGGCTGCGGCGTTCATCTGCCTATGCCTCCGAAGATCTTGGCGAAGCCGACCGTCTTCTCCGCGATGACGGCGATGACGACGGTGGCGGCGAGGATGAGGGTCGAGGTGGCGGCGACCATGGGGTCGTAGCTCTGCTGCACGTAGTCGAGCATCGTCACCGGCAGGGTCTGTGTCGTGCGGCTCTGCAGGAGCAGCGACAGCGGTACGTTGTTGAACGAGGTGATGAAGCTCAGCAGGGCGGCGGAGAAGATGCCCGGTCGCAGGATCGGCAGCGTGATCGTCCAGAAGGCGCGCCACGGCGAGGCGCCGAGGCCCCGCGCCGCCTCCTCCAGCGCGGGGTCCGCGCCCGCGACCGCCGCACCGGTGACCCGCACCGCGTAGGGCAGGAGCAGAGCGGTGTGACCGATGAGCAGCACCGGCCAGTTGTCGATCCGGAAGGTCACGATCAGCTGCTGGAACAGCGCCAGCCCCACGACGAGCTCAGGGACGATCAGCGGAGAGAGGAAGAGCGCCTCGACCACGCCCTTGCCGGGGAGCCGGCCGCGGTGGATCGCCAGCGTCGCCGGCACGCCGACCAGCAGGGCCAGCACCGTCGCGAGCAGCGCGATCTCGGCGCTGGTGACGAGCGATCCCATGAACGGCTCGTACCCGAGCGCGGCGCCGAACCATTTCAGCGAGAGGCCCTCCGGCGGGAACTTCAGCGTCCTGCCGTCCGTGAACGCGACCGCGACGACGAAGAGGATCGGGACGATCATGACGATGTAGCCCGCGACGGCGAGCGCGGTCGCGACCGGTCGACGGGCGCTCATGCGGTCTCCCCCTTCCGCCCGACGAACGAGGAGACCGCGGAGACGGCGAAGACGAGGACGGTCATGATCAGCGCCGTCGCGGACGCGGCCGCCCAGTCGATGGTGACGCTGGAGTAGGAGAACAGCTGCGTCGACAGCATCCGGTTGCCGGAGCCGCCGAGCAGATAGGGGGTCGTGTAGGCGGTGACGGAGCCCGCGAAGACCAGCGTGGCCGCCACGACGATGCCCGGCAGCGAGAGCGGCACGACGATGTCCCAGAACGTGCGCGTGCGGTTCGCGCCGAGCCCTCGCGCCGCGTCGTCCAGGCCGGCGTCGACCTGCGACACCGCCGAATACGAGGTGATGATGGCCAGCGGGAGGAACAGCTGCGTGAGCCCGAGCACGATCGCCAGCGGCGTGTACAGCAGCTGCGGCGCCTCGTCGACGATGCCGAGCCCGGTCAGCAGCTGCCCGATGGCGCCGTTGGAGCCGAGCACCACGAGCCAGCCGAAGGTGCGCACGACGTTGCTCAGCAGGAGCGGGAAGATGGCGAGCGCGAGGAAGACCCCCGACCACTTCGACGTCGAACGGGCGAGGAGGTAGGCGATGGGGAAGCCGAGGATGACGCACACCGCCGTGACGATCAGTCCGAGGATCAGCGTGCGGCCGATGATCGCCAGATCGTAGGGATCGGTGAGCATCTGCCAGAGGCGGACGAAGATGTCCGCCGTCGCGGTGCGCGGCGGCGCGAGGAGCATCGCGAGCGAGGGGACGAGGAACCCGATCAGCAGGAACGCCAGACCGGGCAGCAGCAGAAGTGCTGGCGTGGCTCTGCTTCTCATGCGATCTCCTCGGGCGACTCGATCAGTGTAACCGGTTACAAATTGCCCTCGACACCAGAGCCTCGTTTGTTTACAAAGCTGAAACACCCTCGACCGGCGACAATGGTGCACCCGGTTTCATCGATCGTGGTTGGATAGCCACAGAGCGGGGAGAGGGGAGCATCGCATGACGACCATCGCGGATGTGGCACGTCTCGCCGGAGTCTCCAAGGCGACGGCCTCCCGCGCCTTCTCCCGCCCTGAGATGGTCTCGACCGCCACGGCGCAGCGCGTGCACGAGGCGGCCGAGAAGCTCGGCTTCGTCGTGAACAACGCGGCCCGGCTGCTGGCCGGCGGGCGCAGCGGGATCCTCGCCCTCGCCGTCCCCACGCTCGACAACAGCTACTTCAGCCCCGTCATCGCCGGGGCCCAGGCGCGGGCCGACGCCTCCGGCCACCAGCTCACCGTCGTCGTCTACCCCTTCGAGAGCACGGCCGAGCTCGCTCCGCTCGCCCGGCTCGGCCGGCAGACCGACGGCCTCATCGTGGTCGCGCCGCGAGGCACGGACGATCTGATCCGCTCCGCACTCGGCGACACGCCCGCCGTGCTGGTGGACCGCGAGATCGAGGGCATCGCCTCCGTGGTCGCCGACACGGCCGCCGCGTTCGGCGCGCTCATCGAGAGCCTGCTGTCGGAAGGGCACCGCCGGATCGTCTACGTCGGCGGCCCGGAGGGGTCGTGGCAGGACCTCCAGCGGACCCGCATCGTGCAGGAGACGGCCCGGCGCGCCGGGGTCGAGGTGGCCGTCGTCGGTCCCTATCCGTCGACGTTCGCCGCCGGGGTGCATGCGGCCGCCGAGGTGCGCCGCCACGAGCCCACCGCCGTCGTCCCCTACGCGACGGCGATCGGGCTCGGCATCCGCTTCGCCTACCTCGCCGACTCCGCCCGGCCCCCGCTGGTCAGCTCGGAGCGCGCGATCGTGGACGCGCTGGGACAGAGCGGCGTGCCGGCGATCGACGTCGACGGACGCGAGCTCGGGCGCGTCGCCGCGGAGATGCTCCTCGCCCGTCTCGGCGACCCAGGCGCGGAGGCCGGCCGCGTCCGGCTCGAGGTCGCCTTCGACCCCGGCCGCTGACCCGGCGGCGGCGTCGCTGGGAGCGGGACAGGTCGTCGCCGGCCGTTCCGCAGCACCCTCTCGTGCGCGATAGTCTTTCCGAATCGTGGACGGGAAGGGTTCGGCATGAGCGAGAGCGGGAACGTGCAGTCGGTCGCGCGCGCCTTCGGCCTCCTCGAGACGCTCGGCGATCTCGGCGGCGAGGCGGGCATCAGCGAGATCGCCGACGCCATCGACCTCGCGCTGCCCACGATCCATCGACTGCTGCGCACTCTCGTCTCGCTCGGATACGTGCGACAGCTCCCGTCCCGCCGTTATGCGCTCGGGCCGGGACTCGTCCGGCTGGGCGACCGGGCGAGCAGCCTGCTCGCGACGTGGGCGCGGCCGGCGCTGGAGCGCCTCGAGCACTCCGCGCAGGAGACCGCGAACCTCGCGATCCTCGACGGCGACATGGTCACCTACGTCGCCCAGGTGCCGTCCCGCCATCAGATGCGGATGTTCACCGAGGTCGGCCGCCGCGTGCACCCGCACTCGACCGGCGTGGGGAAGGCCCTCCTGGCGCAGCTGCCGGACGACAGGGTCGTCGAGATCGTCCGGCGCACGGGCATGCCGCGGTACACGAGCACCACGATCCTCACCGAGCAGGACCTCCTCGCCGACCTCGCCGCGATCCGCGAGCGCGGCTACTCGATCGACGAGGGCGAGCAGGAGGTCGGCGTCCGCTGCTTCGCCGTCGCGGTGCCCGGCGCCTTCACGCCCACCGCCGTCTCCGTCTCCGGTCCGGACACGCGCGTCACGCTGCAGTCGGCCGAGTCGATCGTGCCCGCCCTGCTCGAGGCGGCGCGGCAGCTGCAGAGTCCCTCGGACCCCCGGACGGCGCCTCGGCTGCGCAGCTGATCGCCGTCGCCTGCACCCGCGCAATCCCGCGCCGCCGGGACCGATCCCGGCCTGCCCGCCAGGGCTGAGCCCGGAGGGCCCGGCCCGCCTCGGCGCCCCCGGCTCTTCATCCCCAGGCCTGACCGGTCCTCGGCGTGGAGCCGTCATCCATCGACGTGCACTGCTCCTCGTGCGATCTGGACTTGCCCTCCACAACGAGCACTGCAGACGGGTTGTCCACAGAACGTGGGATATCCGCATCCCACCCTCTGTCCGCTCCTCCACCATGGAGAAACCATCTGATCCGGCGTATTCCGACCGCTTCCCGCGGCCTCTGAAGCACGCTTGATCCATCAAGTTCGAAAAAGCTTTTCCATGGTGCGGATTTCGTGTATGGTTGCCCGCATCCAGAAAAGGGCTTCAATGCCCGGGTTCAAATACCCTCAGAGATCCGACGAGGAGGTCGGGATGTTCCTTGCGAACGATGTCCGTCACCTGTCGCACGACGCGAAGAGGTGCGCATGACGACGACCGATACCCGCACAGCCGTCCTGCCCGGCGGCCCGCCGCGCCGCACCCTGTTCGGCGCCAGAGTCGACGACCACCGCACCGGCCGCCGCCGTCGCCGTCAGCACGGCGCCGGGTATCTGTTCATGGCCCCGTGGCTCGCAGGGTTCGCCCTTCTGACCGCCGGCCCGCTCGTCGGCTCGCTCTACCTGTCCTTCACGGACTTCAACCTGCTCCAGTCGCCCAACTGGGTGGGGATCGACAACTACGTGCGGATGTTCACCCAGGACCCGCGCTTCTGGCAGTCGCTCCGTGTGACGCTCATCTACGTCGTCCTGACCGTTCCGCTCCAGCTGGGCTTCGGACTCCTCGTCGCGATCCTGCTCAACAGGAAGATCCGCGGCATCGCCTGGTACCGCTCGGCGTACTACATCCCCTCGCTGCTCGGCGGCAGCGTGGCGATCGCCGTGGTGTGGACCCAGCTCTTCCAGGGCGACGGGGTCGTCAACGCCATCCTCGGCCTGTTCGGGGTGCAGGGCATCAGCTGGATCTCCAATCCGGACACCGCGCTGTACACGCTCGTCCTGCTGAACATCTGGCAGTTCGGCTCGCCGATGGTCATCTTCCTGGCCGGCCTCAAGCAGGTCCCGGAGGAGCTCTACGACGCCGCGGCCGTCGACGGGGCGGGCCGCTGGCAGAGGTTCAGGAACGTGACGCTGCCCATGATCACGCCGATCATCCTCTTCAACGTCGTCCTGCAGACGATCCAGGCGTTCCAGGCGTTCACCCCCGCCTACGTGGTGAGCGGCGGAACCGGAGGCCCCAGCGACTCGACGCTCTTCTACACGCTCTACCTCTATCTCCAGGGCTTCAAGAACCTCCAGATGGGATACGCCTCCGCTCTGGCCTGGGTGCTCCTGGCCATCATCGGCGTCGCCACCGCCATCAACTTCCTGATGTCCAGGCTCTGGGTTCACTACGACGACTGAGGACGCCATGACTGCACAGCTCGACTCCGCTCCCGCCCCGAAGGCGCAGGTCCTGCGCTCCCGCGAACGTCGTCCGCGATGGATGCTCCACCTGCTCCTGATCGCCTCGAGCGTCATCATGATCTATCCGCTGCTCTGGATGCTCGGAGGCTCCTTCAAGCCGGAGCTCGAGATCTTCTCGACGATCAATCCGATCCCCCAGGAATGGGTGTTCTCGAACTACGTCGACGGCTGGGAGGCCACCGATCCGGACTTCGGGCGCTTCTACGTCAACTCGCTCGTGATCTGCGTCCTCGCCGTCGTCGGCAACGTGATGGCCTGCTCCCTCACCGCCTATGCGTTCGCGCGGCTGGACTTCGGCGGCAAGAGGTTCTGGTTCGCGATCATGATCGGCTCGCTGATGCTCCCCGTGCATGCACTGCTGATCCCGCAGTACGTGCTGTTCATCAACCTGGACTGGGTCAACACGATCCTCCCGCTGATCGTGCCGAAGTTCCTCGCCACCGATGCGTTCTTCGTGTTCCTCATGGTGCAGTTCATCCGCGGCATCCCGCGCTCGCTCGACGAGGCGGCGACGCTGGACGGATGCGGACCCTTCCGGATCTTCGGGAAGATCATCCTGCCGCTGGCGGGGCCCGCGATCGTCACCACCGTGATCTTCACGTTCATCTGGACCTACAACGACTTCTTCTCCCAGCTGATCTACCTCTCCACCCCGACGAGCGCCACGGTCCCCGTCGCCCTGCGGCAGTTCGTGGATGCGACCGGCTCCTCCTCCTATGGGCAGCTGCTCGCCATGTCCGCGCTGTCGCTCGTGCCCACGTTCTTCGTGTTCCTCATCGCGCAGCGCCGGGTCGTCGACGGCATCGCGACCGCCGGGCTCAAGGGCTGAAAGACCCCGCACCCGAATCACAACGAAAGGCAAAGACGCAATGAACATCTCGAAGCGCGGACGCATGATCCGCGCCACCGCCGCCGTCTCCGGCGTCGCCCTGCTCCTCGCCGGCTGTGCCGGCGGAGGCGGAGACGGCGGATCCGGATCCACCCAGCTCCGCTTCTCCAGCTACGGCGACACGACCAAGCTCGGTCTGCGCAGCGAGCTCCTGGAGACCTACTCCCAGCAGAACGAGGACGGCATCACGGTGCAGTTCGAAGGCACTCCCACGGCCGACTACTGGGACAAGCTCGCCACGCAGTTCGCGGGCAACAATGCGCCGGACATCGTGAACATCGACGCCGCCAGGGTCGCCCAGTACGGCGGAAAGGGAGCCCTCGCACCCCTGGACGACTACCTCGACAGCATCATCGACACCTCGGTCATCGACGAGAATCTGCTCGCCCAGGGTCAGTTCGACGGCAAGCAGTACGGCATCCCCGTCGCGATGAGCATGATGGGCTGGGGCTACGACGCGACGGTGCTCGACGACCTGGGGCTCGCCCACCCCGACGGATCGTGGACCTGGGACGACTACGCGGATCTCGCCGACGAGATCTACGAGGCCTCTGGCGGAGAGCTCCACGGCTCCGAAGACGCATCGGGCGACATCGGCGTGCTGGAGGTGTGGCTGCGCAGCCAGGGCGAGGACATGTGGGAGGACGGCGAGTTCGTCGTCACGCCCGAACACCTCGAGGACTGGTTCACGTACTGGTCGGAACTGCGTGAGAGCGGCGGGATCGTTCCGGCCGAGGAGGCGTCGCTGTACAAGTACGGCGACTGGCCGAACAGCCCCATCGCGACCAAGACCGCGGCGCTCGCGCACATCTTCACCCCGAACATCGCCGGAGGCTTCCGGGCGAACACCGATCATCAGATCGGCCTGGTCCTTCCCCCGGTCGACGAGCCAGGAGGACCGCAAGGCTCCTACGCCGACCCGAGCAGCCTGCTGTCCATCTCGACGCGGACCGAGGACAAGGAGGCGGCCGCGAAGGTGATCGACTGGTTCGTGAACAGCGAGGACTCCGCTTTGAAGCTCCGCCTGATCAGCGGTCCGCCGGCCTCCTCCGCTGGCCTGGATGCTCTTCTCGGGGTCGACGACCTCACGGACGACGAGAAGGAGGTCATCGAGTTCACGCAGGCGTCGCTCCCGAACCTCGATCCAGGACCCGAGCCCGAGCCGGCGGCGCACACCGCCGTGTCGGATCTGCTGATGAAGTTCAGCCAGGACATCGCCTTCGGACGCGTGAGCGTCTCCGACGGGGTCGCCGACCTCCTCGTCCAGGTCGAGCAGGCGGTGAGCAACTCGTGAGCATCGATGCGCAGACCTCGATAACGCTCGAGGCGACCGACCGGCTTCGCGACGACGAGATCATCCGATGGGCGCTCTCCCGCGTGGAATCGGTCGCGGACGAATCCGTGGAGATCGCGCTCCAGACCTCCGACGACATCGGCAAGGAGGGCTACCGGGCCGAGAGCGACGCGAGCCGCCTCACCGTCACCGCCGCCGACTCCGCGGGCTTCGGCTACGCGCTGACCGAGTTCGCCGCCAGGCTCTCGGCGGTCTCGGGACGCGTCTCGCAGCTTCCGCCGTGGAGCGAGACGGCGAGCCCCGCGGTGCCGGTGCGGGGGATCCAACGGGCGTTCGTGAGCGTCCAGGAGGATTCCGACTGGTTCCACGACCGCGACTTCTGGACCGAGTACCTCGATCACATCGCGGCGCAGCGCTTCAACCGCTTCCATCTGTCGTTCGGCATGCAGTACAACTACGGCGCCGACAAGCACGGCGCCACCGACAACTATCTCTGCTTCATCTACCCCTTCCTGTTCGAGGTGGACGGCTACCCGTCCGTCCGCGCGGAGGGAGTGGATGCGGCCGAGCGGGAGCGCAACCTGTCGGCGCTGAAGTTCATCGCCCGCGAGACGAAGCGAAGGGGGATGAACTTCCAGCTCGGCCTGTGGAACCATGCGTACGACTACGGCCGCGACTCACGGCACTGGTATCCGATCCTCGGCGTCAGCGCGGAGAACCACGCGGCCTACTCGGCGGCGGCGATGAGGCGTCTGCTCACGGAGATCCCGGAGATCGACGGCTTCACCTTCCGCGTGCACTACGAGGGCGGCATCCACGATCTCGGTCACGAGGTCTTCTGGGATGCGGTCTTCCAGGCGATCTCGGACGGCGACCGGGTCAGGGAGGTGGACATGCATGCGAAGGGCGTCGACCAGGCCCTCCTCGACGCGGTGACCAAGCCGAGGATCGATCCCGTCCTCTCGGGGAAGCACTGGGCCGAGCACATGGGTCTCCCCTATCACCAGACGACGATCCGATCCCTCGAGGCGGCACGTCCGATGGAGGAGGGGGCGACGGTCAAGGGGATCACCGAGTTCACCCGGAGGTTCACCCGCTACGGGTACGGGGACTTCCTCGGCGAGGATCGCACCGTCGACTTCATGTACCGCATGTGGCCGGGCACGCAGCGTCTCCTGCTCTGGGGCGATCCCGCCATCGCCTCCGGCTACGGTCGACAGGCCACCTTCGGCGAGGCCCGCGGCATCGACTACTGCGAGCCGCTCTTCTTCAAGGGTCGCAAGGGCAGCGGAGCACCCGGCGGGCGGGATCCCTATGTGCGCGACGATCTCAAGCTCGGAGTCCACGACTGGCGTAAATACCGGTACACGTACCTTCTGTGGGGACGGCTGCTGTACGAGCCCGATGCGGATCCGAGCGTCTGGCGACGCTTCCTCGTCGCCGAATACGGCGCGCAGGCCGCACCGGCGGCAGAGGCCGCGCTGGCGAACCTGAGTCGCATCCTGCCGCTGCTGACCTCGGCGCACGGCGTCGGCGCGTCCAACAACGGGAACTGGCCGGAGAACCCGGTGAATCTGCCGATCTCCCCGTGGGTGCCCTCGCACCACTACGAGCGGGATACGGCCGCGCCGGCGAACTGGAGCGGCGTGATCCCGTTCGATCCCACGCTGTTCTCCTCCGTCGGCGACCATGCGCGCGACGCCGTGGCGGGGAGGGCAGACGCCCGATACACGCCGCTCGAGGTCGCCTCCTGGATCGAGGGGTTCGCAGAGAGGGGAGCAGCCGCCCTGGCCGAGTTCACCGCGGTGGGCGGCGACGATCCGCAGACCGCGCGCACGATCATCGACCTCGAGGTGCTCGTGCGGCTCGGACGCTTCTACGCGGCGCAGTACCGGGCGGCGGTCGACTACTCGCTGTACGAGAACTCCGGTGACGCCGGGGCTCTCGTCGCCGCCGTGGAGCAGGCGGAGGCGGCGAGGGCGCAGTGGATGGAGCTCATCGGGATCGTGGACGGCGTCTACCAGGACGACCTGCGGTTCGGGCCCGAGACGAGCGAGCACGGGCACTGGGCCCAGCAGGTCCAGAGCATCGACGACGATCTGCAGGCCCTCCGCCGGGAACGGGATCGCGCCCTGCAGGGTAGCGAGAGCGTGCCGGCCGAGAGCCTGCCCCGCCCGACCAGGACACGCGAGCCCGTGGCGGTGTCGCACGAGCAGCCGGAGCCTTACCGTCGCGGAGAGCCCGTCGCGATCCGGCTGCACGCCTCCGTCGGAAGCGGCGTCGTCTCCGCGCTGCTCCGGTACCGGCATGTCGACCAGTCCCAGTCCTACGAGCAGGTCGCCATGCGCGAGATCGACGGCGGATTCGCCGCGGAGATCCCCGGGTCGTACACGGACTCGTCGTTCCCGCTGGCGTACTTCTTCGAGGTGACGACGGAGGGCAGGGCGCCGACGTTCTTCCCCGGCTTCTCCGACGAGACGCTCTCCAACCAGCCCTACTACACGCTGCGGAGCACGGGACAGCAGTAATCCGTCCCGCAGGCAGGGTCCCGTCCGCCGGCCCCTCCGAGGCGAGCGCGCCGCTCGATCATGGAGGGGCCGGTCCGACTCGGAAGGGCCGGTCCGACTCGGAGGGGCCGGTCCGACTCGGAGAGGCCGGCCGGTCCCCGAGGGGCGGTCCGTCCCGGAGCCGACCGGTCCAGCCGGCGAAACCGGTCAGGAAGGACCGGGGACGCCTCAGCCGGCGTTGCCGAGCGCGATCAGCTGGTCCACCTGCGCACGGTCGATGCCCATTCCGGGGAATCCGGCGAGACGGCCGATCGGGAAGGACGCCATCATCTTCGCCATCGCCTCATCGCTCATGATGCCGGCATCCATCGCCCCGTCCGCCGCCGCCATGCCGGCGCCGAGCTGCTCGCGCACGATGGGACCGACCACCGGATGGGCCAGCACCTCGCCGATCGAGGAGTCCGCCGTGAGCGGGATGCGCACCTCGTCGCCCGTGATGTTCAGCGATGCCGCACCGCGGATGTCACGGCTGGAGGCCGCGACCTCGAAGCGGTACGCGCCGCCCTCGACCACGAAGCGGTCGACCCTGATGTCCCAGTACGCCAGATCCTCCCGGCGCACGACGAGTGAGACGTCCTCGGTCTCGCCGGCCGCGAGGGCGACGGACGCGAACGCCTTGAGCTCGCGCGGCGCGCGCTCGACGAGAGACGTCTCAGGTGCGACGTAGACCTGTACGACCTCGCGGCCGTCGACCGCTCCCGTGTTCGTGACCGCGACCGTCACCTCGACGTCCCCCTCATCGAGATGACGCACGCGCAGCGCGCCGTAGGCGAAGCTCGTGTACGACAGGCCATGGCCGAACGGGAAGGCGACATCCATGCGGCGGGCGTCGTACCAGCGGTATCCGACGAAGACGCCCTCGCCGTAGCGGACGTGACCGAACGATCCAGGGAAGCTGCCGAACGCCGGGGTGTCCTCCAGGCGGTGCGGGATCGTCTCGGCGAGGCGCCCTGAGGGGTTCACCGCACCGGTGAGCACGTCGACGACGGCCGAGCCGCCGGCCTGGCCGAGCAGCCATCCTTCGACGATCGCCGGCACCCGGTCGGCGAAGGGGACAGCGACGACCGAGCCGTTCGACAGCACGACGACGGCCCTCTCGTTCACCGCGAGGACGGCATCGAGCAGCGCGAGCTGGACGGCGGGCAGGTCGATGTGCGTCCGGTCGAAGCCCTCGGACTCGTCCGCCTCGGGAAGACCGAGGAACAGCACGGCGATGTCGCTCCGCTCGGCGAGGGCGGCGGCCTCGGCCCGCAGGGCCGCCGCATCCCCCGAGCCGTCGAAGGTGAAGCCGGGCGCGAACGAGACGCGGTCGCCGAAGGCGTCCAGAGCCGAGTCCAGACGCGTCGGGGTGATGTGCGAGGAGCCGCCGCCCTGGTACCGCGGCGTACGGGCGAACTCGCCGATC
Source organism: Microbacterium tumbae (assembly GCF_054780175.1). Classification (NCBI taxonomy): domain Bacteria; kingdom Bacillati; phylum Actinomycetota; class Actinomycetes; order Micrococcales; family Microbacteriaceae; genus Microbacterium; species Microbacterium tumbae. Next base: position 350,349 of record NZ_BAAGWV010000001.1, read on the forward strand.
ACGGCGACCGACGCGGAGGGCGCGAGCGGCAGCAGTCCGCCGTCGTTCTTGAGCAGCACGATCGAACGGCCGGCCGCCTCACGGGCGAGCGCATGGTGCGCATCCACGTCGAGAGGCCCGTCCGCCACGGGACGGGCCTGCGCCTTCGCGACGAGATCGAGCACGCGCCCCGCCGCGGTGTCGAGGACGGCCTCGTCGAGGGATCCGTCCTGCACCGCGGCGACGATCTGCGCATCCGTGACGCCGCCGCTGGAGGGCATCTCGAGATCGAGCCCGGCAGCGAGACCGGTGACGCGATCGTTCACGGCGCCCCAGTCGGAGACGACGAGGCCTTGGAAGCCCCAGTCGTCGCGGAGCACCTCGCCGAGCAGCCAGGGATCCTCCGAGGCGTACACGCCATTGATGCGGTTGTAGGAGCACATCACCGTCCAGGGCGGTGCCTCCTTCACGACGTACTCGAAGCCTCGAAGGTAGATCTCGTGCAGCGGGCGCGGGTCGATGTCGCTGGAGGAGCGCATGCGGTCGTCCTCCTGGTTGTTCGCGGCGAAGTGCTTGAGCGAGGATCCGACGCCCTGCGACTGGATGCCGCGGACGAGACCGGCGCCGATGCGACCGGCGAGGATCGGGTCCTCGGAGACGTACTCGAAGTTGCGGCCGCACAGCGGGGAGCGCTTGATGTTGATGCCGGGACCGAGGATGACCGCGACGTCCTCGATCGCGGACTCGACGCCGAGCGCGACGCCGACGCGCTCGGCGAGCGCGGGGTCGAAGGACGACCCGAGGGCCGCGGCGGGCGGGAAGCACGTCGCGGGGACGCTGTCGTTCAGGCCGAGATGGTCGCTGGCCGCGGACTGCTTGCGCAGGCCGTGCGGGCCGTCGGTGAGCATGATCGAGGGGACGCCCGCCCTGTCGATCGTCGTGGTGGTCCAGAAGTCGGCGCCGCTGGTGAGGGAGGCCTTCTCCTCGAGAGTGAGGTCCTGAGGTTCGGTCATCGTCGTGTTCGCCTTTCGCGGCATCCGCCATGGATCGCCAGCGTCAGCCTAAGCAGTCTCCACGGTTAAAAGCAAGCAATGTTCGGTTTTCATGGGGCGGGCACGGCTGACGCCCGATACGCTAGCGTCATGTCTCGACGAGGTTCCTACGCGAAGGGCGTCGCGAAGCGCGAGGAGATCCTCGACACGGCGCTCGAAGTGGTCGCGGAACACGGCTATCGCCGCGCATCCGTCCGAGAGCTCGCCGATGCCGTCGGCCTGAGCGCCGCAGGACTCCTGCACTACTTCGACAGCAAGGAGGAGCTGTTCACCGCCATCCTCCGTAAGCGGGACGAGGTCGATCAGCGCGCCTACGGAGGGGAGGCCGCCGGCCTCTCGACGCTGCAGTCCGTCGTGCGGCACAACGCGACCGTCCCCGGACTCGTGCAGCTCTACACCCAGCTCGCCGCGGAGGCTTCCGATCACGGGCATCCCGCTCGCGCGTTCTTCCGAGACCGCACCACGCAGCTGCACGACGTCTTCCGCGACGCGATCATCCGAGCCAAGGAGAACGGCGAGATCCGTGAAGACGTCGATCCCGATTGGGCGGCAACCGCTCTGCAGGCTCTCGCCGACGGACTGCAGAGCATGTGGCTGATCGATCCGGAGCTCGACATGGCCGCGCATCTCGGCGCCTTCGTGACGGCGCTGGCGCCTTCCCGCCTCGGTGAGCCGTCGTGAGCGGTTCCCCGCTCGTCCGCACCGCGTCCGGTCCTGTGCGCGGACTCTGGCGCGACGAAGGGACGGAGAAGGCGTCGGCCGCCTTCCTGGGCATCCCCTTCGCGCGGCCGCCCGTCGGCGAGCTGCGGTTCGCCGCCCCCGTGCCGCCGGAGCCGTGGACCCAGGTGCACGATGCGAGCTCCTACGGGGCGACTGCGCTCCGCAGAGATCCCGGTGGCACGCTCATCCCCGAGCCGGCGATCCCGGGCGACGCGACGCTGAACGTGAACGTGTTCACGCCGTCGCTCCCCGGTTCGCCGAGCGGATCCGCGCACGCGCGCACCGGACTCCTGCCCGTCCTCGTCTGGATCCACGGCGGCGGGTACACCGAGGGATCGCCGGCGAGCCCCTGGTACGACGGCGCCCGGTTCAACCGCGACGGCGTCGTCACGGTGACGCTCTCCTATCGCCTGGGCTTCGACGGCTTCGGCTGGATCGAGGGCGCACCGCACAACCGCGGCGTGCGGGACTGGATCGCCGCGCTGGAGTGGGTGCAGGCGAACATCTCCGCCTTCGGCGGAGACCCGGGCAGGGTGACGATCGGCGGGCAGTCGGCCGGCGGCGGCGCAGTTCTGACGCTCCTCGGGATGCCGTCCGTGCAGCACCTCTTCCATGGCGCGCTCGCGTTCTCCGCCGCCCTCGGCGACATCCCGCTCGAGCTCGCCCGCACACGCGGCGAGCGGCTCGCGAGCATCCTCGAGGTGGAGCCGACGGTGGAGGGATTCCGCTCGGTGCCGGAGCGCCGCATCCTCGCCCTGCAGTCGAAAGCCGTGGGGACCCGCAAGGGCCTCGGCATGCTGACCGGCCTCATCGACGAGGGGATGCCCTGGGGGCCGGTGATCGACGGCGAGCTCATCCCCCGGCCGACGACGGAGTCCCTGCGCTCGGGCACAGGTGAGGACAAGCCGCTGCTGCTGGGGGCGACCGACGACGAGTTCACGATGGTGGCGGACCGCGCGCCGCGCGCCCTGCGGGCCGTCCCCGCCGCGCTGCTGCTGACGCCCTTCCTGCGTGACGGTCGAGCCCGTCGCGCCTACCTCGCGGCGAACCGCGCGCAGCGGAAGAAGGGCGGGACGGCGATGGTGGGCCGCTTCGTCACCGATCACGTCTTCCGCAGCCTGGTCGTCCGGGTCGCCGAGGCCCGCAGTCGTGCGGATGCCGGCACGTGGACGTACGAGTTCGGCTGGGTATCGCCGGCCAGGGGATGGGCGTGCCATTGCCTGGACGTGCCGTTCTGGTTCGACGGGCTCGATCGGGAGCATGTCGAGGATCTCGCAGGGCCGCGGCCGCCGCAGTCGCTGGCCGACGAGATGCATGCGGCCGCCACCGCCTTCGTGTCCGCCGGCAACCCCGGCTGGCCCGCCTGGCGGACCGAGCCGGGGACGACCAGGGTGTTCGGCGGCGACGGCCTGCAGATCTCCACGACCGCCTACGACAACGTCCTCGCCCTCGTCTGACTCAGCCGCGGTCGTGGAGGGTGATGTGATAGCCGTCCGGGTCCGCGAACGTGAAGGTCCGCCCGAAGGGACCGTCGACGGGTGCGGTGACGATCGCGTGCCCCTCTGCCGCGAGAGCGTCATGGATCTCCTGGACGCCCGTGGCATGAAGCCAGATCGCGACGCCGAGACCGGGGCGGGTGAGGGAGGACGGATCGGTTCCGGGAAGGACGTCCCGGATCGCGAAGGCGATCGGCTCGGTCTCGAAGACGACCGCGTGCGCAGGCCCGGACGGCGAACGGACGAGACCGAGATAGCGCTCGTAGAACGCCTGCGAGGCGTCGAGATCGCTCACCTGGAGCGAGAGGAAATCGGGTCCGGTGACGGGCATGGCGAAGCTCCTTTATTCATGTCAGTTTTCTGACATGAATAACCATATGTCAGAATACTGACATGAGTCAAGACGGGATCGACCTGGACGCATCGCTGGGCTATCTGCTGAAGGAGGCGTCCAGCGCCCTGCGCATCGCCATGGAGACGGTGCTGCGGCCCCTCGGGATGACGATCACCCACTACTCCTGCCTCGAACTGCTGGCACAACGGCCAGGGCTCTCGAACTCGGAGCTCGCGCGCGGGGCGTTCGTGACGCGGCAGTCGATGAACGTGCTCCTCCAGGCCCTGGAGCGGGACGGCTACGTCACCAGGCCGGCAGAGGCTCCGATCGGCAAGGCCCTGCCCGCCCGGCTCACTCCCCGGGGACGGGAGAGCCTCGCACGGGCGAGCGCCGCCGTCCGATCCGTCGAGGTCAGGATGCTGGCGGCCTTGACGGAGGCCGATCGGACCCAGGCGTTCCACATCCTGCGCAGCATGATCCGATCCCTGGGCGGAGCAGGCGTTCGCGTCGAGCACGGCGACTGAAGGCCGCCGGGTGCCGCCTGCGAACGCGCCCCGCCACGAGCATCCGCGGCCGTCGCTCAGGTCGAGAGAGGACCGGTGGCGACCTCGGCATCCGGCATCCGCTCGCGCATCACCCGGATCGCCTCGGGGTTGTGATCGATGAGAACCGCGTCCCTGCCGAGCGCGGATGCCACGGCGCCGGTCGTCCCCGACCCGGCGAAGAGGTCGAGCACCCGATCCCCCTGGCGACTGGAGGCCTGCACGATCCGGCGCAGGATCCCCTCCGGCTTCTGCGTCGGATACCCGGTCTTCTCGCGTCCCGTCGTCGGGACGATCGTGTGCCACCAGACATCCGTGGGGAGCTTGCCCCGCGCGGCCTTCTCCGGCGTGACCAGGCCAGGCGCCATGTACGGCTCACGGTCGACGGCATCCGAATCGAAGTAGTGCATCCCCGGGCTCTTCACGTAGACGAGGATCGTGTCGTGCTTGGTCGGCCAGCGCCTGCGCGACTTCGCCCCGTAGTCATAGGCCCAGATCAGCTCGTTCAGGAACGCGTCACGCCCGAAGACGGCATCCAGCATGACCTTCGCGTAGTGCGCCTCGCGATAGTCCAGGTGCAGGTAGAGCGTGCCGTCGTCGGCGAGCAGCCGCCAGGCCTCCTCGAGGCGCGGCATGAGGAAGTCGCCGTAGTCGTCGAAGCTGTCGTCGTAGGCGCGCAGCATCCCGCGCACCCGCTCGTAGGCGTGGCCGTGGAAGCCGTGACGGATCTCCTTGACCGGCGCATCTCGCTCTGCGCCCCCTGCCGCTCGCCGCGCGGTGACCACCTGGCGCTCCTGCACCCGGCCGGTGTTGAAGGGCGGGTCGAGGTAGACGAGCGCGAAGGACGCCGAAGGCAGGCTCGCGGCGACGGCGAGGTTGTCGCCCTCGATGATCGTGACGGCGCCGGGCGGGCGGGGGCGTTTCGACTCGCCTTCGGCTCGCTCAACGAACGGGCGGGGAGCATCGGCCCGCTCGACCGGCGGGCGGGGAGCATCGGCCCGCTCGACCGGCGGGCGGGGAGCATCGGCCCGCTCAACCAACGGGCGGGGAGCATCAGCCCGCTCAACCAACGGGCGGGGAGCATCGGCTCGCTCGACGAGCGGGCCGCGATCCTGCCCGGTCACGGCACCCGGTGCAGCCAGGCGTCGGTGGCGAACTTCGCGGCGACGAGCGCCTCGGCATCCGCGTACTCGTCCGCGGTGATCGCACCGTCTTCGGCCCGCGTGAGCGAGCGGAACGTGTCCTTGAACCGTTCGATGATCTCGGCGCGGCTGAGCCCGGTCTGGCTGCGCAGCGGATCGACCCGCTTCGCAGCCGAGGTGGTGCCCTTGTCGCTGAGCTTCTCGCGTCCGATGCGCAGCACCTCGGTCATCGTCTGGCCGTCGATGTCGTAGGAGAGCGTCGCATGGTGCAGCACGCCGCCGTTCGCAAGGCGCTTCTGCGCGGCGCCGCCGATCTTGCCCGTCGGGCTCGCGATGTCGTTGAGCGGCTGGTACGTGGCGTCGATCCCCAGCGAGCGCAGCGCCTGCAGCACCCAGTCGTCCAGGAACGCATAGGAGTCCGCGAAGGTGAGTCCCTGGACGAGGGATGCCGGGACGTACAGCGAATAGGTGATGATCTGGCCGGCGGCCATGAGCATCGCGCCTCCGCCGGAGATGCGGCGGACGACGTCGAAGCCGTGCCTGGCCGCGCCCTCCGGGTCGACCTCGTTCCGGTAGGACTGGAAGGATCCGATCACGACGGCGGACTCGTCCCACTCCCAGATCCGCAGCGTCGGCCGACGGCGGCCCTCGCCGACCCGCGAGGTGAGCACCTCGTCCAGCGCCAGGTTCATCCGCGGGGAGACGGCCTTCTCGTGCACAATCTCCCAGTCGAAGTCGCGCCAGCCCGGCGCCGTCACCAGCGCCCGGCGCACCGCCGTTCCCACCGCCTCCGAGGTGAAGCCGAGCAGCTGCGCACCGTCGGGCAGTGCGCTCCGCACCGCCGCGGCGATGGCGGAGGCGTCCGTCTCCGCCGGCAGGCCGTTGACCGCGGCGTCGATGTCGTCGAGGGCGGTGTCCGGCTCGAGGAAGAAGTCGCCTGCGAGCCGGAACCCGGAGATCAGGCCGTCCTGCACCTCGAGGTCGACGACGACGAGCTTTCCACCGGGGACCTTGTACTCACCATGCACGTCCTCAGCCTACGCGCGCTGCAGGTCCGTTGCGCGGCCTGTCCGTTCTGCAGGACCTGTTCTCCGTTGTGCAGGACCTGTCGTCCGTTGTGCAGGACCTGTTCTCCGTTGTGCAGGAGCGGTGGCCCTGGATAGGCACGACACGCCGTGATTCGGGGCCCGGCCTCGAATCTGGTCCTGCAGAACGGACAACAGGTCCTACAGAATGCCCAGCCGGTCCTACAGAATGCCCAGCTGGTCCTGCAGAACGGAGAACAGGTCCTGCAGAATGCCCAGCCGGTCCTGCAGAACGGCCAGCCCTGCAGAATGCCCGGCCGGTCCGCAGAACAGGCGACCGGCCGGTGGAACGGGCACGGCCGCGCGCACTCAGCGCGCGGGGATGCGCCTGTCCAGCCAGGCGAGCAGGTCCGCGCGGACCTCGCCCTGCTGCAGCTCGTTGAAGATCTCGTGCCTGGCGTCCGGATACACCAGCGTCGTGACGTCGGTCAGCCCCGACCGGGTGCGGTACTCGTCGGCGAGCCGGTGGACGCTGCGCGGGCCGCCGACGGGGTCGTCGCGCCCCACCATGAGCAGCATCGGGATGTCCCTGCCGAGGTCCTTGGCCGGCCGGCCGTACAGCCGCAGCGCCTCGACCGGACCGAAGAGCTTCAGCAGCGGAACGTTGGTGGTCAGCGGATCCTCGTCGAACGCCTTCCCCACCGCGGCGTCGCGGCTGAGCCATTCGTAGCCGGTGGCGTCCTTGCCCTCCCAGCGCGCGTTCAGCGGCGCCGCGTTCAGCATCCTCGGCGTGCGCAGCGCCGACCCCGACAGCACGACGGCGTCCCAGGCCTCGGGATGATCGTCGACGAGCATCTGCGCGAGGAACGACCCCCAGGAGTGCCCGATCAGCACGAGCGGGAGGTCGGGGTTCTCGTCGCGGATGATGCCGGTCAGCTGCCACACGGCCTCCTTCGCCGCGCGCAGCCCGCCCTTGCCGAGCCTGCCGAGCTTCGCCGGGTCCCCGTGCTGCTGCATTCCGGTGCGTCCGTGCCCGCGGTGGTCGTCGGCGTAGACGATGAAGCCCGCGCGCGTGAGGGCCGCGATCAGCTCCCCGTATCGCCCCGCGTGCTCCCCCACACCGTGCAGCAGCTGCACCACGCCCCGCGGCCTGCCCGCAGCCTCGTGGACGTCGTAGACGATCGTGACTCCGTAGGCATCCAGGAACTGCGCAGTTCGTGTCATGGTGACGAGTCTACGGACGCGGATGCCCGCCTGACGAGGCCATGCCGACCGCCGCCCTGAGCGCGAACGCCGCATCCCGGTCGGTGACCTCGTAGCCTCCGACGCCATCGGAGGCCGACCCCATCCGCACCCCGCCGGATGCCGTCACGGTCCGCTTCGCCGAGAAGTGCAGCGCATCCACGCCCGTCGCGGCGAGCGCAGGAGCGGATGCGGCATCCACCCCGCTCCCCGCCATGACCTCGATGACGCCGTCGGCCTCGGCGACGAGCGCGGTCAGGACATCCAGCCCGTCGATCGCGGCGGACGCGCCCCCCGAGGTGAGCACCCGCTGCAGTCCGAGCTCCCTAGCGGCGCGCAGCGTCGCGATCGGATCGCTCGTCACGTCGATCGCGCGGTGCAGGGTCACGGATGCGCCGGAGGCCGCCGCCTGCAGCCGCGCCATGGCATCCCCGTCCAGCGCACCGGTCCCGTCGAGGCAGCCGACCACGACCCCTGCAGCCCCTGCGGCGACCGCGAGGCGGATGTCCCGCTCGATCACCGCCATCTCGTCGGCGTCGTAGTGGAAGTCTCCCGCGCGCGGACGCACGAGCACGTGCACCTCGACCGCGGAGCCGGCCGCCTCGAGCGCCCGCTCCAGAGCCGCCGGAGAGGGCGTGAGCCCGCCGAGGGCGAGCGCCTGGGCGAGCTCGACGCGAGCGGCGCCGATCTCGCGGGCGATGCGGACGCCTGCGGCGTCCTGGGCGGCGAGTTCGAGGGCGATGGTCACGCATCCATTCTGCCGGGATGCGATCAAGGGGATGCACGGCGCCGAGAACTTAGTTAGACTATCTAAGCAATGAGCGACGCCGACGATCCCCAGCACACCACTGCCACCGACCTCCGCCTCGCCACCTTCCGCCTCGCCAGGCGCCTGCGCCGCGAACGTGCGGACGACGGCGTGAGCGACGCGCACTTCGCCGTGCTCGCCGGCCTCCGCGCGAACGGCCGCCTCCCCCTCGGCGAGCTCGCCCAGCGCGAGCGCGTCACCGCGCCCACCATGTCGAACACCGTGGACGCGCTGGCCGCGAAGGACTACGTCGTCCGGGTGCCGGACGAGAACGACCGGCGGCGCGTGTACGTCGAGCTGACGGACGCCGGCGAGGCCGTCGTCGTGGCGACCGTCCGCAAGCGGGACACCGCCCTCGCCGACGCCCTCACCGAGCTCGACTTCACCGATGACGAGCTGCGCACGCTCCGCGAGGCCAGCGCCCTGATGCGGAGGGTGGCCGAGCGATGAGCGCGATGTTCCGCTCCTTCAGCACCTTCAACTACCGCATCTGGTTCCTCGGCGCCCTGGTCTCCAACGTCGGCGGATGGATGCAGTCCACGGCGCAGGACTGGGTGGTGCTCACCGAGCTGACCGACAACGACGCCACCGCGATGGGCATCACGATGGCCCTGCAGTTCGGGCCCCCGCTCGTGCTGGTGAGCCTCACGGGCTGGGTCGCCGATCGCTTCGACCGCAGGAAGATCCTGTACGTGACCCAGGTCACGCTGCTGCTGCTCGCCCTCGGGGTCGCCGCGCTCCTGCTCACCGGGATCATGACACTGCCCCTGATGTTCTGCTTCGCGCTCGCCTTCGGCGTGGCGAACGCCTTCGACGCCCCGGCCAGGCAGGCGTTCGTCTCCGACATGGTGACGATGGAGGACGCCTCGAACGCCGTCGCCCTGAACGCGGCCTCCTTCAACATGGCGCGCCTGCTCGGCCCCGCCGTCGGCGGGATCCTCATCGTCGCGGTCGGGACGGGCTGGGTGTTCGTGCTCAACGCGGCGACCTTCCTCGCGATGCTCGTCGCGCTCCTGCTGATGCGCCGCGGCGAGCTGATCCCGCGGGCGAAGAACCGCGGCCGTGCAGGGCTCGCGGAGGGCTTCCGCTACGTCTGGAGCCGGAACGACCTCAAGGTGACCTTCGCGATGGTCTTCCTCATCGGTGCCTTCGGGATGAACTTCCCGATCTACGCCTCGACGATGGCGCTGGAGTTCGGCAAGGAGGCCGACGGGTACGGCCTGCTCAGCTCCGTGCTCGCGATCGGCTCCCTCGTCGGAGCGCTGCTGGCGGCACGACGCGATCGCGCACGCATCCGGATCGTCGTCCTCGCCGCGGCTGGCTTCGGCTCGGCGTCCCTTGTCTCGTCTCTGATGCCGACGTACTGGAGCTATGCCGTCGTGCTGATCTTCGTCGGATTCTCCACGGTCACGATGATGACGACCGCGAACGGCTATGTCCAGACCACGACCGACCCCGCACTGCGCGGGCGCGTGCTCGCGCTGTACATGGCCGTGATCATGGGATCCACTCCGATCGGCGCCCCGATCGCCGGCTGGATCACCGATGTCGCCGGCCCGCGCGCCGCGATCGTCTTCGGCGGCTGCGCCGCCTTCGTCGCCTTCGCGATCGGCGTGACGTGGATGCTGGCATCCGGTCGCCTGCATCGCCGCGAGGACACCCGGTTCCTGCTCACGCTGGATGAGACCCGACCCCTCGCGATCATCCGACCCGAGCCCGCCGAGTTCAGCGACGAGGTCGCCGCGACGACGCCGATCCGGAACACCCCGCGGGCGGAGATCGCCTCGGACTGATCGCGCGGGCGACGAGCGCCGCCGTCAGCGCGGCAGCGGCGGCCATTCGCGGGCGGCGAACGGACCGGCTGCGTCGGCGGACGACTCGCCATCGGCCAGCGCCTCGGTCAGAGCCTTGCCGTCGCCCCACCACCAGGCGGACCGCGCCTCGAGGTCGACCGATCCGTCGAGCACGCCGACCTCGACCCGGACGCCGTCCGCGTGAACGGCCACGAGCTCGACGCCCCCACCGGAATCGGAGGGCCCCTCGACCGTCCAGCCCGCGTCGGCGAGCTCCCTGGCGACGGCATCCGGGTCGATCGCGGATCCGGATGCCTCGAGTCGGTATCCCCACAGGAATCCGTAGCATCGCGGACCGCTGCGATCGCATTCCCGCCGAGACGAGTCCAGACCATATGGAGGCGCCGTCTCCCAGGCCTGATCCGCGATCATCGCCCTGACCTCTGCGACCCGCTGCTGGAACTCCTCATACCGCAGCAGGGCCCGCTCCGCCTGCACGGAGACCGGATCTCGCAGGACCTCCGCCGCGGTGCCGCCCGCCGAGTCCTGGCGCGCGCCCGTCGTCACGCTGCCGACGGCGACGACCGCGATCATCAGAAGGGGGAGGACGACCGCCGCGGCACGCACGGCGATCACGCCGCGATGCGGTGCGATCGCGCGGGGAGGCGACTTGCTCTCGACCTTGGCGAGGATCCAGATCGCCGCCCAGGACGCGCCCGCGACGAGCAGCGCGAGAGCCATCATCCCCAGCTCGAAGCCGATGGCCGGCGCGGCCGCGCCGAGCAGCCTCAGCAGGGACGGGACCGCGTCCGCGAGGTTCTGCCTGCTCAACGCGTCGATGGCCAGGAGGATCGCGGCGAACGTCGCCCACCAGTTGACCAGCAGAAGGAGCCCGATCGACCAGGGCACCGTGTCGTGGCCATTCTGCCTCAGCATCCGGTACGGCCACACGCCGAGCAGTCCGCACGCGGGAATCACGACGGGCGCGGTGAACAGCAGGAAGGACCAGGCCCATCCGCCGAAGGTCGAGAACAGGCCGTGAGCACTGAAGAGGACCGGCAGCAGCCAGCTCGCGACCGGCCAGGCGCGCCACAGTCCGTCCAGGAGGCCGCTGCGATTCACAGCTGCGAGCCTAGCGGCGGCACCGCATCGAGCGGGCGAATCAGAACGGCGGCCATTCATCGGCACGGTACGTCCGCGCGCGTGCGGCGTCGCTCTCCTCGAAGGATCGCGGATCCCTCAGGTCGTAGGGGTCTCCCCACCAGATCCCGTTCTCGTACGTCACCTGCACCTCGCCCTCGCGGAGGGCCTGGATCTCCAGCCGACCTCCCTCCGCGTCCACGAAGTCCCCCTCGCTCAGCCTCGTCCATCCGGCGCCCGCGAGCGCGGCTTCAATCGCGGCGATATCCGTTCGCGTTCCCGCGCTCGGATGCATGAAGGAGACCTCGATCCCATAGCAGGCGCCGTCGCGCAGCCGAGACTCGGGCGAGGCCGTGGACAATCCGTAGTACTGGATCACCCAGCCGTCGTCGGCGATGAGCGCCCGCACGTCGGCGAGTCGCTCCTGCGCCGCGGCATAGCGCGCCCGCGCGGCGTCGGCCTGCTCACCGATCGCCACCGCTCTCGACTCGGCCATGGTCTGTCCGGCGGCGTCCGTCTGCGCGAGCGTCGTTTGGACGCCGAGGATCACGATCACCCCGAGCAGGGCCGGCACGCCGAAGGCGGCGATCCAGCCGAGGACGACCCCGCCGCGGCCCGCACCGTCCGCGTCCGTCCGCAGGCCGATCGCCAGCAGGAGGATCACCAGCCACGAGAGGACGCCGATGCCCGCCCCGCCGAGCAGGATGCCGTACTCGAACGCCATGGACAGCGGCGCCGGCACGACGCTGCGCAGCATCGAGTCGAGGGGCGCCCCGTCGGTCGCACCCGACATCGCAGCCGCGAACACGAACCAGCTCCACCAGTTCGTGAACAGCAGCCACACGATCGGCGCGGGGGTTCGGCGATGCGAGCGCCTGCGCAGGAGGAATCGAGGCAGTGAACCGAGAAGCCCGGCCACCGGCACGATGACCGGAGACAGCACGCTCAGAGCGAGCGTCTCCCATCCGCCCCCGCCGAGCCATCCGTGAAAGCAGACGAAGATCGGGAGCAGCCAGTTCATCCACGGCCACGCGTCCCATGTGCGGCTGCGGATGCCGGGCTCGCGTGACGGCGATGCCGTCGGCATCCGGGACGGCATGGCATGACCATGGATCTCGTACATATCCCCCCGAGCCGAGCCGAGCGGGGCGAGGGCGGCAGAGGCATCCGTCCCGGAGATCCCGCGCCCGGCTTGTCAATCCCCTCCTCGACGCATTCCGGCCGTCCTAGCCTCGGGCCATGGACGAGAACAGCGGACGCACTCCGCACCCCGAGGAGCCGGCCGAAGGCCGGGACTACAACGACGAGGAGCTCGACCGGGAGCTCCCCGGGCAGGGGCGCGGCGCGCCGCTCGGCGGCGACGAGACGACCGAGGATCAGCTCGACGCCGACGTGCCGGTGGAGGAGGACACCCTCCGCACGCTGGACCCCGACGATCCCCCGGCCTGAGCCCGGGCCAGAGGCTCCTCATCGCCTCCGCGGGCGGATCAGCGCTCGCACATGATGCCGTCGCGATCCCGGTCCCTGGCCTTCGACTGCAGGTTGTACAGCGAGGTCGAGGGATAGGGATTGCCGACGAACGGCTTGCGCTTGCCAGCCTTGAGATCGAAGGTCGTCGTGCTCTTCCGGATGCCGTCGGGGTAGTCCGCGTTCAGCTGCGCACAGGTCGAGTAGACCTTGCCCTTGACGGCGGCCGTCCGGGAGCTGGCCTTCGCGGCCGTGGCGTACCCCGCCTTCGTCCCCGTGACCTTCACGCTCAGCGCGGCGTAGGCGTCCGAGGGACGGATCCTGTACGTCTTCGACGTGGCGCCGGCGATGGCCTTTCCGTTCCGGAACCACTGGTACCTCAGGCTCGTTCCGCTGGTCCACGCGCCCGTGCTCGCCTTCAGCGTGACTCCGACCTTCACCGTTCCCGTGACCTTGGGAGCCGGTGCGGCGAGCGTCCCCTTCGCCACGGCCGCGCTCGCGGTGGACGTCTTGGTCACGGTCGCGTATCCCGAGCGCTTGCCCGTGACGGCGACGGTGATCCTCTTGCCCGCGTCCGCGGAGACGAGCTTGTAGCGCGAACCCGTGGCGCCGCTGATGGGCACGCCGTCGCGCAGCCATCGGTAGCCGAAGGCGGTGCTCGCCGTCCAGGTCCCTCTGCTGACGCTCAGCGCGGAACCCACCTTCACCGTTCCCGTGATCTTGGGCGTGGTGGCGGTGGCGACCTTGGCCGACTTCGACGACGTCTTCGTGAGCTTCGCGTAGCCCGGCGCGGTACCGGTCACGCTGACGCTGATCTGCTTCCCGGCATCCGCAGACGTGAGCTTGTAGGTCGCCTTCGTCGCGCCCGTGATCCTGGATCCGTTGCGCAGCCACTGGTAGGCGTATCCGGGCTTCGGCGTCCACGTCCCGGGAACGGCCGTGAGAGTGGATCCCACCGCCAGGGTCCCCGAGAGGGTCGGTGCGGCGCCTGCCAGCGCCCCGGGAACGACGGTCCCCGTCGGAGCGGATGTGACGGTCGCCGGAGCGTGTCCCGTCACTGAACCGCTCACCCGCACGCTGATGGACTTGCCCGCGTCCGCCGCAGCGACGGCATAGGACGATGCCGTCGCGCCGGGGATGATCTGACCGGCGCGCAGCCATTGGTACGAGACCTCCTCAGGTGCGGGGGACCAGTCGCCGATCGCGACATCGAGTCTGCGGCCCACCTGAGCCGTTCCGGAGATCACGGGAGTCCCTGGGACGAAGGCGCTCCCGCCGACGGGATCGGTCGCCGGGCTGGTCAGGACGAGGAAGGAGTCGTCGGCATTCGTCGCCCAGCCGGTGACGCGCACGCTGAGCCTCTCTCCGACGTCGTCGACGCCCGGAGCATAGGACGCCGACGTCGCTCCAGGGATCTCCTCGCCGGAGCGGAGCCACTGGAAGTCGTACTGGTCGTCCCACACGCCGAAGAAGCCGTGGTCCGCCGTCAAAACCGCTCCCGCCTGCGGTTCTCCCGACACCCGGGGACCGCCCACGTCGCCGGCAGGCGTGAGGAGATACGCGAAGAAGGCGTCGGACGGCGACAGCGGGTGCGCGGCGACGGAGAAGAAGATCTGGCTCCAGATGCCGCCGAGCGAGACATCGTCCGCGTCCGCCGTGAACGAGCGCGTGCAGGTGACGCTCTCACCAGGGGCGATGCTGGACGGCAGCGCCCGCTCGGCATCGCCGAAGTCCCAGTCGTCCCAGTTGCCGAACCCGGATGCCGTGCAGCCGTCGAGGGTTCCGATCCGCCCGCTCAGACGTGTCACGATCACGGCGCCCTCGGGAAGCTCGATGGCCTCGTCCGTCGCGTTGGTCGCCATGTAGGCGATGGAGAGCGTGTCCCCGGCGACGAAGACGTCTCCGGAGGGAGCAGCGATGCTCAGTGTCAGTCCCGAGGACGGGTCGACGACGCCGTCGGGCTCGTCGGCCTCGGCAACCGCCGCAGGCGCGACGACGAGCGTGGCCGCGAACAGGATGCTCGCCGTCGCCACGGCGACGAGCCGGCCTGCCCGCTCCGCGAAGGCACTGTTCATCTCGGTGTTCCCCAGTCCGCCTGGCGCACTGCGCTCGGCACGTCGATCGTGGCCGGATCGGACGGGCGGCCGATGCGACGATGAGAACGGGTGACGGCGCTGACTACTCGGCCTGTCCCGACACGCACCTGGTGCATCGGATCCCGCTGACCAGAGCGTACGGCACGGCGATCTGCGCGCGCAATCGTCGGCGGACCGGCGCCGTGCCGCGTCGCGGACAAGGCGGTCGCCCCGATGCGGACATCGGCTCTCTCCCGGTCCGACGGGTCTTGTCGGACCGGAAGGTCAGCCTTCCAGCACCAGCCGCAGCTGCTCGAGCGCCCAGTCGATCTCGGTGGCCCGGATCACGAGCGGCGGGGCGATGCGGATGGTCTGCCCGTGCGTGTCCTTGACGAGGACGCCGCGCTCGAGGAGCTTCTCGGCGATCTCGCGCCCGGTACCGAAGGCGGGGTCGATGTCGACCCCGCCCCACAGCCCGGCGACGCGCACGGCGTTCACGCCGTGGCCGACGAGCTTCTCGAGCCCCGCGGCGAGGTGCTCGCCCAGTGCGCGGGCGCGCTCCTGGAACTCGCCGGTCTCCAGCATCTCCACGACGCGAAGGCCGACGGCGGCGGCGAGCGGATTGCCTCCGAACGTCGAGCCGTGCTCGCCGGGACGGATGACTCCCAGCACGTCGCGGTCGCCGACGACGGCCGATACCGGCAGGATGCCGCCGCCGAGCGCCTTCCCGAGCAGGTACAGGTCGGGCACGACACCCTCGCGATCGCAGGCGAAGGTCTCACCCACCCGGCCGAGCCCGGACTGGATCTCGTCGGCGATGAACAGGACGTTCCGCTCGTCGCAGATCTCGCGGATGCGACGGAGATAGCCATCCGGCGGGATCACGACACCGGCCTCGCCCTGGATCGGCTCCACGAGCACGGCGGCCGTGTCGTCGGTGATCGCGGCGGCGATCGCCTCGGCGTCGCCGTACGGAACGATGTCGAAACCGGTCGTGAACGGGCCGAAGCCGCTGCGCGCCGACTCGTCGTCGCTGAAGCTGACGATCGTCGTGGTGCGGCCGTGGAAGTTCCCCGCCGCGACGACGATGCGGGCGGCATCCGCGGGGATTCCCTTGACCCGGTACCCCCAGGCTCGAGCGACCTTGATGCCGGTCTCGACGGCCTCCGCGCCGGTGTTCATCGGCAGTACGAGCTCCTTGCCGCACAGGCGCGCCAGCGCCTCGGCGAACGGCTCGAGCCGGTCGTTCATGAACGCGCGACTGGTGAGGGTGATGCGACCCAGCTGCTCGGTCGCGACCGCCACGAGCGCCGGATGCCGGTGCCCGAAGTTCACCGCGGAGTAGGCGGCGAGGAGGTCGAGATACCGCTTGCCCTCGACATCGGTGACCCAGACGCCCTCGCCGCGCGCGACGGTGACGGGCAGCGGGTGGTAGTTCTCGGCGACGTGCGCCTCGGCAGTCGTGGTCGTGTTCGTGGTCACTTCGCACCTCGCAGTTCCAGCGTGCAGCACTTGATGCCGCCGCCGCCGAGCAGCAGCTCGGAGAGGTCGACGGCGATGGGGTTGTATCCGCGTTCGCGCAGCTGCTTCTCGAAGCCGAGCGCGCGGGGGGAGATGATGACGTTGTATCCGTCGCTGGCGGAGTTGAGCCCGAAAACCGCTCCGTCCGCGTCTGCGACGAGGATCGCATCCGGGAACCGTTCCTCGAGGATTGCGCGGCTCGCCTCGTCGAATGCGCCGGGCAGATACGCGATGTTCGCGCGCTCCGGGCCGCCGTTCTCCACGCCCTGGACAGGATCGAGGACGGCGATCGCCGTGTCCAGGTGGTAGAAGCGGGGATCGACGAGGTTCAGCGAGACGACCTCGCGGCCGAACACCTCGCCGACCTCGCGGTGGCTGTCGCCGGTCGAGCGGAATCCGGTGCCGGCCAGGATGACGTCGCCGACGAGCAGGAAGTCGCCCTCGCCCTCGTTGACCTCCTCGGGCTCGACCGTGTCATAGCCCGCAGCACGGAACCAGTCGGCGAAGGCGGGCGCCTCTCCTGCGCGCTCGGCGAAACGGAACTTCGGCACGTAGGCGCGGCCATCGATGAGGAACCCGCCGTTGGCCGTGTAGACCATGTCGGGATACCCCGGCAGCGGATCGATGAGCTCGACCTCGTGCCCGAGCTCGAGGTACAGGTCGTGCAGCTTCTGCCACTGGGCGACGGCCTTCGCGGTGTCGGTCGGCTTCGCCGGCTCCATCCACGGGTTGATGGTGTAGCTGACGGTGAAGTGCGAGGGTCTGCACATCAGATAACGGCGATGATGGGCGGTGCGGGTTGTTGTGGCGACGGTCTCCGGCGTGGACATGGTGCTCCTCGGAATGAGATGCGGCGGACGCTGTCCAGGGGCCCGGCGGGCCTTCGACCCGGAGCTCGACGCAGACGGGGAAGAAGCGACACGGGCACGCCTGTCCCATTGTGTCATCCGTTGCCGTGCGCGCGCCAGAGGGACGCCACAGGATGCCGGGGTGGGAGTGTGCGATGGCCACACTCCCACCCCGCCGACCCCCGCTCGTTGAGCGCGGACGGCACAGCCGTACCCCCTCCTCCCGTTCGTTGAGCGAGGACGGCGCAGCCGACCAAGTCGAAACGCAGCCCGAGACAAG
>NZ_BAAGWV010000001.1:367910-1613987 GCF_054780175.1 Microbacterium tumbae
AGACCCGTTTCGACTCGCTCCGCTCGCTCAACGAACGAAAGGAAAACCACCCGCACCACCGAGCCCTCCCTCCCGTTCGTTGAGCGCGGACGGCGCAGCCGACCAAGTCGAAACGCAGCCCGTCACAAAGACCCGTTTCGACTCGCTCCGCTCGCTCAACGAACGAAAGGAAAACCACCCGCACCACCGAGCCCTCCCTCCCGTTCGTTGAGCGCGGACGGCGCAGCCGACCAAGTCGAAACGCAGCCCGTCACAAGACCCGTTTCGACTCGCTCCGCTCGCTCAACGAACGGAAGGGGGCTCCGCAAGCCGGACGAACGCGAGGGGCTCCGCTCGGCGCCCGATCCGGCGGGGTCAGATGACGGAGGCGCTCCAGGGATCCGGATGACCGAAACGATGCGCGGTGATCGAGATGGACTGCTCGTGCACGAAGGGCAGCAGCTCGATACGGCCCGCCGAGGTCACCTCGCCGTCGTGGATCGCGACGTCCGGATCGCCGCCCAGAGCCTCAGCGAGGGCGCGGTGCGCGGATCCGACCGCATCGCGTGATCCGACGAGACGGACACGCGACGGCCTGGCCGGCGCATCGAGAGCATCCTCGGCGGGACTGAACCGCTCGAGCCATTCGTCATCGCTCTCCACCGCCACCGGCACCCCGAGCTCGCCCAGCGTCCGACGAACATCCGCCGGCAGACCGGCGGCCGTGCTCAGGAACAGGTCCGATCCGGCGCGGAGAGCGGCGACGACGACGCGCAGCATCTCGTGCACGCCGGCGTCATCGGTCGCGCGGATCGACACCGGGACCGGCCGATACCGGAACAGGTTCCGCTCCACCTCGAGACGAGACACGTCCCGCACCTGGCCGAACTCGCGATCCCAGGCGATCGCGTCCGAGAGGGCCGCGCGGCGGAGCCACTCGAACCGCTCGTAGTCGAGCGAGGGCTGCGCGGACTCGATGAGGTCGGTGATCCGCGAGTCGAGACCGCGCAGATGCAGAGTGCTCGACATCGGTCCCCCGCCGCTCGCGCGCCACGTCCCCAGGCCGATGAGATGATTCGGACCGCCCGCCTTCGTCCCCGTTCCGACCGAGGATCGCTTCCAGCCGCCGAACGGCTGCCGCTGGACGATCGCGCCGGTGATGCCGCGGTTCACATACAGGTTGCCCGCCTCGACCCTGTCGAGCCAGTACGCGAGCTCATCCGGATCCTGCGTGTGCAGACCGGCGGTGAGGCCGTACGGGACGCCGTTCTGCAGCTCGATCGCTCGCGCGAGGGTCGGCGCGTGCATGACGCCGAGCACGGGACCGAAGAACTCCTCGGTATGGAACCGGGATCCGGGCAGGACGCCGACGCGGATGCCGGGGGTCCACAGCCGGCCCGTCTCATCGCCCTCGACCGCCGCGGGCTCGACGAGCCATTCCTCGTCCGCGTCCAGCTCGCCGAGGGCCCAGGCGAGCTTTCCCTGCGGCCGCTCGATCAGCGGCCCGACGTCGACGCGAGGATCAGAGGGCCATCCGACCCTGAGCGACCTGGTCGCATCGACGAGCTGCCTCGCGAAGCGCTTCGATCGTCCGACCGGACCGACGAGGATCGCCAGGGAGGCGGCCGAGCACTTCTGCCCTGCATGTGAGAACGCGCTGCGGACCAGGTCCGCGACGGCCTGGTCGAGATCGGCGGACGACGTGACGACGATCGCGTTCTTCCCGCTCGTCTCGGCCTGCAGGGGCAGATCGGGGCGCCAGGAGCGGAACAGGGCAGCGGTGTCCCAGGATCCGGTGAGGATCACCCTGTCGACATCGGGGTGCGCGATGAGCGCACGTCCGAGCTCGCCCTCGTCCAGGCCGACGAGGGACAGCACGTCTCGGGGGATCCCCGCCTGCCACAGCGTCTCCGCGATGACGGCCGCCGTGCGCCTCGCCTGCGGAGCAGGCTTCAGGATGACGCCCGACCCTGCGGCGAGCGCGGCCAGCGCACCTCCCGTCGGGATCGCGAGCGGGAAGTTCCACGGGGGAGCGACGACCGTGACGCGGGAGGGGACGAACGCGGCTCCGCCGACCGCATCCAGCTCTCGCGCCTTCGCGCTGTAGTAGCGCGCGAAGTCGACCGCCTCGCTGACCTCGACGTCGCCCTCGGCGAGCACCTTGCCGGTCTCCGCCGCGGCGACCTCGATGAGCTCCGCGCGACGCGACTCCAGCGCGACGGCGACGCGCAGCAGGATGTCGGCGCGCTCCGCGGCGGGGCGCGATCCCCACCCCGGCGCCGCGGCGCGGACGCGCGCGACGACGCTCTCCACCCCGTCGGCATCCGTGATCCGTGCAGCGCGCGCCTCCTCGACCCCGAGCGACGACGTCGCGATCCCGGAGCGGATGTCATGCGCCCACGCCCTGTTCGCCGGCAGGGACAGATCGGTGTCCGGCGTGTTCTCGAAGCCGGGGGCTCCGCCGCTCTCCGGCTCGGATTCCAGGCGGGAGTACACGGCGGTCTCGACGAACGGCTCGTCCTCCGAACCTCGCGAGATCCCCAGCACGATGCTCGTCAGATCCGTGTCCGCCGCAGGCACGGTCACCGCAGGGCGAACGGACTCGTGCACCGGGGCCCGACGGTCCTGAGTGCGCAGCGGGAAGGCGTCAGGGTCCCGTTCCCCCGCGCGGTCCAGGGCGTCGAGGAAGCGATCCTGCTCGCGGTGGAAGAGGCGCTCGTCCTCGGCGAGGTGGAATGCGGCGGAAAGGAAGTTCGCCGGCGACGCGTTCTCCTCGAGACGGCGGGCGAGGTAGCCGATCGCGACGTCGAACTCCCCGGGCTCGACGACCGGCACGTACAGCCGGATCGGACCGACGTCCTCGGACACCCGCCGCATCTGCGCCTCGGCCATGCCGAGCAGCATCTCGAACTCGACGCCCTCCGTCACCTGCCGATCCTCCGCGAGCAGCCAGGCGTAGGCGATGTCGAACAGGTTGTGCCCCGCGACGCCGATCCGGACGGCGGCGACGCGCTCGGGGCGCAGTGCCTCGTCGAGCAGCCTCAGATGGTTCGCATCCGTGTCGAGCTTGGTCGCATAGGTCGCCGCGGGCCATCCGTGCATCACGGCGTCCACCCGCTCCATCGCGAGGTTCGCGCCCTTGACGATGCGCACCTTGATCCTCGCGCCGCCGTGCTGCACGCGCTCGGTCGCCCAGGCCGTGAGCTCACGCAGCGCGGCGAGCGCATCCGGCAGGTACGCCTGCAGGACGATGCCGGCTTCGAGTCCCGCGAGCCTCGGATCCTCCAGGATGCGCGTGAACACCGCGATCGTGAGGTCCAGGTCGCGATACTCCTCCATGTCGAGATTGATGAAGGTCGCGTCGCCGGCCGCGGTGACGTACAGCGGGAGCAGGCGCTCGACCACGGCATCGACGACCTCGTCGAAGGACCAGGGGTCCGGATGGCTGATGATCGAGGAGACCTTCACCGACACGTCGTCGACATCGGATCGCCGGATCAGTTCATGGATGCCGTCGAGTCTCCGCTTCGCCTCGGCCTCGCCCAGCACCGCCTCGCCCAGCAGGTTCAGGTTGATCTTCGCGCCGGTGTCGCGGATGCGGGCGATCTCGGCCCCCAGCCTCGCCGGTCGCGCGTCGACGACGAGGTGGCCCACCATCTCGCGCAGCACGCGCCGCGCGATCGGCACGGTGGGGGCGGGGAGAGCGGGCGCGATGCCCCCTCCGAGGCGGACGGCCCCGCGGAGGTACCACGGGAGGAAGTCCGGCACCAGCGGTGCGATGCGCTGCAGGCGGGAGGCGGCGGCCGTGAGACTCTCCGGGCGCATCACCCCGTCGACGAAGCCCAGGGCGAACGGCAGACCGTTCTCATCGCGCAGCAGGTCGGCGAGCCGCTGGGCAGCGGGATCGACCTCGACGATCGCGGCCTCGGCGACCCAGCGCCGCACCCGCTCGATCGCTCGATCGGCGATCGGGTTCGTCGGCGTCGTGACCTGCTCGGGCATGCCCTCAGCCTAGGTATGCCTCGCCCCGGATCCGTTGAGGCGCAACGAGGGCGCGGCGTACTGCTGCTCGGGGATCACCGCCATTGCCAGGTGTCGAGCACCTGCTGGATGAGCTCGTCGCCGTTCTCGTAGGGGGTGACGATCGAGATGATGAACAGCTGCACCTGCTCGCCCTCCACGTCGTAAGGGGCGGGAGCGTAGGCGGTGATGAACGCCTTGGTCTCGGTGAGCTCCGCGTCGCTGTCGATGCGGGTGACGTCCGCCGGCACACCGCCGAGGGTCGCCTCCTCGTGCAGGCTCTCGATCTCGCCCTGCGGCGCGAAGTACGACTCCTCCAGGGCGTCGACCACGGCGACCGGGTCGGTGCCGGGGGCGTAGCCCTCCGCGGTGCTCACCCGGATCGGCTCGACGCCGATCTGCCCGAAGATCGCCCCGACGCCGGTCGGGGTCACGTTGCCCTCGGCGTCCGACTCGCCCCACAGCTCGAGCTTGCCGTTGCACGCGGCGACGGCGTCGGCGGAGATGTTGTCCGTGAAGTGCTGCGGGCCGTCGTACGACCAGCACGGGGTCTCGATCAGCTGACCGGAGACGACCGAGAACTCCGTCTCGTCGAAGGCCGCGTCGCCGGCGTCCTCGTCGACCGGAGCGCTGGACTCGATCTCGTCGCTCCACTGCTCGATCTGCTCGGCCGTGCTCTGCGCCGCGAAGGGGAGGACGAGGAACCAGAAGACCGCGACGACGATGCCCGTGAGCAGGGCGATCCCCGAGAGCACCAGCCCCGTGATCGACAGCCCGCGGCCGCGAGCGCGACGGACGGCGAGAATGCCGACGACGATGCCCGCCACGGCGAGCACGAGCCCGAGCACCGGGATGAGGGAGGTGAGGAACGCCGCGATCCCGACGATGAGCGCGGCGATCGCGAGCCCGCCGGCTCCGGTGGAGGGGGTGGGCGGGCCGGCGAACGCCGATGGCGCGCCGTAGCCCGCGTACTGCTGCGCATGGGCGACCGCCTGCTGCTCGCCGGGCACGGGAGAGGAGGGATAGGCCGCCGCCAGGCTCGGGTCGGGGAAGCCGCCCGGCTGCCCGTGCCCCGTCGCGCCGTAGAGATCGCCGGGATTCGGGTTCTGCGGCGTGCCGTCGCCGTTGCCATCGGACATGTGCGTTCCTCCGTGTCGTCCGGTCGTCGCTTCTCCCCCGCGACCGTATGCTCAGAGCCTAATCCGTGCGCGAAGGAGGCTCCACCGGATGCGCGCGGGTCACGCCCAGGTGCTGGGCGCCGCGTCCCTCGTCGACGGCAGCGCGGACGCCGTCGCCCATTCGTGCATCCACGGCTCGACGTCCGGAACGCCCTCCGGGCGCCCGACGGCGGCGAAGAGCTCCTCGTGGGAGAGCGTGCCGCCGGAGCGCTTCAGCATCCTGGCCCGCACGATGACACGGGTGTAGATCTCGCCGCGGACGACCGCGCGGTGCTCCAGGTAGATCGCCTTGTCGTCGTGGCCGAGCAGCCGGGACTCGACGTCGAAGCGCTGCCACAGCTGCAGCGACTTGCGGAAGGTCACCGTCTCGCTGGCGACGACCGCGTACCAGCCGTTGCGCCTCATCGCCTCGAGCATGCCTGTGCGCACCAACAGATCCCATCGCCCGAGGTCGAAGAGCGACAGGTAGCGGCCGTTGTTCATGTGGCCGAGGACGTCGATGTCGGTGGGCAGCGTCGTCAGCCGGATGCGGCCGACGGCTGCCGGATCGAGCGGTCCCTCCCTGCGCAGGAGGCGGCGCGCGCGGCGCATGACCAGGAGGGTTCGCCAGATCACGTTCACGAGGAGAAACGGTATCCAAGGACGCACGATCCGCGAATTCCTTTGTGCGAAGACGACAAGCATCAGCGCACGCCTTCGATGTCCCGTCCTTCTACACGAGGTAGATTTCCGGTTCCGGATGCCCACGCGTAGAGTCACGGCATGAGCGCCGAAGCCCAGCCAGAAGTCATTGTCCGTCCGGTCCGTGATGTGGACGCGGAGGCTCTGGGTCGTGTGCACGCGCAGTGCTGGCACGAGACCTACGACCACCTGATCAGCAAGGCCGCTCTCGAGAAGATCTCCCCTCGCCGCATGGCGGAGCTGTGGACGCACTGGGCGGCTCAGGGCCCCGAGTTCCGGATGAGCGCCGCCCTCGTCGACGGAGAGATCGTCGGCTTCGTGGGCTCCGGCCCCGCCCGCGACCGGGATGCTCCTTCGCTCCGCGAGCTGTACTTCATCTACCTGCTCGACGCCTGGCACGGCACCGGCATCGGGCAGCGCCTCTTCGACGCCGCCGTCGAGAAGGACGAGCCGCTGTACCTGTGGGTCGCCGAGGACAACCCGCGCGCGCACCGCTTCTACACGCGCAACGGCTTCGCCCTCGACGGCGCGGCGCACACCGAGCCGTTCCTCGGCGAGACGCTGACCGAGGTCCGCTTCGTCCGCTGAGTCGTCCGACTTCAAGACGCCGAGACCCCTCCCAGAGCGACCTCGTCGCATCACCGTCGCTGCGACGAGGTCCCACTGTCGTGGAGGGGTCTCGGTGATGGTCAGCGCCCGGAGACGTTCCCGAAGATCTTCGCCATCGGGGCGATGATCAGAGGGCGGACG
Source organism: Microbacterium tumbae (assembly GCF_054780175.1). Lineage (NCBI taxonomy): Bacteria > Bacillati > Actinomycetota > Actinomycetes > Micrococcales > Microbacteriaceae > Microbacterium > Microbacterium tumbae. The sequence goes on from NZ_BAAGWV010000001.1 coordinate 374,519, forward strand.
GCCAGCCACGCCGCACCGACCACGGCGAGCGAGGCGAGGAACACCCAGAATCCGGTCCAGCTCACGAGGTCCTGACCGGCGTACATGTGGTTGAGGTTGCGCAGCGCGCCCGTCGCCATCACGAGGATCACGTGCACGACGATGAACACCACGAAGTACAGCATCACGGGGAAGTGCACGGCACGCGCCCACTCGACCGGATACAGCCTGTTCAGCCTCGCGGCGCCCTTGGGCCAGAAGCCGGACATCCGCACCCCGGTGATCGTGGCCAGGGGAGCGGCGATGAAGATGGTCGTGAAGTAGGCGAGCTGCTGGAGGCTGTTGTAGTTCGACCAGCCGTTCTCGTCGGTGGGCCAGTCCAGGGAGACGTACTGCAGCGCGGCCGAGAGGGCGTTGGGGAACACCTCCCAGCTCGTCGGGACGACGCGCACCCAGTGCCCTGTGCTGAACAGGAGCACGACGAAGACCGCGCCGTTGACGAGCCAGAGCACATCGAGGGCCTGATGCAGCCAGAGGGTGAGGCTGATCTTGTGCTTGCGATTGCGCCGGGACGTCCAGAACGCGGTCGGACGCTTCTCCCGGCGCACGGTGAGTCCGGTGCGGATGATCAGCACCATGAGGAACATGTTGAAGAAGTGCTGCCAGCCGACCCAGCCGGGGATGCCGGGCTTCGTCCCCTCTGGCAGCTCGTACTGCCCGGGGAACGCCGCGAGGAAGTCCTGGACGAACGGGGTGGGCATGATCGTGCGCACGAGCGCGACCGCCGCCACGGCCAGGATGCCCAGGCCCGCGAGTCCGAACAGGCCGGCGACCGTCTGCAGGCCGGTGGGGCGCTTCCGCCTCTGCTCCGCCGGGGCGGCGATCCGGCGCGGCGCCGTGCCGTGCCAGACCGTGCGGGCGGAGGGCAGCGGTCCGCTCGGAACGGCGACGGTCGCGGCGGAGCCTGCGGAGGATCCCGTCTCGACTCGCTCCGCTCGCTCGAGGACCGGGGAAGACGCGACCGGGACGGATCCCGCCCCCTCTTCCTGCTCGGCGAGTGAGGACGGCGCAGCCTCCTCCTCCCGCTCGTTGAGCGAGGACGACACAGCACTTTCCCCCCGCTCGTTGGGCGAGGACGGCGCAGCACTTTCCCCCCGCTCGTTGGGCGAGGACGACACAGCCCCTTCCCTCCGCTCGTTGAGCGAGGACGACACAGCCGACCGAGTCGAAACGGAGCTCCTGACCACGACAGTGGACGCCGGCGGCCACGCCTCACCACCCACCACACGCGGAAGACCACGACGAACACCGGAGCCCGCGGGGAACCCCGTTTCGACTCGCTCCGCTCGCTCAACGACCGGAGTGGGAGCCGCACCCTCAACGACCGGAGTGAGTCCCGCGCCCTCAACGACCGGGGAGAACCCCTCCGCCGCAGCGGTCGGAGCCGCCCCTTCCCCCCGCTCGTTGAGCGAGGACGGCGCAGCCGACCGAGTCGAAACGGAGCTCCTGACCACAACAGTGGACGCCGGCGGCCACGCCTCCCCACCCACCACACGCGGCAGACCACGACGCACACCCGAGCCCACGGCGAACCCCGTTTCGACTCGCTCCGCTCGCTCAACGACCGGGATCGGTGCTGCGACCGGGGTGGATGCTGATCCCTCAACGACCGGGGTGGATGCTGCGACCGGGGTCGGCGCCGCCGGCGCAGAGGTCGGCGCCGCCCCTTCCCCCCGCTCGTTGAGCGAGGACGACGCAGGCGACCGAGTCGAAACGGAGTCACCCGCAAGGACGGCCGACGCCGGTGGCCACGCCTCCCCACCCGCCACACGCGGAAGACCACGACGCAGCATCCGACTACTTCTTCCGAGCTTCGAGGGCCTCGATCACCTGCGGGACCACCGTGAACAGATCGCCGACGATGCCGAAGTCCGCGATGTCGAAGATCGGCGCCTCGCCGTCCTTGTTGATCGCGACGATCGTCTTCGCCGTCTGCATGCCTGCACGGTGCTGGATCGCGCCGGAGATGCCGAGCGCGACATACAGCTGCGGCGACACAGAGACGCCGGTCTGGCCGACCTGATGCGCATAGGGGATGTAACCGGCATCCACCGCCGCTCGGGAGGCGCCGATCGCTGCGCCGAGGGCATCCGCGAGCTTCTCCACGAGGGCGAACTGCTCCTTCGATCCGAGGCCGCGTCCGCCGGAGACGACCTTGGCGGCTCCGCGAAGCTCAGGGCGCGAGGACGCCTGCTCGACGATCTCGACCGGGCCGGCCGTCGCCGCGGGAGCCCCGGATGGCGTCACCGCCAGCTCCTCGACGACCGGAGCGGCGACGGCTTCGGCCCGCACTTCCACCGCGCCCTGCCGGACGGTGATGATCGGCGTGCCGAAGGTGGGCGCGGAGTCGACGAGATAGGCGCCGCCGTACACCGAGTGATGCGCGACGACTCCCTCCTCGTCTCGCGAGACGCCGATCGCGTCGACGGACAGCGCGGCCCTGATCCGCACGGCGAGCCGGCCTGCGACGTCCCGGCCGATGATCGAGTTCGACACCAGCACGGCGTCCGGCCGCACCTGGGCGTATGCCGCCTGCAGCGCATCGACGACCGGCACGACGAGCATCGCGTCGTCGGCCGGCGCGGTCAGGACGACCGATGCGCCGGCAGCGGCCGCCGCGTCGACCGCGATCTGAGAACCGCCGGGGACGAGCGCGATCGGCGCGCCGATCGTCGACGCCGCCCCGATGAGCGCGGCCGTGCTGCTGGCCGCCTCTCCCTCCGGCGTGACGTCCACGAGGACGAGGACGGGGTTCTCCGGGTACGCCATGTCACACCAGCCTGTTCTGCACGAGGTACTCCGCCAGCTGCGTGCCGGCATCCCCCTCATCGACGATCTTGACGCCCGCGGCGCGCGGCGGCTTCGCCGCGACGGCGGTCATGATGGTCTGCGGCGCGGCGCCGGGGTCGGCCGAGACGCCGAGGTCGGCGAGCGAGAGCACCTCGAGGGGCTTCCGCTTGGCGGCCATGATGCCTTTGAAGTTCGGGAACCTCGCGTCCGGCAGCGCTTCAGTGATCGAGATGACCGCGGGCAGCGGCGCCGAGACGGCCTGCGCTCCGGCATCCGCCGCACGAACGCCGGAGACGCCGTCGGCCGTGATCTCGACGGCGCTCAGGGCGGTGGCCTGGGCGTAGCCGAGATGTTCGGCGAGCATCGCGGGGATCACCCCGGCCGAGCCGTCGGTGGAGAGGTTCCCGGTGATGACGAGATCGGGCGAGGCCCGGCGGATGGCCGCGGCCAGCGCCTCGGCGGTGAGGCCCAGATCGGCCCCGGCGAGCTGCTCGTCCACGATGTGGACGGCGGACTCCGCGCCGATCGCCAGAGCGCGGCGGACGGACGCGGTCGCTCCCTCCGGAGCCATCGCAAGAGCGACGACCTCGGTGCCGTCGTTCTTGTCCGCGTAGGAGAGCGCGACCTCGAGGGCGCGTTCCGTGATCTCGTCCAGGACCACATCACCGGCTCCGCGATCGGCCAGGCCGGTCTCCGGATCCAGCTTCCGATCGCCGTAGGTGTCCGGAACCTCTTTCACCAGGACGAAGATCTTCATCGACTGCTCCTCACGCCAGTTTCGAGCTTATCCGCATCACCGTCAATGTAGCCACAGTGGAGGTGCGACAGCGTTCACGGACGACTCTGGCCCGGCTTTTGTATACATTGTCAGCCTCTTCCGCCGAGCTGGACGTCCTCGCGACGCCGACGCGGACGAGACGGCCGGGGCGGGGCGTCGCGCGCCGTCCCCGTCCGACCGGCCCCGCCGCTACCGTAGAACCGTGCCGGCTCATCGACCCCTGCCGATCGATCCGCTCGCCGAGGCGAAGCGGCAGTGGATCGCGCACGGGTGGACGGATGCCGCGGACGGCATGACGCTCGTCATCTCGGTCATGCGGGCGCAGCAGCTCCTCCTCGCGAAGGTGGAGGGCGCACTCAAGCCGTTCGGCCTCTCCTTCGCCCGCTACGAGGTCCTCCGGCTGCTCGCCTTCAGCCGCGGCGGACGGCTGCCCCTGTCGAGCGTCGTCTCGCGTCTCCAGGTGCACGCGACGACGCTCACGAGCACCGCGGAGCGCCTGGTCCGCGACGGGCTCGTCGTGCGCGAACCGCATCCGCACGATGGCCGCGCCGCCCTGCTCGCGCTGACGGACGCCGGCCGCGCCCTGGCGGACCAGACCACAGCGGCGCTGAACGAAGGGGTCTTCTCCGCCCCGGGTCTCGACGCCGCGGACACCGCGGATCTCGTCGCGATCGTCGCGCGGCTCCGCAAGGACGCCGGCGACTTCACCGACCCTCGGCCGCAGCCGGATCCGCTCTGATGGCGCGTTTCGTGCTCGAGCGGGTGATCCGCGCGTCGCCGGAGCGGACGTATGCGGCATCCCTCGACCCCGGACTGCACGTCCGGTCGATGGCGCGGCACGGCGAGACGATGGTCGAGAGCCCGGAGGGCGGCGTCTTCGCAGAGGGATCGACGGTGACCTGGCGCGCCTGGCACTTCGGCATCCCGTTCCGGCTCCGATCGGTGGTCTTCGATCTCGATCCCCCGCACGGCTTCCGCGATCGGCAGATCGCAGGACCCTTCGCCTCCTTCCTGCACGAGCACGTCTTCGAGCAGCATCCGGACGGCACCCTGATGCGCGACACCGTGACGTTCCGCTCGCCCTTCGGCCGCCTCGGCGCCCTCGTCGACCGCGTGTTCCTGGCTCGCTACATGCAACGCCTCATCGCGACCCGCAACATCGTGCTGGCCGCCGAGGTCGAGTAACCTCTCGGTTCGAGTCGCGCAAATGGTCCCATCGGAACAGGAAATGCGACCATCTGCGCGATTCGAACGGGGCCGCTCAGCGGTTCCGGAACTCCGGCGCGCGCTTCTCGCGGAAGGCGGCCATGCCCTCCTTCTGGTCGGCGGTGTCGAACAGGGCGGCGAAGGCCTGCTTCTCGTGCGCGAGCCCCTCGGCGAGCGTGGTCTCCATGGCGGCGTCCAGCGCTGCTTTGGCCGCATGGACGCTGGGCAGGCTCTTCGCCGCGATCCTCTCAGCGAGAGCCGAGGCCTCGGCCAGGAGCTCGGATGCCGGCACGACGCGCGACACGAGCCCGGCCCGCTCCGCCTCCTCGGCACCCATCATCCGACCGCTGAGGATCAGCTCCGCCGCCTTGTAGTACCCCACCGCTCGGAGGAGCCGCTGCGTGCCGCCCATGCCCGGGATGACCCCGAGATTGATCTCGGGCTGCCCGAACCTCGCGGTGTCGGCCGCCAGGATGATGTCGCACATCATCGCCAGCTCGCATCCCCCGCCGAGGGCGAAGCCGCTCACCGCCGCGATCACAGGCGTCCGGACGGCGGCGAAGCGGTTCCACGCGCTGAAGTGGTCGGTGGCGAGCATCTCGGATGCCGTCATCGACTCCATCTCCTTGATGTCCGCCCCTGCCGCGAACGCGTTCTCGGAGCCGGTGACGACGATCGCGCCGATGCCCTCGTCCTCGTCGAAGGCGGCGGCCGCCGCCGTGACCTCCTCCGACACCTGCGCGTTCAGGGCGTTCATCGCCTGAGGCCGGTTCAGGGTGATCCATCCGACGCGTCCGCGCTGCTCGACGAGGATGGTCTCGTACTCGGTCATGCCTGTCCTCTCCGTCGGGAATGCCTCCAGTCTGCCCCTTGTGCGCTCGTCGGGCGCCGTTTTCGCCCCGGCCGCCTGCAGCCTGCTCGCTCGACGGGCAGAAGGCGCGACCGCGCCCTCGCTCGACGGGCAGTGGCGCGAGTGCGGCCGACCTCGTCGCACCCGGGCGCTCCCGCTCCGCTCGTCGACCGAGCGGAGCGGATCGAGGCGTCGTGACCGCCTACCGCTCCCGGATGTCGGTGATGATGCCGGAGAAATCGCGCCCTGCGCCATCGCCGGCGGCGAAGGCCGCATAGATCTGCTGGGCGAGGCGCCCCATCCGCGCATCCGTCGCCGTCTGCTCCATCGCCTGCACCGCGAGGCCCAGGTCCTTCGCCATCAGGGCGCCCGCAAAGCCCGGCCGATAGTCGCGGTTCGCCGGACTCGTCGGCACCGGTCCCGGCACGGGGCAGTTCGTCGTGATCGACCAGCACTGCCCCGACGCCTGCGATACGACGTCGAACAGGGCCTGGTGCTCGAGTCCGAGGCGCTCGCCGAGCACGAACGCCTCGGCGACGGCGATCTGCGACGCCGCGAGGATCATGTTGTTGCAGACCTTCGCGGCCTGTCCGAGCCCCGGCCCTCCGCAGTGCACGATGCGCCTTCCCATGACCTCCAGCAGCGGGAGGGCCGCGGCGAAGTCCTCGTCGGATCCGCCGACCATGAACGCGAGCGACGCACTCTCCGCCCCGACCACGCCTCCGGACACCGGGGCATCGATGCTGCGATGTCCCGCGGCGAGCGCCAGCGCATGCGCCGCGCGAGCCTCGTCGACCGCGATCGTCGACGACTCGATGAACAGGGCGCCCGACCGCGCGGAGGCCAGGAGCTCCGCACGGTAGGCCGCCAGCACGTGCGCTCCGGTCGGGAACATCGTGATGACGACCTCCGCGTCGGCCACCGCATCCGCCCCGCTTCCCGCGAGAGGGATGCCTGCCGCCGCGGCGGCCTCGCGAGCCGCCGGGACCACGTCGAAGCAGCGCACCTCGTGACCGGCCTTCACGAGATTGCCCGCCATCGGCATGCCCATGTGGCCGAGTCCGAGGAACGCCACCACGGTCATGACGCCGCCCTCCGCTCGTCCACGACGTTCCGCGGATGCTCGCCCACGATATTCCGCGGATGCTCGCCCACGATATTCCGCGGATGCTCGTCCACGACGTTCCGCGGATGCTCGTCCACCGCGCCCCGCGCTTGCGCGCCCGCTGCGCTCCGCATCGACGCGGACCCCGCGGGACGCAGCATCTCCCTGCCGACGATGAGACGCATGATCTCGTTCGTGCCCTCCAGGATCTGATGCACGCGGAGATCGCGTACGACCTTCTCGATGCCGTAGTCCTGCAGATACCCGTATCCGCCGTGCAGCTGCAGCGCCCGGTTGGCGACGTCGAATCCGGCATCCGTCGCGAAGCGCTTGGCCATCGCGCAGCGCATCGTGGCATCCGGTGCGCGCTCGTCCACCGCCTGCGCGCCGTCGCGCACCATGAGCCGCGCGGCCTGGAGCTCGGTGCGCATGTCGGCGACGGCGAACAGGATCGACTGCTTCTCGGCGAGCGGCTCGCCGAAGGCCTCCCGTTCGTGCACATATCGCACGGCACGGTCGAGCGCCCACTGCGCGCCGCCGAGGGAGCACGCAGCGATGTTCAGCCGGCCGCCGTTGAGCGCGGACATCGCGATCGCGAAGCCCTGCCCCTCCGCGCCGAGCAGCGCTGACGCCGGCACGCGCACGCCATCGAGGACCACCTGCCTCGTGGGCTGCGCGTGCCAGCCCATCTTCTTCTCCGGCGCCCCGAAGCTCAGGCCGGCGGCCTCGCCGGGAACGAGGAAGGCGCTGATGCCGCGTGCGCCCGGCGCACCCGTGCGCGCCATCACGATGTACACCGCGGCCTCGCCCGCGCCGGAGATGAACTGCTTCACGCCCGTCAGCACGTAGTCCCCGCCGTCGCGCACGGCGCTCGTCGAGATGTTCGCGGCATCCGATCCCGCACCGGGTTCAGTCAGGCAGTAGCTGCCGAGATCGTCCATGGCGGTGAGCCGCGGCATCCACTCCGCACGCTGGGCGGGGTCGCCGTAGGCGTCGATCATCCCCGTGACCATGTTGTGAATGGAGATGTAGGCGGCGACGGCCGGATCGCCCTTGGCGAGCTCCTCGAAGATGGCCACGGTGTCCTCGCGGCTGAGCCCCGTGCCGCCGAACTCCTCGCGCACGGAGATGCCGCCGAGGCCCAGGGCGCCGGCGCGGCGCAGCGACTCCCGGGGGAACAGGTGCATCTCGTCCCGTTCAGCGGAGTACGGGGCGAGCTCCGTCTCGGCGAACTCGCGCACCGCCGAGAGGATCGCGGATCGCTCCTCGGCGGTCGTGGTGGTCAGGGTCATATCTCTCTGCTCCTGCATTCGTATCGGTCGGGGGCGGTGATCAATGCATGGTGGGGATGACGAAGCTGGCGCCCGCGTCGGCCGGCGCCGAGGCGTTGCGCAGCCCGCTCGAGGGCCATCGGCTCGTCACGGTCTTGGTCCTGGTGTAGAAGCGGAAGGCGTCGGCGCCGTGCTGGTTGAGGTCGCCGAAGCCCGATCTCTTCCAACCGCCGAACGTGTAGTACGCCAGGGGCACGGGGATCGGCACGTTCACGCCGACCATGCCGACCTCGACGCGGGCGGCGAAGTCCCTGGCGACGTCCCCGTCGCGGGTGAAGATCGCGACGCCGTTGCCGTACTCGTGATCGGAGGCCATCCGGAGCGCCTCCTCGTAGTCCGTCGCCCGCACGATCACGAGCACCGGGCCGAAGACCTCCTCCCGATAGATCGCCATCTCGACGGTGACATGATCGAAGAGGGTGGGACCGAGGTAAAATCCGCCCTCGTAGCCGTCCACGGTGAACCCGCGCCCGTCGGCGAGCAGCGTCGCCCCCTCGTCGACGCCCTGCTGGATGCGCCTCTCGACGCGCTCCACAGCAGCCCGGGTGATGAGCGGGCCGTAGTCCGCATCGGATGCGCGGGACGGGCCGACCCTCAGTCGCGCCACGCGCTCGGTGAGCTTCGCCGCCAGCGCATCCGCGGTCGCCTCTCCGACGGGGACGGCGACCGAGATCGCCATGCAGCGCTCTCCGGCGGATCCGTAGCCGGCGCCGACAAGCGCATCGACGGCCTGATCGAGATCGGCATCCGGCATGACGATCATGTGGTTCTTCGCCCCGCCGAAGCACTGCGCGCGCATGCCGTTGGCGGCCGCCGTGGCGTAGACGTGCTCGGCGACCGGCGTCGATCCGACGAATCCGACGGCCTTGATCCGCTCGTCGGAGAGCAGGGCGTCAACGGCCTCCTCGTCGCCGTGCACGACGTTGAGGATGCCGGCGGGCAGTCCCGCCTCGAGGAAGAGCTCTGCGATGCGCACGGGTACGGAGGGGTCGCGCTCGCTGGGCTTGAGGACGACGGCGTTCCCCGCCGCGAGCGCGGGACCCGCCTTCCACAGCGGGATCATGGCGGGGAAGTTGAAGGGGGTGATGGCGGCGACGACGCCGAGGGGCTGACGCATCGAGTACACGTCGGCGCCGGCGCCGGCGCCGGTGGAGTACTCGCCCTTCAGCAGGTGCGGTGCGCCTGCGGCGAACTCGATGACTTCGAGACCGCGCTGGACGTCCCCCCTCGCATCATCGACGGTCTTGCCGTGCTCGCTCGCGAGGAGCTCGGCGAGCGGGGTCGTCTCGCGCTGCGCGAGCTCGAGGAAGCGCAGCAGCACGCGTGCGCGCTTCTGAGGGTTGGTCGCCGCCCACTCGGGCTGGGCTGCCTGCGCGTTCGCGACCACGTCACGGACCTCGTCCGCAGATGCCAGCGGCACCTGCGCCTGCACAGAGCCGGTGCTGGGGTCGAAGACGTCACCGAAACGGCCGCCGCGCGGCATCAGGAGCGATCCGCCTACGAAATGAGGGACGATACGGGTCATTATGTCGTGCTCCTTCGTGTCTTCATTGGCACAAAAGCAGTCTACTTTGCTCTCCTGATATTTACTAGGTCATCCTAGTATCTGGAGTCGATGAGTGAATCACTCCCACTTCGGACTGCGCGACGGCGATGATGGAGGGATCGTCTGGCACGGCATGGATGCCGGCCGCAGACAGGAGCACACGATGACGGACGCATACATCTTCGACGCCGTGCGCACGCCGCGCGGGCGGAACAAAGGCGGAGCCCTGCACGGGATCAAGCCCGTGGATCTCGTCGTCACGGTGATCGACGCCCTCCTCGAGCGCAATCCCGGCGTCGACGCGAGGAGGATCGACGATCTCGTGCTCGGCGTCGTCTCGCCGGTCGGCGAGCAGGGCGGCGACATCGCCAGAGTCGCGGCCCTCGTCTCCGGCCTTCCGGAGAGCGTTCCCGGCGTGCAGATCAACCGGTTCTGCGCCTCGGGACTGGAAGCGGTGAACCTCGCGGCGCAGAAGGTCGCCTCGGGCTTCGAGGAGCTGGTACTCGCCGGCGGCGTCGAGTCGATGTCCCGGGTGCCGATCGGCTCTGATGGCGGTGCATACGCACAGGATCCGACCACGGCATACGACAGCTACTTCGTGCCGCAGGGCATCGGCGCCGACCTCATCGCCACGCTCGAGGGCTTCAGCCGGCAGGACGTGGACGCCTTCGCTGCCCGCTCCCAGCAGCGTGCCGACACCGCGTGGCGAGAGGGCCGGTTCGCCCGGTCGATCGTGCCGGTGCACGACCTCAACGGGGTGCTCGTGCTCGACACCGACGAGCACCGCCGGCCGGGATCGACAGTGGAATCCCTCGGCCTGCTGCCGGCCAGCTTCGCCACGATCGGGGAGGAGAGCGGATTCGACGCCGTCGCGCTGCAGAAGTACCACAGGGTCGAGCGCATCGCGCATGTGCACGGTCCTGGCAACTCCTCCGGCATCGTCGACGGCGCAGCCCTGCTGATGATCGGCTCGGCCGCTGCGGGGGCGACCGCCGGTCTCACGCCGCGTGCGCGCATCGTCTCCACGGCCGTGGTGGGATCCGAGCCGACCATCATGCTCACCGGCCCCGCCCCGGCGACCAGGAAGGCCCTCGATCGCGCCGGTCTGGGTGTGGCCGATATCGACCTGTTCGAGCTGAACGAGGCGTTCGCCGCCGTGGTGCTGAAGTGGCAGCGGGATCTCGGCATCCCGGATGACAAGGTCAACGTCAACGGCGGTGCGATCGCGCTCGGGCATCCGCTCGGCGCCACCGGCGCGATGATCCTCGGGACTCTGCTCGACGAGCTGGAGCGCCGAGAGCTCAGGCGCGGCCTCGCGACGCTGTGCGTCGGCGGCGGCATGGGCATCGCGACCATTATCGAACGGGTGTGAGGGGGACCATGAGCGCGACGGAGTACACGGGATACGCCTGGACGAAGGACGCCGACGGCGTCGTCACGGTGACGATGGACGATCCGACCTCTGCCGTCAACACCATGAACGCGCACTTCGAGCACGCGTTCGAGGCCACGATCGACCGTCTCGAGGCCGAGCGCGAGGAGATCGCGGGAGTGATCCTGACCTCCGCGAAGAGGAGCTGGTTCGCCGGCGGCGACCTCGCCCTGCTGCGAGCGGCCGATCCCGCGAAGGCTGCAGCCGAGACCGCCCACATCGAGCACGGCAAGTCCGTGCTGCGCCGCCTGGAACGGCTCGGGAGACCCGTGGTCGCGACCCTCAACGGCACGGCTCTGGGCGGAGGGCTCGAGATCGCCCTCACCGCCCACCACCGCATCGCCGCCGGCGATGCGGTGGACGCCCGTTTCGGGCTGCCGGAGGTGTCGCTGGGACTGCTGCCCGGAGGCGGAGGCGTCACCCGGACCGTGCGGATGCTGGGGCTCCAGAAGGCGCTGCAGGAGGTCATCCTGCCGGCGAGGCGCTTCGACGCCGCCGATGCGCTGGCTGTGGGAATCATCGACGAGATCGTGCCCTTCGCCGAGCTCGATGCCGCCGCACGCGCCTGGATCGCTGCGAACCCGCATCCGGTCAAACCCTGGGATGAGAAGGGATTCCGCCTGCCGGGCGGCTCGCCCTCGTCCCCCGCGATCGCCGGGATGCTTCCGATGCTGCCCGCCCTGCTGCGCAAGCAGCTCAGAGGCGCCCCGATGCCCGCTCCCCGCGCCGCGCTGGCCGCCGCCGTCGAGGGCGCATACCTCGACTTCGACTCGGCCTCCACCGTGGAGACGCGGTACTTCGTGAGTCTGACCCACACGCAGGTGGCGAAGAACATGATCAAGGCGTTCTTCTTCGATCCCCAAGAGCTGGGCCATACGGCCGCGCGCGCCGTTGAACCCGCGATCGGGGCATACGTCGCCGAGGCGATCACCGCCGTGGGCGAAGGCGTCGAACCGGCGTCCGTCGAGCAGGCCGCCCTGCAGGCGGGCTTCGCGACGAGCGCCCTGAGACTGCTCGACGACCGCGGCCTGTCGGCGCTGGGCGCCACCGGGCATCCGGCCGAGGCGGTCGTCCGCTGGATGATCGCCTCGGCCGGGCGTCACGGCCGCGCCGCGGGCGGCGGCTTCTACGAATACGAGGACGGCGAGAGGATCAGGATCTGGCCCGGCCTGCGCGAGAGGTTCGGCTCCGGGCGAACGGTGCTGCCGCTGATCCAGCTGCAGGAGCGGATGCTGTTCGCGGATGCGCTCGCGGCGATCAGACGCCGGGAGAGCGGCACGCCCTCCTCGGTCGCCGAGGCGAACCTCGACTCGATCCGCGGCATCGGCTTCCCTCCGTGGACCGGCGGAGCGCTCCAGTATGCGAACCAGTACACGGGCGGCCTGGCGGGTTTCACGGCACGTGCCCAGGAGCTGACCGCCGCCTACGGGGAGCGATTCCAGCCGTCGCCCGCGCTCATCGCCCGAGCCGCGAGCGGCGAGGAGTATCGGTGAGCGGGAGCGCGACAGCGTCAGCTCAGAGGAAGTCATCGGGGTGCAGCTGACGCACGCCGCGGTTGTGCACGATGAACTGCGCGCGCACAGGGACGGCGAGCATGCCGGACTCCTCCATGACCGCTCGCGCCCACTTGCGGTCCTCCGCGCTCACCGCGCTGGAGCCGAGGCGCTCCCAGGCGAGCACGATGGCCTGATTGCCCGTCGCCTCCCGGAGCAGCTCGGCACGGTGCACGAGCACGCGAGCATGACGGGCTTCGCCGAGGCCCTCGACGTCGAGGACCTCGTCCGGGTCCTCCGGGAAATCGGCCATCGGCATGAGGGGCTGGCCGAGGCATCCGCGCTCGTCGATGAACAGGAACCAGAGCTGTCGCCTGTTCGCACGTTCCAGCAGCAGCTCCAGCACGTCGCGCAGGTCGTCGTCGCGATCGAGAACACGGTCTTTCAGGGCGGGGGTCGTATCTGTCATGCCCCCGATGATGCCCCTGTCCGCGAAGTCGCTCCCGCGGAATTCCGCGGGCTGTGCACAAGTGGCTCGCACCGCCGAGCCTGTGCAGGGGGAGTCTCTCCGTCCGGCATCCGGATATCCCCCCGCGAGATTCTCCCGCCGTTCACCATCCGGTCACCTTCGCGGGTTACAACTGCTCTTGCGCGGAAGAACTCAGACCGGATCGGGTAGTCAGAAGTTTCCGCGCCCCGTGAGCCGCTCAGGCTCCGATCGCGGTTCCCACACCGCGAGACCCCCGCCGAATCGGGTCGGCGGGGGTCTTCTCGTTTCGAATCGCGCATTTGGTTGCATCCGGCGGCCGGATGCAACCAAATGCGCGATCTCAGCGCCTGGGCTGTGGACAAGTCGCTCTCAGCACGAGCGGAATCTGCCAACCTGTGCCGATGGGAAGAAGAGAAGAGCTGCCCGCGGACCTGGGAGACGAAGGATTCGCCGTGCGCCTCGCGCGGCTGCACGGTGTCGGACGCATGCGCCTGCGCGGCCGGGATCTGTCGAGGCCGTTCCACGGCCTGCGGCAGAGAGCACAGGCCGATCCCATCCCCACCAGCGACGATCCCTACGAGCAGCAGCGCCTGTCCAGAGTCGCGAGGGCCCGTGAGTACGCGCCGATCCTCCACACCGGTCACGTCTTCAGTCATGAGACCGCCGCGTCGATCTGGGGAGCTCCTCTCCCGCTCGCCTTCACACCGGAAGGTGCCATCGCGGACGCTTCGCAGCTTGACCTGCATGTGTGCGCCATCGGGCACATCCCCTTCCCCCGTGCGGCGGGAGTCCTCGGTCACCGCACCCTCCTGAGCATGACCGCGACGACCGAGCACGACGGACTGCGCGTCACCTCCCCGGCCGCAACCTGGGTGTCGCTGGGCGCGCTGCCGCTGACCGACCTCATCGTGCTGGGCGATTTCTTCTGCCGTCGCTGGCGGTCCGGCTATGGACGACGGGACATCGGTCGGCCGCCGCTCACGACGGTCGACGAGCTCCGAGCCCTGCTGGAGACAGGGCGCCGGCGCGGGGCCGCCCGATTGCGGACCGCGCTGAGCGCCATCCGCGAGGACTCCTGGTCACCGCGGGAGACCGCAGTGAGACTCGTCCTGGTCTCCGCCGGCCTGCCCGAACCGGAGCTCAACGTGGACGTCTTCGACGACCACGGCCGATTCCTGGGATGCGTCGACATGGCCTATCCCGACCGTCGGGTGATCGTCGAGTACCACGGGATGCTGCACGGCGAGCGCTGGGCGGCGGACGTCGAGAGGATCGCCGCGCTCCGGGCCGCCGGCTGGACGGTGATCGAGGTGACAGCTCCGCTGCTGAGACGCCCCGACGAGCTCGTCGCACGGGTGTCGGCAGCGCTCGGGCTGTGAATCGAATCGCGCATCTGGCTGCTTCTGGGGACCAGATGCAACCAGATGCGCGATTCGAACGGGAGAGGTCAGTGCCCGCTCAGGGTCCAGAGCCGGGCATAGGCGCCGCCGGCGGAGAGCAGCTCGGCGTGCGTGCCCTGCTCGACGATGCGCCCGGCATCCATCACGATGATCCGATCGGCGCTGCGGGCCTGTTCGAGACGGTGCGCGATCGTCACCGCGGTCCGACCGCGGGCGAGGGACAGCGCCGCACGATCGAGCAGATCGCCGTCGAGGCTCCCCGCCTCCGATGCCGCCTCGTCCAGCACGAGCACCCTCGGGTCGAACAGCGCGACCCTCGCGAGCGCGAGCTGCTGGCGCTGGACGTCCGTCAGCGCCACCCCTCCTGCGCCGATCGTCGCAGCGATTCCGTCCTCCAGTCGCGACACCCACCCCTCGGCCCCCACCCCGGCGAGCGCCGCCCGCAGCTGCTCGTCCGTCGCCGCGGGGTCGGCGAGCCGGAGGTCCTCGGCGAGGGTCCCCGCGAAGACATGGTTCTCCTGCGTGACGAGGGCGACGCGCGGATCGGCCGACCCGCGCAGCTCGACGTTCCCCTCCTGGACGGCCAACCGCCCGCACAGCAGCGACGCGAGCGTCGACTTGCCCGCTCCGCTGGCTCCGACGACGGCGAGATGCTCCCCCGGCGCCACGCGAAGGGTCACATCCGCCAGGACCGGGACGTCTCCGTACGCATAGGAGACGCCCTCGACCACGATCTCGACGGGAGCCTCGTCCTCCACACCGACCGGATCCGCAGCAGGATCGGCGGCCTCGGCCGGCTCGTCGAGCACACCGACGAGCCGGGACAGGCTCGCCGAGGCGCGCTGCAGATCGTCGAAGCCGTCCAGCACCTGCCCCATCGGCCCGAACAGATTGAGGAACATCAGCGCCGCGGCGGTGGCGGCGCCGACGGTGGCCTCGCCGCCACCCACGAGCAGGAACCCGACGACGAGCACCGCGGCGACGCCGACGAGCTCTGCGGTGTTCAGCCACCGGGAGAACCGGGTCCCGAGACCCACCGCCTTCATCCCAAGGCTGGCGGCCTCCTTCGCCGCGGCATCCACCTGCACCTCGACCCGCCCGGTGATGCCGAAGGCGGTGAGCGTCTCCTGCGCGTCGAGGCCCTCGAGCATCCGCTGCGACCGCTCGCCGGCGGCGGCACGGGAGGCGCGGTACACCGGCATGGAGCGACGCAGATGACTCCGCAGCGCGAGCCATTGCACGGGAACGGCGAGACATGCCGCGAGCGTCAGCCGGAGATCGATCGCACCGAGCCCGACGGCCGCCGCGGCGATCGCGAAGGACGCGCCGGCGACGCGCGGCACGACGGCCGACACCGTCTCGCCGACCACGGCGACGTCGCCGGAGACGCGGGCGACGAGCTCGCCGCGCCCCGCGGCCTCGACCCTGCGCTCCGGCAGGCGCAGGACATGGGCGACGATCTGCTCGCGCAGCGCCGCAAGGATCCGTTCGCCGACCCGCGCGACGGCGACATGCGAAGCGGCCGCCAGCGCCGCCTGCACCACGACCGCCGCGAGCAGGAGGACCAGGAGCATCCGGACCCCGGCTCCGTCCCTCGCGACCGCGGCGTCGATCATGCCGCCCAGGACGAGCGGCGAAGCGACCCCGGCCGCGGCCCCCAGGGCGAGGACGAGCACGGCGAGCGCAAAGCCGCCGCGATGCCTGCCGATCAGGCTGCCCAGCATCCGGACCGTGCGGCGGCCGTCCGCCGTCTGCAGAGGAGTCGTCATGCGATCACCGCCTCGACGTCATCGAGGGAGGGGTCCAGGACGATCACCCGATCGCAGGCCGCGAGCAGCGTCCTGCTCCGCGTCAGCAGGATCGTCGTCCTGCCGCGGCGGCGCTCCCGGATGCCGGCCGCGACCCGCACCTCCGTCGCCGCGTCGATCGCCGTGGTCGGCTCCCGCAGCACGAGCACCCTCGCGTCGGAGGCGAGCGCACGGGCGAGAGCCACGCGCTGGCGCTGCCCTCCGGACAGCAGTCGCCCCCGCTCGCCGACGGGACGGTCCCATCCGCCGACGGCGAGCACGTCGACGAGGGCCGCCGCCGTGGCGATGTCCTCCCGATCGCGCACGCCGACGTTGTCGGCGACGGAGCCGGTGAGCAGGGTCGCCTGGTGCGGAGCGGAGATCACCCCGGCCCCACCGGCGAGCGGCGGCCGGACGAGAGGCTCCCCGTCGATGAGCACCGTGACGGCATCCGGCGTCCTCGAACCCGCGAACAGCTCGCTCAGCGCGATCGCCCGCTCCTCGCTCGCTGCGATGCCGACGAGCTCGCCCGGTTCGATCTCCAGCACCGCTCCGGCTGTTCCTCCGACGGGCAGTCCTTCGATCCGCACGCGTCCATGCGGCGCCGCCACCGGATCGCGCGGCCCGTCCGCCACGGGCCCCGCGAGCTCCAGGATGCGTCGCCGCGAGGCGCGCACCTTCGCCAGCTCGGGTCCGACGAAGGCCAGCGAGGCGAGCGGCCACTGCAGGAACTGCGCGAGGCCCACCACGGTCACGAGCTGTCCGGGGGTGATCATGCCGTCCAGGGCCGCCTGCGACGACATCCCGGCGAGCACGACGAGGAAGAGGCCGGACAGCAGCGCGGTCGCTCCCGCGAACACTCCCTCGGCGCGGGCCGTGCGCAGCGCCGCCCGCAGCGTCTCCGCGTTCGCCCGCCGGAAGCGCCGACCCGCCTCCTCCTCAGCGCTCAGGCCCTTCACGGTGCGCAGCCCGCTCAGCAGATCCTCGGCGATCGCGGAGGAGTCCGCGAGCGCGGCCTGCTCGACGCCGGCGCGCCGCTCGAGCGGTCCCGTGACGAAGTGCACCACGATGACGAGCACCGGAGCGATGACGAGCACGGCGACGCCCAGCGACACGGAGATCAGCAGGAGCCCCGCTGCCGCGACGAGGATCGCCACGGCGAAGGCCACCCCTCGCCCGAGGATCCATGCCACGGAGGCGACCTCTCCCACATCGCTCGTGAGGATCGACAGCACCTGCCCGCCGCGCCTCCTGGCATGACCGAGCGGATCGAGCACGCGCGAGAGCAGATCCCGGCGCAGCGAGTAGTCCATCTCGGTGTAGAGGCCCATCGCCGCCATCTCCCCGGCGCGCCAGGCGTTCATGAGCACGAGGAAGACGACGAGCAGCAGGCCGAGCCCCAGGACGAGACCCAGGACGTCCGACCCGACGATCGCGATGTCGATGACGATCCCCACCGTGATGGGGACCGCGGCCTCGCACGCCTGATGCAGCGAGAAGCCCAGGGAGGCGAGCGCGAGGCGGCCACGACGACCGCGGATCCAGGGGGAGACGGGGAGAGACACGAGATGGTAGCTTAGGGTCACCTAACATTGACCGCAAGACGATAGGCAGACACATCATGTCGCTCATCGGACAGGATGAGGAGCCGGACTGGCGCATCGGCACCCAGACCTTCGAGCTCGAGGACCATGTCGAGTGGGAGGCGCACGCGCACCCAGAGCTCCACGAGCTGCTGTGGGGGACCCGCGGCGCGCTCACGGCCGAGACCGACGACGGCTACTTCGCGATCCCCGGGACCCTGGGGCTCTGGATCCCGGCGGGGACGACGCACCGGGTGGTCGCCGCCGCGGGCACGTCGTTCCGCTGCACGTACGTCGACATCACGGCGACGACGACAGGACGCACCACCGCGGTCGCCATGCCGGAGGTCCTCCGAGCCGTGCTCGACCGGCTCGAGGCCCCGCCCTACCTGCGCCCTGAGCCCCGGATGCACGCCGAGGAGCTCGCCCTCAGTCTGCTGGAGCCCGTCGAATCGGCCACCGTAGACCTGCCCCTCCCCCAGGACGGCCGCACACGCCGGATCGCGGAGGCGCTCCTCGCCGACCCCGCCGACGACAGCTCGATCGAGGAGTGGGGGCGCCGCGTCGGCGCGAGCGGGCGCAATCTCTCCCGCCTCTTCACCGCCGAGACGGGGATGAGCTTCTCCACCTGGCGGACGAGGGCGAGGATGCGGCGCGCCATCGAGTGGCTGGCCGCCGATCACACCGTCTCGAGCGTGAGCCGCCGGTCCGGATACGCGACGCCCAGCGCCTTCGTGCAGGCCTTCCGCCGCGAGCTGGGCAGGACTCCCGGCGAGTTCGCCTCCACGCACAGCCGGATGGAGCGGGATTCGGCCTGAGCGCGACATGGTTCGTCCGGATCGCGATATCCGGACGTCTCATAATAGGTAAGCCATGCCTAATCTCGGCTCTCGGCACCTCCCGACCCCCTTCCCGGAAGGCATCCCCTTGCGCTCCACACCCGTCGCCCTCGCGGCCCTCCTCGCGTCCGTCGTCCTCCTCACCTCCTGCGCCGGCTCCCCGGACGCGGACGCCGGGACGGCATCCGACACCATCGCGATGACCACCCCGGCAGGCGCCGACATCGAGATCCCCGCCGAGCCGAAGGCGGCCCTGGGCTTCTACACGACCGATCTCGACATCCTCATCACCCTCGGCTTCGACCTCGCAGGCTCGCAGCCGATCCGCGACGACTTCACCGCCTTCCCGGACTTCTTCCCCCAGGAGGAGCTCGAGGGGCTGGAGACCTTCGGCAACTACCCGGAGTTCAACCTCGAGGCCGTCCTCGACGCGGAACCGGACTTCATCCTCAACGGCCTCGGATACGAGAAGGACCTCGACGGGCAGCTGCAGAAGATCGCACCGACCTACACCTACAACGCCTTCGACGGCGGGGACTGGCGCGACGTCGTCGCCCAGGCCGCGAAGGATCTCGGCCGCGAGGAGCAGTGGCAGGCCTGGGTCGACCAGTACGAGGCCCGCATCGCCGACATCCGCGCGCGTCTGGACGCGGCGGACGTCCACCCTGTCGTCGCGGACATCGGCTACTGGGACGGCCAGGTGCAGACCTCCTGCTACGGCGTGCCCTGCCTGGTCTTCGCCGACCTCGGCCTGGAGATCGCCCCGCAGATGAACGCCACCGAGGAAGGTCTGCCGGCCAGCGAGGAGTACACCTCGCTGAGCCCGGAGCAGGTCGGCCAGCTGGAGGGCATCGACGTCGTCTTCACGAGCGCGGAGGAGGACGGCACGGTGTGGGTCGAGGAGGACGAGGCGCTGCAGCAGAACGAGCTCTGGCAGGGCCTCTCGTTCGTCCAGAACGGCGAGTACTACGGATACAACTACGAGATGTCCTACGGCTCGCCCAGCGGCCAGGACGCCTTCCTCACTGTCGTCGAGAAGGCGCTGCTCGGATGACCGTCAACCTCGTCCACCGCGTCGTCGCCCAGCGCGTCGAGCGCCTCAGCCCCGGCATGGTCCGCGTCATCTTCGGCGGCGAGGGGCTGGCGGGCTTCGTCTCGACCGGCGTCGGCGACGAGTACTTCCGGGTCTTCTTCCCACAGGAAGGGCAGACCGAGCCGAACCTGCCGTTCCCGACCGAGGACGGCTACTGGGACTATCCGGAGGACGTCGAGCCCGCGCCGATGCGCACCTACACGGTGCGCGGTTGGGATGCCGCAGCACAGGAGCTGTCGATCGACTTCGTCGTGCACGACGGAGGCGTCGCGGCGGCCTGGGCACTGCGCGCGCAGCCGGGCGACGTGGTCGGCGTCAACACCCCGAAAGGGCTGTACGCCCCGGAGGACGGCATCGAGTGGCAGCTCCTGATCGCGGACGCGACCGGACTGCCGGCCGCCGCCCGCCTCGCCGAGACCGCCCCCGCCGGGGTGCGGACCCGGGTGGTCGTCGAGGTGGCCTCGCCGGACGACGAGCTGGAGATCTCCCCCGCCCCCGGCGTCGAACTGCACTGGGTGCACGGCGGCAACGGTCACGGCCCGACCCGCATCGAGGAGATCCTGCGCGCCTCCGAGCTGCCGTCCGGGCCCGGCTACGTCTGGGTCGCCGGGGAGACGAAGGCCACCCGCGGCGTGCGCAAGCACCTCCGCCACGAGCTCAAGCTGCCCGCAAGCGGCTACAAGGTGGTCGGCTACTGGACCGAGAACGCCGAGGCCTGGCGGGAGAGGTACGACTCTCTCGACGAGGACACCCGTGCCCGCCTGATCGCGATGTGGGACGACGGCTCCCGCGCCGAGGAGGACATCGAGGACGAGTACGAGGCGGAGCTGGAGAAGCTCGGTCTGTGACCGGCATCCCCGCATGACCGCCGTTCTCATGGAGGAGCCCGCCGTCCGGGACACGGCCGCGCGCCGCGGCCTGATCGTCGTCGCCCTCGCCGCAGCCCTCGTCATCGCGTGCGTCGCGAGCCTCGTGTTCGGCTCGCAGCGGATCACCCCCGCCGAGGTGTGGCAGGGGCTCGTGACCGGGGTGGGTGAACCCGGCTCGATCGTGCGGGGGATGCGCATCCCCCGCACGATCGTCGGCCTCGCCGTCGGCGCGGCCCTGGGCATCGCCGGCGCCCTCATCCAGGGCTTCACCCGCAACCCCCTGGCCGACCCGGGCATCCTGGGCGTCAACGCCGGAGCCAGCCTCGGCGTCGTCATCGGCGTCGCCTTCCTCGGCGTGCAGGCGGCCAGCGGCTACATCTGGTTCTCCTTCGCCGGCGCGATCACCGCGACCGTGCTGGTCTACCTGATCGGATCCGCAGGCCGCACGGCGCCGGATCCGATGCGGATGACCCTGTCCGGAGTCGCCCTCGGCGCCGTGATGGGCGGTGTCGTCGCCGCGATCGGATTGCTCAACCCGAGGATCTTCGACGCGATGCGGACGTGGAACGCGGGCTCGCTGACCTCTCTCACCCCGGACGTCTACACCGTCCTGCCGTTCCTCATCGCCGGTCTCCTGCTCGCCTTCGCCCTCGCACCGTCCCTGAACGCGCTCGCGCTCGGCGACGACCTGGCGACCGCGCTCGGGTCGCGCGTCGTCCTGACCCGCGTCCTCTCCATCGTGGCCGTCACGCTGCTGTGCGGAGCGGCGACCGCAGCCGCAGGCCCGATCGCCTTCGTCGGGCTCATGGTGCCGCACGCGGTGCGCTGGTTCGTCGGGCCCCACCAGGGCTGGATCCTCCTCGGAACGCTGTTCGCCGCACCTCTGCTGCTGCTCACCTCGGATGTCGTCGGACGTCTCGTGCTGCGCAGCGGCGAGCTGCCGGTGTCGATCGTCACCGCGCTGGTCGGCGCCCCCGTGCTCATCCTGCTCGTGCGCCGGCGGAAGGCGAGCGGACTGTGACGGCCCTGCTGCCCGAGGTCGACGCCGGACGCCGGATCCTCGCTCCCCGGCATGCGCTGTTCTCCCGCCGCATCGGCGTCCGCGCGACGATCGTGACGCTGGCCGCCGCCGTCCTCGCGGCGTCGATCGGCGTCATCGCGCTCACGCTCGGAGACGCGTACTTCTCGCCGGGCGAGGTCGTGATGGCCCTCCTCGGCCTCGGCGAGCCGAAGGCGCAGCTGGTCATCCTGGACTGGCGCCTTCCGCGCGTGCTCGCCGCGCTCGTGTTCGGCGCGGCCCTGGGCATGGGGGGAGCGGTCTTCCAGTCCCTCACCCGCAACCCGCTCGGCAGCCCCGACGTGATCGGCTTCGACGCCGGCGCGTACACCGGGGCGCTCCTGGTCATCACGACGTTCGGGGCCAGCACGGCGTCCACGGCGCTCGCGGCGCTCGCGGGCGGCGCGGCCACGGCCGTGCTCGTGTACCTCCTCGCATTCCGGAAGGGCTTCCAGGGATTCCGGCTCATCATCGTCGGCATCGGCGTGGCCTCGATGCTGGCGTCGGTGAACACCTGGATCATTCTGAACGCCGACCTCAACATCGCGCTCCTCGCGAGCGCGTGGGGCGCGGGCTCCCTCAACCTCATCACCATCGAGCAGGTCGCCGTCGCCGGCGCGATCATCCTGCCGCTGAGCGTCGCGATCGCCGCGCTCGCGGACCGGATGCACCTGCTCGAGCTCGGCGACGACACCGCATCCGCCCTCGGGGTCCGCACGGGAGGCGTGCGCCTGACGCTCGTCGTCCTCGGCGTCGGGCTGACCGCCGCGGTCACCGCGATGGCGGGGCCGATCGCGTTCATCGCACTCGCCGCCCCGCAGATCGCCCGGCGGCTGACGGGATCGGCGGGCGTCACGATCACCGCCTCCGCCGCCATGGGCGCCCTGCTGCTCGTCTCCAGCGACCTGGTCGCCCAGCGACTGTTCGCCCCCACCCAGATCCCGGTCGGCATCGTCACGGTCTGCCTCGGCGGCGTGTACCTGGTCTGGCTGCTCATCCAGGAAGCGAGAAGGCGTTGACCTCTTCCGACCCCACGACCGCACGGCCGTCTCCTCCACGGCTGCATGCCGAGGACGTCACGATCGGCTACGACGGGCGCGTCGTGTCCGAGCATCTGGACGTCGAGATCCCCGCCGGCTCCTTCACCGTGATCGTCGGGCCCAACGCGTGCGGCAAGTCCACGCTGCTGCGGGCCTTCGCACGCCTGCTCCGGCCGAAGGAGGGGCGGATGCTGCTCGACGGCCGCGCGATCACCGAAATGCCGACCAAGAGGCTCGCGCAGGAGCTCGGCCTGCTGCCGCAGACCTCGATCGCGCCCGACGGCATCCGGGTCTCCGATCTCGTCGCCCGCGGACGGCATCCGCACCAGACGATCCTGCGGCAGTGGTCGCGCGACGACCAGCTCGCCGTGGCGCACGCGCTCGAGTCCACCGGCACCACGGAGCTGGCCGGACGCCTCGTCGACGAGCTGTCCGGCGGGCAGCGCCAGCGGGTGTGGGTGGCGATGCTGCTCGCGCAGGAGTCTCCGACGATGCTCCTGGACGAGCCGACGACCTTCCTCGACATCGCGCACCAGTACGACCTGCTGAAGCTGTTCCGCCGGCTGCACGGCGAAGGCAGGACGATCGTCGCCGTGCTGCACGATCTGAACCAGGCCGCGCGCTTCGCCGATCACATGGTGATGATGCGCGGCGGACGGATCGTGGCGACCGGCAGTCCCTCGGAGATCGTCACGGCCGAACGGGTCGAGGAGGTCTTCGGCCTGCCGTGCTCGGTGATCCCCGACCCGCACACCGGAACGCCGCTCGTCGTTCCGGTGTAAGCCCTCGTTCGAATCGCGCAAATGGTTGCATCTCCGGCTCCGATGGAACCAATTGCGCGATTCGAACCCGGCGAACCTACACTCGGAGACGCCACAAGCATCCGAGAATCCGAGGACCCACCATGTCCGGCCAGCCCATCACCGTCTCCATCCGCCGCGAAGTCGATCCCGCGCGCATCCCCGAGGCGACCGCCTGGGTGCAGACCGGCGTGAACCTGGCGAACAGGTATCCGGGATTCCTCGGCTCGGGCTGGATCCGCGCCGGGGAGAGCTCGCACGTGTGGCACATGCTCTACCGGTTCGCGAGCGCCGAGACCCTGGACGCCTGGGAGAACTCGTCGGAGCGCGGGTGGTGGCTGTCGATGGGCGAGGGCTTCGTCCGCAGCGAGCGCTCCCATCGCCGCACCGGCATCGAGGGGTGGTTCGGCGAGCCGGCCACGGGCGCGGTCCCGGTCGTCGCGGAAGACGCTCCCCCGCCGACGCCCGCCCGCTGGAAGCAGGCCGTGACGATCTAGCTGGGCTTCTTCCCCGTCAACCTCGTCTTCACCTGGCTCATGACGCCCGTTCCGGGCTGGGGCGAGCTTCCCGTCTGGCTGCGCGTGCTCGCCACGACGCTCGTGCTCACCCCGGTGATGACCTACTGGGTGCTGCCGTGGGTCACGCGGATGCTGCGCCGCTGGCTCGCGCGCTGACCGCACGCACCTCGGCTGTCATTCCGGCCTCCGGCCCCGGGTCTTCAGGTCGCACCTTCCGCGCCTCCGCTGCGGCATCCGAGTTCCGGATGCCGCAGGCGGTTCACTCCCAGGTGAGGGTCGGGGTCTCGGTCCCGAAGTCCACGACCGGGGAGCCGAGGTATCCGCCCCACCAGACCTCGTAGGTGCCGCGCTTGCCACCGGACTCGCCTTCCAGAGTCATGTCGACGTCCACGGAGTCGTAGGTGGTGACCGTGGTCCCGCTGTAGTACTCGGGGGTCAGGTTCTCCAGGGCCGACTTGCCGTCGGCGGTGAGCGTGCGGGTCACCGTCCCCTCGATGGGCGTGGCGCCGGACAGGTCGATGTCAGAGATGTCCCACCCGCAGGGGGTGCTCAGGGTCTTCATGGCGACGCACTCGTTGATCGCGTCCTTCACGAGGGTCTGGAACGTCGTGATGCCGCTCTCGCTGAGAACCGGGGTGAGCTCCCAGAGCTCCTCGGTGTCCTCGTCGTCGGCGATCGTGAACACCGAGGCGCCGCCCTCGAAGGCGAACGCCTCGTTGTCGACCGCGAACTCGTAGGTGCCGGGGAACACGTAGGCACTCTCCGGAGCCTCGACGCCGTTGATCGTCAGTCCGAGGCCCTCGAACCCGCTGGGGAGATAGACGGACGTAACGCCGTCCGAGATCTGCCAGTCGTCGTCGTAGTTGTAGACGTCGAACTCCCGCTCGACCGTCGTCTCGCCGATCGAGAAGGTGACCGGCACAGTGGAGTCGTACCGGTCCTCGTCGTACTCGCCGATCTCGATGCCGGAGATCGGCGCGAGCTCGAGGGACGCCTTCAGCACCTCGTCGGTGAGCAGGTCCTCATCGCCGTAGGGATCGATGTACTCCATCGCGGCCTCGGCGTCGCCCTCGGAGATCGCGGTGAGGTAGTTCTCCACGACGTCCCCGGCGGTGAGCTGCGGACCGCGGAGCGCGATCGGGACGATGATCGCCGCCGCGATGATGAGCACGAGCGCCACGCCGCCGCCGACGAGGCCCCAGAGCAGCCCCTTGGACATCGGCTTCTTCGGCGCGGGCGCCGGAAGGGGGTAGGCGGCGGTGGCGTACTGCGGCGCGTTCGGGTCGTAGCCGCCGGCCGGGTAGGCCGCTGTGGCCGCCCCGGGATACGCCTGGGTCTGGTCGGGAGCCGGATAGGCCTGGGTCGGGTAGGCCTGGCCCTGGTCCGGGGCGGGATATGCCGGAGCTGCCGCACCGGGGTACGGCTGCGGCTCACCGGGCGCGGTCTGCCCGGGATCCTGCGCGGCGGCGTACGGCGGAGCCTGCTCGGCGCCGGGCACGGGGAAGGAGGCCGGAACGCCCGGAGCGGGGAACGCAGTCGCGGCATCGGGGGCGGGCGGAGTCGCCTCTGCCGCCGGCGGAATCACCTCGGGCGCGGGCGGGACGACGATCTCGGGAGCCGCGACCTCCGGCTGGGACGGGGCCGGTGCGACCGGATCCGCCGCCGACCCGACGACGGGCTCGGCCGGAACGTCCGCAGCGGCAGGCGCTGCCGGTTCGGCTGGCGCCGAGGAGGTGAACGCGTCGAAGCCGTGCTGGCCTCCCGACGCGGGGGACTGGTTCTCCGGTGTCTCGTTCGTCACGCTCTCATCGTAGAGGGGACCGACGCCCGCGCGGAGGACGGATACCCGGATCCGCACGGGGAGTTCTCCCCATCGGCGACGTCCCGGGCCGTCGCCGACTACAGTGCGCGGATCCGCCACGCCGCGGCGTGCTCGGCGCCGGGCTCCAGGACGATCAGGTCGGTGCCGGAGTTGAAGGCGTCGGGCGGGCAGGTCATCGGCTCGACCGCCAGCCCGATCCGATCCGATCCTTCCTGCCCGGGGGTGTCGGCGGTGTGCACCTGCACCCAGGGGCAGCGCTCGTCCCACGTCATCGCGACGCCGGTTCCGGCATCCGTCGTGAGCCGGACCTCCGCGATCCCGTCCGCGCGGGAGAGCCCGGTGAAGGCGTGATCGATGAAGACACCGCCGATCCTGCGCGCGGTGCGGAAGTCCCATTCGCCGTGGTTCTCGATCGGCTCCACGGCGACCGGGCTGAGCCGGTCCTCTGTGACGGTGAGGACCTCGGATGCCGGGAGCCGGAGCGTCCAGTCGTCCACTCGTCCCGCGCCGGCGACGAGATAGGGATGCGGACCGGTGCCCCAGGGCGCGGCATCCGCTCCGAGGTTGCGAGCGGTGACGGTCTGCCGGAGACCCTCGGCATCGAGCCGGTACTCGGTCTCCACCTCCACGCGGAACGGATAGCCGGACTGCGGCTCGACGACGGCCGCGAGCACGATCCTGTCGGATGCGACGACGCGGTCCGCGAACTCCAGCCAGGACACCAGGCCGTGCAGCGCGTGTCCGCGTGCGGGCTCGCTCAGCGCGAGCTGATGCTCCAGCCCGCCGAAGGAGTACCGTCCGTCGACGACGCGGTTCGGCCAGGGCGCGAGCGTGGCGCCACGGTAGCCGGGGCGCACCTCGTCGGCGTCGAAGGGGACGACGAGGTCGCGCCCGGCGTGCTGCAGCACGCGCAGCGACGCTCCGACGCTCGCGATGACGGCGCGGTAGCCGTGCGACTCGATCGTCAGCTGGCGTCCGGATTCCCTGCCGTTTGAATCGCGCAAATGGTTCATGTTTCCCCTCGTATGCGACCATTCACGCGATTCGAACGCGGGGCGATCGACGCTCACAGTCCCTGCGCCAAACGATAGTAGGCCTGGTTCCAGCGGACCTGCCTCTGGAACTCCGGGAGGGTCGTCGCCCCGTCGATGACCAGCAGCTCGACGCCGGCCATCTCCGCGAAGTCGCGGAACGCCTCGACGCCCAGGGCGGTCGACATGACCGTGTGATGCGCGGCGCCGGCGGTCAGCCAGGCGGCGGCGCTCGTGGTGAAGTCGGGGGCGGGCTTCCAGACGGCCCGTCCGACCGGGAGCTTGGGGAGCGCCGCGCGCGGCGCGACGTTCTCGACGACGTTCGCGGTCAGGCGGAACCGGTCGCGCATGTCGCTCAGGGCCACGACGACGGCGGGGCCGGGATCGGCGGTGAAGACCAGGCGCACGGGGTCGTCCTTGCCGCCGATGCCGAGCGGGTGGATCTCCAGCGTCGGCTTCGCCGTCGTCAGCGAGGGCGAGACCTCCAGCATGTGCGCACCGAGGATGAGCTCCGCCCCGGGGGTCATGTCGTAGGTGTAGTCCTCCATGAGGCTCGCCCCGCCGGGGAGACCGGCGCCCATCACGTGGGCGATGCGCACGAGGACGGCGGTCTTCCAGTCGCCCTCCGCGCCGAAGCCGTAGCCCTCGGCCATGAGGCGCTGCACGGCGAGGCCGGGGAGCTGCTTCAGAGCGCCGAGATCCTCGAAGCTGGTCGTGAAGGCGCCGAAGCCGGCCTCCTCGAGGAACGATCGGAGCCCGAGCTCGATCGCCGCGCCGTCGCGCAGCGAACCGTGCCGTTCCCCTCCTCTGCGCAGCTCGGGCGCGACGTCGTAGAGCTCCTCGTACTCGGCCACCAACGCGTCCACCTCCGACGACGATGCCGCGGCGACCGCGGCGGCCAGCTCGTTGACGCCCCAGGTGTTGACCTGCACGCCGAAGCGCAGCTCTGCCTCGGTCTTGTCCCCCTCGGTCACGGCGACGAAGCGCATGTTGTCGCCGAAGCGCGCGAGCTTGAGGTCGCGGGATGCGGCCAGCCCCGCGGCCGCACGCTGCCAGACGCCGAGCTCGCGTTGCACGCGCGGGTCCGAGGCGTGCCCGACGATCGTCTTGCGCGGCACGCCGAGCCTGGTCTGGATGTACCCGAACTCGCGGTCGCCGTGCGCGGCCTGGTTGAGGTTCATGAAGTCGAAGTCGATGTCCGCCCACGGCAGCGCGACGTTCGCCTGCGTGTGCAGGTGGGCGAGCGGCTTCTGCAGCGCGTCGAGCCCGGCGATCCACATCTTCGCCGGGCTGAAGGTGTGCATCCAGGCGATGAGGCCGATGACCCGGTCGTCGGCGTTCGCCTCGAGCGCGGTGCGCTTGATGCTGGCCGCGTCCGTGAGCACCGGCTTCCAGACGATCCGCACCGGGACGTCGCCGGCCTCGTCGAGCAGTCGCGCGATCTCCTGGGACTGCGCGGCGACCTGTGCGAGGGTCTCCGGCCCGTACAGGTGCTGGCTGCCGGTGAGGAACCAGACCTCGTAAGCGTCGAGGGAGGTGGTGAGTTTCGGCATGGAGTGATCCTTTCGTGCCCCCTGAGACTGCGACACCACGCCGAGACCACGACGGCTCGCCGCGGTCTCGGCGTGGTGTCGCAGTCTCAGGGGGCTGAGGGGAGGGCGGTGACCGCGGCGGCCTCGATGGCGAGGCCTGCGCGGTAGCGGGCGAGGTAGGAGGCGAAGCCGGCGACGTCCGCCGGATCGGGGTCGGCGGTGGAGAGGGATGCCGCGGCGAAGACCTGCTCTGTGAGGTAGTCGCCGAGCGGCTCTGCCCGCCCGAGGTAGGACGCGAGCACGGCGATGCCCCAGGCGCCGCCCTCGCTCGCGAGCTCTCCGACGGCGACCGGCGCGTTCAGGGCTCCCGCGAGGAAGCGCTGCGCGACGCCGGCGGTGCGGAACATCCCGCCGTGCGCGAACATGCGGTCGAGCTCCACGCCCTCGGCGGCGAGCACCTGCATCCCGAGCGCGAGCGTGCCGAACACGCCATAGAGCTGCGCGCGCATGAAGTTCGCGAGCGTGAAAGAGCTGTCGGGAGTGCGGACGAACAGCGGCCGCCCCTCGTCGAGTCCCGCGACCGGCTCTCCGGCGAGGTGGTTGTATGCGAGCAGGCCGCCGGCATCCGCCTCACCGGCGAGGGCTTCACGGAACAGCACCTCGAAGACCTCATCGTCGCCCAGCGGCCGCCCCGCAGCCGCTGAGAAGCGCGCGAAGAGCCCGGCCCAGGCGGCGAGCTCCGACGCGCCGTTGTTGGAGTGCACCATGGCGACGGCGTCCCCCGCAGGGGTCGTGATCAGATCGAGCTCATGGTGCACCCCGGTGAGCGGGCGCTCCAGCACGACCATCGCGAAGATGCTCGTCCCCGCGCTCACGTTGCCGGTGCGCGGTGCCACGGAGTTCGTGGCGACCATGCCCGTTCCGGCGTCTCCTTCGGGAGGGCAGAACGGGATGCCTGCGGAGATCGCACCGGTCGGGTCCAGCAGCGCCGCCCCCTCGGCGGTCAGGGCGCCCGCCGCGGCGCCGGCCGGCAGCACCGCGGGGAGCAGCTGCACGAGCGGCGCCGGCAGCCGGTCCCCTACGAGGGCGTCATAGGCCGCGAGCATCCGCTCGTCGTATCCGCCGGTGGCGGAGTCGATCGGGAAGATGCCGGAGGCGTCGCCGACCCCGACCACTCGCTCACCGGTGAGCCGCCCGTGCACGTAGCCGGCGAGACTCGTGACGACGTCGATCCGGGGGACGTGCTCCTCGGCCTCGACGACCGCCTGGTGCAGGTGCGCGATCGACCAGCGCAACGGGATGTTCACGCCGAAGAGCCTGGTGAGCTCGGCGGCTGCCGCGCCCGTGTTCGTGTTGCGCCACGTACGGAACGGAACGAGCAGCTCGCCCTCCGCGTCGAAGGCGAGGTAGCCGTGCATCATCGCCGAGACGCCGATCGCGCCGAAGGTCGTCGGCCGCGCGCCGTGCCGCTTCTCGGCATCCTCGACGAGCGCGGCGAACGCCGCCTGAAGGCCTTCCCAGACCGCGTCGAGACCGTAGGTCCAGAGGCCTCCCTCGAGCCGGTTCTCCCAGGAGGACGATCCGGTGGCGAGCACATCGGCGGGATCCGGGCCGATCAGGCACGCCTTGATGCGCGTCGATCCGAGCTCGATGCCGAGGCTCGTGGCGCCGACGAGGATGTCCTCACGGGCGCTCACCGGCGGGCGTCCGAACTCTGGCCGTACACGTTCTGGTACCGGTGGTAGAGGCTGTCGATCGCCTCCTGCGGGATCGGGATGACCGGTCCCGCCTGCCGGGCGATGTGCACGGTCCTGGCGACGTCCTCGACCATGACGGCGGCCTTCACGGCGTCCGCGGCGTCGACGCCGATCGTGAACGGACCGTGGTTCTGCATCAGCACGGCGCGGCTGCGGTGCCCGCGCAGGGTCTCGACGATGCCGCGGCCGATCGAGTCGTCTCCGATGATCGCGAAGGGGCCGACCGGGATCGGGCCGCCGAACTCGTCCGCCATCGCCGTGATGACGCAGGGGATCTCCTCGCCGCGCGCCGCCCACGCCACCGCGTAGTCGGAGTGGGTGTGCACGACGCCGCCGACCTCGGGCATGTGACGGTACACGTATGCGTGCGCCGCGGTGTCGCTGGAGGGCGAGCGCTCGCTGCCCGCGGTGCCAGGCACGGCGTTGCCGTCCAGATCGCAGAGGATCATGTCGGCGGCGGTCAGATCGTCATAGCTCACGCCGGACGGCTTGATGACGAAGAGGTCGGCGCCCGGAACGCGGCCGGAGACGTTGCCCCCGGTCCAGACGACCAGGTTGTAGCGGACCAGCTCGCCGTGCAGGCGCGCGACGTCCTCGCGCACGGCCTGGACGGCGACCTCCAGATCAGGGGGGAAGACAGGGGCTTCTTTGCTCACGGATACCTACTCGACGAAGACTGTGACCGGTCACATCAGTGTAGAAGGGTCGCGCGACATCGTCAACAACGCCTCCCGCCCGCTCATGCCGGCCGCGAGTGCTGAAAATGCCGATGATCAGCCGTTTCCCCCCTGCCTCTGTCGGTGGCCCTCGGCAGAATGGGAGCATGGACAGCCCAGCCGACCTCCTCGAGCGGGTCACTTCCGACCTTCGGGAGCTGCTGCGCGACGACACCCTCGCCGGACTGTCCGATGCCGACCGGATGGCCGTGCTCCGGGCGGCCGGCGAGGCATCCCGGCTCACGGATGCCGTGGTCGTCGAGACCGTCGCCGGCGCAGACCTCGGCTTCGTGCACGATGCGGGATGCCGGATGCGGGATGCCGGATGCCGGATGCCGGATGCCGGATGCCGGATGCCGGATGCCGGAGCATGAACGAGCTGCTGCAGCGGATGCTGCTCACCGACGCGCGCACCGCCGTGGCGCTCGACCGCGGTTCAGAGGGTGCTGTTCGACGAAGGTCGGATCGTGGGGATCACGATCGTCTGCCGCCCGGGCGTAGTCCGACCGTGCGGGCGTCCGGGCATCCGGGCGTCCGGGCACCGTGCGGGCGTGCGGCGGACGATCGGCGCGCAGCGCAGCGCCCGGAAGACTACGCCCGTGGCGGCGCGACGGATGCGCGCGGCACCAGCACGGGTGCGACGGGCGCAAGAACCGAGGCCTCGGCATCGCCCACCACCGCGCGCACGGCGCGGCGGGCCAGTTCGTCGAAGTCCTGCCGCACGGTCGTCAGACGCGGCCAGTAGTACGCGGCATCCGGGACGTCGTCGAAGCCGACGACGCTGATCTCGCCCGGCACCGCCACCCCTGCCTCGTGGAGGCCGCCGAGCAGTCCGAGCGCCATCTGATCGTTGGCGGCGAACACCGCAGTCACGCCTGCCGCACGGACCTCCTCGACGGCGGCGTAGCCGGAGCCGGCCGACCAGTCCCCCGCGATCACCGGGCCGGGCGTCAGCCCCCTGGCGGCGAGCTCGGCGGCGAAGCCGTCGGCACGGGACTCGGCTTCGAGCCAATCCGCGGGGCCGGCCAGATGCGCGATGCGGACATGCCCGGCATCCGCCAGCGCTGCGACGGCGAGCCGCGCCCCGGCGACCTGGTCGACCGAGAAACCGCGCCGGCCGCGACCGGCGGAGTGCAGCGTCGCGACGGGGATGCCGGCCTTCACGGCATCCAGCGCCTCGAGCGTGCGCGCATGCGGGGCCACCACCACGATGCCCTCGACCCCCTGGGCGACGAGATGGTCCACGGCGGAGACGACGGCGGCGGCGTCCCCGGCATCGGCGAACGCCGCGCTCACCCAGTAGCCGGCATCGCGTGCCGATGCCTCGATCGCGGCGATCGACCGCGACGGCCCGTACTGCAGCGCATCGGAGGCCAGCACGCCGATCGTGCGCGAACGGCGTGTCCCGAGAGCGCGGGCGGCGTTGTTCATCCGGTAGCCGAGCTCGTCCATCGCCCGCAGGACGCGCTCGCGCGTCTCCGGCGCGACATCGGGATGATCGTTCAGCACCCGTGACACCGTCTGGCGGGAGACGGCCGCGAGCGAGGCGACATCGCGCACGCCGATGGCGCGTCGCGGTGCGGGACTCGTCTGACTCACGCGGTCGAGTGTACGACCACCGTGCGGGATCCGTGCCAGTCTGGAATCATGCGCATCGCTCTGACAGGTTCTTCGGGAAAGCTCGGCCGGGTCGTCGCACGGGAACTCCGGGCGAACGGGTACGAGGTCGTCGGTCTGGACATCTCGGGCCAGCGCGGGCCCGGCTTCGTCCAGGTCGATCTCACCGACTACGGGCAGGTCGTGGACGCCCTCGGCGGCGTGGACCGCAGCGCCCCCTTCGATGCGGTCGTGCACCTGGGGGCCATCCCCGCACCCGGCATCCGCACCGACGTGGCGACCTTCCACAACAACATGCCCGCCACGTTCAACGTGTTCTGGGCCGCCGTGCGCCTCGGCATCCAGCGCATCGTCTACGCGTCGAGCGAGACGGTGCTCGGGCTTCCCTTCGATGTGCCGCCGCCCTACATCCCGGTCGACGAGGACTATCCCGCCCGCCCGGAATCCGTGTACTCCATCGTCAAGACGCTCGAGGAGCAGCTCGCCGGCGAACTCGTCCGCTGGCACCCCGAGGTGTCCATCACCGCGCTGCGCTTCTCGAACGTGATGGTGCCGGAGGACTACGCGGCCTTCCCGTCCTTCGACGCGGATGCCCTGCGCCGCAAGTGGAATCTCTGGGGATACATCGACGCCCGCGACGGAGCGCAGGCCGTCCAGCGCGCGCTCGAAGTTGCCGAGCCGGGATTCGATCGCTTCATCATCGCCGCGGCCGACACCGTGATGTCCCGGCCCAACGCCGAGCTGATCGCCGAGGTGTTCCCCGACGTGACGGTCACGCGCGAGGTCGGACCGAACGAGACGCTGCTGTCGATCGACAAGGCGCGGCGCGTCCTCGGATACGATCCGCAGCATTCCTGGCGCGACGAGGTCTGAGTCGTGGGGAGCGTGGTGCCGCGCTCGTAGCGCGAGAGGGGGCGGGAGGACGCCACGGCTATCCTGATCGGATGACTGCGACCCTGAGGCCGACGATGAAGGACGTCGCCGCCCTCGCCGGCGTCTCGCCGAAGACGGTCTCGAACGTCGTCACCGGCACGGCTGCGGTGCGGGAGGAGACCAGGGCGCGGGTCGAAGCGGCGATGGCCGAGCTCGACTTCGTCCCCAACCTCAGCGCACGCGGGCTGCGGCAGGGGCGCAGCGGGATCATCGCGCTCGCGCTCCCCGACCTCGGCACCGCCTACTCCGCCGAGCTGGTGCAGCGCATCGTGGAGTCCGCCCACGCGCGCGGGCTGGCCGTGCAGATCGAGGAGACCGCCGCGGAGCCTGCCCGCGAGCATGCCCTGCTGTCGCGCGCCAGGGCGAACCTCGTCGACGGGCTCATCCTCAACCCCATCCGGCTGGAGGACAGCGTCGTCCGAGATGCAGGCCGGCTCCCGCCGATCGTCGTGCTCGGCGAGGTCGAGCAGGATCGCGCCGATCAGGTGCGCATCGACAGCCGCAGGGCGGGTGCGGATGCCGCGCGGCACGTCATCGCGCGCGGGGCGCGGCGGATCGCCGTCCTCGGCGGGGACGACGATCCCACCGCCACCGCCACGAGCCGCCTGCGCCTGGCGGGTGTGCACGACGCGCTGGGCGAGGCGGAGATGCCGCGCGACCCGGCGAGGGAGGTCAATCGTCGGCCATGGTCGATGGCGGCCGGCGCCGACGGCATCCGCGAGCTGCTCGACCGCCGCGTCCCCTTCGACGCCGTCGTCGCCTTCACCGACTCGCTCGCGGCCGGTGCGCTGCACGCGCTGCACGCGTACGGCATCGTCGTCCCCGATCAGGTGATCGTGACCGGTTTCGACGACGTGGAGTTCTCGCAGTTCACCTCGCCTTCCCTGACGACGGTGGGCTTCGACCGCCACGCCCTCGCCGAGGCCGTGCTCGATCTGCTGCAGTCCCGGATGGACGACCGCTCCATCGCGCCGCGCGCGCTCACCGTCGCGCACCGGATCCTGGAACGCGGGAGCACGTCCAGGGCGCCGGCCCATCGTCCCTGACCGTGCCGTGCGGTCGTGCGGGTCCGTGCGGGTCCGTGCGGCCCGTGCGGGTCCGTGCGGCCCGTGCGGCCCGTGCGGGACGGATGGCGGGGGAAAGGACGGATGTCGGTCGGATCCGCGGCATCCCGCCCGACATCCGTCCTTTCGCCCTGCCGCTGTACCGCCTGACCGGCGACCGAGGATGAGCGAGACTTGCCACAACCGATTACAACGATGTAAAACTGTGGGGAACCGATCATATGAGGAGCGCCATGTCCCAGGCCCGCATCACTGTCGACCGCGACTTCACGATCGCCGACGTCCCCCGGCGGCTCTTCGGATCGTTCGTCGAGCACATGGGACGCTGCGTCTACACCGGCATCTACGAGCCGGGGCATCCGCAGGCCGACGAACGCGGATTCCGGCAGGACGTCCTGGCGCTCGTGCGGGAGATGGGACCGACCGTGATCCGCTACCCCGGCGGCAACTTCGTGTCCGGATACCGCTGGGAGGACGGCGTCGGCCCCGTGGCCGATCGCCCCGTCCGCATCGACGGCGCCTGGCACACGATCGAGACGAACGCCTTCGGCCTGCACGAGTTCGTGGATTGGGCGCGCGAGGCCGACGTCGAGATCATGCAGGCGATCAACCTCGGCACGCGGGGGGTGGAGGAGGCCCGCGCGCTGGTCGAGTACGCCAACCATCCCAGCGGCACGTACTGGTCGGATCTTCGCCGCCGCAACGGCGCCGCGGAGCCCTTCGACATCAAGCTCTGGTGCCTGGGCAACGAGCTCGACGGACCCTGGCAGATCGGCGGCAAGACGGCGCACGAGTACGGCCGTCTCGCGCAGGAGGCGGCCAAGGCGATGAAGCTCGTCGACGACTCGATCGAGCTCGTGGCGGTCGGCTCGTCGAACCGCCAGATGCCCACGTTCGGCACCTGGGAGCACACGGTGCTCACGCACGCCTATGACGAGGTCGACTACATCTCGATGCACGCCTACTACCGGGAGCACGACGGCGACACGGCGTCGTTCCTCGCGGATGCCGTCGACATGGACGCCTTCATCGAGGGGGTCATCGCCACGATCGACGCGGTCAAGGCATCGGGCAAGCACACCAAGCAGGTCGACATCTCCTTCGACGAGTGGAACGTCTGGGACCAGCAGAGGTACAACGACGAGGAGGCGCCCGCGATCGCGGCGGCCGGCTGGCGCGAGCATCCCCGGCTCATCGAGGACACCTACTCGGTGACGGATGCCGTCGTCGTCGGCACCCTGCTGAACAGCCTGCTTCGCCATGGGGATCGCGTGCGGATCGCCAACCAGGCCCAGCTCGTGAACGTGATCGCGCCGATCCGTTCGGAAGAGGGCGGCCCCGCCTGGCGGCAGACGAGCTTCTGGCCCTTCGAGCGGGTCGCGCGCTTGGCGAGGGGACGCATCCTCCGCCTCGCCGTGTCGGCCCCGCAGATCAGTACGAAGCGCTACGGCGACGTGGATGCCGTGGACGCCGCCGCGACCTGGGACGAGGAGACCGGACGCGTCGTCCTCTTCGTCGCGAACCGCTCGCTCGAGGAGGACAGCGACCTCACCGTCGACCTCCGCGGCTTCGACGCCGGCCTGCGCGTGGTGAGCGCCGAGACGCTGACGATCCCGGAGGGAGGCGACCGGCGGACCGCGAACCTCGAGGCGACCCCGGATGCCGTGCACATGGTGCCGCTGACGGCGGAGGTCGTCGACGGCCAGGTTCGTGCGACCCTGCCGGCCGTCTCGTGGTCGGTGATCGAGCTCGCCTGAGTGCTTCGAATCGCGCGAATGGCTGCATCCGTGGTCGATCTGCAGCCATTCGCGCGACTCGAACCCGACCCTAGACGGCGACGTGCCGCTCGGGGACGCCGTTGTACGACGACAGCGGACGGATCAGGGCGTTCGAGGACTGCTGCTCCATCACGTGCGCGGTCCAGCCCGTCACCCGCGCCGCGACGAAGAGCGGCGTGAAGGTCAGCGTGTCGAAGCCGATCAGGTTGTACGCCGGACCCGAGGGGTAGTCCAGGTTCGGGTGGATGCCCTTGCGCGCGACGAACTCGCTCTCCAGCGCCGCATACAGCTCTGCGACATCGGCGCGCCCGTAGTGCTCGACGAGCGTGTCGAGCGCGCTCTTCATCGTGGGCACGCGAGAGTCGCCGTTCTTGTAGACGCGGTGCCCGAAGCCCATGATCTTGCGCTTCTCCGCGAGGGCCCGATCCAGCCAGGGCTTCACGTTCGCGGCATCCCCGATCTCGTCGAAGATGTGCAGCACCGCCTCGTTCGCCCCGCCGTGCAGCGGCCCCTTGAGCGCGCCGATCGCGCCGACGACGGCCGAGTACAGGTCGCTGAGCGTCGAGGTGATGACGCGCGCGGTGAAGGTCGAGGCATTGAACGAATGCTCCGCGTACAGGATCATCGAACGGTTGAACGCGTCGACGACCACCGGATCGGGGAGCTCCCCGAAGGTCATCCACAGGAAGTTCGCCGCATAGTCCAGGTCATCGCGCGGCGCGACGGGCTCCTGCCCTCGGCGGCGACGCTGCCCGTAGGCGACGATCGCCGGGAGCGCGGCGAAGAGACGGATGCTCCGGGCGAGGTTGTCCTCCGCGCTTCCGCCCGCGTCGAGCACCGATCCACCGGCTCCCGGATCCGAAGCTCCGATGACGCTGACCGCCGTGCGCACCTCGTCCATCGGATGCGCCGCGAGGGGGATCAGGTCGATCGCCGCCTTGACGCGGTCTTCGAGCGCGCGGTGCGCACGCTCGGTCTCACGGAGCGCGGCCAGCTGCGCGGCGTCGGGCAGCTCGCCGTTCCAGAGCAGGTGCGCCACGGCCTCGAAGGGCTGCGTCGCCGCCAGCTCCTGCACGGGATAGCCGCGGTACAGCAGGCTGTTCGTCTCGGGATTGACTTTGGAGATCGCCGTCGTGTCGACGACCACGCCCACGAGGCCCTTCTTGATGTCTGGGTCGGACATGCCTGCTCCTTCGCATTCGCCGGCCCGCGCATGTGCCGCGCGGGCCTTCACGCAGGATGCTCGCACACCCCGGGCCCCGGCGCCAATCCCGTCCGCGCCTGCTCGACATACAACTCGGCATCCCACTCGGCGGGACGGTCCGCGCAGGCCGGTCCGCCTCACCCCGCCGCGAACTCGCGCGCGCCCACCTCCGCCAGAACGCCGTCCGCCCATTCCCGAGCCGCGTCGACCGCGTCGATCGGGCCGCCGGCATCGTGCCTGCCGTACTCGCCGACGCGGGTCGCGCCCGCGGCGACCAAGGCCTCGTCGAGCACCTCGCTCCCCCGCGAGTACGTCTTGGCGTAGCTCCGGTCGCCGAGTCCGAAGATCGCGAACCCGAGGCCGGACAGATCGACGCCCTCCCGCCTGAGCCGTTCCGGCAGGGGACGGATCGACGTCGGAAGCTCCCCGTCGCCGTAGGTCGAGCAGACGACGAGGTGCAGCCGGGAGCGATCGAGCGCAGCCGGATCCAGCTCCCGGAGATCGACCACGCGGACGTCCGCCTGCGTCGCGAGGTGCACGGCGAGATCCTCCGCCACCAGCTCGGCGTTGCCGGACTCGGTTCCGTAGAGGATCGTCAGCGGGAGGCCGCCGTGCTCGCCTCCGGCGACCGCCCTCTCCGGCGGCGGCAGGGCGATGCTGCGATCACGGGCGGCGGCGAGCAGCTCGGACATCGTGCGCAGCTTCGCCCGCACCCGGCCGGGGGCCGCGGCGATCGTCTCCCGCCTGTCGATGCGGCGCCAGCCGTCGAAGTCGGTCTCGTCGCCGAGCCCCGCGAGCCCCGACGCGCCCGGGGCTCCGCTGCGAACGGCTCCGGTGGCGAGATCGTCGACGATCGCATGGGCCAGCGCTCTGGCGTCCGCACGCTGATCGGGGATCGCGCCACGCGGTCCCCGACGCAGCCACCCCGCCGCATAGAGCCCCGGCTCGACGCGGCCGTCGGGATGCGCACCGGGCCGGACGGGCAGGGAGTCCTCGCCCTGGACGAACCCCACCGCGGTCACCACGGCGTCGACCTCGAGCGTCAGGAGGGCCGCGGCGTCGTCCTGCGGATGCGCGGCGAGCCGGCGGAACACCGCGGTGCGGACGCGGTCCTCTCCGTCGAGACGCGAAGGCGACCATCCGAACCACCAGTGCACCTCCACGCGGGCGCCGGGACGGTCGGACACGGCGAGCAGGCGCACGGCATCCGCCCGCGCGTCCTTGCCCGGCGCGATGGAAGAGAGATCCGCGCCGTGCACGAAGTGGGAGACCCCGTCGAGGCCTGCGAGCTCGCGCACCATGACGGGATCGAACTTCGCCCCGGTCGGCTGCGAGCGGCCGACGACGTGGACGACCCGCACCTCGCCCGCGAGATCGGAGCGCACGACGTCATCGATGTCGCTGCCGTGGAAGTCGTCCTGTGCGCGGGCGATCAGCCGCACGACGTCGAGGGCGACGTTGCCGTGGCCGATCACGGCCACCCGGCTTCCCAGCGCGGGGACGGCATCCTGCTCCGGATGCGCGTTGAGATGCCGGATGACCGCACCGGCTCCGACGACGCCCGGCAGATCCGCCCCCGGCACGACGAGACGTGCGTCGACGGCAAGCCCGGTCGCGAGCACGACGACATCGAAACGCTCGCGGAGCGCGACGAGGGGGATGTCCCCTCCGATCTCGACCCCGCCGTGGAAGCGCACGCCGTCCTGCAGGAAGAGCTTGTCGAACTGACGCGCCACGGACTTCGTCCCCTGGTGGTCGGCGGCGACCCCGTACCGGACGAGCCCGTAGGGGACCGGCATCCGATCGAAGACGTCGATCTCCGCCAACGGGAGCGTTCGGCGCAGCGCCTGCGCGGTGAAGCAGCCGGCCGGACCGGAGCCGACGATCGCGACCCGCGGCACGATCCCGCCCCGCACCTGGACCGGGGACGCCGTGGCGGCCTCCGGATCGGCCGCATCCTGCGCCGCCGCGGCGCCGTCCCATCGGACCGGCAGCCCGAGCATGCCCCGGAACACCCATCCGCCGATCGTGGCAGGCCGCCCGGGATCGAGGTCGAGGCTCTTCAGCCGGTCGAACAGCATCGGCAGCCCGACGGTGGCGACCTCCGCGCGCGCGACCCAGCTGCCGAGGCAGACGTGCACGCCCTTGCTGAAGGCGAGATGCGGCTTGGCCTCCCGGCGGATGTCGAAGGAGTCGGGATCCTCCCAGACGGCTTCGTCCCGGTTGGCCGACAGGACGCAGATGCCCAGTCGCGCACCGGCGGGGAGCGCGACTCCGGCGAGATCCGTGTCCCTCGTCACCTGCCGGGAGTACAGGCCGATCGGGGCGATCCAGCGGAGGCTCTCGTCGAAGACGGTCTGCCACAGCGCCGGGTCCGCCTCCACAGCGCGCCTCTGCTCGGGGTGGGTCAGCAGCGCCCATGCCGCGACGCCGAGCGCGTCTCGCGGCTCGTTCAGCCCGCCGCCGATCGTCATCTTGATGTTGGCGCGGATCTTCTCCAACGGCATCTCGTAGTCGGGGATGCGCAGGAGCATGGAGAGGAGCGACTCATCCGGATGCGCCGCATGCCACCGCAGCA
Source organism: Microbacterium tumbae (assembly GCF_054780175.1). Lineage (NCBI taxonomy): Bacteria > Bacillati > Actinomycetota > Actinomycetes > Micrococcales > Microbacteriaceae > Microbacterium > Microbacterium tumbae. Next base: position 414,597 of record NZ_BAAGWV010000001.1, read on the forward strand.
TCTCGTCCAGGGCGTCGTCGACCTCGTCGAAGGACCTCTTGCCCTTCGCCCAGACCTCCGGGTCGTCGGCATAGTTCCCGGTGGCGTCGATCAGCGTCTGGGACCAGCGCTGCAGGTCCTCCTGCCGCACGTTGTGCATGCCAAGGATCTGGCGGAGGTTCTCGGCCGCGTAGGGAGCGGCGAAATCCCAGATCACATCGGCTTCGGAGCCCTTCTCGATCATCTCGTCGAGGTAGCGCGCGGCGTTGCGCTCGAACATCCCGGTCCAGGTGCGCTTGACCACGCCCGGCCGCAGCACGGGCTGCCACGCCTTCCGCTCCAGGTAGTGCTCCGGATCGTCCCTGCGGAGCATGGAATGCCCCATCGCGCGGATCTGCAGAGAGCCCTGCTCGTCGGCGGAGAAGGTCTCCTGGTCGAACTCCGTGGCGTGCACGGCGTCATAGCTGGTGATCAGGTAGCGGCCCACACTCGGCACCCAGTGGACGCCGCCCTCGGCCCTGAGACGGTCGTAGATCGGGAACGGATCACGGTAGAGATCGGAGATGGCGACCCAGTCCGCCGTCGGCGCCGGTCTGCTCATGCGGGCACATCCTTCGGTCTTCGGCCCCTCAGCCGTTGAGAGGGCTGGTCCCAGTGTGCGCGTTCCCATACAATGACAAAAGCGGTTTTATCAGTTGATCTAATTCGGAAGAATCTGAGTATGCTCGCTCCCATCCCCGAGTTCACGCTGCGGCAGCTCGCCTATCTCGTCGCCGTGGCGGATGCCGGGACGATCGCCGCGGCCGCCGACCTCCTGCACATCTCGGCATCCGCGCTGTCCGACGCGCTCACCGAGCTGGACCGCGCCTTCGGAGAGCCCCTCACCGTCCGCCGCCGCGCCAGGGGCGCGACGCTCACCTCCGCCGGCGCGACCGTCGTGCAGCACGCCCGCCCGCTGCTGGCCGACGGGCGCGCCCTCGCCGGCATCCTGGACGGCGAGCCCGGCGAGCTCGTCGGACCGATCACGATCGGGTGCTATCCGACGCTCGCGCCGACGATCCTGCCTCCGCTGCTCCACGAGTTCGGCGAGGCCCATCCGCGGATCGACCTCCACTTCATGGAGTCGACGCACGACCAGCTCGGCGACCGCATCGACTCCGGCGAGGTCGACGTGGCCTTCGTCTACGACACGCTCGTGCCCGGCCAGCCCCGTCGCGAACGCCTCCACGCCCTCGCCGCACACGTCCTCGTCGCCGCCGACGATCCGCTCGCCGGACGGGATGCCGTGACCCTGGAGGAGGTCGTGGACCGGGATCTCATCCTCCTCGATGCGCCTCCGTCGAGCGCGCACACCCTGTCGCTCTTCGCGGCGCGCGGGCTCACGCCCCGCATCCGTCACCGCACCAGCAGCTACGAGGCGGTGCGCACCCTGGTCGGCCGCGGGCTCGGCTACGGCATCCTCGTGCAGCGACCGGCGAATCCGGCGACCTATGAGGGCTACCCCGTCGTCATGAAGGAGATCGCACCGGCCGTGGAGCCCGTCGGGATCGACGTGATCTGGTCCTCGACCATCGAGCCGCCTCAGCGCGTGCAGGCGCTCATCGCCTTCGCGCATTCCATCGCCTGGGCGGGGGCGCGTTCGTGAGCACGCTCGTCTGGGGCGTCAAGGAATCCCTCCTCTCCTACGTGCGCCGGATGCCGGACGGCGCGATCACGGCGGACGACGGCGCGCGGATCGACGGGAACGCGGTGTCCTTCCCCGGCGACGGCCTGCGGTTCTCCGGGTCGGTCACGCTCACCGGGCACGGCGGGATGATGCACGTCGTCCTCTCCGCGCCACAGCTCGTCCGCGAGGAGGAGACCTGGTCGCTGTCGATCGAGGATCCGGACGCGCCGGAAGGCCGGCTCCGGTTCGCGACCGTCGGCTCCTTCGACGGCGCCCGCGGGAGCGACGTGCGTCTGACCGAGGACGGCGCCGACCTGTTCTTCGGCCCGTACACCCGCGGCACCCCGCTCGACGATCTCCGCGTGGTCGAGTAGAGGCTCCCGGTGTCCGCTCGAACGGGAGGACTTCGTCCGAACGGGAGGATCGCGCGATCCGGAGGAGAACGCACGCTCCGTAGGACGCTTCAGCGGGATGTCTCTCCGAAACGGGCGTTCTCCTCCCGAACGGCTCCATGCCCGATGCCCGGCACGGCTCCAGGCCCGGAGGGCGTCCCGAAGCCGGGCTCAGGCGCGCACAGCCGGCGCGGGCATCCGGGCGAGCACGCCGACGACGAGGGCGAACGACGTCGCACCCGGGTCGGGCGTGCCGACCGAGCGCTCCCCGTGGGTCCGCGAGCGGCCGCGGCGCGAGGAGAGCTGCGCCGTCGCGACGGCGGCACGGCTCGACGAGACGGCGGCGGATCGCCAGGCCGTCTGCAGGGTGACGCCCGCATGGACGTGCTCGCTCAGCGCGGAGGCGAACGGCACGATGGCATCCACCATCGTCTTGTCGCCGACCTCCGCCGCACCGCGCGCCATGACGGCCTCGGCGAACGCCTCGACCGCCGCGCAGACGATCTCGCCCTCCACCGCGCGCTCGTCGCCGATCACCGCGCCCGCCGCCTTGAGCCCTGCGCCCCAGAGGGCGCCGGACGTACCGCCGGCCGTCGCGGACCAGAGCTCTCCCGCGACGCGGAGGACCGTGCCCGCACCGGCGCCGAGGGCGTGCGCCTCCCGCGCAGCGACCCGCGCGGCTCGCGCTCCGACGACCATCCCGGCGCCATGGTCTCCGTCGCCGGCCACGGCGTCGAGTCGGCCGAGCTCGTCCTGCTCCGCCTCCAGACCGGCGATGACGGCATCCAGCGCCCGGACGAGCCGGCCGGCGGCCGCCTGCGACTCCTCCGATCCGGGCAGCACCGCCCGCTGCGGGGTCTCCTCCGGCCGTGCGGGAGCGCCGGTCCCGGCCTCGGCCGGTGCAGGATGGATCCGCGGCCGCGTGAGCGCCGCCGACTCGACGGGATCGCACCACAGCGCCTCGAGCTCGTCGTCGAGAGGGCAGATGCTCACGGAGAGCCCCGCCATGTCCAGGCTCGTCATGTACTCGCCGACGAGCGGCGCGACGACGGGCATCCCCTCCGCCGCGAGGCGCTCGGTGACGCGCGCGTGCACGAGGTGGAGCTCGTCGTACTTCGTCGCGCCCAGACCGTTGACCACGAGGGCGACGCGCTGTCCCGCCCGCGCCGGCCGCTCCTCGAGCAGCCCGTCCACGAGCACGTCCGCCATCTCCCGCGCGGTGCCGAAGGCGATCTCCGAGATCCCCGGCTCGCCGTGGATGCCCATGCCGACGGCCGCGCGGCCCTCCGGCACCTCGAAGAGCGGATGCTCCGCGCCGGGCAGCGTGCAGCCCGAGAACGCGACCCCGAAGGAGCGCGTCGCCTCGTTGGCCGCGACCGCGATGCGCTCGACCTCGTCGAGCGGCCATCCCCGGGCGGCGGCGGCGCCGGCGACCTTCATGACGATGAGGCTCCCGGCGATCCCTCGCCTGTCCTGCGACGACGCCGGAGTCCCCGAGGCGATGTCGTCGGTGACCGCGACGAGCCGGGCGTCCTTGCCCTCGCCGCGCAGCACCTGCATCGCCGCGCCGAAGTGCAGGATGTCGCCGGAGTAGTTGATCGGGACGAAGAGGATCCCCCCGCCCTGATCCGCCGCGCGGGCGACGCCGAGGATCTGATGCTCGGACGGGGAGGAGAAGACGTTGCCGCACACCGCGGCGTCGCCGAGACCCTGGCCGACCCAGCCCGCGAAGGCGGGGTGATGCCCTGAACCTCCTCCCATCACGACGGTGACCCTGCCGGGCGCGGAGCCGCGCCGGACGGCGCCGCCGGGGACGTGCGCGACCAGGTGCGCGTTCGCCTCGCAGAACGCGGCGAGCGACTCCGCGGCGAAGTCCTCTGGGGTGTTGACGAGTGTCGTCATGGGGTTCCTTCCCTGACCGGCCGCGCCCCGGAGCGCGGCCGCGACGGATTCAGATGGCGGGGATGTCCGTCGGGGCTTCCCGGCGCTGGAAGCGCCAGACGCCGCGCTCACGGACGTACCGATCGACGTAGTGCCCGATCTTCTCCAGTCGCGGAGAGCCGTCGGCGGCGACGGTGAAGTAGAGCCAGGTCAGGCTCCCGTCCGCCGTGTCGCCGTCGAGATCGATCAGATGGTTCGCGATCGCGTGGAAGTCGGTGCCGACGACCTCGGTGAGCAGGCCGCCGCTCATGGAGTCGACGAGCGCCCTGATCCCCGGCCGGCCGGTGGCCTGGAGCTCGGGCGTGCACCACAGCGTGCCGTCCTCGGCGAACAGCTCCGCATAGGCGGCCGTGTCCTTGCCGTCCAGCGCCTCCTTGTAGGCGATCGCCAGCCTCTTGATCTCCTCGAGGTCCTCGAGGCGTGCGAGACGCTCGTCCAGCGGACCCTCCTCTGCGCTCATGGCCGCGCTCCTCCTCTCCTCAGGCGGGGACGTCGACATGGGCGATCCTGCTGGCGAACTTCCAGACGCCGTCCTCGCGGACGTAGGAGTCCTCGTAATGACCGAGGAGGACGATCTCGGGCACGTCGCCGTCTCCCCGCCCGAGCAGCGACCACAGGCAGGATCCCGTCGCGGTGTCCCCATCGACGACGATCGACGGCTCCGTGACGAAGTGCCTCGTCGTGGGCCCCGGCGCGGGCGGATTGGGCGCGAGCCTCTCCTCGAGCATCGACTGGATGCCGGCGGGCGTCCGAGCCGTGCCGGTGCGACCCGACCACTGGCCGTCCGCGGCGAACAGGCTCGCGTAGGCCGCCAGGTCGCGGCGGTCGAGGTGCTCGCGGTACCGGTAGACGAGCGCCCGGATCTCCTGGATGTCCTCCAGCACCTGGACCCGGAGGGCGAGATCGTCCGTGCCGCTCATGCGTTCCCCCGATCCGTGCGATGGTACGGCAGCGGGCAGGACCGCACCTTGGTCTCGATGCGGACGAGCTTGGTCGTCATGGTGATGAAGAGCGTGCGCAGCTCCGGCCCGCCCCACACGATGTTGCCCGACACCTCCGGAGTGGGGACGATCCCGAGCAGCTCGCCCTCCGGGGCGAAGACCCAGATGCCGTCCCGCGCCGTGCACCAGACGTTGCCGAGCTCGTCGGTCTTCATGCCGTCGGGGTTGCCCGTCCCGGGGATCTCGGTGCTGCCCATGTCCTCCCGGATCAGACGTCCGTTCACGAGCGAGCCGTCCTCCGCGACGTCGAAGGCCTTCAGGTTCGTACGGTCGTTGATGTACATGACCTTCTCGTCCGGCGAGAAGCACAGGCCGTTCGGCTGCTCGAACTCGCCCTTCTCGACGACGAGCTGCACGGGCCCGCCGCCCGGCGGCACCCGGAACACGCCCTGGAAGTCCAGCTCGCAGTCCCGGCCGACGCCGACCGCGACCGGCCAGCGACCGTAGTTGGGGTCGGTGAAGTAGATGCTGCCGTCCGAATGGGTGACGACGTCGTTCGGGCTGTTGAGGTACTTGCCCTCGTAGTGGAACGCCGGGATCTCACGAGCGCCGTCCGGGCGGATCCGCACGAGCGAGCTGGTGACCTGCTCGCAGACGAGGAGGCTCCCGTCGGGCTCGAACACCGCGCCGTTGCCCTTGAAGTCCGGGGACTCGACGAGCTGCGCGCCGTCCTGCTCCGTCCAGCGCCATCGCGCGTCGCCGGGGATGTCGTGGAAGATCAGCTCCTGCGTGGCCGCGTTCCACGCGGGCCCCTCGGTGAAGAGGAATCCGGAGGCCAGCTCCTCGAGCTCGGCCGCGGGATCGATCAGGTGGTGCAGGCTCTCTGGCAGCGGCAATGCGGTCATTCTTCTCTGTGTCCTTCGCTGGGATGTCTGGATGGGGTGCGGCGGGGCCGCGGGGGCTCCGGTGTGGGATGTCATCCCAGACCGGAGCCCCCGTCGCGCTACTCGACGAGGTCGGCCCCCGGCCCGCCGGGCGTGGTGAAGAACTGGTCGAGGTACGACTGCGGCGCGAAGTCGTTCGGCGAGCCGAGCGGGTCGCCGAGGTCGTTGAGCGTCGCGCCCTCCGGTACGAGCGATTTGACGTTGTCCTTCGTGACCACGGGAACCTGGATCGGGATGTCCGTCACCTTCGGCCCGTTGCCGGCGAGCGTGTTCAGGAGGATGCGCATCGCGGACCACGCCTGCTGGTTGCCGTTGTAGGCGCTGCCGCCGGTGACGTACCCCTCGTCGACATGCTCGGCGAAGTACCCCAGGTCGCCGGCCTGGCCGCCGACCATGCTCACCGTCGGGACGTCGCGCCCGACCTGCTCGAACGCCTGGATGACGCCCTGCGCCATGATGCCGTTCTGCAGCACGCCGTCGATCTGACCGGGGTGGGAGACGAGGAACTGCTGCATCGCCGTCTTCGTGGTCGCGTTGTTCCAGTTGCCGTTGATCTCGCCGACGACGTTCAGGTCGGGGCAGGCTTCGACCATCGTCATGATCTGGTCATAGCCGTAGGTCTCCGCCGCCGCGCCCTGCATGCCGCGGACGATGACGATGTTGCCCTTGCCGCCGAGCGCCTTGATCGTCTCGGCCGTGCCGCCGGCGATGTTGAGCGGGTTCGCGGAGATCGCGTACTCGGACGGGCTGGTGTTGCCCATGATGACGGTCGGCACGCCCGCCTCGCCCGCCTCGGTCTGCGCCGGAGCCAGCGGGTCGGCCGCGATCGGGAGCATGATGACGCCGTCGACGCCGTCCCGCACGAGCGACTGGAAGCCCGCGATCTGATCCGCGGGGGTCTGCGTCGACGCGTCAGGAAGGATGTTCGTCTCCAGCTCGCCCGTCACGAGTCCGAGCTCCTTCGCCTTGGCGAAGGCGTCCTCCATGCCCTGGAAGAGGTTCGTGACCCAGGCGGAATTCGGTGCGAAGGAGCTGAAGCCGATGCGCCAGGGCCCCGGCTTCGCCTCCATGTCGGCATACGCGCTCGGCCGCACGGGGCCGGGGTACCCGCTGAACAGCTCCTTGGTCTCGTCGGAGAGTCCCTCGTCCGCGCCGTCGACGAAGTCCGCGGGGATGTAGGGCAGCTCGCCGCAGACCGCGCTCGCCTCCCCGTCCGAGGATCCGCCGGTGTTCGTCCCGCCGTTGCCGACGGTGGCCCCGCCCGACCCGCAGGCGGCGAGGAGGGCGGCGACGCCCACCATCGCTGCGACGGCGGCAGGACGCTTCGCGCGCAGGAGTCTGCGCGAGCTGACATTCAGATTCGACAACGTTGTCTCACTTTCTCGTGTGGTGCTGTGGGTGCGCGACGGCCGCGGCTCGCAGCCGTCGCCTGGTGAAGGGATCGTCGAGCGGGTTCATACGAGATCCCGGATCCTTCGCTGGCGGCCGTAGAGGGTCACCGCGAGGAGGATGATGACGCCGTAGAGAAGCTGCTGGTCCGCGGTGTCGGCCCCGTGACCGATCAGCACGATCATGAGGACCGAGAGGAACAGCGTGCCGATGACGGTCCGCGTGTAGTCGCCAGGGCCGCCGAAGACGGTGCCGCCGACAACGACGGTCGCGACGGACTGGAACAGGTAGGGGTTGCCGAGGGTCGAGTCCACGCTCCCCGAGAACCCGGCGAGCAGGACGCCGACGAGCACGGACATGACGGCGCTGAACGCGAAGACGAGCGTCCACACCGTCCTGGTCCTCACGAGGGAGTTCTCCGCCGCCGTCGGGTTGGCGCCGGTCGCGAGGATGTGCCGGCCCCAGACGGTCCGGTGCAGGAAGAGGGCGGCGGCGATGATGACGACGACCCAGATCACGACCACGGGCGGGAACGGGATGCCGAACGTCGACTGGATCGGCGAGGACAGCATCGAGAGCCACGCGGGGGCGCTGCCGGCGAGGGCGCCGCCGGTCTGGATCTGCATCGCGCCGAGCGCGATCGCGCCGGTGCCGAGCGTCACCACGAGCGGCGGGATGTCGAGCCGGTGGCAGATCTGCCCCGCCGCACCGCCGAGGAGGGCCGCGGCGATCACGGTGATGCCGAGCGCCACGCCCACATCCACGTTGTAGATCGACGTGAGGCTCGTGACGGCGAGGGCGCCGGCGACGATGAACCCGGAGACGGACATGTCGAAGCCGCCCATGATGATGAGCATCGTCTGCCCGAGGGAGGCGAGACCGGCGAGCGCGGCGAGGACGAGGATCGACTGCAGCGCCGGGAAGCTGAAGAATCCGGGAAGGGTGAGAGCGCCGAACGCGTAGATGACCACGACGGCGGCGACCTGCAGGACCGGGAACCGGCGCTGCGCCTCCGCCGCCCTCCGGAGGATCGCGGAGAATCCGGCCGAGCCGTCCCGGTCGGGAGCAGCGGGCGCGGGAGCGGGTGCGGTGGTGGTGCTCATGCGGATTCCTTCTTCTTGCGGGTGAGTTGGGCACCGACGACGACGGCGAGGACGAGGACGACGCCGTTGATCAGCTGCAGCCAGGTCGGGTTCACATCGAGCCCGCGCAGCAGGCTCTGCAGCAGGTAGATGACCGCCGCGCCGAGCATGGAGCCGAGCAGGCCGCCCCTGCCGCCGACGAGCGAGGTGCCGCCCAGCGCCAGCGCGGCGACCGCCACGAGGGTGTACGACGACGACTGCCCGGCATCCGCCGAGCTCACCAGGCCCACCAGGGCGAAGGAGCCGACCGCCGCGAAGAGGCCGCCGAGCACGTAGGCCATGGTCCGGACGAAGGCGACGTTCACGCCGCTGGAGAACGCGGCCGCGTCATCGCTGCCGACCGCGTACAGCAGCCGCTTGTAGGGGATGAGGCCGATCAGGCCCCAGATGATCAGGGGCGCGGCGATCGTGATCAGGCCGCCGGGGATCGGGCCGACCATCCCCGCCAGGCTCGAGACCCAGCTGCCGGTCATGCTCACCGGGTTCGGGATGAACTTGAGATTGATCCCGATGAGCACGAAGTACATCGCGAGCGTCACGACCATCGCCGGCACGCGCAGCAGCACGATCAGCAGGCCGTTGATCGCCCCCATCGCCGCGCCCACGAGCAGGACGATGGGGACCGCCTCGATGCCGCCGAGACCGCTCGGGACGAGGACGATGATGAACACCGCGGAGCAGAAGGTCATGAGGGGCGAGATCGAGAGGTCGAAACCGCCCCGGCCGCTGATGATCGAAGGCGTGCTCGCCATCGCGGCGATCGCCAGCGGCGCGAAGGTCGCCAGCTGCTGCGTCCAGCCGAAGTTGGGCTGCGTGAGGAGGTTCGCGACGAGGAGGATCGCCGCGAGGAGCGCGGCGATGGCATAGCTGTTGCGGCGGAGGAAGTCGCGGACGCCGATCCGGCGGCGGACGGCGGGCGCCGCGGCGATGATCGTGCCGGTCATGGTCGTGCTCCTCGCTGCGGGTCCTGCGGATCGGCGAAGTACGCCGAGACGAGCGCCGTCCTGGAGAGCTCGTCGGCGGGCATCTCCCGGGAGAGCTCGCCCTCGCGGAACACGAGCACCCGGTCCATCAGGCCGATGTGCTCGTCGACCTCGGTCGACAGCATGACGATCGCCATGCCGTCGTCGGCGAGCTCCTTGAGCACTGCGTAGAGGTCGCGCTTCGCATTGACGTCGATGCCGCGTGTCGGATCGTTGAGCAGCAGCACCTTCGGATGGGAGGCGAGCCAGCGCGCGATGACCACCTTCTGCGCGTTGCCGCCGCTCAGCGTGGTGATCCTGTCCTCCGGGCTGCCGAGCACGATGCCCAGTCGCTTCACGTACTCCGTCAGACGGCGGGCGGTCGCCGCGGGTCGCAGCCATCCGCCCCTCGCATCCTCGGCGAGGGTGGGCATCCCGAAGTTCTCCCTGATCGACATCCAGCCGAACATCGACTCGCGACCGCGTTCCCTCGGCACGTAGGCGATGTCGTTCTTCGCCGCGTCGGTGAAGCTGCGGATCGCCGCCGTGCCGCCGTCGGTCACCCGCTCGACCACGCCCACCGCGGGGCCGGAGCCGCGCAGCGCCTCCAGGAAGTCGTGCTGGCCATGACCCTCCAGCCCGGCGAGCCCGATGAGCTCCCCCGATCGGATCTCGACGTCCAGGGGCCGGCCCTGCGCGTGCAGCCTCAGGTCGCGTGCACGCAGCACGACGGGCCCGGGCTGGACAGACTCGCGTCTCCGGTGCTCGCCGGCGTCCTCGCGCTCGTCGGTCCCCGACATCAGCGCGACGACCTGGCTGGGCCGCCACTCCCCCTTCGCCAGCGTCGCTACCGTCCGGCCGGAGCGCATCACCGTGATGCGGTCGCCGATGGCCTCGACCTCGTCCATGCGGTGCGTGATCAACGCCACGCCCGCGCCCTTGCTGCCGAGCTCCGCGACGACGTCGAAGAGACGGTCCCTGGTCTCCACGTCCAGCGCGGAGGTGGCCTCGTCGAGGATCAGCACGCGGGGATCGCGGATGAGCGCCCTGGCGATGCAGCAGGCCTGACGGTCGCTGAGCGACAGATCCTCCATCGGAGTCGACAGGTCGAGGGAGGAGCCGAGCAGGCGCTCCAGCCACATCGACGCCGTGGCCTTCTTCTCCTTGACCGAGGCCGAACGCCGGAGCGCGGTCTCGCCGCCGAGCCAGACGTTGTCGAGCACCGAGCGCGCCGGGGCGACCAGGATCTCCTGGAAGACCGTGACGACGCCGTTCTCCTGCGCGATCCTCGGGGTGGCGAAGCCTCGCACCGTCCGCCCGCCGATCCGGATCCCGCCGGTGTCCGGCACGTGCACGCCGCTGAGGATCTTCACCAGCGTGCTCTTGCCGGATCCGTTCTCCCCCGCTATCGCGTGCACCTCGCCGGGGAGCAGCTCGAAGCTGCAGTCGGACAGCGCCTGCGTCTGCCCGAAAGCCTTCCGGAGCGAGGTCGTGCGCACCAGCGCGTCGTCCTCCAGCGCCGGAGGCGCCGGCATGACCGCATCGGCGCTCAGCATGCTGCTGCGCCCGTGCGGACGATCGGGTCAGGCTCGGGTTGCCGTGACGTTCTCATGGTCATTCCACGCATTCCGCGACCGTGGGGCTCCCTCGGGGGAGTCGGGATCGCCGTTGATTCCAGAGAGCCCGGCGCGGGGCGTTCCCGCGGAGCTCGTGTGCAATACCTCGAAGTCAACAACAGGGAGGCGTCTGGGCATATGAGGTAATGCTCAAGTTCCACATCAGGTTTCCCTATCGCGGACGGACCGCCGTCAGCCGTCGGCGAGCTCGTCGGCCTTGCGGCGCTCGCGGATCTCCTCCGACACGAACTCGATGAACCGCAGCGCGCGGGGGGACAGGCGCGAGCCCTTCACGTATGCCAGCACGATCGTCGTCGTCGGCATCCGCTCCCTGATCCTCTTCGCGACGACCCTGGTCCCCTCGTAGGTCACATCCGACACCGGGCGCTGCATCAGGAAGCTGTATCCGAGACCTCGCCCGACGAGACAGCGCACGAACTCGAAGTTGCGGGACGCGTGGCCGATCCGCGGCTCGATCCCCAGCGCCGCCATCGTCTGCGCCCAGTTCTCGCGGCTCGGGGAGTTGTCGACGAGGATCATCGGCTCACTGGCGAGATCGGCCAGGCTGACGTCCGCCGCCTCCGCGAAGCGATGCCCTGCGGGCAGGAGCACATACGGGGTGACGACGTCGATCACGACACCGGTGAGCCCCGGCGAGAGGTGGTCGTCGTACACGAGGGCGAGCTCGGTGGTGCCATCCCGCAGACCCTGCTCGAGCTCGGGCTGAGGACCCTCCTGGAACTCGACGGCGACATTCGGACTGTCCTTGTGGAAGCCGGCGAGCAACGGAGAGAGCATGACCGGTTCGAGCGCCGGATTGCATCCGATGGAGAGCCGCCCGCTGAGGCTGCCGCGCTCGGAGTCCATGTGCGCCTGCAGCGTCTCCGCGGTGGTGAGGAGCCCTCGGGCGTGCTCCAGGAACTCCTTCCCGGCGCGGGTGAGGGTCACCCCCTTGGCGCGCTGACGGATGAGCAGCTTCACGCCGATGCCGCGTTCGAGCTCCGAGATCGAGAGGGATATCCCGGGCTGCGAGGTGTAGGTGCGCTCGACAGCGCGGCTGATCGATCCCGTCTCCGCGACGGCGACGAAGTGCTGCAACTGCCGTATGGTGTAGTGGATTTCTTGCATGAGGCCAGTCTGGCGGGTCCGCAGACCGGGGGTCTGCACGCGAAGGAGGAGCAGCGCATGCCGAAGATCACCGAGGCCGGCCGGCCGCTCCCCGTCCCGGAGTGGGTGCGCAGGGCGGCGGAGGACCGCCATCACGCCGCCGATCTCCGCGGCACGCTCAACCGCATCGATGAGGCGGCGGCGGCCAGAGCCGCCGCCGAGATCCGGCTCGGCCGCTCGGTGAGCCTGTCCCGCCCGCTCAGCGACGACGACTTCACCGCCGCCGAGAGCGCCGTCGTCCTCCGGCACGAACGGGAGCTCCTCGACGGCGGGGACGGCATCGGCTGGAGCCTCTCGCACCTCCGGCTCGATCCGCATGGACTGCAGAACACGCATCTCGACGCTCTGAACCACGTCGCCGTGGGCGGGACCTACTACGGCGGGAGATCCGTCGACGACCCCCGGCAGGGTTCGATCGACGTGCTCGCGGGATCGGGCGTGATCACGCGAGCCGTCTACGTCGACATCCCGGCTCTGCGCGAGACGGAATGGGCCGACCGCCCGGTCGAGGGCGACGACATCCAGGCGGCTCTGCAGGCGTCCGGCGTGGAGTTCCTGCCCGGCGACGCGCTGTGCCTGGACATGGGCAGGGATCGCTTCGAGGCCTCAGCGGGGCGGATGCTGGGCGGCCCGGAATCTCCCGAGGACGCCGGCGGCGGACTCGCGGAGTCCGGGGCGCGGTGGGTCGCCGACAACGGCGTCTCGGTGCTGGCCTGGGACATGCTCGACTCCCGGGAGGCGAAGGCCGCGCACGCCACCGCGCACATCCTCGGATGGGCGATCGGCCTGCCCCTCGTCGACAACTGCGACTCGCGGCCCTGCGCGCCGAGATCGGCCGGGGCACCAGGGTCGCCGGGGCGCTCGTGCTCGCCCCTCTCGCGGTGCCGGGGGCGGATGGGATGAACCTCAATCCGCTGATCCTGCGCTGACCCGCGGGACGGCGCGACGCCGGCCGCCTACATAGGCACGGCAAACGAAGCACCACAGTTTTTCCGCGTTGCCCGCCGGGAACGCCCGTACCACTCTTGCCAGAGACGGCGGCCCTGAGCCGCGAACGCCCGCTGTGCGTGTGCGACGTCGGAGATGACGCCGCCGGATGCGGCGCCGGCCGACCCCGCAGAGAGGAACACGCATGATCCACGACCGGCTGTACGAGGAGGGCCTGGAGCTGCGCCGCCGCATGTTCGGCAGTGCGGGAGCCGAGGGCCAGACCGAGAGCACGACGGAGCTCGACGACAAGCTCCAGGAGATCGTGACCCGCTGGTGCTTCGGCGACCTCTGGCAGCGCGAGGATCTCGGCACCCGCGACCGGAGCCTCATCACCGTCGCGATGCTGCTCGCACTCGGGCGGTCCCCCGAGGCCAACACCCACATGCGGGGCGCCCTCGCCAACGGCGTCACCCCCGCCGAGCTGCGCGAGGTGTGCCTGCACGCGCTGCTCTACGCCGGCATCCCCGCCGCGGTGGACGGCCTGCGCATCCTGCAGCCGATCCTCGCGGAACGCGGCGAGACCGACCTGCTGACCCCGATCGCCGACCCGTCCTGAACGACGGCATCACCCATCCGAATCGAAGGAGATCTGATGACGAGTACGACCAATCCGCTGCGCGCGGTGTTCTCCCTGCCGCCGGCGGACCTGGACCGCGCCGAGTTCGAGACCTGGTACCCGGGCCACATCCGTGACATCCTCGGCCTGCCGGGAGTGCTCTCGGCGCGGCTCTATCGCACGAAGGCCGGCGTCGGGAAGGGCTCGCCGACCGCCTACGACTACGTGGCGTTCTACGAGGTCGAGTCCGAGGGCGCCGCCGAGACCCTTGCGGGGATCGACACCGCGCTCGGGACCGACCGGGTCCCGCTCCCGGAGTTCTTCGGCCGCTCGCGCTGGGCGGTGTACGACCTCGCCGCCATCGACGAGATCCGTCCCGCCCATACTCTCGACGCCGAGAGCCTCTACCTCGTCTTCAGCGCCCCGCCCGCGGGCAGGACCACGACGGAGTACGAGGACTGGTATCACCGGCACGTCCGCGAGAACGTGGAGATCGGGCAGCTCGCCGCCGCGCACCGCTGGAACGTCGCGGCGACCCTCGTCGACCCCGAGCTGCCCCCGCACGCCACGCATCTCGCCTCCTACGAGCTCACCGCAGGACCCGCGGAGATGAACCGGCTGCTCGACGGCGCCATCGCCGAGGGGCGGATCGTGCTCCCGGACTGGTTCCCCGGCATCGACTTCGCCTCCACGACCGCGACCGCGGTCACCGACCGCATCGCCTCGGCCTGAACCCGGAATCCGGAGGACACACCATGTCTGAGAACACACTCCTCGCCGCCGTCTCCGTCTCCGCGGACGAAGGCCGCCCGATCCCCGACGCGGCCACCGGAGAGACCATCGGCCACGCTCCGATCCACACCGTGACCGACCTCGACGCGGCGGTCGCGCGAGCCCGCGCGGCGCAGCCGGCCTGGGCGGCGCTCGGCCACGCCGAGCGGGCCAGGATCCTCAACGAGATCGCCGACGACATCGAGGCGAACGCCGAGGAGCTGGCCGTGCTCCTGTCCCGCGAGCAGGGCAAGCCCCTCGACGGCCCGAACGCCCGCTTCGAGGTGGGGGCGGCGGCCGTGTGGACCCGCAACGCGGCCGACACCGTCCTCGGGCCGGAGGTCGTCTTCGAGGACGGCCCCGCACGCGCCGAGCTGCACTACGACCCGCTCGGCGTCGTCGGAGCGATCGGTCCCTGGAACTGGCCGGTCATGATCGCGATCTGGCAGGTCGCCCCCGCGCTGCGGATGGGCAACACCGTGGTGGTCAAGCCGTCCGAGTTCACCCCGCTGTCCGTCCTCGCGCTCGTGGAGATCTTCAACCGCCGGCTTCCGGACGGCGTGATGACGGCCGTCTCCGGCGACCGCGAGGTCGGCGCGGCGATCGCGGCGCACCCCGACCTGGACAAGATCACCTTCACCGGGTCGACCGCGACCGGACGCAAGATCGTGGCGGCCTCCGCGGCGAACCTCGCACGCCTCACGCTCGAGCTCGGCGGCAACGACCCGGGGATCATCCTCCCCGGCGCCGACATCGCCGCCATCGCGCAGGATCTGTTCTGGGGCATCTTCATCAACACCGGCCAGACGTGCGCAGCGCTCAAGCGCCTGTACGTGCACGAGTCGCAGTACGACGAGGTGGTCGACGCCCTCGCCGAGCTCGCCAGGGTCATGCCGATGGGCAACGGCCTCGAAGAGGGGAACGTGCTCGGCCCGCTGCAGAACAGGAAGCAGTTCGACATCGTCGCAGGACTCGTCGAGGACGCCAGGGCGCACGGCGCCCGCATCGTGGTCGGCGGCGAGCCGGCCCCCGAGCTGGGTCCGCTGTTCTACCGCACCACGATCGTCGCGGACATCGAGGACGGCATCGCCCTCGTCGATGAGGAGCAGTTCGGACCCGCCGTGCCGGTGATCCGCTACAGCGACGTCGACGACGCGATCGCGCGCGCCAACGACTCCACACAGGGGCTCGGGGCGTCGGTCTGGGGTGATCCGGAGCAGGCGCACGAGGTCGCGCTGCGGATCCAGGCGGGGAGCGTGTGGATCAACCAGCACGGCGCGCTGAACCCGCTCGTGCCGTTCGGCGGGATGAAGGGCTCCGGGTACGGGCTGGAGTTCGGGGCGGAGGGGCTCAAGGAGTTCGCCGCCCCCAAGATCATCAGCCGCTGATCAGGTTCTCCGGTCGACGAGGGGGCTCACGGCATGCCGTGAGCCCCCTCGTCCGATCCTGTCCGCGATCAGGCCGTCAGCACGGCTCGGGAGCGCAGCCCGCCGTCCGCGAGCCGTCCGAGCACGGCGGGCGCATCGGCCAGCGCGAAGGCATCCACCACGGTGCGGATCCTGCCCTCCGCGGCGAGCGAGAGCACCTGCTCCATGTCCGCGCGCGAGCCGAGGATCGATTCCTTGATCGTCTTGCCCTCGGCGAAGGTGATCGTGCCGAAGGAGGCGATCACGCCGAGCACCACGGTGCCGCCGCGCTTGACCGAGCCGAGGGCCCGCCGAGCGACGGCGTCCGACGGGGCGAACACGATCGCGGCGTCCATCGTGCCCTCCAGCGCCTGCACGGCCTCGGGATCGGTGGCGTCGACGGTCTGCGCGGCGCCGAGCTCGCGAGCGACGTCGAGGTGGTCGCGGCCGCGCGCGACCGCGGTGACCTCGGCACCGGTCAGCCGGGCGAACTGCACCGCCATGTGGCCGACGCCGCCGAGGCCGAAGACCGCGACCCTGCTGCCCTCGCCGAGGTCGAGCTTGGCCACGGCGCCGAAGGCGGTGATCCCCGGGCAGAACAACGGCGCCGACGCCACGAGATCCAGTCCGTCGGGGATCCGATAGGTGTGCGCGGCGACGGAGATCATGTACTCGGCGTATCCTCCGTCGACCATCTCGCCGGTGATGAGGCGCTCCTGGCAGAGCTGCTCGCGGCCGCTGAGACAGTGCTCGCAGCGCTCGCAGGTGGACCACAGCGGCTGCACGCCGACCCGGTCGCCCGGGTGGAAGCCGGACACGCCATCGCCGATCGACTCGACGATGCCGGTGACCTCATGACCGGGGACGATCGGCGAGATCGCGGGCAGGCCGCCGCCGAGCCAGTCGCCCTCGATCATGTGGAGGTTGGAACGGCACACCCCGCATGCCACGACCTTGATGAGCAGCTGTCCCGGACCGGGCCGCGGAGTGTCGACCTCCCGCCAGGCGAGCGGATCCTCGGCGAGGGGAGCAGGGGCGTCCAGCTGGATTGCGTGATGCACGGAGAGTCCTTCCCACGTCGGGCCCGGCGGGCGCGACGCATGCGTGGTGACGACGGTGTCGGATCGCGCACGACGACGCGCGCGTCGCGCGATCTGTCATGAACCTACGTTCCTCGCACGGGTCGGCAAAGAAGCGATTGCGCATGTTCCTTATAGGCGGTCCCAATGTCGGAACGCTTGCGCCGGAGTCGCCGAATCACTCGAATGAGAGAGGGCCGAATTCCTGGTGCCCGCAGCGCGGCGGCGATGTCATCCTCCTCGACGCCCGCTGCTTTTTCTGAGAGAGCGAGACAGGCGTGAGCGACAACGGCATGGTGGGATTCATCGGACTCGGACGGATGGGCTGGCCGATGGCCGCCAACCTCGCCGCGGCCGGATTCGACCTCATCGTCCACGACGCGGACGGGGCGCTCGCCCGGCGCTTCGCCGTCGAGCACGGGGCGACCGCCGCGACCGGTCCCGCCGACTTCGCACCGGCCGGCGTGCTGATCACGATGCTGCCCAACGGCGCGATCGTGCAGGACAGCCTGCTGGGCTGGGGCGACGGCATCGCCCCCGCGATCCGCGACGGCGCGGTGGTCGTCGACATGAGCTCCTCGAGCCCCGAGGACACGCTCGCCCTGGCCGCGCTCCTCGAGCCGCACGGGCTGCGTCTCGTCGACGCACCGGTGTCCGGCGGCGTGCCCCGCGCGGTGAGCGGGGAGCTCTCGCTGATGGTGGGCGGCGAGGACGAGGACGTCGCGGCCGTCATCCCCGTGCTCGACGTCCTCGGCGACCCGCAGCGCCGCTTCCGCACCGGACGCCTGGGCACGGGACACGCCATGAAGGCGATGAACAACTATGTCGCCGCGGCGACGTACGTGGCCACGGCGGAGGCCCTCGTGGTCGGCAAGGAGTACGGGCTGGCCCCCGCCACGGCGATCGACGTGATCAACACCTCCACCGGGCGCAGCTTCGTCAGCGAGGTCGTCTTCGGCGAGGTCGTCTCCGGCCGCTACTCGACCGGCTTCCTCCTCGGGCTCCTCGCCAAGGACGTGCGGATCGCGCGCGAGCTGGCGGTCTCGGCGGCCGTCGACGCACCGATGAGCGCGCTCGTCGACGCACGGTGGAGCCAGGCGCTGGACGCCGTCGGCGGCGGGCAGGACCACTCCGCTGCACACCGGGCATGGTGGAGCGAGACCCTCAGCGAATGACCCCGTCCGGAGCGGGTCTCAGCGCTCCACCCGGAAGTCGAAGACGCCGGAGTCGAAGCGGCTGTACGACTCGTAGTCGATGAGGTCGTAGAGGTCCGCGCGGTGCTGCATCTCCCCCAGCCTGCCCGTGAGATGCCCCTCGTCGGACAGCGTGTCCAGCGCGCGGTCCGCCGCGCCCATCGCGAGGCGCAGCAGGGAGACCGGCCAGATGACGATGCGCACGCCGGCATCCTGCAGCTGCGCGGTCGAGAACAGCTCCGACTTCCCGAACTCGGTCATGTTGGCGAGGATCGGCACGTCCAGCGCCTTCGCCATCGTCTCGAACTCGGCGAGGTCGCGCATCGCCTCGGGGAAGATCGCGTCGGCGCCGGCATCCACCAGCGCCTTCGCGCGATCGACCGCGGCGTCCAGACCCTCGATCGCGCGGATGTCGGTGCGGGCCATGATGAGGAAGTTCTCGTCCCGGCGCGCGTCGACCGCGGCGCGGATGCGCTTGACCGCGGTGTCCTCGTCCACGACGCTCTTGCCGTCGAGGTGGCCGCAGCGCTTCGGGTTCACCTGATCCTCGATGTGCGCGCCGGCGAGGCCGGCGTCCTCGAGCGTCTGGATCGTGCGCGCGACGTTCATGGGCTCGCCGAAGCCGGTGTCCGCATCGATGATCGCGGGGAGCTCCGTCATCCGCGCGATCTGCTGACCACGACCGGCGACCTCGGTGAGCGTCGTCAATCCGATGTCCGGCAGGCCGAGATCCGCGGACAGCACGGCGCCGGAGATGTACACGCCCTCGAAGCCCTTCCGCTCGATGAGACGGGCGCTGAGCGGGTTGAACGCGCCGGGGAAGCGCAGCAGCTCCCCCGAGGCGAGGCGTTCGCGGAGCAGCCGCCGCTTCTCGGCCGGTGTCGTCGTGGAGTACAGCATCAGCGGTTCCCTCCCTCTATGGAGATGCTCTCTATGGGGATGCTCCCCGAGCGGGCCCTGTCGTCCTCGGGGACGACGGCGAGCACGGCCCGTCCGGGTTGTTGCGGGTGTCGTCCGCCCGCATTCGCATCTTCCCGGACATCCCTGCGGAGCGCGTCCGGGAAGCTGCGGGATGCCCCCTCCCGCACCCGCGTCTTCCCGGACACGGCCGGCAGGGGGCCGACCTGGAGTCGACGGGTGGACGCCCGAGCACGGCTGATGGGTCGGGCAGACGACAGGGTGAGCCGGATGGAGCGGGTGGTCTGAGCCCGGCGGCTGGACGACAGCATGGGCATCAGAACAGCCCCCTCGGCGCCGAGACGGACTCGAGGACGCCCGGCTTCGCCACGATGGACAGCTCGCCGACCTCGGCGGCGGTCAGCTCGGGCAGGCGCTGGACGAGCCCCAGGAACCGCTCGATCTCGACCGGCTCGAGCACGGGCCCGGCCAGCAGCCGGAACTTCGCGATGTAGTCCGCACGGACGAAGGGACGCGCGCCGAGCGGGTGGGCGTCGGCCACGGCGATCTCCGCCACGACGGTCGAGCCGTCGGCGAGAGTGATCTCCGCGCGCCCTCCGAAGGCCTTCTCGTCCGGATCCTCCGAGTGATAGCGGCGGGTCCACTCGGCATCCTCCGCCGTGGTCACCTTGCGCCAGAGCTCGACGGTGTCGGGACGTGCGGCGCGCTCCGGCGCGTAGGAGTCGACGTGGTGCCAGCCGCCGTCCTGCAGCGCGACGGCGAAGATGTACGGGATGGAGTGGTCGAGCGTCTCGCGGGAGGCGGTCGGATCGTACTTCTGCGGATCGTTGGCACCCGAGCCGATCACATAGTGCGTGTGGTGGCTGGTGTGCAGCACGATCGATGCGATCCTCGCCGGGTCCCGCAGCTCCGGGCGCTCGTTGTGCAGCCGGCGGGCGAGGTCGATCCACGCCTGCGCCTGATACTCCGCCGAGTGCTCCTTCGTGTAGGAGTCCAGGATCGCCCGCTTGGGCTCGCCGGGTGCGGGCAGCGGAACCTCGTACGAGGCATTCTTGCCGTCCAGCATCCAGGCGATGACGCCGTCCTCGCCCTCGTAGATCGGCGCTGGACTGGTCTGTCCGCGCATCGCCCTGTCCACCGCCTCGACGGCCATCTTGCCCGCGAAGGCGGGGGCGTGCGCCTTCCAGGTGGAGATCTCGCCCTTGCGGCTCTGCCGCGTGGCGGTCGTGGTGTGCAGCGCCTGTCCGACCGCCTGGTGGATCGTCGCGATGTCGAGACCGAGAAGCGTGCCGATGCCCGCGGCCGCCGACGGGCCGAGGTGCGCGACGTGGTCGATCTTGTGCCTGTGCAGGCTGATGGCGCGGACGAGATCCATCTGGATCTCGTACCCCGTCGCGATGCCGCGCACGAGCGCGCGCCCGTCGCAGCCGGCGTGCTGGGCGACGGCGAGGATCGGCGGGATGTTGTCCCCGGGGTGGGAGTACTCCGCCGCCAGGAAGGTGTCGTGGTAGTCGAGCTCGCGCACGGCGACGCCGTTGGCCCACGCCGCCCACTCGGGGCTGGTGCGCTCGTCGAGCGGCGCGCCGAACAGGTTCGCGCCCGCACCGCCGCGGGAGACGGGGTGGCTGAGCGCCTGCGCCCGCGCCGCCGCGATCGGGGCGCGAGTGAGGGATGCCGCCGCCACTGCCGCGTTGTCGATGATGCGGTTCACGATCATGTCGACGACGGCAGGCTCGACCTCGACCTCGTCGGCCGCGACCTCGGCGATCTTCCACGCCAGCTGTTCCTCGCGGGGCAGCTGCTCTTCGCTGCGGTGGACGCGGACGTGGTGGATGACGGTCATCTCTCTCCTTCGCTTGCTTCATCGGTGGGACGGGAGCGGTCCGTCATTGCGCCGGTCGTCGCGCGCGGCCCGTCGGTCCGCCTCGGAACGCCGCCTTCGAGCGACTCGAGGATGCCAGTGAGCGCGTTGCGCAGATGCACGTGGGTCGCGTGCGCCGCGAGATCGCCGTCGCCCTCGGCGAGCGCCTCGGCGATCAGGCGATGCTCCGCCACGGAGGCCGCCAGACGCTCCGGCCGGTCCCTCGCCATCCTCCGCACACGGACCAGATGAGTGCGGACCGTGCGCAGGGCGGAGGCGATGTAGTCGTTCGCGACCGCGTCATCGATCGCGCGGTCGAAGCGTGCGATGAGCGCATCATAGGCATCCCTGCCGCCGCGGACCGAGAGGTCGACCTCGGCGAACTCCGCGGCGAGCGCGGCGAACAGCGCGGTGTCGCCCCGCCCGGCGGCCAGGCGCGCCGCGGACTCCTCGAGGGCACGGCGGATCTCGAACAGCGCGCGGATGTCGTCGGCGTCCACGTCGGAGACGACCGTGACCCTGGGCGACTGCTGCACGACGAGACCGTCCGCGGCGAGGAGCTGGAGCGCTTCGCGCAGGGGCGTGCGGCTCACACCGAGACGGGCGGCCTGCTCGACCTCGGCGAGCACGGTTCCCGGCGCGAGCACGCCCCCCTGGATCTCCTCGAGCAGGATCGCATAGGCGCGATCGCTGGCACGGGGCGCGACGATGCTCATGCCATTAGTGTATGCACAAAACGCCTCTCACGCGTAGCTATCCCCCCAACTGCCCTCATTGGTATACAAACGCACCGGTGCGGGATGGAAAGGGGACCCCCACGCGCCTCGGGAAGCACCTTTTCCATCCCGCACCGCACCGGGGGTCGGGGTCAGCCTCCGATGACGCCCTCGAAGAGCCCGATGCGATTGCCGTCGGGATCGATGATCACGGCCCAGGCGCTCGTCTCCGTGATCGGCTGCCTCGGCGCGGCGACGCGTCCGCCCGCCGCCTCGGCCGCGGCGATCGTGTCGTCGATCGAGTCGACCTCGACATAGGAGCGCGGCTGCGTGAATCCGTCGTCCCGTGGCGCCAGCCCTCCACCGGAGATGCCGTTCGGCGCCTGCCACATCGGGTACCCCTCGAAGCCGGGCATCTCCGCGATGCTCCAGCCGAACAGTCCCGAGTAGAACGCCGTCGCCCGCGCCATGTCCGCGACCGGGATGTCGATGTGCGTGATGTCTCCGTGTGCCACGTCGCCGCCTTCCGCCGAGTCCCCCGACGCCAGTCTCGCCCTCCTGCCCCGTCGAGACAAGAGGCGTTCGCGGCCGAGGCGAGAGGGATCCGCAGGACGGCGTTGTCCCCCACCTGTCATTACAGGTAGACTGCTTGTTATTACAGGCAGGGGCGCGCGGAGGCGTCCTCTGCCCTTCATCGCCGAGGAGACCCGATGCCCGAGTTCCACATCCCGCCGATCTCCCCGATGGCGATCGCCTTCGACGCCGAGCGGCTGACGCTCTCCCCCGAAGGGCCGACGCTCACGCGTCGCATGTCGGATCTGGAGGGCCTGTTCCTGGACGCGGACGCCTGGTCCGCAGCCTCGACGGGCGACGACCCCGTCGTCTACACCGTGACCAGCTCGCCGGTTCCCGAGATCGAGCGCGAGCTCCCCCAGTCGATCACCACGATCATGCCCGGCGACACCGGCGGCGAGCTGTGGATGACCAAGGGGCATCAGCATCCGAACCATCAGGGCGAGATCTACCTGGCGCTGAAGGGCGCGGGCGGGCTGCTCCTGTTCGACGGCGAGCGCACCGAGTGGCTCGACATGCTCCCCGGCACGATCGGCTACATCCCGCCCGGGTGGGCGCACCGGTCCGTGAACGCCGGCGACGAGCCCTATGCCTTCCTCGCCGTCTACCCCGGCGGCGCAGGGCACGACTACGGCTGGGTGCTCGAGCACGGCATGGGCTCGCGCGCCTACCGCGCCGCAGAAGGCGTCGAGCTGCGCCCCTACTCGGCCTAGGCTTCGCCCGTGATCATCGCGCACGACCTCGGCACGACCGGGAACAAGGCCTCCCTCCATCACGACGACGGGCGCCTCGTCGCCGCGGTGACCGTCGGATACCCCGCGCACTTCGCCGCCGGCGGCGTCGCGGAGCAGGATCCGCAGGACTGGTGGGATGCCGTGGTCGCGGCCACCCGCGGACTCCTGGCCCGCACGGGCACGGCGGCGTCCGCCGTCACCGGGCTCGTGGTCAGCGGGCAGATGATGGGCGCGGTGCTGCTGGACGGTGACGGCATCCCCGTGCGGCCGGCGATCATCTGGGCCGACACGCGTTCCGGAGCGCAGCAGCGCGAGCTCGAGTCTGCGCTCGGCGCCGAGCACGCCTACGGGCTGCTCGGGCATCGGCTGAACTCGACCTATTCGATCGAGAAGGTCATGTGGGTCCGAGACAACGAGCCGGATGCGTGGTCGCGCGTCCGCCGGTTCTGCGTCGCCAAGGACTACATCGTGCTCGGTCTGACCGGCCGGCTCGCGACGGACCGCTCCGACGCCTCCGGCACGAACGCCTACGACCAGCGGACGGGAGACTGGTCGGACGAGGTGCTGCAGGCGGCGCGCCTCGACCGCGCGCTGTTCCCCGAGATCCTCGACGCGACCGCGATCGCGGGAGGGCTGACGGATGCCGCGGCGTCCGCGCTCGGCCTGCATACCGGGGTCCGCGTGGTGATGGGCGGCGGCGACGGGCCGATGGCGGCTGTCGGATCGGGTGTCGTCGCGCCCGAGGACGGCGCCTATGTGAGCCTCGGCACCTCGTCCTGGATCTCCTTCGCGAGCCCCGCCCCGCTGCGCGACCCTGGACTGCGGACCTTCACCTTCGATCACGTCGTGCCCCAGACCTATGTGCCGACGGCGACGATGCAGGCCGGCGGCGCCTCGATCCAGTGGATCTCCGAGGCGCTCTCCCCGGATCCGGAGCATCCGGAGACCGCGCGCCTGACAGCCGAGGCCGGCGGCGACCTCGACAACGAGGACCTCTTCTTCCTGCCCTATCTCCTCGGCGAGCGCTCGCCCCTCTGGGACCCGGACGCGCGCGGCGCCTTCCTCGGCATCGGACGCCACCACACCCGTGCGCATCTGGTGCGCGCCGTCCTGGAGGGGATCGGCTACAACCTGCTGACCAGCATCCGCGCCTTCCGGGAGTCCGGCGCCGCGATCGATCGCATCGACGCCGTCGGCGGAGGCGCCCAGAGCGACGCGCTGCTGCAGATCCTCGCGGATGCCTGGGGCATTCCCGTACGCCGGCGCACGATCGTCGAGGAGGCGAACAGCCTGGGCGCGGCCGTGACGGGCGCCGTCGGCCTCGGGCTCGCGGACTTCTCCGCAGCACGGGCGCTGAGCGAGGTGACCGCCGAGTTCGCCCCTGACGCG
This sequence comes from Microbacterium tumbae, assembly GCF_054780175.1. NCBI lineage: Bacteria > Bacillati > Actinomycetota > Actinomycetes > Micrococcales > Microbacteriaceae > Microbacterium > Microbacterium tumbae. Next base: position 438,922 of record NZ_BAAGWV010000001.1, read on the forward strand.
GGCCGGCACGCGGTGTACGCCCAACGGCACGGCCGCTTCACCGCCGCCTACGACGCTCTGGCGCCCTGGTTCGCGGCGGCGCCCGGCGCCGCCGGCGGCGGGCCGTCCGGGCGCGGACAGTCCGGGGGCCGTTCGGACGAACGCCGGCGGGATTCGCCGGAGGCGTCCGGCATCCGTGCATCCGGCCCCCGAAGCGTCACGGGTCCCGACGAGGAAGGAGCGCACTGATGGGCACCATCCTCGTCACCAGCCGGTCCTTCTCGGACGGCGACCTCGACCTCGTCGCCCGCGCGGAAGAGGCAGGGCACACGATCGTCCGCGGACCGGCGCATCACGCCCTGGACGCGCTCGCGCCTCTTCTCGCGACGGCGGATGCCTGGATCGCCGGCACCGGCCCCGTGACGGCCGCGCATCTCTCCGCGGCTCCCCGCCTCAGGATCGTCGCCCGCTACGGCGTCGGCACGGAGGCCGTGGATCTCGATGCCGCCGCGGCGCGCGGCATCCCCGTCGCCAACACCCCCGGTGCGAACGCCGATGCCGTTGCGGATCATGCGGTCGGGCTCATGCTCGCGGCCCTCCGCTTCACCGCCGACGGCGACCGGCGCGTTCGCCAGGGCGACTGGAGCGTCCGGCGCGGCAGGGAGCTGGGCGCGACGACCGTCGGGATCGTCGGCTTCGGACGGATCGGCCAGGGCGTCGCCCGGCGTCTGAGCGGGTTCGGCGCACGCATCCTGGCAGCAGATCCCTACCTCCCCGCCGAGCGGGTCTCCGAGCTCGGCGCCGAACCCGCAGCGCTCGACGAGCTGCTCACGACCGCGGACATCCTCACCCTGCACGCCCCCGGCGGCCAGCGACTCATCGACGCGGCGAGACTCCGCTCGATCCGGCCGGGCGCCGTCATCGTGAACACGGCGCGCCCCGATCTCGTCGACGAGGAGGCCGTCGCCACCGCCCTGCGGGAGGGACGGCTCGCCGGATACGCCGCCGACACCCTGGACGGCGACACCGCGGCGTCAGTCGGCCCGCTGCTGGCCGCCGACCTCGCGGACCGCGTCGTCATCACCCCGCATCTGGGCGCGCAGACCACGCAGGCGGTCGACAACATGGGCGCGTCCTCCCTCGCCGACGTCCTCGCCGTGCTCGCCGGCACCCCGGTTCGAGTGGCGCACCTGGTTGCAAATCGGCCGGTTTAGCGACCATTCACGCGATTCGAACGAAACTCCCGAAAGGCAGCGCAATGACCGACTCCGACTACATGGGCTTCGTCGGCGTGAGCACCGGATCGTCGTCGATCATGACCGTGTTCCCGCTGTGGGCAGACATCCTCGGACTCCCCACCCGCACGCTCGTCGGCCACGACCTCCCGCTGGATGCGACGCCGGCGCAGTACCGGGAGCTCGTCGAGCGGATCCGAGACGATCCGCACCACCGCGGCGCGCTCGTGACGACCCACAAGATGAACGTGTACGCCGCAGCCTCGGACCTGTTCGACGAGCTCGACCCCTTTGCGGTCTCCTGCGCGGAGATCTCCAGCATCGCCAAGCGCGGCGCACGCCTTTCGGGCCGGGCGAAGGACCCGATCACCGTCGACCTCGCCCTGAACGACTTCCTGCCCGCCGACCACTTCTCGCGGACGGGTGCGGAGGTCGTCATCCTCGGCGCCGGCGGATCGGGCACGGCGTTGAGCTGGGCGCTGTCCGAGCGCGCCGACGCCCCGGCGAGGATCACCGTCACCGCGCGCGACGACGACAAGCTCGAGCACCTGCGCGAGGTGCACAGGGCGCACGGCACCCGCGAGGGGCTGATCGCATACGCGCGGACCGACGCGGTCGAGGATGCCGCGGAACTCGTCGCCGCCGCCGCGCCTGGATCTCTCATCGTGAACGCCACCGGTCTCGGCAAGGACGCACCGGGCTCCCCCCTGCCGGACGACGTCGTGTTCCCGCGCGACGCCTACGCCTGGGAGTTCAACTACCGCGGCTCCCTGGAATTCCTGCATCAGGCGGAGGCGCGAAGGACAGAGCGCGGGCTGCACGTCGTCGACGGCTGGCGCTACTTCATCCACGGCTGGTCGCAGGTGGTCGCGGACGTCTTCGAGATCGATCTGACGGCGGAGGCGGTCGAGCGGCTCGCCGAGGCGGCCGAGGTCGCACGCCGATGATCCGGACGGTCCTCGGCGACATCGCCCCCGAGCTTCTGGGGGCGACGGACTATCACGAGCACCTCTTCCAGGTCTCACCGCTCCTGCCGGGGGACGAGCTGGACGACGAGGCCGCCTCCGGAGCGGAGGCTCGCTTCCTCGGCAGGAGCGGCTTCGCCGCCATGGTCGACGCCACCCCCTCCGACCTCGGACGCGATCCCGAGGCGGTCGCGCGCATCAGCGCTTCGACCGGGCTGCGGATCGTCGCCACGGCGGGCCGGCACCGCGAGGAGCACTACGCCGTCGACCATCCGACCCGCCGCCGGGGGACGAACGAGCTGGCGGGGCTGTTCACGGCGGAGATCCTCGAGGGGATGCCGCGCTCCGACGCCGATCCCCTCGGGGCGCGCGCGGCGGATCCGGCGGGAGAGCACGTGCGCGCCGGCATCCTCAAGGGCGGGATCGGCTACTGGCGGATCAGCCCCTTCGAGCGGATCACCCTGGACGCCCTGGCCGCGGCCCACGCGGCGACCGGCGCGGCGATCATGGTGCACCTGGAGTTCTGCACGGCCGCGCACGAGGTGCTCGACGTGCTCCGCTCCCAGGGCGTGGCCGAGGAAAGGGTCGTGCTGGCGCACGCCGACCGCGACCCCGATCCGGGGCTGCACGCGTCGCTGGCGGAGCGCGGCGCCTATCTCGGATACGACGGCTTCGCCCGTCCGCGCACCCGCAGCGACGCCGAGCTGCTGGCCCTGACGACCGCAGTCGTCGAACGGGGCGGCGGCGAGCGCATCCTGCTCGGCGGCGATGTCGCCCGGCGCGCCCGGTACATCGCCTACGGCGGGATGCCGGGACTCGCCTACCTCGGCGACCGCTATCTGCCCCGGCTGCGCGCGGAGGTCGACGGTGCGGCGGTGGAACGGATGCTCGTCGACAACCCCGCGCGCCTGCTCGACCTTCCCTGATCGCCCGTCCCCGGAGGAACCATGTCCGATCCCACCATCCTGCACGCCGTCTTCACCGCACGCCCCGGCAACGGGGACCGGGTCGCCGCTCTCCTGCGCGACTTCGCCGAGGAGGTCGGCGCCGAGGAGGGGAACATCGTCTTCGACGCGACCCGCCTGGTCGAGGATCCCGACCGCTTCTTCGTCTACGAGGTGTACCGCGATGAGGAGGCGTTCCAGGCGCATCTCGCCGCCCCCGCCGGCATCCCGTTCAACGCCGCTCTCCGGGAGCTGATCGTCGAGCCGTCCTCGCAGCTCACCTTCCTCCGCCGGATCTGATCCCCGCCGCTCTGGCGCCGGAGCCTCCGGATCCGGGGACCGGAAGCCGGACATGAGGATGCCCCTGCGCCGAAGCGCAGGGGCATCCTCATGATCCGTCTTTACTCGTAGAGGACCGCGGCGATGTCCGGGTCGTCGATGTTCGTGGCGTCGTACCAGTACGAGCCGGTGTCGTAGAACTCGTCGATGGACTCGCCGTTGGCGGCGGCCACGGCCGACTCCACGGTGCGGGCGCCGATGCCGATCGGGTCCTGCGTGATGGCACCGGCCATGGTGCCGTCCTTGATCGCGTTGATCTGGGCGGCGCCGGAGTCGAAGCCGATGATGGTGATCTTGCCCTTCTCCAGGTTGAGCTCGTTCACCGCGTTCACGACGCCGATGGCCGAGCCCTCGTTGGTGCCGTAGATGCCGCTGAGATCGGGGTGCGCGGCGATCATCGCCTTGGCGATGTCGGCGGACTTCAGGTGGTCACCGTCGCCGTACTGGATGTCGACGATCTCGATGTCCGGGTACTCGGCCTCGATCTGGTTGACGAAGCCGTCACGGCGCTCGACGCCGGTCGAGTTGATCTGGGAGTGACCGACGATGGCCACCTTGCCCGATCCGCCGATCAGCTCGGCCATGTGGTCGGCTGCCAGGGCTCCGGCGACCTCGCTGTCGGTCGCGGCGAGGCTCAGGCCCACGTCGCCGTTGCAGGGGGCGTCGAAGTAGACGACGGGGATGTCCTTGGACTTCGCCTGCTCGAGCGGGGCGACGCACGCCTCGGGGTCGAGCGCGGCGTAGCCGATCGCGTCGGGGTTGCGGTCGATCGCCGTGGTGAGCATCTCGAGCTGCTGGGCGATCTCGGTCTCGGCGGCTGGGCCCTCGAACGTGATGTCCACGCCGAGCTCGTCCGCTTTGTCCTTCGCGCCCTTCTGGACGGCCTGCCAGAACTGGTGCTGGAAGCCCTTCGAGACGAGAGCGATGCTCAGCCTGCCGTCGCCGGTGCCGTCGTCGGTGCCTGCGCCCTCGTCGATGACGTCGCCGCCGCCCGCGCAGCCCGCGAAGACGAGCGCGGAGGCGGCGACGAGTGCCGCGAATGCGGTCTTCTTGCCAAATCGCATGGAAACTCCATTGTTCTGTGATGCCGGTCTCGCGGCCGGCGAGGTGGACATTCCTCTGGGATGTGCCGGTGCGGATCGCTCCGCGGGTTTCGGCCGGGGCCGATCGGGATGGCGGCGGGCACGGGTATCGCCGCCACCCGAGGACTCAGGTTCGCTGCCGGTTGCGCAGCGAATCGAAGAAGACGGCCAGGAGCACGACGACGCCGACGACGATGTTGCGCCACTCCGGCTGGATCGACAGGATGCCCAGGCCGTTGACGAGCACGCTCATGATGAGCGCGCCGATCACGGTGCCGAGGATCGATCCGCGTCCGCCGAGCAGCGAGGTGCCGCCGATGATGACGGCGGCGATCGCCTGCAGCTCGTAGCCGGTGCCGATCTGCGGCTGGGCCGAGTCGAGGCGCGAGGCGATGATGATCCCGGCCGCACCGGTGAAGGCCCCGGCGAACATGTAGATGAAGATCGTCCAGCGGCGGGTGTTCACGCCGGAGAGGCGGGTGGCCTCCTCGTTCGATCCGATCGCGAAGGTGTAGCGGCCGAGCAGCGTCTTCGACAGCACGAGGAAGGCGATGACCGCGAGCACGGCGGTGATGAGGACCGCGTTCGGGATGCCGGGGATGAGCGTGCCGAGCGCGATCCGCTTGAAGTCCGGCGCCGAGGTCGAGAAATAGATCGGCGCGACGTTGGAGACGACCAGCGCGAGACCGCCGGCGATCATCATCATCGCGAGGGTCGCGATGAAGGGGGGCAGGTGCAGGAACGTCACGTTCAGGCCGTTGACGAGCCCCATCAGGACGCCGGTCGCGATGCCGCCGAGGACGCCGACCCAGACCGGCAGCCCCCAGTTCGTGATGAAGACGCCCGTCATCACGGCGCACAGCGCCATCCCGGTGCCGATGGACAGATCGATGCCCCCGGTGATGATGACGAAGGTCGTACCCAGGGCGAGGATGCCGATGACCGCCGTGGACAGCAGCACCGAGGCGATGTTGCTGAACGTGAAGAAGTTCGGGCTCGCGATCGAGAAGAAGATCAGCAGCACGACGAGCGTGCCGAAGGCGAGCGACTGCTGGACCTGTCGTTTGAGGAAGCCGACGACGTCGCGCCTGTCCGTGTTCTCGTTCACGGCCTGCTGGATCACGGTCGTCGTCGATCCGGGCTGTTCCGGGGTGCTCATCGTTCTTCCTCCCCATGGGCTGCGAGGTGCATGATCTTCTCCTGAGTGGCTTCCTCGTTGCGGAGCGTGCCGGTGATCCGCCCGTTCGCGAACACGGCGATGCGGTTCGCGACGCGCAGGATCTCCGGCAGCTCGGACGAGATGACGATGATGGACTTGCCCGATGCGGCGAGCTGCTGCATGAGGCGGTAGATCTCCTCCTTCGCGCCGACGTCGATGCCTCGGGTCGGCTCGTCGAAGATGAGGATGTCGCAGTCGCGCATGAGCCAGCGGGCGATGACGACCTTCTGCTGGTTGCCTCCGGAGAGGAGCTTGACGATCTGCCCCACGGACGGGGTCTTCACGCGCAGCTGCTGCACGTACTGCTTGGTCTGGTTCTTGGCCTTGCCGTCGCCCATCCAGCCGAGCGCGCCGGCGTAGCTGCCGAGGGAGGCGAGGACGGTGTTGAAGGTGACGTCCTGCTCGAGCATGAGACCGAGGAGCTTGCGATCCTCGGAGAGATAGCCGACGCCGTGCTTCACGGCATCCGCTGGCTGGCGGATCCTGATCTCGCGGCCGCCGACGACGACGCGTCCGGCGTCCTTCCGGTCCGCGCCGATGATCGCCCTGGCGGTCTCGGTGCGCCCCGCGCCCATGAGGCCGGCGAAGCCGAGGATCTCACCTTTGTGGAGCTGGAAGGAGACGTCCTTCAGGAGGCTCCTGGTCGAGAGCCCCTGCACGTCGAGGACGACCGGTTCGCCCTGGTGCTCACGCGCCGTCGGACGCGTCCCCTCGTCGATCGCACGGCCGACCATCATCTCGATGATCCTCGGGACGTCGATCTCACTCTTCTCCAGTGATCCGATGTATGTGCCGTCACGGAGGACGGTGACCCGGTCCGCGAGACGCCTCAGCTCGTCCATCCGATGCGAGATGTAGACGATGCCCGTGCCCCGCGCCTTGAGCTGCTCGATCAGCGTGAAGAGCGTCTCGACCTCGCTGTCCGTCAGCGCCGAGGTCGGCTCGTCCATGATGAGGACCTTCGCGTTGAATGAGAGCGCCTTGGCGATCTCGACCATCTGCTGCTTGGCGACGGTGAGCTCGCCCACGTTCTGGCGGGGGTCCAGGTCGATCTCGAGCCGGCTCAGCAGCTCCGCAGTCCTGCGGTTAAGCGCCCGTTCGGAGAGGAAGCCGCCCGTCGTCGGCTCCCGCCCGATGTAGATGTTCTGCGCGACGGTGAGGTCGGGCATGAGGTTCATCTCCTGGTGGATGATGGTGATGCCCAGCTGCTGCGCCTGGAGGGGGCCGGTCAGCTCCACGGGCTCGCCCTCGAAGAGGATGGTCCCCTCGTCGCGGGTGTAGATCCCGGAGAGGATCTTCATGAGCGTCGACTTGCCCGCGCCGTTCTCTCCGACGAGCACGAGCACCTGGCCCGCGTGCACCTCGAGGTGCACGTCCTTGAGCGCCTGCACCCCGGGGAACCCCTTGCTGATGCCTTCCACCCTGAGGATGGGATCGCCCATGCTCCACCTGCTCCCTTGAAGGTCTGTCACCGCTGTCGTCCGGCATCCGCTGCCGCCTTAAACATCGGATCAATTGTCACCCGACATCGTCTCCGATGCAAGTTGTACCTAAATGTATCTAACGATGTCCCGAAGCGGAAGACCTGTAATAACATCTTCATCACGAGGCGCACGAGGGACGTGCGCGGAGAAGAGAGATCATGCTCATCGGCGCGCATGCCCTGGTGTTCAGCGGCACCTTCGACGAGGCGGGGCTCCGCCGTTCGATCGAGGGGACCGCGAAGGCCGGCTTCGACCTCATCGAGATCCCCCTGATGGACGTCGACGGCTTCGATCCGGTGCTCGCCGCGAGGATGCTGGCCGACAACGGCCTGGCCGTCACCGCATCCCTCGGCCTCACCGCCGCCACCGATCTCAGCAGCGAGGATCCCGCCGTCGTCCGCGCCGGCGAGGACCTGCTGGAACGCTGCCTCGACCACGTCGCCGCGATGGGCGGAGGCGTCCTGTGCGGCGTCATCTACTCCGCGATGCGCAAGTACCTGCAGCCGGCCACCGAGCGCGGCATCGCGCACAGCCAGGCCGCGATCTCGCGGCTCGCCGAGAAGGCCGCGGCGCGCGGCATCCGACTCTCCCTCGAGGTCGTGAACCGCTACGAGTCCAACATCTTCAACACCGGCCGCGGCGGCCTGCGATTCATCGACGGGATCGGCTCGGGCGAGGTGTCCCTGCATCTGGACACCTATCACATGAACATCGAGGAGTCGGACCTGTTCCAGCCCGTGCTGGATGCCGCCGACCGGCTGGGCTATGTCCACATCGGCGAGAGCCATCGCGGGTATCTCGGAACGGGCAGCGTGGACTTCCCGGCGTTCTTCCGGGCGCTCGAGCGGATCGGCTACGACGGCCCCGTCGTCTTCGAGTCGTTCTCCTCCGCCGTGGTCAGCGCGGAGCTGAGCAACACCCTCGGCATCTGGCGGAACCTCTGGCAGGACTCCGACGACCTCGCCGCCCACGCGAATCGCTTCATCCGCGACGGCCTGCACGCGGTGCGCACGATCGCGCTGCACTGAGCGGGCCACACCGGCTCGCGGGCTTCCTCCGCTCGTCGAGCGGCTTCCCCTCGGTTGGTCGAGCGGGTTCCGTGCCCCCGTTCGTCGAGCGAGGCTCCTCCGTTCGTTGCGCGAATTCCCCGGCTCGTCGAGCGAGGTTCCCCGTTCATTGCGCGAGGCTCCTCCGTTCGTTGAGCGAGGTTCCCCGTTCATTGCGCGAGGCTCCTCTCGTTGCGCGAATTCCCCGGCTCGTCGAGCGAGGCTCCCGGCTCGTCGAGCGTTCCCCCCGTTCGTTGAGCGAGCGCAGCGAGTCGAAACGCGTCCGCTGAAGCCCCGTTTCGACTCGTCGCTGCGCTCCTCGCTCAACGAGCGGGGGAACGCTCAACGAACGGAGGAGGAACAGAAGGGAGGATCGCAGTCTCAGACCGCGGTCACCACTCCCTTGCGCAGCAGCGCATTGCCATAGGCACGGGTCTCCCCGGTGCGCACGATCAGATACGCGTCCCGCGCGACGTCGTAGTACGCGAACCGCTCGACGAACCTCGTCGTCCCCGGCTCGGTCCCGGCGGCGACCATGAGCTCGCGCTGCACGGCCAGGACCTCGGCGTCCGCGGACTCCATGAGATCGAGCGCCGGCGCGTCGTCCAGCGGCAGAACCGTGCGGATCGCCGAGACGACCGCCGGCGTCGTCGTCCCGGGGAGGTCGACGACCCGCTCGCCCAGCGCCCACGCCGGGAAGTGCGCGTCGGCGATCACGATGGCGTCGGAATGGCCCATCCTGTCCAGATGGAGCAGCAGCTCGCCGGTCAGCAGCGGGTGGATCCCCTCGAGCATCCGATCCTCCTTCTCTCCCCCTCAGGCGGGGATGAGCCCCTCGGCTGCGAGCTCGTCCCACAGCCCGTCCGGGATCGGCAGCGCCGCGTACTCGGCGTTCTGCCGCAGCTGCGCCGGCCGGCTGCCGCCGACGACGACGGCGCGGACCGCGTCCGCACGCAGCGGGAACCGGATCGCCGCGGCCGGCAGCGGCACGTCATGCGCACGGCACACGTCGGCGATCCGCACCAGACGGTCCCAGAGCTCGTCCGGAAGCTGCCCGTACTCGTACCGGCCGTCGCGCCGCGGCTCGCTCTGCGCGAGCAGTCCGGAGTTGAAGACGGATGCGGCGACGATCCGCGTCCCGGTCTCCGCGCATGCCGGCAGCACGTCGGCCGCGGCAGGCTGCTCGAGCAGCGTGTAGCGGCCCGCCACCATGATCGTGTCGAGGTCGGCCGCGCGGACGGCCCGGGCGAGAGCATCCGACGTCATCGAGCCGATCCCGATCTGCGCCACCTCGCCCTCGGAACGCAGCCGCTCGAGCGCGGGGAACGCCTCCGCGAGAGCGAGGTCGAGGTCGTGCCGCTCCGGATCGTGCAGGTAGAGGAGGTCGATCCGCTCGATGCCGAGCCGTTCGCGCGACTCGTCGAGGCTCGTGCGGATCCCGGCATCCGAGAAGTCCCACACCCGGCGGAGGTCGTCAGGCACGTGGAAGTCGTTCGCGGTGTCGAGTCCGCCGTCGTAGTCGGGGTTGGGTCGCAGGAGCCGTCCCGCCTTGGTGGAGAGCACGTACTCGTCGCGCGGCTTGGTCCGAAGGAACGCGCCGAGCCGGCGCTCGCTGAGCCCGAGACCATAGTGCGGGGCGGTGTCGTAGGAGCGGATGCCGGCGTCCCAGGCCGCCTCGAGCACCGCCCATGCCTCGTCGTCGGTGAGCGCGCGGAAAAGGTTGCCGACGTTCGCGGCGCCGTAGCCGAGCGCGGGGAGCGGCACTTCGGGGGCCGAGGCTCCGGATGCCGGATCGAGGGCCGGGTTTCGTCCGGCATCTGGCGTGTCGGCCCCCGTTCCGACCCCGGCTGCAGCGTCAGGCGACGACATGCGCGCCGGTCCAGGTGTAGGCGGCGATGCTGTCCGCCTTCATCTCCATGCTCGTGCCGGGAGCGGTCGGCGCCACATAGGAGCCGCTCCGGATCTCTGTGGGCACGACGAAGTGCTCGTGCAGATGGTCGACGTACTCGATGAGCCGCCCCTCGCGCGAGGCGCTGACGGCGACGAAATCGAACATCGACAGGTGCTGCACCGCCTCGCACAGGCCCACGCCGCCCGCGTGCGGGCAGACCGGCACCCCGAACTTCGCCGCCAGCAGCAGGTTGGCGATGTTCTCGTTGACGCCGGCGACGCGCACGGCGTCGATCTGCATCACGCTGATCGCGTCGGCCTGGAGGAGCTGCTTGAAGATCATGCGGTTCTGCGCGTGCTCCCCGGTGGCGACCCTGATGGGCGCGACGCCCCGGGCGATCTCGGCGTGACCGAGGATGTCGTCCGGACTCGTGGGCTCCTCGATCCAGGCCGGATGGAACTCGGCGAGCGCGTTCACCCAGGCGATCGCCTCGGACACCTCCCAGCGCTGGTTGGCGTCGATCGCGATGGGGAAGTCCGCCCCGACGACCTCGCGGGCCTTGCGGAACCGGCGGATGTCGTCGTCGAGATCGGCGCCGACCTTGAGCTTGATCTGCGTGAAGCCGTCGGCGAGCGCCTCACGGGCGAGGCGCTCGAGCTTCTCGTCGGAGTAGCCGAGCCAGCCCGGACTCGTGGTGTAGCCGGGATATCCGGTGGCGAGCAGCTCCTGCTCGCGCTCGGCGCGCCCCGGCACGGCCGCGCGGAGGATCTCCAGGGCGTCCTCCGGCGTGAGCGCGTTGGTGAGGTAGCGGAAGTCGACGAGGGCGACGATCTCCTCGGGCGTCATCCGGGCGAGCAGCTGCCAGAGGGGAAGACCCGCGCGCTTCGCCTTGATGTCCCACAGGGCGTTGACGACGGCGCCGATCGCCATGTGCATGACGCCCTTCTCCGGGCCCAGCCAGCGCAGCTGAGAGTCCGAGACGAGCTCGCGGAATGTCCCGCCCATGTCCTCGAGCAGCGGCTCCAGCTCCCGTCCGACGAGGTGCCCGGCGAGCGCGTCGATCCCCGCGACCTGGACGTCGTTCCCCCGGCCGATCGTGAACACGAAGGCATGGCCGTCGATGCCGTCCTCGGCATCCGTGCGAACGATGACGTAGGCGGCCGAGTAGTCGGGGTCCGGGTTCATGGCGTCCGAGCCGTCCAGGCTCAACGACGTCGGGAAACGGATGTCGGTGGTGTCGAGTGCGGTGATGCGGCTCACGGATTCCTCTCCTCGTGCAGCGCGGAACGATCTGCACGGATCTCTTGGAGTGTAAACATCCGATGTCTATACTGTCAATGACACCTGCCGCCCAGCGGCGGCTCCCCAAGGAAGCAGGAGAATCATGAAGTTCGCGCGACTTGGCGCCCCCGGGGCCGAGATCCCCGTCCTCATCGAGGGCGACCGTCATCTCGACCTCCGCCCCGTGACATCCGATGTCGACGGGGATTTCCTCTCCGGAGACTTCCGTGCGCGCGTGGCCGCCGCACGCGACGCCGGCGAGCTGCCCGAACTCGCCGGGGCAGCGGACCTGCGCATCGGAGCGCCCATCGCCCGCCCGAGCGCGGTGATCTGCATCGGCCAGAACTACGCCGCCCACGCCCGCGAATCCGGAGCGGAGCCGCCCACGATCCCGATCATGTTCCTGAAGACCCCGAACACCGTGATCGGCCCCGACGACGCCGTCACGATCCCGCGCGGCAGCGAGAAGACCGACTGGGAGGTCGAGCTCGGCGTCGTCATCGGCCGTCGCGCCGCCTACCTGGACTCCCCGGAGGAGGCCGACGCCCACATCGCCGGCTTCGTCACGGCGAACGACGTCTCCGAGCGCGCCTTCCAGATGGAGGTGTCCGGCGGGCAGTGGTCCAAGGGCAAGATCGCGTTCGGCTTCAATCCGACCGGGCCGTGGCTCGTGACTCCCGACGAGGTCGACCCCGGCGCCCTCCGCCTGCGCAGCTGGGTCAACGGCGAGCCGCGGCAGGACTCGAACACGGACGACATGATCTTCGACGTGCGCGCCATCGTGCATCACCTGTCGCAGTACGTCACCCTCGAGCCGGGCGACCTCATCCTCACCGGCACTCCGCAGGGCGTCGCGTTCGGCGGCAGGTTCCCCTATCTGAGGCCGGGCGACGTCGTCGAGATCGAGATCGACGGCCTGGGGCATCAGCGCCAGGAGTTCGTGGCATGGGAGGCGACGAAGTGAGCGGGGCGACGGATGCCGGCCTGCTGGGGGGACTCGTGGCCATCGTCACCGGTGGCGCCTCCGGCATCGGCGCGGCGATCGCACGGCGGCTGCACGCCGACGGTGCGCGGATCGCGGTGCTCGACCGCGATCCCGCCGGCGCCGATCCCGCCTTCGCGGCGTTCACCGCCGACGTCTCCGACCGCGCGAGCGTCGATGCGGCGGTCGCGGCGGTCGCGGAGCGCTTCGGCCGCATCGACATCGTGGTGAACAACGCCGGCATCGGCGCGGTGGGGGACATCGCGGCGAACGACGACGCCGAATGGGCGCGCGTGCTGTCCATCAACGTCACGGGCATCGCCCGCGTGACGGGCGCGGCGCTGCCCTGGCTACGGAAGTCGCCCTCGGCGGCGGTCTGCAACACGGCATCCATCGCGTCCACGACGGGTCTTCCCCAGCGCGCCCTGTACAGCGCGTCGAAGGGCGCCGTCTCGGCGCTCACGCGCGCGATGGCGGCGGATCACCTCCGCGAGGGCATCCGCGTCAACGCCGTCAACCCCGGCACCGCCGACACGCCCTGGGTGGGCCGCCTGCTCGATCAGGCGGACGATCCGGCCGCGGAGCGCGCGGCGCTCGAGGCGCGGCAGCCGCACGGACGACTGGTCTCCCCGGACGAGGTCGCCGCCGCGGTGGCCTATCTCGTCGGCCCCGACGCGGGTTCCACCACCGGCACGTTCATCGAGGTCGACGGCGGGATGGCGCAGCTGCGCCTCCGCCCCGAGTGAGGCGCAGCCAGCCGACGCCGGCATCCGGGAGATGCCTCCGTCCCTCATGAGGTGCCTCCTATGGTCGCCTCGACGCATCCAAGGCGACCACACGGGACCCCCGCGCGAAGGCCAACCACCGGAGGTTCGCCAACTTGCCGCCTCCTTCGCACCGAGGCGACCACACGGAGCACCCGCCCGGGGCACCACTCAAGAGAGGGTTCCCGGGAAGTCGGTTCAGGCCTTCCCCAGCGGCCACACGAGACACCTCGCCAGAGAGGCGCGCACGGCGCGGAGGACTCGCGCGGACCGTCACGGACGCCGGTAGAACCGCTCGGCGTTGCGCCACAGGATCGCATCGACATCGTGACCGCGCCGGCCGGCCCACTCCGCCACCGCCGTCGCCCAGCGGGTGCGCCCCGAGTACTGGTAGGTCGGCGAGCCGTCGGACGGGGCATGCGGATCGTCCGCCTCCGCCGGACCGATGACCGAGACCGGCCAGTCGCTGCCCCACATCAGCCGATCCGATCCGAACGCATCCGCCGCCGCATCCAGGAAGGGCTCGATCTGCGCCGCCGTCCAGTCCCCGCCCGCCTCGGCGGGGAGACCGGACAGCTTGCAGTGCACCTGCGGCGAGCGCGCGAGCACCGCGATCGCGGACACCCACTCCTCCGCGGGCAGGAGCGGCTCGGACGCCGTGCCGATCGCGGGTTTGCCGAGGTGGTCGAGCACGATCCGCAGCTCGGGGACCGCGGCGGCGAGACCGGCCACGTCCGCGAGCTGGCGAGCGCCGCGCACGCAGGCGTCGAAGCTCCAGCCCCGGGCGGCGAGCTCGCGCGCGCCGGAGAGGAAGGCCGGTGAGACGGCCAGGCCGTCCGGCTCGCTCTGCAGGAGATGCCTGACGCCCACCACCAGCTCGTGCTCGCCGAGCGACTCCAGCTGCGCCGAGGTCGCGCCGCCGCGATCGAGTCGCGCCCCGGCCACGATCGCGCCGACGCCCGTCCTCGGCGCGAGCGCCGTGACCCAGCGGACCTCGTCGAGGTACTGGTCCTCCGCGCAGTCGGCCTGGACGAAGACGGCGCGCTCCTCGTCCGCGCCCTCGATCCGGGCGTGATCCAGCTCGAGGTCCGCGAAGGCGTACGCGAGCGGCCCTTCGAGCCAGGAGTAGTCGAGGATCTCGGGATCCCACAGGTGCAGATGTGAATCGAGAACGCGCATCCTCACATCCTGCCCCAGACATCCGATCATTGGCTATACGATGTCGCCATGGCTGTCACGGATGAGGCGATCGAGAAGATCAAGGCGATGATCGTTTCCGGCGAGCTCTCGCCCGGCGACCGCCTGCCGCCCGAGAAGGAGCTCGCCGAACGCCTCGGTCTCTCCCGCAACTCGATGCGCGAGGCCGTGAAGGCGCTCGAGGTCATCCGGGTGCTCGACGTCCGGCGCGGCGACGGCACCTACGTCACGAGCCTGGAACCCCACCTGCTGCTCGAGGCGATCTCATTCGTCGTCGACATGCACGACGACGACTCGATGCTGGAGATCTTCGCGGTGCGCCGGATGCTGGAGTCGCAGGCGACCGGGCTCGCGGCGACGCTCGGCGACGACGACGCGGTCCAGGCGCTGCAGGACGAGCTCGACGGCATCGATGCCACGGTCTCGATCGACGACCTCGTCGATCACGACATCCGGTTCCACCGCGACATCGTCCACATGGCGGGCAACGCCTACCTCGCCAGCCTCATCGAGAGCCTGAGCAGCCAGACCGTCCGCGCCCGCATCTGGCGAGGGCTCACCGAGCAGGGCGCCGTCGAGCGCACGCTGTCCGAGCATCGGGCCATCGCGGATGCGATCGGCCAGCACGACCCGCAGCTGGCCGTCTCGCTCGCGACCGCGCACATCGCCGGCGTCGAGCGCTGGCTGCGTCAAGCGGCGCGGGGCTGATCGCCCGCGCGGATCGCGAAGAAGCGACGCCATCGCCTCGGACAGCGACACCTTCCACGCCGGGAACAGACCCTTCCGCGACCGGGAGGGGCGAGATCTGATCAGGATGCGCCGAGGCGCACCATCGCGGCGTCGAACTCCGCGGCGGAGGAATCGCTCACCTCGTGGAACAGCGCCTCGTCGAGCACGTCGGGGGCTGCCGTGAAGTACGGCACCCCGGCCAGGCGGAGCGAGACGATGTCGGATGCCGAGCGCAGGCTCGCCGCCAGGACGTTCGTCGGACCGCCCGCGCAGACCGCCTGCATCTCGGGGATGAGCGCGTCGCCATCGACGCCGGCGTCCCTGAGCCTTCCCAGGTACGGGGCGATGTAGTCCACGCCGATGCTCGCGGCGGCGATCGCCTGGGCGACGGAATAGACGGCGGTCACGAGGACGGACGCGCCGTCGCGCACGAGCGCGGAGGCCGCGGCGAACCCCGCCGCCGTCGCCGGCACCTTCACCGCGACCCTGTCTCCGAGCGCCCTGATGCCGTCGGCGTTGCGCAGCAGGGCGGCGGCGTCGCCGCCCCAGGTCTGGAAGAAGATCTCCGCCGCCCCCTCCTGCGCCCAGCGGGCGTAGAGATCGGGGATCTCCTCGGCGCGTCGGCCGCCGCGTTCGAGGATGGTCGGATTCGTCGTCACGCCGCGCACGACACCGGCGGCGAGAAGTCGGGAGACCCGGTCGACGTCGGCGCTGTCCACATAGAGACGAGGGGCGACAGGGGCGGACGACGGCATCGGATCTCCTCGCTCTCAACCTGTCGTTACAGGTTTGGATTCGGCTAATGTTAGGGCAGCAGACGACGAAGTCCAAGACGAACAGGAGCCCCATGACAGCCGCACCTCCCGCAGGACGCGACGGCGTCGCGATCGTCGGAAGCGTCACCGCGGACGTGACGACCTTCTCCCAGCGGCTCCCCGCGAGGGGCGAGACGATCCTCGGCGATCAGTTCACGCTGTTCCTCGGCGGCAAGGGGGCGAACCAGGCGGTCGCCGCGGGCCTGGCCGGCGCCAGGGCGAGCTTCATCGGATGCGTCGGCGACGACCTGTTCCACGACCTCGTCGTCGGCGGACTGCGCGATGCGGGCGTCGATCTCACGCATCTGCGCACCGTGCCGGGCCCGACCGGGATCGCCCACATCCGCGTGGACGCCTCCGCGCAGAACGACATCGTCATGGTCCCGCTCGCCAACGCGCAGCTGAGCACCGCGCAGATCGACGCCGCGCTCGAGGCCCTCGCGCCGACCGCCTCCGTGCTGCTCACCCAGCTGGAGACGCCCTCGGCGCTGACGGCGCACATCACCGCGCGCGGACGCGAGCTCGGCTTCACGGTCATCCTCGATCCCGCGCCCGCGGCCGCGCTGCCTCCCGAGGTCTGGCGGAGCATCGACATCGTCACGCCGAACGAGACCGAGGCGTCGCTGCTCAGTGGCATCACGGTGCAGGATGCCGCGACCGCCGAGCAGGCGGGGCGCTGGTTCCTCGCACAGGGCGTCGGCGCCGCGGTCATCACGCTCGCGGACCAGGGATCCTGCGTCGTCACGGCCGAAGGGGCGTCGTTCGTCCCGCCCCTGCCCGTCGAGGCCGTGGACACGACCGCCGCCGGCGACGCCTACGCCGGCTATCTCGGCGCCTCGCTCGCCTCCGGGGCGTCGCTGACGGATGCGGTCCGTCTCGCCACGGCGGCCGGCGCCCTCACCGTCACGAAGCAGGGCGCGTCCCCCAGCCTCCCCCGCCGTGCGGACGTGGACGCCCTCCTCGCATCGCGCACGGCGGACCGAGCGGTCTGATCCAGGAGCACCCATGCGCAGGACAGCGACCACCATCAACCCGGCTCTCTCCCGGGTCATCAGCGAGACGGGGCACACCGACCTCATCGTCGTCACCGATGCCGGACTCCCCATCCCGCCCGGAGCCGAGCGCATCGACCTCGCCTACCGGCCGGGGGCGCCGGCCTTCTTCGACGTGCTGGACACCGTCCTCGCCGAGATGATCGTGGAAGGGGCGACGGTCTCATCCGAGGTGGCGGAGCGGAGTCCGGAGGTGCTCGCGGGCCTGCGGGACCGCCTTCCGGGCATCGACATCGAACTCGTCCCCCATGTGGAGTTCAAGCGGCGCACGCACGCGGCCCGCGCCTTCGTCCGCTCCGGGGAGTTCACCCCCTATGCGAACGTCATCCTGCATGCCGGAGTGGCGTACTGAGATGACGAAGGCCTCACCGGTCGATGCGATCGACCGCCACTCCGCCGCTCCGATGTACGACCAGCTGCGCCAGCTGATCATCGACGGCATCGCCCGCGACGGACTCCAGCCCGGCGACCCGCTGCCGGGCGAGCACCGGCTCTGCGAGCGGTACGGGATCTCCAGGACGGTCGTGCGGCAGGCGCTCGCCCAGCTGGAGCACGAGGGCCTGGTCGAGCGGGTGAAGGGGAAGGGGACGTTCGTCTCGCGCCCGCGGACGAGCGAGAGTCTCGTGCACACCCTGGTCGGCCTCTACGACGATGTCGCCCGGCGCGGCGGCCACGTCCACAGCGACGTCCTCCGGCATGAGCGCGAGGAGGCCGACGAGGAGGCCGCAGCGGCGCTGGAGATCCCGGCCGGCTCCTCCGTCGTCGTCCTCGAGCGCCTGCGCCACGTCGACGGCGAGCCGTGGTCGCTGTCGACGACCTGGATGCCGGAGGAGGTCGGCGCGGTCACCCTGGATGCCGACCTGTCCGAGGCGTCCCTCTACCGCCTGCTCGCCGAGCACGGCATCCGCGCCGCCGACGGCGTCCGCTCCGCGGAGGCCACGGTCGCCACGCACGAGCAGGCGCAGCTGCTCGGAGTGAGCGCAGGATCCGCCCTGCTGCGGCTGCGCAGCATCAGCCGCGCGGAGGACGGCCGCCCCATCGAGTACTTCGTCGCCCACCACCGCGGGGATCGTTCGAGGTTCGAGTTCCAGCTGCGGCAGGAGCAGTCGCAGGCGGCCCTGCTGCACATCGATGGCAACGGCGGCACGTCGCCCGCCGGTTCGGTGTCGATCTGAGGGTCCCTCCGTCGAGCGGCCCGCCCTCCCGTTCGTTGAGCGAGCGTCCCACCCCCGTTCGTTGAGCGAGCGTCCCACCCCCGTTCGTTGAGCGAGCGGAGCGAGTCGAAACGGAGCTCGACGGAAATGCGTTTCGACTCGGTCGCCTCCAGCATCCTCACTCAACGAACGGAGAAACCCGCCTCCAGCATCCTCGTCCGACGAACGGACGAACGGACGAACCGCCTCCAGCGTCCTCGCTCAACGAACGGAGAAGCCACGCGCGAGGCGGGCGTGACGGACGGCGCGGCAGTCAGACCAGGCGTGTCTTCGGCGACACCGAGTACGTCGCCTCGGGGTCGCCGTTGACGACGTCTCCGAGAGCGGCGTCGATCGCGGCGAGCGTGTCGGCGTCGAGCGTCACGCCCGAGGCCTTGACCGTGTCCGCCAGCTGCTCCGGACGCGAAGCGCCGACCAGCGCGGCCGCGACGTTCCTGTTCTGCAGCACCCACGCGATCGCGAGCTGCGGCATCGTGAGTCCCGCCTCCTCCGCGATGGGCTTCAGACGCTGGACGGCCTCGAGGATGTCGTCCTGGAGCAGGCGCTTGATGAAGTCGGCGCCCGAGTGCGGGTCGGTCGCGCGCGAGCCGTCCGGCACGGGCTGACCGGGCAGGTACTTGCCGCTGAGCACGCCCTGCGCCATCGGCGACCAGACGATCTGGGAGATCCCCAGCTCCTCGGATGCCGGGACGACCTTGCCCTCGATGACGCGGTGCAGCATCGAGTACTGCGGCTGGTTGGAGATGAGCTGCACGCCCACCTGCTTCGCCAGCGCGTGGCCCTCGCGCAGCTGCTCCGCCGTCCACTCGCTGACGCCGATGTACAGCGCTTTGCCCTGCCGGACGACATCGGCGAACGCCTGGAAGGTCTCCTCCAGCGGCGTCTCGTGGTCGAAGCGGTGCGCCTGATAGAGATCGACGTAGTCCGTGCCCAGACGCTTCAGCGAGCCGTTGATGGATTCGAGGATGTGCTTGCGGCTGAGGCCGGTGTCGTTCGGGCCCTTCGGGCCGGTGGGGAAGTAGACCTTCGTGAAGATCTCCAGTCCTTCGCGGCGCTGGCCCTCCAGCGCCTTGCCGAGGATCGCCTCTGCAGCTGTGTTGGCGTACGTGTCCGCGGTGTCGAAGGTCGTGATCCCCACGTCGAGGGCGGCGTGCACCGTCTTCACCGCCGCGTCGTCACCGACCTGCGAGGCGTGGGTGACCCAGTTGCCGTAGGTGATCTCCGAGACCTTGAGACCGCTGTTGCCGAGGAAGCGATAGTTGACCATGGGTTAACGCTAGAGCCTCCGCGGGCCCGCGAGGACCGGGACGCCGGGATCGCAGCAGCCCCGCCGCCTCTCAGAGCAGCTCCCGATACTCCCGCCATGCCTCCCCGAGACGACGCACGCCCTCCCGCAGGGCATCCGTTCCCGCCGTGTAGGGGATCCGGATGTGATCGTCCGGCGAGGAGGAGGCCGCGAACTCGGTGCTGCCCGCCACGGCCACGCCGTGCATCGCCGCGGTGCGGATGAACACGTCCGCCGAGCCGCCGGGCAGCTCCAGCCAGAGCGACAGCCCTCCGCGCGGCGCGATGAACCGCCACTGCGGGAGGTGCTCGGCGATCATCGCCTGCAGCCGGTCGAGGGCGACCGCGTGCACCGCGCTCTGCTCCTTGCGCAGCGCCGGCGCATGGTCGAGGAGCTCGAGCGCGAGCAGCTGCGCGGGAACGCTGGTGGACTGGTCGACGAGCTGACGCGTGCCTCGCAGGCGCCGGACGAGCACGGGATCGGCGCGCATCCAGCCGATCCGGAGCCCTGCCCACGCCCACTTCGACACCGACTCGACGACGATGATCGGGGCGTCGGGACGGATCCCCGCGAGCGAGGGCGGCACGACGCCGTCGAAGGCGACCGGCGCGAGGACGCGGTCCTCCAGCACCGGCACGCCGTACTGCGCCGCGAGCTCGGCGACGCGCAGGCGGGAAGCTGGAGGCATCCGCGTCCCGGTCGGGTTGTGGTGGTGGGGATTCACGCCGATCAGCACGGGCCGCATCCGCACGATGGCCGCTTCGAGAGCCGTGACGTCGAGGCCGTCCTGCCCCATCGGCAGTCCGTAGACGATGCCCCCGCGCCGGCGGACCGTGTCGCTGAACCCCGGCCAGGTGACCTCCTCGGTGAGCACGACGTCACCCGGTCCGACGAGCTCGCTCACCACGAGGTTGATGGCCTGCTGAGCGCCGTGCGTGACGAGGATCTGCTCGGGCGTGGTCGGTGTGCCCTCCCCCGACAGCAGGTCGGCGATGCGGGCTCTGAGGTCGCTGAGGCCGGCCGGATCCGTCTCCGTCAGCAGCAGCGGGTCGAGCGGGGAGGAGTGCTCGCGGATGATGCGAGCGGCGACGGGAGGGATCTCCGGCACACTGCGCAGCAGGTCGATCGCCGAGGGCAGCGCCGAGAACAGCGCCTCTCCCCTTCCGGCGCGGGCGGTGGGCGCCGGCACGGCGGTTCCGGCGACACGCGTTCCGCTGCCCTGGCGGCGCTCCACGACGCCGCGCTCGGCGAGATCGGCGTAGGCGGCGACCACGGTGCCGCGGGACACGGTTGCCGCGGACGCCAGCGCACGCTCGGCGGGGAGGCGATCTCCCGGCCGGAGCTCGCCGCTGGAGGCGAGCGCCGCGATCGCGACGGCGAGCCGTCCGGAGAGCGTGCCGTCGCCGTGCGCCCATCGTCCGAGGCGTGCGACGAGCCGGTCCGAGGCCACCGTGGCCGATCGCTGATCCACCAGCGGGAGATTGGCCCTGTCATCCCTGGTCATATCATCCGATTCTGGTCCAATGACGGACATCTTCACGACTCGAAGCGAGATTCTTGGTCCAATATCATCGGATTGGACCCTGGAGGAACTTCTCGACTGGATCGCGGCGGACGACGCCCTGCTGAGCGATCCGCTCCTGCGGCGCCCGCTGCGGGCCGTGGAGGAGGCGTTGACCGGCACCCGCTGGACCGTCGAGCTCGATGCCTCCCTGCACGGCACGCGCGCGGTCAGAGAACCCGCGATCGTCTCCCTGGTCCGCTCGATCGCGCTGCGCACGAACCGCCGGCCCGCGCTGCGCGCCAGGACGGTCGCCGAGGTCCTGACGGGGCATCCCTCGGCTCCGAGTCGCGAATCCGGTCCCTCCGGGGCCATCAGAGCCGCAGATCTCGCGACCTAGACGATCGCCGCAGGCCGACCTACTCCGTCACGACCGCGGCACGATCGCGGAAGCCCTCCGCCGTCACACGATCCAGGGCGACCTGCTTGCGGATCGCCGCCGCCTTCTCGTAGAGACTCGGATCGCCGTAGCTCGTCAGCACCTTCACGAGCACCGGCAGCAGCTCGATCATGAAGAACAGCGCGGCGATCAGCCAGTGCGCCCAGAAGATCGTCGGCTCCTTCTCGGCGAGGCGGTTGAGCCCGCTGATCTGACTGAGCAGTCCGATCGCGCCGGCGTTGCCCTGCGCCACGGCCTCGGCGCGCGCGTTGTAGGCGGCGAGCGCCGAGTCGTAGGTCGTCTGCGCCGCGGGGAGCTGCGCCTCGGCCGAGGACCGGTTCTGGGCCTCGGATGCCGCGGTGCTCTCCTTCGCCGCAGTGCCGGCCGTCGCCAGCTCCCCGTTGGCGACACGGAGCTGCTCGGCGAGTCCGTCGTAGGTCTGCTGAGCCTGCGCGAGCTGCGCCCTCGCGGCGTCGGAGCTCGCACCGGAGCCGGACACGCCCGTGCACCCCGGCACCTCGCCCGCTCCCTCCCCGGTCAGCTCGCACTGGTACAGAGCTCGCGCCGAATCGATCACGGCCTGCTGCTCGGCCATCTTCGCGGTCAGGTCGTCCACGGTCGCCTGGGCGGCGGACTCGCTGGCGGACGTCGCGTCGGTCCCCGCGACGATCCCGGTCGCCGCCTGGTTCTCGAGCTCGGCAAGACGCGCGGACGCCTCGTCCAGCGCCTGCTTCTCGGGACCGCTGTCGAGCGCCTCCTGGTCGGACTGCGCCTGGACGATGTTCGTCGCGGCCACCTCGCGCGCGATGTCGTTGTGGAAGATCTGCAGCACGAGCGGCTCCGCCACGACGAAGCCGATGATCGCCGCCATGATCACGCGCGGGATCGCCAGGGCGATCAGCTTCAGCACGTTGCGCGTCGACGACATGGTCGAGGTCAGGAACCGGTCGAGATTGAAGATGATGA
Organism: Microbacterium tumbae; assembly: GCF_054780175.1. Lineage (NCBI taxonomy): Bacteria > Bacillati > Actinomycetota > Actinomycetes > Micrococcales > Microbacteriaceae > Microbacterium > Microbacterium tumbae. The sequence continues at coordinate 461,331 of NZ_BAAGWV010000001.1, forward strand.
GCGCCCACACGAGGGCGAGGGGGACGGCGAGCCAGATCGCCGCCTGCACGCCGGTGGTCAGCGCCAACAGCATCGAGATCGCCGAGACCAGCGCGGTGCCCGCCAGCACGAAGAACATCTGGACGAAGCGCGGCGTCTCGCCGGGAACGCGATCGAGCACCTCGCCGTCCGCCCCGCCGAGGATCGCCAGCGTGCGCAGCCGCGAGCCGGGGGTGCGAGGCCTGCGCACCCGGGGCGCGCGGGGCGGCTTCGTGGTGCGCACGCGCGCCTGATCGCCGGGGACGTCGGCCGCCGGCCCGTCGACGGCCGCGGGCTCCTCGACGGCGGCGGGCTCGTCGACGCCGTCGGGCGCGAACTCGCGCAGGAGGTCGAGCTCTTCGGTCTCGGCATCCGTGTCGCCGTCGAGGACGATCCGCCCCTGCGAATCGAGACGGCCGGGCCGGTGAGCGGAATAGGGCATCCCGACAATCTACGAAACGCCGCCTGTGCGTCCCGTGGATGAACCCTGTGCGCCGGCCCGATGCCCTGACGCCCCCGACGCGGCCGCGGGCGGGCGCACCCTCTCCGGAGGACTCATGTGGTCTATAGCAAGGTCTTAGAGGTATTGTTCTCTGGAAGCAACCGATCCGAGGAGAGCCCCGTGAGCCACCCCCTGCCCGAATACACCGTCGATGCGCTCGCCGCGGAGCCCCGCGCGCAGTTCGACGCGTTCACCCGCGATGACGCGGCCTCCCTCGGCGAGGAGGCCGCGCGCATCATCCGCGAGTGGGGGCTGAACCTGATGGCCGACGTCCATATCGGCGAAGAGCTCGCCTTCCGCGTGCAGTTCGGGCGCACGGGCGAGGACAGCCTGTTCTGGGTTGCGGGCAAGCGCCGCGTGGTGGAGAGGTTCGCGCAGAGCTCGCTGCTCGTGCGCTTCCGGTCGGCACAGGATCCGGAGCTGGTCGCAGACCTCGGCGAGGAGTACGCGGTCTGGGGAGGATGCGTGCCGATCTTCGTCGGCGATCGGCTCGTCGCGACCCTCACGACCTCGGGCGAGGAGGACGTCGTCGACCACGAGGTCGCCGTCGAGGCGCTGCGCCGGTTCGCCGCACGCGCCTGACCGCACGCCGGCGACCGCAGGGGGTCCGCGTCAGACGACGGCTGCTGCGGCGGCGGCGTCCTCCGTCGTCGCGACGAGCTGACCGCAGGCGCCGTCGATCTCCTTGCCGCGGGTGTCGCGGAGGGTCGTCGGGATGCCCGCGTCGTTGAGCCTGCGGACGAACTCGTCCTGGACCGCGGGCTCCGACGAGGTCCAGACGGAGCCGGGCGTCGGGTTCAGGGGGATGGGGTTCACGTGCACCCAGCCGCGGCCTCGGGCGTTGAGCTTCTCCGCGAGGAGGTCGGCGCGCCAGGCGTGGTCGTTCATGTCCTTGATGAGCGCGTACTCGATGGAGACGCGGCGCCCGGTCCTGTCGAAGTACTCCCGCGCGGCGTCGAGCGCCTCGTCGACCTTCCAGCGCGAGTTCACCGGGATCAGCTCGTCGCGCAGCTGGTCGTCGGGAGCGTGCAGCGACAGCGCGAAGGTGACCGGGATCTCCTCGGTTGCCAGCTTCTTGATCGCCGGCACCAGCCCGACGGTCGAGACCGTGATGCCGCGGGCGCTCATGCCCAGGCCCTCCGGCTGCGGCGCGACCATCGTGCGCACCGCGTGCATGACGCGGCTGTAGTTGGCCATCGGCTCGCCCATCCCCATGAAGACGATGTTGCTGACGCGCTCCAGGGAGTGATCGTCCTTCTTCTTTCCGCCGAGCCGGCCCTCGGCGATGACGCGGTTGGCCCTGACGACCTGCTCGATGATCTCCGCCGCGGACATGTTGCGGGTGAGCCCGGCCTGGCCCGTGGCGCAGAACGGGCAGTTCATGCCGCAGCCCGCCTGGCTCGACACGCACAGCGTGATCCGGCCCGGGTAGCGCATGAGCACCGACTCGACGAGAGCGCCGTCGTGCAGGCGCCAGAGGAACTTGATCGTGTCCCCGCGATCGGTCTCCAGGCGCCTGACCTCGGTCAGCAGCGGGGGCAGGAGCCCCCCGGCCAGCTCGTCGCGGAGGGACGCCGGCAGATCCGTCATCTCGGCGGGGTTGGAGGTGTAGTGGGTGAAGTAGTGCGTGGCCAGCTGCGTGGCCCGGAACCCTGGCAGCCCCAGCTCCTTCACCTTCGCGATGCGCTCCTCGACGGTGAGGTCGGCCAGGTGCACGGGGGGCTTGCCCCGCTTGGGGCTCGCGAACTGCAGGAGCGGACGCCCCTCGGCGTCCTTCTGCTGGGTCCATCCTTCGGTCTTCGGCCGCACCTGGGGCGCGCCGATGGTGACGGCCTTGCGGGGCGCGCGGGAGGTCTCGGTCATGCTTCCAGGGTACGGGGTGCCCGCTGGGAGGAGGCAGGGCCGCGGATCCACCCGCCCGGAGCATCCGCGCCGCCGTAGGCTGGCCCCATGGAATGGATATGGATCGCGCTCGGAGTCGTCGCCGCCATCGGGCTGTTCGCAGCGCTGGGCCGTTCCATGCGTCCGCAGGTGCCGAAGGCGCCGCAGCCGATGCCGGCGGCGTCCCCGGCATCGGCACGCCCCGCCGGGCCCGCCGCCCTGCCGGCGCACGCCACCGCCGAGATCGACCGCCTGGTGCGAGAGGGGCAGAAGATCGCTGCGATCAAGGTGTACAAGGACACGACCGGTGTCGGACTGAAGGAGGCCAAGGACCGCATCGACCGCTGGCAGCTGGGTGCTGTCCCTAGCGCTGCCACTCATGCCGCGCCCACGACCAACCACTCGCTGTCCGACCCCGCTCGGAGAGAGCTCGACCGCCTGGTCGCCGGGAATCAGAGAATCGCCGCGATCAAGGTCCTCCGCGAGCAGACCGGTCTGGGGCTTAAGGAGTCCAAGGACATCATCGACCGGTGGGTCCCCGGTCAGAGCCGCCTCTGAGGCGCACGACTCCGCGGGCGAGGCCCCGGGTGAGAGAATCGAAGCATCCGTGCGTCCGAAGGAGCCCCCATGACAGACCGTCTCGATCGCGCCCGCGCCACCGGCGTCCTCGCCGTGCTGCGCGCCCCGTCCCCTGAGCTGGCGCTGGAGGCCTCCGAGGCGATCATCCGCGGCGGCGTGACGGGCATCGAGGTGACGTATTCCACGCCGGACGCTCCGGCCGTGATCCGCGAGCTCATCGCCAGGCACGGCGATGCCGCCTACATCGGCGCCGGCACCGTCACCACCGAGGCGCAGGCGAGCGCGGCCGCCGAAGCCGGCGCCGCGTTCCTGGTCAGCCCCGGAACCCTCCCCGACCTCACCCGCGCGATGCTCGATACCGGCGCCGTGGTCATGACCGGAGCGATGACGCCGACCGAGGTCATGGGGGCTCTGCGCCTCGGCGTCGACGTGGTCAAGATCTTCCCCGCCTCCCTCGGCGGACCCTCCTACCTCGGCGCGCTGCGCGGGCCGTTCCCCGATGCCCCGCTCATGCCCACCGGCGGTGTGACCCCCGACAACCTGAGCGACTGGCTCGCAGCCGGCGCGGTGGCCGTCGGGGCGGGCGGGGACCTCGCGAACGGCGCATCGATCAAGGCGTCGGACTGGACGGACCTCACCGCCCGCGCGGAGCGCTTCACCGCAGCGCTCGCGACCGCGCGCCGGTGATCGCCGCGCACGGCTCCAGGCCGCAAGGGATGCTGCGCCGTCGAGCGTCGCCGCCCCGCCGTGCGCGCGTCCGGACGGGGGAATCCCGGGATGCCTGAGCTGATGCCCCTGGCCTGGGCGCTCCTCGGCATCGCCGCCGTCACGATCGGCATCTCGAAGACGGCCCTCCCCGGCGGCAGCACCCTCGCCATCGTGCTGTTCACCAGCATCCTGCCCGCGCGCACCTCGACCGCGGCGATGCTCCTCCTGCTCATCGTCGGCGACGTCTTCGCGCTCGTCGCGTACCGCAGGCACGCCCACTGGCCGACGCTGCTGCGGCTCGCGCCGGCCGTGATCGCCGGCCTCCTCGTCGGATTCCTCTTCCTCGCCGTCGCGGGGGACGGCATCGTCCGTCGCGTCATCGGCGTCATCCTGCTGCTCATGATCGCGGTCACCCTGTGGCGGCGCGCGCGGCAGTCGAAGGCGGACGCCTCCGGCATCCTGCTGGCATCCGCCTACGGGAGCCTCGGAGGATTCACGACGATGGTGGCGAACGCCGGCGGACCGGTGATGTCGATGTACTTCCTCGCCACCCGCACCCCGGTGCAGGTGTTCCTCGGCACCTCGGCATGGTTCTTCGCGATCATCAACCTCGTCAAGGTGCCGTTCCTCGCGGGGATCGGGCTCATCGACGCGCACGTGCTGCTGATGGACGCGGCGCTCGCTCCGCTCGTCGTCGTGGGCGCGCTCATCGGGCTGCGCCTCGCGAAGCGTCTGGATCAGCGCCTGTTCGATCGCATCGTCATCACCCTCACCGTCCTCGGTGCGGTGTACCTGCTGTTCTGAGGCTCGCTGCTCTCTTCCCTCCCCTCACCGCTCGCCCGCTCACCCGCTCACCCGCAGGCATCGCCTCGGAAAGAGGGGGGCAGCGCCCCGAGGAGGGCCGGGCGCGCCGAACTCCTGCACATGAGTGACCTCAGATATCGGATAGGCCGAATAGTGCGATTCGTGGCGACCACGGGTCTCGATCCGCAGGAGTTCCGAACACCACCGCCCGGTAACACCGGAAGCCAGGCCTTTGTCCTGTCGACTCTGCGAGTCAGTCCAGGAAGATGTCCGGGAAGAGCGCGCTGTCCGGCGTCCCCGGAACGGCCGCGTACCCGGAGAGGTCGGTGATGCCCTCGGCCTCCAGCACGTCCTCGACGATGAGCGTCTGCCCGGTGAGCTCCCGCGCCGGCTTCGTGAGCACGGCGTAGGCCGCGTCGGCGTAGATGTCCGCCGTGCGGCTGGCGGCCATGATCCGGTCGCCGCCGAGGATGTTCTGCACTGCGGCGGTCGCGATCGTCGTCCGCGGCCAGAGCGTGTTGGCGGCGATGCCGTCCTCGGCGAACTCCGCGGCGATGCCGAGCGTCGCCATGGTCATGCCGAACTTCGCGAGCGAGTATCCGGTGTGAGCGCCCAGCCACCTCGGCGTCGGGTTCAGCGGCGGCGAGAGCGAGAGGATGTGCGGGTTCTCGGCGTCCTTCAGCTGCGGGATCGCCGCACGAGAGAGCATGAACGTCCCGCGGACGTTGACGTCCTGCATCAGGTCGTACTTCTTGGCCGCGAGATCGAGGGAGCCGGACAGGTCGATGACGCTGGCGTTGTTGACGACGATGTCGATGCCGCCGAACTCGCCGACCGTCGTGATCACCGCCTCCGTGATGTCGTCGTCCTCGCGCACGTCGCCGACGATCGCAAGAGCCCGGCCGCCTGCGGCGCGGATCTGATCCGCCGCGGTGTGGATCGTGCCCTCGAGCTTCGGATGCGGGGTGGCGGTCTTCGCCAGCATCGCGATGTTCGCCCCGTCCGCCGCCGCGCGCAGGGCGATCGCGAGGCCGATGCCGCGGCTGCCGCCGGACATCAGGATGGTCTTGCCTGCCAGAGTCACGTGGTCTCCTTCGAATCGCGCGAATGGTTCGATCTCGGCCGAGGATCGAACCATTCGCGCGATTCGAACCCCAGCTGCGTTTACCTCGGTGCCATGCGGATGGCGCCGTCGAGACGGATCGTCTCGCCGTTGAGGTAGCCGTTCTCGACGATGTGCTGGACGAGAGCGGCATACTCCCCCGGCGTCCCGAGGCGCGCGGGGTACGGCACCTGCTCGCCGAGAGAGGCCTGCGCCGCCGCCGGAAGGCCTGCGAGCATCGGCGTCTCCATGATGCCCGGCGCGATCGTGCAGACGCGGATGCCGTAACGGGCGAGCTCGCGGGCGACCGGCAGCGTCAGCGCGTGCACGCCGCCCTTCGACGCCGCATACGCCGGCTGACCGATCTGCCCGTCGAACGCCGCGACGCTGGCCGTGTTCACGATGACGCCGCGGTCGCCGGATGCCGTGGGCTCCTGCCGCGCGATGACGGCGGCCGCCTGCGAGAGCACGTTGTAGGTCCCGATGAGGTTGATGCGGATGAGCCGCTCGAAGTCGGCGAGCGAGCTGGGTTCGCCGTCCCGGTCGAGGACCTTGGCCGGAGGGGCGATGCCCGCGCAGTTCACGACGATGCGCAATGGCGCCTCGGTGTTCGCCACGACGACCGCGTCCGCGGCATCCGCAGGGCTCGTGACGTCACCGGGCGCGAAGGACCCGCCGAGCTCCGCGGCCAGCGCCGCACCCGCGGAACCGGGGAGGTCGAGCAGTGTGACGTGGGCTCCTGCCGCGACGAGTGCGCGTGCCGTGGCGAGCCCGAGTCCGGAGGCGCCGCCGGTGATGAGGGCGCCCGCTCCCTGGATCCGCATGCTGTTCTCCCTCGAACGTTCGTGCAACTCAGTCCCAGCTTACGCGGTTCCCAGTTCCACCCTGGCGTCCTGCGGCGGCACGGTGTTGGGTGGAGGGATGGAACTGCGTCGCAAGCGAGCCTACGACACCGCCTCCGTCGACGACGGCTTCCGGATCCTCGTGGACCGCCTCTGGCCGCGCGGCGTCTCGAAGGAGCGGGCCGCGATCGACCTCTGGTCCGAGGACACCGCCCCGAGCGCGGAGCTGCGCAAGGCCTGGCACGCCGCTCCCGATGCCGAATGGGGCGAGTTCGCGGACAGGTACCGCGCCGAGCTCGACCACGAGAGCGCGCCCGCGCTGCGCGCGCTCGCCGACGCCGTGCGCCGGCATCCGATCGTCACCCTCGTCTACGCCGCGCGCGATCCGGAGCACAATCACGCCCTCGTGCTGGAGGACGCGCTGCGGGAACTGCTGTGAGCATTCCCGGCGCGGATCTGACGGTTCCGGGACGCGTCCGCGACCTCGCCCGCGGCGCCGCGCTGAAGCCGGTCTGGGAGAACGGGATCGGCGGTCTCACGTTCCGCACGGACGACGGACGCTTCATCAAATGGGGCCCGCACGACCCCGAGGCGAACATGCGCGACGAGGCCGAGCGGATGCGGTGGGCGGGTCGCTGGATCTGCGTGCCCGAGGTGATCGAACAGGGCGAGGACGCCGGGCACGAATGGCTCGTCACCGTGGCCATCGATGCGATGAGCGCCGTGGACCCGCGCTGGCGGGAGGATCCGGCGACGGCCGTCCGCGGCGTCGGCGAAGGGCTGCGGATGCTGCACGACGCTCTTCCGGTCGCGGACTGCCCATGGGAGTGGGGAGTGGAGACCAGGCTCGCCGGCGCCCGTGAGCGCGGAGCCGACGTGCCGGCGCATCTCGAGCATCCGCCGCCCGTCGATCGCCTCGTCGTCTGTCACGGCGACCCCTGCATGCCGAACACCCTGCTCTCCGCCTCCGGGGCCGTGGCCGGGCACGTCGATCTCGCCGCCCTCGGCGTCGCCGACCGCTGGGCGGACATCGCGGTCGCGGCGATGAGCACGGGGTGGAACGCCGGCCCCGGCTGGGAGGATGCGCTCATCGCGGCCTACGGCGTCGAGCCGGATCGTGAGCGGCTCGCCTACTACCGGGAGCTGTGGAACGCCGGCTGACCTCAGCTCCAGATGAAGCGGAACGTCCCGGCCACGACGGCCGCGGCGAGCGCCAGTGCCATGATGAGGACTCCGCCGGCCACGGCGATCGCGTCTCTCCCGCTCAGCCGGGAGGGACGAGCCCAGGTGCGCGGGATGCCGGAGCCGAAGCCGCGCGCCTCCATCGCCATCGCCAGCTTCGTCCCGCGGCGCACCGCGAACACGAGCAGGACGAACGCCATCGAGAAGAACCGCCGGATGGTCCCGCGATCGCCGACGCCGCGGGCGCGGCGGGCGAGCCCCATGGTCCGCCAGTCGTCCAGGAACAGCCCCAGCATCCTGGCTCCTGCGAGGGTGCCGAGCACGAACCGGCTGGGCAGCTTCGCGACCTGCGCCAGGCCGTCGGCCAGCTCGGTCGGGTCCGTCCTCGCGAACAGGAGGATCGTGGGCAGGGCGAGGGCGAGCACGCGCAGCCCGACCGCGATGGCGAGGCCCACCGAGTCCTCGCTGATCGTCGCGAACCCGAGGCTCCAGTAGATCTCGCCGCCCGGCTCGGCGTAGAGCAGCATGCTGACGCCGGCGATCGGGGCGAAGAACAGCACGGGGAGCATCCGCATCAGCACGGTTCCGAGTCGCAGCCCCGTGAGCGGGACGCACAGCAGCTCGAGCCCGATCGCGACGACCGCGCTCGTGACGTCGATCGACGCGAACAGGGGGATCGAGAGCACCAGGGCGAGCAGCACCTTCGTGACGGGGTTCACGCCGTCCAGCCACCGCCCGTTCGAATCGCGCAACTGTACGCTTTTCGGGCCCGGATCCGCATAGTTGCGCGATTCGAACGCACTGCCCTCGCGCCTCACGAAGCGGCCGCCAGCTCGAGACGGCGCCCGCCGAGATGCCGGACAACGCCCTCGTCGTGGGTGACCGCGACCACCGTGCGCCCCCGGGCGATCTCCTCCTGGAGCAGGGCGACGAGGGAGATCCAGCCGCGCCGGTCCTGCCCGAAGGTGGGCTCGTCCAGCACGATCACCTCCGGGGAGGCCGCGAGCACGGTCGCGACCGACAGCCGTCGCTTCTGACCGCCGGAGAGGGTGAAGGGATTGGCGAGGGCGAGCGGTGCGAGCCCCAGTCGTTCCAGCAGGGCGTCGACGACCTCGTCCACTCGGGCGGACGGCCATCCCAGTGCGCGCGGGCCGACGGCGAGCTCATCCCTCAGCGTCCTGGCGAGGAACTGATGCTCCGGCTCCTGGAAGACCATCCCGACGCGCGTGAGCAGCTCCTGGGATGTCCACCGGAACGGCCGGCGGCCGGAACGTCCCGCGAGATCGGGAGCGGCCTCGAGCTCGCCGACGAGCTCGGGGACGAGTCCGGCCAGCGTCAGGGCGAGGGTCGACTTGCCCGCGCCGTTGGGGCCGGTGACGACCGTCGCCGCGCCCCGCGGCAGGCGTACGTCGAGCCCGGTCCGCACCTCGGTCCGCCCGCGGCCGATCGACAGTCCCTCCGCCGACAGCACGCCTTCGCCGTCCGCGGATGCCGGGGGCAGCACGGCCAGGTCGATCCGCTGCTCCGGCACCCATACCCCGGCATCGGCCAGGGCGTCGCCGTGCTCGGCGAACACCTGCGCCGGCGGGCCGTCCGCGAGCAGCCCGCCGTCCGCGGCGAGCACGATCACGCGGGTCATGAGCTCCACCCAGACCGGCGTCCGATGCTCGACGACGATCAGGGTCGCGCCGGTGGCCTCCACGACGCGCTCGACGCTCGCCCGCACCTCGCGGACGCCTTCCGGATCGAGGTTCGCCGTCGGCTCGTCCAACAGGAGCAGACCGGGGCGCATCGCGAGGACGCCGGCCAGCACGAGCCGCTGCTTCTGCCCGCCGGAGAGCTCCTTCGTCGGGCGGCGCAACGGCACGTCGAGGCCCACGTCCTCGAGCGCCTCGGCGACCCGCGAGGGAATCTCGGATGCCGGGACGCCGAGGTTCTCGCAGCCGAACGCGACGTCGTCGCCGACCTTGGACAGCACGATCCCGGCATCCGGGTCCTGCAGCACCAGGCCGACCTGGCCACGACGGGATTCGGGAGCCGCGCCGTCGACGAGCAGACTGCCGGTGCGCTCGCCCTCCTCCGCATCGCCGAGGACCCCTGCGAGACCCGCCAGCAGCGTAGACTTCCCCGCCCCGGAGGCGCCGAGCAGAAGAACGCGCTCGCCCGGCTCGATCGTGAAGCTCACCTCGCTGACCGCCGGCAGGCGCCGCCCTGCGTAGCGCCAGCCCCAGCCCGCGCACTGCACGCGGGCCGGGGCGGCACCGGGCACGCTCAGACCTCGCGGACGAGCTCGCGACCGGCGGCGAAGCGGCTCAGCGCGCCGGTCGCGGCGAGAGCGCGCACCAGCAGCCAGCCGACGACACCGGCGAGGATCGCCCCGGAGACGATGAGGCTCACGAGGTAGATGGTGTTGAACTCGAGCGACTTCAGGATGTTCGGGGAGCTGCCGTAGAACAGCTCGAAGACCCAGGCGGCGACGCCCGCTCCGATGCCGGAGAGCGCGGCGGCGACGACGCCGAAGCGGCGGTAGAGGAACAGGGCGAAGACGATCTCCGCGCCCAGTCCCTGGACGATGCCGCTGAAGACGGTGGAGATGCCCCACTGGTTGCCGATCAGCGCGGAGACGATCGCGGCGACGAGCTCGACGACGAGCGCCGCACCCGGCTTGCGGATGATCAGCCCGCCGACGACGCCGCCGAGCAGCCAGATGCCGACGGCGATCCCGCCGAGGCCGGGGGTGACGGCGTCGGCCAGGCCGAACCAGGTGCCGCCGACGGTGTTCCAGCCCCAGAAGACGAGGCCGATCGCGACGCCGAGCACGGCGGCGACGACGATGTCGACGACGCGCCAGCGCCAGGGGTTCGCGGCGGTGGTGGCCTGGGTGGATGCGGACGTGGACGTACTCATCTGATCTCCTCCCTGCGCCGGCATGATCCGGATCAGGTTCGACGGTCGAAGCGCGGTTCGCTTCCTCTCAGCCCGGCTCGCCGGACTCCCGTGGTTGTGCTGACGATCATACTCCGGGGCGGGATACCGGCCTGCCATGCCCGGATTCGGTAGCGTATGCGGGGTGACCCCCCATCAGAGCGACGACGCGAGCGCCCTCACGCGCCGGGAACGCCGTCGGCTCAGGGCGCCGGCGCCGTCGTTCGGCGAGGTGGCCGGCGGGGGGCGCGGATCGGGCAGGACCGCGGATGCCGGCGACGGGAGCTCCCCTGCCGAACCCGCCGGGACGGATGCGATCCCGGCCGACGCCGACAGGACCGCGTCCGGCGTGCCGGCCGCGAGCGAGACCACGTCCGTCGCGACCGCCGTCGAGGACGCCGCCGACGACGCGACGGCCGGTTCGCCGATCCCCGAGACGGCCGCGGACGACTCCGCCGACGCGGGGAGCGCGGGAGCGGCTGTCGCCCTCGCGCCCGCTCTCGCGGCACCCGTGACCATCGGGACCGCATCGCCCGTCGTCCGGACGGAGACCCCGACCGGTGGACTCGCCGAGACCGAGGTTTCCGACGACGACGGAGTCGTCGCCCCCGAGCCCCTCGAGGTCCTTCGCACGGAGGCCGCTCCGGCCGAGTGGGCCGACGAGGACTCGCCGGCCACTGCCCTTCTCTGGGTGGATCCGGGATCCGTCGCGGAGACCGCTTCGCCGAACGACGACTCCGATGCCGCGACGACGGTCGACATCCTCGCGGACGCCGCGACGCGCGGGCCCCGCGCCGGCTGGCTGGTGCCGCTCGGAACCCTGGTCGCCCTGGGCATCGCCTACTCCGCCACGGCCCTGCTGTGGCCGCTGCACGAGCTTCCCGCCTCGGTGGACGGCGTCGAGGTCACCGTCGCACCGGCGGATCCGGCCGTCCTGACCTGGCCCGCGCAGGGCAGTGCGGCGGTCGGCGTCGGAGGCGTGGACGCCGTCGCATCCGCGAGCTCGGCCGTCCCTCTCGCGAGCGTCACGAAGGTCGTCTCGGTCATGCTCGTGCTCGACCGGATGCCGCTGCAGGTCGGCGAGCAGGGGCCGGAGTTCTCGTTCAGCTGGTCCGACTCCAGCGAGTACTGGAGCTATCTGAGCGACAACCAGTCCGCGCTGGACGTGCCCGTGGGCGGCACGCTGACCGAGCACCAGATGCTGCAGGGCATCCTGCTGGGATCCGCGAACAACTACATCGACCGGCTCGCGGACGAGATCTGGGGCTCCGAGGACTCGTTCGTCGCGGCAGCGCAGGCGTGGCTGGACTCCCGCGGGCTCAGCGACATCACGATCGTCACTCCGGCCGGCCGCGACGCCGGCAACGTGGCGACGCCGGAGGCTCTGATCCGCCTGGCCGAGATCGCCATGGCCAATCCGGTGTTCGCGGAGATCGTCGGAACGGCATCCGTCGATCTCCCCGGCGCGGGAACGGTGAAGAACTCCAACGGACTGCTCGGCGATCCGGGCATCGTCGGGATCAAGACCGGCACGCTCGACGGCGCATACAACCTGCTCAGCGCCAAGGACGTCGTCATCGGCGACACGACCGTTCACCTGTACGCCGCCGTGCTCGGCCAGAAGGACGACGACGCACGCCTGGCGGCCAGTCGGGCGCTGTACGCCGAGGCCGAGGCCGCCCTGCTCGCTCAGGGGCCGGCCGTCGAGGCCGGCACCGTCGTCGGCGAGGTGAGCACCCCCTGGGGAACCCGCGTGGACGTGGTCACGGATGCCGACGCCACGGTGGTCCTCTGGAACGCAGGGACCGCGACGACGGGTGCGACCTTCGATCTGGGCGACAGCACCGCGGAAGGCGACGAGGTGGGCACGCTCACGGTGACGGGGCCGATCGACGGCGTGGAGGTGCCCGTCTCACTGGCCGAGGAGCTCCAGGGGCCGACAGCATGGTGGCGGCTCACTCACCCTCTCGAGCTCTTCGGCATCGTCGACTGATCCTCGAGGGCTGCACCTCCCTCGATCCGGACTCCCCCGCGGGAGGGGGCCGGTCTGGCCGCCTCGGCATGCGGGACGTGCCTCGTCTGGCCGCCTCAGGCAGCATGAGGCGACCAGACGGGAGACCTCAGCTCGCGAGCGACGAGAAACCTCGCCCCGAGCACGAGCAGCCCGCGCTGCGCATGTGAGACGAGGACGCCCCGGCACCCGAGAGGGTGGCGGGGCGTCCTCGTCTCACGCGGGCGATCAGGCGGTGCCGGACTCCGGTGCGGACTCGGCCGTCACCGACTCGTCCGGACCGTTCTCCGAGGCCTCGCCCGTGACGATGACCGGGGTCGAAGCGGTGAGCGCCTCCTCGGCGTCGATGTCCGCAGCGGCCTGCTCGAACTGGGACTGGTACAGCCGCCAGTACGCTCCCTGCGCGGCGATGAGCTCGTCGTGCGTGCCCTTCTCCACGATGTCGCCGTGCTCCATCACGAGGATGAGGTCGGCGTCGCGGATCGTCGAGAGACGGTGCGCGATCACGAAGGAGGTGCGTCCCTCGCGCAGGGCGGCCATCGCGTGCTGCAGCAACAGCTCCGTGCGGGTGTCGACGGCGCTCGTGGCCTCGTCGAGGATCAGGATCGACGGCTGGGCCACGAAGGCGCGGGCGATCGTGATCAGCTGGCGCTCGCCGGCCGACACGTTCGCCGCGTCCTCCTCCAGAACCGTCTCGTAGCCCTCGGGCAGCGCATGCACGAAACGCTCCACGTACGTCGCCCTCGCCGCCGCGAGAACCTCCTCATCGGTCGCGCTCGCGCGTCCGTAGCGGATGTTCTCGAGGATGGATCCCGCGAACAGCCACGGATCCTGCAGCACCATGCCGGTGCGCGAACGCAGATCGGCACGGGTCAGCTCCGCGATGTCCTGACCGTCCAGCAGGATGCGTCCGGAGCTCAGCTCGTAGAAGCGCATGATCAGGTTGACCAGGGTCGTCTTGCCCGCGCCGGTCGGTCCGACGATCGCCACCGTCTGGCCCGGCTCCACGCGGAACGAGAGATCCTCGATGAGCGGGCGCTCCGGCGTGTACGAGAACGAGACGTGCTCGAACTCGATGACGCCGTCGCCGTCGCCGACGGACGGCGCGTCCGCGGCATCCGCGCCCTGCTCCTCGGCGTCCAGGAGGTCGAACACGCGCTCCGCCGATGCGGTGCCCGACTGCACGACAGCCGCCATGCCGCCCAGCTCGCTCAGCGGCTGGGTGAACTGCTGCGAGTACTGGATGAACGCCTGCACGTCGCCCAGCCGCAGCTGACCGCTGGCGACCATCAGTCCGCCGAGGACGGCGATGCCCACATAGGTGAGGCTCCCGACGAAGGTCATGGCCGGCATGATGATGCCGGACAGGAACTGCGCCTTGAAGCTCGCGCGGTACAGCTCCTCGTTCTCGGCCTGGAAGCGGTCGAGCGCATCCTGCTCCCGACCGAAGACCTTGACCAGCGCGTGCCCGGAGAAGGCCTCCTCGACGCGGGCGTTCAGGCGGCCGACCTTGCGCCACTGCGTTCCGAACGCCTTCTGGGAGCGGGGGCCGATGACGCCGAAGATGACGCCCATCAACGGCAGGGCGACCAGGGCGACGAGCGCCAGCTGCCAGGAGATCGAGAACATCATGAACAGCACGCCGATCACGGTCAGCACCGATGTCAGCGCACCGGACAGCGACTGCTGCATGGTCTGCGTGATGTTGTCGATGTCGTTCGTGACCCGCGAGATCAGCTCGCCGCGCTGGACCTTGTCGAAGTACGACAGGGGCAGCCGGTTGATCTTCGCCTCGACGTCCTCGCGCAGCCGCCACATCGTGCGGACCATGATGACGTTGATGACGTACCCCTGGACCCAGCTGAGCAGGGCGGAGCCGACGTAGATCGACAGCACGGCGATGATGATCCACCGCAGCGCCGAGAAGTCCAGTCCATCGCCGACGGTGAAGGCGCCCAGCGCTGCGACCTGGTTGGCGAAGTCGTCCTGGCCGAACCCGCGCAGCGCCTCCACGACGTCGGCCTGCGGGGTGCCGGCCGGGAAGCCGGGGAAGTCCCCGTTCGGCTGCGCCAGCTGCTGGGAGATGAAACCCTTGTAGATGAGATCGGTCGCACCGGCCAGCACCTTCGGCGCCGCGACCGCGAGGATGACGCCGACCGCACCGAGGACCGAGACGAACACGAACCACAGCGCCGAGGGCTTGAGCAGGCCGATCATACGACCGAAGCTCTTGCCGAAGTTGTCGGCCTTGCCGGGGGCTACGGCGTCCCAGTCGCCGGAGTTCTGACGCGCCTGCTCGGCGAGCTCCGCCTCGTACTTCTCGTCGGCGGTCAGCTCGGGCTCGGCGGTCTCACGCGGGCTCATGCGTCCACCCCCAGCTGCGACTCGACGATCTCGCGGTAGGTGTCGTTGGACGCGAGCAGCTCCTCGTGCGTCCCGACGCCGACCATCGTGCCCCCTTCGAGGACGACGATGCGGTCTGCGTCCGTGATGGTGGACACGCGCTGCGCGACGACGATCTTCGTCACCTCCGGCAGCTCTCGCCACAGGGCCTGTCTCAGCCGCGCGTCCGTCGTGAGGTCCAGGGCCGAGAAGGAGTCGTCGAAGACGAGGATCTGCGGCCGGTGCACGATGGCACGGGCGATCGCGAGACGCTGACGCTGACCGCCGGATACGTTCGTCCCGCCCTGCGCGATGCGCGCGTCGAGCCCTTCGGGCATCTCCTCGACGAAGTCACGGCCCTGCGCGATCTCGAGCGCGTGCCAGAGATCCTCGTCCGTGGCGTCCTCACGTCCGTAGCGGAGGTTGGAGGCGATCGTCCCGGTGAAGAGGAACGGTCGCTGCGGGACGAGCCCGATGCCCTTCCAGAGCGCGTCGACGTCCGCCTCGCGCACGTCGACGCCGCCGACGCTGACCGCGCCGCCCGTCACGTCGAACAGACGCGGGATCAGGTTGATCAGCGTAGTCTTGCCTGCGCCGGTGGATCCGACGATGGCGACCGTCTCGCCCGGCTCCGCGTGGAAGCCGATGCCGCTGAGCACCGGAGACTCCGCACCGGGGTAGGTGAACTCGACGTCCTCGAAGCGCACCGAGCCCGGGCTCGGGAAGACGGCGGCGCCGTCCGCCGGGCGCGACATGGACGACTCCGCGTCCAGCACCTCGGCCACGCGCTCCGCCGAGACGGCGGCGCGCGGGATCATCATGGCCATGAAGCTCGACATGATGACGCCCATCATGATCTGGCCGATGTACTGCATGAACGCGAAGAGAGTGCCGACCTCGACGTTCCCCGCGTCGATCTCGATCCCGCCGAACCAGATGACCGCGACCACGGTGACGTTGAGGATCAGCATGAACAGCGGGAACAGCGTGACGAACAGGGTGCCGATCTTGCGCCCGAGGACCATGATGTCCGTGTTCGCCCCGCGGAAGCGCTCCTCCTCGATCCGCTCGCGGACGAAGGCGCGCACCACGCGGACGCCGGTGAGCTGCTCGCGCATGATGCGGTTCACGGCGTCCAGCTTCTGCTGATTGCGCCGGAAGAGGGGAACCATCCGGCCGATGACCACGACCGCGACGAGGAGCAGGACCGGCACGGAGACGGCGATGATCCAGCTGAGGCCGACATCCTGTCGGACGGCCTGGATGATGCCGCCGATGGCGAGCAGCGGGGCGGTGACGAACATCGTCGCGCCCATCATCGCGAGCATCTGCACCTGCTGCACGTCGTTCGTGTTGCGTGTGATGAGGGAGCCGGCGCCGAACTGCGACACCTCCCGCTCGGAGAAGCCGCTCACCCTGGCGAAGACATCGGCGCGGATGTCGCGGCCGAGGCTCATCGCCGCACGCGCGGCGAAGTAGGTGGCGACGACAGAGGCGACGATCTGGCCGAGCGACACGACGAGCATGAACGCCCCCGTGCTCCAGATGTAGCCGGTGTCGGCCTGGGCGACGCCCTTGTTGATGATGTCGGCGTTGAGCGAGGGCAGGTACAGCGTCGCCATGGCGCTCGCGAACTGGAAGACGAGGACGGCGACGAGATACGGCCAGTACTTCTTGAGGTAGCGGACGAGGAGTTTACCGAGCATGGGCATCCTTTTGGGCTCAGGCCTGGTTCAGGCCAAGAGCTAGCGTGCCATGACCCGCCGACATTGCCCATAGCCGGAGGGCGATATCCGCTCAGGGCGAACGATCCGCAGATCGCAGCGGATTTCTGGACCCGACCCAGCTAAGGGTGCCCTCACCCGAAGAGCGGATGCCACGGCGCGTACGCGCGGGCGTCGGCGGAGGCGTCGGGCGAAAGCTCTGCGATGGTCGCCGGCGTCCATCGCGGGCTCCTGTCCTTGTCCACCAGCTGCGCGCGGATGCCCTCGACGAGATCGGGGTGATGATGCGCGAACCAGAGCACGCGGCGGTACTCCCCCGCCAGCGCTTCGCGCAGGTTCCCCTCGCGCGCCTCGCGGACGGCGTCCAGCGTCACGGCGAGCCCCGTCGGCGCGAGCTGCGAGAGCGTCGCCAGCGTCTCGGTCGCCGCGGGCTCGGCCCGCGCCTCGAGGCACCGGACGATCTCGCCGAGCGTGCCGGCGGCGAAGACCTCGTCGATCCAGGCGCGCTCCTCGACGAGCGCCGACGGCTCCGGCGTCTCGTCGAAGAGCAGCACGATCTCCGCCGGGGTACCCGGATCCGCCCGGTTGGCCAGCGCCTCGCGCAGCGAGTCGAGGCGGTCGGACGGCACGAGATGGTCGGCGAATCCGGAGTACAGCGCGTCCGAGGCGCTCATCGTGCCGCCGGTCAGCCCCAGATACTCGCCGAGCCGTCCCGGCGCCCTGCCCAGCAGATAGGTCCCTCCCACGTCGGGGGTGAAGCCGATCCGGGTCTCGGGCATGGCGAGCCGGGAGCGCTCGGTCACGATCCGGATCGCCGCGTGGCCGGCGAGGCCGATGCCCCCGCCCATCGTGATGCCGTCTGCGAAGGCGACGACCGGTTTCGGGTATTCCGCGATCAGCGCGTTCAGCGCGTACTCGGCCCGGAAGAAGACGCCCGTCTCGTCGGCACGGCCCGCGACGATGAGGTCGTAGAGGACGCGCACGTCGCCACCGGCGCACAGCCCCCTGCCCTCGCCGTCCAGCAGCACCGTCTGGATGTCGGTGTCCTCCCTCCAGGCCAGAAGCGCTGCGGTGATGTCCTCGATCATGTCCAGGTCGAGGGCGTTGATGGCCTCCGGACGGTTCAGCGTGATTCGGCCGAGCGACCCCTCTGCACGGACGAGGACACGGGATGCTGCGGCGGAGTCGGTCACGCCTCACACGTTACCGCTGGCGGTTTCCACCCAGGTAACGCGCGATTTCCTCCGTTTTCCGACAAGATAGAGAGAACCGCCGCCGTAAGAGAGGTCCCGGATGCCCGAAGGACAGGTGCTCGAGTTCGATCGAGTCACGAAGAGGTTCGGCGACGTCACCGCCGTCGCAGACTTCTCCGGACGCGTCGAGCCCGGCGTCGTCACGGGGTTCCTCGGCCCCAACGGAGCGGGCAAGACCACGACGCTGCGGATGCTGCTCGGAATGCTCAGGCCCTCATCCGGCTCGGCGACCATCGGCGGAGCGCACTACGCCGAGCTCAAGCACGCCGCCCGCGTCATCGGCGCGATGCCGGAGGACCCCGGCTTCCGCCCTCGTCGTTCGGTCGAACGGCATCTCATCACGACGGCGAAGGCGAACGGCATCCCGCTCGCCCGCGTCGGCGAGGTGATCCGCTTCGTCGGACTGGACTCCGAGGCCGAGTCGCGCATCGCCACCCTGTCGCTCGGCATGCGCCAGCGTCTGAGCGCCGCGACGGCCCTGCTCGGCGATCCCGGCGCGCTCGTGCTCGACGAGCCGGCCAACGGTCTGGACCCGGAGGGCATCCGCTGGATGAGGCTGCTGATCCGCGGCCTCGCCGACGAGGGTCGCACTGTGCTGGTCTCCTCGCACGTGCTGTCCGAGGTCGAGCAGGTCGCCGACGAGATCCTCGTCATCGCGCGGGGGCAGCGCAAGTTCGCCGGTTCTCTCGCGACCCTCGCCGATCCGACGGCCGGTCCCGTCGTCGTCGACGCGCTCGACCGCGATGCGCTCGAGGCGGCCCTCACCGCCGCCGGATTCGATTTCGAGGTGCTCCGCTCCGGACTCACCGTCCGCGGCAGCGATGCGGCGACGATCGGCTCGCTCGCCGCGAGCGCAGGAGTCGCGCTCACCACGCTCCAGCAGCGCGGTCCGACGCTCGAGGACGTCTTCCTCGATCTCGTCAACGACCGCCCTGTGCAGTTCCGCAGGCCCGACCCGGTTCCCGACGCGACCGTCGCGCTGCCTGTCGTGCCGGAGGCCGAGCCCTCCGCAGAGGAGCCGGCGACCGAGGAGGCGACGGAGGAGGACGCGCCGATCGCCGATGCGCCGATCGAGGCGACGGAGGAGGACGCGTCCCCCGCAGAGGAACCGGCCGAAGGCCCCGCAGAGGCGGCTGCCGAGGCGTCGGCGCCCCTGCGGACCTCTGTGATCGAGATCCCCTCGCTCGTCGAGGACGCCGCGGAGGATGCCGCGGACGAGACGTTCGTGGTCGACGAGATCCCTGCGGCGTTCGCGCCCGTGTCCGTCTCCGGTTCCACGTCCGTCGCAGCGGATGCGGAACCGCCCGCCGACGTCGTCGTCGAGGCCGCCACGGAAGAGGCCGCTGCTCCCGTCCACGACGGCGAGGCGGACCGGGCTCCCGGGGAGTCGCAGGGCGCGGCCCCCGCGGAGCGCTCGCTTCCCGGACTCGCCGGTCTCGCCGCGGCTGCGGCCGGGATCACGGCCCCCGCGTCCGCGGATGGATCCACGACCCCGCACGGGACGGCGGCGGACAGCGAGGAAGGCGACCTCGAGAATCCGATCGTCGAAGAGGAGACCTCCGAGCCCGTCGCCGAAGCCGGTCGGAGCGACGAGCCCGCCACCGGCGAGGGCGAGAGCCTCGCGGTGGACGCCCCCGCCGAGCAGGCCGTCCCCTCCTGGTCGCCCGTCCCCGACTGGATGCCGGCGGCGCGGCAGGCCGGCGAGGGGCCTTCCGATGAGAGCCCTTCGGCAGAGGATTCCTCCGAAGAGCCCTCGGCCGTCGAAGCATCCGACGACCAGGGGTCAGAGAGCGCTGAGCCGGTGACGGACGAGGAGTCGGCGGAGGCGCCGTCCGAAGACGAGTCGGGGATCGAGTCGTCGGAGGCATCCGACGAGAACCCGGCGGACGAGGCCGATGCGTTCTTCTCGACGTTCCAGGAGAACGGCGAGCAGGCCCGGCCGCACGGCGGGCAGGAGTGACCGGAGTCAGACCGGTCGCGGCCGGATCACCGGCCGAGAGGCGCCCTTCACCACAGGGGTCGGTGCGGTGGCGACGATCTCCGCGACATCGGCCGGCTCCTCGGAGACGTCCAGTCTCAGCGCCTGGGTGAGGGCGAGGCCGTGCCTGGTCGTGAAGATCAGTCGCTGGAAGGGTCCGTCGCCCTCGAGATCGATGACCACGCTCGGACGCCGACGGCGGATCAGGACGAAGTCCGTCGTCCCCGCCGCCTTCCAGGTCCCGGCGGCCAGCACGCCGGGGATGTGGGTCCCAGGGCCCGGCACGCCGCGCAGCCAGGTCCAGGCGTCGTCGGTGAGCTGCACCTTGGTGATGGCCTCGCGCGCGATCCGCAGGTTCTCGCGATGGAACGTCGCCGCACGCTCGATCGGCGACAGCACGACTTCGAGCTGCGTCTGATCCAGCAGCAACGTCACCATGCCACCAGTCTGCCAGCGTCGCCCTGCAAGATGCCTGCGACTTGTTCACAGGACGACAACGATCCGCTTGTGGGTTCCGTCCAGCTGCGGCGCTGTGCGCCTGTCCGCCTCCGCGCTCACGAGTCGCCGTCCGCGTTCGGGAGCAGGTGTCTCCCGCGGCCGCCTCCCCCTTCGAGAGGTGCCCCGGATCGCCGCCTCATCCGCCCGAAGACGACCACACGAGGCCCCCGCCGCGCGCGGGGGGGGGGCAGGGGCGAGGGCTCAGGACGAAAGTGAGAGCGGACGGGCGGATGCGGCCGCGGCCGCAGCGGACGGCAGCGCCTGCTCGATCGCGGCGAGCTCGGCGTCGCCGTGCGCCGCCGTGAGGAACCACGCCTCGAACACGCTCGGCGGAAGGGCGACGCCCTGCTCGCGCATGCTGTGGAAGAACGGCGCGTACCGGAAGGCCTCCTGCGCCTGCGCCTGCGCGTAGTCCTTCGGCGCGACGGGCGCGAACACGAGGCCGAAGAGGCTTCCCGCACGCGGCACGGCGTGCACGACCCCGGCATCGGTGAGCGCGGCCGCGAGCGCATCCGCCAGCCGGACCGCGGCGGCGTCCACGACGCGGTACACCTCCGGCGTCGCCAGCTGGAGCGTGCGGATGCCGGCGGCGACCGACAGCGGGTTCCCGGACAGGGTGCCCGCCTGATAGACGGGCCCGACCGGAGCAAGCTGATCCATGACCTCGGCACGTCCGCCGAGAGCGGCGAGCGGCATCCCGCCCCCGACGACCTTGCCGAATGTGATGATGTCGGGGAGATACCGCTCGCCGGCGGCCGCCTGCAGCCCCCAGTAGCCGGCGGGATGCACGCGGAATCCGGTCAGGACCTCGTCGAGGATGAGCAGCGCGCCATGCGCGTGCGCGGTGTCGGCGAGGAACGCGTTGAACCCGGGCTCGGGTGCGACGACCCCCATGTTGGCCGCCGCGGCCTCGACGATGATCGCGGCGATCCGGTCGCCGTGCTCGGCGAGCACGGCCTCGATCGCCGCACGGTCGTTGTAGGGGACGACGAGCGTCTGCGCGGCGATCGGTGCAGGCACCCCGGCGGAGCCGGGCAGGGCCAGCGTCGCGACGCCGGAGCCGGCGGCGGCCAGCAGCCCGTCGGAATGACCATGGTAGTGACCGGCGAACTTCACGAGCAGGTCGCGGCCCGTCACCCCGCGGGCGAGGCGGATGGCCGTCATCGTGGCCTCGGTGCCGGTGGAGACCAGGCGCACGCGCTCCACGGGCGCCAGCTCGCCCGCGCGCACGCGCTCGACGATGAGCTGCGCGAGCTCGACCTCTCCCGCGGTCGGCGCGCCGAAGGAGAGCCCCCGGGCGGCGGCCTCCTGGACGGCGGCGACGACCTCGGGGTGCGCGTGACCGAGCAGGGCGGGCCCCCAGGAGGCCACCAGATCCAGATAGGCGCCGCCCGCGGCATCCGTCACCGTCGCGCCCTGCGCGGAGGCGAGGAAGCGCGGCGTCCCGCCGACGGAGCCGTAGGCGCGCACGGGGGAGTTCACCCCGCCGGGGGTCACCGCTCGCGCGGCGTCGAAGAGCTCGTCGTTGCGGTCGGTCATGATGATGCCTTTCGTCCCTGTCCCGGTCTGCTGACGTCGTTCCGATCCGCCGGCTCTCCGACCGGATCCGCCCGCTGATCGGGACGGGACCGGCGGATCGGATCAGCCGATCCAGGCACCGGCCGTCCGGTCAGCGTCCGCCGTCCAGCCATCCGGCGGCCTCGGTCGCCCAGTAGGTCAGGACGGCGTCGGCACCGGCGCGGCGGATCGAGAGAAGCGATTCCAGGACGGAGGCTCGACGGTCGATCCAGCCGTTCGCGGCGGCCGCCTCGATCATCGCGTATTCGCCGGAGATCTGATATGCCCAAATCGGAATATGCACGGAATCGCGCACCTCGCGGAGGACGTCGAGGAAGGACATCGCCGGCTTCACCATGACGATGTCCGCGCCCTCCGCCTCGTCGATGAGCGCCTCGCGCAGCCCTTCGCGACGATTGCCCGGATCGAGCTGATAGGTGCGGCGGTCTCCCCTGAGCTGCGAATCGACCGCTTCGCGGAACGGACCGTAGAACGCGCTCGCGTACTTCGCGGCGTATCCCAGGAGCAGGACGCCGGTGAACCCCTCCGCATCCAGAGCGCGCCGGATCGCCGCGACCTGGCCGTCCATCATGCCGCTGAGACCGAGCAGCTGCGATCCCGCGCGGGCCTGCGCCAGGGCCATAGCGGTGTAGCGCTCGAGCGTGGCGTCGTTGTCGACGGATCCGTCTGCGGCGAGCACGCCGCAGTGGCCGTGATCCGTGAACTCGTCCAGGCAGAGATCCGTCTGCACGACCAGGGCGTCGCCGACCTCGTCGGCGACAGCCGTCGTCGCGAGGTTCAGGATGCCGTTCTCATCGTCCGCCCCTGAGCCGATCGCATCCCGCACGGCTGGAACTCCGAACAGCATCACTCCGCCCACTCCGGCCTCCGCGGCTTCGACGGCGGCGCGACGGAGGGTGTCGAGCGAGTGCTGGACGACACCGGGCATCGATCCGATCGGCACGGCCTCGTCGATGCCCTCGCGGACGAACATCGGCAGCACGAGCTGGCGCGGTCGGACGTCCGTCTCGCGGACGAGATCGCGGACGGCCGCCGACTGCCGGAGCCGGCGAGGGCGGATGTCGGGAAAGCTCACGGTGCGAGCTCGTCCGCCGCATGCGGGAGTGTGTAGTGCGAGACGGCGTCGATGAGCGCCTCTACGGTCTGCTTGTCGGCGATCACCTGAATGGGAAGGCCCGCCTTGCGGGCGTCCGTCGCCGTGCGGGGGCCGATCGCGGCGAGGAGCGTCTCGTCGGGTATCTCGGGGAACTGCTCCCGCACCTGCTGCGCGACGGAGCCGCTCGTGATGAGGATCGCGTTGATGCGCCCGCTGTCGACGTCGCGGCGGATGCGCTCGGTCACCGGCACCCCGACCGTTCGGTAGGCGACGACGCTGTGCACGTCGTGCCCCGCCCCGGTGAGCAGCTTCGAGAGCACGGGCTTGGCGATCTCGCTGCGCAGCGCGAGGATGCGTCGCGCCTCCGGCTCGAGCGCGATCAGCTGCGCGGCCATGCCCTCGGCGGAGTTGTCCTCCTCAGGGACCAGGGCAACCTCGTAGCCGGCGGCCTGGAGAGCAGCCGCCGTCGTCTCGCCGACCGCCGCGATCCTCGTCTTCCTGGGCACGACGGCGCGGTGTGCGAACAGCACGTCCACGGTCGTGGCGCTGGTGATGGTCAGCCAGTCGAAGTAGCCGTCCGCGAGCCGCTCGAGAGCGGCGTCGAGAGTCGCCTGATCGTTCGTCGGGCCGAAGTTGATCAGGGGCGCGACGACGGGGACGGCGCCCTGTGCGCGCAGAGACGCGGCGACGCCGTCGCCCCAGGGGCCGCCGCGCGGTACGAGGACGCGCCAGCCGGCCAACGGCTTCTCATGCTTTTCGGGTGTGCTCATCAGGATGATTGCTCTCGGGAGACGAGTTCAGCCGCCCCTTGCTCGAGCAGCCGACGGGCGACAGACAACCCGAGCTGAAGTGCTGCGTGCTTCGGGTCCGCACCATCGGCAGCATCCGCTCCGTTGCCACTGCCGTTCACACGAATATACCCCCCGCTCAGGACTTCCGTGACGTCGGCTCCGATGCGAGCGCTCCCATCGGAGGCGTAGACGACCGCGCGCACGCGCGCTTCGCCGCCGGTCACGACGGCGTGCGCGGCCATCGGCGCCTGGCATCCGGCGTCCAGTCCCGCGAGGACGCCGCGCTCGATCGTGACGGCCAGGCGGGTCGGCTCGTCGTCGAGCTCGCCGAGGGCAGCGAGCAGCTCCGCCGGGGCGTCCGCGCGGGTCTCGACGGCGAGCGAGCCCTGACCCGGGGCGGTCGGCCACTCGGCGAGACCGAGCTCCTCGCGGCGCAGCTCGGTCTCGCTGCCCAGCCGGGAGAGCCCGGCGGCCGCGAGGATCACGGCGTCCAGCTCCCCCGAGGCGACGCGGGCGAGGCGCGAGTCGACGTTGCCCCGCAGATCGACGACCGACGCCTTCGGCGCGCGCCTGCGCACCTGGGCTATCCGACGGGGCGAGCCGGTGCCGATCGAGCTTCCGGACGGCAGCTCGTGGAGCAGCCGTCCATCGCGGGTGATCGCCACGTCGCGCGCATCCTCTCGCGCGGGTGTCGCGGCGATGACGAGCCCATCGGGGATCACCGTCGGCAGATCCTTGAGGGAATGGACGAGGATGTCGCACTCGCCGGCGAACAGCGCCTCGCGCAGGCGGGTGGCGAAGACGCCCTGGCCGCCGATCACGGAGAGGGATGCGCGGTTCGTGTCGCCCTCGGAGACGATCGGCACCAGCTCGACGCGGCGTCCGGAGATCTTCTCCAGCGCGGCGGCGACCTGACCGGACTGCGCCTGCGCGAGGGCGCTGCGGCGGGTGCCGAGGCGGATGGGGGTGCTCATGCCGGCCTACTGCAGGACGTCCGCGATCTCATCGAAGCGCAGACGGCGCCCCGTGTAGAAGGGCACCTCCTCCTTCACATAGCGACGGGCCTCGGTGTAGCGGAGGTCGCGCATCAGGTCGACGAGGTCGGTGAGCTCGTCCGCCTCGAGCGGCAGGATCCACTCGTAGTCGCCCAGGGCGAAGGCGGCGACGGTGTTCGCGATGACGCCCGTGAACGCGGCGCCCTTGCGGCCGTGATCCGCCAGCATCGCGCGGCGATCCTCCTCCGGGGCGAGGTACCACTCCGGGGTCCGGACGAACGGGTACAGGCACAGCCAGTCCTTCGCGTCGACGCCGCGCAGGAATCCCGGAACATGGGAGCGGTTGAACTCGGCATCCCGATGCACGCCCAGCACGTTCCAGACCGGGAGCAGGGTGCGAAGCAGCTCGGTGCGACGCAGGCGCCGCAGGGCCTTCTGCAGCTCCTCCGCGGTGTCGCCGTGCAGCCAGACCATGAGGTCTGCGTCCGCCTTCAGGCCCGAGACGTCGTAGAAGCCGCGGATCGTGACGCCGGAATCCTCGACGTAGCCGGCGATCGTCTCGAGCTCGGTGGAATCGCTCTCGACGACCGGAGCATCCGGGTTGCGTCGCCACACCGCCCAGAGGGTGTAGCCGGAAGGGTTCTCTGCGCTCGTGTCGGACATGCCCCCAGTCTGCCCCTTTCCGCGAGCCGCCGCGAATGCGTGACGGCCGAGGGGCCGGCCGCCGAGCAGGGGGTCTCCCGGCCCGGAAGCGGGATCAGCGCGAGGCGGCGCGGGCGATGACCCACACGAGGGAGCCGGCGACCGCCGCCGCGCCCACGACGATCGCGATCGCGCCGACGGGATTGCGGTCCGCGTAACGGCGCACCTTCTTCGCCGCGCGGTCTGACGCTCTCCCGATTCTGCGGGGCAGGTTCCCCTTGACCTCGATCGCGAGGAGCGCGGCCTTCAGCTCCGCGCGGGCGGATTGCACCGGATCGCTGATCCCCGCGGGGACCGCGGTCCTGGGCAGCTGGTCAGAGTTCGTCATCGGCGTCTTCCTTCCCGAGGCGGAGGTCCTTCGCGACGGCCTGTCCCGGATTCTCCCGGCGCATCACGGTGCGGAACTTCAGGATGCCGAGCAGCGCGAACGCCAGGACGGCGAGCAGCAGGATGCCGATCACGGCCAGCGCCGAGAGCCACACCGGCCACCAGGACGAGAGTCCTGCGACGGCGAAGACGAGGATCATCGGCACGAGCCAGAACAGGAAGAACAGCGCGACCAGGAACCAGACGCTCCCGATGCCGGCGTCCTTGGCGGTGCGCGACACCCAGGCCTTGGCGGCGTCGACCTCGGCCTTGACGAGGTTGGTGACGAGCTCCGGCAGATCGCCGATGAGCGTCAGCAGGCTGTCGTCCGCGCGGTCACGATATCCGCGAGCCATGTCACTTCCCGTTCTGTGCGGTCTTCTTCGCGGTGGACGTCTTCGCGGTCGCCTTCTTCTCGACGTCGTCCGCGGCCTCCTCGGCCGCATCGGCGACATCCTCGACGGCCTCCTTGCCCGCGGCGATGGTGGCGTCGAGCTTCTCGCCGGGAGTTCCGCCGCTCGTGGCGGACTTCGCGACCTTCACCACGCCCGTCCAGACGGCGCCGGGAATCGCAGCGGCCTTGTCCCCGACGAAGCCCTTCACCTTGGCGACCTGCTCCTGCACGGGATCGAGGTTCCAGACCTTCAGCCACTGCGTCTTGATCTGCTCGTAGCGCTCGCGCCCGGCTCGCGTGCCGAGAACGTACCCCACGCCGAGTCCGACGACGAGTCCGATCTTCCCCTTCATGGGGTCTCCTCACCTTGTTCCGGTCGAGCCGCAGGCTTCGATCCCCGTCGGCCAGGTTCCCAGCGTAGCCCCATATTCCGATTTCGGCATCTAAACCTCAGGGGGTTGACAGGAACGCGGGGACCAGTCTGGCAGACGGGTGTTTCCGGACGATTTCAGATCGGAGGAGCATCTCGGCGACGGCTCAGGCCCAGAGGAGCTCGTGCCGCAGCCGATCCGCCTCGGCGGCTGCATCGGGCACGACCTGGGCGAGCCCCGTGCCGGCCAGCCAGGCTCCGACCACGGCGAGACCGGGCACAGTGCGCGCGGCGGCGCGCGCACGGACACGTCGCTCGGCCGCGCCGATCAGGGACGCCGGCTGCGACTGCGCGAAGCGAGCACGGTGCGCGCCGAGCAGCTGCGCGGGCGCCAGGGGGATGCCCAGCAGCGCGGACGCCTCGGCGAGCGCGAGCCGCGCTGCGGCCTCGTCGTCGAGGGACGCCGTCGCCGGCTCCTCGTCCTGAGCGCCGAAGGAGACGCGCACCACGTGCCGCCCTCCGGCGGATTCGCGCAGCCACGACCACTTGGCCGTGGCGTGGGTCAGAGCTTTGGCCGTGTGGCTGTGCGGAACGGTGAGCACGCCGGTCCCCCGCGGCGCCGCGTCGAGCTCCGGCGCATCCAGGAGCAGGGTGACGATCTCGATGCGCGGCGAGGCGCCCGCAGAGCCGAGATCCGGGAGGCGTCCGGCGAGCAGCGCGCGCGCCGCATCCTCCGTGGTCGCGACGATCACGGCATCGGCCGACACGCTCTCCGCCTCCTCTCCGTCACGTTCCATCTGGTCCGGATCGAGGACGGCGGACCAGCGCCCATCCGCGTCGTCGAGCGCCTGCACCCGAGCGCCCGTGCGCACGACGCCGCCGAGCTTCTCCAGGTCGGCGGCGAGGGCCTCGACGAGCGTGCTCATGCCGCCGGCGAGTCCCTCGACGGCCGAGCCGGGCGCCTTGCCCGCCCTGGCGGACGCCTGCTCGCCGAGGAGCGCTTGGACCGCTCCGCTCAGCGACCCGACGCGGGTGAGCGCCGCGCTGAGCCCCGGAGCGGCGATCTCGACGTCCACGTCGTCGGGATGCGCCGAGTAGACCCCCGAGGTGACGGGGGCGACGAGCCGCTCGAGCACGCGCGTCCCCATCCGCGAGGCGACCAGGCGTCCGAGGCTCTGCTCGTGCCCGATCGTCAGCGGCGGGCGCAGCCGGTCCAGATAGGCGCGCCAGGACCCGCGCCAGCCGATGATCCGGCGCACGCCGTCGTCGAAGGGGCTGCCCGGGATCCCGAGCAGCCCGCCCTTCGGAAGCGGGGCCGGCTGCTGGCCGGGGACTCCGGCGAGCCATGCGCCGCCCGCCGCGGGCGTCTGCACGCCGGCGCCGAGACCGAGCTCGTCCACGAGCGCGCGGACGTGGCCGCCGCGGGTGGCGTAGCTCTCGGCCCCGGCGTCCACGGTCACGCCGTCGATCTCCGCCGCCTGCAGCGCGCCGCCGAGGCGACCCTCCGCCTCCAGCACGGT
Organism: Microbacterium tumbae; assembly: GCF_054780175.1. NCBI lineage: Bacteria > Bacillati > Actinomycetota > Actinomycetes > Micrococcales > Microbacteriaceae > Microbacterium > Microbacterium tumbae. The sequence goes on from NZ_BAAGWV010000001.1 coordinate 489,532, forward strand.
GACCCGCATCCCGACCTTGGCGCACTCGCGCGCCGCGACGAGTCCTGCGACGCCGCCGCCGATCACGACCACGTGGAGTTCGGCTGCGCGATCGGCGAGCTCGGACGGGTGCTCTGTCATGCCTCCATCTTTTCAGGGCTTCGCGCTGGGCCGCGCCTGCGGATCTCGCGCAGCACGATCTGCTCGGGGCAGACCGTGGAGAGGAAGTCCCCGACGGACAGCGCCAGCCGCTCGCCGACCAGCGAGTAGAGGATGCGGTTCGCATCGCGGCGCTCGGTGACGAGCCCGGCCTGCCGGAGGACGCCGAGGTGGCGGGAGATGGTCGGACCGCTCGCCGAGAAGCGGGAGGCGATCTCGCCTGCCGCGAGCTCGCCGTCCTTGAGGTCCTGGAGGATCTGCCGGCGGGTCGGATGAGCCAACGCCGCGAAGATGTCGGATGCGCTGTCTGCCATATTTGCAATATAGCACCCTTGCTAGATACTATTTCGCCAGATAGCTCACAAGCGAAGGAGCGGAAGATGAGAGTCGCCATCACCGGAGGCACGGGGTTCGTCGGGCGGCACCTGGCCGAGCGGCTGGACGACGCCATGCCGGTGTCTCGCCGCAGCGGCGTCGACCTCGACGACGTGGACGCGCTCATCGCGGCCTTCGCCGGCTGCGACGCCGTCGCCCACTGCGCCGGCATCAATCGCGAGATCGGCGAGCAGACCTTCCAGCGCGTGCACGTCGAGGGGACGAGGAACGTCGTCGAGGCGGCCAGGCGTGCAGGGGTGAAGCGCATCGTCATGGTGAGCTTCCTCCGCGCGAGGCCCGACTGCGGCTCGGGCTACCACGAGTCGAAATGGCAGGCCGAGGAGATCGTCCGGGCGTCGGGGCTGGAGCACACCGTCCTGAAGTCGGGGATGATCTACGGGGCCGGAGACCACATGGTCGACCACGTGACAAAGGCGGTGCGCACCCTGCCCGTCTTCGGTACCGTCGGGTTCCGCGAGCGCACGGCCAGGCCCGTACCTGTCGAGGACGCCGTCGACGTGCTCGTCGCCGCCCTCGAGGGGCGCATCCCCGACCCGACGATCGCCGTCATGGGCGTCGACGAGATCACCCTCGGCGAGGCGATCCGGCGCATCGCCCGGGTCGCCGGCCGCCGCCCCGCCTTCCTCCCGCTGCCGGTCTGGGCGATCAAGGCGCTCGGCCACATCACGGAATGGACGATGGTCGTGCCGCTGGTCGCCAAGGCGCAGGCCCGGATGCTCGCGGAGGGCGTCAGCGAGCCGCTCCCTCCGGCACCGGAGGCGCCGGAGGGCATCCGGCCGGCGAGGCCGTTCACCGACGAGCGCATCCGCGCCGCGCTGCCCGCAGGACGCTTCGGGCCCGACGACCTGCGGATCGTGCGCTGGTGGCGCAGGCGCCGGGCGTCCTGAGCGTCAGCCGGCGTGGGCCAGCTCGACGATGCGGGTGAGCTGGTCCGGATCCGTCTCCGGCGGGACGCCGTGGCCGAGGTTGAGGATGTGCGCGCGGGCGGCGCGCCCCCTCGCCAGGACGTCTCGTACGTGCGCCTCGAGCACCGCCCACGGTGCGCTCAGGAGCGCAGGGTCGATGTTGCCCTGGACCGTGACATCCGGGCCGAGGACGCTCGCTGCCTCGTCGAGCGGCTGCCGCCAGTCGACGCCCACGGCCGAAGCCGCTCCGTCCAGCCGCATGTCGGACAGGAACGGCCCCGTGCCCACGCCGAAGTGGATGACGGGGACGCCGAGATCCGCCACCGCCGCGCGGGAGTGCCGAGCGACGAAGGCCCGATAGTCGGCGGGGCTCAGTGACCCGGCCCAGGAGTCGAACAGCTGGACGGTCGCCGCGCCCGCGTCGCGCTGCGCCTCGAGGAAGCGGCGGGAGATCCGGGAGAGCCAGTCCGCGAGGCGGTTCCACGCGGCGGGGTCCGTGTGCATGAGGGCGCGGGCGCGGAGGTGCTCCTTCGAAGGGCCGCCCTCGACGAGGTACGCGGCGAGCGTGAAGGGCGCACCGGCGAAGCCGATCAGCGGGGTGTCGCCGAGCTCGGCGGTGACGATCCGCACGGCCTCCGCGATCGCGGTCGTGTCGAGGTCCTGCGGATCGATGGCCGTGACACGATCGACGTCCTGCGCGGTGCGGACGGGCTCGGCGAACACCGGCCCCCGCCCCGGCTCGATGACGACGTCCACACCCGCGAGCCGCAGTGGGATCACGATGTCGCTGAAGAAGACGGCGGCATCGACCCCATGCCTGCGCACCGGCTGCAGGGTGATCTCGGCGGCGAGGTCCGGAGTGAGGCAGGCATCCAGCATCCGGGTGCCGACGCGCAGCTCCCGGTACTCGGGCAGGGAGCGTCCCGCCTGGCGCATGAACCAGACGGGAGCCTGCTCTGGTCGGTCTCCGGCGAGCGCGCGCAGCAGAGGTGCGGTGGGGGAAGGCATGCGCTCATCCTGCCATCCGGATGCTCTGGGGACGCTGGGACGACCACCTTTCGACACGGCGTAGAATGAACGGGTGCTGCTGTGTGTGACGGCGAGTCACAAGACCGCCTCTTTCGACATGCTCGAACGTCTGAGCCGCACGCCCGATGAGATCGCGCCGAATCTTCTGCGCCTCGCGCCGTGCGTGCAGGGTGCCGTCGTCCTCTCGACGTGCAACCGCTTCGAGGCGTACGTCGAGATCGATGAGCCCGTGACCGCCGCCGGGGCCGTGGGCGTCGAGGCCGTGCTGGAGGCCATCGAGCAGTCGGCCGGCATCCCGGCGTCCGAGCTCGAAGGGTCCTACGCGGTGCACTCCGGTCGTCGCGTCCCCGAGCACCTGTTCGCCGTGGCGTCCGGGCTCGAGTCCGTCGTCCCCGGCGAGGGAGAGATCGCCGGTCAGGTCCGTCGCGCGCTGAAGAACGCTCGCAAGGAGGGCACGACCTCCCCCGAGCTCGAGCGCCTGTTCCAGCGCGCCAGCCAGGCGCAGCGCAAGGTCAAGAACGTCACCGCCCTCGGACGCGCAGGACGCTCGCTCGTCCGTCTCGCACTGGAGCTCGCCGACAGCCGCATCGCGGACTGGTCGGCCGAGCGCGTGCTGCTCGTCGGCACCGGCGCCTACGCGGCCGTCACCCTCGCAACCCTCCGCGAGCGCGGCGCCACCGACATCTCCGTGCACTCCCCGTCCGGCAGGGCCGCGCAGTTCGCGAAGAAGCACGGCATCACCGCGATCGACGCGGACGACTACGCCCGCGTCGCGTCGCGCTCGAGCCTGCTCATCACCTGCACCAGCGCGGCAGAGCCCGTTCTCGGACCCGCTCAGCTGCAGGCGCCCACCGGTCCCGCACCGATCGGCTGCCCGGCAGGGCCCCATTCGCAGCTCGTGATCGACCTGGGGATGCCGCGAAACGTCGACCCCGAGGTCGCCCGCCTCGAGGGGGTCGCACTGCTCGACCTCGAGACGATCCGCCTGCACGCCCCGCTCGAGGAGCTGCAGGCCACAGATGCCGCCCGCAGCGTCGTCCGGGAGGCGGCGGACACCTTCCACGTCGTCGGGCGCCGGCAGAGCGTCGCCCCGTCGGTCGTGGCCATGCGCTCGCACGTCTTCGGCCTGATGGAGGCGGAGATCGACCGTGCCCGCGCCCGCGGTGATGAGGACGGCCGCGTCGAGCAGGCGCTGCGGCACCTTGCCGGCGTCCTGCTGCACGCGCCCACCACCCGTGCGCACCAGCTGGCCGACGAGGGCAGAGCTGCCGAGTTCGCCGGCGCCCTGGAGACCCTCTACGGCATCCCGGCGCCCGCATCCGACGCCGCGACGGCCTGACCGGCTGCCGGTCGTCACGGCCGTCGTCCGGTCGTCACGGCGGCTGTTCGGTCGTCGCGGCGGCTGTTCTGCAGGAGCACCGTGCCGTTCTGCAGGATCCTCAGTCAGGAGCGCCTGTCCTCTGTCCGGAACGACGGGGCTTGCAGCCGGCCTCTCCCGATCTCATCCTGCAGAACGGACAGCCCGTCCTGCAGAACGGACGCGAACCGCGTCAGTCCTCGAAGATCTGCCCCACCGGCTCGCGCTTCTCGGCCTGGAAGCGATCCTCCGTCCGGCCGAGCGCCCAGTAGGCCGACAGCGACAGCGCGCGGCGGTCGATGCCCCACTCACCGTGCAGGATGCCGCGCAGCGCCTTCATCGCACCGCGCTCGCCGTGCGCGAAGACGTCGACCTCCCCGCCCGGACAGGACAGCGCGCTGACCGCGTCCACGAGCGGCGCACCGTATCCGGCTCCGCCGCGATGCAGCCAGCGCAGCTCCACACCGGAGGGGACCGGCAGGGCGATCTCGTCGCCGCTGCCGCCCACCTCGATGATCACGAGCCCGCGGGCGGAGGCTTCCAGAGCGTCGACGGCCGCCGCGATCGCGGGGATCGCGGACTCGTCGCCGAGCAGCAGGTGGAAAGCGTCGCCTCCCGCCGGAGCGTACTGCCCGCCGGGCCCGGAGAGCGTGAGGAGGTCTCCGGGCACCGCGTTCGCGGCCCAGGGGCCGGCGATCCCCTCGTCGCCGTGCACGACGAAGTCGATCGCCAGCGTCTGCGCGGACTCGTCGATCGAGCGGATCGTATATGTGCGCATGACCGGCAGATCCTCGGGTCGGAGCGTCTCGCGCAGCGTCACCAGATCGTAGGGCTGCTCAAGCCCGAGCTCCGGTCTGGCGAACAGCAGCTTCGCGTAGGTGTCGGTCTTCTCCAGCCGCTCGGGGTCGGCGTTCGCGACCCACGAGTCGAAGGAGTCGCCGCCCAGGTGCACGCGCACGAGGTGCTCGGCGATCCGCTCCGTGCGGACGACCTCCAGTGCCTGGGGTGCCGGGCCCCGCCTGGCTGCGGGAGGCTGCGGAGGGACGCTCTGTGAAGTCATGTCCTCCATCCTGTCCGAGATCGGCCGACGCCGGAGCGCCTCGGCGATGCAGAATGGGAATCATGGCATTGCACATCACCGGTGAGACCGCCGCCGACGCGCTGCTCACGGACAATCCGCTCGCCCTCCTGGTCGGGATGCTCCTGGACCAGCAGAGGCGCTAACCATGGGGCTGACCAAGATCCGGTTCCGCCTCGAGGCGGATGAAGACGGCTGGCCGCCCGCAGAATCTGAAGGCATGTGGGCAGAACCACTGGGTGATGACCGCTTCCGTGTGGACAACACACCCTGGTTCGTGCGAGGCACCTCAGCCGACGACATCGTCAAAGCTGTGCCCGACGCCAGCGGCGTGCTCTGGTACTCGGGGACCATCGCGCGCAGCGGACACCAGACGGTCAGAATCATCCCGCGCACCGACGGGCCTCTCAACGGCGACCAGCAACTCGTCATCGATGCATTCGCGCCGCTGGGCGTCACGGGCGAGGGTTTCAACAGGAACCTTCTCATCGTCGCTCTCGATATCGGTCCCGGCGCGAACTTGGCGATGGTGAAGAACCTGTGCGTCGATGGAGAGAACGACGGACGGTGGTTCTACGAAGAGGGCAGTGTAACGCCCGAGTGGCTTGCCATCTGACCGCGCGAGAGGAGACCCCATGCACATCACGATCACATCCGACCCCGAGGCAGACCGACTGCTGAGCGACAACCCGCTCGCCCTCCTCATCGGGATGCTCCTGGACCAGCAGGTCGCGATGGAGACCGCGTTCGCCGGCCCGCTGAAGATCCAGCAGCGAACGGGATCGGTGGATGCCGCCGCCATCGCCGGCTACGACCCCGATGCGCTGCTCGCCACCTTCCGCGAGACGCCGTCCGTGCACCGGTACCCGGGATCCATGGCCGCCCGTACGCAGGCCCTCTGCCAGGCGCTCGTGGACTCCTGGGGCGGCGACGCCGCGAGCCTGTGGACCGAAGGCGAGCCCTCGGGCGCCGAGGTGCTGAAGCGGCTCAAGGCGCTGCCGGGATTCGGCGAGCAGAAGGCCAGGATCTTCCTCGCGCTGCTGGGCAAGCAGTACGGCTTCACCGGCGATGGCTGGCGCGAGGCATCCGCTCCCTACGGCGAGGACGGCTCGTTCCGCAGCGTGGCCGACATCGTCTCGCCAGAGTCGCTCGCGAAGGTCCGCGAGCACAAGAAGACCGCCAAGGCCGCGGCGCGGGCGACGAGCTGATGCCCGCCTCGCTGCGGATCGAGCTGTTCCCGACCGATCTGGAGCGGGCGCTGACCTTCTACACCGCCGTCCTCGGCTTCGCGCTGGAGCAGGACGACCGCACACTGCCTGCGCCATACGCCGCCGTGCGTCGCGACGCCGTGCGCATCGGGATGCTCGCCTCCCCCGGAGCCGCCGGGGCGCGCGTCCCTCCGCTGGGCGTCGAGATCGTCATCGAGGTCGACGACATCACCGCGGAGCGCGACCGCGTGATCGCCGCGGGCGGCGTGCTGCAGGACGACCTGCAGCGGCGGCCGTGGGGTCTGACCGACTTCCGGATGCTCGATCCGGACGGACACTTCCTGCGCCTGACGGAGCGCGCGGATGCGGAGGCCGCATGAAGCCCACGGGAGGCAGCGTCGGTGCCTTCATCGCGGCCGTCACCCCCGAGCGTCGACGGCGGGATGCCGAGACGCTCACCGCTCTCATGCAGGAGGTCTCCGGCCGCGAGCCCGTGCTGTGGGGCACGATCATCGGCTTCGGCTCCTGCCATTACCGCTACCCCTCCGGCACCGAGGGCGATGCGGGCGTACTGGGCTTCGCACCCCGCAAGGCGGCGTCCACGATCTACCTCTTCGAGGGAGTGGACGCGCATGCGACGTCCCTTGAACGATTGGGCCCGCATACGACGGGGAAGGGATGCCTGTACATCACCGACCTCGAGAAGGTCGACCTGGACGCCCTCCGCGCCATCCTGGAGCGCTCCCTCGCCTGGGTCGAGTCCGGCGGCACCGAGCAGATGCGGCTGACCGTCACGGGCTGAGGCGGGCACGGCGTTCGCAAGGGGACAGGATGAGGAAGCCGGATCAGAACGATCTTCGAAGAGCGTCCTGATCTCCCCGCATCCCCTGGCCCTGTCCGCAGGCGCCGCGGTTCTCAGGCGCCGCGGAGGCGCTCCGCGAGATAGGCGTGCAGCTCGTCGAGCGCGATGCGCTCCTGCGCCATGGTGTCGCGGTCGCGCACCGTCACCGCGCGGTCGTCCAGCGAGTCGAAGTCGACCGTGACGCAGAACGGCGTCCCGATCTCGTCCTGGCGACGGTAGCGGCGCCCGATGGCGCCGGCATCGTCGAAGTCGATGGCCCAGCGCCCGCGCAGCCCGTCGGCGACCTCGCGAGCCAGCGGCGAAAGCCTCTCGTTGCGCGAGAGCGGCAGCACGGCCACCTTCACGGGAGCCAGGCGCGGGTCGAGCTTGAGCACCGTGCGGACGTCGGTGCCGCCCTTCGCGTTCGGCACCTCCTCCTCGCGGTAGGCGTCGACGAGGAAGGCCATCATCGAGCGCGTGAGGCCGAAGGACGGCTCGATCACGTAGGGCGTGTAGCGCTCGCCCGACGCCTGGTCGAAGTACGTCAGGCTCTGCCCGGATGCCGTCGTGTGGCTGGACAGGTCGTAGTCGGTGCGGTTGGCGATGCCCATGAGCTCGCCCCACTCCTTGCCGGGGAACCCGAAGCGGTACTCCACATCGATCGTGCCGGCAGAATAGTGCGCGCGGTCGCCCTCGGGGACGTCGAAGCGGCGCATGTTGTCGGCGTCGATGCCGAGGTCGATGAACCAGTCCCAGCAGTCCTCGACCCACTTCTCGAACCACTCCTGCGCCTCGGCGGGCGGCGTGAAGAACTCGATCTCCATCTGCTCGAACTCGCGCGTGCGGAAGATGAAGTTGCCCGGCGTGATCTCATTGCGGAAGGCCTTGCCGACCTGGCCGATGCCGAACGGCGGCTTCTTGCGGCTCGCGGTGAGGACGTTCGCGAAGTTCACGAAGATGCCCTGCGCGGTCTCCGGCCGCAGGAAGTACAGGCCGGACTCGTCGTCGACGACGCCGAGGTAGGTCTTGACGAGGCCCGAGAACGCCTTGGGCTCGGTGTACTGCCCCTTCGTGCCGCAGTTCGGGCAGGGCACGTCGGCCAGCCCGTTCTCGGCCTTGCGGCCCTTGCGCGCCTCGAAGTCCTCGATGAGGTTGTCGGCGCGGAAGCGCTTGTGACAGCTCAGGCACTCGACCAGGGGGTCGGTGAACGTCTCGACGTGGCCAGACGCCTCCCAGACGCGCTTGGGGAGGATGATGCTGGAGTCCAGGCCCACCATGTCGCCGCGACCGCGGACGAAGGTCTGCCACCACTGGCGGCGGATGTTCTCCTTCAGCTCGGTGCCGAGGGGTCCGTAGTCCCAGGCGGACCGGGAACCGCCGTAGATCTCACCCGCCTGGAAGACGAACCCGCGATGGCGGGCGAGGGCGATGACCTTGTCGAGGCGGGACTGCTCGGCCACGGTGGCTCCAATGGTCGCAAAAAGGGTGAATACGGGGCGCGGCGATGCCGCAGCATCCCTCATTCTATCCGCGTGCCCTCACTGTCCTTCTGCACCCGCCACGGCCGATGCGACGCGCGCGGCCTCGGAAGCGCGCACCAGCCATGCGGGCGCCTTCCCCGGGCGGGCGAAGGGCACGAGGCGCCCTGCCGAGCTGTCGGCCACGAGCTGCTCGGCACGGCGGATGCGCGTCTGCGGCTGCCTGGCCGAGGCGATCCAGTGGCGCACCGCCTTGCGGTAGCCGGGTGCGGCCGCGTCCAGGAACGCGCGCGTCGCCGCGGAAGCGTCGATGATCGCCTCGACGCCGGAGTCGAGCTCCGCCGCGTCGCTCTCGTGCGAGTAGACGCCGGTGCGCTCGACGCTGCGCGCCTCGTACGCCGCGATGCCCGCGGGCGTCATCCTCCCCTCGGCGAGGAGCCGTTCCACGTGAGCGACGTTGACCTTCGACCAGGTGCTGCCCGGTCTGCGGGGTGTCCACCGCTGGCGGCGCCGATCGTCGTCGATCGGCTGCGACACCGAGTCGATCCAGCCGAAGCTGAGCGCTTCGGGGACCGCATCCGCCCAGGTCAGCCCGCGATCGGGCACGTGGGCCCTGCGCACCTCCATCCACAGCTCGGCCGCACTCGCGTGGTGCTCCTCGAGCCAGGCGCGGAACGTCGCGGCATCCGGGAAGAACACGGCCGGCTTCTCGACCGGCTCCGCTACGCGCCCCGGCGTCGTCATCGCGCTCTCGTCCATGCCGACCAGGATGCCGCACCCATCCGACATCGGTGCCCGCGTGGATGTTCTCAGGGGGACGTCTCGTCGGACGCCCGAGCACGCGACCGGACAGGCGGCGCCGCGGCTACTCCCTCGCGAGGAGCCGCTCGACCCGCGGCTTCACCTCCGTCGCGAGGAGCGTGATCGACTCCAGGTAGTGCTCCTGAGGGAGGCTGAAGAGGTCCATCTGGAGGAAGTGGCGCATGTGCCCCATGTGCCGGTGCAGGTCGACGATGCGCTCGGCGACATCGTCCGGGTCCCCGTAGTAGTAGGCGCCCGGTCCGTGCGCCTGGGCGTAGAACGCGTCGATCGGCGGAACGGCGTCCCATCCCCGGCGCTCGCTCATGACCGCGTTCATCCGCTTCCAGCCGGGGAGGGCGCGATCGAGCGCCTCCTGCTTCGTCGGCGCGACGAGGCCGAGGGCGGCGACGGACACCCGGATGCTCTCGGAGGGATGCCCCGCCTGAGCGGCCGTGCGGCGGTACAGCTCCGCCAGCGGCGCGAAGCGCGCCGGCGCGCCGCCGATGATCCCGTAGGAGAGCGGCAGCCCGAGCCGGCCGGCCCGCACGCTGGACGGCGCGCTCCCTCCCGTGCCGATCCAGATCGGCAGCCTCCCCCGGAAGGGACGGGGCACGACCTCGAGGCCGTCGATGGCGGGACGCACGGTTCCCCGCCAGGTGACGCGGGCGTCGTCGCCGGCGTCGTTCGCGGCGAGCAGCAGCTCGATCTTCTCCTCGTAGAGGCGCTCGTAGTCGGCGAGGCTGTAGCCGAAAAGGGGGAACGACTCGGTCGAGGAGCCGCGGCCGGCGGTGATCTCCACCCGGCCGCCGGAGATGGCGTCCGCGGTGGCGAACTGCTGGAAGACGCGGATCGGATCGTCCGTGCTGAGCACCGAGACGGCGCTGCCGAGCCGGATCCGCTTCGTCGCCCCGGCCGCGGCGGCGATCATCGCGCCGGGCGACGACGCGGGCATGTCGATCGTGTGATGCTCCCCGACGCCGAAGAAGTCCAGGCCGAGCCCGTCTGCGAGCAGGATCGCGTCGAAGAGGTTGCGAATCCCCTCCGCCGTGCTGCCGAGAGATCCGTCTTCGTCCATCGGGGTGTCGCCGAAGCTGTAGACACCGAGTTCCATGCTGAGTCCTTCTGTCGTCTGTCGTTCTGTCATCCGGCCTGCGGCGCCGATGCTCGAGGGTGCGTTCCCGGCTGCCTCAGCAGCCCGAGATCGCGAGGTCGGCCTGCTCGGCGACGAGCGTCTTCGCCTCGGTCAGCGCGCGCCGCATCCCCGCTGCGTCGAGGGCGCCGGCGAAGATCGGGGTGCCCGGCTCGAAGGCGATGCCGGATGCCAGGGTCCCGGCGTGCACGGGATCGAAGCCGAACCGGTCGAGGAGCTCGTGGACGGCGGCGGCCGCATCGTCGTGATCCGTCGCGTAGGCGAGGGCGCGGCGTCCTCCACGGGCGTCGCGACGGGCGTCGTCCTCGAGCTCGTGGTAGCCGATGTGATTCAGCGCCTTCACGACGCGGGCGCCGGCGAGGCGCTCCGCGACGATCTCGCTCGTGCCGCGCGGATCGTCGTCGAACTCGCCGAGGACGCCGTCGATCGGCGCCCAGTGGTTCATGACGTCGACGACGATCCTCCCGTCGAGGGTCGCGGGGCCGACGGTGCGGAACCTGTGCAGCGGCACGGCGAGCACCACCAGATCGGAGCCGCGGACGGCGTCCGCCGCCGTCATCGGCACGGCCCCGGGGATCACGATCTCGGCCAGCAGGGCGATGTCCTCGGCCGCCCCTGAGCCTGCGACATGCACCTCCAGCCCGGCCGCCAGGGCGGTCCGGGCGACGGCGGCTCCCACTCGCCCCACGCCGAGCACGGCGATCGTCGTCAGCATCCGCGAACTCCTTTTGTTGACACATCAACCAGAATAGCGACATTCGATGACATGTCAACTAAACTGGCGGCATGGAGAACGTGACGGCGGCGAGCGACCAGCGCGCCTGGGAGTCGTACCAGCGCATGCGGGTCCTGCTCTCCGGGCGCATCGCCCGCGAGGTCACCGCCGCGGCGGGGCTCTCCGAGGCGGACTACGACGTGCTCTCGGTCCTGGCGAGGCAGAGCGAGCCGATCCGGCCGACCGCGCTCGGCTGCGGGCTCGACTGGGAGAAGAGCCGCCTCTCCCACCAGCTGCGCCGCATGGAGCAGCGCGGCCTGATCCTGCGCGACTCCTGCATCGACGACGGCCGCGGCCAGGTGGTCTCGATCACCGCGGCGGGGCGCGAGGTCCACGAGAAGGCGAAGATCGCCCACGACGCGGCCGTCTGCCGCTACGTCACGGACGTGCTCACCGCAGAGCAGCTGGATCGGCTCCAGGAGATCGCCGAGACCGTGCTCCCGCACCTCGAGGAGCCGCACGGCGCCCGCGCCTGACGCCCCCGTCGTCCGACTGCGCGATGTCGGATGCCGGTGCGACACTGCCGTCATGGAACAACGCGTGAGCTTCATCACCCTCGCCGTCGCCGACGTCGCGCGCAGTCGCGCGTTCTACGTGGACGGTCTCGGGTGGGAGCCGATCTACTCCGGTGACGACGTGCTGATGCTCCCTGTCGCCGACCGGCTCATCCTCTCGCTGTGGTCGATCGACGGGTTCGCCGAAGAGATCGGCGAGCCGCCGGCATCCGGCATCGCGCCGCTCACTCTGTCGCACAATCTCGCCACGCCCGCAGAGGTCGACGACGTCCTCGCCGAGGCGGCGCTGCTCGGTGCGCCGGTGAGCGCCGGCCGGCAGCGCGAATGGGGCGGATACTCCGGCTACTTCGCCGATCCGGACGGATTCCGGTGGGAGATCGCCGTGAACCCCGGTGAGACCGGCGAGTTCGTACTGCCGCGCTGATCGGGCGACGTCCTCCGGGCGCCGCCCGATCGCCGGAGCGTCGCGGCGATCGACGATATGGGCGGACCGATTCGCCCCGATCCGACCCTGACCCTGTGCGTATGCCGATAGCCTTGGCCGGTGGGTGCGAACGAGGACAGAGCCAGGAAACGTCTCTCCCGGACCCCGCCCCGATGGGCGACCATCGCCGTCCTGGCCTTCGCCGGTCTGTGCTCCTCGTTCATGTTCACGCTGGTCGTGCCGCTGCAGGCCGACCTTCCCGCTCTGCTGGACGCCTCCCGCGAGGACACCACCTGGGTCGTCACGATCACGCTGCTCGTCGCCGCGATCGCCACTCCGATCTCCGGCCGCCTCGGGGACATGTACGGCAAGCGACGCGTCGTGGTCGTCCTGCTGGCGCTGCTCATCCTCGGATCCGTCATCGCGGCCGTGTCCGGATCGATCGTCGGCGTGATCATCGGCCGCGGCCTGCAGGGCGGCGTCACCGGTGTGATCCCGCTCGGGATCGCGATCATGCGCGACATCCTCCCGCCTCAGCGACTGGGGACCGCCGTCGCGCTCATGAGCGCGACCATGGGCGTCGGAGGAGCGGTCGGGATGCCGCTGGCGGCCTATCTCGCCCTGAACGCCGACTGGCACGCGCTGTTCTGGCTGGCCGCCGGCCTGGGGCTCGCCGGACTCGTGCTGGTCTGGATCTTCGTCCCGGAAGACGTCCTCCGCTCCCCCGGGCGTCTCGACGTTCTCGGCGCGATCGGGTTGGCGATCGGCCTCACCGGCATCCTGCTGTTCGTCTCCCGAGGCGCCGAATGGGGCTGGACAGCGCCGCTGACCCTGCTGTGCATCATCGGCGGCATCCTGGTGCTGCTCGTGTGGGGCTGGTACCAGCTGAGGACCAAGGACCCGCTGCTGGATCTGCGCGTCGCCGCGCGACCGGCCGTGCTCTTCACGAACATCGCCGCGATCGGCATGGGCTTCGCCCTCTTCTCCTCCAACGTGACGTTCCCGCAGATGCTGGAGCTGCCGGTCGAGACCGGATCGGGCTTCGGCCTGGACATGGTGGCCGCCGCCTTCGTCGTGATGCCGGCGGGACTCGTCATGATGGTGATCTCCCCGCTGTCGGGCTGGCTGGAGCGCACGATCGGCCCTCGGCCTCTCTTCACCGGCGGCGCCTTCGCCATCGTGCTCGCCTATGTGTTCGTCCTGCTGTGGTCGACGGAGGTCTGGCACATCCTGGTGGCGAACGCGCTCATCGGCGTCGGCATCGGGTTCACCTTCGCCGCGATGCCGATGATCATCATGCGCTCGGTCCCGGCGAACGAGACCGGCGCCTCGAACGGCCTGAACGCCCTGTTCCGCTCGGTGGGGACCTCCAGCGCCTCCGCCGTCATGGGCGGGGTGCTCGCGGCGATGAGCATCGAGGTCGACGGGGTCGCCGTCCCGACCCGCGATGCGTTCGAGGTGTGCTTCTGGCTCGCGATCGCCGCGGGCATCGTGGCCGTGGTGCTGTCGCTGTTCATCCCTCGGCAGCGGGCCGTCGAGCAGCATCCCTCCTTGCCCTGAGATGCCGCCCGCCTGCTCGCTGCTTCCCCGACACTGCTGAGCCCCGCGTCGCGCTGCCCTTTCCAAGTGGCGCTGCCCATCCCCGAGTCACGCTGCCCTTCTCCGAGCGGCGCTGCCCATCCCCGAGCCGCGCTGCCCTCATCCCTGAGCCGCGCCGCCCACCCCGGAGTCACGCCGCCCATCCCCGAGCCGCGCTGCCCTCATCCCTGAGCCGCGCTGCCCATCCCCGAGCCACGCCGCCCTTCTCCGAGCGGCGCTGCTGATATCCGAGCGGCGCTGCTGATCTTCGCAGGCGCTGTCGCGATACCCGCCGCGGCGGCGCAGAGCAGCAGCGCGACCGGTGTTCGGCCGACCGGTGTTCGGGCGCACGGACGACGGACAGCGGGCGGCTCGGGTCAGAACACGCGGGGATCCGGATCCGAAGGACGCGGAGGACGCAGATGCTCCGGCAACGGCCAGGGCAGCACGAGCGGTTCGGATGCCGGGCGGCTCATGTCTCCGAAGTCGTCGGCCTTCACGACGATGCGGCCGATGCGGCCGGCATCCGTCGGTGTGACCTCGACGATGCGGACGCTCAGCGGACGCTCCGACTCGCCTTCCAGCATCCAGGGGTCTGCGAGCCAGGCGAGTCCGTGCTGCTCGAGCGCCGCCTCGGCGTCCAGCCAGTCGACGGCGTCGGTGATCCGGCGACCGAGAACGTCCACGGCGACCCAGCCGTCGTCGGAGGGGCGGATCCAGCCGAGCAGCTCACCATCCTCGCGGCGATGCGGCGTCCCGTCGTGAATGGTCATGACCCGACACTACCGGGGCGCATCCGGATGCCGGCCGTCGACGGTTCGGGGGCCGGCACACCAGATGCAGGACGGAACGGCCGAAACGGCCCGTCAGATGACGTCTCGGCCCCCGAACTGTGCGAAACCGGCGGCGCTTGCACCCGAACCGTGCGGAACCGGCGGCGCTTGCCCGGGGCAGCCGCACAGACCCCGAGGCGGGACAGAATAGGGGCATGACCGGAAAGCTCACCCGGATGACGGCTGAGGAGTCCCGTGCGTGGATCTCGCTCATCACGACGGCCGAGCTCCTGCCCGCCGCCCTTGATGCGCAGCTGCAGCGGGACGCGCATCTCACCCACTACGAGTACATGCTCCTGTCCGCCCTGATGCGCGGCGGCGCGATGCGTCTGAGCGATGCAGCCGCGGCGACGAACGCGACGCTGCCGCGCGCGTCGAAAGTCGTGAGCCGGCTGGGGGAGCGCGGGCTCGTCGAGCGTGAGGAGGATGTCGCCGACCGGCGCAGCGTACGGATCCGCCTCACCGGCGAGGGCCGTCGGCAGACCGTGCTGGCGACGCCCGGCCACTTCGACGTCGTACGCCGCCTGGTGCTCAACCGGTTGAGCGAGGAACAGCTGCAAGCGCTGGGCGACGCCCTCGCCCCGATCATCGACGGACTCGATCCGCAGCGCCGCTTCGGGCCCCCGCAGGACTGACCCGCCCCGGACTCAGTGCGTGTACTCCATCAGCTCCATGCCCAGCACCCGGAACGCATCATGGGCGCGCAGCCGGTGGGCGATGGAGAGGTCGTCGAAGCACGCGATCAGAGCGTAGGAGATCCCCGCCCTCGGTCCCGCCAGCACACCGGCCTCGGCACGGACGCCGCGGTCGCGTCCGGTCTTGTTGATGAACAGCAGCCCGTGCTGATCGTGATCGTGAGCGAAGGGATCGAGCCCCGTCGGCGCTGCGACCAGGCTCAGGTCGTGGTTGAGACTCAGCCACTCCGACACCTGCGCGCTGACGGCGGCGTCCACCACCTCGGAATTCACCAGCGCCGAGAACAGCCCGGCCAGCTCGCGCGTCGATCCGACAGCGACCTGCGGAGCATCGTCCGGCCCGCGACGGTCGCGGAAGCGATCGAGCATCGCGGTGCGCGTCAGGCCGAGTCCCTCGATGCGCTCCCGCACCCTCTCATGCCCCACGCGCTGCAGCAGGGCGTTGACGGCGATCGGATCTCCGGCGGTGGCCGCCAGCACGGCCAGGTCGACCAGCGGAAGCGCCGGAGCCCGCAGGTTCCGCCAGAGACCGGAGGTCAGCACCTGCTCGACGCTGGAGCGCTCGACGATCTCGAGCGGATCCAGCGTTCCGTCCTCGAAGCCCGCGGCCACCTCGATGAGCAGTGGAACGACGCCGAGGCCTGCGATGGGCATCGTGACGTGGTCGTCGCCGGACAGCACGTGCTCGCCGCTGTCGAGGTCGACCACGTGCACCGAGACCTGCGCCCCGGCATCCACGAGCTCTTCGAGAGCGCGCAAGGTCGACGTGAAGGAGCGGCGCCCGACAGCGGCGCGGCGCGGCAGGCGCCGCGTGCTGCGCTGCGAGCGGCGCAACGTCGTCGAAGGCGGGCCTTCGACGGGTTCAGGAACCGAGGGGAGGGGGGAGCCCACGGATTTTCCTTCCCAGAAGGATAAGGATGCGGAGGGGCGCTACCGGGGGGCATGCTCCCCAGCAGCACGGCTATCGTAACCCCCGCCCGGTGTCACGATCACCCGATCGGGCGATTGCTCACCAGATCGTCACCCGATCCTCAGCCGGGAGGTGCAGCGCGTCCTGCTCGCCGACCTCGAAGGCCTCGTAGAAGGCGTCGATATTGCGCACGATCTGGTTGCAGCGGAACTCGTTCGGCGAGTGCGGGTCGATCGTCAGCAGACGGATCGTCTCGGCATCCCGGCTCTTCTGCTGCCAGACCTGCGCCCAGGAGAGGAAGAGCCTCTGCACGCCGGTGTAGCCGTCGATGACCGGCGCCTCTACCCCGCCGAGAGAGAGCTCATAGGCCTTCAGCGCGATGCCGAGGCCGCCGAGGTCACCGATGTTCTCACCGATCGTGAGCGCTCCGTTGACGTGATTCTCCGCGTCGAGGCCCAGGGGTACGAGAGCGTCGTACTGCGCGATCAGGGACTTCGTGCGCTCCTCGAAGGCCGTCCGGTCGGCATCCGTCCACCAGTCCTCGAGCTTGCCGTCTCCGCCGTAGCGGCTGCCCTGGTCGTCGAAGCCATGGCCGATCTCGTGGCCGATGACCGCTCCGATGCCGCCGTAGTTCGCGGCCGCGTCGCGCGAGGCGTCGAAGAAGGGATACTGCAGGATGGCCGCGGGGAACACGATCTCGTTCATCGAGGGGTTGTAGTAGGCGTTGACCATCTGCGGGGGCATGTGCCACTCGTCGCGGTCGATGGGCCCGCCGATCTTCGCGAGGTTGCGGTCGTGCTCGAAGATGTTCGCCCTGCGGATGTTGCCGAAGAGATCGTCGGCGACGATCTCCAGGCTCGAGTAGTCGCGCCACACCTCGGGATGCCCGACCTTCGGCGTGAAGGCGTCGAGCTTGGCGAGCGCCTTCTCGCGGGTCTCGGGGCTCATCCACTCCAGCTCCGCGATGCTCTGCCGGTACGCCTCGATGAGGTTCGCGACGAGCTCGTCCATCGCGGCCTTGGCCTCGGCGGGGTAGTGCCGCTCGACGTAGACCTTGCCGATCGCTTCGCTGAGCGCGCCCTCGGTGACGGAGACGCCGCGCTTCCAGCGCTCTCGGATCGTCGGGATGCCGCTGAGCTCGGTGCCGTAGAAGGAGAAGTTCTCCTGCACGATGTCGTCGGTGAGGTACGGGGCCGCCGCATGGACCACCTGGGCGCGCAGCCAGGCCTTCCAGTCGTCCAGGCGTTCGGCGTCGAGCAGCGAGCCGAGGCCTTCGAAGGCGCTGGGCTGGGCGACGACGACCTCCGAGAGGACGCCCGGGTCGGTCGCCACGGCATCGCGCCAGGGCGAGAGGTCGACGCCTGCGAGGGCGATCAGGTCTTCCCAGGTCTTCAGGTTGTAGGTGGCGACGGCGTCGCGGCTGCGGACGTTGTCCCAGTGATGCGAGGCGAGCTCGGTCTCGAGGGCGAGGACGCGCTCGGCATCCCCCGCGGCATCCGCGACCCCCGCGAGGCCGAGAAGGCGCTCGAGGTGCGCACGGAAGGCGACGCGCGTGGACGCGAAGCTCTCCAGGCGGTAGTAGCTCTCGTCCGGCAGGGACAGGCCGGACTGCACGAGGAACGGCACGTAGCGCTCAGGATCGCCGGGATCCCCGTCGACGTACAGGCCGATCAGGTGGGCGCGGCCGTCGCGCTCGTAGACGCCGGCGATGCGGAGGAACGAGGAGACGGAGTCGATCGCGTCCACCTCGGCGAGCGTCCCGGCGAGGGGCTCGACGCCCGCGGCCGCGATGCGCTCGGTGGCCATGAAGCTCGCGAACAGGTCGCCGATCTTGCGGGCGAGGGTGCCGGCCTCGGCATCCTGCGACTCCTCGATGATCGCTCGGACGTCCTTCTCGGCCTGCTCGGCGAGGAGGTGGAACGATCCCCAGCGGGCCTTGTCCCCTGGGATCTCGGTCCGATCGATCCAGCTGCCGTTGACATGGCGGTAGAGGTCGTCCTGCGGGCGGATCTCGGAGCTGAGGTCATCGGTGGCCAGGCCTGCGGGAAGAGCGTCAGTCATGACAGACAGCCTACGTCGCGGCGCCGACGGGGAGGACGCCCCACTCCACGGGTCGCGTGGCGGCGTGCGGAGCTCCTGCAGGTCGGGTCGTTGCGGTTCATCCGTCGCGTGGCGACGTGCGGAACTCCTGCATATCGGCATCCGAGGTCGCGGCGAATCGCTTCATCCCGGCCTTCCCGACATCTGACGCTGCGGGAACGCAGGAGTTCGGCACGCCCCTCACGCGGATTCACGTCGCGCGGCAGTCCCACGAGCCGAGCCGAGCCGCGCACGCCGGTCCCTGCCGATCAGGCGAACCAGCGGCGCCGGCGGCGCGGTCTCTCGGGCTCCGGCGCGGGGGCGGGATGCGAGGCGCGACGCTGCTGCCACGCGGTGACCTCGGCATCCACATCCCGGGTTCGCGTGACGACGGGAGGTCCGCCCTGGAGCTGCCGCCTGGCCTCGATCACGCGTCGGTTGAAGTCCTCGAGGACCGCACGGACGTCGTCCTCCCGGGAGAGGCCGTCGATCTGCTCGTCGAGCTCGCGATCCTCGACGCGGAGCATGAGAGCCGGCGGGCCGAGTCCCGTGAGGTTCTCGTTCTCGATCTTGCGGCGGATCCACCAGTCCGGATCATGATGCGCGCCCAGGCCTTCGATGGGCTTGCCCGCACCGGGGAGATCGTCGAAGTCACCGCGGCGGATGGCGACCTGGATCGCGCTCTCCACGAACTCGTGCTTGTTCTCGGCGGTGAGCGTTACCGGCGCCGGCTTCGGCTCCGCATCGGGCTCACCGGTCTGCCTCGCCCCGTATCGGGCCGCATTCCCACGGGGATCGCTCATCGTCCGCCTCCGGTGCCTGTCCTTCCACCCTATGACGTCTCGTGCTGTGCCGTCTCGTGACGGCGGGGACAGGAGACCCCGGCGCGTCATCGCACCGAGCGCCGCGGATAGGCTCGAAGCGTGAACGCGAGCCTCAACCGGGAGATCCTGCGCCTCGCCGTCCCCGCACTGGGCGCCCTCGTCGCCGAGCCCGCGTTCCTCATGGTGGACGCCGCGCTCGTCGGACACCTCGGCACGACTCCCCTGGCGGGCCTGGGCATCGCGAGCGCCGTGCTGCAGACCATCGTCGGGCTCATGGTGTTCCTCGCCTACTCCACGACCCCTGCCGTCGCACGCCGCTTCGGCTCCGGCGATCACAAGGACGCCGTCTCGATCGGCATCGACGGCATGTGGCTCGCGCTCGGCCTCGGCGCCGTGCTGGCCGCCGCCGGGGCGATGTCGTCGTCCTGGCTGGTCTCCCTCTTCGGAGCGCCGGAGGCCGTCGCGGCGCAGGCGGAGACGTACCTGTCGATCTCGATGTGGGGCCTTCCGGCGATGCTCATCGTGTTCGCCGCCACCGGGCTGCTGCGCGGCATGCAGGACACCCTGACGCCGCTGTGGATCGCCGGTCTCGGCTTCGGCGCGAACGCCGTGCTCAACTGGCTGTTCATCTACCCGCTGGGATGGGGGATCGCCGGTTCCGCGGCGGGCACCGTGACCGCCCAATGGGGCATGGTCGGCGCGTACGTTCTCGTCGTCGGACGCCTGGCGCGCAGGCACCAGGCGTCCGTACGTCCCCACCGGGACGGCGTCCAAGGATCCGCGCGCTCGGGCGGCTGGCTGTTCCTGCGCACCGTGAGCCTGCGGGTGGCGCTGCTCGCGACCGTCGGCGTCGCCACCGGCATCGGCACGGGCGAGCTCGCCGGCTGGCAGGTGGTCTTCACGATCTTCTCGGCGGCGGCCTTCGCCCTGGATGCTCTCGCCATCGCCGCACAGGCGCTCATCGGCCGGGGCCTGGGCGAGGGCGATGAACGCCTGGTCCGGCGCGTGCTCGCCCGCACGGTGGCGTGGGGAGCCTGGTTCGGCGTGATCGTCGGCATCGTCATCGGCGGACTGTCGGGGCTGATCGGGCTGGCCTTCACCGGCGATGCGGCGATGGCCGCGCTCATCCAGCCCGCGTTGATCGTGCTCGCCGTCGCGCAGCCGATCGCCGGTGTCGTGTTCGTGCTCGACGGCGTGCTCATGGGCGCCGGGGACGCGAAGTACCTGGCGATCGCCGGAGGGCTCAACCTCGTGCCGTTCCTCCCGGCGTTGTGGATCGTCTCGCTCACCGGCGTCGACGGCACGGCGGGGCTCGTCTGGCTCGCCGTCGCCTTCTTCGGCGTCTATCTGCTGGCGCGGCTGGTCACCCTCGGCTGGCGGGTGCGGACGGGCGGATGGCTGACGGCGGACGTCTGACGCGGAGTACGCCAGGATGGACCTGTGACCGGAGGACAGAGCTGGCCGGCCGATGCCGACGACGTCGTGCGCTGGGCGCGCGCGATGCTGCAGAGCAGCGATCCGGAGGTCTCCGTGACGGGACTGGATCGCGTCCGCGTCCGCGCCGAGCTCGACGGCTCCGATCTGACCTCGTTCCTCTGGGACGCGACGGACGTATCGCTGGAGCTGCAGGCGGGCGACGGAGCCGGGCATCCGGCCTCCTCCCTCCCGCGTCCGGAGCCGACCGTCGTCCGGCGTCGGCCCGGGAAGGCCCGTTCCGTGCGCTTCACGGCGCAGCCGCTGCGGCTCCAGGAGGTGGCGATCTCCTTCGACGCACAGCTGACGCACCTGCCGATCGCATGGCTCGTGCATGAGGCGCCCACCGATCCCGATGTCCCGGAGAGCGTCCATGGCCTCGAGGCGGACGGCGACGGATCCGGCCGCCTCGAGCTCTGGATGCGTGCGGACGACGTCGGGACGCTGGCGGCGGCCCTGATGCGACCTGCCCTCGCGGCATCGGGCGTCTCGCTTTCGCGTCTCATCCTCCGCGTGGCACAGGACGGGGAGGACGGCATCCGGATCTCCGGGCGCGCCGGCGTCCGATGGAAGCTGCTGCGCGCCTCCGCACGGGGCGAGGCGCGTCTCGGCGTGTCGCCCGACGGCGTGGTCGCCGTGCGGGATCTGCGCATCTCGAGCGTCAATCCGCTGATCGCCGTCGGGTTGCGGATAGCCCGCAAGGCGATCCGCACGGCCATCGGCCGCAGCCACGACCTGAACGGGGAGCTCCCGGGCGACGGTTCACGCCTGCACGACGTCCGCGTCACCGTGCGTGAGGAGCTGCGCATCTCGGCGCAGTGGGGTTAGCCGCTGCGCCGGCGTGCGGACGAACCGGATCAGTAGCCCTGGCAGCTGATCGGCGCCTGCGCGAGCGAGCAGACCCTGCCGACGGATCCGCGGCCGAGATAGAGGCGCACTTCGGAATCGCCCGCCGCCGCGAGCACTCCGATCCGGAGCGCCGCGACGTCATATCGGCCAGGCGGCAGTGCGGCCCAGTCCCCGGGTTCGGCCGATCCGGCGAGCGGATCGTTCTGCGCGTTGACGGTCAGTGAGACGACACCGTCGAGATACAGGGTGCTGTAGACGAGGGTGACGACGTCGGCGACCGCGGCGACCGGCGCATTCAGCGTTTGAGTCAACGAAGCGACGGTGGGCAGAGCGCCGTGGATGAGATCGGAGACGAGGCCGCCCACCCCGGAGGTGAGCGCGCTCAGCACATTGTTGAGCAGAGATGTGCTGATGATGCCGAGCACTGTCGCGTCCACGGTCGCGTCGACGTTCTCGAGATCCGCCAGCGGCGCGGCGAGCCCGACGGCGATCCTCGCGAGCGGCAGGCCGAGCGGCCCCAGGATGATCGTCGCATCGAGCTGCACCTGGATGTCGTCGATGGCCGCCTGCAGCGCGCTCTGGACGTCCAGCACCCAGTCCGCGAGCGCATCGGTCGCCGCCGAGGTGAGCGTGGTGAGGATGTCGGGGTCGGAGAACAGGTTCGTGTTCGGGGCGAGCCCGTTCAGGTCGGCTCGCCCGGTCTCCCCGTATGCCTTGCCGAGCAGCGCCGCCGTGTCGATCGTGATCGCACCCGCCGGCAGGTCGATGCTCACAATGGCGTCCTCGTCCGCGATCGTCGTCGTCAGAAGCGCAGAGACATCGGAGAGGTCGATCGTGAGGGCGAGCGTGTCCACCGTCACGCTGCTGCTGATGAGGCCGAGCAGAGGCGTGATGAGCGCGTCGATCGAGCTTGCGATGGTCGTCTTCAATGTGGTCTGCAGGCCGTTCACGGTCGTCTGCAACGAGGAGACGGTCCCGCTCAGCGTGGTCGCCAGGGTCCCGACCGTCGGTGAGGTGACAACGGTCTCCGCCGAGGAGACGAGATACTCGCGGGTGAGCGACTCTGCGAGTGCCGACGTCCCGGACCAGGCCGTCTCGCATCCCTCGAGCGTCGCCCGTCCGGCGACGGCGCCGACCTCGAGCGACACGTCCGTCACGTCGGCCAGCAGGCCGGCGACGGCGGGATTGATCGAGGAGAGCAGCCTCGAGAGCTCGAGCGTCGCGAGTTCCGGATAGCCGTTCTCCTGCGCGAGTCCCATACCGCCGGAGTCCGTGACGTATCCGCCGGCGCCGGCGGATACGCCCGAGTCCTGCGCCTGCCCGAACTGGCCGAGCACACCGGTGCTGCTGTCCAGCGGCAGCTGCAGGAGGCCGTTGCCGAGATCGAGGTTCACGGCGCTGAGCGCGGTGACGTTCAGCGAGTTCGCATAGGCGTCGTCCCCTGTCGCCGGGTTCGCGCCTGTCGGAGCGACCTGCGCACGGCTGCCGTCGTTCGTGACCTCGACGCCGGACGCCTCCGCCAACGTGTCCAGGTCGACGCCGAGCAGCGATCCGCTCAGCGCCCGTCCTTCGCCGCGTGTCGCGAAGGCGCCCTGCGGCGCATCGCAGTCCACCGCGGCGAAGGCCGCGCTCGTCCACTCCGCATCGTTCCAGGATGCGTTCGTGGCTCCGATCTGGACGACGAGCGCCGTCGCGATCGGAACGGCCACGGCCGAGAGGGCGCGGCGGAGCCGGACGCTCCGGCGGTCACGCGTGCTCACGGTCGCTCCTCCGTGGGACACGGCGCCAGAGCGCGGCGCTGAGTCCTAGGCCCAGCATCCCCGTCGCCAGCATGATCACCGGCACGAGGTCGCCCATGTCGGCGCCGGTTGAGGCGAGGCCCGGCTCGTCGGGCGCCTCTCCTTCCGCGTGGAGTCCGACGCCGATGCGGGCGGATGCTCCGGCCATGGCATCCGGAGACGCCGAGGCCGCCACCCCCAACGTCACCAGGACGTATCGCGGCGCACCGCGGCGCAGATCGGCGAGCGGGTACGTCTGGACGTCCTCACCCGCGGCGACTGCCGCGAGCGAGGTCTCCGGGAGAACGGCCTCGGCCTGCGCCTCGCAGTGCGGCGCGGCGGCGCCGATGACGAACTCCGACGAGCATCCGGTCACACTGACCGTCATGCCGCCCGCTCCGATCAGCTCCCCGGCGGCATGCAGCTCGATACGGAGCGTCGCATCGTCGGCGTCGTCCAGCGATACCTCGATCAGCCAGTGCTCCGTGTCCCCTGGTCGCAGATCGCTCCAGGCAGGGAGACCAGGATCGCTCCGCAGCGACAGATAACCCGCGCGGCCGGTCTCGGCGACCTCGGTCCAGGCTGCGGACGCCTTCGCGACGATCAGAGCGGAACCGGCCGCCACGAGCAGCGCGAAGACCACGGCCAGCACAATCACCGCGCTCCTCCCGCCTGCGGCGCGCTCGCCGCCGCCCGCCCTCCGGATCATGCCCTGGCCCCCGCCTCTCTCCGCTCCCGCCGCGTCTGCGGTGGCGGGACGGCGGTTGCTTCATCGCGCACAGGCATCCCGGCGACCGGTCCGGCATCCTCGTCGGCGTCCGTCTCCGCGTCCGCGTCGTCTCGGCGTCGCCTCGGCCAGAACGCCCACGTCGCGAGCGCACCGGCGAGGACGGTCAGCGTCCCCATCCCCAACGGGGACTGGATCAACATCAGCGCCGCTCCGATCCCGGGAATCGCGAAGAGCACCCGCCGCGCCTCATCCACCACATACGGCTTCAGATCGACGGACTCGTTGTCGTCGCCCTTGAGGATGAGCTCTCTCGCATCCGCGGGGATGCCCTGGCTACTCGCCTGCGCAGGATCCCGGGCTTCCACGACACGATGCGTCACCGGGAGCTCCTCGCCCTCGCGCAGCACCGTGACCACGTCGCCGACCTCGATCTCGTCCGCTCTCACGGGCAAGGAGACCGCGACGGAGCCCTGCGGCATCGTCGGGCTCATCGAGCCCGTGCGGAAGGTGATGAGCGTCGCCCCGGTGAGCGCCGAGAACACGAACCACCCGGCCATCACGAGCACCGCCACGACGAGAAATGCCGTGACGGTGCTCGTGATGAGCCGGTGGACGACGCGCACGGCCGTACCCGCCATCATCCGATGCTCAGCCCCGCTTCGCCGGACGTCAGGACACCGACTCCGACGCGAACTCCCAGGCCGGTGCGATCGTCCTGCCCTGAAGCGTGTCGGGGGAACCCGTCGGAAGCGTGATGGCGAAGCAGTAGTGCTGGGTCGAGCCGGCATCGGCGGCGAGCGACTGGGTCGCCGACGCGACGGTGCCGAGAGCCGCGTCGGTCACGATCTGCGTCCAGCCTGTCGCGACGAAATCGGCTTCGCAAGCGGTCGGAGCGGCCGCACCGGCAGCGGTGTAGACGGAGACACGCACGGCTGCGAACAGATCGCCGTCCTCGTCGTCGATCGTCGCGTCTGCGGCCGCGACAGCACCCTGCAGTTCGACGGTCGCACCGAGCGAGACCTCGTCCGTCTGGAGCGCGACGGGCGCATAGACCGTGTCACCGGGCGTCAGTGCCAGGGCGCCGGGCGAGAAGAGCAGCTCGCCGCCGGGGTTCGCCTCCTCGTTGACCCATGCGGCCTCGTCCACATCCGGATCCGTGTTCTGCAGGACCTCGAACGCGCTGGTGCCGAGGCCGGGGTCACCGTCCACGCCGCCCCACACCCATTCCGAATCGTTCCAGCTCGCCAGCGTGTAGGTCGCTCCGACCCCCACGACCAGCAGGCCAACCGCAACAGCGGCGATCTTCCTCTTGCGGCCCCAGGGCGCGCTCGACTGTGCCTTCATGTAATAACCCCTTCATCATGGGGAGCGCTCCTATGGTGCTCGGCCCCTCAGCCTTTGCTCCCGCTGAGATCAGAATGGCGCACCTCGGAAAGCAGGACAATAGGCAATATTCCGGGCCTGAGGTCCGCACCGCTCAGGCGTGCCGCCGACACCACTCGTACATGATCACGGCCCCGGCCGCGCTCGCGTTGATCGAACGGGTCGACCCGTACTGCGTGATCTCGATGTGCGCGGATGCCGCGGCGAGCGCCTCGGGAGAGAGCCCGGGGCCCTCCTGGCCGAACAGCAGCACGCACCTCTCCGGCAGTTCGGCCCTGTCGACGGGGATCGCGCCCTCGACGTTGTCGACGGCGACGATCGGTATGCCAGCCTCCGCCGCCCAGGCCGCGAACGCGGCGACGTCCTCATGGTGCACGATGTGCTGATAGCGGTCGGTCACCATCGCACCGCGCCTGTTCCAGCGGCGCCGGCCGATGATGTGGACGGTGTCGGCGAGGAAGGCGTTGGCGCTGCGCACGATCGAGCCGATGTTCATGTCGTGCTGCCAGTTCTCGATCGCGACGTGGAACGGATGCCGTCGGGTGTCGAGGTCGGCGACGATCGCCTCCATCCGCCAATACCGGTAGCGGTCGATCACATTGCGGGTGTCTCCGTGCTCGAGCAGCTCGGGATCGAACTGCTCGCCGGCCGGCCGCTCCCCCTCCCAGGGACCGAGGCCATGCGTACTGCGTTCCGGGGTCTCGCTCACCTCGCAAGGGTATCCGGCCGCGCGTCGTCGCCGTCTCGCCGCGCGCCCCTCCGCACCGCCCGCACGTCGCCCATGCCGAGCTTCGCACCGGCTGGAGAACGTCCCCCGCGGACCTCGTGGGACGCCTTCGAGCCGGCTCCCCGCTTGGCGCCGGACGACTCGCCGGGACGGAGGCCTCTGTCCCGGCGGGAGAGCCGGAGGACGGGTCCGCACGAGGACTGCCCGAGCGACGCCGGATCACGAGGTCAGACCGCCCCCTTTAGGCGGCCCGAACCCGCGGTAGTGTTTCGGTGTGCCTAAAACTCCTCGAATCGACGGCGCGCAGCCCACCGGGTCCAGCGTCCGACGCGGCATCCTGCTGCTCGGCCCGGCACTCGTCGCCGGCGTCGCCTACCTCGATCCGGGGAACGTCGCGAGCAACATGACCGCCGGCGCCCAGTACGGCTACCTGCTCGTCTGGGTGGTCCTCGCGGGCAATGTCATGGCCTGGCTGATCCAGTACCTCTCCGCGAAGCTGGGCGTCGTCACCGGCCAGAGCCTCCCCGAGATCCTCGGCCGGCGCCTGCGGCGCCCCCTGGCCCGCCGGGCGTACTGGCTGCAGGCGGAACTCGTCGCGATGGCCACCGACCTCGCCGAGGTCATCGGAGGCGCGGTCGCCCTCAACCTGCTGTTCGGCATCCCGCTCCTCGCGGGCGGCATCATCACCGGCGCCGTCTCGATGGCCCTGCTCGCCGTGCAGAGCAGGCGCGGCCCCCGGCCCTTCGAGTTCGTGATCATCGGCCTGATGGCCATCATCACGGTCGGCTTCGTCGCCGGCGTCTTCATCGCACCGCCCGACCCGGCCGCCGTCGCCGGCGGCATCGTGCCCCGCTTCGAGGACACCGGATCGGTGCTGCTGGCCGCCTCCGTCCTCGGCGCCACGATCATGCCGCACGCCATCTACGCGCACTCGGCGCTGAGCCGCGACCGGTTCGCCGCAGGGAGCCGCGACGCGGGACGCATCCGCACCCTGCTGACGGCCACGCGCTGGGACGTGTCGATCGCGATGGTCATCGCCGGCTCGGTGAACCTCGGGATCCTGCTGCTCGCCGCCGCGAACCTCGCAGGCATCGAGGGCACGGACTCGCTCGAGGGCGCGCACGCGGCGCTCGCGACAGGCCTCGGCCCCGTCGTCGCCGCCTTCTTCGCGGTGGGCCTGCTCGCCTCCGGGCTCGCCTCGACCTCCGTCGGCGCCTACGCCGGAGCGGAGATCATGCACGGGCTGCTGCACGTCCGCGTCCCGCTGCTCGCGCGGCGACTGGTCACCCTCATCCCCGCACTCGTGATCCTCGGGCTGAACGTCGACCCGACGATCGCCCTGGTGCTCAGCCAGGTGGTGCTGTCCTTCGGCATCCCGTTCGCGCTGATCCCGCTCGTGGCGCTCACGGCCCAGAGGCGCACGCTCGGCGCCTGGACGAACCGGGTCTGGACGACGGCGGCGGGGATCATCGCATCCGTGCTCCTGATCGCCCTGAACGCCGCCCTGCTCTTCCTCGTCCTGACGGGGGCCTGAGTAGTCTGGGAGCGTGGCATCCCCCGCAGCTGACGACTACCTGAAGACGGTGTACGCGCACACCGAGTGGCAGGACGCCCCGATCACCCCCTCGGTGCTCGCCGCGAAACTCGGCATCGCGCCGTCGAGCGTGACCGAGATGGTCAAGAAGCTCGCCGCCGCGGGCCTCGTCTCGCATGTGCCGTACGGGGCCGTGCGGCTGACGGATGCCGGAACCGCGCGCGCTCTCGCGATGGTCCGCCGGCACCGCCTCATCGAGACCTGGCTGGTGCAGGAGTTCGGCTATGCCTGGGACGAGGTGCACGACGAGGCGGAGGTGCTCGAGCACACCATCAGCGATCGACTGCTGGAGGGCATCGACGCCCGCCTCGGCCGGCCGCGCTTCGATCCGCACGGCGACGCCATTCCTGACGCTGACGGCACCGTCGCCCGCGAGCCCTTCGTGCTGCTCGGCGACGCTCCGGCGGATCACGAGGGCCGCGTCCTGCGAGTCGACGACCGCGAGCCCGCGGTGCTGCGCGCCCTCGAGGCGTGCGGCATCGGGGTGGGCTCCGTGATCCGGATCGCAGACCCCGGCGTCCTCCTCGAGGGCGCTCTCATCGAACTCCCCGACGGAGCGGACGAAGTCGTCTGGCTCAGCGCCTAGCAGTCCGTCTGCCGCGCCTCGCGCGTCCGTTCTGCAGGACCGCCTCTCCGTTCTGCAGGACCGTTGGCGAGCACACCGCCGTATCGGCGGCGTGTCACGCCGCCGGCGGGCCGCTCGTCCTGCATAACGCGAGCTCGTCCTGCAGAACAGACGCGTGTGGCCTGCGCAGGATGCCTCAGCCGGGAATGCCGATCCGGCGCTCGCCGGAACGCAGCTGCTGGATCACCACGGCCACGACGAGCAGGGTGCCCTGGGCGACGTTCTGCCAGAAGGTGTTCACGCCGAGCAGCGTCATCCCGTTGGTCAGCACACCGAGGAGGATCACGGCGAGGATGGTGCCGGTGACCGCTCCCTTGCCGCCCTTGAGCGCTGCACCGCCGAGAGCTGCAGCCGTGATCGCCTGCAGTTCCAGCCCCTCCGACCCCGAGATGGGCTGTCCGGAGCCGGTGCGCGCCGTGATCAGGACGCCGGCGATCGCGGCGACGGCGCCCGTGACCATGTAGACGCCGATGATGTAGCGGTTGATGTTGATGCCCCCGAGACGCGACGCGATGTTGTTTCCGCCGACCGCGTAGATGTTGCGCCCGATCGTCGTGTAGCGCAGCACGACGTGGGCGAGGGCTGCGACGAGCACGAGCACCCAGATGAGGGTCGGGATGCCGAGGATCGCGCCACGGGCCAGGAAGACGAAGAACGGGTCGGCCCCGGTGTAGCCCTGAGCCCGGCCGTCGGAGATCAGCTGCGCCACGCCCTTGAACGCGGCGAGCGTCGCGAGCGTCGCGATCACGGGGTTCACCCGGCCGAACACGATGATGCATCCATTCACCAGGCCGCAGACGACGCCGATCGCGATCGCGCCGAGGACGCCGAGCGCAGCCGATCCCGTGGCGGTGAACACCATCGCGGAGACCACGGATGTCAGGCCGGCCAACGACCCGACCGAGATGTCCAGGGCGCCGAGGATGATGACGATCGTCTGCACGACCGCCAGCAGGCCGACGATCGCGATGGCGGTGCCGATCACGCGCAGGTTCGCGGCCGTGAAGAACAGCGGGTTCTGCAGACCGATGATCGCCACGACCAGCGCGATCGCGATCAGCAGCGAGATGTTCTGCACGCCGACGACGCTCACGAGGGAGCGCAGGGACGAGCGTCCCGTCCGGTCGGCCGCGTTCTCGACGACGGTCCGTTCAGCGGTGGTCACGGTGGCTTTCCTTTCGTTTGCGGCGCTCATGCCGCGACTTCCTCGTCCATGGCAAGCGCCAGGATGCGCTCTTCGGTCGCCTCGGCCCGCGGTAGCTCCGCGACGATGCGACCGCCGTTCATGACATAGATGCGGTCGGAGACGCCGAGCACCTCCGGCAGCTCGCTGGAGACGACGATGACGCCGACGCCCTGATGCGCGAGCTCGTCGATGATCCCGTAGATCTCCGACTTCGCCCCGACGTCGATGCCGCGGGTCGGCTCGTCCAGGAGCAGCAGCGTGGGCTCCGTGGCGAGCCAGCGCGCCAGCACGACCTTCTGCTGGTTGCCGCCGGACAGGTTGCCGACCAGCTGCTCCGCCGAAGGCGTGCGGATGCGGAGCCGCTCGATGTACCGCTGGGCGAGCGCGCGCTCGGCGCGCGCCTTCACGAAGGTGAGGCGCGACAGGGTGCGCAGGACGACGAGCGCGGCGTTGTCGCGCACGGAGCGCTGCAGCAGCAACGCCTCCGCCTTGCGCTCCTCGGGGGCGAAGCCGATCCCGGCTCGGATGCTGTCGGCCGGCTGGCGGATGCGCCGTACGTCCCCCGCCACCCTGATCTCGCCCGAGGAGATGGGGAAGTCCCCGGCGATCGTCTTCATCAGCTCGCTGCGCCCCGCGCCGACGAGACCGGCGATGCCGACGACCTCGCCGGCGCGGAGGGTCAGATCGATGTCGTGGACGAGGTCGTTGGTCACGCCGCGCAGCTCCAGCACGACGTCGCCGAGCGGAGCCGGGTCGCGGCGGAAGAACTGGCTGAGGTCCCGGCCCACCATGAGGCGGACGAGCTCGTCGTTGTCCGTCTCTCCGACGAGCTTGGTGCCCACGAAGCCGCCGTCGCGGAGCACGGTGATGCGGTCCGCGAGCTGGAAGATCTCTCCCATGCGGTGCGAGACATACGCGATCGCCACGCGGTCCGCCTTCAGCCGCCGGATGAGCTGGAACAGGATGTCGACCTCCTCATCGCCGAGCGACGAGGTGGGCTCGTCGAAGCAGATGATGCGCGGGCCGCTCACGACCGCGCGCATGATCTCCACGATCTGGCGCTGCGCGGGTGCGAGCTCGGATCCGAGGGCGTCCGCGCGGATGGCGCGGTCGAATCCCCATCTCTTCAGCTCCGCCCTCGCTCTGGCGACGACCGCGCGCCGGTTGAAGGCGAACGTGCCGAGGGCGCCGACGAAGATGTTCTCCGCGACGGACACCGCCTCGATGATCTCGGGCTCCTGCGCGATCACGCGCAGACCCGCGGCGCGCGCATCGGCGGGATCGGAGAACACGACCGGCTCGCCGTCGATGATCAGGGCGCCGTCGTCGGGGCGGAAGTCCCCGTTGAGGATCTTCAGCAGCGTGGACTTGCCCGCGCCGTTCTCGCCCATGAGGGCGGTCACCTCTCCGGCCCGCAGCTCGAGCTCGACTCCGCGCAGCGCGCGCACCGCGCCGAAGCTCTTCGTCACACCTGTCGCGCGCAGCGCGATCTTCTCCTCAGACACGTCTCTCCTCTCGTGGGCGGGCTCGCGAACGCATCGGGGCGAGGAGGGGCCTGCCCTCCTCGCCCCGGCATCCGATCAGGTGCAGACGACCCCGGCCTCTTCCCAGTTGCTCGCGTCGACGATCTGCGTGTCGGCGATCGTCTGGGGCGGAAGCGGCGTGCCGTCGCGCAGCAGCGCGACCATCGAGTTCACGGCGGCCTTGCCGACCTCGATGCCCGAGATGTACAGCGCCGCCTTGTTGCCGGTGTCCTGCCCGGCGTTCCAGTCCTTGCACGTGAGGTAGGCGCCGAGCCCGACGCCGATGATGTCGGCAGGTGCCACGCCGGAGTTCTGCAGCGCCGTCACGACGCCCGTCTCGCTCTCGTCGTTGCAGCCCCACACGATCCAGTGCTGCACACCGGAGTTCGCGGTGATGACGGCGCCCGCCTTGTCCTGAGCGTCGGTGACCGAGTTGTCGGTGCCGACGTCGATGATCTCGGGCGCGTCGTCGATCGCCTCGGTGAAGGCGGTCTGCGCACCCTCGACGCGCTGCTGGCAGACCGAGAGGTCCTCCTTGTAGGCGGAGAGGATGCGGGTGTCGGCCGCCGTCCAGCCGGCCTCCTGGTACTGACGGGCAGCCTCTTCGCCGACCTGCTCGCCCATGGAGATGCCGTCGAACCCGGTGAAGGGCACCGGGTTCCCGGCGCCATCCTCGATCGTGTCGTCGGCGGCCATGATCGGGATGCCGGCGTCATCGGCGAGCTGGATCACCTGCGGGCCGATCTGCTGGTCGGGCACGACGATGATGATCGCGTCGACCTGCTGCGCGATCGCGGCCTCCACCTCGGAGATCGCCTTGTTCGAGTCCGTTCCGAGGTCGACCGCATTGATGGTGACGCCGCCCAGGGCGTCCGCGGCATCCCGCGCACCCGTGACCTCATCGATGAAGTACTGCTGATCGCCCTGCTTCTGCAGGAAGGCGATGGTCAGGTCTCCGTCCTTGGGTGCGGACGACGCCGCTCCGGGCGGCGGCGTCTCCATGCCCGAGGAGCATGCGCTCAGCACCGCGAGCGAGAGCGCTGCCGCTCCCACCGCGCTCGCAGCGCGAATCCATCGTGACCGCTGTGTCGTCATCTTCATCCGCTTTCCTTATCTTCGTTGATCTCACGGCGCCGTGGCCGGAGGAGGATGTCCAGGTCTCGCACTATGACGTTACGCGTGCCCCGAGCGAATACCGCAGGACGATCGGACTGTCCATATGGACGATCCTCCTCTACCGAGGGCCGCCCCGACTTTCCGGACCGCTTGTTTCCGGACCACAATCACCACCATGCATGGACGCATGGCGGATTCCTACCGCGCCGAGGCCTCGGATCGTCCAGGCGACGCTCGCGGACCCGCCCGGCGGGATCGCGATGAGGTCGATCCCGGAGTTGAGCGCATCGGGCGGGCACGTCATCGGCTCGATGGCGACGGCGCCGCGATACTCGGGCCCCTCCGCCTCATCGGCCGTGTACACCTGGACCCACGGGCAGCGGTCGTCCCACTCGACCTCGGCACCCGTGCCGTTCTCGTCCGTGAGACGCACCGCCGTGAGACCGTCGGGGCGACGATCCAGATCGGTGAAGGCATGGTTGAGCACGGCGCCTCCGATGACGCGGCTCCGGCGGAAGTCGAGCCCGCCCGCCCCGTGGTCCCGCACCCGGGCCTCCCCCGTCGGCAGCATCCGGTCCGCCGAGCTCAGCAGCACCCGATCCGCGGGCACCTCGAGCCGCCAGGCGTCGATCGCCGAGGCGCCGCCCGGCCCCGCGAGCAGGTACGGGTGCCCGCCCACGCCGTAGGGGGCAGGCGTGCCGCTCTCGTTCACGGCGGTGATCCCCTGGATGAGACCGGACTCCGTGAGGACGAAGGAGACGAGCATCCGCACCCGCCACGGGTAGCCGGGCTGTGGCTCGATCACGCCGCGCAGGACCACCCGATCCGGCTCCTGCACGACCGGTGCGAAGGCGAGCCAGGCGACCAGCCCGTGGATGGCGTTCCGCGTCGCCGGCTCGCTGATGGCGAGCTGGTGGTGCACCCCGTCGAACGCATACCGTCCGTCGGCGGTGCGGTTCGGCCACGGCGCGAGCAGCGCACCGCGCATGGCCGGTCGCAGCTCATCCTCGTCGAAGGGCAGGATCAGATCGCGCTCGCCGTGACGCAGCGCGCGCAGAGTGGCTCCCACTCCCGCGATCGAAGCCCGGTACTCCCCCGCGCGCAGCTCGAACGGCGCCCCCGAGACCGGGAGCATCGCCGGCTCAGTCGTCACCGGCGATCCGGGAGAACAGCAGCAGCTCCGGCAGACTGGTCGCGAAGTAGTCCGTCTTCCCATCGTCATGGCGGGCGACCGGCGGAACGTACTGCGCGCGCGTCTCTCCCAGCGTCCCCGGCGGTTCGGCGAGGGGGAGGCCGTTCGCCGCGAGCGTGGCATCCCACGCCGCGAGAGCGCGTCCCTCGCCTCCCTCCCACGGATGGAAGGAGCGCGTCGTCAGGATCTCGAAAGCCCGGCCGGCGTCGCCGCAGGCGACCAGCAGCGTGACGTATTGGATGGTGAGGTCGTCGCGCGTGAGGACGAGCTCCTCCACCGGCGCCAGGCGCGCCAGGCGCTCGGCCGCAGGGTGGCCGAGCTGGACGGCCAGCTGATCCTGCTCGTACCGGAGCCTGGCATCGTCCGGCGCCTGCGCGATCGCCTGCTCGTACCGCTCCCACGCCCGCGCGTCGTCATGCGCGACGTTGAAGGCGGCGAGCGCTGCATTGCGCAGCACGACCGGGTCGGCCAGCCCGAGGGCGATCGCGCTCTCCCAGTGCTCGGCCGCGTCGCGACGACGGCCAAGACCGTAGAGCAGCATCCCGATCAGTGCGCGCGCCACCGCGTCCTCGGGATCGGCCGCGAGTGCCGCATCCAGCGCGTCCAGTGCGTCCAGCCCTGCGGGGAAGGCCCAGGTGCGATCGGCGCTCACGGCTAGAGACCGGCGTGCTGCCGCCGCCCCCGCCGCCCCCCTGCCGTCCTCGATGGCCGCCGCGAGGTAGTGCGCGACGGGCCCAAGATTCCCGCCCCCCGTGGCGGGCAGGGATGCGACCTCATCGAGCAGGCCGAGGGCCTGATCGAGCTCCCCCGCGTCGCGCAGGTCGAGCGCCACGTCGACGAGCAGACCGGCGTCGTCCGAGACCTCGACGCCGGCGAGCACGCGCAGCGTCGCATCGAGCGGGTCCGCGACCAGCGCCGCCAGGATCAGCTCCTGCGCCTCTGCGCTGCGGCCGAGACGGCGCAGCAGGATCGCCCGCAGCGCGATGCGCCTCGTGTCGTGCCCGACGACGCCGTCGAGGGTGTCGAGCACGCGCAGGGCCGCGCGGTTCTCACCGCGCCCTGCCAGCGACTGCGCCAGCGCGAAGCCTGCGGCGCCGGCCCAGGAGGCATCCCATCCGGCCTTGCCGAAGGCCCGCTCCGCCTCGGCCGGCCGGCCGAGACGGGCCAGGGCGAGGCCGCGCAGATAGTACGCCTCGGCGTCCTGCGGATTCGCATTGCGGCGCGTCAGCCGCTCGAGAGCGAGGTCGATGCGGTCGAGCGCCTGCGCGTAGCGGCCCGCCCGGTAGTCGCGGTCGGCCACGGCGAGGTTCGTGCGCACATCGCCGGGATCCTTGCGCAGCGCCGCCTGCCAGTACGGCAGCGGAGAACGCGTGGGATGCCGGTACTGGCTCAGATGCAGGCCTGTGAGATAGAGCTCCTCGACGGATTCGATCGCCTCCGGCGCCGGCGGCTCCTCCGCGACCCAGGGCTCCTCGTCGTCCGCCTCGGTGCGGCTCCAGCCGACCAGCAGACGGCCCGCGCTGTCGCGGAGCTCGGCGGCGACGGTGCCGTCGTCCTCGACGTCGGCGTGCAGGGCGACGGGCGCGCCGGGGACGAGGTCGGCGGTACGGGAGACGATCTCCTCCCCCGCCCGCAGGATGCGCAGCTCTGCGCCCCGCTGCGGCGACGTCACGGCGAAGCGGGCCGTGACGCCCGCCGCGCGGTCGACGCCCACGGCGGCATCCGGCGTGGCCTGATGGGCGGGCCCGATCTCGGGGATCGGGTACCAGTACTGGGTGAACACCTTCGTCTCGCCAGGGAGGATCCAGGTGAAGTCGGGCTGGTTGTCGGTGTAGACCCCGGCCATGAGCTCTACATACGGACCGTCACCGTCGGTGAGCTGGGCGTCCCAGGCGTGGCCGAAGGGCGCGTTCCCCCAGGTCCACTGCTTCTTTCCGGGGGAGAGCCGCCGCTCCGCCCAGTGCACGAACCCGGCGCCGGCGGCGTGATCGTATCCGCCGAAGAAGTCCTGCTGCGAATCGACGATCATGTACGAGGTCGGCACGGGGATGTTGCGGTAGAAGTCGATCCGGTCGGCGCCCGGATGCTCGGCGGCGAGCTCCGGGTAGTCCACGCCGTAGTACGGGCGATCCGCGGCCGGGAACGCGGTGAGCGCACGCCGCGCGTGATCGGCCACATAGCGCACGTCCTCCGGGAAGAAGGACTGGTAGTCGTCGTGCACGCGGGCGGCGACGTTCGCCCACCACAGGAAGGTCTGCCGCTCGTTCGTGCGGTTGTGCAGCCGCACGGCCAGCTCGACCACGGAGCTGTCCGGACGCAGGCGGATCCCGTGCTGAGCCGACATGCGCGCGAACGGGTCGTGGTCGTGGCACCACACCGTGACCGTCCCGTCCGGCTCGGTCTCGATGGCCGTCTCGACGGGGAGATAGGTCGCAGGGCGGTGATGCTGCGGCCAGTTGAACTCCACGCCGCCGCTGATCCAGGGACCGGCGAGGCCGACGAGAGCGGGCTTGATGACGTTGTTGCGGTAGAAGAAGTCGTACCCGGTGGTCTTGTCGTAGCCGATGTGGATGCGACCGCCCAGTTCGGGAAGGATCACCAGACGGACATAGGCGTTCTCCAGATGGATCGCGTCCCAGTCGTGGAGGGCGGACTCCTCGTCGACGCTCTCCGTGAACGGGATCGGATACACCCGCCCGCTGGAGCCCTGGTACACGCGGTGGTCCAGGTACATGGGATAGCGGCTCGGCTCCTCCGCTGCGTACGTGCGGATGGTCAGCGGCTCACGCCAGGCGATCGCCGCACCGTCGTCGAGCCTGCCCTGCAGGTCAGCCGGTGCGCTGGGCAGTTCGATCGCGTCGGTGCGGGGGGCGTCTGCGGCGATCGTCGCCTCCTGCCCGTCCACCACGACCTCATTGCGTTCAGCGGCCATCGCCGTCCTCCTTGTCGCTCGGGCGCGCCGATGCGCGCCGCGGTGCTGCCGATCATGCTCAACGCTAGAAGCTGCACCCTCCGCCGGGTATGGTGAGAACGAGGGTCAATATGGACAAAACAGTGATCAGAGACATCCCGCACTATCGCTGGGACGGATTCCCCAACCAGCGGCTGTGCGTCGTGCCGCGCCCGCAGGTCGACGCCGCGCTCAGCCGTGAGGGGACCAGGCGGCTCACCGTCACGGATGCGGGATACTTCCCCCAGGCCAGCGGACACCGGCGGGAGAGATCGAAGGGCGCGCCCGAGACGATCGTGATCCTGTGCACGGCGGGGACGGGGGCCGTGCGCATCGGCGAAGAGCGCTTCATCCTGACGCCCTCGGCGTGCGTGACCGTCCCCGCGGGGATGCCGCATGAGTACGAGTCCTCGATGGACGATCCGTGGACGATCTGGTGGATGCACGTTCGAGGCACCGACGTCGCCGAGCTGACCGGCCCCGCCCTCGGCTCGCACCGGTACGTGACCCGGCTGAGGGCCCTCGACCGGGCGGTGCTGCTCTTCGACGAGCTCGTGTCGCTGCTGGAGCGGCGCCTCTCTCCCGCGCACCTGCTCACGGCATCCGGCATCGCCTGGCACCTGCTCACCCGGATCACCGCCGACAGCATCCTGCCCGCGGAGGGGTCACCGCTGGAGCGGGCCATGCGCTATCTGGAGACCCGGCTCGACGGCAGCATCCACGTCTCCGAGCTCGCCGCGATCGTCGGCATGTCGCCGTCGCACCTCAGCGCGCTCTTCCGCAAGGCCACCGGCGGGGGCCCCGCCGCCTTCCACGCCTCCCTCAAGATGGCGCGGGCACGGGCCCTGCTCGACGGCACCACACTGAGCATCGGCGAGGTGGCGTCCGCCGTCGGATACGGCGACCCGCTGTACTTCTCCCGGCACTTCCGTCGCGTGCACGGGGTGAACCCGACGGAGTACCGCGCCCAGCACAAGGGCTGACCGGCCGCCGGGGCTCGTCTTCTCGCCTCGGGTGTCGTTCTGCAGGACGACGTGTCCGTTCTGCAGGACCGCGTGTCCGTTCCGCAGGACCATTCAGCAGCGCGAGACCGCAGTGACGGCGTGTCGGCGGCTCGACACCCTCGTCGTCCTGCATAACGCGAGGATCGTCCTGCAGAACGGACAAACGTGCTGCACGCCGGACGCACGTGGCCTCCGCATGGCCTCGCCCCATAGGCTGAGCACATGGTTGAACGCACCGGGATCGAATGCTGGCTCACCGACATGGACGGCGTTCTCGTGCACGAGAACGACGCCATCCCCGGCGCCTCCGAGCTGCTCGCGGGCTGGGAGGCGTCCGGCACCGAGTACCTCGTTCTGACGAACAACTCCATCTTCACCGCCCGCGACCTCTCCGCCCGCCTCCGCGCGAGCGGCCTGCACGTGCCGGAGGAGCGCATCTGGACCTCCGCCCTCGCGACGGCGGACTTCCTCGCGCAGCAGGTCCCGGGCGGCACCGCCTTCGTGATCGGCGAGGCCGGCATCCTCACCGCCCTGCACGAGGCCGGTTTCGTGATGACCGAGACGGCGCCCGACTTCGTCGTCGTCGGCGAGACCCGCAACTACTCGTTCGAGGCGATCACCAAGGCGATCCGGCTCATCAACGGCGGCGCCCGCTTCATCGTCACCAATCCCGACGCCACCGGTCCGAGCGCCGACGGGCCGCTGCCTGCGACGGGAGCGATCGCCGCTCTCATCACGAAGGCGACCGGCAAGGAGCCCTACGTCGTCGGCAAGCCGAACCCGATGATGTTCCGCTCGGCGCTGAACAAGATCGGCGCGCACTCGAAGCGCACCGGGATGATCGGCGACCGGATGGACACCGATGTCGTCGCGGGCATCGAGGCGGGTCTGCACACCGTGCTCGTGCTCACCGGCATCAGCGATCAGGCGGAGATCGAGAGGTATCCGTTCCGCCCGGACGAGATCGTGGACTCGGTCGCGGATCTGCTCCCGGAGGTCTGAGATGGGCTCTCTTCGCGACGGCGGACGGATCCCTGCGGCCGGCGCAGGAGGCGGGCGCTCGTGAACCAGAGCGATCTGCTGTTCCTCGTCCTGATCCTCATCGGGCTGACGGGCCTGACGGTGACCATCGTGCAGCTCGTGCGGTCACGACGGCGCGGTCCGGACGACCAGGGGCCGGGGAACTGGTGGGAGGGGCCGTGGGACGAGGACCGGAAGTGACCGCCTGAGCCCTGGGCTCAGCCCAGTCTCAGGCCGCGCACCGCATCGACGGGCTCCGGCATCCGCAGCGGTCCCGCCCCCGGCGTGATCGTCCCGAGGATGCGGGGTTCGTGCGCACCGGTCCCGCCGGGGACGACCGCGGGCACGCCGTGCATCGTGCACCAGCCGATCAGGGCGAACAGGATCGCCTCCTTGGCGTCGGCCGATGCTCCCAGCTCGTCGGCGAGGACGACCTCGACTTCCGGAAGCGCGGCGCGCAGGCCGGCCATGATCAGCGGGTTGCGGCATCCTCCGCCGGAGACGGCGAGGAAGCCGACGCCCGCGGCGTGGACGTCGCGCGCGACGGTCTGCACCGTGAGCTCGGCGAGGGTGCGGACGAGATCCGGAGCGGCGATGCCGCGGCCCGAGAGGTGGGAGCGCACGTAGTCGAGATGGAAATGCTCCTTGCCCGTGCTCTTGGGGGCGGGAAGCGCGTAGTAGGGGTCGGCGAGCAGTGCGGCCAGCAGCGGTTCGTCGACCCGTCCCGTGCGCGCGATCGCGGCATCCGCGTCGTAGCCGAGGTCGTTCAGCCCCCACGCGGTGACGACGGCGTCCACGAGCGCGTTCGCCGGGCCGATGTCGTATGCGGCGATCGCCTCCCGGCCGACCACCGTGATGTTCGCGATGCCGCCGAGGTTCAGCGCTGCGGAGATGCCAGGCCTTCCCCTCAGCAGGAGCTCGTCGAGGAAGGACACCAGCGGAGCGCCCTGGCCTCCGGCCGTGATGTCGCGGATGCGGACGTCCGAGACCACCGGTGCGCCGACGCGCTCCGCGATCCATGCGGGCTGCCCGATCTGGAGGGTGCCGCGGGCGCGATCGCCGTCGATCCAGTGGAAGACCGTCTGGCCGTGGGTGCAGACGGCATCCACGCCGCCGACCGCCGCGGCGGCGTCCGCCGCCACCTCCGCGAACGCCTGGCCGATCAGCGTGTCGAGCTCGCAGACCTCGGCGAGCGTCGTCTGCGACGGCGGCAGCGCGGCGATGAGCCTGGCGCGGAGCGCGGGGTCGTACGGCACGCTGTCCTCGTGCAGCACTTCCCCCTGGAGCATCCCCCCGTCCTCGGCGAAGTCGACGACGGTCACGTCGATGCCGTCGTGAGAGGTGCCCGAGAGCAGTCCGAGTACGCGCATCCGCAGTCCCTTCCGTCGTCCTCCCAGAGTACGACGGATTTGTTAGGGGTGCTGACGGATGCACGCGACAATCCGCGGGCCCGCTGCACAGATGTCGGACCATACGGCCGACGGCGTCCGGCATCCGGCGTGTCGGCCCCCGGAATGCACCGCCGCAGGAGCGCCTCAGAGCATCGAGAGCGGCACGAGCGCCGGACGCTCGCATGTGCTGCCGATGCGGATCGCGCCGCCCTCGTCCGCCGCGCGCAGCACAGACAGCATGATGTCCAGAGCGTGGAAGCCGACGGAGCCGGAAGCCCGGGCTGCGTCGGGACCCGCGATCGCACGATCGTGGATCCCGACGCCCCGCCCGGCGCCGCCGTACCCCGCGGAGACGGGAAGCGCGCTCCATCCGTCTCCGCCGAGGGCATGCAGCTGCACCCGCCCGTCGAAGCGGTTCGGATCGGGCACGCTGAGCGAACCCGCCTCGCCGTGCACCTCGATGCTCGAGGCCTTCGTCGCCACGGCGTCGAACGACATCACGATCGTCGACATCGCCCCGGAGACATGTGCGAGCACACCGCTGATGTGCGTCGGCGTCTCGACCGGGATGCGCTCGCCCGCACGCGGCCCCGATCCGATCACGCGCTCGGCCCTCGTGCGACTCGCCGCGCCGACGACGCTCGCCACCGGGCCCAGCAGCTGGATGAGCGCGGAGACGTAGTACGGCCCCATGTCCAGCAGCGGGCCTCCGCCGGGCAGATAGTAGAAGTCGGGGTTCGGATGCCACCGCTCATGACCGGGCGTCATCATCGTGGCGGTCGCCGAGAGAGGCCGTCCGATGAGACCGTCGTCCACGGCCTTCCGCGCGGTCTGGATGCCGGTGCCGAGCACCGTGTCCGGGGCGCAGCCGACCCAGAGGCCGGCCGCCGACGCGGCGTCGATCACCGCCGCTGCCGACGCGGCATCCGCCGTCAGCGGCTTCTCGGTGTAGACCTCCTTGCCCGCGGCGATCGCCGCGAGCGCGACCTCGGCGTGCGCAGCGGGGATCGTGAGGTTGACGACGAGCTGCACGGCCGGATCGGCGAGGAGCTCGTCGATCCCGAGCGCGCGGACGCCGGGGGTGCGGGATGCGACCTCTGCGGCGCGCTCCGGCACGAGATCGGCGACGGCGACGAGCGCGACGCCGTCCACCCGCGCGAAGGTGTCGAGGTACTGCGCGATGATGTTCCCGCATCCGATGATCCCGACGCGCAGCGGCGTCATCGACTCGCCCACAGCATCCCCCGCTCGATGATCGTCCTGACGTTCGCGTCCTGCAGCACGTCGAGGGAATGGCCGGGCGTCGCGACGAAGACGCGCCCTGCGCCCCAGAGCCTCGTCCACACGACGGGCGAGACGATCGGGCGATGCCACGGGTGATACGGCTGCACGGGGTGCGTCGTCGTGGCGAGCACGTCGATGAGATCGTCGTGCAGCACCCAGTACTGCTCGGTCTCCAGCTCGAAGTCCCCGAGCCCCGCCATGATCTCGTGCTCGCGTCCGAGCGGCGTGACCTCGACGGTGTAGCGCAGGTAGTTGTCGCGTTCGTCGCCTGGACGCTCCTCGGGGTGGCGTCCTGGATGCGTCGCGAACTGCCCGCCGATCAGCTGCAGGTAGTCCGAGCTGCTGCGGTAGGAGTCCGCGATGCCGCCGTGCCATCCCGCCAGCCCGGCACCGGCCTCGACAGCCGCTCTGAGGCCGGCGAGCTCGTCCCGCTCGATGGTGCTCATCGTGCTGCTCTGCACGATGAGGTCGACTCCTGCCATCGTCTCGGCGTCTGCGTAGACGGCCGGACCCTCCTCGATCCTGACGTCGTACCCCTGCTCGCGCAGGAACGGGATGAACAGCTCCGTCGCCTCGAGGGGATGATGCCCCTCCCAACCTCCGCGCACGACGAGAGCTGAATGCGCTCCGCTCACTGGTCCTCCTCCTGATCGACGCCGATCTGGACATCGCGCCGTCCCCGATATATGTTGCCAGAACCAACTTTTAAAGGGAACCCGTCGAAGGAGACAGTCAGCCATGCGCGTCGCGATGATCGGACACGGATTCATGGGCAGCGCCCACTCCCAGGGCTGGCGGGTGGCCCCGCGGTTCTTCGACCTGCCGGTGCGGCCCGAGATGCATCTGCTCGTGGGCCGGGATGCCGCGAAGGCTGCGGCCGCGGCCGATCGGTGGGGCTGGGCTCGCACGACGACCGACTGGCGCGAGGCCGTTCAGCGTGACGACGTCGACGTCGTCGACATCGTCACGCCCGGCGACACCCACGCCGAGATCGCGATCGCCGCGCTGGAGGCGGGAAAGCACGTCATCTGCGAGAAGCCGCTCGCCAACGGCGTGGCGGAGGCGGAGGAGATGACCCGGGCGGCCGAAGACGCCGCCGCGCGCGGCGTCCGCTCCATGGTCGGGTTCACCTACCGGAGGGTGCCCGCGGCGACCTTCGCCCGGCGGCTCGTCGCGGACGGACGCCTCGGCGAGATCCGCCAGATCAGGGCGGAGTATCTGCAGGACTGGCTGACCGACCCGGCGGCCCCGCTGACCTGGCGGCTGCAGAAGGACAGAGCGGGCTCCGGATCGCTCGGCGACATCGGCGCCCATGCCGTCGACATGGTGGAGTACGTGACCGGCGCCCGGCTCACGAGCGTCTCCGGCGTTCTCGAGACGCTCGTGCCCGAGCGGCCATTGCTGTCGGAGGGCGTCGGCCTGACCGGCACGGCCTCCGCGGAGCGAGGACCCGTCACGGTCGACGATGTGGCGCTCTTCCATGGCAGGTTCGAGAACGGGGCGCTGGGATCCTTCGAGGCCACGCGCTTCCGCACCGGCCGGAAGAACGCGTTCCGCTTCGAGATCTCCGGCTCACGGGGCGCGCTGGCCTTCGACATGGAGCGCATGAACGAACTGGAGCTCTACGATGCCACGGCTCCCGAGCTCGAGCGCGGCTTCCGCCGGATCCTCGTCACCGAGCACGATCACCCCTATGCGGGATCGTGGTGGCCGACGGGGCACATGCTCGGCTACGAGCACGGCTTCTCGCACCAGGTGGCGGACTTCGTGCGCGCGGTGGTCGAGGGAACGCAGCCGCGACCGTCGTTCGCGGATGCCCTGCACGTGCAGCGGGTGCTGGATGCCGTGGAGCGCAGCTCCGCCGCATCCAGCGTCTGGACCGCGATCGACGACTGACCCGCCCTACACAGCGCACCCTCCTTTTCCCTTGTCCACAGACACCGGAGAGCCGACGGAGCGACGAGTATCGTCCCTGGTGCATCGCCCTCACCCCGGAGAGAATGGAGGCATGTTCGTGTCCGCCGAGATCATCACCATCGTGCTCAGCGCGATGGGAATCGTGCTGACGCTCGGCATAGGCGGATTCACCGGTCTCACCTGGGTCGTGCGACGCATCGACGCCGTCGAGGCGAGGCTCACAGTCCGGATGGACAAGGGAGATGCGGAGCTCGGCACCCGCATCGACAAGGTCGATGCGGGACTCGGCGAACGCATCGAGAGGACCCACACCGAACTCAGCGAACGCATCGACAAGACCCGCACAGAGCTCATCGAACGCATCGACACCCTCGACGCCAGGCTCAGCACCCGCATCGACGTCCTCGCCACGGAGATGACCGAGGTGAAGATCGCCGTGGCGCGACTCGAGGGCCCACCGCGAAGACTCTACGTCTCGGGAACCTAGCGCAGAACGAACGCGGCCGCGCCGATGAGCGGACCCTCGTCTCCGAGTCCGGAGCGGACCACCCGGGTCCGCCGCGAGTAGTCGTGCGCCGCGCTCGCGCTGAGGGCCGCCTGCACCAGGTCGATGTAGTCCTCCGAGACGCGCGAGAAGCCGCCGCCGATGGCGACCGTATCGAGGTCGACGAGGGTTGCGGCATCCGCCAGCGCCTCGCCGACGGCCTTCGCGGAGCGCTCGATGGCGGCGCGTGCGACCGCGACGCCTGCCGCGGCGTCCCTGGCGAGATCCTCGCCGGTCGTCCCGGTCCAGCCCTGCGTCCGCGCCCAGGCGGCACTGGCGGGGCCGGACGCGATCTCCTCGAGAGTGAGACCGCCCTCGCGGCGTACCTGACCGAGGTGCCCTGCATTTCCGGTCGCGCCGGGGATGTAGGTGCCGTTCGCGACGAATCCGCCGCCCACACCCGTCGAGACGACGATCGACAGCGATGCGCGCGCTTCGCGCGTGGCGCCCCGCCATGCCTCGGCGAGCGCGAGCGCTCCACCATCGTGTCCGAAGACCGTCGGCACCTCGCGGCCGAGCATCGCGGACGCGGCGTTCCGCACCGCCTCCGCCAGACCGTAGCCCCGGGCGTCGGGCATGTTCACCGGGAAGATCCGCCCCGTGCCGCGATCGACGGGACCGGCACTGCCGATGCCTGCACCGGAGAGCTCGCCGCCTTCGGGGAGCACGGCGAGCGCATGTCCGATGATCGCCGCGACCGCCGCATCGAGCGACTCGGGCGTCGCGGAGCGACCGGTCGCCTGACGGCTGCGGCTCCCCTCGACGAGCACCCCGTCGTCGCCGACGAGCGCGGCTTCCATCTTCGTGCCGCCGACGTCGACGGCCAGGGCGTACCGGGTCACTGCGGGTCGAGCCCGAGGTCATCGAGATCGAAGGCGGCGCGCCATTCGAGCCCGGCCGCCTCGATCGCCGTCTGGGCACCGGTCTTCCGGTCGACGATCACGGCGACGGCCACCACCTCCGCGCCCTCGCGGCGCAGCGCCTCGACGGCCTTGAGCGCCGACTGACCGGTGGTGGAGGTGTCCTCCAGGACGACGACGCGCCTGCCCGCGACCTCCGCACCCTCGATCTGACGGCCGCGGCCGTGATCCTTGGGCTCCTTGCGGACGACGAAGGCGTCCAGCGGGTGAGCTGTATCGACCGAAGCGTGCATGACGGAGTTCGCGATCGGGTCGGCCCCGAGGGTCAGTCCGCCGACCGCGACGACGTCCAGGTCGGCGACGAGATCGAGCATGATGCGTCCGATCGCCGGGGCCGCACGATGATCGAGCGTGAGCTTGCGCATGTCGACGTAGTACGTCGCCTGCTTGCCGCTGGAGAGGGTGAAATCGCCAT
The DNA here is from genome assembly GCF_054780175.1 of Microbacterium tumbae. NCBI lineage: Bacteria > Bacillati > Actinomycetota > Actinomycetes > Micrococcales > Microbacteriaceae > Microbacterium > Microbacterium tumbae. The sequence goes on from NZ_BAAGWV010000001.1 coordinate 534,167, forward strand.
GGAACACCGCTTCGTCCTTGATGAGGGCGAGCAGGGAGGCGCGGTCTGCGTCGAGTGCGGTCACGGCATCCAGTCTAGAAGGTGACCGGCGCACGCCTGTCGGTGATCCCGCGGATGTGCGCCGCGGATGTGCGCCGCCATGGGTGGACTCGCCGACGGGGAGGCCATATCGTGACCGGAGGCCTCACCGAAGGAGCAACCATGTTCGCTTTCGATCCGTACGCTGCGCTCGCCGAGCTGCGGCCCGTGCCTCCGCTGGCGCTCACCAGCCCTGATTTCACCGCGGGCTCGTCGCTGCCGCTGTTCGCGTGGTCATCCGACCGTGGCGGGGAGGACCGCCATCCCGCCCTGGAGTGGTCGCAGCCCCCGGCCGGGACGAAGAGCTTCGCGATCAGCTGCTTCGACCCGGACGCCCCGACCGGGTCGGGCTTCTGGCACTGGGCGGCCTTCGACCTGCCTGCCGGCACGAGGACGCTGGCCGCCGGCGACGGCGATCTCGCCTCTCTGCCCGACGGAGCGAAGCTCATGCCGAACGAGGCGCGGCTGGAGCGCTACATCGGCGCAGCGCCGCCGGCCGGAACCGGCATCCACCGCTACTTCTTCGTCGTCGACGCGCTCGACGTCGACCGCCTCGACCTGAAAGGCGACGAGACGCCTGCGACGCTCGGCTTCCACCGTCACTTCCACACGCTCGCACGCGGGGTGCTCGTGGGCACCGCGGATCCCGCGGAGCGCTGACCCAGGCTTACGCTTCGGGGGCCGAGTGTCCAGATGGCGGACGCAAGCGGTCCTTCCGTCCGCCATTCTGACGCGTCGACCCCCGAAGTGCCCGTGCCACCGGGGTACGCCCGATCCCCCCGACGCCCGGCGTCGGAGGCCGCAACTAGGCTGGAATCATGCGCCTGGCCACCTGGAACATCAACTCCATCCGCACCCGCGTCGCCCGCGCGGTGGACTTCGCCGTCCGCGAGGACATCGACGTCCTCGCGCTGCAGGAGATCAAGTGCAAGCCGGAGCAGTTCCCCTACGCGCCGTTCGAAGAGGCCGGCTACCACGTCGAGGTGCACGGCCTGAACCAGTGGAACGGCGTCGCCATCGCCAGCCGCGAGCCCGCCACGGATGTCTCGACGGCGTTCGCCGGCATGCCCGGCTTCGCGAAGGGGCACAACGGCCCCGACGCGCCGCTCGAGGCTCGAGCGCTCGGCGCGACGATCGGAGGCGTCCGCGTCTGGAGCCTGTACGTTCCGAACGGCCGCTCGCTCGACGACCCGCACTACGCCTACAAGCTGCACTGGCTGGATGCGCTGCGCACCGCGACCGCGACCGAGCTCGCCGCGAGCCCCAATCTGCCGCTCGCGCTGGTCGGCGACTTCAATATCATCCCGTTCGACTCCGACAACGGCGATCCCGACATCGTCGAAGGGGTCTCGACGCATGTCTCCCCGCCCGAGCGGGAGGCCTTCTTCGCCTTCCAGGAGGCGGGGGTCACCGACGTGGTCCGCCCTCTGCTCCCCGAGGGATACACATACTGGGACTACCAGCGGCTGAAGTTCCCCCGCAATGAGGGCATCCGCATCGACTTCATCCTCGGCTCGCGCGCGCTCTCGGACGCCGTCAGCGGCGCATCCATCCACCGCGAGGAGCGCAAGGGGGATCAGCCGAGCGATCACGTCCCCGTCGTCGTCGACCTCGACCTCGGCGCGGCGAACGAGGACGACGATCTGCCCATGATCTTCGCCTGATGCCGCTTCCGCGCCTCATCGCCAGCGACCTCGACGGCACGCTCCTCGGCGAGGACTCCGCCGTCTCGCCGCGCACGCGCGCCGCGCTCGACGCGGCCAGAGCCCGCGGGATCCACGTCGTCCCGGTGACGGCCAGGCAGCCCATCGGCATCCGCGCCGTCGCCACGGGCGCGGGGTTCGAGGGCTGGGCGCTCTGCGGCAACGGGGCGTTCGCCATCCACCTGACGAGCGATGAGCTGCTGTTCCGGCGCGAGGTCGCCGTCCCCGTGCAGCGCACGCTCGCCGCCGCGCTCTCGCCGCGGATTCCCGGACTGCGCTACGCGAGCGTCCGGGATGCCGGGGAGTCGTTCATCGCCGAGGCGGGCTATGCCGCGCTCGCATCGCCGGCGGACCACAAGCGCGACCCCGCGACGATGGGCGGCGTACCCCTGACCGATGTGCTGGCGGCGCCGAGCCTGAAGCTCGTCATCCGTCACCCGGACGTCTCCCCGGCGACGATCTACGAGGTCATCGCCGGTCTCGGCCTCGAAGGATTCGAGGCGACCACGTCCGGTGCGCCGTTCGTCGAGATCATGGCGGCCGGGGTCACGAAGGCATCGGGGCTCGAGCGGCTCTGCGCGCACCTCGGCATTTCGGCATCCGAGGTGCTGGCCTTCGGCGACGCCCCGAACGACGTGCAGATGCTGCAGTGGGCGGGCCGCGGCATCGCGATGGCGAACGCCGACAGGCTCGTGAAGGATGCCGCGGACGAGGTCGCCCCCGGCACGAACGCCGAGGACGGCGTCGCCGAAGTGCTGGAGGACGTGCTCGGCTGAGCGCCTCACTCCCCCGCAACGCCCACCGCGGGGACGTCGCCGATGCGCGCGTACCGCAGCTGCACGACGCCGGACCCGTCCGGGGCCGGCGTCCCGAGGAGACGCAGTGTCGTCGGCAGGGCGCCGTCGTCGAACACCTTCTTCCCCCGTCCGAGCAGGATCGGGTACACCCAGAGCGTGAGCTCGTCGAACAGTCCCCCGGCGAGGAGGGTGTGCACGAAGTCGAGGCTGCCGATCACGTGCACGTCGCGATGGTCGGCCCGCATCCGGGCGATCTCCGTCACGAGGTCGTCCCCGACCCTGCGGCTGTTCTCCCAGTCCAGGCGGATGCCGGCGTCCCGCGAAGCGACGTACTTCGGGACCCGGTTGAACAGCACGCCGATCCCGCCCGCGGGTCCATCGGTGTGCTGCGGCCAGTACCCCGCGAAGATGTCGTAGGTGCGACGGCCGAGCAGGAGCGCATCGAGGTCCTTCATCCCCGCGATCACCTGCTCGCCGACCGCCTCGCTCTCGACACCTGCCTGCCAGCCGCCGAAGCGGAAGCCTCCGCTGGTGTCCTCCTCCGGCGCGCCGGGCCCCTGCGCCACCCCGTCGAGGGTGGTGAAGAGGTCGATGACGATGCGGCCGGCCATCATCCCTCCTCGGAGAGGAACGCCTCCGGCCCCTGCTCGGCCGCCGCCGGGTCCATGAAGAGGAACTCCAGGACGTTCCCATCGGGATCCTCCAGGTCGCGGGAGTACATGAATCCCAGATCCTGGGGCTCCCTCGGCTCGGTGCCGCCGGCAGCGAGACCTGCCGCGACGATCGCGTCCACGTCATCGCGCGACTCGCGGCTCAGCGCGATGAGCACCTGCGCGGCGTCCTTGGCGTCGACCACGGGCTTGTCGGTGAACGTGCCGAAGTACTCCCGCGTGAGCACCATGAAGAACACGTCCTCGCTCCACACCACACAGGCGGCATTCTCGTCCGTGAACAGCGGATTGATGGCGCATCCGAGAGCCGTGTAGAACGCCTTGCTGCGTTCGAGGTCGCCCGTGGCGAGATTCACGAAGATCTGCGTGGTCATGCGAACTCCTTCGTCATCGCAGCCGTGCCGCGGTCGCAGTCGGACCTGCAGGAACGATCTTCGCAAGAACCGGCGGCGATGTCAGCACCTCTCGCCGGGGGCCGGGGCACCGCAGAGAGACGTCCATCCGTCGCAGGAGGGATGCCGCGGCTCCTCGCGCCCCGTAGCGTGGGGGCATGTCCGCATCCGTCAGGCCGCTGACGGCACGCGAACGGCGAGCCGATCTCCTGCTCGCCGTCGTCGTGTTCGTCGCCGGCGTCGTCAGCGCCGCTCTCTCCGCGATCGCGGAGGTCTACGGCGAGGAGCAGGGCGAGCTGTGGCTCGCGCTCGTCTATCTCGTCTTCGCCGCGGCCCCGCTCGCCGTCCGGCGCATCTGGCCCGCACCGGTCGCGGTCCTCGTCTCGGTCGCCTACTTCTTCGCGGTGACCTTCCGCGTGCCGGAGCTCTACGCCGGCAACATCGCCATGTTCATCGCGATCTACACGGTGGGCGCCTGGATGACGAACCGGCGCGCGGCCATGATCGTGCGCGCGGCGATCATCGCGGGGATGTTCGCCTGGCTCCTCATCACCATGTACCGCGACGCGATCGACACCGCCAGGGAGGAGGACATGGTCGCCGGGACCATGTCGCCGTACATCGCGTTCATGATGCTCCAGGTGCTGCTGAACGTCCTCTACTTCGGCGGCGCGTACTACTTCGGCGAGCGAGCGTGGACGGCCGCCCTGCAGCGCGCAGCCCTCGAGCAGCGCACCGTCGACCTGGAGCACGAGCGGGAGGTCACCGCTGCGCAGGCCGTGGCGCTCGACCGCGTGCGCATCGCCCGCGAGCTGCATGACGTCGTCGCACACCATGTCTCGGTGATGGGCGTCCAGGCCGGGGCGGCACGCGTCGTCATCGATGCGGATCCGACGCAGGCCAGGCAGCTGCTGACCGGCATCGAGACCTCGGCACGCGAGGCGATCAGCGAGCTGCATCATCTCCTGGAGACGTTGCGCTCCCCCGAGCAGGAGGCCGCGGACCCGGCGTCCACCCTGACGCTCGCGGACATCGCCGAGCTGACGGCAGCGGCGACGGATGCCGGAGTCGAGACCACCTTCGAGATCGTCGGCGAGCCGCACGCCGTGCCCTCGGTCGTGGCGGTCAACCTCTATCGGATCGCCCAGGAGTCTCTCACGAACGCCCGCAGGCACGCCGGCCGCGGAGCGACCGCCGATGTCCGCCTGCGCTACACATCCGACGCCGTCGAGCTGGAGGTCGTCAACACCGGGCGCACCGTGCTCGCCCCCCGGCAGGGGCTCGGACAGCTCGGCATGCGCGAGCGGGCGACAGCATCGGGCGGGACGCTGGAGTCCGGTCCGCGCGAGCGCGGAGGATGGCGCGTGCGCGTGCAGGTCCCTCTCACCCCCGCCCTGACGGAGGTTCCGGCGTGATCCGGGTCCTCCTCGTCGACGATCACGCGATGCTCCGCGCCGGCTTCCGCACCATCCTCGATGCGCAGCCGGACATCACCGTGGTCGGCGAGGCGTCGACGGGGACGGAGGCCGTGGCCGCCGCATCCGCGCTCCAGCCCGACGTGATCAGCATGGACGTGCAGATGCCGGGCATGGACGGCATCGAGGCCACCCGACGCATCGTCGCGAGCCCCGAGGTGCAGGCGGCGGTCGCCATCGTGACGACCTTCGACCGCGACGACTACCTCTTCTCCGCGCTGGACGCGGGCGCGAGCGGATTCCTGCTCAAGAACGCCGGCCCGGAGGATCTCGTCGCCGCGGTCCGGGTGCTCGCCGCCGGCGACGGGATGCTCGCACCGGAGGTCACGCGGCGGGTCCTCGACCGGTTCTCCACGCCGACGCCGGGAGCCGTGTCCTCCGCGCTCGTGCTCCCCGAGCCGTTCACGGAGCGCGAGGCCGAGGTGCTCGCCCTCATGGCGGAGGCTCTGAGCAACGCCGAGATCGGCGCGCGGCTGTACATCGGCGAGGCGACGGTGAAGACGCACGTGTCCCGCATCCTGCAGAAGCTCGGCGCGAGGGACCGGGTGCAGGCCGTGGTGCTCGCGCTGCGGAACGGCCTGGCCTGACGCCGATCACGACCGTTCTGCAGGACGCCCTGACCGTTCTGCAGGGCGTAAGGACGGATGCCGTGTGCCGCTGCCCTGTTTACCCGCGTCCGGCGCCGATTCTCCTGCAGAACGACCGGTCCGTCCTGCAGAACGGACACCGAATCAGGCCGCCCGGCGATCGAGGAAGTCCCTGATCAGCACCCGCAGCAGCTCCGGCCGCTCGTTGATGAGGAAGTGCGTGGCGCCGGGGACGATCGCGAGCTCCGCACCGGGGATGGACGCCGCGATGAGCAGGCTGTGGTCGACGCGGATCTGGTCGCGATCGGCGCCGACGATGAGCGTGGGAGCGGTGATCCTCGCGAGCTCCGAAGCCGGGATGTTCGGCTCCGCGGTCCACATCCGGATGAGCTTCTCGATGATCTTCTCGGCGTGCTCTGGCCCGTCGGGCGAGAGACGCTCGTAGTGCGCCAGCTCGAGGTCCTCGCGTTCGCCGTCCGGGAGAGCGGAGAGCATCGGGAGACGAGCGCCCTCGGGCGAGTGCGCGAACCCGGTCGGGTCGATGTTGCCGCTGATCGCGATGAGCGAGCGGACGCGCTCCGGATGGTCGAGGGCGAGCATGAGCCCGAGGATCGCGCCGTCACTGTAGCCGATGACGTGCACGGGACCGGCATCCACCGCATCCAGATAGGCGAGCGTGTCGCTCACTCCCCGTGCGTAGCCGAACTCCTCGTCGATGTCGGGGGAGCGTCCGTGCCCCGGTCGCTCGAAGGCGAGCACGCGGTGGGCGTCGGTCAGGGCGTCGCCCTGGGAGCGCAGCGACTCCAGCGAGCAGAATCCGCCGTGCAGGAGCAGCACGGGGTCTCCCTCGCCGGTCTCCTCGGAGTACAGGTCAACGCCGTCGATGCGGTGGGTGCTCATCCTTCGACCATAGCCATGCGGCGGCCGGCCGCGGATGTCGGGATCCTCCCGCTCCGCCGCCTTCGGATGGGGTCCGGGAACGGCGGATGCCCCGGAGCGCGCGGCATCCGGGGCATCCGCCGGGCAATCAGGCGCGCGAGCGCTCGACCCGGTTGATGAGCTCGTTGAAGGCGCCGAGGAAGCCGGCGAGGAACTCCGCGGTGCTGTCCACGGTGACCGTGCCGTCCTCCGCGATCAGGCCGGGCGTGATCTGGATGAAGCCCTCGGGCTGACCGAGCGTGATCGCGTTGAAGTGACCGAGGATCGCACGGAGGTGCTGCTGTGCGGCGGCCGTCGCGATGCCGCCGCCCGAACCGCCGATGACGGCGACCGGCTTGCCGTTGAAGGAGCCCTGCCCGTAGGGGCGCGTCGACCAGTCCAGGGCGTTCTTCAGCACGCCGGGGATGGAACGGCTGTACTCGGGGGTGACGATGATGACGCCGTCCGCATCGGCGATGGCCTGCTTGAAGTCGCGGGCCACCTGCGGGAAGTCCGCGTCGTAGTCGGGGGAGTAGAAGGGCAGATCCTTGATCGGGATCTCGACGAGCTCGACCCCCTCCGGCGCGAGCTTCGCGAGCGCGGTGGCGAGCTGGCGGTTGATGGAGGTGCTGGAGATGCTGCCGACGATGTAGCCGATGGTTCGGGTCACTGTTCTTCCTTCTGTTCGGGCTCTGCGAGCCGGGTGTCCATGGCATCACAACCCGCTCGGCGCCGACTGCATTCCCATGCATGGAGTATCGGCACACGCCCGAGCAGCCGCGTCGGCCGCGCCGGGTGAGCCCGGGCGGCTCGGCGCGGCCTGAGAGGCTCCCCGAACGGTCGCGTCCCGGGCCGCGAGGCGACCGGGCGAGGAGCTTCCGGCGCCCATCGGGTCCGCCCTGCGGAGTCCGCCTCAGGGGGGATGCCGCGGAGGACGGCGCTTCGTAACGTGGAGACATGCGACGTACTGAGCGAGCGGAGTGAGCAACGTGACCACCGGAACGCTGCAATTGAGCGGTATCACCAAGAGCTATGGAACCCGCCGGGTGCTCGACGACATCACCTTCCCCGTCGCGAGCGGCCACCTCACGGGCTTCGTCGGCGGCAACGGCGCGGGCAAGACCACGACGATGCGGATCATCCTCGGGCTCCTCTCCTCGGACGGCGGATCCGTGACGCTCGGCGGCACCGATCTGACTCCCGAGATCCGCCGGAACTTCGGATACATGCCCGAGGAGCGCGGCCTGTATCCGAAGATGAAGGTGCTCGAGCAGGTCTCCTACTTCGCCCGGCTGCACGGCTTCTCCAAGACGGATGCGGCGGCGCGCGCCACTGCCCTGCTGGAGGAGCTCGGCCTCGGCGAGCGGTTGAACGACAACATCGAGGCGCTGTCCCTGGGCAACCAGCAGCGGGCGCAGATCGCGGCCTCCCTCGTGCACGACCCCGAGGTGCTCATCCTGGACGAGCCGTTCTCCGGACTCGACCCGATCGCGGTCGACACGGTCGCCGCCGTCCTCCAGGAGCGCGCCGCGCGCGGCGTCTCCGTGCTGTTCTCCTCGCATCAGCTCGATGTCGTCGAGCGTCTCTGCGATGACCTCGTGATCATCGCGGGCGGCGTCATCCGCGCATCAGGGGCGCGGGAGGAGCTGCGCCGGCAGTACTCCGCGCCGCGGTGGGAGCTCGAGACGAGCGGCGACGCCGGATGGCTGCGCGAGGAGCCCGGCGTCGCCGTCATCGACTTCGAGGGCGGCAGCGCCGTCTTCGACGTGGATGCGGCGGAGACCGCCCAGCGCGTGCTCCGCCGGGCGCTGGAGACCGGCGACGTCTCGCGCTTCGCCCCGCAGCAGCCCACTCTCGCCCAGATCTTCAAGGAGGTCATCCAGTGAACGCCTCGACAAGCACCCGTCCCACGCTGTCCGCCGGCCAGGGGGTCTGGCTCGTCGCCGAGCGGGAGCTGTCGACCCGCCTGCGCAGCAAGGCGTTCCTCATCTCCACCGGCATCCTGCTCCTGGTCGCCCTCGTCGGGGTGATCTGGATGGGCATGTCCTCCGGCACGACGAGCACGACGTCCATCGCCGCGACGAGCGAGGCGGCGGCGCTCCTGCCGGACGGCGGGCCGTTCGAGGTGACCGAGGTCGCCGACGAGGATGCCGCGACGGCGATCGTCGAGTCCGGAGACGTCGAGGCGGCGATCGTCGCCGACGCCTCCGCTCCGACCGGCGTCGTCATCATCGCCGACCAGTCCCCGCCGGACGCGCTCGTCGCGGTCTTCTCCGTGACGCCCGCCGTCGAGCTGCTCGACCCGAACGCCCCGACCTTCGGGATGCGGTACATCCTCGGCCTGATCTTCGGGCTCGTCTTCATGATGGCCGCGCTCAGCTTCGGCTCCCCGATCGCGACGAGCGTCGTCGAGGAGAAGCAGACGCGCATCATCGAGATCCTGCTGTCGGCGATCCCCGCGCGCGTCCTGCTGGCCGGCAAGGTCATCGGCAACACCCTGCTGGCGGTCACCCAGATCCTGCTCCTGGTCGTGGTCGCCGTGATCGGCCTCATCGTCACGGGGCAGACCGAGATGCTGCAGGGGTTCGGAGCACCCCTCGTCTGGTTCGCGGTGTTCTTCCTCTTCGGGTTCGTGCTGATCGCGACGATGTTCGCCGCCGCAGGCTCGCTCGTCTCCCGCCAGGAGGACGTCGGCAGCGTCTACACGCCGATGATGCTGCTGATCATGGTGCCGTTCTACCTCGTGATCTTCCTCGGGCAGAACCCGCTGGTGATGACGATCCTGTCGTACGTGCCGTTCTCGGCGCCGGTGGCGATGCCGATCCGGCTGTTCTTCGACGAGGCGTCGTGGTGGGAGCCGCTGGCAGCGCTGGTGATCCTGCTCGCGACCTGCGCCGTCGTGATCCTGCTGGGCGCGAAGATCTACGAGAACTCGCTGCTGAAGATGGGCGGACGCGTGAAGCTCGGCGACGCCCTGCGCCGCTAGATCTTTCCGCAGCTCGTCTCCCCAGTCCTCGTGCCGGGGGGACGGGCCCTTCGGCGTGTCGTTCTGTGACGCACGGAATATGCGCGCGTATGCACAGGTTTAGCCTGAGTGGAATCGCGGACGACGGAGTCGGCAGCAACGCAAGAACCTCGAAAGGCCGGACATGTCCACTCCTCTCATCGATCGCACCGCTCCCACCGAGCATCCCGTCCTCGACGTCCTCGCCGGACGCTGGAGCCCGCGCGCCTTCGACGCGCAGAACGCGATCGACGAGTCGAAGCTGTCCGCCGCCCTGGAGGCGGCGCGCTGGAGCCCGTCCGCCAACAACTCGCAGCCGTGGCGCTTCATCGTCGCCCGGCGCGGCACCGCCCTTCATGCGCAGATCGTCGACGCGCTGATCGGCTTCAACCAGACCTGGGCGGCCAACGCCGCCGTTCTCGTGGTCGCCGTCGCCGAGACGGCGACGGCGGACGGCACGCCCATCACGCACGCCGTCTACGACCTCGGCCAGGCCGTCGCCCACTTCTCCGTCCAGGCGCACCATGAGGGCCTGTACGTGCACCAGATGAGCGGCTTCGACGCGGAGACCGTGCGCGGGTTCGCCGACCTTGACCCTCGTTTCACCGCGATCACCGTGGCCGCCGTCGGCGAGTTCGGCGACGTGGAGGCCCTTCCCGAGGTGCTGCAGCAGCGTGAGGTGGCTCCGCGCGTGCGCCGTCCGATCACCGAGACGGTCATCCTCAGCGCCTGACCGTTACCCGGTCGGCCGTTGGAGAACGCAGACCGTATGACGACGCCCTCGGCGTGCCGCCCTCGGGAGAGGGACGACACGCCGAGGGCATCTGGGTTTTCCCACCACGCCGGACGAAGCCTCAGCCCGCGCTGGTGAGCACCAGACCCGAGCCGTCCGCCGCCACGTCCACGCGGACGGTGTCGCCGTCGCGCACGCCGCCGGAAAGCAGCGCGGTCGCGAGCTTGTTCTGCACCTCGGTCTGGATCAGCCGGCGCAGCGGGCGCGCTCCGAAGATCGGGTCGTAGCCCCGCTCGGCCAGCCACGACCGCGCATCCGGGGTGACCGCGAGCGTGAGCCGCCGGTCGCGCAGCCGCAGCTGCAGCTGATCGATCGACAGCTCGACGATCTGCGCGAGGTCGTCCTCGGTGAGCGCCTGGAACATCACGATGTCGTCGAGGCGGTTGAGGAACTCCGGACGGAAGGCCTGACGGACCAGCGCCATCACCTGCTCGCGCTTGACCTCCGTCGACACGGTCGGGTCGATGAGGATCGGCGAGCCGATGTTGCTCGTGAGGATGAGGATGACGTTCGAGAAGTCGACCGTGCGCCCCTGTCCGTCCGTCAGACGGCCGTCATCGAGCACCTGCAGCAGCACGTCGAACACCTCCGGATGCGCCTTCTCGACCTCGTCGAGGAGCACGACGCTGTACGGACGCCGCCGCACGAGCTCGGTGAGCTGTCCGCCCTGCTCGTAGCCGACGTATCCGGGAGGGGCGCCGACGAGGCGCGACACCGAATGCTTCTCGCCGTACTCGGACATGTCGATCCGCACCATGGCGTGCTCGTCGTCGAAGAGGAACTCCGCCAGGGCCTTCGCCAGCTCGGTCTTGCCGACGCCGGTCGGGCCGAGGAACAGGAAGGAGCCGGTCGGGCGACCGGGATCGCTGATCCCGGCGCGGGAGCGGCGGACGGCATCCGACACGGCCGCGACGGCATCCTTCTGCCCGATCAGGCGCTTGCCGAGCTCGGACTCCAGATGCAGGAGCTTCTCGGTCTCGCCCTGCAGGAGGCGTCCGACCGGGATGCCCGTCCAGGCCGCGATGACACCGGCGATGTCCTCGTCGGTGACCTGCTCGTTGACCATGCGCCGACCGTCTCCCTCGTCAGCCCCCTCGGTGCGCTCGGCCTCCATGAGCTCGCGCTCGAGGCCGGGGATCTCGGCGTACAGCAGCCGCGACGCCTTCTCGAGGTTGCCCTCGCGCTGCGCGCGCTCGGCGTCGCTGCGGGCCGCGTCGAGGCGCGTCTTCAGATCGCCGACGCGGTTGAGGGAGGCGCGCTCCTTCTCCCAGCGGGCCTGCAGCTCCTTCAGCCGGGATTCCTCGGCCGCGAGGTCGGTGCGGAGGGCCGCGAGCCGCTCCTTCGACGCCGCATCCTTCTCGCGCTTGAGCGCGAGCTCCTCGAGCTTCAGCCGGTCGACATGGCGACGCAGCTCGTCGATCTCGACCGGGGCGGAGTCGATCTCCATGCGCAGGCGCGAGGCCGCCTCGTCGATGAGGTCGATCGCCTTGTCCGGCAGCTGGCGGGCCGGCAGATACCGGTTCGAGAGGGATGCCGCCGCGACGAGGGCGCCGTCGGAGATGGCGACCTTGTGGTGCGCCTCGTAGCGCTCCTTGAGCCCGCGGAGGATCGCGATGGTGTCCTCGACCGAGGGCTCGCCGACGTAGACCTGCTGGAAGCGACGTTCCAGCGCGGCATCCTTCTCGATGTACTCGCGGTACTCGTTCAGCGTGGTGGCGCCGATCAGGCGCAGTTCCCCGCGTGCCAGCATGGGCTTGAGCATGTTGGACGCCGCGACGGAGCCCTCGCCGCCGCCGGCCCCCATCAGGGTGTGCAGCTCGTCGATGAAGGTGATGACCTTGCCGTCGGACTCGGTGATCTCCTTGAGCACCTGCTTCAGACGCTCCTCGAACTGGCCGCGGTACATGGCGCCGGCCACGAGGGCGGAGATGTCGAGGGTGATGAGCTCCTTGTCCTTGAGGGACTCCGCGACGTCGCCGGCGACGATGCGCTGGGCGAGCCCCTCGACGACGGCGGTCTTGCCGACGCCGGGCTCACCGATGAGCACCGGATTGTTCTTGGTGCGGCGGGTGAGCACCTGGCTGACCCGCCGGATCTCGCTGTCACGCCCGATCACGGGGTCGAGCTTGCCCTGGCGCGCACGGTCGGTCAGGTTGATGCCGAACTGCTCGAGCGCGGACTGCTGGTCTTCTGTCTGGGGCGTGGCCATCCGGTTCCTCCTGGGACTCCTTTTCAAACTTGAGTTGTATTGACTCAACTTTATCAGAAGCCGGGGCGCGCCGCCATCCGGATATCATGGCCGCGTGGTGTCGAGAAGGTCGTACGCGAAGGGGATCGCGAAGCGCGACGAGATCCTTCGCGCCGGTCTCGCGGTCTTCGCCGAGAAGGGATACCTGCACACCTCGATCCGGGAGCTGGCCGAGGCCGCGAATCTCAGCCAGGCGGGGCTGCTGCACTACTTCGGCTCGAAGGAGGAGCTGCTGGTGGCGATCCTCCGCCGCCGCGAGGAGGAGAACGCCGCCAAGGACAGCACCGTCGAGCCGCTGGACAACTTCATCAACGTCATCCACGGCAACGTCACCGTGCCGGGCCTCGCGCAGCTGTTCGCCGTGATGTCGACCGCAGCGACCGACGAATCGCACCCGGCGCACGAGTTCTTCCTCGAGCGCAATGCGCACCTGCGGTCCCTGTTCAGCGCATCCATCCGTCACCGGCAGGCCGCAGGGGAGCTCGATGCGGCGATCGATCCCGAACGGGTCGCGACGATCCTCATCGCCGTCGCCGACGGCCTCCAGACGCAGTGGCTGACGGACGAGCGCGTCGACATGGCCGGAGCCCTCGACTATCTGTGGGAGCTCCTGCATTCCGTCTCGCCGCGCGGCGAGTGAGCCGGCGTCACGCCGGGCGCGCTCCTTCGGGTTCTTCACCGGTCGCCGCCCGCCGCCGCTCCGCACGCCGCCTCGCCTGCTGCACGGGGTCGGGCACCGGGGCGGACAGCAGGAGGCGCCGCGTGTACGGATCCGTCGGATCCGAGGTCACCGTCGCGGCATCGCCCTCCTCGACGATCCTGCCGGCGTTCATGACCGCGACGCGATGGCTTATCGCGCGCACCACGGCCAGGTCATGCGAGATGAACAGGTAGGCGACGCCGGTCCGCTCCTGGATCTCCTGCAGCAGCGCGAGCACGCGCGCCTGCGTCGAGAGATCCAGGGCGCTCACGGGCTCGTCGCACACGATCAGCCGGGGCGAGATCGCGAGGGCGCGTGCGATGGCGATGCGCTGCCGCTGACCGCCGGAGAACTCGCGCGGCAGCCGCTCCGCAGCATCCCGGGGAAGCCCCACCTGCGCGAGCAGATCGGCGATCTCGGCGTCGGCGCGCGAGCGCGGAACGCCCTGGGCGCGCAGGGGCTCGGAGAGGATGGCGCCCACCGGCATCACCGGGTTCAACGACGTGTACGGATCCTGGAACACGACCTGCCGCTGGGCCGCCAGGCTCCGACGCGTCCCCTTGTCCGCAGGGCCGAGAGCGCGCCCGTCGAGCACGATGCTCCCCGATGTGATCGGGGCGAGCCCGAGCACCGCGCGGCCGAGCGTCGTCTTCCCCGATCCCGATTCCCCGACGAGACCGAGCGTCTCACCGCTGCGGATCCGGATGCTCACGCCGTGCAGCGCCCGGAACGGCGGCTTGCGGAACCCGCGGGACGGATACTCCACGACGAGGTCCTCGACGGAGAGCAGCGCCCCCGAGCTCATGAGACCAGAGGGCTTCGCAACGGCGCCCCCTCGACCGTCGATGACAGCAGCATGGTCGTGTACTCGTCCTCCGGGTCCGTGAAGATCGCGCCGACCTCGCGGTCTTCGACGATCCGTCCTGATCTCATGACGGCGACCCGATCGCAGATGTCCGCGACGACGCCGAAGTTGTGCGTGACGAGCAGGACGCCGAGCTGCCGTTCGCGCTGCAGGTCGCGGATCAGATCGAGGATCTCCGCCTGCACGGTGACGTCGAGCGCGGTGGTCGGCTCGTCCGCGATCAGCAGCGCGGGATCGCACGAGATGGCGCCGGCGATCAGCACGCGCTGCGCCATCCCGCCGGATATCTGGTGCGGGTAGGAGCGCATGACGCGCGGCGGATCGGCGATGCCCACGCGCGCGAGCAGGGCGATCGCGCGTCGATGCGCCTCTCGCCGCGAGACGCCCAGCGCGGCGCGCATCGGCCGCATGAGCTGGGTCGAGATCCTGAAGGAGGGATCGAGATTGCTCATGGGCTCCTGGGGGATGTACCCGATCGTCGATCCGAGCACTCCGCGCATCGCCCGCATCGGCAGGGAGAGCAGATCGACGCCGTGCAGCCACACGTGCCCCTCGGCCTCTCCGCCGTGAGGGAGCAGTCCGAGCGCGCTCAGGGCGATCTGGGTCTTGCCGGACCCCGATTCGCCGACCAGGCCGACGATCTCTCCCCGATCCACCGACAGGTCCACACCGTGGACCACGCGCCGGACACCGCCGGCACCGTCCGGATACCCGACGACGAGGTCGCGGACGCGCAGCAGAGCACCGTTGTCGGCGGCATCGGGCGGCGGCGGCGCGGCGGTCGGGCGTTTCCGTCGCGCGCGAGCGCCGCTGGCTCGACGCGCACGGGACTCATCGCCTTCGAGAGCGTCGCGCACACCGTTGGCGAGCAGGATGAACGAGGCGACGGTGATGCCGATGGCGAGGCCGGGCGGCAGCAGCAGGTGACGCCCGTTGAACAGGTTGGCGAAGGCGTCCTGCAGCATGCCGCCCCAGGTGGGCGTCGCCGGATCGCCGAGCCCGATGAACTCCAGACCGGCCTGCACCACGATCGCGGCGCCGGAGATGGTCGCCGCGAGGATGATGATGGGCGCCCTGACGACGAAGAGGATGTGCCGCGCGATGATGCGCGCATCCCCCAGGCCGGAGACCCGGGCGGCGTCCACGTACAGCTCGTTCTTCACCGAGATCACCTGGTTGCGCACGAGCCGGAAGAAGTTCGGGGCGAACATGATGCCCAGGACCACCATGGACAGCAGGATGTTCGGCCCGATCGCCGCGAAGAGCGACACGAGGACGATCGTGCCGGGGAGCACGATGACGAGGTTCGCCGCCCATCCCGCGACGTTGTCGAACCAGCCGCCGAAATAGCCGGCGACGAGCCCGGACGCCACACCGATCACGAGCGAGACGACGACGGTGATGAGCGCGCCGAGGAGGGTGAGACGGCCGGCGAAGAGGAGCCGGCTGAGCACGTCGCGGCCGGCGCCGTCGCCGCCGAGGACGTACTCGCCCCCCGGCGGGGCGTTGACGAGGTCGAGGCGGGCGTACGTCGGGCTCCCCGGAGCGATCAGCGGGGCGAAGACGCTGACCAGGACGATGGCCGCGAGCACGACGACCGCCGCCATCGCGAGAGGGTTGCGGACGAAGCGGGCGACGACGCCCCGCCGGGAGGCGGTCGCGCCGACCTCCACGCCGCCGATCAGGAGATCGCTCACTGCACCCTCGCTTTCGGGTTGATCCACGTGATCGCCATGTCGACGATCAGATTGACGATGATGACGATGATCGCCGTCACCACGAGCACGCCCATGATCACGGGGATGTCGCCGAGGATCGCGGCGTTGACGGCGAGACTGCCCAGTCCTGGCAGCGCGAAGACGCGCTCGATCAGGACGGCTCCGCTGAGCATCCCGATGAACTGGAGGGAGACGACGGTCACCGCGGGAGGGGCGGCGTTCCTGAGCACGTTCCGGAACAGGATGCTGCGCTCGGGAAGGCCGCGGGCACGGAGCGTGCGCACATAGTCCTTCTTGAGCACGTCGATCACCGCGCTGCGGATCTGCTGGGCCCCCGATGCGATGCTTCCGATCACGAGAGCGGTGACGGGCAGGGCGATGGTGCTGAGCCAGCCGAGGAAGGACTCGTCGATCGGCACATAGCCCGTGGCGGGGAAGAGCTGGAGGCCGATCGCGAACACCGAGACGAGGGCGAGGCCGACCCAGAAGTTGGGCAGCGATTCTGCGGCGACCGAGAAGATCTGGATCGCCCTGTCGATCCAGCCGCGGCGGACGGCGGCGACGACGCCGAGGAGCACGCCGATCGTCGTGGCGATGAGGATCGAGACGACGACCAGGGACAGCGTCACAGGCAGCCGGGTCGCTATCGAATCGAGCACCGGAGTCGCGGTGAAGAAGGAGACGCCGAGGTCGCCCTGGACCGCGTGGACGAGCCATTCCAGATACTGGACGGGGAGCGGGCGGTCGAGACCGAGCTCGTGCGTGAGTCCGTCGAGCTGGTCCTGCGTGGCGAGCTCGCCCAGGATGTTCCTCGCGATGTTCCCGCCGCTGGAGTAGATGAGCGCGAACGCCAGCGCGGTGATCGTCACCAGCAGGACGAGGGCGGCGACGAGCCGCCGGAGGAGGAGGGAGGTCACATGTTCTCCAGGGATGTCGGGGTGGCCGGGACCGCGGGGTCCCGGCCACCGCGCCGGATCAGTCCGCCGAAGGACGGAAGTCCTTGATGTACGGCACGACGTTCATCGGATGGATGTCGACGTCCACCTCCGCGGAGGCGATGTAGACGACGTCCTCGAGGTACCAGATGTCGAACCAGGCGTTCTCGACGACATAGGTGTTGATCGCCGTCATCGCCTCGGCGTACTCGTCTCCCGCGGCGCCCTGCGCCTGATCGATCAGGCCGTCCAGCTCGGGCGTCCGCGTGTCGAAGGGGTTCCAGGGCGCATCGGCCGGGATCTGCTTGCTCATGTCCCACCAGGCCTCTGCCGTGCTGTTGGACATCCAGAACAGGCCGTACTTGCCGGATTGGACCTCGGAGACGTAGTTCGTCGAGTCCACCTTCTGCCAGGTCACGCGGATGCCCACATCCGCGAGCTGCTGTTCGACGATCGGGTTGGACTTCTCCGTGGGGTTCTCGGGCATGACGACGTCGAACCCGTCCGCATAGCCCGCCTCCGCCAGCAGCTCCCTGGCCTTGTCCGGGTCGTAGGGATAGCGGTCGTTGAGCTCGGGGACGTAGTTGACCGAAGTGGGATTGAACACCTGGGTCGAGCGGGTCCCGTAGCCGAGCTGGATGCCGTCGAGGATGCCCTGGCCGTCGATCGCGTAGTTGATGGCCTGTCGCACGCGCACGTCGCCGAGCGCGGGCACGACGGTCCCGTCCCGGTCGGCGATGTACAGCCCGCGGCGGTTGAGCGGCCACTGGTAGACGTCGAGGCCGGCGTTCTCCGCTTCCGAGACCGTCGTGCCGTCGGCCGCGATCCCCTGCACCTGCCCGGAGCGGAGGGCGTTGAGCCGCGCCGTGAGCTCTCCGATGACGACGAGCTCGACCGAGTCGTACGGATAGGACTCGGGATCCCAGTAGTCCGGGTTCCTCGTGAACTCGTAGCGCACCCCCGGCTCGGATCCCGCCGCGTCGAGGACGTACGGCCCCGATCCGACCGGCGTCGTGGTGATGGCGTCGGTGCCCAGGGCGTCGGGGCTGCCCATGACGCCGCCGGCGAGCGTGAGGTAGGTGAGCAGGGCCGGATCGGGTGCTCCGAGATGCAGCTCGGCCGTCAGCTCGTCGACCACGACGACCTCGTCCACGGACGCGACCATGATCGCGTTCTGGCCGTTGCCGTTCTTGAGGTTCTCGACGTTCGCGCGCACGGCGTCGGCGGTGAACGGCGCGCCGTCCGAGAACGTGATCCCCTCGCGCAGGTGCAGCGTGAGCACGGTGTTGTCGTCGTTGTACTCCCAGCTCTCCGCCATGCCGGGCACGATCGTCGTATCGGGCTCCATGTGCAGGAGCGTGTCGTACACGGCATTCCAGTACTGGGCCTGATGCCCGTTCTGCAGCAGTGCCGGTTCCCACGGGCCGCTGTCGAGGGTGACCGCCAGCGTGAGCTTCTCGGCGCTCCCGCCCTCCGGGGGCGCCTCGCCTCCACCGGTGCACGCCGTGATGAGCGCCGCGACGACGACCGCCGCCGCAGCGGCGCTGATCGCTCGTCGAATCGTCGACCTTCGCATGGTTCTGACTCCTTTGTCTTCTCGGGTGTTGCAGGGCGGCTGCCGGGGGCGCTCGCAGGAGCGCCCCCGGCAGGATCAGTCGAGTCCGAGGTCCAGCGACTTGATCAGCTCGACCATGTCGATGAGCGAGTCGAAGTCGTGGGCCCCGAGCGCGTTCGCGCCGTTCATACGACTGATGGGCGTGATGTCCAGCTCGCCGGTGGCCGCGAGCAGCTGCTTGGCGGAGCTGGGATAGGCGAGGTTGATCATGCGCTCGAAGATGCTCATGATGCGCTGCACGGTGCGAACGGTCTCGTCGTCGCGATGCGCGTTCGCGCACAGCCAGACCATCAGACGCGGGTTCAGGCTCGACGCGTATCCGGAGTGACCGTGGGCCCCGGCGATGATGGACTGGTATGTCGACGTGATCTCGCCGTTGTAGATCCGGAGGTCCGTCCCCCTGGCCGCCTCGATCTTCGCGCGCATGTCGTCGGGATCGAACGTGAGGTCCTTGTGGAACACGAACCGGCCGGTCTCGGCCGCCCATTCGAACACGTTCGCCGGCACCAGACGCTTCCACGGCGTGGGGCATTCGTAGAACCCGAGCTTGATATCGCCCGTGCCCTCGACGATCCGCTCGAGCTTCCCGGTCCAGGTGGCCTCGGAAGCCGCCTGGTTGCCCAGGTGGTTGGTGAGGATGATCGCCGCATCGGCTCCGACGTCGGCGATGCGCTTGATCGATTCGATCTCCTCCTCGGCGGTCGCGCCGAACGTGCCGGTGGCGACGACGGCGGCGCGTCCGTTGGCGCGCTTGACGACGCGCTCGGCCAGCAGCACGCGCTCCTCGGCGGAGAGGAACTCGACCTCGCTCGAGCGCGAGTTCGTGAACAGGCCGGTGATGCCCGCGTCGATGTACCAGTCCGTGATGCGGTCCACGCCGTCCCAGTCGATCGTGCGGTCCCACTTCATCGGGGTGAGCATGACCGGCCACACCTGATTGGTGCCCAGCATGTCTGCGGTGCTCGTCATCGAGTTCTTCTCCTTCTCGGCCGCGCCGCATCGCAATTAGCGTGCAACGCACGGTTTCTGGCTCGGGTGACAACCATCTCACCGCATGCAGGCGCCGTCAATGCGGAGAATCGCTCTCCGACAGGCGGCTGTCCCTTGATTACACGGCGTTCTGAAGCAGAGACCGCAGGGTTCCCGCGGTTCACTATTCGCATCGCGATCGCCCGCTCACCACCGTCCGCGAGCCATCCGAATACCTATTCTTCGCTGATCCTGAATTGATAGCTCATATACTTTGACTATGGCGATGGATATGAAGGAGCCACGGCTCCCGCTCGGAAGCCTCATAACATTTCTGCAACTCGCCCGATCGGGAAGTTTCACGACGGCCGCGGAGCGGTGCGGGGTGAGCCCGTCCACCGTGAGCGGCCAGATCGCCGCCCTCGAGGACGACGTCGGAGAGGCGCTGGTGATCCGGGCCCGAGGGCCGCACGCGAGCGCCGCGCTCACCCCGGCGGGCGAGGAGCTCGCGCGCCTCGCGCACCAGATCGTCGCCGCGCACGCCGACGCCGTGGACCACTTCCGCGCGCGGACGGATTCCGGGCGTGTGCGCCTGGCGGTCGCGGATGACATCGCGGCGAGTCCGCAGCTCGGCGACGCGCTCCGCCGATTCCGCCTCCGCAACCCTCGCGTCGTCCTCGAGGTCACCATCGGTCAGAGCGGCTCCCTGCGCAGGCGGCTTCGTGCGGGGCAGTTCGAGCTGGCGCTGGTCAAGACCATGCCGGGAGAGGGAGGGGACGTCCTCCGCGAGGAGCGGATCGTCTGGGTCGCGCACCCCGAGGCGAGGATCGTCCCGGATCCGGTGCCGCTCGTCGCGTACCCGCGCTCCAGCTTCCTCCGCAACCACTCCGTCGCCGAGCTCGACCGCGCCGGCCGCGCCTGGACGATCGCGAACACGGTTCGCGGTGTGAACGGCGCGCTGACCGCGATGCGCGCGGGGATCGGCATCGGCGTGCTGGGATCGCGGATGGTCCCCGACGACCTCGCGGAGGCGCCCCCCTCCTGGGACCTGCCCGCCCTCGGCCGCGTGCGGACGGTTCTGCTGCATGCGCCGCAGGCGCCCGAGCCCGCTCTGCGGCTTCACGCGGCGATGCGCGTGCTCGGTGCCGACCTGCTCCCCTCGTGAGCATCCGACCCCGACATGCTCAGTCCTCCGAAGCCGCGCGCCCGACGCGCGTCGCCGTCACGGCATCCCAGATCGCCGCGGCGACCTCGCGCTTGGAACCGGCCGCGTCCGCGACGACGGCTCCGCGCTCGCCGATGACCTCGACGGCGTTGTCGGCCCGCTCGAACCCGTGCTCGGCATCGGCCAGGTTCACGACGAGCAGATCGGCGCCCTTGCGCTCGCGCTTGCGGCGGGCGCGCTCCCTGCGCTGCTCGGGGTCGGTCAGGGTCTCGGCGGCGAACGCCACGATCGTCTGATGCGCCGGCCGCGAGGCCGCGAGCGCCGCGACGACGTCCTCGTTCTCGACGAGTTCGATGCGCGCGAGGATGCCGTCCTCCTTGGTGAGCTTCTGATCGGATGCCGCGGCCGGCCGGTAGTCGGCCACGGCGGCGGCCATGACGACGACATCGGAGGAGGCCGCGGCGTCCTTCATCGCGAGGGAGAGCTCGGCCGCCGTTCCCACCGGTCGCACGCGGACGCCGCGGGCCTCGGCGAGCACATCGGAGGCGATGTTCGCCGACACCAGCACGACCTCGGCGCCGCGGGCGACGGCCTCCGCGGCGAGCGCCGCGCCCTGGCGTCCGCTGGACCGGTTGCCGAGGTAGCGCACCGGATCGATCGGCTCGCGCGTGCCGCCGGCGGAGACCACGACGCGGAGGCCGGCGAGGTCGCGCGGCGCCAGCAGGGCGAGCGCCGCATCAGCGATGGCCTCCGGCGCCCACATGCGCCCGGGGCCGGCGTCCCCGCCGGTGAGCTCGCCGTCGTCCGGTCCGAGGATGTGCACGCCGCGCTCGCGGAGCGTCGCGACGTTGGCGGTCGTCGCAGGATGCCGCCACATCTCGGTGTGCATCGCCGGGGCGACGGCGACCGGCGCCGCGGTGGAGAGGAGCGTCGTGCCGAGCAGGTCGTCGGCGATGCCCGCGGCCATCCTGGCGAGCGTGTTCGCGGTCGCCGGAGCCACGATGACGAGGTCCGCGGCCTGCCCGAGGGCGACATGACGGACCTTCGCGACGTCCTCGTGCACGCTCGTCGTCACGGGGTTGCGGCTGATCGCCTCCCAGGTCGGGAGGCCGACGAAGCGCAGGGCGTCCTCGGTCGGGATCACCGTGACCTCGTGGCCGCCCTTGACGAGGAGCCGGACGAGGTGGACCGTCTTGTACGCGGCGATGCCGCCCGTGACTCCGACGACGATGTTCATGTCTCGATTCTGCCCGCTGCCGTGGGTCGCCGGCTCGGTTTCGCACCTCCCGCTGCCCGGCCGGCTCGGTTTCGTGCCTCCGCCCGGCTTGGAAGGTACCGTACTGAGCCGGCCGGCATTCCCACGGATGCCGGTGCGGTGGCGGAAGTCGGAAGGTGCGACGGCAACGGGTCGCCGGAAGGCGCGGTGGCCGCAGGGGATGCCGACGGAGCCGCCGCGACAGCCGACGGATAGGCTGAGTCGCGTGTGCACGGTGATGATCGACGTCGAGAGCGGCGGATCATCCCGTCTGCTGGCCGTCCGCGACGAGGATCCCGAACGCGCCTGGGATCACCTCGGCCCCTGGTGGCCGGACGACTACCCCGGCGTCATCGGCATCCGTGATCGACGTGCCGGCGGGGCCTGGCTCGCGGCGGATCCCGCCGAGCGCCGGCTCGCGGTGCTGCTCAACCGTGCGGACGTCCTCGACCTCTCGCCCGAGGACGCCGTCTCGCGCGGCTCGCTCGCGCTGGAGTCCGTCGCCGGCCGGTCTCCGCAGGGCTCTCCGCTGATGCACGGCTTCAACCTCGTCGAGGTGACGCCCGAATCCGCACGCGTGATCTCCTGGGACGGCGAGCGGCTGCGCGAGACGCCGATCGATCCCGGCATCCACATGATCGCGCACGACGACCTGGACGACGAGGGCACCCAGAGGATCATGACGTGGCTGCCGCGATTCCGCGCGACGGATCCGGATGCCTGGGTCGACCTCCTCGCCGAGACCGCCGGTCTTCCCGCCGAGGACGACCGGGCGATCATCCGCGACAACCGTCCGCACGGCTACCCGACGCAGTCGCTGCTGTACTGCACGGCGTCGGTGACGCGGAACGGCGTGACCGTGCAGGACGCCGCGCTCCCGCGGCCGGGCCACTGGACCTGAGCCGCGGCCCGGACGGATCGCGGATGCCGTGACGATTCACGGACGATTCGGACCGTTGCGTCCGTGAATCGTCCGGACCTCCGCGGATCGTCGTCCCCGACCCCTCAGGCGGCCGACTCGTCCCGGCACGAGAACGCCGAACGGTACGCCGTCGGCGTCGTGCCCAGGACCCGGGTGAAGTTCTGCCGCAGCACGGCTGCGGACCCGAAGCCGCATTCCGCCGCGACGCGGTCGAGGCCGAAGTCGGTGCGCTCCAGCATCCGCTGCGCCTGGATGATGCGCTGCCTCGCCAGCCATGCAGCCGGCGTCGCCCCGTGCTCGGCCTTGAACCGGCGGGCGAACGTCCGCGGCGACATGTGCGCGCGGTGCGCGAGCTGCTCGACGGAGAGGTCCTCGCGCAGATTCTCCATCGCCCAGTCGGTCACGAGGGCGAGCGAGTCGCTCTGGACCGCCGGCAGAGGCCGGTCGATGAACTGGGCCTGGCCGCCGTCGCGCTGCGGCGGCACGACCATCCGGCGCGCGACGCGGTTGGTGAGCTCCGCCCCGATCTCCTGACGCAGCAGGTGCAGGCAGGCGTCCAGTCCCGCCGCGGTGCCCGCACTGGTGATGATGCGCCCGTCCTGCACGAACAGGACGTCCGGGTCGACGTCGATCCGCGGATACATGTCCGCCATCGTGTCGGCGTACATCCAGTGCGTCGTCGCGCGGCGGCCGTCGAGGACGCCCGCCGCCGCGAGGATGAACGATCCGCTGCAGACGCTCAGCAGCCACGCGCCGCGCTCCTCCGCCGCGCGCACGGCGTCGAGGACGAGCGGATCGATGTCGCCCCAGCGCTCACGCGGGAGGGGGCACACGACGACGAGATCGGCCTCGTACGCGAAGGAGAGGTCGTCGTCGACGTTGAGCGAGAACCCGAGCTTGGACGCCACAACGCCAGGATGCGGGGCGACGACGCGGAAGTCGAAGTTCGGCACCCCGTCGTCCGAGCGATCCAAGCCGAACGCCTCGCACGCCACACCGAACTCGAACGGCGCGAATCCGTCCTGCACCACGCACGCGACGGTCTTCATGGACAGCCTCCCTCTCGATCTCGCTGGCAGTTTTCCTGCGAACCATGACCAGTCTGCCACTCGTGACGGGAATCCGTCGAGAATAGTGTTTCTGCCATGCTCTTCGTCCTCCTTCTCGCAGCCCTCTCCCTCTGGGCCGTCATCGCCACGCTCATCGAAGTGCGCCGCGACGGGTACCGCGCCCGCGAGACCGACTGGAGCCGCGTCGCCGAGAACGACCGCGGTGCAGGGTCAGGACCGCGCATCTTCTCCTAGGACACCCACGCGTCCCCGAGGGCCGCTATGCTCAGCGGCATGAGCGACCCGCAGCAGCCCCACGTCCCTCCGTACGCCACGGGGGCGCAGCCGCCCGCGCCGCAGACCTACCCTGGCCAGCCCGGCTATGGGGCCCCGCAGGCGCAGCCTGCGTATCCGACGCAGCAGCCCGCATACCAGGCACCGGCGCAGCCCGCCTATCCGGCAGCCACGCAGCCCGCCTATCCGACCGCAGCGTCGCAGCCTGCCTATCCGACCGCAGCGTCGCAGCCCGCATACAGCGCCGCCCAGCCCGCGGCGTCCGCAGCGCCCGGCTACGGCGCCCCACAGGGCTACCCGGCGGCGGCCGCTCCCGCCGGCCCCGGAAACCCTCCCGGACGCATCGGGTTCATCATCGGTCTCGCCGGCCTGGTCGTCGGCCTGCTCTTCAGCATCGTCTCCCAGGTGACGCTCTACAGCGGCGCCTATGAGAGCGTCGGCATCATCAGCGGCATCGGCGGCATCCTCACCCTGCTCACGGCCATCGCTGCCCTCGTGCTCGGCATCATCGGCCTCCGCCGTCGGGGCGCGCCCCTCGCGCAGGCCGGGATCGCCACGGGTCTCGGCATCGCCGGCGTCGCCAGCGGCGTGTTCAGCTTCCTGATCTCCTCGATGAGCGCGATCTTCTACGCCTTCTGATCGGACCGGCCGCTCGGATCACCCCTGCGCGTCGAGAACCCTCTCGTACACCGCGATCATCGCCGCGGTGCGCGACGACTGGCGGAACTCCTCGGCGACCGCGGGCGACGGCTCGGGCGCCGTGCCCGCGGCGATGTCGGACGCCGCGGAGATGAGGGTCTCGGAGAGCGCGGCGATGCGCTCCGGCTCGCCGCCGTCCGCCGCGGGCACGCGCCACAGACCGCTCCCCAGCTCTGCGGCGATGTCCGGGTCGCTGACAACTGAAGGCGTGCCGAGGGTCGCCGCCTCGAACGGCGTCATGCCCTGGGTCTCGAAGCCGATCGAGGTCTGCACGAGCGCATCGGCAGCCGCGATCCGCGCGAGCGTCTCTTCGTAGGTCAGCCGCCCGGCGAAGCGGATGCCGGAGTGCCCTCGCGCGATGCGCTCGGCGGCCGCTCGCTGACCTCCGCCGCCGATCACCTCGATGTCGGCGTCCACCTGCGAGGCGACCACGGCCTCCAGGAACGGGAGCAGCCTCTTCTCCGGGCTCATCCGTCCGAGCCAGACGAATCGCGGGCGCCCTGGCCCTCGGGCAGCGCGCCCGGCCAGGGTGGCCTCTCGGACGTCGTCGTCGATGCCGTTCCAGATCACGTCCACCGGCTCGAACACGCCGTTCCGCTCCAGACGGGCGGCGAAATGGGCGGAAGGCGCTGTCACGGCGGAGGATCCCTGCGCGATCCCGCGCAGATAGGCCCAGCCGTCCAGGCCGGGGACGGAGGAGCCGATCCCGCGCATCGCGAACCGGCGCCACAGGTTCAGCACGGCCAGCGCCGGTCCGTGCAGCGGCGTCACGGCGGCGATGCCGACGTCGACGCGATTGTGCATGGTGTGCACGACCGGGATGCCGTGCCGCTCGGCGAAGCGGTGCCCGGAGAACGCTCCCCAGAAGTCCGCCTGCACGTGCACGATGTCCACGGGAGGGCGCCCGGCGAAGGCACGGTCGAGGAGGCGATCGGTCCTCCGCCCCGGCCAGGTCATCGAGTACTCGCGGTCGAGGGTGATCGGGATCGACGGCATGTCGATATGCCCCCGGTCCCGCTGCGTCCGCTCGGGGGTGCGCCCGGCATCCGCTCCCCCGCGCTCGACGTGCATGCGCGGGGCGACGACCGTCACCGTGTGGCCGGCGTGCTCGAGGAATCGCCGCTGCAGCCGCATCGACACCTGGGCGCCGCCGAGCGACTCCAGATGCTGATCGCCGAACAGGACGATGTGCATGGCCAGGCCTACTCCGGCAGCGGGGCGTCGCGGTACAGGGCCTCGAAGGTGTCCAGTGTGCGGTTGATGTCATGCACGGCCACGCCGTCCAACGACGCGCGCTGCATGCGCTCGTACTCCGCGGGAGACGCCGTCAGGACGTCCGTGAGCCGCGCGGCGAGCTCGTCGGCGTCCCCCGGTGTGAACAGGTGGCCGTTCTCCCCGTCGTGCACGAGGTGGGGCAGGGCGACGGCGTCCGCTGCGACGATGGGCAGCGCGGAGGCCATCGCCTCCATCGTCGCGATCGACTGCAGCTCGGCGATGGACGCGATCACGAACAGGCTGGCCCGCGAGAGCAGGGCCCGCAGGTCCTCGTCCGTGGTCCGCCCGTGGAACGTGACGCGGTCGCCGAGCCCGAGCTGGCCGGCGAGGTTCTCGAGCTGCTTGCGCTGGTCGCCGCCTCCGACGATGTCGAAGTGCACGTCGAGGGCGGGGTCGAGGCGGGTCATGGCCTGCAGGATCACCTCGACCTGCTTCTCGGCGGTGAGGCGGCCGACGAAGATGATGCGGTTCTTCTCCCGCGGCGCGATGACGGGGGTGTACTGCGTGCGGTCGATGCCGCAGCTGACGGGGATGACGCCGGAGACCTCGACCGTGCGCTCCAGGAAGTCGGCGGCACGACGCGTCGGCGTCGTGACGGCGCGCGTGAGGTCGAAGGTGCGCTTCGCATCCGCCCAGGCGAACTTCAGCACCAGATCGTCGATGAACTTCGGCATCGTGGTGTGGTCGAGGATGTTCTCGGCCATGACGTGGTTCGTCGCGATGACCGGGATGCCGCGTTCGTGCGCGACGCGGGAGAGCCCGCGCCCGATGACGATGTGGGACTGGATGTGCACGACGTCGGGACGGACCGCGTCGAGCACCTTCCTGGCGTAGTGCTTCGCGCGCCACGGCCAGACGAAGCGCAGCCAGTCGTGCGGCGCCCAGCGGATGGACGGGAGCCGGTGCAGCGTCATCGGCTCCCCCTCGATGACCTCGGTGCGGGGCTTCGCCGTGCGGTACGCCTGGTTGGGGGCGACGACGTGCACATCGTGGCCCCGCTGCACGAGACCCGCGGCCAGGCGCTCCGCGAAGCGCGCGGCGCCGTTGATGTCGGGGGAGAACGTGTCGCACCCGATGAGGATCTTCAGCGGACGGGGAGGGTTCGACGCATCGGTCGGATCGTCTGATGAGGTCACGGGATGCTGCCTTACGGTCTGGCGGCCATGGGAGAGCCTGGGTCGGGCGGACGCCACTCTACCGGAGCGCCCTGGCCGCCCACCGGAGGCGGGCCGGGCACCGCCCACGCGGCCTCTCCCGAGCGTCGCGACCCCTTCCCGCTCGCCGGGACTCTCCCGCTCCAGGAGACCCCCTCGCACCGACGTCGAGGGCAGGAGCCCCGGCGACGGGGAGGGTCTCGGCGAACCCGAAGGGGGCTGCCCTACCGTGGAGGCATGCGCCTGACAGCATCCGCAGATCCGAAGCAGTGGGTTCCGGTCGCCTGGCCGGCGGCCCGAGGCGGCGGCCGGC
The DNA here is from genome assembly GCF_054780175.1 of Microbacterium tumbae. Taxonomy (NCBI): domain Bacteria; kingdom Bacillati; phylum Actinomycetota; class Actinomycetes; order Micrococcales; family Microbacteriaceae; genus Microbacterium; species Microbacterium tumbae. The sequence goes on from NZ_BAAGWV010000001.1 coordinate 561,761, forward strand.
ATCGACGCGCGGCCATCCGGCTGCTCCAGAGGCAGGGCGATCAGGCCTGGTCGCAGGCCATCGGTCCCGGCCGGCGGGCCGTTGGATGGCTCATCCGGCGCCTCCTGCCGCGAGCGATCCATGCGATGGACGGGCGGATGCTGGTCTGGGCGTGGAAGGACGCCCCCGAACGACTGGTGGTGACCGCGAGCGTCCAGGAGCTCACGACCCAGCTGCGCACGGCCCGCGCGATGATGCCGATGGAGTACGACGACACCGAGGCCTTCCCGAGTCCGCTCGGTCTCGGCGAGCGGCTCGTCCTTCCGCATCCGCCGGAGCCGAACGCCTCGCCCCTGGCCCTCTACACCTGGGACACGGGCACACTCCTCGTGACCGCCACGGCGCTCTGCACCGACCCCGCGATGCTGGGCGAGGTGCTCCCGGCGCTCGACGAGCTCGCCCGCGGCATCCGCCTCGACGAAGGCGACGACATCGCGCCGGAGGTGATCCGGCTGCCCCAGGCATGATCGCTCGCCTCTTCGGGCTGATCCTCACTCGAGGCCGCGCTCGGCGAGCCACTCCCGCGCGAGCCGCGCGGGAGCCCGTGCCAGCCAGGCGTCGGAGAGGATCTCCGCGAGTCGTCCGCTGTCCACGGCGTCGAGAATCACGAGGACCGCCGGGTACCCGTCGAAGTGCGGGATCGTGAAGAGCCGTTCCGGCTCGGCGGCCAGAAGCGCCTCCTTCTCGGCGATGCTCGTCACCCGCACCCCGAGCACGGGGCCCCTGGGCCAGGAGCGTCCGAGCTCGGCGAGCTGTCCGAGGTCCGTCGTGCTCGGGCCCCGGATCCAGGCGATCTGTCCGCTCCCCAGCCGCCACGACGGCTCCCCGGTATGGCCGCCGGCACGCTCCTCGACGCCTGGCAGCGCCAGCGCGATCTCGCGTGCGTCCTCGACGGTCGCCATCACCCCATCGTCCCGCACCTGCGCACTGCCGGCAACGAGCACTTCCCGGGCCGCGACCGCCCTGCCAGGATGGGCGGATGAGCACAGCATGGTCGCGCCCGGCCTCCCGCGCAGAGCTCCTTGAGCGCGGACGGCTGATCCGGGCTCAGCTCCCCCGTGAGGAGCTCGCGATCCTCTCCGTCGGCGAACGCGATCCGCTCGGCATCCTCGCCCAGCAGGATGCCGAGCGCGTCCCGGAGCTCGTGCCGCTGCGCACCGAACGGATGTCGGCGAGCCCGTTCGCGTTCTACCGCGGTACGGCGGCGCTGATGGCCGCCGACCTCGCCGATGCCCCGCATTCCGGCATCCTGGTCGCCTCCAGCGGCGACGCGCACGTCTCGAACTTCGGGTTCTACGCCTCGGCGTCGCGCGATCTGATGTTCGATCTGAACGACTTCGACGAGGCGGCGTGGGCGCCCTGGGAGTGGGACCTCAAGCGTCTCGTCGGGAGCGTGGTCGTCGGCGGGCAGGCTTCCGGACGCGACGATGCGGTGATCCAGAACGCCATCGGGGCGGCCGTCATGGGATACGTCCGCGGCATCCGCAGCGTCAGCGAGCTGAGTCCGACGGCGCGGTACTTCACGCATTTCGACGTCGCGTCGACGCGCACCCTGCTGGACCGCGAGGCGCGGCACGCCATCCGCACCTCTGTGAAGCGGGCGCGGAAGCGCACCGGCGAGCGCGCCGCGCGCCGACTGACCGAAGTCGACCCCGACGGCCGACGGCGAATCGTGCGCGTGCCTCCGACGACCGTCGACGTCGAACCGGAGGCGCTCGAGAGCGTCCACCGGCTCATCGACGAGTACCGTCGCACGGCCGGCGCCGACATCGCCCTGCTGCTCGAGCACTACACGCTCTCCGATGTCGCCAGGCGAGTCGTCGGCGTGGGCAGCGTCGGCACGCGCTGCTACCTCGTCCTGTTCCAGGACGGAGAGGACAACACGCTGCTCATGCAGCCCAAGCAGGCCTCTCGCAGCGTGCTCGTCGAGTACGGCCGGATGCCGCAGCCGAAGGCTCTCCAGAACCTCATCGAGGCAGAGGGCGAAGGTGCGCGGGTGGTGTCGATGCAGCGGATCCTGCAGGCGCTGTCCGATCCGTTCCTCGGTCACTTCCGCGGACCGCACGGCGACTACTACGCCAGGCAGTTCCATGACATGAAGGGCGGCATCGACGTCGAGGAGCTCGACGACGGCCCTTTCGAGACCTACGCGCGGGCGTGCGGAGCGACGCTCGCCCGCGCGCACGGGCAGTCCGAGACGGCCACCATCGTCGCCGGATACATCGGCGGCGGCCGTACGGTCACCGCCGCCCTGCGGGAATGGGCGTACGCGTACGCCAGGATCTCGCTGAGCGATCACGAGAGGTTCCGGGCGACTCGCGTCTGAAGCGGATCAGACCGCCACGTCCCCCACGAGGTTCACCTTGATGCCCATCCCCGCGAACATCGCAGCCTTGGCGATGAGCGCCCTGTCCGCCGTCTCGGCGTCCGGCGCGTAGACGAGCTGGGCGTGGTTCGCCTTGTGGCGGGCCATGAACTGGTCGCGCGAGACGCCGTGCAGCACGACGTGGGCGATCGGCCACTCCGGGTTCGTGGCGTCCTTGCGGCGCTGGGTCTCCTCCGCGGGGAGCTCGACGACGGATGCCCGGAAGATGTCGGCCTGCAGGACGCCGTCGGCGATGAACACACGGCTCAGCACGATCTCGCCGGGCTGGGAGACGCCGTTGATCGTCGCGCCGCCCGCAGGGAAGAACACGTGCCCCTGACGCCATCCCTCGGCCTTGTCCCAGCCGCCGAGATGGGATGCCGGCACCGAGCCCGAGATCTCGTACACCCAGACGAACTCTCCGTCGTAGTCCTCGCCCCAGCGCACGTCGTGCAGGGTGTTGTCCGGCACGAGTCCCATCGCACGCCACACCCGGTCGGTGACGAGCGCATCGACGGCGACCCCCTCGTCCGCCTCGTTGAAGTGCGGGAAGGCACGGCCCTCGTGCAGCACGCGCGAGCCGTCGCGCGAGGTCACCGGCGGACGCTCGGTGGAGTTCAGGATGCCCTCGGCGAGGTCGGAGGCCGGAACCAGATCCTTCAGGCCCTGCTGGTACTGGATGCCGACCGCGTCGAGGCCGAAGTCGTCGGCGATGCGGAGCGCGGCGATGTACATCTTCAGCTGCCACTGCACCTGGTCGCGGGTGAGCTCGGTCGCGGCATCCGCGCCGTAGCGGAAGGTCATCCCCCTGTCGATGAGCCACTCGTAGGCGGAATCCGCCTCCGCATCCGTCACGGTCAGCATCTCCGCGTACAGGGCGGACTGCGACAGGCGCTCCTTGTAGATGCCGGTCTGGTTGAGCAGCTCGTCGTCGAAGATCGCGTTGTACATGCCCATGCAGCCCTCGTCGAAGACGCCGATGATGGCCTTCTCGTCGCGCAGCTGCACGGCCAGCGCCTCGCCCAGCCGCTTCTCCGGCGAGTCTGGCAGCTCGGGCAGCGCACGCACGTGCGAGACGTCGTGCGTGATCGTCCCGGTCTCGGTCCACTCCCGGATGCCTGCGATGAACCAGTCGTCGGCGAAGTCCACCGACCAGGTCGTCGCGTAGGGCTTGCCCATCTTCGTCAGACCCGCGTTGAGCCCGAGGAGGCCGACGAGCCCCGGCCAGTCCCCGGCGAAGTTCGCCACCGTGAGGATCGGGCCCTGATGGGTGCGGAGCCCGGCGAGCACGTGGTGCGAGTACTGCCAGTTGGCCGTGGCCACGATGAGCGGCGCATCCACCGGGATCTTCGTGAAGACCTCCATGCCCATGCGCTGACTGGAGATGAAGCCGTGGCCGGTCTCCGGGTCGACGCCGAACGGCCGGACGACGCTCCAGCCGAGCCCTTCGAGCACGCCGGTCACGCCGGCCTCCAGCTCGACCTGCGTCGGCCAGCCCGCGACGTTCGCCGACTCGCGGAGGTCTCCGGAGGTGATGAGGTACGCGGTCCTCGGGGCGAGGGCGGGGCGGGACGAGAGAACGGGGAGGGTGTAGCTCATGATGTGTCTCCGATGTGTGTTGCGGTCTGGGGGCCTGCGGTCAGGCGGTGCGCCGGTCGGCGGCGAGTTCGTGGACGACGTCCTTAGTCGCCTCGTACAGCCGCGCATAGCGATCGAAGAGGGCGTCGTAGAGATCGCCGAGCGCGGGGTCGGGGGTGATCACCTGGGCTATGGGGTTCCAGTCGGCGATGTGGGGCTCCTCCCCCTCGCCGGCGACGGCGGATGCCGCGAGGAACGCCGCCCCGTAGCTCGCGCCGATGGTCGTCTCGGGGACCTCCTGGACGAGACCGGTGACATCCGAGACGATCTGCAGCCAGAGCCGTCCCTGCGTACCGCCGCCGACGGCGACGATGCGGCGGATGTCCGCACCGGCCGCGCGCATGGTCTCGACGTTGTGCCGCACGCCGAGCGCCGTGGCCTCGAGCGCCGCACGGTAGAGATCCCCCCGGCCGTGTTCCAGGGTGAGCCCGGCGACCACGCCGCGCGCGTCAGGGTCCTGGATCGGCGTGCGCTCGCCCGCGAAGTACGGCAGCATCAGCAGGCCGCGGGCGCCGGGCCCGGACTCCTCGGCCTCGGCGAGCAGCTGCGGATAGTCCGCATCCGTGAGATCCCTGAGCCAGGCGGTCAGCGCACCGGACGTCGACAGTCCGCCCGCCAGGTTGCGGGTTCCGGGGAAGGCTCCGACCGTCGTCCACATCGAGGGCGTGCGCAGCGTCCGCGTGCCGGTGGCGACGAGGAACATGGTCGTGCCGTACATGAGCATGAGGTCGCCGGCGCCGTGCGCGCCCACGCTGACGGCCTCGGTCCAGGCATCGATCGTGCCGATGATCACCGGCGTCCCCGCGGGGATCCCCGTGATCCCGGCCGCCGCGTCCGTGACCGTGCCGGCGATCTCACCCGCCCAGCCGAGCGCCGGCTGTGCGATCGTCGCCGCGTACCGCTCCCACCACGGGTCGTGCCACCTCTCGCCCTCGATCTCGTAGAGCGGGGACGTCTGGCTGGCGGACTGGTGATCGAGCGCATAGGCGCCGGTGAGGCGACGGGCCAGCCACGAGGCGGGCATGAACAGGCGGCGGGCGCGGGCGAAGGCGTCCGGCTCCTCGTCGGCCACCCAGGCGATCTTCGCTCCGGCCGCCTGGGAGGTGAGCGCGGATCCGCCGATCCTGGTGATCTCCTGCGCGCCGAGCTCCGCGGTCATGCGATCGATCTGCGCCACGGCCCGCGTATCGACCCCGTAGAGGATCGCCGGCCGCACGGGGACGTCTTCCTCGTCCGCCAGCAGGACGCAGGGTCCCATGCCGCTGACGCCTACGCCGGCGATCCCGGCCTCCGGCATCGCGGCACGCAGCTCCCGGGCGATCGAGACGAACTCGTCCCACCAGATCCCGGCGTCCATCTCCACCCAGCCGGTGCGGGGGCGGCTGACATCGTGCGCACGCGAGGCGGATGCGACGATCGAGCCGTCCTCGGCGACGAGCACGCCCTTGGTGCTCGACGTGCCGACGTCGACGCCGATGGTGCAGCGCATGGGCGTCCTCCTCGATCCCGGATGCTTCCCCCCAGGGTACGCGAAATCGATTTCACGTTGCAAGCCGAGAACGGACGCGACCGGTCAGCGCCCGGCAGGCGCCGGACGATCGTCAGCGCTGCGCGCTGGCGGCCTGGAGCTCGCCCCCGAGCACGACCGTACGCGCGGGCTGCGCATCTCCGCGGATGCGCTCGAGGAGCATCCGAGCGGCGGTGACGCCCATCTGCCGCGCGGGAAGCCGCACGACGGTGACAGCGGTCGGGGACAGCGTCGTGAAGGGGAGCGAGCCGATCACGGCGACGCCCACGCGGGGCGGGGTGAGACCGTGCTCCGTCAGCACCTGGATCGCGCCGACGCCGATGAGGTTGTTCCCCGCCACCACGGCGTCCGGCGGCTCGGGGAGCGCGAGGAGCTCCTCCATCGCCGCACGCCCGCCGTCCACGCGGAAGGTCGAGAAGCGCAGCAGGCGATCGTCCGCATCCCGATCCGTCGCCGCGAGCGCCTCGCGCCACCCCGCGGCCCGCTCCGCGGCCGTGTCGATGTCCCCCGGACCGCCGATGTACGCGATGCGGGTGTAACCCGCATCGATGAGGCTCCGCGTCGCCGTGTCGCCGGCCGCACGGTTGGCCATCACCACGCCGTCGACATCCTCCGGGACACGGCGGTCGACGGCGACCACCGGCCGCCCCGTGGCGAGGATGCCCGCGAGCTCGGAGCGCTCGGACGCCGTGGCGATGACCACCCCCGACATGTGCTCCGCGACCGCGATGCCGAGATAGGCGGCCTCCTTCTCGAGGACGGAGTCCGAGTTGCAGAGCACGACCGAGTAGCCGGCCTCGGAGGCGATGTCCTCGACGCCGCGCGCCATCTCCGTGAAGTAGGGGTTCTCGATGTCGGGGATGATGAGCCCGATCACCTCGGAGCTCTGACGCCGCAGCGTCCGCGCCGTGCGATTCGGCACGAACTTCAGCTGGGCGGCGGCGGCCCGCACCGCGTCGACCTTCTCCTCCGACACGTTCGTCCCGTTGAACACGCGCGACACCGTCGCCGGCGAGACGCCGGCCAGCGTCGCGACGTCGTAGATCGTGGCCATGATGCGCTTCACTGTAATCGATCCGCTCCTGCCTCCCCGCTCCGCACGGTTCCCGCACTACGCTGATCTGCATGCCGGAGTGGTCGCAAGCAGTCCCTGCGACGATCCGGCGCGAGCAGATCGTCTCCATCGTGGAGCGCCAGGGGTTCGCCCGCGTGCTGGAGCTCAGCCGCGTCCTCAGCGTCTCCGAGGTGACGATCCGCAGCGATCTCGATCTGCTCGCCAGCGAGAACGTGATCCAGCGCGTGCACGGCGGCGCGATCTCCGGGATCAAGTCCACCGCGCATGCGCCCGACTACGAGCGGGCTCTGACGCGCGCCGTGACCGAGAAGCGACGGATCGGGAACGCCGCGGCCGCGATGGTCGAGAGCGAGATGGCGATCCTCATCGACGCAGGCACGACGACGCTGGCGCTCGCCCGCGCCCTCCGCGCCAGGGACGATCTGCGCGGCGTGATGGTGTTCACGAACTCGCTCACGATCGCCCTCGAGCTGGGCGTGGCGGAGCCCCATCAGATCACCGTCGTCGTCACGGGCGGCACGGTGAGCTACAAGCAGCGCTCGCTCACCGATCCGCTCGGCGACATGTTCATCGGCTCGGTGCACAGCGATCTGTGCTTCATCGGCTGCAACGGCGTCTCCGAGCGCGGTTTCACCAACTCGAGCCTGCCCGAGGTGACGATCAAGCGACGCTATCTCGACGCGGCGGAGCGGCGGATCGTGCTCGCGGACAGCTCGAAGATCGGCAAGAGCCAGGTCATTCAGGTCGCACCCCTCGACCGCATCGATCTGCTGATCACCGGTTCCGAGGCGCCGGAGGACGGACTTCAGTCCTTGCGCGAGGCGGGACTGACGATCGAGCTCGTCTGACGGCGCCCGGTCCGCGCCCGCCGCGCGTCATGCCCTGCCGGCGGAGCCGAACTCCCGCATCCTCCTGCGCACCATCGCCTCGAATCCCGCGATCGCCGGCCGCAGCAGCTCGCTCGGCTCGACCACCGACGGATTCTCGTCGAGGAACGTGCGCAGCGCCGCGGTCCACGCCAGGTGCGAATCCGTGCCCTGGTTCACCTTCCGGATACCCGCCTGGATCCCCGCCGCCTTCTGCTCCGGGGAGATGCCGTAGGAGGGCGTGACCCGGCCGCCGTGCGCATTGATCGCCGCGACGGCGTCCTCCGGAACCGAGGAGGAGCCGTGCAGCACGAGGAAGGTTCCGGGCAGGCGGCTCCTGATCTCCGCGATCAGCTCGAGCCGCAGCCTTTCCCCGCCCGCCGCGTCGGTGAACTTGACCGAGCCGTGGCTGGTCCCCACGGCGACGGCGAGCGCGTCGACATCGGTCGCGGCGACGAAGTCCACCGCCTGCTGGGGATCGGCGAACACGATCTCCTCGAGGACGCCGGCGACGCCCGCCTCCGCCCCGCCGATCGTGCCCAGCTCGCCCTCCACGCTCACCCCGGCGGGGTGCGCGCGATCCACCACCCTGCGCGTGAGCGCGACGTTGGCGTCGAACGACGAGGGCTGATCCGTTCCGGGATCGCGACTGGCGTCGATCATGACGCTCGTGAAGCCGTGCGCGATCGCGCGCGCGCAGTCCTCGTACGTGCGTCCGTGATCGAGGTGCAGAACCGCGTCGACATCCGGATAGTCGTCGATCAGACGGCGCAGGCGCATCCACCATCGCGACTCGTCGTCATAGGCCGACATCCCGGCGATCGACTGGACGATCACGGGGGAGCGCTCGGCCGAGGCGGCGTCGAGCACGGCGATCGCCTGGTCCAGGCTCGAGACGTTGAAGGCGCCGACCGCGTAGCCGCCGGCCTCCGCGTCCGCGAGCACCTCTCGGAGGGTGCGAAGAGACATCCGCCGCCCCTCAGAGCGACTCGGTGATGCCGAGCGTGGCGTAGTCGAGCACGATCGGATCGTCGGTGAGGGCGCCGGCGTAGGCCTGCACCTTGGCGGCGGACTCGACGGCCACGCTCGTCTTGAAGGCGTCCCGGAGATTCGTCCCGACGGTGAGAAGACCGTGGTTGGCCCACACGACCGCGTTGAGGTCGCCCATCACATCGCACATGTGCTCGCCGAACTCGGTGTTGTTGCTGAGCTCGAAGGGCATGATCGGGACGTCGCCCTTCGTGTAGATGACCATGTTGACGAGGGTCCCGCGGATCGGCGATCCGACGACGCCCCAGACGTTGGAGAAGACGGGCTCGGAGTGCACGATCGCGTTCACGTCCGGGCGGCGCCTGTAGATCGCCATGTGGACCGTGACCTCGCTCGACGGTCCGAGACGGCCCTCGACGAGCTCGCTGTCGCCGTTGACGAGCACGATGTCCTCCGGGGTCATGCGGTCGTACTCCAGGTCCGTCGGGGTGATGAGGAATCGGTCCTCCACCCCCGGCACGCGCAGGGAGATGTTGCCCTGGGTGTTGAAGTTCAGCCCGTACTCCATCGATCGCAGGCAGTAGTCGAGGATCTCCTTGCGGGCGGCGTCCAGGTCGAAGCCGATGTTCGGCGCGGTGGCGGTCATGACATGTTCTCTTTCTGGTGGGTGGCTGACGATGAGGACAGGTGCGCGGCGATCGGCCGGGTGAGGTCGTAGAGATCGGCATAGGCCCGCTGCTGGCGCGCGTACCAGTCGCTCAATGCGGCGTCGGGGGATGCGGGCTCCGAGATCGGGTCCGGCCGCAGACCGTCCGGGTCCTCGCCCAGGGCGCGCAGGGCGAGCATCGCCGCTCCACGCGCGGAGGCGTCGGAGGGGACCGGGACGAGCGGCACGCCCGCGGCGTCGGCCCGGGCGTGCAGCGCCGCACGGTTCTCGGCGCCGGCGCCGCTCACGCGGATCTCGCCCACCGGGATCCCCCGATCGGCGAACGCGTCGATGATCTTGCGGAACTCGTAGCCCGCGCCCTCCACCACGGCGCGCGCCAGTTCGGCGGCGGTCGTCTCCAGTGTGAGGCCGTGCACGGCGCCGCGGGCCCGCGGGTCGTTGTCGAGCGTCCCTGAGCCGGCGAGATAGGGGAGGAAGAGCAGGGCCGGCGGCTCCCCCGCCATGTGCCCGAAGACATCGGCGACGTCCCGGTCGAGGAGGCCGGCCAGCCACTCCAGGGCCCAGCCGCCGGCCGCCGTGCCGGCCAGCGTCACCCAGAGCCCGTCATGGACCCGGTAGCTCGCGAATCCCGTCCCCTCCAGTCCGTCGGGCCGTGCGGCCGTGCCGACCGTCAGGCAGTCGCTCGATCCGAAGGCGATGACGGAGCGCACCCCCGCGGCGCCGCCGGCGCCGAGGAAGGCGGCCGCCTGATCGTGCGTCCCGGCGACGAGCGGCGTCCCCTCCGCCAGACCGGTCGCGTCCGCCGCGGCCCCCGTGATCCTCCCGATCACCTCACCCGCCGCGTGGACGGCGGAGAGGCGCTCGGCGCGGACCCAGGGGGCGATCGACGCAGCGGCCGCGAGCAGCTCTTCGCTCCATCGCCCTGCGTCGACGTCGAGAAGGCCGAAGCGCGCCGCCTGCCCGAGATCGATGCCGGCCACGCCCGTCCAGCGCTGCGCGAGGAGGTCGCCGACGCAGCGGAACCCGGCGGCGCTCCGCCAGCCCTCCTCTCCCGCCATGACCTTGAAGACCGAGAACATGCCGTGCAGCGGCTGACCGGTGACCCGGGCGAAGCGCCGCGCCCCGACGACGCGCCCCAGCGCCTCCGCCGGCCCCGCACCTCTCGTGTCCATGCTGACCGCGATGCGCGCGAGCGGCGCGCCGGCCACGTCGACCGGGACGACGGCCTCGCCGAGCACCGAGAGCCCCACAGCGCGGACGGGATCGCCCTCCCGCTCCGCAGCGGCTGCGGCCTCCCGCAGCATGTCCTCCGCTGCCGAGATCAGCTCGACGGGATCGAGTTCCACGCGCCCGCGCCCGTCCCGGAGGAGCGTGAGTCGCCGAGCGGACGAGGCCAGCGCCCGGCGGTCGATGCCGAAGGCCATCGCGCGGATGCCGCTGGTGCCGAGGTCGAGTCCGATCACGCTCATTTGATCGCCCCCGACAGGCCGTTCACGAGGTACTTCTGGATGAACAGGAACAGCACGACGACGGGCACGGAGATCAGCACGAGGATCGCGAAGAGCGCACCGGGCTGGGAGAGGTACATGCCCCGATAGGCGAGGGGAACGAGCGTCAGCGGCTTCAGCGCGTTGTCGCCCAGCGTCACCAGCGGCAGCAGGAAGTCGTTCCAGCTCATCATCGTCTGCCAGACCGCCACCACGGCGAGCGCGGGCTTTCCCAGCGGCAGGTAGATCCGCCGGAAGATCTGCCAGGAGCTCGCTCCGTCCAGACGCGCGGCCTCATAGGTCTCCAGGGGGATCGCGAGATAGGACGTCCGGATGATGATGACGGCGAAGGGGAGACCCAGCGCGGTGTAGACGAGCACGAGGCCGGCGAGGTTGTTGTAGAGCTGCATCGACTGCAGGATCCGGAAGGTCGCCACGACGATGCTCGACATGGGCAGGATCAGCGCGAGGATGAGCACGCCGAAGATCACGGCCTTGAGCGGCACGCGCAGACGCGCGAGGGCGAAGGCGGCCATCGAGCCGAGGAGGCAGACGAGCAGCACCGACGGCACGGTGATGAGCAGACTGTTCAGCAGGTGGAGCAGGATCGGGTTCTGGTCCCAGATGGCGAGATAGTTCTTCACGCTGAACTCGGCGGGGAGCATGCCGAAGAACTGCGTCGTCGGATTGTCCGAGGGCATCATCGACAGGCCGACGACCATGATGATCGGCACGAGCCACAGCAGCGCCAGCGGCACGAGGACGAAGTGGAGCCACCCGACCCGACGGCCGGGCGCGCCATGGCGATGCCGTTCGCGACGCCCCTCGGGGACGATCAGGGTCCTGGTCTCGCTCATGGCGCTCATCTCTCGTCTCCCGTGATGAATCCGGCGCCGAAGACCCGCACCATCGACAGCGAGCTCACGACCGCGACGACGAGGAGGACGACGCTGATGGCCGAGGCGTAGCCGACGTCCTGCAGCTGGAAGGCCTGGAGGAACGCGAAGGTGGGCAGCATCTCGGAGGCGTGGTTCGGTCCGCCCTGGGTGAGCACGTACACGAGCTCGAAGGTCTTGAGCGATCCGATGATCCCGAGGAGGACGAGGGAGAGCGTCGTCGACTTCAGCAGCGGGAAGGTGATCCGGACCATCGTCTGGAATCCGTTGGCTCCGTCGATCCGGGCGGCCTCCATGAGACTGGGATCGATGAGCTGGAGGCCGGCGAGGTAGAAGAGCATCGAGAAGCCCGTCCACATCCACACGTTCACGAAGATCACGGCGAAGATCGCCGTGGACGGATTGGTCAGATAGTCGCCGCCGAGGAAGCCGATCCCGGTGGCCTTGCCGATGCTCGCGAGGACGCCGCCCCAGGGGTCGAGGATCCGCTGCCAGACGATGCCGACGACCACCGGGGAGAGGATGGCGGGGATGAAGAAGATCGCGCGGTAGACCGTGCTCCCGCGCAGTCCCTGGTTCAGGGCGACGGCCAGGAGGAAGCCGATGACCCCCTGCGGGATGATCGTGAGGACGATCCAGAACGCCGAGTTGCGCAGCGTGATGAGGAAGGTCGGGTCCTGGAACAGCCGGACGTAGTTGTCGAGCCCCACGGGCGTCCCGACGTTCACGCCGTCCCAGTCCAGCCCGCTCGCCTGGACGTTGTAGAAGATGGGGTAGACGACGAACACCGCGAACAGGATCAGGGCGGGGGCCAGGAAGGCGAATCCCACCAGGCGTTCTCTGGTCAGCATCCTCATGCATGCGCTCCTCTCCGGTGGGGCCCGGCGTTCGCCGGGCCCCACGAGAACGGGATGTCAGTCCAGCGAGTCCTGGACGGACTGCACCGACTCCGCGGCCTCCTGCGGCGTGGAGTCGCCCGTCGCGATCGCGGCGAGCGCATCGGCCACCGCCTGGTCGAGGGCGGGGGACTCGAAGTACCGCGAGTACTGCACGCTCGGCAGCCACTCGTCGACGAAGAGGTTCCAGATCTCCTCCTGCTTCTCGCTCGTGAACTCCTCGGGGGCGAGCCCCGTGACGGCCGGCACGTCGTTCATGGTGTTGACCAGCTTCTGCGCGCCGGCGCCCGCGATGAAGTCGGTCAGCACCTTGCAGGCCAGTTCGGGGTTCGCGGTGTCCTTGGCGATGCCCAGGCTCACGTCGATCCCGCCGACGAACTGCGCCTCGGACGCCCCGCCGGGGATCGTCGGGAAGAGGAAGGGCTCGTATCCCGACATGCCCTCGGACAGCGGCGGGATGTCGGTCTTCGTCGGATCCGACTGCTGGATCCACCAGGCGCCGAGCGGGATCATCGCCGCGTTCCCCGCCTCGAACTGGTTCACCGCGGAAGGATAGGCGTCCAGGCCGATCGCACCGCTCTGGGCGATGCCCTCGGAGAAGAGCCTCCCCCAGTAGTCGAAGGCCTCGACGATCTCGGGGTCGGTCCACGAGGCCGAGCCGTCCTCCGCCTCGTACACCCTTCCGGGGGCGATGTTGTTCGCGATCTGCAGGAAGACGACGTTGCGCAGCCAGGAGTCCTTGGCCGGGAGGAGGAACGGGGCGTAGTCCTCGCCCTTCATCGCCTCCGTCACCTGGACCAGCTCGTCCCAGGTCTCGGGGATGCTCAGCCCCTCCGACGCGAAGATCTCGGAGTTCGCCCAGAGGTTGACCGTCTGGGTCAGGATGGGCAGCGAGTAGAAGTTCTCATCGCCGTCCGGGTTTCCCATCCTCGCCTGCTCGATGCCGATCGGATAGAACCGGCTCTGCCAGTCCTCGCCCCAGGTCTCGGCGGCGCAGTCCTGCAGCGGCATGAGGTGGTCCCGGTACTGCTGGGTCAGCGCCCCGGGCTGCAGCCCCAGCACGTCGGGCATCGTGTTCGAGCTGGCTCGGCTCTGGAGATCGACGAGATACTCCGGATAGTTGAAGATCGTCGCATCGATCTTCGCCCCCTCGTTCTCCGCCTGGAAGGCGTCGATCATCTGCTGAGTCGTCTGCTCGATCGGGCTCCAGGAACGGAACGTCACCGTGTCGTCTGACCCGTTCCCGGATGCCTGTGGCGCAGCGCCTCCCGCGCACGCGGTCATGCCCAGGGCGGCCACGACGGCCACCGCGCTCGCAGTGCTCCTCTTGAGCTTCATCTGCAAACCCCTTACGTCGCTGTAAAAGTCTCCGGCGGGCGCCGGCGGCTATCAGCTTAGGTTTGCTTGCGTATTGAGCGCGATGACTTCGGGATAGTTCCTCGAAAGTCTTGTCTATTTTGTGTTTTCGTATCGCCTGATCTTCGATTTCGAAAGTGCACGCGAACGCATCAAACGAGAAGGGTGGGGCCGCCGCAATCCACGACGACCCCACCCTTCTCACCGCGTCACAGACGCGGGGCGACCCCCGTCAGGGCACCAGGGAAGTACAACCCTGTGATCTTCCCTTCCGACAGCGCCTTCTCATTGGCCGCCGCAGCAGCCGCCTGCTCGCGCTCCACCTTCTCCGGATCGCGGCGGAGCGACGCCTTCTGCTCCAGCAGGACGCGCTCCACCGCCGAGTAGGGCACCTTGCGAGGACGTTCATCCCGCAGCGCAGCCTGGCTCGCCAGCGCACCGGCCGCGTGCCCGATCCCCATCGCACCGCCCTGCGTGCGCAGCGATCCGTGCGCCTCATGCGTGGCGGAAATCGCGCGGCCCGCCATCACCAGCCCGTCGAGACGAATCGGGATAAGCGTGCGCATCGGGATGTCGTAGGAGTCCTCGGGATCCGTCCACACCCCGCCACCCGCGTAGCCTTCCTTGCCTTTGAGGTTGTGGATGTCGATGGGGAAGTACCCGCGAGCGACGACATCGTCGAACTTCCGCCCGTGCAGAACGTCCTCGCCGGTGATCACGTACTCCCCCGTGATGTGCCGTGATTCTCGGATGCCGACCTGAGTTCCCGTGCCCGCCAGGTACGCGTTCTCAAACCCGGGCACATGCTTGACGATATATGCTGCCAGGCTCATCACCTGCTTGCGCCCGTCGATCTCCCCTTCGGTGAGGGATTCCGCCGAACGTCCGTCGATACCGGCTATGCGCGTGGAGTTGAAGTGGATGAGACCGGGGTGAGTGGTGGTGAGGAACAGGATCGAATCGCGTCCGAGATACAACTCGCCGCTCTCCAAGCCCTCGCCGACGAGGTCCAGGAAACCCTGTCCGACGAAGTGCTCCTGTTGGAGTTCCTCAGCGAAGGGCTGCAGTGCGACCATCTCCGAAGCCCACTCGAAGTTGTCGAGATGACTGTCCATGTACTCCTTGAGCCGACGGGTATCCACGTTGGCCATGTCGAACATGAGTGTGGACGGCTGCGAGACCCCGTGCTCGTTCCCCACGGTGTGCTCGGCGCCGGCGAGGGCGGCCACGTCCCCGTCACCGGTCGCATCGACCACGACTTTCGCCGTGTAGAGGCGCTTGCCGGACTTGTTCGTCACTTCGACGCCGCACACGGTATTCCCCTCGACCACGACGTCCGAGACGAAGGAGTGGAACAGGATGTCGACCCCGGCCTCCTGGAGCATCTGGATCGCAGTCCACTTGTAGTGCTCGCGGTCGTAGAAGCCGAGATACGCACCGCTGCCGTGCGGATTCGTGCAGCGCAGATGACCTGTGGATCCTCCGGCCCGGCGCATACGTTCCACGAACTCCTCTGGGATCCCCGCGATCACCCGCTCATCACCGAAGTGCATCGGTGAGATCGGGCCGAGCCAGGCCGAGGTGGCCATTCCTCCAATAAACCCGTACTTCTCGATGATGAGCGTCTTCGCACCTGCGCGCCCGGCTGCGATGGCCGCCATGTTTCCGGACGGCCCCCCGCCGCAGACGATGACGTCGTAGTCGTTCGTGTCAGTCACTGGATTCCTTCTTTCTCTGGGAGTGGGCTGCGAGAACAGAGCGGGTCCGAGCCGGTCACTTGGCGTTGTAGTCATCCGCCACACGCTGGAGGATCGTCGCCGCGTCGCCGTCCTGGAAGACGATCTCCTGGGCGCCGGTGACGAGACTGTCGGACAACTCGGAGAAGTTCTCCGAAACGGGATTGGGACGCCCGTATTCACGCACATAGTCAAGCCAGGAGCTCAACTCGTCTGCGTTGGGCAGCGCCTGCACGGCATCCGATTCATAGACGCTGGAAAGCACAGGGAGCACGCCCGCGGCGGCGAACTTCTCCTGTGAGGCCGCTGAGGTGTAGAACTCGATGAAGTCCCAGGCCGCCTGCGGGTTGGAGGCGTTCGCTCCGATGGTCATCGTCTGCCCGGCGATCGGGGTCTGCATCGGCTTCGACGGGTCATCAGACGGCAGCGGCGCAGTCTTCAGGTTGTCTCCGATGCCGTCGCCGGAGCGGGCGGCGGCCACACGGTAGGACCCCTCGATCGCCATTGCGATCGTCCCGGCCTTGACGCCGTTGACGACCTCGTCGGCACCCATGCTGAGGACCTCTTCGCCGAAAGCACCCGCGTCCTTCCAATCGATGAAGGTCTGCATGCTCGCCGCGCCGGCCGCGTCCGCGAAGACAGCCTCGTCCCCGTCGAGGATCTCGCCGCCATTGTTCCACGTGAAGGGGATGAACTTCTCCACGAAGTCCGCTCCGAGCCCGGCGTTCGAGAATCCCACCCCGAGTCCGGTGACCCCGGTCTTCTGCAGCGCCGCCGCAGTCTGGCCGATCTCGTCGAGAGTCGTCGGAACCTCGAGGCCGGCATCGTTCAGCAGGTCTTCGCGGTACCAGAGGAGCCAGGCGCGGATCTCCCAGGGCATCGCCATGATCTCGCCATCGAAGGTCACGCCGTCGACAGGGAAGAGGAAGTCGTCGCCGAGGGCTTCGATCGCGGGCTCAGCGAACTCGGTGATCGGCTGGACCGTCCCGGCCGCCACATGCATCGGCAGCTGATTCGAGTAGACGTTCAGCAGGTCCGGGCCCTGTCCGCTCGCGGTGGCTTTGATGACCTCGGCGTCGATCTTCGCGTAGTTGATCGAGCGGACCGTGACTTCCGGGCCGTCCGTCTGGGCGTTGTAATCGGAGACGATCTCCTTCAGCGCGGCGCCACGCGGGTCGTCTGCACTGCTGGGGTCCAGGAAGATCCACAGCTCGAGCGGATCGTCTGCCCCGGCGTTCGGCGTGCTGGACGAGCAGGCGACGGCGGAGAGGGCGAGTGCGGAGGCGAGCGCAACAGCCGCTGCGCTGCGGAAGGTGCTTCTACTCATCGGGAAAACCTTTCTTGGGGAAGAGCCGACCGCAGTCAGCCTTTGGTGGCGCCAGCGGAAAGGCCGGCGACGATGCGACGCTCCATGAGAATGAAGACGAGGACGAGGGGGATGATCGATACCACGACGGCGGCGGTCAGCTGACCCCAGACAATGCCGTACTGCGAGAGGTAGTTGTAGAGCCCGACGGCGACGAGCCGCTTGTCGTCGGAGGAGATCATCGTGGAGGCGATGAGGAAGTCGTTCCAGACGTAGACGAACGAGATCACCGCCGCCGCCGCGATCCCGGGCACCGCCAAGGGGAAGATCAGCTGGACCATCACGCGAAAGTGCGAGGCGCCATCCACCCGGCCCGCCTCCTCGATCGAGTCCGGGATGGACTCGAAGAAGCCCTTCAGCATCCAGATCACGGTGGGGATCTGCCATGCCGTGTAGATGACGATCATGACGGCATAGGTGTCGTAGAGCCCGAGGTTCACGGCGAGGAAGTAGAGCGGGACGAGGATCGCGATGCCGGGAATCATGCTCGTCACGAGGATGAGCAGGAGGCTCGTCGTCTTCCCACGGAACCGGAAGCGCGCTGCGGCGTACGCCCCGAAGATCGCGACGACGATCGTGGCGACGACGGTGAGCCCGGCGACGAGAAGGGTGTTTCCGAGGTATAGGGGCACCTTCGATTCGAAAAGGACGAGTCGGTAGTTCTCCAGCGTGAACGCCGCCGGAATCCACCCCTGGTCGGAGAGCGTTGCGCTCTCCGACTTGAACGAGGTGCTCAGCCCCCAGAGGATCGGGATGATCGCGAAGGCGGATGCCGCGACGAGCGCGACATAGATCAGCGGGTTCGTCCGCCGACGACTGTGCCCCTTCCGGGGTGTGCCGGGGACGGTGACGGCATAGGTGTCAGTCATTGCGCTCGCTCCTCAGCAGACGGATGTACGCGGCGCCGAACAGGATGTTGAAGGCGAACAGCACCACGCTGTACGCGGCTCCCAGGCCCAGGTTGAAGAATTCGAAGCTCTGCTTGAACGCCGCCAGCGAAAGGAGGTTGGTGCCGTCCAACGGACCACCGCCGGTGAGGGTGTAGACGAGGGTCACCATGTTGAAGTAAAGGAGAGTGAGCTGGATGGCGACGACGAACAGCGTCGGCTTCATCAACGGCAATGTCACCTGGGTGAACCGCCGGAACGGACCCGCGCCATCCACCTCCGCCGCTTCCTTGAGCTCTTCCGGGATGGTCTGCAGAGAGGCCAGGCAGAGGATCGTCGCCAGAGGATAGCTGATCCACACGTTGACGACGATGAGCAGGATCATCGCCAGGACCGGGTTGGCGAGGAAGTCCACCCGACCGAACGGCAGGTCTCCTAGGCCGAGCGCACCGTAGTCCGGGTTCACGAGCCACTTCCACAGCAATGCCGCGACCGTCTGCGACACCACCCAGGGCATGAGGATCATCACCCGGAAGATGCGGCGTCCGTGAACTTGCTGATTGAGGAGGTTCGCCAGCCCGAGGCTGAGTGGGACGGCGATCACGAGGGAGCCGATGACGTAGATGCATGAACGCGCGATCTGTCCCAGCCCCTCGGGTGAGGTGAAGATCCGCAGGAAGTGGGCGAAGCCGTTCACATCCCCCACGTTCATGTAGGAGGTGTCGTGCATGCTGAGGTTCACCGCATACACGATCGGGAAGATCGAGACGATAGCCACGATCACGATCGACGGCAGGATCAAGCCCCAGGAGAGGCCGATCGGCGAGCGGTCCCCGACACCGCGCCCGCGACGTCGGGGCGTCACCCCCCGGCCCGACCCCGACCCGCGGTCGGCGCTGGTGGGCTCCACGACCTCTGGATGGACAACGATGGCCATCTTCTTCTCCTCGACTCAGGTGGCGTTGACGGGTGTATCCGGGGAGAGCAGCGCCAGAACCTTCCGGATCTGCTCGCGATGCTGAGCGTCGACAGGGTCGATCGCCATGCGACAGCCTGACGATCGAATCAGCCCCTGCTCGAGCTGCGAGAGCTTCAGCCCCGCGATGCTCGTCCCGAGGATGGGAACGACCGCATCGACCTGGGCCGAAGCCCGTCCTATCGCTTCCTGATCGTCTCGTTGGATCGCATCGGCCAGGGCGACGAAAGGCGCTGGCGTGGATGAGGAGACCCCGGAGACGATTCCGGCCCCGCCTGCTGCGAGCACCTCTCTCAGGAGACCGTCGTTGCCCGACAGGATGACACGACCCGGTGCGGCGAAGGCGAGCTCGGCGAGATAATCTGTACCGGCGATCGAGATCTTCGCGCCCGCCAGATCGAACTCCTCGATGATGCGCACGGCATCCACCGCGGGCAGATGCACGCCGGTCCGGTCCGGAAACAGGTAGAGGAAGAACTCGCTTCCCGGAGCGGCGTCCTGCGCCGACCGCACCTGAGCCCGCACACCGTCGACGCTGGCGGGCATATAGAACGGCGTCAGGATGGACAGCTTCGAGATCCCGAGCGAGGCCGCGTCCGCCGTGAGTCGCGCCGTCTCCCATGGGGAGGCCGCGCCCACATGGGCGACGACCCGATCCGCGCCGGCCACAGCCACGGCCTCGGCGAGCAATTGCCTGCGTTCCGAAGGCGTGAGAGCAGCGAACTCCCCCGTGGTGCCGTTCACGAAGACGGCATCCACCCCGCCATTCAGCGCGTGCTGGAAAACGCGCACGGTGGATGCGATGTCGAGCGCGCCGTCTGGGTGGAACGCGGTGGTCACCGCACTGTAGATGATCGGCCGCATTATCGGCCTCCCTCCAGGTCGCTCTGTTGGGACATGCGCGCAACGGCGGTGAGCAGGCGGGACCGCGACCCAAGGAGGTGTTCCTGCAGGGTAACGAGGGCCTTGTCGAGTTGCCCAGCGCGCATCTGATCGTGGATCTCGAGGTGGGATTGGTACGAGGGACCGAGGTCCACGTCCTCCGCGGTGGTGAGTTCGAGAAGAACTTCGAAAGTGGGCGAGTACTGGCCCCAGACCTGGCGAAGACGGCGGTAGCCGCCGATCTCGTAGAACGTGTCGTGGAACGCCATGTCCGCATGTGCGAAGCCGAGATGGTCTCCGGACTCTGCAGCAGCATGCATCCGGACAAGCGGGTCGCGAGCGAGGTCCCATGCCGACTCCGGAGCGGTCGCGGCGACGCGCAGCGCCATCAGCTCGACGGCCTCGCGCACGGCGTAGAGCTCTTCGATGTCACGCGTGGTCAATCCGCGCACGAACACGCCGCGCCGACGGCTCTCGACGAGCCCCTCGGCCTCGAGCTGCGCGAGCGCATCGCGGATAGGCCCCCGGCTCACTTGGAAATTCGCCGAGAGCTGCGATTCCACCAGATGCGCCCCCGCGGGAATCTTCCCGGTGATGATCAGCACACGCAGCTGTGCGACCACTTGGTCGCCCAACCCGTGCTGTTGCGCGGCGAGCACGTTTCCCGCGAGTCCGAGCTTGTCCACATTGACCTCCGCCGTTCACCGTTGTCCGTAAACGGTTAACCAAAACCGAGTATGGACCTAGGATGAAATCGATGTCAAGGATGAATCTCAGCGCAGCCCTCCCTCCGTCTATCCCGCTCACCATCCTCACCGTGCTGATCGTCTCGTTCAGCCTGCGGATTCCGACGATCGCCGTCGGCCCGCTGATGCCCTGGATCACGACCGACACAGCGCACGCCCGAACTCAGGGCACTTCCGTAGACTCGCCGGGTGGGATGCGGCCCGCAGGAGGGGAGTCGACGGAACGGTGACGGCACGGACGACCTTCGGTCTGCTTCGCCTCGCCACCGCCGCCGTGTGCCTGTCCGCGCTCGTCCATCGCCTGCTCTGGGGGCTGAGCTCGCAGACCATCGCCGGGGAGAACTTCTTCGCATACCTGACCGTCGAGTCCAACTGCGCCCTCGTCGTGCTGCTCCTGATCGGGACGGTCCTGGCCTTCCGGCGGGCGGCCGATCCCCGCTGGTTCAGCGTCGCCCTCGCGCTCGTCCTGACCTGGACGACGACGGCGGGGCTCGCCTTCGCCCTCATCGTGTGGCAGGCGGGGCTCCGCGGCATCCGCGTGGACGTGCCGTGGTCTGATCAGGTGCTGCACTTCTGGCTGCCCGCCTTCACGGCGATCGCCTGGACGCTCACGCCGGGGCATCGCGCGGTGCCCTGGTGGATCGTCCCGGCATCCCTGGCCTTCCCCCTCGTCTGGGGCGGTGTGACGATGTGGCGCGGACCGCTGATCGGCTGGTACCCGTACTACTTCCTCGACCCCCGGCAGGTGAGCGGGATCGGCGAGTTCCTGGTGACGAGCGGCGCGGCGCTGGCGATCTTCGCGCTCGTCGCAGCCGTGCTCGCGGTGATCAGCCGGATCAGCCCGTCGCGGCGGAAGGCAGGAACACCTCGAGGGAGCTGAGCGCGAGAGCCAGCGCCGCCTCATCGTCGAGCGCCGCGAAGTCCTCCGCGGCATCCGCCCCGATGAGGCCGACCAGCACGTTCGCACCGGTGGCGGGGAGCAGGTTGACCCAGCTGCGGATGGGCGCCTCGCCTCCGACGACGTGCCAGAGCGCGGCGTCCGTCTGCCAGAACGGCTCCTCGTACCGCAGCCAGATCGTCTCGACATGCCCCATCCCGAGGGCGGAGATCGCGCCGCGCTGCGGGAACGGCAGTGCGGGGGAGAACTCGATGGCGTTCTGCTGGAGGACGCCGAGGGGGACGGTGAGCACGACGCGGTCGAAGGACGCCGACTCACCCGTCCCCAGTCGCAGGCTCACCCCCGCGTCGTCGTATGCGACCCGCGTCACGGGCGAGGACAGGGTCACCTGCACCTCGCCGAGGATCTCCTGCACGAAGGCGCCGAGGTCGCCCACGACGCCACGGGGCGCCGAAACGGGCAGCGCAGGCGGATACCAGGCCGAGAGCAGTTCGGCATCGGCGCCGGAGGTCGCCGCGAGGTAGGCCAGCAGCGCGACGAGCGACGGGTCGTCGACGTCCGCACCGGAATCCGCGAGCGCCTCGGCGAGCGAGACATCGGTGGGCAGCGCCTGCGCCGCAGCGATCGCCGTCTCGAGAGGCGCGTTGGCGACGGGGGCCTCTTCGGCATCCGCCGAACGCCACAGCGCAGGCCCCAGATCGACGGCGTCGGGGAGATCCGCCTCGCCATCCGTCCCGGTCAGCCAGCCGCCCAGCTGGATGGGCACGGGCCAGTCGTCGTCCATCCGGGAGTGGACCCGTCCGCCGATCCGATCACGCGCCTCGAAGACGGTGACGTCGGCGCCGGCATCCACGAGGGCCGCGGCAGCGACGGCACCGGCCAGCCCTGCGCCGACCACGGCGATCCGCTCCCCCTCGGACATCTCGAGGCGCACCCGGGCGGCGACGTCCTCGCCCGATCGGATCGCACCGCGCATCGTGCCGGGAGCGTCGACATCCGTGGCCTCGCCGGCGAGGAAGAGCCGGGAGCCGACCGGCTCCGCCAGGGTCTCACGCGTGCTCTGCGGGACGCCGATCCTCGTGAAGCTGACGGATCCGTAGGAGAACGGATCGCTCGCCCAGGCGCTGCGGACGGCGGAGACCGGCGCGGGGACAGGGCCGGTGGGACGCGGCGACGGCGAGCGGGACGACGTGGGCGACGGCTGCGGCTCCGGCGTGCAGGACGCGAGCAGGATGCCGAGGGCGCCCGCCCCGGCGCCGATCAGCAGAGTGCGGCGCGTGATCTCCATCGTGACGAACCTTACCGCCCCCGGCCTCAGGCGTCCCGTTCCGCGGCGCTTGTCCCGATATGCGGGCGGATTCCCGCTGACCGCTTCGCTGATCGGGACAGACTCGGCCGATCGGGACTCGCCGGCCCGACGGGATCAGTCGGGCTGCTCGTCGTGCCGCATCGGCTGCCAGAGCACGACCTCTGTGGACCGGCGGATCCGGCGGCCGGCCGGGACCGTGACGATCGAGCCCGTCGTTCCGGCGGCGAACACCCGAACGCCTGGGCGGCTCTGCCGCTCGGCACGGAGCGCGCCCTCCAGGTCGAGGATGCGACGGCGCAGCATCCGCACCTCGTCCTCGAGGTCGAGCAGGCGCGCGATCGCCGGAAGGCTCATGCCCTCCCCGGAGAGACGCGCCACCTCCCGCAGCTGCTCCACGTCGCGCGCCGAGTAGCGCCGTGACCCCCCGCGGGTGCGGCCGGGCACGACGAGACCGATCCGGTCGTACTGCCGCAGGGTCTGCGGGTGCATCCCCGCGAGCTCGGCGGCGACCGCGATCGCGAAGACCGGGGCGTCCTCGTCGTCCGGGGTCATGTCTCTCCGCCCTTCATGCCGTCATGCGTTTCGACTCGCCTGCGGCTCGCTCAACGAGCGGGACAGGATGCGCACCCACGACTCGCTCAACGAGCGGGACAGGATGCGCGCCCACGACTCGACCAAGGCGCGCCTCCCGACCGCTCGTTGAGCGAGGACGCGGAGCGACCGAGTCGAAACGCTCATCAGCCACGCGCCTTCGCGATGAGATCCGCGCGCGGATTCTCCTTGGGCTCCGCAGCCTGGAACGCCAGCAGAGCCTCGCGGGCGGCGTCGTCGAGGTGCGAGGGCACGGCCACCTGGAGCTCGGCGAGCAGATCGCCGGTCCCCTTCGAGCTCGCGACGCCTCGTCCCTTGACACGCAGCACGCGGCCGGAGGGCGTGCCAGGCGCCACGCGCAGCTTCACGACGTCGCCACCGAGCGTCGGCACCTCGATCGTCGCGCCGAGCGCAGCCTCCGTGAACGTCACCGGCACGGTGACCCGCAGGTTCAGCCCGTCACGGGTGAACACCGGATGCGGACGCACGGTGATGCTCACGACGATGTCGCCGCTCTCCCCGCCGTCCGGCGACGGACGGCCGCGGCCGCGCAGGCGGATCTTCTGCCCGTCCGCGACACCGGCCGGGATCTTCACCTTGAACGGCTTGCCGTCCTCGCCCTGCAGGGTGATGGTCTCACCCTGCACCGCGGTGGTGAAGTCGATCGTCGTACGGGCGGTGACGTCCGCGCCGCGCTGGGGTCCGCCGAAGCCGCGGAACCCGCCGCTCGTCTGACCGAACCGGCCGGAGCCGAACGATCCGCCCTGCCCCTGGTTGAACATCGCGAAGATGTCCTCGAAGTCCGCGGTCGACTGACCGCGCTGCCCGAACCGGCTGAAGACGTCCTCGAAGCCGCCCGCTCCCCCGCCGCCGGCGGTGAAGCGCGCCCCGGAGCCCATGGCCCTGATCTCGTCGTACTCCTTGCGCTGCTCGGCGTCGGAGAGCACGGCGTACGCCTCGCTGATCTCCTTGAACCTCGCCTCGGCGGCGGCATCCCCCTGATTGGAGTCCGGGTGATAGGTGCGCGCGAGCTTGCGATACGTCTTCTTCAGATCCGCATCGCTGACGTCCTTGGAGACGCCCAGCGTCTTGTAGAAGTCCTTGTCGAACCAGTCCTGGCTTGCCATCGGTCTCCTATTCCGCCGGGACGGCGACGACGACCTTCGCGGGGCGCAGTTCGATGTCGTCCAGGCGGTAGCCCACCTCGACGACCTCCAGGATCGTGGTGCTCGAGGCGCCGGGGGTCGGCTGCTGGAAGATCGCCTCGTGCTTCTGCGGGTCGAACTCCTCGCCGGCCCGCCCGTACGAGACGACGCCCAGCCTCTCGACGACAGAGCGCACCTTCTCGGCGATCACGGCGAAGGGCGTGCCCTCCACGAGATCGCCGTGCTGGGCCGCACGGTCGAGGTCGTCCAGCACGGGGATGAGGCCCTTGGCCGCCTCGCCCTTGGCGCGCGCGATCTCGATGTGACGCTGCTCCTCCGTGCGACGACGGTAGTTGGCGTACTCGGCCTGCAGGCGCTTGAGGTCGTTCAGCAGTGCGGACTCCGCGTCGGCGATCGCCGCATCGGAGTTCGCCGCGTCCTCGGTCTGGGTCGCGTTCAGGATGTCGTCGACCGTGAGGTCGTCGTCCCCGCCCTCGGCCGCTGCGGCCTCGGCGGAGTCGGGGTTGGCATCCGTCCCGGAATCCGGCTGAGGGCCGGATGCCTGAGCATCCGACCCCTCCGGAACTCCGGCTGCTCCCTGACCCTCGTCAGGAACGTCGTCGAAGTTCTTGTCCGTCATGGTTACTTCTTCTCTTCATCCTCGTCGATGACCTCGGCGTCGACGACGTCCTCCTCGGAGGAGGCGTCCGCCGGGGCATCCTGCGCCTGCTCACCGGCCGCGGCGTCAGCCTGCGACTGCGCGTAGATCGCCTCGCCGAGCTTGCCCTGCGACTCGTTCAGCTTGTCGAACGCCGCCTTGACCGCGTCGTCGTCCTCGCCGGCGAGCGCCGTCTTCAGAGCGTCGACATCGGCCTGGACCGAGTCCTTCACGTCGGCGGGGAGCTTGTCCTCGTTCTCCTTGATGAGCTTCTCGATCGAGTACGACAGGGTCTCGGCCTGGTTGCGCTGCTCGAGCGCCTCGGCACGGCGCTTGTCCTCGGCGGCGTTCTCCTCTGCCTCGCGCACCATGCGCTCGATGTCGTCCTTGGACAGCGAGGAGCCGCCCGTGATCGTCATCGACTGCTCCTTGCCGGTGCCCTTGTCCTTGGCGGACACGTGCACGATGCCGTTCGCGTCGATGTCGAAGGTGACCTCGATCTGCGGGATGCCCCGCGGCGCGGGCGCGATGCCGGTGAGCTCGAAGGTGCCCAGCGGCTTGTTGTCGCGGGTGAACTCGCGCTCGCCCTGGAAGACCTGGATCGCGACGGACGGCTGGTTGTCATCGGCCGTGGTGAAGGTCTCGCTGCGCTTGGTCGGGATCGCGGTGTTGCGGTCGATGAGCTTGGTCATCCGGCCGCCCTTGGTCTCGATGCCCAGTGACAGCGGGGTCACGTCGATGAGGAGGACGTCCTTGCGCTCGCCCTTGAGGACGCCGGCCTGGAGGGCAGCGCCGACGGCGACGACCTCATCCGGGTTCACGCCCTTGTTGGCGTCCTTGCCGGTCTCGCGCTTGACGAGCTCGGCGACCGCCGGCATACGGGTCGATCCGCCGACGAGCACGATGTGGTCGATGTCGGCGACCTTGACGCCGGCCTCACGGATGACGTCGTCGAAGGGCTTCTTCGTGCGGTCGAGGAGGTCCTTGGTGAGGTCCTCGAACTTCGCGCGGGTGATCGTCTCGGACAGCGACACCGGACCGGACTCCGTCAGCGACAGGTACGGCAGGTTGACGCTCGTCGACGTCGAGGAGGACAGCTCCTTCTTCGCCTGCTCGGCGGCCTCCTTGAGGCGCTGCAGGGCGATCTTGTCGCCGGAGACATCGACGCCGCTGGTCGCCTTGAACTGCGCGATCAGGTGGTCGACGAGGCGCTGGTCCCAGTCGTCGCCGCCGAGGCGGTTGTCGCCGGCGGTCGCGCGCACCTGGATGGTGGAGAAGTCGTCGTCCTTGCCCACCTCGAGGAGGGAGACGTCGAACGTTCCGCCGCCGAGGTCGAAGACGAGGATGAGCTCGTCCTCCTTGCCCTTGTCGAGACCGTAGGCGAGGGCCGCGGCGGTGGGCTCGTTGATGATGCGCAGGACGTTCAGGCCCGCGATCTCACCGGCCTCCTTGGTGGCCTGGCGCTCGGCGTCGTTGAAGTACGCGGGCACGGTGATGACGGCATCCGTGACCGTGTCTCCCAGGTACGACTCGGCATCGCGCTTGAGCTTCTGGAGGATGCGCGCGGAGATCTCCTGCGGCGTCCACTTCTTCCCGTCGACGTCGAACGTCCAGCCGGTGCCGATGTGGCGCTTGACGGATGCCACGGTGCGGTCGACGTTCGTGACGGCCTGGCGCTTGGCGGTCTCGCCGACGAGCACCTCGCCGTCCTTCGTGAACGCGACCACCGAGGGGGTGGTGCGGAAGCCCTCGGCGTTGGCGATGACCTTCGGCTCGCCACCCTCGAGGACGCTGACGACGGAGTTCGTCGTACCGAGGTCGATTCCAACAGCACGTGCCATGTGTTTCTCCTTGTTCCTTGCGAAGCCTGGATACGGTCAGCAAACCTGAGCCGCGATGGCTCAACTATACTCCCCCCGCGCTCCGCTGTCAAAACAAACTTGACACAAGTTCGCTCAACTTTCCCCCTCTATCCCCGCCCTCCTCCACTCCCTCCTTCTACGCGTGCGGGAGGTGTCTCCTGTGGCCGCCTCCCGCGCCCCGAGGCGGCCACAGGGGGCACCCCTCGCGCCCCGAGGCGGCCACAGGGGACACCCGCCGCACCAGGCATCCCGCAGACGACTGAGACGACGCGCGAAGGAATTCGCCCAGGCGGAGAGGTGTTGCACCGCGTGACGCCCGGTTTCCGCGTCATCCCCACCCCTCCTACGATTGAGCAGTCATGCCTGCATCCGAAGACCACGCCGCCTGGCGCGCCGCGCGCCGCACCTCCGTCACCGCGCCCACCGGCAACCTCGCCCTCGTCGAGACCCGCTGGACCGGCCGGGAGCGCCCGGACGTCGACGCGGAGCAGGCGAAGGCTGCGGCGGGCGTCGCCGTGACGCCGATCGAGCGCACCGACATCGCCACCGGCGCCGCCGAGTACGGCCTGCGCGTCTGGGACGCGGATGCTCCCGCGATCCGCGCCTTCGACCGCATCGACGCCTACGAGTACGACCCCGCCTGGGTCGTCGAGGCGCAGTTCGCCCCCGTGGACGCCTCCCGCACCGTGCCGTTCGAGCACATCCGCGACAACGGCGGGACGCGCGAGCTCGTCGTGCCCGGCGACATCGCCTTCACGCTGAACGGCGTCGAGCACCGCCTCGCCGCCTTCGACGACGGCGGCGAGCTGCTGCTGGTCTTCGGCGACGCCACCAACGGCTCCGAGACCTACGGCTCCGGACGCTTCCTCTTCGTCCGCCGCGACGACGACAGCGCCTTCGGAACCCCCGGCACCGTGGTCCTCGACTTCAACCGCGCCTTCGTGCCGCCCTGCGGCTTCTCCGCGCAGTACAACTGCCCGCTGCCGCCCGCGCAGAACCGGTTCGCCGAAGCCATCAGGGCCGGAGAGAAGAACGTCGTCTTCACCGGCGGCTTCGACATCTACACCGCCTGAGCACAGCATCCCACCCGCACCCGAAACACCAGGAGACCCCTGTGAAGAAACCCCTCGCGCTCGGCGCGACCCTCCTCGCCTCGGCGCTCGTTCTCGCCGGATGCTCCTCGCCCGGCGGCGACAGCGCCGCCGACAGCGCGGACGCCACGGTCTACATCGGCTCCCTCTACGAGCCCGTCAACCTCTCCAACGTCGCCGGCGGCGGCCAGGGCGTCACCGAGGCGCTGACCGGGAACGTCTACGAGGGGCTCTACAAGCTCACCGACGACGGCGAGGTCGAGCCGCTGCTCGCCGAGAGCTCCGAGGTGAGCGAAGACGGCCTGACCTACACGATCACGCTGAAGGACGGCGTCGCCTTCCACTCCGGCAAGGAGCTGACCTCCGCCGACGTGAAGGCGAGCATCGAGGCCGTCACCGCCGAGGACTCGCAGTCGGCTCGCAAGTCCGCCTTCGCGGTGATCTCGAGCATCGAGACGCCGGACGACGCCACGGTCGTCTTCACGCTGTCGCAGCGCTCCATCTCCTTCCTCTACAACCTCAGCTACGTGTGGATCGTGAACGCGGACGCCACCGACCTCACCACCAGCGAGGACGGCACCGGCCCTTACACTCTCGACGAGTGGAAGAAGGGCAGCACGCTGACCCTCGACCGGTGGGACGACTACTGGGGCGAGGCCGCGAAGAACGCCGAGGTCGTCTACACCTACTTCACCGACGCGACCGCGGAGAACAACGCTCTGCTCACCGGTGAGATCGACCTCATCACGAGCGTGCAGAGTCCGGACGCCCTCGAGCAGTTCACCGGCGACGACTACGTCATCTCGAACGGCACCTCCACGACCAAGGAGCTGCTCGCCTTCAACGACCGCATCGCGCCCTTCGACGACGCGCTCGTGCGCAAGGCGGTCTACTCGGCGATCGACACCCAGAAGCTGCTGAGCGCGATCTGGGGCGACTACGGCACGCTCATCGGCTCGATGGTCCCGCCGACCGACCCCTGGTACGAGGACCTCACGGACGTGAACCCCTACGACGTCGACCTCGCGAAGCAGCAGCTGGCCGAGGCCGGCTACCCGGACGGCTTCGCCTTCACCCTCGACACCCCGAGCTACGACCCGCACCCGGCCGTCGCCGAGTTCCTGCAGTCGCAGCTCGCCGAGGTCGGCATCACGGTGAACATCAACACGATCAGCGCCGACGAGTGGTACACGAAGGTCTACCAGGAGCAGGACTTCGAGGCGACGCTCCAGGAGCACGTGAACGACCGCGACGTGGTCTGGTACGGCAACCCCGACTTCTACTGGGGCTACGACAGCGCGGACGTCCAGCAGTGGGTCGCCGAGGCCGAGCAGGCCGCGACGACCGACGAGCAGACCGAGCTGCTGAAGAAGGTCAACGAGCAGATCGCCGAGGACGCCGCGAGCGTCTGGCTGTACCTGTACCCGCAGATCGTCGTCGCATCCAGCGACGTCACCGGATACCCTGTCAACGGCCTGAACTCGCAGTTCTTCGCCTACGACATCGTCACCTCCTGACCTTCTCGACGCCTCGTGGATGCCGTGCCCTCACCGGGCGCCGTCCACGAGGCGTCGTCCTTTCCTCCCGCTGGATCCCATGCTCGCCTACCTCGCCCGCCGCTTCGCGTTCCTCGTGGTGTCGCTCATCGTCGCCATGATCGTGATCTTCGTGCTGCTGCGACTCCTCCCCGGCGATCCGGCGAACGCCCTGCTCTCGGTGAACGCCACCCCGGAGCAGATCGCGGCCGCCCGCGCGCAGGTCGGCTCCGATCAGCCGCTGCTGCAGCAGTTCCTCACCTGGGCGGGACGGCTGCTGCGCTTCGACCTGGGCAGCAGCTACATCTCCACCCTTCCGGTGGGACCTGCGATCGCCTCCCGGCTCGTCGTCACGCTCCCGCTGACGCTGCTCGCGTTCCTCCTGGCCCTCCTCCTCTCGCTCGTCATCGGCATCACCGCCGCGGTCAAGGCCGATCGCTGGTACGGCGCCCTGCTCTCCGGCTTCGCCCAGCTGGGGATCGCCGTGCCGGTGTTCTGGGTCGGCATCATCCTGGTGTGGATCTTCGCCCTGGGTCTCGGCGTCCTGCCCTCCGGCGGCTTCCCCCGCGACGACTGGGAGGATCCGGCCGACGCCCTCCGCTCGCTGACGCTCCCCGTCATCACCGTCGCCCTGGTGATGAGCGCGTCGCTGAGCCGCTACGTGCGCGCCGCGACCCTCGACGTCCTCGGCAGCGACTACCTGCGCACCGCCCGCGCCGGCGGCGCAGGCCTCGGCGAGGCCCTGCTGCGCCATGGCCTCCGCAACGGCGCCGTCCCCGTCATCGCCGTGCTCGGGATCGAGCTGTCCACCACCCTGCTCGGAGCGGTCGTCGTCGAGAGCGTCTTCTCCCTCCCCGGCCTCGGGAGCATGCTGCTGGACGGCATCGAGCAGCACGACTTCGCGAACATCCAGGGCGTCCTCGTGGTCAGCACCCTGTTCGTGCTCCTCGTCGGCTTCCTCGCCGACATCGTCCAGCGCCTCGTCGACCCGCGACTGCGCACGTCCGTGGCGGGCAACCGATGAGCGCCGTCGTCGAACAGCGGATCGCGGATGCCGCGCCACGGCGGCGCCGGCGACGCACCGCCCTCGTGCTCGGCCTGTGTCTCACCGGCGCCGTCGTCGTCCTCGCGCTCGTCTCGCTGCTCTGGCTCCCCTTCGCCCCCTCCGACATCAGCGGCGGACGACTCGAGGGGCCGAGCGGCGAACACCTGCTCGGCACGGACAAGCTCGGCCGCGACCTGCTCACCCAGCTCATGATCGGTGCGAGGATCGCACTGGTCGTGGGCACGGCGTCCGTCGCGCTCTCCGCAGCGCTGGGCATCGCGATCGGCCTCGTCGCGGCGTTCGCCCGCCCGTGGGTGGACGACTCGCTCTCGGCGACGCTGGACGTGATCATCGCCTTCCCCGTGCTGCTGCTGGCGATGCTCGTCGTCGCGGTGCAGGGCGCGTCGCTGTGGTCGGCGATCCTGGCGATCGGGCTCGCGATGTCCGCCGTCGTCGCCCGGCTCACCCGCATCCTCGCCCGCCGCGTCCTGCACGAGCAGTACATCACCGCCGCCCGCACGAGCGGGA
Source organism: Microbacterium tumbae (assembly GCF_054780175.1). Lineage (NCBI taxonomy): Bacteria > Bacillati > Actinomycetota > Actinomycetes > Micrococcales > Microbacteriaceae > Microbacterium > Microbacterium tumbae. Next base: position 592,819 of record NZ_BAAGWV010000001.1, read on the forward strand.
CGCGCCTGCCGGGGATCATCGCCTTCCACGTCCTGCCGAACATCGCCCCGACCCTCGGCGTGAACCTCGCGCTGCAGTTCGGCGCCGCCGTCCTCGCCGAGGCGAGCCTGTCGTATCTGGGCCTCGGCGCGCCGCCGCCGAACGCCTCGTGGGGGCGTCTGCTGCAGGAGGCCCAGGGCACGGTGCTCGCCGCCCCCGTCGGGGCGATCGCGCCGGGCGTCGCCCTCGTCGTGCTCGTCCTCGGCGTGAACTTCATCGCCGACGGCCTGCGCGACTTCGCCGACCCGACCCGCAGGAGGGCGCGATGAGTCTTCTCGAGGTCGAGGGCCTCACCGTCACGGCGGACGGCAGGCGGCTGGTCGACGACGTCTCCCTCAGCGTCTCGGCGGGCGAACGGCTCGGCGTGATCGGCGAGTCCGGATCGGGCAAATCGGTCACCGCTCTCGCGATCACAGGGCTCCTCGGCGGCGGGCTGACAGCGCACGGATCGGTGCTGCTGAACGGCACGCAGGTGGTCGGCGCCTCCGACCGCGCCCTGCGGCCGCTGCGAGGACCGATCGCCTCGGTGCTGTTCCAGGAGCCGCTCACGGCGCTCGATCCGCTCATGCGCGTCGAGCGTCAGATCGCGGAGCCGATCCGCCGTCACCTCGGCCTCCGCGGCGTCGCGCTGAAGGATGCCGTCCGCACCGCCCTGGAGGACGTCGCGCTGCCCGATCCGCGCATCGCCCGCGCGTATCCGCACCAGCTGTCCGGAGGGCAGCGCCAGCGCGTCGCGACCGCCATCGCCCTCGCCGCCGACCCGCAGCTGCTCATCGCCGACGAGCCGACGACGGCCCTGGACGTGACGGTCCAGGACGGGATCCTCGCACTGCTCGACAGGCTCGTCGCCGAGCGCGGCATGGGGCTGCTGTTCATCAGCCACGACCTCGCCGTGGTCGCCCGCATGACCGACCGCGTCGTGGTGATGCGGCACGGCGAGGCCGTCGAGCGGGGACCTGTCGCCCGGATCGTGAGCGCGCCGCAGCACCCGTACACGCAGGGCCTCGTCGCGAGCGCGCGAACGCTGGATGCGGCCCTCGACGGGGAGGCGACGCGATGACCCGCATCCTCGAACTGCGCAAGGCCCGCTTCGGCTACGACCGACGCACCGTCGTCGACGGCGTCTCGCTCGGCGTCTCCGCCGGGGAGGCCGTCGGCCTGGTCGGCGAGTCCGGCGCGGGCAAGTCGACGATCTTCGCGCTGCTCCTCGGGCTGATCTCCCCCGGGGAGGGCAGCGTGCTCTTCGACGGTCAGCCGATCGCGCGGCGCGACCGGCGGATGATGAGGAGGTTCCGCGCCGATGTGCAGACGGTCTTCCAGGATCCGTACTCCTCGCTCGACCCCCGGCAGCGCATCGACAGGATCGTCGGGGAGCCGCTGCGGTCGCTGGGCATCGCACGGGGCGCCGAGGCGCAGAGGGCCGTGACGGATGCCGTGCAGTCGGTCGGCCTGGACGTGGACGTCCTGCGGCGCCACCCGCACGAGTTCTCCGGCGGCCAGCGGCAGCGCATCGCGATCGCCCGTGCGATCGTCTCGAGGCCGCGGGTGCTGCTGGCCGACGAGCCGGTCAGCGCGCTCGACGTGACCACCCGCATCCAGGTGATCGAGCTGCTCTCCCGCCTGCGCGCCGAGACCGGGATGGCGCTCGTGATGGTCTCGCACGACCTGAGCGCCGTCGCGGCGCTCTGCGAGCGGACGATCGTGCTGCAGAACGGCCGCGTCGTCGAGGAGGGAGCGACCCGCGGCATCCTCGACGCCCCCTCGACCCCGTATGCGCGCTCGCTGGTGTCGGCGATCCCGCGCCTGCCTCCCGCCGCCTGACCGCGACCGCGCGGGCCCGCTCCTCAAGATGCTGCTCCTCGCCTCGTCCAGACCGACCACCTGTTGACCAGGTGCCTTATGCGGTCGCTTCCTGCCCTTTCACACGGCCCTTTGAGACACCTCCCGGAGTACATACGACCACTTGAGGCACCTCCCGAGGGCGCACGCGACCGGAATAGCCCCGCACGCACGGTCGTTGACCCTCACATGAGCTCGATCGATCCCGCCCTGCTCGAGGAGGCGCTGGCCTCTGTCGACATGCGCCTCGGATTCGCCGAGCGGACGGCCCTGGACGCCGGCGGGATGCTTCCGCTCCCCGCCGGCGTCGCGACCCTCGCCTATGTGGTGGAGGGCGAGATCACCGGCGAGGCGCTCGAGATCGGATGCGCGCTGGACATCCCCGCGGGGGAGGCCTCCCGCACCGCCGGCCCGCGCACGCTCCTGGCCGGCGACGCCTTCCTCTCGCTCGGCCACCGCCCGCTCGCACTCGCGTCCGCCTCCGGCGCCCGCCTGATGACCGCAGAGCTCGATCTGCAGCCCTCCGGCGCCGTGGCCGAACTGCCCGGGTTCGTCTTCGTGACGGGGTTCGCCGCCCTCGAGCCGGCCGCGGCGGCCCTCGCGGCCAATCTGGGCCCGACGGCGCCGGGCCCGCGCTCCGGAGACCCCGTGATCTGCCGGATGATGGTGACGACCGTGCTGCTGTCCGTGATCCGCGCGTGGGCGCAGAACGGCTGCGCGCCGCAGGGATGGCTGTCGCGCGGCGGCGATCCCTTCCTCGACCGCGTGCTGACGGCGATCCATGCGGAGCCGGGGCGGGAGTGGACCGTCGACATGCTCGCCGGCATCGGCGCGATGTCTCGATCGGTGTTCGCCGAGCGGTTCCGCGCCGTCGTCGGCCGGTCCCCCGCGAGCTACGTGACCGAGGTCCGCATGCGCGCGGCCAAGGAGCTGCTGGATGCCGGACGATCGGTGTCCGAGACGTCCCGAGAGCTCGGCTACGCCTCCGATGAGGGCTTCAGCCGTGCGTTCCGGCGCCATACCGGCATGATCCCGTCGCTGTGGCGGGTGCGCACCCGGGTCGCCATCCCCGCCTGAGCCCTCGCCGCTCCCGCTCCCGCTCCCGCTCCCAGGGTAGCCCCGAGCAAGGTGCCCCGTGTGGTCGCTTCCTTGCCGTCGAGGTGCCCCGTGTGGCCGCCTCAAGGGTGTGGAGGCGACCACACGGGACACCTCCCTCATCGGAGCGGTCACACGAGACCCCTCCCGAGGTCGCCACCGGAGGTGTCGCCTCACGCCGCCTCCGCGCTCGCGAGGCGGCTCGTGCTGCCGTCTCCTCCCGCACGAGACGGCCATACAAGCCACTTCACCCTGCGGAGGCGAGCGGACGGGCAGCGAGGACTATCGCCGGTTCGACGCTCCGAACAGCACCGCCCCGAGAAGCAGGAGCACCGTCCCCGACACGTAGTTGAACTCGACGCCGAGCGCGTCGACGAGCACGCCGCCGACCCCGGCCGCGAGCATGATCGCCCCCTGGAACCCCACGACGACGAGACTGCCGCCCGCTTCCAGACGGTCAGGCATCCGATGCCCGACCCAGGTGTTCACGACGATCAGCCAGGACGCGAAGAAGAATCCCCACACGAAGACGGCGGCGCCGACCGCGACGATCGAGCCGGGCAGGAGCAGGATCCCGGCGACGGCGACCGCGATCACCACGGGGCCGAGAACGGCGAAGAACCGGAAGGAGCGGTCGACGACGAACCCGATGACGAGGTTGCCGATCAGTCCGCCCGCGCCGAACAGCGCGAGGAGGACGACGATGGCGCCGGCATCGACGTCTGGAATCCGCTCCAGGGCCAGCCGGATGTAGGTGTAGGCGAGGAAGTGCCCGAGCACCACGAGCACGTGTCCGGTGAGACCGAGGCCGACGCCCGGACGCCGCACGGTGTCGACGAGGATCCGGATGCTCGAGGCCTGCGCCGCCGGCACGGAGGGCAGCAGCGTCCGCAGCCCCACCGCCAGCAGCGCCGTGACGGCCGCGGCGAGTGCGAACACCGCCCGCCAGTCCAGCAGCTCGCCGAGCATGACCCCGAGCGGGACTCCGGCCACGGTGGCCAGGGATGTGCCGGCCGTGGTGAACATGACGGCGCGGCCGATGCGCGCGCCTCCCGCGATCCGCGCGGCCACGGTGATGGACATCGACCAGAACGCGCTGATCGCCGCGCCGAGCAGGAACCGGGCGAGCAGCACGAGGACGAGGTTCGGCGCGACCGCGACGATGAGGTTGGACGCCGCGGCGGCGATCGCCATCCAGACGAGCAGGCTGCGGCGGTCCAGCCGGGGCAGCATGAGGCCGACCGTGGGCGCGACGAGGAAGCCGACCAGCGCGGTGACCGTCACGGTCTGCCCTGCCTGGCCGGGGGTGACCCCGAGGCCGGCTGCCATCTCCGTGAGCATGCCGTTGGGCAGGAACTCCGCCGTGACGAGCAGGAAGCTCATCAGCATCATGACGATCAGGCCGCCGTACCGCATCCGATCGGCGGGCGGAGCGGTCGTCGGCACGGGTGCGGTCGTCGTCATGGTTCCACTCTCGCGGAGTCCGGACGCCGTCGCCCGACCGGCCGTCCGCGGCATCCGACCGTTCGTCCGGCGTTCGCGACCTCCTTCCGGGGCCCCGATCGCCTTCTGGGTCGCAGAAGCGGTCGCTCTGACCACGGAATGGGAGCAGAATCTGCGACCGCGACGCTCTTGCCCTCCGCAGGAGAGCCAAGAGTGCGACCTGGACGAGCGGCGCGCCGCTACCCGCCGTTCACCCGACGAGGCCAGACTTCGAGCATGAGCATGCCCGAGCAGGAGCCGACGCCGACCCCGCATCCCGAGGCCACCGCGAACAGCGGCGCCGTGGCCGTGATCGGGCTCGACCTCCGCGGCGACGAGCCGGCCCCGAGGAAGCAGGTCTACTCGTGGGCGCTGTGGGACTGGGCGACGCAGCCGTTCAACACCGTCATCCTGACCTTCGTGTTCACGGCGCTGTATCTGGTGGGCACCGGGTTCCTCCCGCCGGAGATCGCCGCGCTGGACGAGACCGACCCCGTCCGGACCGCAGCGGAGGCCGAGCTGACCTCGGGCCTGGGACTCGGCTCGACGATCGCGGCCTTCGGCATCCTGCTCCTCGCCCCGGTGCTCGGGCAGCGAGCGGACGCCGCCGGGCGCCAGAAGCTCTGGCTGGGCATCGGCACTGGCGCGCTCATCCTCTGCATGCTCGGGCTGTGGTTCGTCGAGCCCGCTCCGAGCCTGTTCTGGCTCGGGGTCGCGCTCGTCTCGGCGGCGACCGTGTTCCAGGAGATCGCCGCGGTGAACTCCAACGCCATGCTCATCGGGATCGCCAACGCCAAGAACGTCGGGCGGATCTCCGGCCTCGGCTGGGGCTTCGGGTATCTCGGCGGCATCATCGCGCTCGTGATCGTCGTGGCCCTGAACACTGTGGAGTGGTTCGGGATGCCGACGGACGACGGCCTCGTCTACCGCCTGATCGCGGTCGGGTGCGCCGTGTGGGCGATCGTGTTCAGCATCCCGATCTTCCTCAACGTCCCCGAGCCCTCGCTCGGACGCCCGGAGCGCAAGGTCGGCTTCTTCGCGTCCTACGCGCTGCTCGTGAAGGACGTCGCCGGCCTCTACCGCGACTCCGAGACCCGCCCCACGTTCTGGTATCTCCTCGCCAGCGCGGTGTTCCGCGACGGGCTCGGCGGCGTCTTCGCCTTCGGCGCGATCATCGGGACGAGCGTGTTCGGATTCGAGACGCAGGGCATCATCGTGTTCGGGATCGCGGCGAACCTCATCGCCGGCATCTCCACGATCGCCGCGGGGCGGCTCGACGACCGCCTCGGGCCGAAGCGGATCATCCTCCTCTCGATCGGATCGATGGTCGTCGCCGGGCTCGCGGTCTTCCTGCTGCGGGACGCCGGATCCGTGGTCTTCTGGACCGGCGGACTCGTCCTGTGCGCCTTCGTCGGCCCGGCCCAGGCGGCCGCGCGATCCTTCCTCGCCCGGGTCACCCCTGCCGGGCGCGAAGGGGAGATCTTCGGCCTGTACGCCACGACCGGCCGGGCGGCGAGCTGGATGGCCTCCGGCGCCTGGACGCTGCTGATCGTGCTGACCGGCGCGACCGCGTTCGGCATCCTCGGCATCGTGCTCGTGCTGCTCATCGGCTTCCTGCTGCTGCTCCCTGTGCGGGAACGACGCGCGGCCTGACGCCGTCCCCATCCGCGCCCGGGCCGTCGGGAGGGCCCCGAACCGGAGGGGATCACCCGATCGGGAGGAGCGGATCCCGAACTCCGCTCCTCCCGACCGTGCTTTCTCCTCCCCGCCGAACGCCGCGCCCCTCCGACACGCTGCAGCGACCGACGCCCGAGCATCGCGCCTCAGCGCACGGCGACCGCCTCCGCCGCGTACCGATTGACGGGCGTCTCGAGCCCGAGGTTCCCGCGCAGCGTGTCCGCCTCGTACTCGGTGCGGAAGACGCCGCGGTCCTGCAGGATCGGCACCACCTCGTCGATGAACCGGTCCAGCTGGGCAGGATGCCCGGCGTGGATGTTGTAGCCGTCCACACCGCGGGCCTCGAACCACTCCTGCAGCCGGTCGGCGACCGCCTGCGCCGTGCCGGTGAACGGACCTCGCTCGCGCCGCAGGCTCTGCTGCACGGTCTCACGCAGCGTCCACCCCTCCTCCTTCGCACGGCCGGCGATGCGCTCGGCCTGCGTGCGAAAGCTCGTCTGGGCGTACTGCAGCGTCTCCTGGGGGAACGGCGCGTCGAGGTCGTACTGCCGGAAGTCGTGCCAGCCGAACGATCGGCCGAACTCGCCCAGGGCCTGGGCGAAGGAGTGATCGCTCGAACGGTAGTGCTGCTCGAGCTCGGCCGCCTCCTCGTCGGTGTCGCCGATGACGACGCCCACGCCGGGGAGGATGACGAGCTCCTCCGGACGGCGACCGAACTTCGACACCGCCCGCCCTTTGATGTCGTCGTAGAACGCCTTCGCCTGCGCGAGCGACGCCGCGTGCGTGAAGATGCCCTCGCCGAGCTCCGCCCCCAGATCGCGCCCCTGCTCGGAGTCGCCGGCCTGGAAGATCACCGGCCGCCCCTGCGGAGGACGCTCCAGGTTCAGCGGGCCCTTGACCGAGAAGTACTGGCCGCGGTGGTTGAGCTCGTGCAGCTTCGACGGATCCAGGAAGCGTCCCGTCGCCTTGTCACGCGGCAGAGCGTCAGGCTCGTAGGAGTCCCACAGCGCCTGCACCACCTTTACATGCTCGCTCGCCCTGCCGTAGCGGGTGTCGTAGTCGTAGTGCTCGTCGAGGCCGTAGTTGCCCGCCGTGCCGGCATCTCCGCTCGTCACGACGTTCCAGCCGGCGCGCCCGCGGCTGATGTGATCGAGCGAGGCGAACCGGCGCGCGACGTTGAACGGCGCGTTGTACGAGGTCGTGAGCGTGCCCACCAGGCCGATCCGGCTCGTGTGGGTCGCCACGCCGGAGAGCAGCGTGAGCGGCTCGAGCCTGCTCAGGTAGTGCGGTGGCGAATCAGGGGTGATGTACTGGCTGTCCACGATGAAGACGAGATCGAACTTCGCCTCCTCCGCCTTCTTCGCGTGCCGGATGTACCCGTCGATGTCGACGCTGGCGTCCGCGGGGATGTCCGGGTCGAGCCAGAGGTTGTGGTTGCCCGGGCCTCCTGAGCCGGTGAGCACCAGGCCGAGCTTGAGCTGTCGCTTCGTCATGATCGACCTCAGGCCTCCACGAGGGCGGACGCGTCGACGCCGGCCGTGTATCGGTTCTCCGGCGTCTTCAGCCCGAGGTTCCCGCGCAGGGTCTCCGCCTCGTACTCCGTGCGGAACAGCCCGCGCTTCTGCAGGATCGGCAGCACCTCGCCCGTGAAGGCGTCGATGTCCTCCGGCGTGCGGGTGCGCAGGTTGAGCCCGTCGGCCGCGCGCTCCAGGAACCAGGTCTCGATCGTGTCGGCGACCGTCTCGGGGCTGCCGATGAACGGAGACGGCTTGTACTGCGTGAACTCCTCGACGGTCTGCCGGAGCGTCAGTCCCTCCTCGCGCACGCGCTCGAGGATCTTCTGCGAGCGCGTGCGGCCGCCCTTCTCGGCGAGCGCCGCGACGTCGGGGAACGGCGCATCGAGGTCGTGCTGCGAGAAGTCGTAGGCTCCGAACGCCCGCCCGAAGGCCGCGAGCTTTCGGTCGAAGTCGTTGTCGGACTCGTAGATCTCCCTGGCGAGGCGGTGCGCCTCGGCATCCGTCGATGCGATCACCGGGGTCGCCCCGACGAGGATGACGAGGTCGTCCCACTCCCGGCCGTGCTGGGCCAGCCGGCCCTTCACATCGGCGTAGTACGCGGTCGCGGTCTCGAAGTCCTCCCCCGGCGCGTAGATGCCCTCGGCGACCTGGCCCGCCAGCGTCTTGCCCTCCTCGGAGATGCCGGCCTGGAAGATCACCGGCTGCCCCTGCGGCGAGCGCGAGAGGTTCAGCGGTCCGTCCACGCGGAAGTGCTCGCCGCGGTGGTTCAGCGCATGCAGCTTGGTGGGATCGAGGAACAGGTCGTTCTCGACGTCGGCGACGAAGGCGTCGTCCTCGTAGGAGTCCCAGAGACCTCGGACGACCTCGACGGCCTCGAGCGCGCGCCCGTACCGGGTCGCGTAGTCGAGGTGCTCCTCGAGCCCGTAGTTGCGGGAGGTGCCGGTGTCGAAGCTGGTGACGACGTTCCAGCCGGCGCGGCCGTGGCTGATCTGGTCGAGCGAGCCGAACCGGCGCGCCAGGTTGAACGGCGAGTTGTAGGTGGAGCTCGCCGTTCCGATCAGGCCGAGGTGCTTCGTGTGCGTCGCCACCGCCGAGAGCAGGGTGAGCGGCTCCAGCCGGTTCAGGTAGTGCGCGGGATAGGTCGCGTTGATGAACTGGCTGTCCACGATGAACAGCGCATCGAACAGCGCGGCCTCCGCCTGCTTGGCGCGGGCGATGTACCAGTCGATGTCGATGGAGGCGTTCTTCGGGATGCGGGGGTCCTTCCACAGGCTGTGCTGTCCTGGCCCTCCCACTCCGTAGACGCTGAGGGCGATCTTGAGCTTGCGGTCGGTCATGATGTTCTCCTTGGGTGTGCGCCCGATGGGCGAAATGATGTCTCAGGATGCTTCGCTCAGGCTCGCCGAGGCTCGCTCCGTACGAGCGAGCAGGCGCCGCAGCTCGGCGCGCTCCTCGCGGGCGATGGCGCCGGTGTGCAGGCTGGGCGCGGACCCGACCAGCAGCCGGGTGTAGGGATGCTGCGGATCGTTCACGACGTCCGCCGTGCGACCGGTCTCGACCAGCTCCCCGCGGTACAGCACGAGCACCCGGTCGGTGACGCCGGCGACAGAGCCGAGATCGTGCGAGATGAACACGAGCGAGGTGCCGGCGGCGCGCAGATCGTTGAGAATCTCCAGGACCGAGACCCGGTTCGCGGCGTCGAGGGCGCTCACGGGTTCGTCCAGGATCAGCACACGCGGCTCCGTCGCGAGCGCCCTCGCGAGCAGGATGCGCTGCCGCTGGCCTCCGGAGAGCTCGCCGGGGAAGCGCTCCAGCAGGTCGGGGCTCAGCCGCACCTGCTCGAGCCGGTAGGCGATGCGGTCGCGGATCTGGGCCTTGGACAGCCGCCGCGCGAGCCGCAGCGGCTCGGCGAGGGACTCCCCGATCGTGAGGTCCGGATCCAGGGCGCGCAGCGGATCCTGGAACACGTACTGCACCACCCCTCGACGACGGAACTCCCGCCACCCCGAGGAGCGGAACGAGGTGACGTCCTCGCCGCCGACGCGGATGCTCCCCGCCTCGGAGGGGACGAGGCCGACCACGGCCCTCGCGAGGGTCGACTTGCCGGATCCGGTCTCGCCGATCACCCCGACGGACTCGCCGGCCCCCACCTCGAACGATGCCCCGTGGATGATCCTCCTGCGGTGGCGGCCGGCGCCGTAGGAGACGTCGAGACCGCTGACGGAGATGACGCCCTCAGCCATGCCGCACCTCCGCCGCGACCTCTTCGTCGACGAGGTCGCCCGCGCCTTCGCCGGCCTCGAGAGCGGAGCGCGTCGCCTCTGCTGAGCGAGCGTCGGCGAGTCGACGCGAGACGCCCTCCTGCCCGGAAGCATCCTTCGCCGTGCGGAACCGGTCCAGCCCGTAGATGTTGTGCTCATCGATCAGCAGCCGGGTGTACTCGTGCTCCGGCGCGAACAGGATGCGCTTGGCGTAGCCCTGCTCCACGACCTCTCCGTCTCGCAGCACGAGCACCTCGTCGCAGGTCTGGGCGACCACGGCGAGGTCGTGCGAGACGACGATGAGCGCGAGACCGTGCGATTCCTTGAGATCGAGCAGGAGGTCGAGCACCTCGGCCTGCACGGTCACGTCCAGGGCCGTCGTGACCTCGTCGGCGATGAGCACCTTCGGCTCCAGCGAGATCGCCGAGGCGATCAGCACGCGCTGCAGCATCCCGCCCGAGAGCTCATGCGGATAGCTGCGGTAGACGAGCTCGGGATCGCGCAGCCGGACGTCCTCGAAGAGGGCGAGCACACGGCGCTTCGCCTCGCGGCGCTTCAGGCCGCCGCGCACCCGCAGACCCTCGGCGAGCTGCGGGCCCACGCGGAGCGAGGGGTTCAGGTAGGAGCCGGGATCCTGGAACACGGCGGTGATGCCGACGCCGCGCACCTGCTCCCAGTCGCGCTTGCCGAACGTGGAGATGTCCCGGCCGAACAGCTCCACGCTGCCGCCGGCGATCTCGAAGAGCTTCGGCAGGATGCCGAGGACCGCACGGCAGGTCAGCGTCTTGCCGCTGCCGGACTCCCCGACGATGCCGACCACTCTTCCAGGGTGCAGCTCGAAGGACACTCCGCGGACGATCTCCTCTCCCGTGTGACGATGGGCGATGCGGACGTCGGACAGCTTCAGGATGCTGTCGGTCATGACGAACTCCTTCCGGGGAGCGTTGGGCTCTTCTCGCCGTCCTCCGAAGGACGGCGCTTGCTGCGACGGAGGGTGCGCACGGCATCCCGCTCGGCGAGAAGAGTGCGCCCCGATTCCCCCGCGACGTCGCGGATGACGTCGGCGAGGAGGTTGAACGCCCACACGGTGAGCATGATGAGCACGGTCGTGAAGACCGGCGCGTAGGGGCGGTAGTTGAGATAGCCGAGGTCGCTCGCGAGCACGCCGCCCCACGAGGGTGCGGGAGGCTGGATGCCGATCCCGAGGAAGGTCAGGCTGGACACGACGACGAACCCGACGCCCAGCGTGTTCGCCGTCGCGATCGCGATCGGGGGGAGCACCTTGCTGACCACGTGCGCTCGCACGATCCAGTCGGTGCGCGCACCGGCGAGGATCGCCGCCTCCACGTACTGCGACCTCGCGACGGTCAGCGTCGCGGCGCGGGACACCCGGTAGAACAGCGGGGAGACGAGGATGCCGACGGTGAACATCGCCTGCGGGATCCCGTTGCCGAGCAGCGCCGTCGCGGCGACGGCGAAGACGAGGAAGGGCAGCGCGATGAGCGTGTCGACGAACCGCAGCGTGAGCCACTCGAAGACCCGTCCGAGGTAGACCGAGAGGATGCCGGGCACGGCGCCGACGAAGAGCGCGATGACGGCGACCTGCACGGCGCCGAACACGCTGATCGTCGAACCCGCGAGGATCCTGCTGAGCACGTCGCGACCGAGGTAGTCGGTGCCGAGCCAGTGCGCGAACGAGGGATGGGCGAGGACCTCGTCCGTGCCGGTGAGCGGGTCGTAGGGCGCGAGCGACGGGCCCGCCACCGCCAGGAAGGTGATGAAGACCAGGAAGGCGGCGGCGAACCGGCCCGCGGGCAGCGCGAGGATGCGGCGGATCATCTCAGACTCCTCTCGCCGAGGCGGGGTTGAGCCGCACGAGCAGCAGGTTGACAATGAGGTTGAAGACGACGACGAGGACGATCGCGACGACCAGGACGCCCTGGACGGACGGGACATCCCCCCGGTTCGCGGAGTCCGCGGCGAACTTGCCGAAGCCGGCGAGGCCGAAGATCGCCTCCGTCACGACCGCGCCGCCCAGCAGTGCGGGGAACTTCATCCCGAGCACGGTGAGCGCCGGCCCCGAGCCGTTGCGAAGGACGTGCCCGAAGAAGATGCGGCGCGAGCCGAGGCCGCGCATCTGCGCGCCGACGACGTAGTTCTCCCGGCCGGCCTGGATGAGCCCCACGCGCATCTGGCGCGCGAGGTCCGCTACCGTGTCGAAGCTCAGGGCGATGGCCGGCAGCCACAGATGCCACAGCCAGAGCCCGACGCCGCCCCGTTCGATCGGCACGTAGCCGGCGGAGGGGAACCACCCGAGGGTCACGGCGAAGATCGCGACGAGCGCGATGCCGACCACGAAGGAGGGCATCACCGAGATGACGGTGGTGAACCCCGTGATCGAACGGTCGAGCAGGCTCGTGGGGTAGGCGGCGGCGAGCACGCCGAGAGCGAAGCCGAGGACGATCCCGATGACGAGGGCGAGCCCCGCGACGGAGAGGCTGATCGCCGCCCGGGAGGCGAGCAGCTCGCTCACCCCGGCGCCGTTGTACCAGCTGTGGCCGAGGTCGCCCCGCAGGATCCCGCCGAACCAGTCGAGGTACTGCACGAGGAACGGGCGGTCGAGCCCCCACTCGTGCTCGAGGGCCGCGACCTGCTCCGGCGTCGCGGACTCGCCGAGCTGCAGATGCGCGGGGCTGAGTCCGCTCAGGCCCTGCAGGCCGAAGGTGATGAAGGTCGCGAACAGGAAGACGGTCGCGAAGACGATCACCGTGTGCGCGATGAGGCGCCCCGCGGTCGCGAGATGCGCACGCGCACGCGGCTGTGCGATGGCGGATGCCGTGGCGGTGGCTGTGGCGGTCATGCGGTGCTCCTTTCGGTGTGTTTCCCTCCCTCCCCGCTCGTTGAGCGAGCGGTCTCTCCCCTCCCTCCCGCTCGTTGAGCGAGGAGCCCCTCCCCGCCCGTTCGTTGGGCGAAGAGCCCCTCCCCGCCCGCTCGTTGAGCGAGGAGCGGAGCGACGAGTCGAAACGTGTCTTGCGAGGAACCGCGTTTCGACTCGCTGCGCTCGCTCAACGAACGGGGGAAGGAAGCCCACTCAGCGAACGGGGGAAGGAAGCCCACTCAGCGAACGGGGGGAGAGAGAAGGACGGGGGAAGGACGTCCGCTCGACGAGCGGAGTGGTTCGGCGATCACTCGTCGATCGTGACGCCCGTCAGGTTGATCTGCCCCGGGATCTGGAGCAGGTCGGAGACCTTCGGGGACTTCACGACGAGCGTGGGTGTGCCCACCGTGAAGATCAGCGCCTCGCTCTGCAGTCCTGCACGTGTCGCGGCCTGCAGGTTCGCTGCGTAGTCCGGCGAGTCCAGCGGCGTCTCACGGGCGGTCTTGATCGCCTCGGCGAAGCCGTCCGGTTCGTACGGGCTGGACAGGTTGAGGGGTCCGTCCGGGCCGAAGTGCGCCGTCAGCGTCTGCACCGGCGACTCCCGGCCCGTCGTGCCGTAGGTCGACAGCGTGAGGTCCTTCGCGAAGAAGGGCGTCGCCCAGTCCGGTGCGACCGTGATGTTCGCGGTGATGCCGATCGCCGCGAGCTGCGACTGCACGATCTCGTTGGAGACGGCATCCGCACTGACGACGAAGTCGACCACGATCTCGCCGGGCTCGTAGCCGGCATCCTTCAGGATCTGCTTCGACAGCTCGGGGTCGTACGGCCAGAGGTCCGCGGACTCGGGGTCGTAGGCGATGTATCCCTCGGGGAACGGCTGGGTGGTGGCGTACCCGAGGCCGAACGTGGCCTTCTCCAGGAACTCGTCGCGGTTGATCGCGTGACGGACGGCCTCGACGACGGCCGGGTCGTCGAACGGAGCCTTGTTGACATTCAGGCTGATGTTCGAGGCCGAGTAGACCGGATGCTGTGAGACGTCGAGCCCCGCGTCGATGGCCGTCTGATACTGCGCGGGGGCCAGGCCGTAGGCGAAGTCGTACACGCCCGTCTCGATCGAGGCGACCAGGGTCGACGGGTCCGGAGCCGTCGAGAGCTCGAGGCGGTCGATGTGGATGTTGTCGGCGTCCCAGTAATCCGGGTTCTTCTCGAAGTAGATGTGCGACTCCGGCACGTACTCCGTGACGGTGAACGGGCCGGCGCCGACGGGCCACTGGTCGAGCTTCTCCGGATCCTCGGCCGCCTTGGGGCTGGTGATCTGCGCGACGCGCTTGCCCAGCAGCAGCGGGATCTGGTGATCGACCTGGTTGAGGTGCACGGTGACGTCCAGCTCGCTGTCGGCGGTGACCGACTCGATCGAGGTGAGATCGCCGAACAGCGCGGAGTTCTCCTGCGTCTTGGCGCGCTCGATGTAGAGCTTGATCGCCTCGGCGTTCACCGGCTCGTCGTCCTGGAACACGAGCCCCTCCCGGAGGTGGAAGGTGACGGCGGTGCCCTCGTCGTTGTAGTCCCAGCTCTCGGCGAGGCCGGGGGCCGCTTCGCCGTTCTCATCGATCTCGGTGAGGGATGCGTAGGCGAGCGCGGTGAGGTTGAAGCTGAAGCCCGAGCCCTGCACGACCGGATCCCAGTGCGCGGGGAGCGTGGCGGCCCAGCGCAGCACGCTCTCCTGGCCGTCGTCGCCTGCAGTGCCGTCGGAGGGGGTGGCCGCGCAGGCCGTGAGCGCGAGCGCGCTCACCAGCACGGCCGCGGCGGCCGTTCGAAGTCGGGGGAATCTGAAAGCCATGAGGTGTCCGTTCTGCTGTGCGGGTCGGGTGTTCGGGATCTCGCCCAGATTGGTCCCCTTCCCGCGCGAGCGGGATCGCCGCCGTCACAAAGCTTCCGCTGACGTCACACACGGTCACATGCGGTCCGCGTCCGCGCGTCTGCCGCTGCGACGACAGTGGGGAAAGGTACCTCCGCAGCCCCGCAGAGGTACCTTTCCCCCTTCTCAACGATGAGCAGGCTCCGCGCGGGTGCTCGTCACGAGACCGGGCGCAGCGTGATCGCGTGACGAGCAGGGGACGCCGAAGGATGCGGCATCACTCCTCGACGGTGACGCCCTTCCAGCTCAACTGCCCTTGGATCGTCGGCAGGTCCGACACGGCATCGGTCTTGGCGTAGAACGCCGGCACCGTGTAGAGGTGCACCGTCGGCGACGTCGAGACACCGGCGCGCGTCGCCGCCTGGAGCAGCTCCTGGTAGTCCGGCGAATCGATCGGCGTCTCGCGGATCGTCTTCAACGCCGAGGTGAACTCGTCGGAGACGTACGGCGAGCTGAGGTTCAGGACCCCGTCCGCGTCGTAGTTCGCCGTCAGCGCCTGGACGTGCGAATCACGGCCGAAGTATCCGTACAGCGCCAGCGCCGTCTCCTTGCCGAAGTAGCCGACCCGCCAGTTCGGATCGATCGAGATCGTGACGTCGATGCCGATCTCGCCGAGCTGCTCCTGCAGGATCTCGGCGGTGGGGTTCTCCGCGGAGAGCGAGAGGGTGACCGCGAGGTCGCCGTCCGCATAGCCGGCATCCGCCAGGATCCGCCTCGCCCGCTCCGGATCGTACGGCCAGACGTCCTCGGACGCCTCGTCGTAGGCGATGTAGCCGGGCGGGAACGGCTGATCGACGACCTTGCCGTAGCCGAGGGTCACCTTGTCGACGATCTCTTCCCTGTCGACGGCGTACTTGATCGCCTCCACGACGGCCGGGTCGTCGAAGGGCTCCTTGTTGATGTTGATGCTCAGGAAGTTGACGAACCAGGCGTACTCGTCGCCGAACCACACGTCCAGCCCGGCGTCCTCGGCCTCCTTGACCGCGGGGGCGTCGATGATCGCGAAGTTGTACACGCCGGTCTGCACGGCCTTGACGATGGTCGAGCCGTCGATACCGAACTCGATCTCGATGCGATCGATGTGGATGCTGTCGGCATCCCAGTAGTCGTCGAACTTCTCCAGGACGACGCGACTCTCCGGGACGAGCTCGACGACCTTGAACGGACCCGCGCCGATCGGCAGGGAGACGTTCAGCTTCTCCGGGTCCTCCTCGGCGGCGACCGCGCTGGTGATGAGCGCTCCCCGCACGCTCAGCAGATACGGGATCTGATAGTCGACCTGGGTCAGATGGACGGTGAGGGTGAGCTCGTCATCGACGGTGACGTGATCGATCGTGGCGTAGTCGCCGATGAGCGCGGAGTTCGTCTGCGTCTTGGCGCGGACGATGAACGACTCCACGGCCTCCGCGTCGACCGGCGTCCCATCGTGGAAGGTCGCCCCCTCCCGCAGGTGGAACGTGACCGCGGTGCCGTCGTCGGCGTACTCCCACGACTCGGCGAGGCCAGGGGCGAGCTCGCCGTTCTCGTCGATCGACGTGAGGGATTCGTAGATCGGGGTCAGGTAGCGGGTGCTCGCGGTGCTGCCCGTGACGATCGGATCCCAGTTGGCGAACGGCTGAGAGACCGCCCAGCGCAGCACGCTCTCTCCCTCCGTCGAGGATCCTGAGGTGTCGGTGGGGGCAGCGCAGGCGGTCAGCAGGAGAGCGACGGCGGCGAGGACCGCTCCGGCTCGGGGGACGAGCCGTGCGCGACGGCGGGGAAGGGACATGATGCTCCGGTTCTCTTCAGGTGCGGCCGTGTGCCGCTGGGTGGCGAGTGTCCCGAGGCGCTCGCATCGCAGGACAGGACTCCCGTCATCGCGCGTCACATTGATTCACCCGATGACTCAGAGGATGCGCAGCCCCACCAGCGCCCATACGGTCGGTCGTCAACGCCCCGCCGACCGGCGTGGGCGTATGAGAGGAGCCCCATGACCACGGCCGGACTTTTCCTGATACCGCCGGTGAGCGCGGACCCGGTATCCGGGTACCGGGCGGCTCTCGATGCCTCGGTGGAGGCGGAGCGACGTGGATTCGACTCGGTGTGGCTCGCCGAAGGCCATGTGCGCGGGAACGGTCTGCCGTCGGCGCTGACATTCCTCTCGGCGCTCAGCCAGCGCACGGCACGGATCCGGCTGGGCACGGCCGTGATCACACCCGCGTTCGAGAATCCGATCCGTCTGGCCGAGATCATCGGCGTGGTGGACGCGCTCAGCGGAGGGCGACTCGAGATCGGACTCGGCAAGAGCAACGGCGGCGGATGGTCATCGCCGGCGTTCACGGCCTTCGCCCTCGATGAGGCCGATCGCGATGCGCTGTTCACGTCCGCCGTCGCCGCGGTGCGGGATGCGCTCGGCGGTGTCGTCGATGGCCGCGAGCTGCCCCTCTACCCGCCCGCGGCCGACGTGCGCACGCGACTGTGGCAGGCGACGAGCAGCGCAGAGACCGCTCGGCGCATCGGCGCCGCCGGCGACGGGCTCCAACTGCACCGCAAGTCCGCTTCCGGCGACACAGGAGAGGTGCAGTCCGCCCTGATCGACGTCTACCTGGCGGCCTTGCCCGCCGGAGCCGATCCGCGCATCGCGACATCCCGTGTCGTGCTGCCTGCGGCCGATCGCGCAGACGCCGTCGCGCTGTTCCGCCGCTACGCCCACGAGCGGCCGGAGTTCGCTGCGCGCTTCGACCCCTCCTCCGACGTCGAGACGCATCTGACCACGGCGAACATCGCCTTCGGATCGACGGAGGACATCGTCGACAAGCTCCGATCCGATGCCGCGGCCGCGCGCTCCACGACGCTGCTCTACAGCGTCCCGCTGCCCTTCGACGCGCCCGAATACCGACACGCCCTGGCGTCGATCGTGACAGAGATCCACCCTCTGGCCACCGTATCCTCCGGGGCTTCCATAGACGCCGTCCCGTGATCCGAGCCCGCCCAGCGTCTCAGCGGGCTCGATGTCGCCGTCGTGGTGAGAGCGGAGACGCGCCTTCACCGCCCTGCCGGGCTCAGAGAGGCACCTCCGGAAAGCCGCAGACGTACCTTCCGAGCCCGCAGTCGCGGGGGCGGAGCTCAGCGGACGACGGACGCCTCGGTCGCGGACCGAGCGGCGTCATCGACCGAGGACGGAGACGTCTCCGACGGCCGGCCGGCGGGCAGCCGGCCGTACACCCGGTCGAGGACGGCGCCGGCATCCGCGGCGTCCGTGCCTCGCCAGGCCACGTGATGGTCGGGGCGCACGAGCACGAACGGGGCCCCGTACAGCTCCCGCGCGCCGGCATCGTCGAGATGGAGTACCTCCAGGTCGATCGCGCGCTCGGCCGCGGCGTCCACGAACCCGGCGACGGCGGAGGTGTCGGACGACAGTACGAGCAGCCCGGCATCCGAGCCGAGGCGGTCGTAGAGCGTGACGCCGTAGGGGTCGATCACGCCGTCGGGCGCCCGATGCCCCGGCCGGCCGCTCGGCTCGTAGGTCTCGGCGTCCCAGGGCCGCTCGGTCGAAGCCTGGTCCGGCTCGTAGGCGATCACGGGCGAGTCGTCATAGCGCTCGTCGAAGTACACGCCGATGTGCGGACCGCCGGACCGGGCGAGGATCCCGCGGATCCGCTCACGCCGCTCCTCGGCCTCCGCGCTCGTGTCGTCATCGGCGGGGAAGCCCACCGCCCTGGCCTCTGCGACGTTGCGGGCCGAGCGGTCGGATCGTTCCTTCGCAGCGGCGCCGACCCTGGCGTTGTGCGGGCGGCGCTCCCGGTCGTAGGACTCCAGCAGCTCCTCGCCCCCGGTGCCGCGCAGCACCGCGGCGAGCTTCCATCCCAGGTTGAAGACGTCGCCAAATCCCTCCCCGAGATTGCCGCCGGGCGTGCGCACATGCGCCGCGTCGCCGACGAGCAGGATCCGTCCCTGCCGGAAGCGCTTCGCCAGCCGGGTGCTCTTGAAGTACGGGGTGACGTCCGCGACCTCCAGTTCCACGTCCGAGCCGAAGGCGGCGTGCGCCAGGCGCAGCAGCTCGGCGTCCGTCGGCGTGCGGTCGATCGGGAACGGCCCCGTGTAGACGCGCCAGTGGTTCTCGTCGAGGGCGGCGAGGAATCCGTCGTGCACGCCGTTCACGATCACGTTCACGGCGCTCGGGAACGGATGCCTCCCGCGATACTCGCCCGAGGTGCGCACGACGAAGCGGAAGTGCCGCTCGGTCGCGTACGCGCCCTCGCGCTCGATCCCGGCCAGCGTGCGCACGGTGCTGCGCGCGCCGTCCGCCCCGACGACGTACTTCGCCCTGACACTGCGCACGGCGCGGGTCTCGACGTGCTCCAGCGTCGCCGTCACGGCCTCATCCCGCTCGTCGAGGGCGGTCAGGCGCCATCCTCCTGCGACGGGGACGTCCAGCTCGGCGAGCTGATCGAGGAAGGCCTGCTGCAGTGCGGTCTGCGGACGCCGCAGCGGCGCGGCGAGCGAGTACGGGTTCGACGGCCGTGCGCCGAAGGCGGGACGTCCGGTCGGAGAGCCGGCCGGCTTGAGATCGTGGCCGACGAGCGAGGTGCGAAGGGTCGTGCCCAGGTTCCATTCCGGCGGGAACGTCCATCCGCGGCGGATGCGGTCCTCCACCCGCCATTGCTGGAAGAGCTCGACGGTGCGCGCGCTGTGCCCCATGGCGCCCACGCGGACGAGGCGGAACGAAGCGGCTGCGTCCACGACGGCGGCGTCCACGCCGTGCCGGTTCAGGTCGAGAGCCGTGGCGAG
Source organism: Microbacterium tumbae (assembly GCF_054780175.1). Taxonomy (NCBI): domain Bacteria; kingdom Bacillati; phylum Actinomycetota; class Actinomycetes; order Micrococcales; family Microbacteriaceae; genus Microbacterium; species Microbacterium tumbae. The sequence continues at coordinate 612,295 of NZ_BAAGWV010000001.1, forward strand.
GCCGGAGGGTCCGGCGCCCACGATGAGCACCTCCACTTCACGGGGCGGCGTGCTGCGGGCGAGCAGGACGGCGTCGACGTGACGCTCTCCGCGGGTGATCTCGTTCTCGGCGACCATGGGGAACCTCCTGTGCTGGTGGAAACCCGGTCATCCTTCGCCTCTCCGCGCACCTCCGCTCGGGTGCGCGTCACAATCCGTTCGCCACCGTCACACGGCGACACAGGCCGCTCCGCGCATCCGCCGCTGACTACCGTGACCGCAGACGCACCCGTCGGGTGCCATCGAAAGGAGTCGCCATGAGCTCGTTCCGTCTCGGGTTCCTCACCCACGTGGAGGGCGGCGCGGACATCCGCGAGTCCTACCGCAACGCGCAGGAGCTCTTCGTCGCGGCCGACGAGCTCGGCTTCGACTCCGGCTGGGTGGCGCAGCACCACTTCGGCGACGATCCGGCCGGCGGTCTCGGCTCGCCGTGGGTGTTCCTCGCGGACGTCGCCGCCCGAACGCGACGCATCCATGTCGGAACCGCCGTGACGCTCATCCCTCTCTACGAGCCGATCCAGCTCGCGCAGGACGTCGGACTGCTGGACGCGCTGTCCGGAGGACGCGTCGAGCTCGGCGTCGGCACCGGCTTCGACCCTGTGGCGTACGGCGTGTACGGCCGCGACTTCGACCGCCGGCGCGCGGCGACGACGGAGAGCTTCGCCCAGGTGCGCGCAGCCCTGCGCGGTGAGCCGCTCGATGACCGGGGGACGGTGCTGAAGACGGCATCCCCCTCGCTCGCGGACGAGCGCAGCTGGCATGCCGTGTTCAGCGCGGAGGGCGCGGCGCACGTCGCCGGGGAGGGGGCGAACCTGCTGCTGAACCGCGCGACCTACGGATACGAGGAGCGCACGGACCTCGTGCAGCGCGCCTGGGCGGAGCGCTATCTGGCGGAATGGGCGCAGCCCCGCGCACCGCGGATCGGCCTCTCCCGGCTGATCTTCCCCGCGGCGGATCGGAACACGGCGCTCGGCCACATCGGCGAGGCGCTCGTCGACAGCATCCGGCGCTCGAACACCGGCGGACGCGGGCTCGGCGAGGAGACGCTGGAGAACGCCCTGTTCCGCTATCACGCCCACTACGGCCATCCCGACGAGGTGATCGCGCAGCTGCAGGGCGAGCAGGTGCTCCCCCTCGCGACCGATCTGCTGGCCCAGTTCAACCCGGCCCGTCCTTCGCTGGACGCCTCGCTCAAGGCGCTGGAGCTGCTCGCGACCGAGATCGCCCCCGCGCTCGGATGGCAGCCGGCCCGCGAGACGGTGGCGGCATGAGCGCGACCACCGAGACGGCCTTCGAAGCCGAATGGCGGCTGTGGCACGATGCCGTCGAGCAGCGGCGGCGCGAACCGCACGGCTTCCTCGCCTACACGAGCTTCAACCTCCTGAGCGAGCATCCGCAGCGCTTCGCGGACGTGCCGGGCGCCTGGACCACGGGACCGGACGGCGTGGTCGTCGAGCTGGACGCCGGCCAGGTGCTCGACGTCGATGGCGTCGCCGTGCGGAGCCGGCACGCCTGGGGCGTCATCGGCGAGCGGACGTTCCACCGCGCCCGGTTCGAGGATGCGGTGATCGAGGTGTCCAAGCGAGGAGGCCGCGACATCGTGCGTCCGCTGCATCCGGAGCACGCGCTGCGCACCGGCTACCGAGGGACGCCGGCCTTCGCGCCGGACGAGCGCTGGGTCGTGGAGGGCGTGTTCGAGCCCGTCGAGGCCCACGACATCCCGATCGCCGCCGCGATCGAGGCCATCGAGCACACCCATACGACACCGGGCAGGGTCCGCTTCGCCGTGGATGGCGTCGAAGCGCAGGTCACCCTGATCTCGCGCGGCGGGGATGCTGCGACGCTGCTCTTCCGCGATGCCACGAGCGGCGTGACGACCTATGGCGCGAGCAGGACGCTCGCCGTGACGCTGCCGAGCGGCGGCGACCGGCGAGTGGTGCTCGACTTCAACCGCGCCACCAATCTGCAGTGCGCGTACACCGACTTCTCGCCGTGCCCGCTGGCGCCGGTGGAGAACTGGCTGCCGTTCGCCGTGGAGGCCGGTGAGAAGACTCCGCTGGATCGGACCTCATAACCGCGGCTCTCTCACCCGCCCGAGATGTGACCTGCCCCCGTATCCGGTCACGCGATCGGCGACCCCCTCACCCGGCCACCCACCCGGAGCGTGACCCAGCCCCGCATCCGGTCACTCCACCGGCGACCACCTCACCCCGTACCCCGCCCGAGATGTGCCCTGATTCCGCACCTCGCCCGAAGCGTGACCCGACCCCGCACCGCGTCACCGGCCGGCCCAGCTCCGCCGGGCGGTCTTGCCGGCGTCGTTGCGCACCGGCTCACGGACGATCCTGATGGTCGAGGGTGAGCGCGGCCCGAGGCGCTCCCGCGCCCATGCCCGCAGCTCGTCCGCCGAGACGGTCGCCGCGCCGATGTCGGCGACCGCCACCACCCGCTGCCCGTACTCCTCATCCTTCTCACCGAAGACGACGGCGCTGCGCACGGCCGGATGCTGTTCGAGGACCGCCTCGACGCTCGCCGGGTAGATCTTCTCCCCGCCGCGGTTGATGACGTCGTCCGCCCGGTCCCTGAGGTACAGGTAGCCCTCCGCGTCGACGCTGCCGAGATCGCCGAGGGTGTCCCATCCGTCGCGGTCCCTGCGCGTGCGCGCGCCCAGGTACTCATAGGCCGGCCGCTCCCCGCGGTGCATCCAGACCTGGCCGACCCGTCCGGTCTCGCACGGCGCCCCGCTCTCGTCCCTGATCTCGATCCGCGTGCCGCCGATGGGCCTGCCCACACTGCCCGGCCGGCGCAGCCATTCCTCGCCGTCGATCATCGTGAGGCCGTTGGACTCCGATCCCGCGTAGACCTCCACAACGCGGGACGGGCCGATCCATTCCAGGAACGCGCGCTTCAGCTCTGCGCCGCAGGGGGCGCCCATGTGCAGCACGGACTCGACGGTGCGCAGCAGCCCGGCATCCCGCTGCGCCGCGGGGAGCCGCAGGAGCCGGTGCATCATGGTCGGCACGACGAGTGCCCAGGTCACCCCGTTCGCGGCCACCGCTTCCAGCCAGTCGCGCTCGTCGAACCGGGGGCGGATGATGAGCCGGTGCCCGGTGAAGAGCCCGCGGAACGCATAGGTGAACGTCGCGGAGTGCGTCATCGGCCCCGCGACGAGCTGGACGGCCCGCAACGGGAGGAAGGGGGCGACCTGCCGCGTCGGGTCCAGGAGAGCCGGCCCGGACGCCTTGACGACCTTGGGCGCGCCGGTCGAACCCGATGTCGTCGGCGCCTTCCAAGAGGCGGCGGCGAGATCCGGCAACGGCGCACCCGACCGGTCCGCGGTCACGGAGGGCAGCCACGCGATCCCGTCCGAGACCGGCGGTGCGCCGATGGCCGCGGCGGGATGCGATACCGCCTCGATCGCCGCGCGCTCCTGCCGGGTCAGGGCCGGGCTCACCGGCTCAGGCGTAGCTCCCGCCTTCCAGATCGCCACCGCGGCGATCACGAACTCGCGACCGTTCGGCAGGGACAGCATCACCAGATCGTCCGGGGCGACCCCACGGGAGCGGAGCGCATGGGCGAGATCCACCGCTGCGGATTCCAACTCCGCCGCGGTGAGCGTTCCCTCGTCATCGACGACCACGACCTCGTCCGGCGTCGCGCGGGCACGATCGGCGATGATCGACGAGATCGACTGCCTCATCCCGCATCCCGAGCGCTCTGCAGGCCGGCGTAGAACCGCTCATGGGCTCTGGCGGCCGCCTCCCAGGTGAAGGAGTCCGCCAGTGCACGCCCCGGCGCGGCATCGTGCTCGGAGGCGAGGACGCCCTCCAGCGCCGCGGCGATGCCCGGCACGTCGGCGGCATACGTCACGGTCGTGCCGAAGACCTCGCGCAGCACCGGCAGGTCGCGCGCCACCACCGGGACGCCTGCCGCGAGCGCCTCCATCGCGGCGAGGCCGAATCCCTCCTTCGTGGAGACGAAGCCCAGGGAGCTCGCGGCCGCCACGAGAGAGGGCACCTCGTCGTCCTGGAGCGTTCCGAGGATCTCCGGGCGCACGTCGAGCTCCTCGGCCCGCCGGTCGAACTCCTCGCGGTACGGCCGATAGTCGAACAGCGTCTCGCCGCCGCCGAACACCAGCCGCAGCCCTGGGCGCGTCCGCCGGAGGATCGCGAACGCCTCGAGCAGATCGATCGATCCCTTCCGCGGCTCGATCCCGCCGAGCGCGAGGACGTACTCGCCGAGGCGCGAGCGCCATCCTTCCCGCGCCCTCTCGCCCGCAGGACCCGCCGCGGCCGCGAAGCGGCTCGCGGCGACGCCGTTGGGGATGACGGTCGGCGTGTACCCGTACTCCGACTCGACCTCCTCGGCGACCGCCCTCGACACGCAGATCCGTGCGATCGGCTCGTCGATCGCACGCTGATGGCACTCGATGAGGCGCGGCGTGGTGAAGGCGTCCAGGTGATGGATCGTCCGCACGCAGTCGCGGCCGGCGGCGATGACCGCGTTCGCGGAGATGCAGTCCTGGGCGTGCACGATCTCGGCGTCGGTGGAGAACGCCTCGGCCATGATCCGGATCGACCGTTCGATCCGCGCGCCGACATCCTCGCCGTCGCGGGCTGCGAACGGGACGACGCGCACGGTCACGGCGGGGTCGACGTCCCGGAAGAACACGGTGTCGCCCGCGCGTCCGAGCGTCCAGACCTCGACGTCGTGGCCGAGGGCGGCGAGCGCCTCGGAGAGCGCCAGCGTGTGGACCACGCCGCCGCGCGGCTTCGTCGAGTAGGTGATCTGCGCGATTCTCACGAGAGGACTCCTGTTCCGAGGACCGCGCTGTGCTCAGGAGCCGCTCAGGCGGTAGGCGTGCTCGGCGCGCTGACCGAGATGGTTGAGGGAGCGCCGGGCGCGGGAGACGGATGCCGAGACGTCGGCCGATGCGATGGCGAGTCCGCCCTTCGCCCAGGTCTTCGCCACGATCTCCCCGGCGGGATCGACGACCTTCGCCTGGCCGAGGAACCGCAGGCCTCCGAGCACTCCGGTCTGGTTCGACGAGACGAGATAGACCTGGTTCTCCGCGGCCCGCGCGCAGTCGTACAGGTCGAAGAGGTGCGCCTGCCGGTCGTTGCGGATCCGATCGGAGCGGTCGGTCACGCTGGCCGGCCACGCGCTCAGGCAGGCGAGGATCTCCGCGCCGTCCAGGGCCAGCGAGCGCGCCGACTCGGGGAAGGTCTTGTCGAAGTCGATGAGCATGCCCAGCCGCCCCACCGGCGAGTCGAACGCCTGGAACTCGGCGCCGGCGCGGTACACCTCCGACTCGCCGAGGGGGAGGTGCACCTTCCGGTGCGTCCCGAGGATGCCGTCGCCGGTCACGCAGACCGCCGTGTTGTACCGCACCTCCGCCCCGTCGGCGAAGGCGCGCTCCGCGATGCCGAAGCAGACGGTCATGTCCTCCGCCAGGGCGACGACCGCGGCGACCTCCGGTCCGTCGAGGTCGACCGCCGCCGGCGGGCCGTCGACCTCGACGGGATGCTGCAGATCGGAGAGATAGCCGCCCACCGTCGCATCGGGGAAGACGAGGAGGTCGACGTCGCGTTCACGGGCCTGCGCGATGATGCCGGGAAGTTTAGCCATGGTGCGATCGACGTCGCGGCCGAAATGCGCAGCGACCCCCGCCATCGTGACTGTGCCCATTCGTTCAGCGTATATCTCCGCGTCCGCGGGGCTCAGGCGACCCCGGCGCGCTCGCGCACGGCGGACTCGACGAGGGCTGCCACGTGCTCGGCATCCCGGGCGATGGCGTGGAACCGTCCGGATCCCCAGGTGTGCATCCAGGGCAGCCCGAGGAACTGGAAGCCCGCGACGGCCGTCGCCCCTCGTACGTGCGCCGGATGCCCCTCGTGGTCGAGGACGTCGAGATCCCCCAGCCACGACCAGTCGGCGCGGAACCCGATCGACCAGACGATCGATCCGATCTCCTCGGCCGGAAGGGAGGCGACGGGCTCCCCCGGCTCCCAGACCGGCCGGTAGCGCTCCTCGACGGGGGCGCTGATGCCCTCCCGCTCGATATAGCGGTCGATGTCGTTCTTGATCGACTCGGCCACGGAGTCCGCATAGTCGAGATTCGCCGCGAGCGAGTCGTCGAAGCGGAACGCGCCCTCCTCGAAGCCGGTCGCCCTGCCGTGCAGCACCGCTCCTCGCAGCGCGAACTCCCGCAGGTCGACGTCACGCCCGCCGTCGCGACCCGTCACGTAGTGGTTCGTCGACTCGCGCTTGGCGAGACCGCGCGTCGACACCGGGACGTCGTACACGCCCATCTCCGCGAGCCAGGTCATGCAGTCCTTCCCGCGGTAGAAGCGGGCCACACGCGGCGCCCGCCCGAGGGCGAGATGCACCTCGCGGCCCTCGATCATGAGGTCCTCCGCGATCTGCGTGCCGGACTGCCCGGAGCCCACCACGAGGACGGGGCCCTCGGGGAGCTGGGCGGCGGTGAAGTACTCGTGCGAGTGCACCTGGAGCACGGAGTCCGGGATGCCCGACGCCCACGCCGGGGTGACCGGCCGGTGGTACCCGCCCGTGGCGGAGGTCACGGTGTCGGCGGTGATCGTCCCGGCGCTGGTGCGGACGACGAACCCGCCGCCCTCACGCTGATCGATCCTCGTGACCGAGACGCCCTCCGCGACCGGGGCGTCGAAGGTGTCCGCGTAGCCGCGCACCCAGGCGTGCACCTCGTCGCGCGTCATGAATCCGTCCGGGTCGTTCCCCTCATAGGGATACCAGGGAAGACGGCAGTGCCAGTTCGGCGTCACCAGGGTGAAGTTGTCCCAGCGGCCGTCCTTCCACTCGTGCGCGACCGTGCCGCGCTCGAGGACGACGTGGCGGATGCCGGACTCCACGAGGTGCCGGCTGAGGCTGAGCCCCGCCTGGCCGCCGCCGACGACGACGGCCTCGAAGTGGTCGCCGTCCTGCACATCGACGGGGATCATGCTGCTCGTCCTTCCAGAGGGGGTTCCATGGCGAGGACCTCGACGTGCCCGTCCGGGCAGGCCGCCGCCTCTGCGGCGATGCTCTCCTCGGAGTGCATCGCCGAGGTGCAGGCGAAGCCGTACTTCGCTCGGACCCGCTCGCTGGCGAGATGAAGCGCCTCGCTCGTCCTGCCGACGAAATCGGGGACGTCGTAGCGCCCGCCCACCTCGAGGAAGTCGTGCATCACGAGGCTCGGGGAGTAGTGCGATGTCGCGTGCCCGTCGGGCCAGCGCACCTCGAACGTCATCTCAGGCATGGGCGAGCTCCCGCCAGCGGTTGGTGTGCACGGCATCCGCCTCTGCGACGGGACCGTAGACGTCTGGACGTCGGTCACGCAGGTGGAACATGCCGCCGCGCATCGTCCGGAACGTCTCGTCGATGTCGATCTCGGCGACGGCGAGGCCGGCGCCGAGGAGGGTGGTGGCGACGATGTTCCCGCCGGGGTCGACGACCTTCGCGTTGCCGACGTAGCGCAGCGAGCCGAACGTCCCGGACTGGTTCGACGCCATCCAGAACACCTGATTGTCCAGCGCCCTGGCGATGTCGAACTGGTTGAAGCGGTAGGTCCAGCGGTCGTCCTGCAGGTTCTCCGCCGTCGCCGTCCGCGCGGCGGGCCACGCCGACATGCTCACGACGATCTCCGCGCCGTCGAGGGCGAGCATCCTGGCCGCCTCGGGGAAGGCCTTGTCGTAGCAGATCTGCATGCCGACGCGGGCGAGCGGGGTGTCGAAGGCCGTGTACCGGTCGCCCGCCGAGTATGACATGTTCTCGCCGAGGGGCTGGTGGACCTTCCGGTAGGAGCCGTAGATGTTCCCGCCGTCCAGGCAGACCGCGGCGTTATACCTGGTCTCCCCGTCGTCGGCGAGCTCGCAGAACCCGATCGTGAGGATCGTGTCGCCGGCGAGCTCCTGGACCCGCTTGATCTCCGGCCCGTCCAGGCGGATGGCCGGCGGGAGCGAGCGCTTCGTGTTCTGCACGGTGTCGCCGTGGTTGCCGAGCGAGGACAGGTAGCCGCCGATCGCCGCCTCCGGGAAGGCGACCAGCTGGACGTCCTGCTCGCGGGCGTCCTCCAGCAGCTGCGCGATGAGCGCGTAGTTCTGCTCCAGATCCCGGGTGAAGTTCGCCGAGACGGAAGCGACGGTGATGGACATCGGGGTCTTCCTCAGAGGTTGTAGGTGGAGTTGATGATCGCGCCCTTGCGCGCGTAGTAGATCAGAGCGTCCTGGACGTCGAGCGGATGAGCGGGGATCACGCCCTCGATGAGGTCTTCCTCGCGCATGCCGTGCAGCGCCATGCCGAAGCGGCAGCAGTAGACCGTTCCGCCCTCCTTGATGAACGTCTCCAGCGAGCCGTTCATATTGAGCTCGCCGGGGAAGCCGGCATCGCCGGTGGTGGGGAAGCCGCGGTTCGCGGTGCAGGCGAGGGTGCCCGGTCCGTAGAAGTAGATCGCCGACTCGAAGCCCTTGCGCAGGGCGCGGGTGGCCTGGAGGATCGCGACGAAGCTCACGGACGACTCGTGCGGGATGCCGTGGATCAGGGTGAAGTAGGTCTCGCCGTCCTCCGCCTGGAAGTCGGGGAACAGCTTGGTGGAGCCGTAGATATTCGTGCCTTTGGGGAGCGAGGGGTGCGGGATCTCGCCGAGCGACTTGGCGATGTTCTCGGCGATCAGGGCGTCGATGTCTTCAGGCATGTTCGTCTCTTTCTTGTGGGTGGTGAGGGTGGGGAAGTCGTGTCAGCGGGTGGGGCCGAGTCCGGTCGCCGGTGTCCGGCTCACGGGCGTCTCGACGCCATCCGGCCAGACCAGGCGGACGTCCGATCCGCCCGTGAGCCGGCCGATGACCGAGGTCTCGGCGAGCTCAGAGGCCATCCGGGACCGTCCGGGACGGTCGGCGGTGAGCATCCCGAATCCGGGGAAGCAGGTGAGCCAGTCCCCGAAAGCGGCGTCGGCGGGCGCGGGGACCGCCGAGACGTCGATCGCGAGGCCCGTGCCCGACGCCTCCGCCAGCATCGCGGCGGTGCCGACGATCCCGCCCATGCTGACGTCCTTGGCCGCCTTCGGACGGGCTCTGCGGACCAGGCCGGCGAGCTCGCGGAGCTCGGCGCCGGAGCGGGCGGAGGTCGTGTCCCACTGCCGGCCCTCGAATCCGCGACGCCAGGATCCGCGGAGGTCGACGGTCAGGCTCAGCTCGTCGCCGAGACGACCGCCCCCGCCGGGGACCGGGTGCTTCGTGCGTCCGAGCGCGGTGACGGAGAGCGCGGCGGCGGGGCCGATCTGGGTGTGCCCGCCGAGGAGCGGGACGCCCCAGGCATCCGCGCCGCTGCGCAGGCCGCCGAGGATGCGCCGAGCGAACGAGGTCGTGGGGGCGGCGACGGCGTCCAGCAGCCCTATCGGCCGCGCGCCCATCGCGGAGAGGTCGTTGACGTTGACGAGGACGGCGCACCATCCGGCCCATTCCGGATCGCGCTCGATCATGGCGGGGAGGATGGCGTCGCACGCCGCGATGACATCGCTGCCGGGAACTGGGGCGCCATCGTCGCCGACGAAGGCCGATCCGCCCAGCGCACGAGGGTCGTCATCGCGGAAGGCGCCGACGAGCGCCCCGAGCGGAGCCTTGGTCGCGGCGAGGAGCTTCTCGATCCGATCGATCGGCCAGCGCATCCGGACATGCTCGACCTGCCCGATCATGGTCCGCCCCCACGCCTCCCAGCCGAGGTGGCGGAACAGCGGCGCGTTGCGCTCCTGCACCGTGGCCTCGAAGCGGAGGACGCCCAGCGAGAGCGCAAGGGCACAGGCCTCCCGCACGAGCGCGGATCCGATGCCGCCGGCACCGCGCGCGTCGCGTCGCACGACGAGCCGGCTTCCCGTCCACCAGCCGATGTCCCGCCCCTCGGAAGCCGGAGCCAGGCGGACGCCGCCGAGCACCTGCCCCTCCTCGTCGAGGCAGACGAGGAGGACGGTGCGGGGGTCGTCGTCGATGCGGTCCGCGTCGTCCGCGTCGAAGATCCCCTGCTCGGCGACGAAGACGTCGCGGCGGATGCTCCGATAGGCGTCCGCCTGCGCCGGCGTCGCCCTGTCGACGCGCCAGCCTCGGGGGTCGACGGCGGGCGGGCGGGCGGAGCCGGTGAGGACGGGGACCTCGAACATCTCAGGCTCCAGCCGTCTTCAGCACGCTGCACGCGCCGCAGGCCGCGCATCCCGCCCGCTGATCCTCGCCGCGCATTCCGGCGGCCTGGAGCAGAGCGGCCACGCGGCTGGTCACGGAGTTCAGCACCTTCCGATGCGGCGCGGGAACTCTGTCGACGTCGGTCGCGAGGGTGCCTTTGAGCGGGCGGAACGGGACGACGAACGGGTACACGCCCATCTCGATGAGCTCGCGGGCGCCCTCGACGAGCTCGTCCGGGTCCTCGCCCATGCCGACGAGGAGATAGGTGGAGACCTGGTTCCATCCGAAGACCCGCACGGCCTCCCGCCATGCGGCTCGGTACTCGTCCATCGTGACCCGCGACTTCCCCGGCATCCAGCGGCGGCGGACCTCGTCGTCCATCGACTCCACGTGGATGCCGATGGAGCGCGCCCCGGCCTCGTAGAGGTCCGTGATGGCCCTGAGGTCGGCCGGGGGCTCGCACTGCACCTGGATCTCGAGGTCGGGGACGGCTGCCTTCACCGCTCGCACGCAGCGGGCAAGGTGCTTCGCGCCGCGATCCCAGCCGTTGGAGGTGCCGGTCGTCATGACCATGCTCGTGATCCCGTCCAGGCGGACGGCCGCCTCGGCGACCTCGGCGAGCATCGCGGGCGTCTTCACGGCGACCGTGAGCCCCGCGTCGAGCGACGCCTCGATCGCGCAGAAGCGGCAGCGCTCGCTCTCGTCGTAGCGGACGCAGGTCTGCACGACGGTGGTGGCCAGCACGTTCTTGCCGTGCAGCTTCGCGATCTTCTCGTAGTTGACGCCCTCGGCGGTCTCGAGGTCGTAGAACCTCGGACGGACGACCGGGGCGACGTCGAAGCCGAGGTCGGCCCCGTCGAGCGTGAGCCGCCCCTGGGAGGTGACGACATAGGGGCTGTCGGGATTGAGCGGGATGGCGGCCCCGTCGCCGTTGACGAGGAAGTGCCCGTCGTCGCTGGGGCCGGCGCCGCCGGCCCTCCGCACGGGTGCGTCGCTGCGCACGCCGAGCAGGGCGATGTTCACACGGGTCGAGACGTGAGCCGGAGTGTCCGTGACGGTGGTCATGAATCCAGTAGACGGACGCCGTGTTTCGGATTGGCTACGAACAGAAGACGACTGTGTTTCCGCCCGAGAAGATCATGTTTCACGATGCGCGGCGGCGCGGACGCGCGCGATGCGGAACGGCGAGGACGCACGATCCGGAGGACTTCGCGCGATCCGGAGGAGCCGAACGCCGATCAGGGCCTCCCGATCCGGCGTTCTCCTCCGGATCGGTCGTGGTATCCGGATCGACGCCTGCGTGATCACTCCCCCCAGTTGTCCGCGAGCTTGTTCAGCAGTCGCGCGAGCTCGGCGCGCTCCTCCTCCGTGAACGCCTCGAGAGCGGTGGAGAGGGCCTCGCGGCGCGCTCCGCGTGCACCGGTGGCGATGCGTCTGCCGTCGTCCGTGAGGGCGATGCGGGTGCGCCGCGCGTCGTCCGGATCGGCTTCGCGACGGACGAGTCCGCGATCCACGCCCTGCTGGACGAGACGCGAGGCGCGCGGCTGATCGACGCCGATCGCCTCGCCCAGCTCGCTCACGCTGAGGGGACAGGATGCCGCGGCGAGCGCCTCCAGCATCCGCATCCAGGCCGGTCCGCCGAATCGGCCGCCCGGCCCTCCGGCCCAGGGCGGTCCGCCGTGGCGGCCGTGCTCCGCGCGGTGGCCGAAGGGACCGTGCATGGCGGTGTGCGGGCCCGCGCCGTGCGGGCCGGGGTGCGGGCCGTCGAACCCGCGCGGAGGCTGCCGGCGTCCGCGCAGGCGCGCCAGCGCCCCGGCGATGGCGTCGGCGGGATCGGGGGTGCTCACGCGTTGATTTTACATGCGACTTGACATGTTTCACTATTGCATGTCACACTACATATACATGCAGTATGACAAGCAAAGGATCTCACCCATGAACACGCAGAACACGGATTCCACGAACCGTCCACTCGGATACTGGCTCAAGGCCGCCGACCGGCTCATGGCGGCGGAGTTCGCCGCCGCCTTCCAGGACGAAGGGCTCACCCGCCGCGACTGGAGGCTCCTCAACGCCGTCGACGACGGGGCGGACCGCGAGCGCCGCCTGCCCGAGCACAAGCTCGAGCGCCTCATCGAGCGTGATTGGATCGCGCGGACCGACGGGGGCTGGGCGCTCACCGACGAGGGGCGCGCCGCCAAGGAGCGACTCGGCGCCGTCGTCGACGGCATCCGCCGGAAGGTCGCCGATGCCGTCTCGCCGGAGGACTACGCCACCACACTCGCCGCACTCGAGCAGATCGCTCGCGCCTACGGCTGGGAGGAGGGCATGGGGCTGCCCCGAGGACGAGGCCACGGCTTCGGGCCTGGACGCCGCGCCTTCGGACGCGGACGTCGGCATGGTCTCGGGCACGGTTTCGCCCCGCGTGAGGATGCCGAGCACGGCCGCCCGTTCGGGCCGCGGCACGGATTCGGGCCGCGCGAGGGCCACGCATCCCACGGCGGGTCGCAGGGCTTCGGGCAGCCCTGCGACCCGCGCGACGGCTTCGGCCCGCACGGACGCCACGGACACCCCGGCGCGGTGCGGCTGCACGCGGCACGCGCCGCACAGCACGCCTACGAGCACGCCTACGAGCGCGGCTTCGACGCCGGGTTCGACCGCGGCTCGCACGTCCGCTGAGCGCGAGACACCACATTCACGACGAGAAACGCCTTCCGCAGTGGTTTGTCACCACGGAAGGCGTTTCTCGTGCGCTACGGCCTCGGCCGTTCAGCCGCCGAGGGAGCCGACATCGGTGACGCCGACATCGGTGCGGTGGAAGTTCTGGAAGGATCGCGACGCCGTCGGCCCGCGCTGCCCCTGGTAGCGGTTGCCGTAGGGGCCGGAGCCGTAGGGGTTCTCGGCCGGGGAAGTGAGGCGGAAGAAGCACAGCTGCCCGATCTTCATCCCGGGCCAGAGCTTGATCGGGAGGGTGGCGACGTTGGCGAGCTCGAGGGTGACGTGACCGGTGAAACCGGGATCGATGAAACCGGCCGTCGAGTGGGTGATGAGGCCGAGCCGCCCGAGCGAGGACTTGCCCTCCAGGCGGGCTGCGACGTCGTCGGGCAGCGTGACCTGCTCGAACGTGGCGCCGAGGGCGAACTCTCCGGGGTGCAGGATGAACGGCTCGTCCGGCTTGACCTCGATCAGCCGGGTGAGCTCGGGCTGGTCCTCGGAGGGGTCGATGAACGGGTACTTGTGGTTGTCGAAGAGACGGAAGTACCTGTCCAGGCGCACGTCCACGCTGGACGGCTGCACCATCGCGGCATCGTGCGGCTCGAGGCCGATACGGCCGGAGGCGAGTTCTGCGTTGATGTCGCGGTCGCTGAGAAGCACGGGAACAGCCTACTGGGCGCGCGAGGGGCGGCGGGGCGCCTCACCACTGCTGGGCTGCATGACGGGGAGGGCCGCGGACCGCGCCATCAGACGGTCGACGAGCTCCCGGCACCCGCACGTCGGCCCGGCGCGAGAGCGGGGAAGGCCTGCAGAACCATATCCGCCAGTGCTGTGAGCGGCCGCGTGAGCGGATCGGTCGCCGGGATGCCCAGCTCGAGCTCGATCTCGTCGATCGACGAGCCGATCTCAGCGTCGGACAGGTTCTCGTGATTCACGGTGACGCCGATCACCCTCGTGTCCGCGAACGCCTCGATCAGAGCGACCTCGCTGGCCACCGTCGGCATCGCCACCATCGGGAAGTCGCCGAGCACCCGCCGCCCAGGGGCGTGCTGCACGATCACGCCTTCGGGGCGGCTGCCGCGCAGGATGTGCGCGGAGGTCAGGTAGGCGGGATGGCTGAGGGCGCCCTGGCCCTCGACGATGATGACGTCGGGATCTTCGCCCTCGAACGCCGCGACCACCTGGTTCTCGACCTCCCCGGAGCAGAACTGCGGCACGAGTGCATCGAGGGCGACGCCGTAGCGACCTCCCTGGATGATCGTCGTCTGGCCCGTTCCGACCAGGACGGCGCGGACCCCCTGTGCGGTGAGCGCCTGCACGAGCAGGGTCGCGGTCGTGCGCTTGCCGATCGAGCCGTCGGTGCCGAGAACCGCGATCCGAGGGCAGGTCACGTCGAAGATCCGGCCGGAGAAGAGATGGAGATCCTTCTTCTCGCGGGGCTTGCGGACGTCGGTGATGGTGACGCCGGCGACCAGGCTCGCCGCGGCGAACTCCGCATCGTCGTTGAGGAACTCGTGCAGGCCGTTGATGATGTGCATGCCGCGGGAGATCCCGTCGAGCAGGACGATGCGCTGCTCGGGCGACAGCAGGCCGTCGGCGGGCGCCAGTCCGCAGATCAGATAGTCGGGAACGCGGTCCGCATGCGCGACGGCCAGCGCGAGACTCCCCAGGACGGGGATCCCGTTGGCGACGCCGTCCAGCAGCGTCCCGGCATCCTCACCCTGATGCGTGCTGTCGATCACGCTGAGGATCTCGTACTTCTCGGAGTGCCGGACGAGGCCGTTCGCGGTCTTCCCGTCCTGTTCGCCGAACTGGCCCTCGCAGTACACGACGGCGCTGCTGCCGGCGGGAAGGGCGAGCGGCTCCGCCCAGGGCGCGGGGGACGGCACGGAGGATGGGGTGGGCATGAGGGTCTCCTCGGACTCGCACAGAGGAGGCGACGGAGAACGTGATGGCCGATGCGGCCCGTCGGTGGACGAGAAGTCTTCCCTGACACCGGCGCGGTGCCGGCCCGCCTACCGTAGCAGGGGCGGCTGGACGTTGCCCGATTCCGCGGGATCGGTCGACGGCGGAAAGGGCGAACCCGTCGGGGCCAGCGCGCGGGGATACCGCAGGATCAGTCGCGGTCTCGCGCCTATGGATGGCCGAGCGGCGTTCTCCTCTCGAGCAGGCCGCCTAGCTTCGGACGGCGCCGCCTTCTTCGACCCAGTCCTCGATGCGGGCGTCGTCGTCGGATGCGGCGCTCGCATCGCGACGAGTGAAGGACACCGATGCGGCCAGGGCCGCGACGGATGCCGCGCGGGCCTGTTCACGGTCGGAGGCATCCTGGAAGAGATGCGCAGCGATCTCGCGCTCCAGCATGAGGGCGGCACTGATCTCGGCGAGCCGATCCGCGAGGACGGCGGCGAGGCCGTCGCGGAGCTCTTCCAAGTTGGTGTTCGCGATCTCCAGGCGACGATCGGCGACGTGCAGCTCGATGGTCGGATATCCGTTCGCGGACAGGTGGGCGCGCATCTCGCCGCCCTGGATCGCGTTCACCTCGTCACGATCCGTCTTGCGTGTGAACACCGCTTCCACGGTGTAGCGGTCCGGGGCTTCATCCGTGCCCAGCGTCGCCGGAAGCGACCCGACGAGGATGTTCTCCAGGCCCAGCAGGTCGGGGCTCTGCCCCGCGATCTTCAATTGTGCACTCATGCTCGGACGTTACGCCCTCAACCTGTGCGCGCTCACAGCCCCGCTCGGATGCCCCCCCCCCCCCCCCGACAGCTCCCGCTGCCGTGGTGAATCGTCCATGCCGCGCAGTCGGATCGGGCGAGCGACGACGCCGGCGAGCCGCGGACTATGCGCCGGGGAAGCGACCACGTGACCGCAGCATCGACATGTCGGCTCCCAGCGCCTCCGACATCTGCGCGGCATGGGCGAGCACGATACGGCCGAAGCGTTCCAGATCCTCGTACGAGGTGCGGTAGCGGGGGGCGGTGATGCTCAGCACCCCCAGGACCGTGCCGCGGTGGCCGAAGACGGGAGCCGCCACGGCATCGATCTCATTCTCTTCCCGACTGGAGATGGCGTAGCCGGCATCCGTCAGCTCATCGGACAGCGCACGGCCCATCGCCGTGTCGGCACGAGGAATCGTCCGCCCGGTCCACGTGCCCGCCTGCACGAGTTGTGCCGAGGGCGAGACCTGCCGCAGGTACAGCACCTCATCGTCACCGAGCGAGCAGCCGAGCGCGGCCATCTCCTGGGTCACCTCGGCGAGAGTCTCCAGATGCGGACCCGCCAGTTCGTAGAGAGGATCGTCTCGCAGAGCCTCGGCGGCGAGCTGCTTCATCCGCGGTCCTGCCGCATAACGACCGTCGTCGCCGCGCGTGACCAGGCCATGCCCCGCCAGCGTCGCGAGCAGACGCGATGCCGTGGCCGGCGAGAGCTCGACGCCACGCGACAGCTCGGCCAATGTGGATCCCCCGCGCGCTTCCAGCACGCGCTCGAACAGCTGCAGTGCGCGGTCGACGGTTCGTGTCGACGGCTTCGCTTCGTCCACAGCACTCCTATTGATCATTCAACGAATGTAGCTTTCATTCTATGATCATTTATTTCGACGATGTAACCACTCAATGAAATCTATTTGCATTGGGTGATCAACTACTCGTCCGCGAACTATCGTCGCTGCTGCGGCGCATATGCGTCGGCCTAACGGACCGCTCGGAATGCCGGAGCGGAGGAAGGGGTGTCGACCACCGTGGTTGCACAAGCTGAGGTACGCAAGGAAGTCGGAAGCGTTCAGGAGGTCATCGCCCATATCGATGCAGCGCGCGAGGAGATCTGGGAGGCACCACCGCAGGAGGTGCTCGACCTTGCCGCAGGCAAGGTGCCACTGGGCACCGGCGCGAAGAACAACTACCTCTCGACGATGATCTTCGCCGAGAACGAGCTGCGCACGCTCACCGACGAGATCCTCTGGTTCGCATGGGCCACCGCGACGCGGAGCCCGGAACTCGACCTGACCACCCTCGTGGCCTACATGGACGAGATGGGCCAGTACAAGGCGAACATGAACATCTACGTCGGGCTGCCCGAGGCTGGCGAGATCATGAAGCTCTATGTCGGCGGCATCCGCAAGGCCTCCTCGATGCAGGAGTTCGCCGACCTCACCCAGTCGATCATGACCTACATGAACCGCCTGCACGGCTGGGTCGACATCGCCTTCCCCTGGGGGCTGGTGGACGGCTTCAAGCGCGTCAACCCGATCCAGCGCATCGCCGACGCGGCCCGATCCTGATCACGAGACGAGGAACAACACAATGAAGATCAACTTCAACCTCGACGGCAAGGACGTCGCGATCATCGAAATCTGGGAGGACAAGGTCCCCGACCTCGCCGAGACGATCCGCGACGCCCTGCCGTTCTCGACATACCTCCAGCACGGCAAGCTGACAGGAGACCTGCTCCTCATGCAGACGAAGTTCCTGGCCGACTGGGAGAACATCTTCTACCCGGAGGACCTCGCAGCCGAAGTCGCCGCCACCGGCACCGAGATCCGCGGCGCGGTCTCCTACTACGGGCCGCGCCAGCAGATCTCGATCATGTACGGCAACGACATCCCGGCCGAACCGCTCCCCGTCTCGGCGATCGGATGGGTCATCGAAGGCGCAGACCAGCTCGAGACGATCGGGATGAAGACCTGGCTCGAACCGGGAATGCGCGTCTGGCTGACGCTGGTCGACGAAACGGCTCCCGCCGCGTCATGACCCTCGGGTCGGGGGAACCCGCCCCCGGCCCCTCCATCACAGAGCACCACCGAGATCATCGGAGACGAGAATCCATGTTTGGTCACCCTCTCGGCGATCGGGCACGCGGCCCGATCGCCCTCACCGCACTGGTGGCGACGACCGTCGTCCTCGCCGGCTGTTCCAGCACCTCCGCAGACGACGAGACGGACGTCCTCCGCGTCGGCGTCGCATCCCTGTCCGACGCCGACGCGATCGACCCTGCGCAGGCGACCACGACCGGCGGCTACATCATCGCCCGGCAGATGTACGACACCCTCGCCGAGTACGGCACCGACGGCGCGTGGCAGCCGAGGCTGGCGGAGTCGATCGAAGCCGGGGACACTGCCGATGCCTGGACCGTGACGCTGACGGACGCGACGTGGAGCGACGGCACGGCCGTGACGGCCGATGACGTCGTCGCCACCGTCCAGCGCTGGTTCGACGAAGAGCTGCCGCCCAGCGGGGCCATGCCGTTCATCGACCCGGATCAGGTGGTCGCGGTCGATGAGAAGACCATCGAGTTCACGCTGCTGTATCCGACCGTGACGTTCCCCGAGGCTCTGGCGAGCCCCACGAGCGCGATCGTCCCCGCGACCTTCGATCCCGAGGAGCCGATCGGTTCCGGCCCGTTTGTCCTGGAGGAGAACGATCCGGGGGTTCAGCTCACCTTCACGGCGAACGAAGACTACTTCCGCTCCGCCCCCGGCGTCGACGAGCTGGAGATCGTGAGCTTCGCCGACGCCACAAGCGCCGCTTCCGCGCTGACAGCCGGGCAGATTGATGTCGATGCGAGCATCGACCCGACCATCGTCGACACGATCGACGGCGTCGACGGCTACTCGATCTACGACTACGCGAGCAGCGGCACGCTCACCTGGGTCATGAACACGGAGCAGGAGCCGTTGGATGATCCGGTCGTGCGGCAGGCGTTGCGCCTGGCCGTCGACCGCCAGCAGCTGATCGATCAGGTCTACAACGGCTACGGCGAGGTCGGCAACGACTATTTCAGCCCGTTCGACCCTCTGTACAACAGCGCGCTCCCACAGCGCGAATACGACCCGGCTGCCGCCAGGGCGATGCTCGAGGACGCCGGCTACACCCTCCCCGTGGAGATCCACCTCGTCGGCACCGACAACCAGCCCACCAGCGAGCGCCAGAACGAGGTGCTCGTGCAGCAGGCCGCTGAGGCCGGATTCGACATCACCTACGAGTTCGTCGACAGCGCGACGTTCTACGGGGACGCGTACGGCACCTACCCACTGTCGCTCAGCTACTGGGGATTCAGCGGCATCTTCGATCAGGCCGCCTTCACGATCACCGATGATGCGCCGTACAACTCGTCGCACTGGATCGATGACGAGTACGACGCGCTGTTCGACGAGGCCATCAGCACCGTCGACGAGACGGAGCGTGAGGCGCTGGTCGCGCAGATGCAGGAGATCGAGTACGACCGCGGCTCCTACATCGTCCCCCTGTTCCTGCACACCCTCGTCGGCCTCTCCGACGAAGTCACGGGCGCTGCCGCATACCCCAACTCCGACGGCGCCTTCGGATACAACTTCTGGATCCTCTCGCTCGAGGACTGAGGAACAGGTACCGAAACCATGGTCACGATGACGGAGACGTCCACCTCTGGCGATGCCGCGCAGATGGCGCGGATGATCCTTCACAGGACAGCGGTCGGCTTCGGGATGCTGGCGGTCGTCTCCGTCATCGTGTTCTTCGCCACCCAGGCGCTGCCGGGCGACATCGCCCGGCAGCTGCTCGGGCAGACCGCCACGCCCGAGCAGCTCGCCCGCATCCGAGAGCAGCTCGGCTTGGACCGACCCATCATCGTCCAGTACCTGGACTGGCTGGGCGGCCTGTTCGTCGGAGACTTCGGTGTGTCGCTGTCCTCGGGCACCCCCGTGACGGAAGCGCTCGCCACGCGCGCGGGCAACACCGCGATCGTGGTTCTCCTCGCCGCCGCGATCACGTTGCCGCTGGGGGTCGTGCTGGGCACGATGGCCGCCCGGCGCGCCGGAAGCGTCGCGGACCGCTCGATCTCCTCGATCATGCATGCCGTTCTGGCACTGCCGGAGTTCGTCGTCGCGATCGCACTCGTATGGGTCGTGTCCGGTGTGCTGAGGCTGCTGCCGCCGACCTCACCGCTGGACCCACGGCATACCGCCTGGGAGCAGCCCGATCTCTTGGTCCTCCCGGTGACCACGATGGTGATCATCGCGACACCGCACCTCACCGAGGCGGTCAAGACGCTCGTGCGCGACGAGCTCGGCAGCGATCACGTGCGATGGGCTCGTCTGAGCGGGATCAGCGAGCGCAGGGTGCTCGGCACTCACGCCCTGCGCAACGTCGCCGGTCCGAGCGCGCAGGTCGGGGGCGTCACTATCAATTACCTGCTCGGCGGTATGGTCGCCGTCGACGCCGTCTTCTCGTTCCCCGGTATCGGCAGAGCACTCGTCGATGCCGTCGCGGCGCGCGACATCGTTGTCGTGCAGGCGATCGCGATGGGGGTGGCGGCCATGCTCACCGTCACATTCCTGATAGCCGACGTGATCGGCATGCTGACCGACCCCAAGCTGAGGAGCCGCCGACGATGATGACCGTCGAGATCCTTGCCCCCCTCCACAACCGACGCGATACATCGCTGTGGCTGATGCTCGTCCGCGATCCGCTCGCGTGGATCGGCGGGCTGGCGGTCGCTGCGATCGTCGCGATCACCGTGATCGGCCCTCTGACGACTCCGGCCTCTCCCGACGAGTTCGTCGCGCAGGTGTTCGCCGCCCCTTCGGAGCGGCTGCCGCTCGGGGCCGATGTCCTCGGCCGCGACGTCTTGGCACGCCTGCTCGTCGGCGGCGGAGCGTTTCTCCTCGAGGGACTCCTGGCGGCGATCATCGGCGTCGGCACCGGCGTGATCCTGGGCATGCTGATCGGTGTGCTCGGACGCCGATGGTCGGGAGTCCTGCTCTTCCTCAGCGACTCGATCATGGTCATCCCGCAGATCCTCCTCGTGCTCCTCGTACTCGCCGCATTCGGAGCGACGCCGGTGACGCTCACTCTCTCTGTCGCATTGGCCCAGATCGCCTATACCGCCCGGGTCGTGCATGCCGCCACAGCGCGTGTCACGACAGAGGACTACTACGCGTCAGCGCGCGCCATCGGCCTGCCTGTGCCAGCGCTCCTACTGCGAGAGGTGCTGCCCAACATCGCCGGCGTCGTGCTGGTGGAGTTCGGCGTACGACTGTCCGTGAGCTTCGTCGCACTCGCCTCGTTGAGCTATCTCGGATTCGGATCCGCAGCGGCCTCGTGGGGTGCGATGATCCACGAGAACCAGGGCGGCATCACGTTGCAGCCTTTGGCGGTGCTCGCACCGGTCGCGACGATCGCGATCTTCCTGCTCGGCATGAACCTGCTTCGAGATGCGCTCGCACGCGCTGTCGCGAAGCGGAGCGCACGATGAGCGGCTCCGGCGGTTTCGTCCGAGACCTGTCGATCGTCACGGGGCATGGCGGCGTCCCCATCCTCGACGGCGTCGACGTCGAGATCGCTCCCGGGACGATCGTTGGCCTTGCCGGCGAGACCGGCAGCGGCAAGAGCACCGTCGGCCTGTCCCTGCTGGGGCATCTGGGACCAGGCCTCGTGCTCCAGGAGGGCGTGGCGATGGTCGCGGCTGAGCCGGTCCTCGATGCGAGCGCCGGCCAGCTCTCTGCCGGACGCCTGCGCTCGTTGCGGGGGAGACTGGTGAGCTACGTCCCGCAGGACCCGGGTACCGCGCTCAACCCGGGCATGCGGGTGGGCGTAGCCTTCGCCGAAGTGCTGCGCGCTCACGGCCATCCCAACTCCCAGGAGCGGCGCGAGAGCCTGTTCGAGACGGTCGGCCTGCCCACGGGACGCTCCTTCGCACGGCGGTATCCGCATGAGTTGTCGGGTGGGCAGCAGCAGCGCGTCGCGATCGCGATCGCCTTCGCTCTGAACCCAGCGCTCGTCGTGATGGACGAACCGACCACAGGACTCGATGTGGCGACCAAGCAGCGCGTCGTCGGGCTGGTGCGACGACTGGCGGTCGAGCGGGACGCCGGCATCCTGTTCATCAGCCACGATCTGCCTTTGCTGACCGAGCTCGCCGATCGGATCGTCGTGATGCGAGCAGGCCGCGTTCTCGAAGAGGTCGCCGCTTCCGCGATGGATGCTGAAGCCGCCGCCCCTTACACCCGCCGCCTGCTGGCGGCGTTGCCCGCCGCGCGTCCGCCTCGACGGGATCAGCCGAGCGGATCGCCCGTGCTGCGGGTGCGCGGAGTATCGGCCTCACACGGGAAGGTCGAGGTCACCCATGAGGTCGACTTCGAGGTCGCTCCCGGGCAGTGCGTAGCAGTGGTGGGCGAATCGGGCAGCGGCAAGACGACCACGGCACAATCGATCGCCGGTCTGCACCGCGACTTCCGCGGCGAGATCGTCCTGGGCGGCGTATCTCTCGCGCACGGTGTCGCCGCTCGCACACAGGACCAGCGCCGACAGCTGCAGTACGTCTTCCAGAACCCCTGGGGAGCACTCAACCCGCGGCGCACGATCGGCGCCTCGATCGCCCTTTCTGCGCGCCGCCTGCTCGGTGCGAGCTCGGGTGAGGCGAAGGAGATGACCCTGCGCTCGCTCGCCGCGGTCGGGCTGCGGGATGATCATGCCGATTCCCTGCCTCAGCGACTCAGCGGCGGCCAACGACAGCGTGCCGCGCTGGCCCGGGCGCTGGTCGTCGAGCCCACTGTGCTCGTTTGCGACGAGGTGACCAGTTCACTCGATCTGTCCGTGCAGGCGGAGGTCGTCGACCTGCTGGTCAGGCTGCAGGAGGAACGGAAGATGGCGATGGTCTTCATCACCCACGATCTCGCGCTGGCCACCGCCATCGCCCACGAGACGCTCGTCCTCAAGGACGGCGTCGTGGTGGAGTGCGGGCCGACGCCTGAGGTGCTCGCCCGCCCCGCGCATCCGTACACTCGGCAACTGGTGAACGCCGGGCATGCCGTGTTCCGGGTTCCGGAGCAGGGCTCTGACCCAGGACGCTTGCACGAACGACCTGCTGATCCCGTCGCCTCCTCCTGAACCGCGGGGATGCACGTCGCTCGGCGGCGCGCCCGCGTTTGCCCCTCCATCACCCCGCCTGTAGGCTTGCCATGCTCGACTGAACTCGGAATTCCGTGGCCAGATCGACGCGGGGCTGTAGTTCAATGGCAGAACTTCTGCTTCCCAAGCAGACAGCGCGGGTTCGATTCCCGTCAGCCCCTCCACTTTCGGTCCGTCCCGCACCGCCGCCTCGGCGGTGCGGGACACGGATCAGTCCTGCATGCCGAACGCCGAGCGCCGCCGCCGCACGACCAGCAGAGCGCCGGCCGCGAGGAGGAGAACGCCCACGGCGAGCGACCAGCCGAGCACGACGCCCGTGTTCGCAAGACCGTCGTCCGATCCGGAATCGCCGCCGGAACCATCAGCGTCGTCCGATCCCCCGGAGCCGCCGTCCGAACCCGAGTCCGGATCCTCGCCCGGATCCGTGGGCACCGCGGCGACCTCCCCGGAGAACGCGCGGGTCGACGCGTCCCCGATGCCGTTGGAGGCCGAGACCGTGAAGGCGTAGCGACCCACCGCCGTCGGAGCGCCGCCGAACACGCCGGTGTCGGGGTCCAGCGTGACGCCGTCGGGCAGCGCACCCTCGGTCACGGCGTATGCCGGCGCGGGGGATCCTGTCGCCTGCAGCGTGCCGGTCGCCGCCCGCCCGCTGACGAGCGCCGAGAGATCGCCCTCGATCGCACCGGGGGCCGTGTCGTCGACGGCGCCCGGAGCCAGCACGCGCAGCGCGCTCAGACCGGGGTCGCCCTCGGACCACCTCGTCGTCAGCGCCACGTAGCGCGCGCTCGCGTCGACGACGACCGCGCCCTGGATCGTGCCCGCATCGATCGTTCCGACGTCGCGGAACGCGATGCCGTCGTCGCTGACCGAGACCGTCGCGGCCGGTGCGCCCTCGCCGCTCCACAGCGTCGTGACCGTGCCGATCTCGGAGGCGGCGCCGAGATCCGTCACCATGCGGCCATCCGGCCCAGGGATCCACGCCGTGCGGGCGTCTCCGTCGATGGCGCCCTGCGGCGAGCTCATGCCCTCCGGCAGCACGGATGCCGGGAACGTCAGCGTGCTCAGCGCCAGGTCCGGCACCGGGAACGGCGTCGCACCGGGGAAGCTCGCGGCGGCCGCCACCTTGGGCGCACCGATGGGCAGCGCACGGGTCTCCCCCGTCTCGGCGTTGGTCACCTCCAGCGTCGCGGCGAGCGCCTGAGCGGATGCTCCAGCGCGAGCAGCCATCCCCGCGGCGGCGATGCGCACGGTCCGCCCGTCGACCACGGTGACGACGGCGTCCGCCGTCTTCGCGACCTCGGTCGGGATCGAAGCCCGCGGCGCGAGGACCGTCGCCTGTCCCGCCGGCACCGTCACGGTGAGGACCGAGGCATCCGCCCCGAGCTCCTGCTCGCCCTCGAACAGCGACACGGCGTCACCGGCGTAGGGGATCGTGACTGCGGTCGTGACGTCTGCGCCGCTGAGGTTGAAGGCGGTGAGGTATCCGTCGAGCGAGCTCACGAGCAGGCCGTCGGCCGAGGGCTGCGCCGCCGCCTCCTGCGCGGCAGTCGCGGCCGCATCGCCGGGCACCATCTCGACGAGGAAAGGACGGTCGCCCCCGCCGAGCCGCAACGTGTTGACACCGGCCTTCTCGGCCGACACCGTGATCGGGGCCTGGGCGTCGCGCACCACGTACCCCGCCACACCCTCGACGTTGACCCACGAGCCGTCGGTCGACGTCACCTGATCGCCCGTGTAGCGGAAGCTCGCGGCGTCATGCCACGTCTCACCATCGGCGGAGACCTGGATGCGGTACTCCCGCCCCGCTGCGGATTCCCATCCCAGCTGCACCTGTGCGATCTCCGTCGGAGCGCCGAGGTCGACCTGGATCCACGAGTCGGACCGTGTGCGGTCGGTCTTGGAGACGGCCCAGCGCGAGGCCGGATCGCTGTCGGTCACGCTCGACGGCGCACGCCCGGCGTCGGCGCTCGACGCCGTCGCCGGCCTGCCGGCCGCCGCATCGACGCCCGCCGGGGTCAGCGCTCGCATCGTGTAGAGGGAGTAGCCGTAGGCGGGATCGCCCTGCACGCCCTGCATCCGCACGAACCGCGCCTCGACGGGGGCCGGCGCGCCGGCATCCTGCGGCGTGAGGTCGACGGTGTCGAGGCGCGCGACGTTCGCGTCGGCGGAGCCGGTGTACGCACTCTGCGTGGTCCACGTCTCGCCGTCGGACGACGTCTGCACCAGGTAGCGCTCGCCGGCGCTGGCCTCCCAGGCGAGCCGCACAGAGCCGACCGTCCTCTCCGATCCCAGGTCGACCTGGATCCAGGAGTCTGCCCGCGTGCGCTCGGCGACGGAGACGGCCCAGCGGGTCGTGGGGCTGGCGTCGGTGACGGTCGACGCGGGCTTGGTCGGATCCTCGCTCGAGGCGGTCGCGGTGCGGCCTGCCGCGAGGTCGGTGGTCGCCTCGGCATCCGCCCCGTAGGCGTGCAGCGAGTACAGCGAGTATCCGTAGCGGGCGTTGCCCTGCTGCCCCTGGATGCGCACGAAGCGCGCCGGGACCGGGGCGAACGCGATGTCATCGATGCGCGCGGCGTTCGCGTCGACCGGATCCGGCGGCGTCACGACGGGGAGCGTGTCCGTCGCCGATCCCTCGGCCGTGTAGTAGGTGCGAGACCCGTCGAGGCCGTTGTAGCCGCCGAGGTCGAGGTTGCGGACCGAGACGGTCCCATCCTGCCAGCCGGCGCCGGTCGAGGCGTACAGCGCCGCCCCCGTGGGCAGCGTGACCTGGCCGGCGTACTCCTCCCCGATGCGGAAGACGGATGCCGTGCCCTCGAAGCCGTCGCGCGGCCCGGTGTATGTCGACGTGCGACGGTCGTCCACGGTCGCCGCAGAGTTGGGATAGAGGTACGGCGTCGCCCCCGACAGGGCGAACAGCCAGGAGTCGTGCTGCGGGACCCACGGGAACTTCAGGAATCCCTTCTTGCTGGATGCCGCGGCCCAGGCGTTCGCGGACTGCTGCACCGACAGACCGGGGCCCGCACCGAAGTCGCGCACGCCGGAGAGCCGCTCGAAGAACTCGTCCTCCGGCGTCGGCTGCACGATGCCCTCGTCCGAGGCCGCGGCCTCGACGTGCAGGAGATACGAGATGGCGATCTCGGCACGCGCCTCGGGCTCGTACTTGGGCTCGCCCGAGAACTTCGCGAGGCGGTCGACGGGTGCGTAGGCCTGGTAGGCCTCCAACGAGGCCGCCATGCTCGCCTCGGCTCGCACGGCGTCGGGATCGCGCAGCACCTGACCGAGGAAGGCCATCGGGATCACGTCGCGCCCGTAGAGGTACTCGCGGTCGTTCACCATCGGCATGAACGGCTCGCCCTGGCCCGACATGACGAGCTTGATCGACTCCCAGAGCTCCGCCGAGTTCGGCTGGTGCTTCAGGTACTCGGGGATCGGCTGGTCGTTCAGGATGAACTGGATCGCGTTGCGCCCTCCGGAGCGCCAGATGTCGGACTGGTAGTGCGGGCCGAACGAGCCGTGGTTCTCGACGAGATAGGTGTCGTAGATCGTCTGCATCGTGTTGGTCGACACCGGCTTGCCCGCGACGATCGCCGGGTTGTTGAGGTCGGCGGCGGGCTGGCCCGCGGCGTTGCGCGCCCAGTCTCCGAGCTGCGTGTTCCATCGCGAGGCGTCCGCGTGGTCCGGCGCCCAGGCCAGACCGGGCGCGAGCGCCTGGGTGTAGACGCCCGCCTCCTCCTGCGCCGTGTCGCCCTCGTGCTTGCCCGTGGGCCAGTCGGCCGTCCACGAGCCGGAGAGCGGATCGTCGCCGTGGTTCAGGTCGGAGGTGTACTCCGACTGTCCGACCGCGATCGTCTCGAGGTTCCTCCTGGTCTCGTCATCGAGCTCGTCCCACAGCAGGCGTCCTGCGTCGAGGAAGTAGGACTGGAACGTCGAGTCCCAGAAGAGCCGCTTGCCCCAGGTGCCGTTCGGGTCGACGAACCGGTTCTCCGCGGCATAGTGGCGGATCGTGTCGACGGTGCGCTGCCGCAGCTGCTCCTTCGAGATGCCCGCGACCTCGGCGTCGTACTCGCCGTGCGTGAGCAGCACGGCGTTGCCGAGCACGACGGCGAAGTTGAAGTCCTTGAACTGATAGGCGCCGATCGCCGGATCCCACACCGTGTTCACCCAGCGTGTGTGGCGCAGCAGCGCCGCGTAGTAGTCGGCCGCGATCTCGTCGGGCGCGCCGAACGCGGCAGTGCGAACCGCTGGGCCCGCCGCGGTCGCCTGCTGCGCCGGCACGAGGGCCGCGAGCGGCGTCACGACCGCGGCCGCGACGACGAGGGTGAGCGCACGCCGCCATAGGGCGGCAGGGCGGATGCGGGCGAGGCCGGAGCGGGCCATGGGCGTCTCCTGGAATCGGCGGGCCGTCATGGCGCCGCGGTCGGGTCGACAGGAGCCATGGCGGTCGATTCTGGCATGACAACGCTGTCAGAGCGGGTGCAGCCACACTATCGCCCCGCGGGATGGGACGTCAAGAAGTGCTCCGCGCGCCCCGATCGGCTCCGCATCCGCACCAGCGCGGTCGGCTCCGCCCGTCCGCATGCGGATGCCGGATGCCGGATGCGCCGAACGGACGTCACACCATCGATTCGGAGAACACCTCGCCGATCAGGGGGACGCCGGGCCGGTAGGCCAGATGGATGTAGCTCGGCGCGTTCAACACCACGAGATCGGCACGCGCACCGATGCGCAGCACCCCCACGTCGTCACGGCGCAGGGCCGCCGCTCCCCCGGCCGTCGCCGCCCACAGCGCCTGCGCGCACGAGAGGCCCATGTCCCGCACTGCGACGGCGATGCAGAACGGCATCGAGGAGGTGAAGCTCGATCCGGGGTTGCAGTCGGTCGCCAGGGCGATTCTCGCCCCCGCGTCCCAGAGCCGACGGGCATCGGGATAGGGCTGGCGCGTGGAGAACTCCACGCCGGGAAGCAGCGTCGCGACGGTGTCCCCGGAGCCCAGCGCCTCGACGTCGGCATCCGACAGGAAGGTGCAGTGGTCGACGGCGGCCGCGCCGAGCTCCACGGCGAGGCGCACACCGCCCGACTCCGCCAGCTGCCCGGCGTGCATCCGCATCCCGAGTCCTCGTGCCGCGCCTGCGCGCAGGATCGTCCGCGCCTGATCCTCGTCGAAGGCACCGGCCTCGCAGAAGACATCGATCCAGCGCGCATGGGGGGCTGCCAGCCTGAGCATGTCACCCGTGACGAGCTCGACGTAGCCCGCGGGATCGTCCGCATACTCCTCAGGCACAACATGTGCGCCGAGAAAAGTGGTCTCCGAGGTGACCTCTCGCGCGATGCGGAGGGAGCGCTCCTCGTCGGCGACGGTCAACCCGTATCCGCTCTTGACCTCGAGCGTCGTCGTGCCCTGCGCCCGCATCTCCGCGACGAGACCGGCGAGGCGCTCCCGCAGGAAGCCGTCGTCGGCCTCGCGGGTCTGCGAGACGGTGCGACGGATGCCCCCCGCCGCATAGGGGCGACCGGTCATCCTGTGCTCGAACTCCTCAGACCGATCCCCCGCGAAGACGAGGTGGCTGTGGCTGTCGACGAAACCGGGGATCACGCAGCGGCCCTGCGCGTCGAAGCGTTCGTCCGCTGCGGGGGCGGACGCCGCATCTCCGATCCATGCGATACGACCGCGGTCGACCACGATCGCCGCGTCCCTGCGCTCCGCGGTGAGCTCTCCGGCCTCGGGGTCGTTCGTGACCAGGAGCCCGATGCCGTCGATGAGGAGCGTCATGAGCGCACCGCCTCGATCGCGTCGGCGAGGAGCCGTCCGACATCCCCGAGCAGGTGCACCCCGTCTTTCACGATCGCCCTCCCGTCCACGACGACGTCGGTGACGTCAGCACCCGTCGCGGCGAGCCACAGCTGCTCGGCCGCGACCCCCGCCGTGCGCGGCGACCGAGGGGAGACGGCGACCAGGTCGCACACGGAACCCACGTCGATGCTCCCGCCGTCCCAGCCGAGCGAGCGGTAGCCCGCGCTCGTGGCGGCGGCGAGCAGTTCCGCCGGCGAGAATCGGCCGCGTTCCCCCGAAGCGAGCCGTTCATCCATCTCCAGTCCGCGGATCTCCTCGAAGGGGTCCACCACCGCATGCTGGTCGCTGCCCAGACAGAGTCGCGCCCCTGCGCCGTGCAATGCGCGGCCCGGTCCGATGCCGTCCGCGAGGTCCCGCTCCGTCGTCGGACAGAAGCACGCTCCCGCACGCGCGGCGCCGAGCAGCGCGACGTCGGCGTCGCTCAGATGCGTGGCATGCACCGCGGTGAAGCCCTCGTCTAGGAGCCCCGCGTCCGCCAGGCACCGCGTCGGCGTTCTTCCGGTTGCGGCGTGCACCTGCTCGTTCTCCGCCGGCTGCTCGGAGACGTGCGCATGCAACGGCACGCCGCGCGTGGAGCGCGCGACGTGCGCCAGGTCCTCGGCATCCACCGCGCGCACGGAATGGACCGCCGCTCCGATGAGCGCGGTCCTGGAACCGCTCAGCCGCTCCCTGCGGGCCTCCCAGGCAGTGACGGATCCGTCGCTGAAGCGCCGCTGCTCCGGCGAGAGGGGTACGGTCTCGCCCCGCCCCGTGAGACCTCCGCGCAGGTACAGCGCATCCAGGAGCGTGATGCGGATGCCCGCCTCGCGCGCAGCCGCCAGCAACGACCGCTCCATGTCGGCATCGTCGTACGGCGACCCGTCTGGCCGACCGTGCACGTAGTGGAACTCTCCGACCAGGGTGAATCCCGCGCTGACCATCTCGGCGAAGACGGCGCGCGCGAGCGTCCGATAGTTCTCGGGCGTGAGCGCGGCAGAGACGGCGTACATCCGCTCGCGCCAGTTCCAGAAGGTGCCGCCATCGGCGTGCGTCGTCCCGCGCAGGGCACGGTGGAAGGCGTGGGAGTGGACGTTCGCGAGTCCTGGCAGCACGACACCGCGCAGGACGGCATCGCCCACGACGGCCTCCACTCCGCGTTGGACGGACACGATCACCCCCTCCTCCTGCCGGATGCGCACGTCGGCCACGATCGTTCCGTCGATCACGGCCTGCTCGCACCAGAAGGCCTTCATCGATCCGCCCGCTCTCGGATCGTGGTGATGAGAGCGGCGACGCCCTGCTCGCAATCGCCATCCTCCGCGTGCTCTTCAGGGGAGTGCGAGACGCCGGTGGGATTTCGCACCAGGACCATAGTCGTCGGGACGCCGGCGAGCGCGAGCACCCCGGCGTCGTGCCCCGCCCCGCTCGGCAGCACCGGGACTCCTCCGAGCGCAGCGGCGACCTCGTCCGTGAGGCTCGGATGGAAAGCCGTCTCCGCCGTCCACGACTCCTCGGACGGGATGAGACCCGTGGATCCGCGAACGGCGGCCAGCACCCGGCGCACCGTGCCTTCCTCCGCGGCACGCGCGTCGATCCACAGCGACGCACTGCCCGCGATGGCGTTGACCGCTCCGGGATCCACCTGCACCTTGCCGACGGTGGCGAGCGCGCCCTCCGCGAGCGCGGCCTCCCTGACGGCGAGAACGACCCTGGCCAGGTCGATCATCGGATCGCGCCGAGCCCGCATCGGCGTCGTGCCGGCGTGGTCCTGCCGTCCCGCGATGTCGACGCGCCAGCGCCCGTGCGGCCAGATCCGGTCGGCAACGCCGATCGGAGCGTCCGCCGCAGCGAGTCCGAGCTGTCCGCCGCGGGAGGGAAGGTGCCCCTGCTCGATGTGAAGCTCGATGAACTCGCCGATGCGCCCCACCCGCTCAGGATCCGCACCGACGTGTGCCGGATCATGACCCGCCGACGTCATCGCCTCCGCCAGCGTCGTGCCCTCGGCGTCGGCGAGCCCCAGGGCGCGATCGCGTTCGAGTGCTCCGGTCATGAGGCGGGATCCTCCGCAGGCGACGCCGAACCGCGCCCCCTCCTCGTCGGCGAAGGCGACGACCGCGACGGGGCGCGACGGCACGAAGCCGTCCCGGCGAAGCGCCTCGACCGCGGCGAAGGCGCTGGCGACGCCCAGCGGACCGTCGAATCCGCCCCCGTTCGGCACGCTGTCCAGATGCGACCCGACCACCAGTGCGGGGCCGGGCGCCTGCGGGCTCCACCAGGCCCACAGGTTGCCGTTGCGATCCGTCTCGGCTTCGAGATCGAGGGCGTCCGCGCATTGGAGGAACCACTGCCGGCACTCCAGGTCGGCGGGCGACCACGCGAAACGCTCGTATCCGCCGGCCGCGCTGCGTCCGACATCCGCGATCTCCCCGAGGAGGCCAGTGACGCGCGCCATCAGCTCTCCGTCATCGGGACGCGGACGCCGAGGCGCTCCGCGACGGCAGTCGCCTGGTCGTATCCGGCGTCGACGTGGCGGATGACGCCCATGCCCGGGTCGTTCGACAGCACGCGAGCGAGCTTCTCCGCGGCGAGCGGGGTCCCGTCCGCGACAGACACCTGCCCCGCATGGATCGACCGGCCGATGCCGACACCGCCACCGTGGTGGATCGACACCCACGACGCCCCGGACGCCGTGTTCACGAGAGCGTTCAGCAGCGGCCAGTCGGCGATCGCGTCTGAACCGTCCTTCATCGCCTCCGTCTCGCGGTAGGGGGAGGCCACCGACCCGGCGTCGAGATGATCGCGGCCGATCGCGAGCGGGGCGGAGATCTCCCCGGAGGCGACGAGTTCGTTGAAGCGGAGCCCCGCCCTGTCGCGCTCGCCGTAGCCGAGCCAGCAGATCCGCGCGGGGAGTCCCTGGTACTGCACCCGCTCGCCAGCCATCCGGATCCACTTCGCCAGCGGCTCGTTCTCGGGGAACAGCTCGAGGATCGCCCGGTCGGTCACCGCGATGTCCGCGGGGTCTCCGCTGAGCGCCGCCCACCGGAACGGGCCCCTGCCCTCGGCGAAGAGCGGACGGATGTAGGCGGGCACGAAGCCGGGGAAGGCGAAGGCGTCCGCGTAGCCGGCGCTGAGCGCCTCGGTACGGATGTTGTTGCCATAGTCGAAGACCTCCGCACCGCCCTTCTGGAAGCCGACCATCGCCTCGACCTGGGCGGCCATCGACTGGCGTGCCGCTGTCGCGAACCCGATCGGGTCGGCTGTGCGCGTCGCGTCCCGCTCTTCGAAGGAGTACTCCACCGGGAGATACGCGAGCGGGTCGTGCGCGCTGGTCTGGTCGGTGACGACATCGATCTCGGCTCCCATGCCCAGCAGCGCCGGGAACACGGATGCCGCGTTGCCGCGCAGGCCGATCGACAGCGGCGTGCGCGAATCGCGCGCACGGTAGGCCAGCTCGAGCGCGTGCTCGGGATTGCGCGCCTCGATGTCGAGGTAACGGTGCTCGATGCGGCGGGCGATGCGCGAGGGGTCGACGTCGACGCAGATCGCGACGCCGCCGTTCATCGTGACGGCCAGCGGCTGGGCGCCGCCCATGCCGCCGAGCCCGCCGGTCAGCGTGACGGTCCCCGCCAGGCTCCCCCCGAAACGCTTGGCCGCAACGGCGGCGAAGGTCTCGTAGGTGCCCTGGAGGATCCCCTGCGTGCCGATGTAGATCCAGGACCCCGCGGTCATCTGACCGTACATCGTCAGGCCCAGGTGCTCGAGCCTCCGGAACTCGTCCCAGTTCGCCCAGTCGCCGACGAGGTTGGAGTTCGCGATGAGCACGCGCGGCGCCCACTCGTGCGTCTGCATGACCCCGACCGGACGCCCCGACTGGACGAGCAGGGTCTCATCGCCTCGCAGGGTGGTCAGGGTGCGGGTGATCGCATCGAAGCTCGCCCAATCCCGCGCCGCCTTCCCCGTTCCGCCGTAGACGACGAGTTCGTCCGGGTGCTCGGCGACCTCGGGGTCGAGGTTGTTCTGCAGCATGCGAAGCGCGGCCTCCTGGGGCCAGCCGAGCGTGTGCAGCGCTGCCCCACGGTGAGCGCGGACGGGGCGGGGTCCGGATGTCATACGAGTTCTCCTCCTGCGACAAGGGCGGCCTCTCGGGCGGCCGCGAGCAACGATCCGTCCACGACCAGCTCGTGGGCGGCTGCGATCTCCGGCGCGAGATGACGGTCGGTGCCGGGTCCGGCGACCGCCTGACGGAGCCGAGCGACCACCGCGGCGCTGACCGGCGACGGGTCCAGCGGCGCGCGCATGTCCATCGCGCGCGCCGCGGTGAGCAGTTCGATCGCGACCACGCGCGAGAGCCCGTCGACCGCACGGCGCAGTTTGCGGGCGGCCGCCCATCCCATCGAGACGTGGTCCTCCTGCATCGCGCTGGAGGGGATCGAGTCGACGGATGCCGGGACGGCGAGCCTCTTCAGCTCGCTGACGATCCCTGCCTGCGTGTACTGAGCGATCATGTGACCGGAGTCCACGCCAGGGTCGTCGGCGAGGAACGCGTTGAGGCCGTGGTTGCGCGCGACGTCGAGGAAGCGGTCGGTGCGCCGCTCGCTCATCGAGGCGAGATCGGCGGTCACGATGGCGAGGAAGTCCAGGACGTAGGCCACCGGGGCGCCGTGGAAGTTCCCGTTGGACTCCACTCGTCCGTCGAAGGTCACCGCCGGGTTGTCGACCGCAGAAGCCAGCTCGCGCGAGGCGACCTGCTCGGCGTGCGCGATCGAATCGCGTACCCCGCCGTGCACCTGGGGTGCGCAGCGCAGGGAGTAGGCGTCCTGCACCCGGGTGAAGCCGGTGGGCTGGGCGAGCATCCCCGACCCGGCCAGGACGGCGCGGATGTTCGCTGCGGACGTGCGCTGTCCGGGGTGCGGTCGCAGCTCCTGAAGATCGGCGGCGAAGACGGCAGCCGTCCCCCGCAGCGCTTCGACGCTCATGGCCGCGGCGACGTCGGCGGTGGTGATGAGGGCCTTCAGGTCCGCGAGCGCGAGGACGAGCATCCCGAGCATCCCGTCGGTGCCGTTGATGAGCGAGAGCCCCTCCTTCTCACGCAGCTCGACCGGCGTGAGACCTGCGGCGGCGAGGGCCTCGGCGGCCGGCATCCGCACCCCCTCCGCATCACGCACCTCGCCCTCGCCCATCACGGCGAGCGCGCAATGGGCAAGCGGGGCCAGGTCCCCGGAGCAGCCGAGGCTGCCGTACTCCCCGACGATCGGCGCGATCCCGGCGTTGAGCACGGCCGCATACGCCTCGGCCACCGAGGAACGCACGCCTGTGCGCCCGGTGGCCAGCGTCGACAGCCGCAGCAGCATGAGCGCACGGACCACCTCGCGCTCGACCTCCGGACCGGACCCCGCAGCATGGCTGCGCACGAGTGAGCGCTGCAGCTGAGCGCGCAGCTCACGAGGCACGGACTTGCTCGCCAGTGCGCCGAATCCGGTGGAGACGCCGTAGTGCGGCCGGGTGTCGGAGGCGAGCCCGGCGACCACCGCCGCGCTCTCGTCCATCGCAGCGACGGCTTGGTCGGCGAGGACGACCGGCGCATCACGGCGGGCGACGGCGACGACCTCGTCGAAGGCGAGAGCGCCGGTGCCGATGACGACCGTGGTCGCGGGGAGGAGGGTCATTGCGGTGTCCATGTCTTCATCAAAGCCGTCCGGGCCCTGCATCGGAGGGGCCAGGAGCAAGAAAGTGTCCCGTATCCTGGACATGCAACACAGTGGACACGAAGGGACGCCCGATGCCCGTTCCCGCCCCTGCCGCCGCCGCCGTGCTGCGGATCCTTCAATATCTCTCGCGGCAACGTGGGCCCGTTCCGGCTTCCACGATCGTCGAGGCGCTGGGCATGGCACGCTCCCGCGTCTATCAGCTGCTGACCGTGATGGAGGAGTTCGGCTTCGTGATCCACTTCCCTGCCGAGCGACGCTGGGGTCTGGGCTATTCGGCATCAGAGCTCGGCAGCGGCTTCACCCGCAGCACGCCCATCGTCTATCTCGGCGTCCCGCTGCTGGCACGACTCGTCGCCCGCGTCGGCGAGACCGCGCATCTCACCGTGCTCACCGGCAACGAGGTCGTGTACCTCGCCGAGCATCGCGCACCCCGCCGCCCTTCGCTCGTCACCGATGTCGGCGTGCGCCTTCCCAGCCATCTCACCGCCAGCGGTCGCGCGATCCTCAGCAGGCTCCCCCGTCGCCAGGTGATCGCCTTGTACCCGGACGCCGCATCGTTCACCTCGCGCACGAGCAGGGCACAGCCGCGATCCGTCCGGGAGCTCGCCAACGCCCTCGCGGAGGTGCGCGCACGAGGATGGGCCGAGGAGGACGGCGAGGTCACCGAGGGATTCGCCTCGGTCGCCGTGCCCGTCGTCGATCACGCCGGATGGCCCATCGCGGCGATCGCGGTGACCTATCCCTCGGACAGCGGCATCGACCGCTCGGCGGTCGTCGAAGAGGAGCGCCGAGCGGCCGCCGCACTGTCCCGCGCTCTCGGCGGGACAGCATCACAGAGCTGAGGCCTGCTCGCTCTGGAAGATGCGATGCGGACCGTACGTCGTCGTGGGACACGCGAACGGCCGCCCCGTGGGGCGGCCGCAGCGAGTCTCCCGGCGGCGCGCGCCGGGATCGGGGCTCACTCGGACAGGACCTCGAGCGAGACGATCTGCCCCTGCTGGAGCCAGTTCCGGTGGCCGACGAGGGCGAGCTCGAGCTCGCCCTCGATGACCTCGCCGATGTAGCTGATCTTCAGCGGCTCCTCGGCGAGGTCGTCCCCGTACACGACGCAGAACTGCTGGCGGGGGCTGTACCAGCACACCGAGCCGCGCGCATACCCCTTCTCCTTACGACGCATCGCCCCGACCTCCTCGGTGAGATAGACGTTCTCCCAGGGGGCGACGATCGGCATGGTCCAGAAGACCATGTCCCCGATGATCTTGCCGTGCTGGAGGATGCCCTTCTGGGGCAGCTGCTCGGCGAGCGCGGCCGCGATCCCCGGCACCAGCTCGTCGAAGACCTGGATGGTGCAGACCTTGACGTCGTCGACCGACATGATGAGCTTCATGACGTGATTCTCCTTCTCTTTCTCGTGCCGCTCAGGCGCTCACGCGCTTGAAGCCGTTGGCGACGCCCCAGGGGAAGACGGCGTCCACCCACATGTGGACCTTGTTGACGTAGCTGATCGCCGCGCGTGTGAGGTCGAGGAACTCCTCCAGCGTCTCGGCGGCGTTCACGCCCTCGACGTAGCGCGCGACGTGCGCCCCCGCCTCCGGCATCCCCACGAAGTCGAAGAAGGCCGCCTTGTAGCCGACGATCTGCGTGATCAGCAGCTGCAGCGTCTCCAGGTCCATCGTCCTGGTCTCGCTGACCTCGATGATCCCCCACAGGATCTCGTCGGAGAGGGTGCGCGCCTCCCCCTCGGCGAAGATCAGCGTGGAGAGGTACTGGCCGTGCGCTCCCGTGTTGCGGGGGATGATGCCCTTGCCCATGTTCCTGATCTCCTGGGGGCACTCCAGCCAGATCTTCTCTCGCTCGGCATCAAGCTCTGCGATGACGTCTGTGACGATGCTCATACTGCTTCCTTACTCTGTGGTCCGGTTGTGGTTCGGGGTCAGGCTTCTTCGCGGATGCGGAGCTCGACGAACTTGTCCTGCTTGCGCCAGGTCTCCTCGCCGACGAGCTTGAGCGCGGTGAGCCCGTCGATCACCTCGCCGATGTAGCCGTTCGCGAGCGGTTCGATCGCGAGGTCGTCGCTGTAGGTGACGCCGAAGACCTGACGGGGGCTGTAGAAGACGACCGTCCCTGCGACGGTGCCCTTCTCCTTGCGCCGCAGCTCGGCGAGGTCCTCCGTCATGATGAGGTTCTCCATCGGGATGACGAAGGGGAGGACGGCGAACAGCTGGTCGCCGACGAGGGTCGCGTGCTGGAGCTTGGTGGTGATCGGCAGACGCCGGCGGAACTCGGCGACGGTGTTGGGCACCATGTCCTCGAAGATGCGGATGCCGCAGACGTACTCGCCGTCGACGATGAAATCGATGATCATTGGGGTCTCTTTCTGAGTCGGAGGGGGGTCAGAGGGTCTGCTTGGCGTCGGCGCGGGGGAAGGCGCTGGCAATGCCCCACGGGAACACGCTCTGGATCCACATGTGCACTCGATTCGTGTACGACAGCGCCGCCCCGGTGACCGCGGCGAACTCCTCCAGCGTCTCCGCGGCGCGAGCGCCCTCCGCGTAGCGGTGGATCCACTTGCAGGTCAGCGGCAGGCCCACGAAGTCGAAGAAGTCCGCCTTGTAGTCCACGATCTGGCTGACGAGCTTCTTCATCGTGCCCAGATCGGTCTCCGGGTCGTGCGCGACCTCGATGAATCCCCAGAGGATCTCGTCGGCGAGGGTGCGCGCCTCGCCCTCGGCGTAGAGCAGCGAGGTGAAGTACTGCTTCTTCGGTCCGGTCAGGCGCGGGATGATCCCGTTGCCCAGATCCCGGACGTCCTCGGGGAGGGTGAGCCAGATGCGCTCGCGCTCCGCATCCAACTCGGCGATGACAGTGTCGACGACAGACATGGGTGTCCTTTCGTTGTGTGGGGAATCGGTCGATGCCAGGCGCTAGATGTGCACGCGCCCGCCATCGAGACGGAGGGTGACGCCGGTGATCGATGCGGGCGCCTCGATGAGGAAGATCAGCGCATCGAGGACGTCCCCCGGCGAGGTCTCGCGCACCGGGATCCCTTTGATGACGGTGATGTCGGCGGCGGCCGGAGACTCGCCCCGTGCGAGGCGCAGGGCGTCATTGACCCCGTCGTCCGAGCGGTGGAACTGCGTCGGGGCGATGCTGTTGCACTGCACATGCGGGCTGAGCGCCACCGCCAGCTGCTCCATGAGCCGGGCGAGGCCCGTCTTGGCCACGACGTGCGGCACGAGCTCCGGCCATGCCTCCGTGAGCGAGTTCCCGATGATGGCGAGGATCCGGCCGCGGCCCTGGGCGATCATCCGCCGCGCAGCTGCCCTCGACAGGAACAGCGGGCCGCGCAGGTTCACGCCGAAGGAGGAATCGACGTCCTCGGCCTCGAGGTCGAGGAAGGGTTTCGGGCGGAAGGTGCTCGCGTTGTGCACGAGGACGTCCAGCCTGCCCTCCTCCGCGACGATCAGGTCGATCATCGCGGTCGAGCGCGTCTCATCGGTGATGTCGGCCTCGACCGCCCTGATCCGCCCTGCGAGCCCCGCCGCTTCGGCCTCCGCGACGACGGCGGCCGCCTGACCCGCCTGTCCGGTGTGGTTGATGTAGACGGTGGCGCCCTGTGCGGCAAGACCACGGGCGATCGCCGCCCCTGCACGCTCCGCCGCCCCGGTGACCAGCACCACCGTGTCCGCGATCCGGGTCATACCCGCTCACCTCCGGCAAGCGACACGGTCTGCCCTGTGATCGCGGATGCCGCGGGCGAGAGCAGCCACAGCGCGGTCCGGGCGATGTCGCCGGGCGTCGGCATCGGGAGGACCCTCCGCAGCTCCCCGATCCGGTCGAGGTCGCGGAACTCGTCGATCTCGTCGGCGAGGTCATTCGCCGCCACCGCGACGCGTCCCGGGCTGATCACGTTGGCCCTGACGCCGGCGGGCCCCTCCTCCAGGGCGAGCACATGGGTGAGGGCGGTCGCCGCCGCCTTGCCCGCCGCGAAGAGCCCCAGCCCGGGGTGCAGCCGGGTCGAGAGCGCTCCGCCGAGGAAGACGACGGATCCCCGCGCACGCCGGATTCCCGGCAGGGCGGCGCGGACGAGGTGCGCATGGCAGCGCACGCCGAGCAGGCCGGCGGCCAGCGCCTCCTCTGTCATGGCATCGTGACGTTCCGCCGGGACGGCCGGCCAGGCCGCGTTGACCAGATCCTGCGGGGAGCCCCACTGCTCGGCCAGGGCTTCGAAGGCGTCGACCACCGCCTCCGCATCGGCGAGATCGGCCTCCACCACGGCGTGCGCACCAGGGTCCTTGAGGCTCTGACGCAGACGCTCGGCGACATCGCGCCGGCTCCTGGTGTGGACGGCCACGCGGTATCCGGCATCCGCGAAGACCGCGACCATGCTGCGTCCCAGCTCCCCGGTCGCGCCGGCGATGAACACCCGCCGGCCGTTCAATGCAGCCCTCGCGAGAGGAAGGCCTGCATCCGCTCGGTGCGGTTGTCCTCGAGCACCTCCGCCGGCGTGCCGATCGCGTCGATGAGACCGTCGACCATGAACACCACCTGGTCCGACACCTCCCTGGCGAAGGGGATCTCGTGCGTGACGACGATCATGGTCGTCGTCGAGTCGTCGGCAAGGCGCCTCATGACGTCGAGGACCTCTCCGACGAGTTCGGGATCCAGGGCGCTCGTGGGCTCGTCGAACAGGATGAGCTCCGGCTTCATCGCGAGCGCCCTGGCGATCGCGACCCGCTGCTGCTGCCCGCCCGAGAGCTGGCCGGGGTACTGATCCGCCTTCGCCGACAGACCGACGAGCGCGAGGAGATCGCGAGCATCGGCCTCGACCTCTCTCCTCGGGCGCCGCTGGACCACGACCGGCCCCTCGATGAGGTTCTCCAGCACCGTCTTGTGCGGGAAGAGATTGAAGTTCTGGAACACCATTCCGATGCGCTGCCGCTGGCGGCAAAGCTCGCGGTCGGTGAGCTCGTGGTATCGGTCGCCGCGCTT
Organism: Microbacterium tumbae; assembly: GCF_054780175.1. Classification (NCBI taxonomy): domain Bacteria; kingdom Bacillati; phylum Actinomycetota; class Actinomycetes; order Micrococcales; family Microbacteriaceae; genus Microbacterium; species Microbacterium tumbae. Next base: position 651,647 of record NZ_BAAGWV010000001.1, read on the forward strand.
CTGATAGCCGATGATGTCCTCGCCGACGCTGATCGTTCCGGAATCGATCGGGATGAGCCGGTTGATCGACCGCAGGAGCGTGGATTTCCCGGAACCGCTCGGGCCGAGGATGGACGTCACCGTGTTGGCCGCGGCGTGGAAGGAGACGCCCTTGAGCACCTCGTGGTGCTGGAACGACTTGCGGACGTCTCGGACGTCGACCGACTGGCTGGTCGTGGTCATCTCAGGCCGCCTTTCCGGTGCGGATGAGTCGGGTGAGGAGGCTGCTCTGCCGGGCGGCGCCCGCGGATGCGGCGACTCCTCGACCGAAATGCGCTTCGATGTGGGACTGCCCGTAGCTGAGCACCGTGGTCAGCACGAGGTACCAGATCGATGCCGTCAGCAGCAGCGGAATGACCTCGAAGGTTCGGGAGTAGATGCTCTGGGCGCTGTACATCAGATCGGCCAGCGCGATGACGGATACGAGAGATGTCGACTTGAGCATCCCGATCGTCTCGTTGCCCGTCGGCGGGATGATGACGCGCATGGCCTGCGGGAGGACGATGCGGCGGAACGACTGCGCGCGCGTCATCCCGATGGAGGTCGCGGCCTCGCGTTGCCCCTCCGAGACGGACAGGATGCCGGCGCGGATGATCTCCGCGAGGTAGGCCCCCTCGTTGAGACCGAGCCCGAGGATCGCGGCGAGGAGCGGAGTGATGATGTCGTTGGTCTTCGCCTCGAACCACGGCTCCATGAAGGGCAGTCCGATCGAGATGTCGGGGAAGAGGTAGCCGAGGTTGTACCAGAACACCAGCTGCACCAGCACGGGAGTGCCTCGGAAGAACCACACGTAGAAGCCGCTGGCCAACCGGAGCGTCCTGCTCTCGGAGACCCGCATGACGGCGATGACGACGCCGAGGGCGAGCCCGACCACCATCGCCACCGCGGTGAGCTCGACCGTCATCAGCAGCCCGGCGAGGATCTTGGGGTCGAACAGGTACCCCGCGACGACCGGCCATTCGAAGCGCTCGTTCGTGATGACGATGTACGCGGCGCCGAGCGCGATCAGCACGACGATCACGACCCCGGCGATCCGCCAGGGGTGCTTGAGGGCGATGAAGTGCACGGCCTCTTCGGTCGGCGACTCTGTCTCGGATGTCATGGTGCTCCGGCTTCGTCCGATGCGGATGGGAGGTGGGGCCGGGAGGCCGCCGCGGCGGCCTCCCGGCGCTGCGGCTCAGTCGAGCGGACGGGTGGTGGCGAGGTTGTTCCCTGGCTCCTCGAGCGCGAGGATCTCCATGCCCCAGTCTGCGAGGATCTTGTCGTAGGTGCCATCGGCGATGACCGCCTCGAGACCGGCGAGCCAGGCATCCTGCAGTTCCGCGTCATCCGGCGCGATCGCGGCGCCGAGATACTTCTGCGGGAAGGACTCGATCGCCCAGTACGTCACGGGGGATGCGGCGGTCTGCGCCATGTAGGCGGCACCGGCCGTGCCGAGCACGAGGAAGTCGATGCGCTCGGAGTTGAGGGCGCTGTACGTGTCGGCCGCGTTCGGGTACTCCTGGATGACGACGGGGTCCCGTCCGTCGGCCTCGCACTCGGGGTTGAGGATGTCGGCGACCTTGTCGATCGTGTCGAAGCCGGTCTGAGCGCCCATCGTCTGACCGCACAGGCTCAGCGGGTCGCCCTCCGTGATCGGGCCTTCATAGGATTCGAGCGTGACGGCGGCGGTCTTGTCGTAGATGTAATTGACGAAGCTGACCTGCTCCTCGCGCTCGGCACTGTCGCTGATGCACTCCATGGCGAGGTCGTAACGGCCCGACTGCACGCCGGGGATGAGGCTGGCGAACTGCGTGTTCTCGATCTCGAGAGTGACCCCGAGCTTCTCCGCGATGGCGTCCCAGAGCTCGACCTCGTAGCCGATCATCTCGTCCGATCCCTCCTCGAAGAACTGACACGGGGGATAGTTCGCGTCCGTCGCGAGAGTGAGGGTCTCGCCGGCGAAAGAGGAGGCGACTTCCGCCTCACCGTTCTCCGGCTCGGACTCGGTGGGGGCGTCGGGCGTGCCGCAGGCGGTGAGCGCGAATGCGACAGCCACCGCCATGCCGGCGATCACGCCGACACGGGAGTTCCTGGTTCTCATGTGTGCCTTCTCCTGATACGTCGATGAGGTCGGGTAGAGCTCTGCTTCCGCCTGTCGGAGGCCCGGAAGTAGTCGCAATGCTAGGAGCCGGGCCGGCGCGCCGACGGGGCCGATCCCGCAAGGGTGTCTGAGATACCGGACTTCACCGTCATCCGTTTCGGCCATGTTTCTGCGGTGTTTACTTCTTTACCGGGCCCGTAGAGGTTGATATGACTTGTCCGGGCAACGCACCGGCATCCAGTAATGTGCCCAACGGCGCACGAGTGACGCCGTCCGGTATCCCAGACGCAGGAGGCGAAACGTGAGCGACATCCCTGCGGCACGCCACGCACTGCGCGTCGTGAAGTACCTCGCGGCCCAGACGAGTCCCGTCCGCGCCTCCGCCCTGGCCCGTGACCTCTGCATCCCACGTTCCACGACGTATCAGCTGATCAAGGTGCTGCAGGACGAAGGATTCCTCGTCCACTATCCCGAGGAGCGCACCTACGGGCTCTCCCCCCTTCTCGCCGAGATCGGCTCCAGCTACCTGCGCGCCGCCAAGCTGAGCCTGCTGGCGAAACCGCTGCTCGAGAAGCTGGTCCGGCGCACGGGCCTGCCCGTCGTCTCGCATCTGGGCGTTCTGCACGGCAACGACATAGAGTATGTGGTCAGACACGCGGCGCCCCGCGCGCCGACGCTCGTCACGGAGCACGGCGTGCACCTGCCCGCACACCTCACCGCGACGGGGCGCGCGGTCCTCTCCCTGCTCGGCAAGGATCAGCTGCGCGCCCTCTATCCCGACCCGTCGAACCTCACGACGCGGAACGGACGGGGTCCGGCGAGCCTGCGCGAGCTCGACGACATCCTCGCCGAGACGCGCTCACGGGGCTATGCGATAGAGAACGGCGAGATCGGCGACGACCTCGCCTCGGTCGCGGTCGCCGCGCTGGACCACAACGGCCAGCCGGCCGCGGCCGTGGGGATCACCTTCCGGAAGATCGCCGTGGATCTGAATCTCTGGCCTCAGCTCGGCGCCGCGGCGAGCATCTCCGCCGGCGCCCTCTCGATGCGGCTGCGCGGGAAGATCTGAGCTTCGGAGAAGGCCCCGCCTTCATGAGGAGCACCGCGGAGAGGCATCCGTCGGCCCTCCCCGCCGGCGCGATCACGGCGCAGTGCGCCGGAACAGCTCCTCCGGGGCGGAGAGAACGGGCTCGCCCTCCGCCGGCGTGAGCACGATCTCGAACGCGATCCCGCCCTCCACGGTCAGGTCTTCCCCCTCGGGGTCGAAGAGCTGCCGCACGGTGACGTCGTACTCGCCGTCCGGCACGTCGACGAACCAGTCGGCGCCCTGTGCGCTCGGCAGGTCGCCCCCTTCCTCCTCCGTCACGATCGTGAGATCGGTGTAGTTCACGACGTGCAGCCGCCCTGCGGTGACGGTGAGACGACCGCGCAGCTCCCTGCGGCTCTCGACCGCCGAGGGCGCGTCCGTCAGCAGGATGCCGTAGTCCGCGCCGCCGAGCGGAGAGGCCTGCCAGACCAGCGCGCGACCGGCGACGAGCTCCGCCGTGAAGTGATCGACGAGATCGGGGTCGAAGGCGACCCACTCGACCTCCTGCCGGTAGGCCGCGACGTCGACGAGCCCGAGGATCCCGTCGTAGTCGTAGACATCGAGCGTCACCGGAAGCGGCATCTTTCCCCCTGAGTTCGAAGCGGTGCACGGCAACGGTACACCGCCTGACTCCACGGACGCGCGCGACGCGGATGCCGGGGCGCGGCACCGTCGGCATCCCCGACGCCGGATCAGCTCACGTCGCCCTGATCGCCATCGGGCTCATGATGCAGGACGGTGATCCCCGCGATCCTGCGCCGGTCCAGTGCGGCGGCCCGGAGCGTCGCCCCGGGGACCTCGACCGCGTCACCGACGACGGCGAAGCGGCCGAGCCGCTCCGTGACGAACCCCGCGATGGTGTCCGAGGAGCCGCGCGGGAGCTCGAGCCCGGTCACGGGAGTTCCCTCTGGGTGTCGGATTCGGAGTGGTCCGGGATGGCCCGGCGGGTCTTGAGGAGGCTGGCCGCCGTGGCGACGGCGATCGTCACGCCGATGAAGAGCAGCGAGAACCAGATCGGGATCTCCGGGGCCCACAGCATCGGCTCGCCGCCGTTGATGAACGGCAGCTCGTTCACGTGCATCGCGTGCAGAACCAGCTTGACTCCGATGAACGCGAGGATCACCGCGAGGCCCTGAGCGAGGTACACGAGACGCTCGAGCAGCCCGCCGATGAGGAAGTACAGCTGCCGCAGGCCCATCAGCGCGAAGGCGTTGGCCGTGAAGACGATGTACGCCTGCTCGGTCAGCCCGTAGATCGCCGGGATGGAGTCGACGGCGAAGACGAGGTCGATGAAGCCGATCGCGATGATCGTGAGCAGCATCGGCGTGACATAGCGGCGTCCGTCCTTGACGACGGTCAGCCGATCGCGGTCGTACTCCTCGCTGACGGGGAGGATGCGGCGCACGAAGCGCATGAACCGGCCGTTCGCGGGATCCCCGTCGTGATCGGCGAACGCCTGACGGTAGGCGAGCACGAGAAGCAGCGCGCCGAAGAGGTAGAAGACCCAGGAGAAGTTCTCGATGAGGGTCGCCCCCACCGCGATGAAGGCGCCGCGGAGGATGAGCGCGATCACGATGCCGACCATCAGCACCTTCTGCTGGTAGATCCTCGGCACGGCGAAGCCGGTCATCACGATGAGGAACACGAAGAGGTTGTCGATCGACAGCGCCTTCTCCGTGAGGTAGCCGGCGAAGTACTCGCCCCCGTAGGTCCATCCGGAGACGAGGCCGATGCCCACGCCGAAGAGCAGGGCGAGGCTGATGTAGAAGACCGACCAGCGGGCGGACTCGCCGATCGTCGGCGCATGCGGCCGGCGCACGTGCGCGAAGAACTCGTAGACGAAGAACGCGATCGTGACGGCGATCGTGATGCCCCAGACGAGAGGGGTGATGTTCACAGGGTGCTCCAGACGTTGGCGTGATGACTCGACGCCAAGGTCTTCTCCATCCCGGGATCGGGACCGAGGGCCCGGGATGCCTGCGCATCCGTAGTGACGAGCCGTTCGTGCCGGAGTACTCCCCTTGGACCTCCCACTCTACGAGCAGGAAGCGGCGTCTTCACTGGGAAGCAGCCGAGTCCTCCTCGCCCAGGGCGCGTCGCTGTGCGAGCGCGGCTTGCGGCCCGCATCGTTTCGGACCGAGGGCGAGCACGTCGGAGGCGAAGAAGTTCGTGAGCGCCGGTCTCCGGAGTCAGGATCCCGCGGGCGTCCGGTTCTCGGCGCTGACCATCCAGGCGAACTGCTCGAGCCTCTCGATGATCGCGTGCAGGATGTCGGCGCTCGTGGGGTCTTCTTCATCGACCGCGTCGTGCACGTCGCGCATCGTCCCCACGGTCGCCTCGATGCGCATGGTGATGAGGTCGACCGTCTCGGAGGTGTCGATCTCACCCTGCGGATACTCGGGAAGCGTGGTCGTCTCGGCGACCGTGTCGCTGCGCCCGTCCGGGATCGCATGCAGGGCGCGCATCCGCTCGGCGACCGTGTCGCTGAACTCCCGCGCAGCCTCGATGATCTCGTCGAGCTGCCGATGCGTATCGCGGAAGTTGCGACCCACCACGTTCCAATGCGCCTGCTTGCCCTGCATGGCGAGCTCGAGCAGATCGACCAGCACGGCCTGAAGGCTGTGACCGAGTCCCGCAGACGCGACGAACCCCTTCTCCGCGTTCTGCCTGCGGGCGCGCTTCTCACCGCTGCCTCCGCGTGCGGTGCGTTTCGTGGTCGGAGCCTTCGTCGTCGCCATCATGTGCCTGACGGTAACGACGCCGCGGATGCGCCGGCAGGGGGTTGACGACAACAACGGCGGCGGCCGTACGCCCTCAGCTCAGACGCGCGGCCACGATCCGTGCGGTGGCCTCCGGATCCATCCGGTGGCCGATCGACTCGGGGACCTCGATGAACTCCGCCGCCGGCATCGCCTCCGCGAGCCGCGCCGCCGCGGTGACGAGGATCGGCATGGTCTCGGAGCCGCGGAGGATCGTGACCGGCATCCCGACGCCGAGCATCTCGGGCGTCGGCGTGGAGGTCCGCTGCGTCACGAGGACGTCGTAGACGGTCGACTGCCCGAGGGGTGCGAGGGCGGCGAACGCCGGGGAGGAGCGGAACTGCTCGATGAACGCCTCGGGGAGTCCCACGCCCTCGCGCTGGAAGAGGACGACGGCCTCGTCCGACTGCCCCGCATCGACCAGGGCCTGGAGCCGTGCGGCGAGGTCCGGCGCCGGGTCGTCGACGCCGAAGCGGAACGGCGGCTCGGAGAGGAACAGCCGCGCGACCGGAAGGCCCCGACCGGCGGCGTACAGCGCGAGGACGGCGCCGGAGGAGTGCCCGATGACCGAGACGTCCGGCCCTGCTGCGGCGATCACCTCGGCCAGGTCCTCCGCTTCGCGCTCAGGCTCGCGCGGCGGGGTGTCGCCGCTGTCGCCTCTGGCGCGCCGGTCGTAGGTGATCGCTCGGAGCCCCGCGTCCGCGAAGGCGCTCGCGACCTCTGCGGCATCTCGCGCGGCCGACAGCGCCCCGTTGACGATCACGACCGCAGGTCCGGCTCCCACGGCGTGCATGGCGATGGGCGTTCCGTCTGCGGAGGTGACGTGTTCCATCGCTCCAGGCAACACCCCGCGCCGATGCGGCGTCAAGCGGTCTCGAGCGCTGCGGCGATCCGCTCGATCGCCGCGCGCAGGATCGGTCTCGGCGTCGCGAACACGAACCGCGTGTACCCGACCGCCGCCTCGCCGCAGGCAGCGCCATCCGTCATCGCGACTCCGGCGTGCTCGCGGAACCACGCACCGAGATCGCCGGCGAGCCCGGTCCCCCGGAAGTCGAGCAGGGCGATGTACGTCCCCTCCGGAACGGTCATGCGCACATCCGGCAGGAGCTCAGCGACGAGCTCCGCGAGCAGGCGCCGATTGCCGTCCAGATAGTCGCGCACCTCGTCGAGCCACTCCACGCCGGCGGTGTACGCGGCGACGTTCGCGACCGCGCCGATCGTCGCCGTGCCGTGCCCTGCCCACCCCTGGTCGGCCTCCCACGCCCGCACCGACTTCTCGTTGGAGAGGATGAGCTGCGCGCACTTGAGCCCTGCGAGGTTCCACGCCTTCGAGGCGGACGCCGCCGTGAGCGTGTGCGATGCGGCGGCCTCCGACACGGAGGCGTACGGGATGTGGGTCGCCGGAGCGTAGACCAGCGGGGCGTGGATCTCGTCCGAGAAGACATGGCCACCGGCATCCGACACGGTGTCGGCGACGCGCAGCAGCTCCTCGCGCGTCGCGACCGTCCCCAGGGGATTGTGCGGGTTGCAGAGCACGAGCAGCTCGCCGCCGTCGGCGAACGCCCTGGCGACGCCGTCGTGATCCATCACCCAGCGCCCGTCGAGCTCGATGCTCGGCACCTCGATCACCCGGCGCCCATGCCGTGGGGGAACCGTGAGGAACGGCATGTACGCCGGCGTCGGCACGATCACGGCCGCTCCCGGGGAGGTGAAGGCCTCGATGGCGAACTCGTACGCGGTGATGACGTCCGGCACGGCGCGCACCTGCGCCGGCGATACGGCCCAGCCGTAGTGCTCCGCGTACCAGGACGCCGTCGCCTCGGCGAGCGCATCGCGCAGATGCGCGGGCAGATAGCCGGTCAGGCCCGCCTCCAGCGAGGCGTCGATCGCCGCTGTGATGGCCGGTGCGATACCGAGATCCATCTCGGCGACGAAGGCGCCGATCGCATCGGGATACGCGGTCCACTTCAGGCTTCCGGCGGAACGGAGATCCGCCTCGGTGATCAGGTCGAAGGATGCTGGCGCCATCCCTCCATTCTCGCCGGTCCGCTGGGGCCGGAGGACCTCCGCGAGGCATCCCGAGCCGTGTCCGTGCGCGTCGTCGCGCGTCCGATCCGGAGGAGAACGCACGATCCGGAGGAGCGGAGGCGCCCGCCGGCTCCTCCCGTTCGGGCGAACTCCTCCGGTTCGGCGACGCGGCGTGGAGGGGAAGGCCGCAGTCCGTCGGCGGACGGACGAGAATGGATGCCGTGACCGCACCCGCCCCCGATGCCCGAGCCGCCCGCGCCGAGGCGCTCAAGGAGCGCATCTACCTCACCTTCACCGCCCTCGCGGTGCTCATCACGATGGGCTCGCACGGCCGCCCCACGGCCGGCGAGGTCGCGCTCACGCTCTTCATCACCGCCGCCGGGATGCTCCTCGCGATCCTCGTCGCCGACATCGTGTCCCACCTGGTCGTCCATGAGACCTTCATGACCCGGACCGAGCTGCGGCACGCCGTCTCGGTCTCCCTCGGCGCCTTCACCGCCCTCGTGACGCCGTTCCTGTTCCTCGGACTCGCCGGCCTGCGGGTGTGGTCGGTCGAGACGGCCGTGCGGGCCGGAGTCATCGCCCTCGTCGCGACCCTCGTCCTCATCGGCTGGATCGCGATCCGCCGCGTTCCTCTGACCTGGTGGCAGCGGATCGTCGCGCTCGCCGGCGAAGCCGCGCTCGGACTCGCCGTCGTCGGATTGGAGCTCCTCGCCCACGGATGAGCCCGGCACCCGAACCGGAGGACAACGCCCGAAGGGGAGGATGGATGCGCCGAGAAGATCCTCCGGTCCGGGTGAACTCCTCCCATTCCACGGATTCCTCCCGTCCGGGCGCGGAGGTCCGCTCGGACGGCCGGACCTCCGGCAGACGGTACTGCAGGACGACGGGGACGGTACTTCAGGAGGACGCGCCGTCGTCCCCGTGATCCCTAGCGTCGAAGCATGATCACTGCAGAAGGCCTCACGAAGAGGTTCGGAGACAAGACGGCCGTCCAGGACGTGTCGTTCACCATCCGCCCGGGAAGCGTCACCGGCTTCGTCGGCCCGAACGGAGCCGGCAAGTCCACGACGATGCGCATGATCGCCGGGCTCGACCGCCCGAGCGAGGGACGCGCGACCGTCAACGGCACCGAGTACCGGCATCTGCGCGCACCCCTGACCGAGGTCGGCCTGCTCCTGGACGCCAAGGCCGTGCACACCGGGCGCTCCGCCCGCAACCACCTGCGGGCCATGGCCGCGACGCACGGCATCCCCTCCGCACGCGTCGACGAGGTCATCGACCTGGCGGGGATCACCTCCGTCGCCCGCAAGCGCGCAGGGAAGTTCTCGCTCGGGATGGGGCAGCGCCTCGGCATCGCCTCCGCCCTCCTCGGCGATCCGCATACGCTGATCCTCGACGAGCCGGTCAACGGCCTCGACCCGGAGGGCGTCCGCTGGGTGCGTCAGTTCGTCCGGCAGGCGGCCTCCGAGGGCCGCACCGTGCTGCTCTCCAGCCACCTGATGAGCGAGATGGCCCAGACCGCCGATCACGTCATCGTCATGGGACGGGGGCGGGTGCTGGCGGACGCTCCGCTCGACGATCTCGTCCGGCAGTGGACCCGTACGACCGTGCGGGTGCGCAGCCCCCGCACCGCAGAGCTCGCCGAGGCCGTTGCCGCCGCCCAGGTGGAGATCGTCCGCACCGGGCCCGACACCCTCGACGTCGTCGGAGCCGACGCGCCCCGCATCGGCGACACCGCGGCCGCGCACGGCATCCCCCTGCACGAGCTGACCCCGATGACCGGGTCCCTGGAGGACGCCTATCTCGCCCTCACCGGGGATGCGGTCGAATACCGCGCATCCCTCGCCGACACCGCCCAGGAGATCTCATGAGCACCCTCACCGCCGAGCCCCGGCGCGCCACGCACACGTCACCGCACCGCCTGACCTTCGTGCGCGCGCTGCGCAGCGAGGCGATCAAGCTCGCCACGCTGCGCAGCACCTGGTGGGCGATCGGGATCACCGCCGTCCTCACCATCGGCATCGCGGCGCTCATCGCGCAGGCCATGAACGCTCCCGGATTCGGCGGCATCCAGGCCGTCGTCTCGCCGATCCAGTTCACGATGCTCCTCGCCGGCGTCCTCGGCGCGATCGCCGTGACGGGCGAGTACTCGACGGGGATGATCCGGTCCACACTGGCCGCCGTGCCCGTGCGAGGTCTCGTGCTCGCGGCGAAGGCCGTCGTCGTGGCGGCGCTGCTCTTCCTCTCCTCGCTCGTGATCTTCCTGGCCGCAGCCCTCGCGGTCTCGCCGATCCTCGAGGCGAAGGACGCCGGCCTGGACTGGTCGGACCCGGAGCAGACGGTGCTGCCGATCCTCGGCGCCGCCGTCGCGATGGCCGTGTTCGCCCTCATCGGCGTGGCGTTCGGCTTCATGATCCGCTCCGGGGCCGGTGCGATCGCCGCCACCGTCGGGCTGCTGTTCGTCCTGCCGATCGTCATGAGCATGTTCGCGATGCCCGGCGAGGGCTGGGAGTGGATCCCGGAGATCACCGAGCACCTGCCGATGATCTCCGCGCAGTCGGCGATCCTGCCCCAGGTCGGCGGGATGGAGGCGGGCGAGGCCTACCTCACGCTCGCCTGCTGGGTCGCGGGAGGGATGCTGGGCGCCTGGGCGGTGCTGCGCACCCGTGACGCGTGACGACGGTCCGTGACGCGTAGAGTCGAGCGCGTGTCCCGCACGCCCAGCCGCAGCTCCCCCCTCCTCGCGGAGGAGGAGCTGCGGCTGCCGCGCGCCCCCGGCGTCATCCGGCGCTTCTGGGCCAGGCATCCGGTCCTCGCCGACGTCCTGATCGTCGTGATCTGCCTGTTCCTCTCCGCGGCGCCGGCGACGGTCTTCCGCACCACGTACACGAACGGCGTGACCGTCAGCGAGACGACGCTGATCACGAGCAATATCGCGCTCACCGTCGCCCTGCTCATCGCCTGCGGCCTTCTGCTGCGACGACGCAGCTGGCCGGTGACCGCATTCATCGCGTCCTCGGCGGTCTCCGCCGCCTACCTGCTCACCGGCGTCCCGACAGGCCCCCCGCTCGGGCTCGTGACGAGCTACTCGCTGGCCGTCTACCGCTCCACCCGCGCCGCATGGATCGGCTTCGCGGCGAGCACGGCCGCCTTCTCGCTCTTGGCAGCGCTCCTCGCCGCGGCCGGCATCGTCCCGTTCCAGACCGCCCTGAACTTCGTGCTGAGCGAACTGATCGGCACGCTGATCGGCACGCTCGTCGGTGCGAACGTCGGTGGGCGCAAACGGTATCTGGAGGCGATCATCGATCGCTCGAGACAGCTGCTCGTGGAACGGGATCAGCAGGGGCAGATCGCCGCCGCCGCCGAGCGGTCCCGGATCGCCCGCGAGATGCACGACATCGTCTCGCACTCCCTCACCGTGGTCGTCGCCCTCTCCGAGGGCGCAGCCGCGACCCCCGATCCGGACCGCGCCAGGGCGGCGTCCACCGCGGCCGCCGCGACGGCCCGAGACGCGCTGACCGAGATGCGATCGATGCTCGGCGTGCTGCGCGAGGGGGACGCCGATGCTCCGCTGGCGCCGGCGGAGCCGGTCTCCCCGGATGCGACGGTGCTCGCCGCGCAGCGCGCCGGGTTCCCCGTCGTGCTGACCACTCGCGGGGACGCCGCCTCGGCGCCCGCCGTCGACTACGCCATCGGGCGGATCGTGCAGGAGGGCGTCACCAACGCGATGCGCCATGCGCCCGGCGCGACGGCGATCTCCGTGCGGATCGACCGGGCCGCCGACGGCGTCGTCGTCGAGATCGGCAACGACGGCGCCGTCCCGTCGTCGGACGCCGGCGGCTTCGGGCTGCGCGGATTGGCCGAGCGCGCCGCGCACGTCGGCGGGTCGCTGACGGCCGGCCCCGACGGTCCGGGGCGCTGGAGGCTGAGGGCGCGGCTCCCCATGAGCCCCGGTGACGCCGGGGCATCTGCCGATGAGAGGAGCGATGCGCCATGAGCGATCCGATCCGCGTGCTGCTCGTCGACGATCAGGAGCTGATCCGCGTCGGCTTCCGGCTCGTCCTGGAGGCGGAGGATGACATGGTCGTCGTCGGCGAGGCGGGCGATGGCGAGGCGGCGATCTCGCTCGCGGCGGAGCAGCGCCCGGACGTCGTGCTGATGGACGTCCGGATGCCAGGCACAGACGGCATCACGGCGACCGGCAGGATCACGCGGGAGCATCCGGAGACGCGGGTCCTCGTGCTCACGACCTTCGATCTGGACGAGTACGCCTTCGGGGCCATCCAGGCGGGAGCCGGCGGCTTCCTGCTCAAAGACGCTCAGCGGCACGAGCTGACATCCGCTGTGCGGGCCGTGCACCGCGGCGACGCAGCCCTGTCGCCGCGGGTGACCAAGCGCATGCTCGAGCACCTCGGATCCCGAAGCCCGCTGACGGCGGCCGACCCGGCGACGACGGCCTCCCTCACCGGGCGCGAGCACGAGGTCTTCCTCACGATCGCGCGCGGACTCACGAACGCCGAGATCGCCGATGCGCTCTTCCTCAGCGAGTCCACCGTGAAGACCCATGTCAGCCGGGTGCTGATGAAACTGGGCGCGCGCGACCGCATCCACGCGGTGATCCTCGCGCACCGTCTCGGCCTCGCCGATCTGGACGCGCCCCTGCCGGAGTGAGGCTCAGGAGGCGGGTGCCTCGCAGATCGCGTGGTCGGAGATGGCCTTCTCATACTGTTCAGCGGTGAAGGGCAGGCCGAACTCCGGCGCGGTCTGGCCTTCGGCGGCGGGAGCCTTCGACGCGATCGCCGCCAGCTGGCGCGACAGATAGGCTGCGATCTGCGCACCGGACGAGGAGTTGTTGAGCGTCACCGCGACGGTGAAGCCCGTGGTGGGATCCGAGTATGCCGCCGTGGCGTATCCCGGGGTCCAGCCGTGCTCGCCGATCATCGTTCCGACGAGGTAGGCGCCACCGGTCGCCTGGTACCAGGTGGGGGACGACGAGGATACCGGGAGCGGGTTCGCGAAGCGGTCCGGCTCGGCGTCGTCGGCGCGCAGCGCCTGAGCCGCTTCGGCCTGGATATACAGCCCGAGGTCCTCGATGGTCGAGACGACGCCGGAGTCCGTGAACCCCATGCTCGACGAGGCGACGGTGATGTCGATGAGCGCCGTGCACTCGTATCCGCCCTTGATCGCGGGCGAGTAGTTGCCCTGGAGCACGGCGCCATCCGAGGGCGCGGCCGCCTTGGGGCCGGGGAGCGCGGTGTTCTCGAGCCCGAGCGGGGCGGTCACGTACTTCTCGATGAGCTCGGCGGCACTGAGCCCCGACGCGCGCTGCAGGGCGAGACCGAGGAGAAGATATCCGGCGTCGGAGTTGCGCCATGCGGTGTGCGGGGTGCTGCTCTCGCTGCCGAGGCCGAAACCGGCCAGCTCCAGGGGAGCCCATACGCGGTCCGGCGTGTTCAGCCAGGCCCTCTTCACCTTGGACTCGGACGAGCCGATCCCGCCTGTCCCGTTGCACAGGTCGAGCAGGGTGATGTCCCGGAGATCGGCGACGCCGGAGACGTAGTCGGGGACGGACGCATCCAGCTCGACGATCCCGTCGTCCGCCAGGCCGTAGAGGACGTCGCAGGTCATGAGCCGCGTGGCGTCGGCGATGCGGAACGACATGTCGGTCGTCACCGGGGTGTCGTCGTCCGGCGCCTGGGTGCCGAGGCCCGTGACCCATTCGCCGCTCCAGGGCACCCAGACGCCGACGATCGCACCGCTGGAGCCGGACGCGATCATGGCGTTCTCGACGGCGGCCTGGAGCTGGGCGACCGTGTCATCCGGAAGCGCGCCTTCCGCCTGAGGCGGCGGCGTGTACGTGACGGTCGGTTCGGAGGTGCACCCCGTGAGCAGGAGGGCGAGAGCCGCAGCGCCGGCGGCTGCTGCGCGCAGGCTGCGCGACGACAGAAGGTGCATGGAGGATCTCCCGAGGACGTATCCTCAAGAGTCTAGAGTGCGGATCCTGAAAGACGGCATCGGATGCCGTCCGGCGTCCCGGCCCATACAGTTGAGGCATGCCTTACTCGTTCGACGCCGACGTGGTCGCAGCCGTGCTGCGTCATATGAACGGCGATCACACCGATGACAACGTCCTCATCGCGCGCGCCTTCGCGGAAGCATCCGATGCAGAGATCACGGAGGCGGTGATGACCGGCTTCGACGGCGACGGCGGCGCGTGGGAGATCACCCGCGGCGGCTCGATCGAGAAGTTGAGGGTGCCGTGGCCCGGCGGGCCCATCGATGAGCGCCCCGCCGTCCGCCGGGAGGTCGTCGCCCTCTACGACGCCGCCTGCGAGCGTCTCGGCATCGAACCGCGACCGCACGCCTGAGTCACGGGCGGCGGTCGGCGCCCTCGCAGGGAACTCGTACTTCTGAGGAACTTAGGATGCCCTTACACTAGGTGCATGGCTGAACTCCTCTCCTTCTCCGCCGCTCTGCGCGAGCGCTCCTCCGGATCCCACTCGCGCAGCGAGCACGCCGGCTTCATGGCCGACCTGCTCAAGGGCGAGGGCTCGCGCGAGGACTACATCGCCCTGGTCACCCAGCACTACTTCATCTACGAGGCGCTGGAGGCCGCCGGCGACCGGATGCGCAACGACCCCGTCGCGTCGGTCTTCATCAGCGACAAGCTCACGCGGCTGCCCGCACTGGAGGCCGATCTCGCGTTCCTCCTCGGCGCCGACTGGCGGGAGACGATCCGCCCGCTGTCGACCACCCAGCGCTACGTCGACCGGATCAACCAGGTCGGAGCGACCTGGGCCGGCGGCTTCGTCGCGCACCACTACACGCGGTACCTCGGCGACCTGTCCGGAGGCATCTTCATCGGGCGGGTCATGCAGCGCCGGTTCGGCTTCGAGACGAACGGCATCGGCTTCTACCTCTTCGACGACATCGCGGACCCGAAGGCGTTCAAGGACGTCTACCGCGATCAGCTGGACGCCGCGCCCTGGGACGAGGCGGAACGCGAGCGCGTCATCGACGAGGTGCTGCTGGCCTACCGCTTCAACACCGAGCTGTTCGAGGATCTCGACCGGGCCCGCGCCGCGGCCTGAGCATCGCTCGTCGGCTCGCCGCGCCTCGGCTCCCGCGCCCTCCGCTCGTTGAGCGAGCACGCGCGGAGCGCGAGCGAGTCGAAACGCCCCCGGAACGAACTCCGTTTCGACTCGCCTCCGGCTCGCTCAACGAACGGGAGGCGCCGCTCGCTCAACGAACGGGAGGGGGTGCCGCCCGCTCAAGGAACGAGCGGGGCGTCCCTAGAGCTGCGGGGTCGAGTTCCGCTCCCATGCCGCGCGCATGAAGCGGCGCACATCCTCGTCGACCTTGATATCGCTGGGCCGCAGCGGCCGCGAAAGATACAGGCCGTCCAAGGAGGTCAGCCGGCTGAGCGCCACGTACGTCTGCCCGGGCGCGAACGCTCCGGAGCCGAGGTCGATGAGCGCCCTGTCGTAGGTCTTCCCCTGCGACTTGTGGATCGTCACCGCCCACGCCAGCCGCAGCGGGAACTGCGTGAACTCCGCCACCACGTCGCGGGAGAGCGTCTTGGTCAGCGGGTTGTAGGAGTAGCGGAACCTCTCCCAGACAGCGGGCTCGACATCCACCTCCTCGCCGTCGATCTCGACCCGCACGCTCTCGCCCATGATCCGCTTCACGGTGCCGATCGTGCCGTTGACCCAGCGCGGCGGCTCGCCCGCCATCCCGGTGTCGTTGCGCAGGAACATCACCTGCGCGCCGACCTTGAGCCTCAGTTCCGACTCGGCCGGGAAGTTCGCCTCTCCGCGTCCGAAGTCCCCATTGATGTCCGCCTTCGCCGTCTGCTCCCGTCCGGGGAGGGCGGCGAGGTGGCGGCCGTTGATCCCGTTCACGATGTCGTTGCGCGTCGCGAGCGTGATCATCGGCACCTCGCCGGGCTCCGGCTCCGGCTGCGCACGCGCGCCCTGGGCGTTGAGCACGTTCGCGATCTCCGCCGTGACCCGACCGTAGCGCACGGCGTTCAGCATCGACTTGAAGCCGTCGTCGGACTGCCGGTGGATCTCCACCAGCTCCCGCACGTGCAGCTCCGCACCGTGACGACCGAGATCGAGAAGACCGTCGCTCGCGGCATCCCCCGCCCAGACCTTGGCATCGAAGAACCAGAAGGACCGGTAGTGGTCCTCGACGTAACGCGCCTCGTCCCCGCGCGTAGGGACAGGGGCGAGCTGGTACGGGTCGCCGAACATGACGACCTGGACGCCTCCGAACGGCTGCCCCCGACGTCCTCTGGCCTGCCGAAGCGCTCGATCCATGGCGTCCATGAGATCCGCGTTCACCATCGAGATCTCGTCGATCACGAGCGTCTCGATCGCGTTCAGGATGCGGCGGGTCGCGTCGTTCTGATCGATATCGCCGTCGGCGATGAGCCCGATCGGCAGCCGGAACAGCGAGTGGATCGTCTGCCCCTCCACGTTGAGGGCCGCGACGCCGGTCGGGGCGCAGATCGCGATCTGCTTCTTCGTGTTCCAGGCGAAATACTGCAGCAGCGTCGACTTCCCCGTGCCGGCGCGACCCGTGACGAAGACGTGCTCGTTCGTGTCCTCGATCAGCCGGAAGAGGGCTTCCTGCTCGGCGGAGAGAGGAGGAAAGGACACGGCTTCCATCGTACGTCTCCGCCTTCGACATCTGCGGCAACGCTCGGCTCCGGCTCAGGACGCCCTCCTAGACTGACGCCATGAAGCGGCCTGCGACGACGACACCCCGGCGGATCCGCCTCGGTGCCGACCTGTCGATGCTCGCGCTGATCGGAGTCCTGCTGATCGCGGCCCTCGGGGCGGCCGGGACGACGCTGTACCAGCAGTTCTACAGTCCCGCCTCGTTCGTGGAGCGCTATCTCTCCCTGCTGTCGGCGGGGAGCGCCGCCGACGCCCTGCAGGTTCCCGGCGTCGCGGTCGACAGAGCGGCCCTCGAGGCGGCCGGCATCGACCCCGCGGCATCCGAGGCGCTGCTGCGCAGCACCGCGCTCGCGCCGCTCACGGACGTGGAGGTCCAGTCGGAGGAGACTTCCGACGGCGTCACCGCCGTGACGGTGTCCTACCGGGCGAACGGCCATGAGGGCACCAGCACCTTCCAGGTGGAGCAGGACGGCTGGATCGGCGTCGCCCCCCGCTGGCGCTTCAGCAAGAGCCCGCTGGCCGCGGTCCAGCTGACGCTCCACGGAGCGGACGAGTTCTCCGTGAACGGCTTCAGGGTCGAGCGGGGACAGGTCTCCGCCGCAGGAGGCTCGGCAGACCCCCTCGACGCGCTGCCCCTGCTGGTCTTCACCCCTGGGGTGTACTCCCTCACCGTCGACACCGCCATCTCGGAGTCCCCCGGCGTCAGCGTCCTCGCGGACTCCCCCCTGACGTCGACGCCGGTGGAGGTCCAGGCGACCGCGACGGCGGAGTTCGTCGGCGTCGTGCAGCAGCGCGTCGAGGAGTTCCTCGCGCAGTGCACGACCCAGCAGGTGCTGCAGCCGACCGCGTGCCCCTTCGGCTTCGAGGTGAGCAACCGCATCGACGGTGTGCCCACCTGGAGCATCTCCCAGCAGCCGAAGGTCACGGTCGAGCCGGACGGCGCCTCGTGGCGCATCCCGGCGACGGATGCCACGGCGCACGTCGAGGTCGACATCGTCTCGCTCTTCGACGGCTCGATCGAGCACGTCTCGGAGGACGTGCCCTTCCAGGTGGACGGCACGATCACGATCCTCGCCGACGGGTCCGCGTCGATCAGGGTCGGGTCGCCCTCGCAGTCCGATCCGGATTGATCTCTCCTCGCCCATCCCCGGCAGGACACCGTCTCAGTGCGCGGTGGCGGCCGGATCAGCGGCTCGCGCGTTCCTCGGCCCGTCTGTCCCGCTCCGCCATCGCAGCGAGGCGGGCGTTGTACTCCTCGAGCTCGGCTTCGCCGGTGCGGTCGGCATGCCGGTCGCGGCGGCGCTGCACCTTCGTGTCGTCGCGACTCCACTGGATCGCCACGGTGATCGCCAGGATGAGCGTCGGGATCTCCCCGATCGACCACGCGATGCCGCCGCCGATGTACTGATCCTCCAAGGGCGTCGGACCCCATGTGCGCCCCATCGCGCCGAACCACTCCGCGACCATCAGCCCGGACTGCATCATGATCGCGATTCCGAAGAACGCGTGCATGGCCATCACCGCGATCAGGGTGATCAGACGTCCGGGATAGGGCAGGCGGTAGGGCACCGGATCGACGCCGATCAGGCTCATGACGAAGAGGTACCCGGAGATGAGGAAGTGGGCGACCATCCACTCGTGTCCGAGGTGCTCGTACATGGACCAGCGGAACAGATCGGTGTAGTAGAAGCCCCAGAGCGAGGCGACGAAGATCGCCGCGGCGACGAAGGGATGCGTCACGATCCGCGCGAACGGGGAGTGCACCGCCCACATGATCCATTCCCGGCCTCCGCGCGTCCCGTCGTCGCGCCTGTCGATCGCGCGCAGCGCCAGGGTGATCGGGCTGCCGGAGACGAGCAGCAGCGGGATCGCCATCGTCAGCAGCATGTGGCCCAGCATGTGCACGCTGAAGAGATAGTCCTGGTAGGCGTTGAGCGGTCCGCCGGTGACCCAGACGAGCAGCAGCATCCCCAGCACCCAGAACACCGTGCGATGGATCGGCCAGCGATCGCCGCGACGCGTGAGGCGCCGGACCCCGGCCAGGTAGAAGACGAGGCCGAATCCGGCGGCCACGAGCCAGAGGATGTCGATGTCCCACTCGGTGAACCAGCGGTCGATGGTGAATTCCGGCGGCAGCGAGGAGTCGGTGAGATACTCGGCGGGAGTCCGGACGATCGCGGCGGTGTCCCCTGCGGGCGGCTCCGTCCGGGCGAGCGCGGCCGCGGCGCCGGAGGCGAGGCCCATCAGCGCGACCTCGCAGAGCACCAGCATCCAGAACCACCGCGCGGCGCGCTCACCCTCGAGCTTCGGGATGAGTCGCGTGCGGTACCAGGCGCCGAGGCCGCCCATCGCCACGAGGAGGACGACCTTCGCGAGGAGGATGCCGCCGTAGGGCGTGGCCAGGGCGCTCCAGGACCCGAGCGCGACCACGGAGCGCGCGAGGCCCGAGACCGCCACGACCGCGAAGGCGGCGAGCGCGACCGAGGAGTAGCGCCGGACGAGCACCGTCGTGTCGAGGCCGGGAGTGCGGCTCAGCAGCACGACGAGGAGGAGGCCGCCGAGCCAGACCGCCGCGCCGATCATGTGGAGCAGGATCGAGTTGACCGCGACGTTGTGCCCAGCGAGATCTCCGGAGTGCCCCTGCGTCGCCAGCGGGAGGAAGGAGGCGGCGGCGAGGGCTGCCGTGAGGAGCGCGGGCGTCCACGTCCGCCAGGCGAAGGCGAGGATCGTGACGACGGCGCCCATCAGCGTCGTGATCAACCACGCCTGGCCGAGCGGGATGTTCAGCAGGAAGTTGCCCAGCTGCTCGCCGAACAGCGGGTCGGCACTGAGCGTCGGGTTGAACACGAGCATGAAGTTCAGGAACGCCCCGGCGCCGGAGGCGATCGTGAAGACCGCGGCGCCGACGGACGCGATGTCGAGGGCGCGCTCGAAGGGCTTCCCGCCGGCTCCCAGCGCGAACAGCGCGAGCACGAGGGATCCCAGCATCACCGAGCCCGCGACGTTGCTCAGCACCTTGACGATGGGCAGACCCCAGCGGACGATCGGTCCGGAGTCGCTC
This sequence comes from Microbacterium tumbae, assembly GCF_054780175.1. NCBI lineage: Bacteria > Bacillati > Actinomycetota > Actinomycetes > Micrococcales > Microbacteriaceae > Microbacterium > Microbacterium tumbae. The sequence continues at coordinate 671,391 of NZ_BAAGWV010000001.1, forward strand.
AGCTGCAGAGGGTCGGCGGCGCCGCCGTAGATCAGTGCCGCGACGACGGAGATGCCGGCGGCTGCGAGGAGGATCGTGACACCGGCGACGCGGTACGCGGTGGTCCTCTGCGCGCTCATCCCTCCAGCCTACGCGTCGGATGCTTCACGGAATGCGCGAAGGCCGCCCCCTCACGGGAACGGCCTTCGGCGAAGGAAGCGGTCTTACTTGACGGCGGCCTTGAGCTTGGAGCCGGCGGTCACCTTGACGCGCTTGCCGGCCGGGATCTTGATCTCGGCGCCGGTCTGCGGGTTGCGACCCGTGCGGGCGGCCGTGGCGACCTGCTCGAACGAGATCCAGCCCGGGATCGAGACCTTGCTGCCCTTGGCGACGGCGTCGGAGACGGTGCCGAAGAGCGCGTCCAGGACACCCGAGACGGTGGCCTGGCTCTGGCCGGTGGCGGAAGCGATGCTCGCGACGAGCTCGGTCTTGGTGATGGACTTGTCAGCCATGTCATCCTCCAGCGACGAGGATCCCGTCGCGTTGTTGTGGGACGGAGGGGCAACTGCCCCCCGTTGGTCGGTCGACCGCCTCGAATGTATCAACGTTGGCCGACATTTCCGCGTCATTTCGCGGGTTTTGGGTGTTTCCCTGGCGTGTCGCGCCACTTTCGTCACTCCAGTAACAGCTCCGACGCTCGCAGCGCCTCGCCCGGACGGGAGGACTTCACGCGAACGGGAGGATCGAACGCGGACTTCGCCTCCTCCGGATCGTGCGTTCTCCTCCGGATCCGCCGCGCGCGGGCGCGGTTCGGGAGGGCGCGGGCGTGCGCGTGCGCGGGTGGGCGCGGTTCGGGTGGGCGCGGGCGGCGGACGCTCGGGGCTCGGGGCTCGGGGCTCGGGGCTCGGGGCTCGGGGCTCGGGGCGACGCTCAGCCAGGGCGATGCGCGTCGATGATGGTGCGCGCACTGCGCGCGAAGGACGGCGTCGGCCCGTCGAGATAGCCGCCCACGAGGGCGGCGTCCCGGAGCAGCACGAGGGATGACGCCACATCCGCCGCATCCTCGAGTCCTGCCGCCTCCGCAAGCGCCTGGAGGGTCGAGCGGAACCACTCCCGGTGCTCGGCGATGAGCGTGCGGACGGGGCCGGACGCGTCCGGATACTCGGCGGCGGCGTTGATGAAGGGACAGCCACGGGTGTGGCGCTCGGTGACATCAGCGGTGATGCCGTCGACGACGGCCGAGAGCAGCAGCTCAGGATCGGAGGTCGTGGCGGTCGCCGCATCGAACAGGCCTCGCAGCTGCTGATCCTCGCCCCGGAGATACGCCAACACCAGATTCTCCTTGCCCGCGAACTGCTTGTAGAGGGTCGCGCGGGTCACGCCGGCCTCCTCGATGATGCGGTCGATGCCCACCGAGTGGATGCCCTCCTCGTAGAAGAGGCGCGTCGCGGCGTCCAGCAGACGAGCGCGCGCCGCGCTGGGCCTGGTGCTGCCGTACGGGGTGCTCATGAGTGTCCCTCCCTGAATCATCGTGGCACGTTCTCGAACGATCTCCGTTCCGGGGAATACATTGCATTAGATAGAACGTTCGGTCTACTATCAGCATATCGCAGCTCCCGCCCGGGGGCTCGGACAAGGAGAAGATGCAATGAGCACCAAGGCCCCCATCGTCCTCATCCACGGCCTGTGGATGACCCCCGCCAGCTGGCACACCTGGGCGGAGCGATTCCGCGCCCGTGGCCACGAGGTGATCATCCCCGGCTGGCCCGGGATCGACGACCGCAGCGTCGAGGACATCCGCCGCGACCCGTCCGCGCTGAAGGGCATCGGCCTGAAGCAGATCGTCGACCACTACGAGCGCATCATCCGCGCCCTCCCCGAGAAGCCGATCATCATGGGACACTCCTTCGGCGGCGTGATCACCCAGATGCTCGCCGACCGCGGGGTCGGAGCGGCTTATGTCGCCGTCGCGCCCGGACAGACCGCAGGCATCACGACGCTTCCGCTGTCGACGCTGTGGACCGGCACGCCGATCCTCTCCAACCCCTTCGGACGCAATGGCGCCAAGCCGCTTTCGAAGCGGCACTTCCACTTCACCTTCGGCAACGACCTCCCCCGCGAAGCATCCGATCATCTCTGGGAGGAGTTCGCCGTGAACTCCTACAATCGGGTCTTCTTCGAGGGGGTGGCTTCGGCGTTCAACGAGAAGGGCGGCGTGACCCATGTGGACTACGGCCGGACGGACCGCGCCCCGCTCCTCGTCCTCACCGGTGAGATCGATCATGTGGTCCCGCCGGCCATCGGCGAGGCCATCGTCGCGAAGTACCGGGGGACGGGCAGCCCGTCGATCGTGGACTACAAGGAGTACCCCGGCCGCACCCACCGCCTGGTCAGCCAGGACGGCTGGGAGGAGATCGCAGACGATGCCCTCGACTGGGCGGAAGGACACGTCACGGCACCCGTGGAGTGGTGAGCGGATGCGGGCGGGACTGCTCCGTGGTCTCGACGCCCGTCGATACCCCCGGTCGCCTCTCTCGCTCACGCCACCCCGCCGTCTCTCTCGCTCACGCCAACTCGCCGTCTCTCTCGCTCACGCCAACACCCGAAGCGGAGGAGTTCGCCCGAAGGGGAGGACCGATTCACGGCATTCGCTCCTCCCCTTCGGGTGATCCCCTCCCCTTCCGATGTCCCCTTCCGGGCAATCGCGACCGCGTGCTTCCGGGCAATCGCGGCCGAGTGCCCACCGACTCATGCCAGGTGCAGACCCTGCGCGACAGCCGCCATGATCATCGCCTGGACTTCGGTCCAGTGATTCATGATCTGGTCGTAGCCGATCCGGATGACGTGATATCCCTGCAGCGTGAGCAGCGCATCATGGGCGATGTCCTCGGAACGCTGAGCGCCGACATGATGCCCGCCGTCGATCTGGATCACGAGGCGCTCTCCGACGACGACATCGACCCAGTGCCCATACAGCCAGACCTGCTGCGTGATCGGCAGCTTCAGCCAGCCGAGACGATGCACCACGATCGACTCCAAGCCCGAGTCGGACCATGGTCGGGCGTCTGCCAGCATCCGCCGAGCCGATGCCGGCAGGGGGAGCCTGCGCATCTGCTCCGCGTGCACCGCGCCCTTGCGCAGTGCGGATTCCCACAGCGTCAGTGCATCCTCATGTCCGAGGCACGAAGAGGCGATCACCAGCGCATCGACGAGGGAGTCCTCGACCGCGCCGGGTCTCCGGGGTATCAGAGGACGGTTCCAGTGCACGATCGCGTCGCCGGGGCGGGCATGCCCCGCGTGGGCGGAGGCGCCGACGTGCACCGTCACAGCGTCGCGCACCCAAAGTCCTCGCCGGGCGGCCAGCGTGGCGCAGGTGAGGACCACACCCCGGCGCGCGGCGGTCACCAGCATGGGATCGGCGCCGGGAAGAGCGACCCATCCGTTTCGGACCTTGTACACAGCCCCCTCGCTCTTCGCCCGCCGCAGGTCATACGGCGTCGCTCCCGCCTCAAGCAACGCGCTGACCTGCGCCACGCCACCGAGGTTCCCCAGCTTCGAAATCACGTCCATCGGCCGAGCATCGCCCACCCGGCATGCTCGGCGCAGGACAAGACTCCCGGAATCCACGGTCCTTCCGGATAACGCACGTCGGCGTGCTCACGGTGCAGGGCAGGTGACGCGGCGACGCGGACAGCGCTCACGGATAAGCACTTAACCAACACCCGAACCGGAGGACTTCGCCCGAAACGGAGGACCCAATCCAGCATCCGCTCCTCCGGTTCGCGCGTTCTCCTCCGGTTCGCGCACCAAAGAGACAACCACGCTCCTGACGGCGTCGAGGGGCCACATGCTCGCCATGATTAGGTGAAAGATTGTGCATTTCGGGCCTAGTCCGCAATCTATTTTCGCAAATGTATCAGGCAGGTTAATTCGCGCAATTTCTGTTCGCATTTGTTGGCATAACATTGCTTTCCACATCGAGCGAAAGAGCCAGAAATGACCCTCATCTCCCCGCACCTGACACCAACGGCCCGTCAGACTCCTGAGCAGTTCTGGGATACGGCTCGGCGCCACGTGATCCAGTACGGCCCGGGCGGTTTCGTGCCGACGATCATCGAGCGTGCGGCAGGGTCGGTCCTCTGGGACGAGACCGGGCGCGAGATCCTCGACTTCACCTCGGGTCAGATGAGCTCGCTGCTCGGCCACTCGCACCCCGCCGTCGTAGAGACGGTGTCGCGGTCGATCGGGGAGCTCGACCACCTTTTCAGCGGGATGCTGAGCCGACCGGTCGTCGATCTCGCCGCGGCACTCGCCGAGACCCTCCCCGCATCCCTGAGCAAGTCAATGGTGCTCAGCACCGGCGGGGAGTCCAACGAGGCCGCCATCAAGATGGCGAAGCTGTACACGGGCAAGCACGAGATCGTGACGTTCGACCAGTCCTACCACGGGTCGACGCACGCAGCGGGCGCGGCGACCTACAGCGTCTCGCGCGTGGGGTATGGCCCGATCGCACCCGGCAACCTCATCATCCCCACGCCGAACTCCTACCGGTCGGTCTTCCGGGACGCCGACGGCGGGCACGACTGGAAGACCGAGCTCGACTTCGGGTTCGCGATGGTCGACCGGCAGTCGGTGGGGAGTCTCGCCGCCTTCATCGCCGAGCCGATCCTCGGCACGGGTGGACTCATCGCACCCCCGGAAGGGTACTTCGCCGAGCTTCGGCGGAAGTGCGACGAGCGTGGGATGCTGCTCATCATCGATGAGGCGCAGACCGGGTTGTGCCGCACGGGCGACTGGTACGCGTTCGAGTACGGCGACATCGTTCCGGACATCCTCACCCTGTCCAAGACGCTCGGAGCCGGTCTTCCGGTGGCCGCCGTCGTGACGACGGAGGAGATCGATGCCGTCTGCCACGACCGCGGGTTCCTGTTCACGACCACGCACACGTCCGACCCGCTCGCGGCGGCGGTGGCGCTGACGGTGATCCGAACGCTGCAGGAAGAGGAGCTCGATGCGGTGTCGCGTCAGCTCGGTGCGCGCCTGCACGCCGGGCTGCTCGAGCTGCAGACGCGCCACGAGCGCATCGGCGACGTGCGGGGCCGCGGCTTCTTCCAGGGTGTGGAACTCGTGCTCGATCGAGAGACGAAGCAGCCGGCCGACGCGTATGGCACCGCCGTCACCGCGGCATGTCTCCAGGGCGGGCTTCATCTGAACATCGCGCAGGTTCCCGGTGTCAACAGCATCCTCCGCATCGCGCCGCCGCTGACGACGACGGAGCAGCAGATCGATCACGCGCTCGCGATCCTCGACGAAGCGCTCACCACGGCAGGCGAGCGGATCCACCCGTGACCGCGGTGGCCCTCAGTCTCCGGAGTTCACAGCGAGCGGGCTCGCGACGGAGTGTAGTGCGACTTGAGAGTCGCCATCGGGAACCGCGAGCGGATCGTTCCGATCCCGGGAAGCGTCAGCAGCTTCGTGCTGAGGAACTTCTCGTACGTCTCGACGTCCTTGGTCGCGACGACGAGCTCGAAATCGGGAGAGCCGAACATCCGCCGCACCTCGATCACTTCATCGCACGCGATCAGCGCGGCCTCGAAGCTCCGCGTCGTCGGCGGCGACTGGTCGGCGAGCTTCACGGCCACGAGCACCTCGAACCCGCGATCGATCGCTGCAGGAGCGAACGATGCGTGGTAACCCACGATCACCTTCTCCGCTTCGAGTCGCTTCACACGTCGCATGCACGGCGACGGAGTGAGCCCGACCGTATTCGCCAGCTCGAGGTTGGACTGTCGCCCATCGAGTCGAAGTTGGTCGATTATTGCGCGATCGATGTCATCCATGAACCAAGTATGCCTTCCTGTCTCCATTCACCGTCGCTGAGCGAGCGGGAAGCGACGTGCTCATGAGCATCTATCCGAACCTCGATCCGGAACTGGCCACGATCCTCGAGGGCGTCCCGACGATCGATCTCAAGGATGTGGAGGCGGCCCGCGCTCTGACCGGGGGGATCGGGACCGCTCCGATCGCCGCTGTGGCGCCGGGCGTCGAGATCACCACCATCATGGCGCCCGGGCTCGACGGCGCTCCCGATGTGCCGATCCGCTTCATCCGGCCCGCCGATGCCTCCGGTCCGCTCGCTGTGCTCGTCGCCATGCACGGTGGCGGATTCGTCTTGAGCCGTGCGCAGGACTTCGACTACTTCTGCGTGGAGGCCGTACGCACCCTCGGGATAGCGGTGGCGGGCGTCGAATACCGTCTCGCCCCCGAGACGCCGTATCCCGGTCCGCTCGACGACTGCATCGCCGTCCTGCGCCATCTCCACGAGCACAGCGATGCCCTGAACGTCGATCCGCACCGCATCGCCGTTGGCGGCTCGAGCGCGGGCGGCGGCCTGGCGGCGGGACTGGCCCTCCGCGTCCGCGACGAGGGAGGACCGGCGATCGCCTTCCAGCTCCTGCTGAGCCCCGCCGTCGACGATCGCCTTCTCTCCCACTCGATGAATCACTTCGTCGACTCTCCGGTGGTGACGCGCGAGACCGCGCTCAACAGCTGGCGTCACTATCTCGGCGAGGGATATCCCGGGCCCGATGCGGTCGACGTGCCGCCTTACGCCGTGCCACGACGAGCGAGAGACCTCTCCGGCCTCCCCCCGGCGTACATCGCCGTCATGGAGATCGATCCGCTGCGCGACGACAACCTCCACTACGCGCGCGATCTCCTCCACGCGGGGGTCGGCGTCGAACTGCACCTCCACCGCGGCGCCGTGCACGGAACGGCAGAGTTCGCTCCGCACTCCGCGATCGGAGAACGCATCGTCGACGGCCTGATCGACGCGCTCGCGCGAGGCCTCGGCGTCCCGCGTCTGGCTTGAGTTGACGCCTTCGCATCACCACCGATCCCGACAGAAAGCAACACCCACCGCGCACCACCGAACTCAGGAGTCCGATCTGCTATGACATCCATGCCCGTCACCGACCGCGAGACATCCGCCGGCTCTCCCCCGCAGCGCGATGCGCCGCCCGCCCCGTCCCCCCTGATCTTCAGGATCGGTCCGCTCGGCGCCCTCATCGCGCCGCTCGTCTTCGTCCTCGGCGTCGTGATCTATTTCCTCATCCTGCAGGTCATCGACTTGAACGCGCTGACGCTGTCGGGACTGGTCGGGCTGCTCGTCGCGGCGCTGTTCGCGAAGTCATACCCCCGCTTCTGGGAGTGGGTCGTCACCGGAGTCTCCTCGCGAGGCTCCGTGACGCTCATCGTCATCCTCCTCGCCGTCACGGTCGTGGCCGCGATGATCGGACGGGCCGATGTCGCCGGAGGCTTCATCTGGCTCGCCGAGGGGACGGGGCTTCCCGTCGAGCTGTTCGCGCTGATCACGTTCATCGTCACGTGCATCATCTCGATGGCGACGGGCACCTCCTTGGGCACGATGTTCACCGCCTTCCCGATCTTCTATCCGGCGGGTGTGCTGCTCGGGGCCGATCCGCTCCTCCTCGCCGGAGCAGTCCTCTCGGGCGCGCTCTTCGGCGACAACCTCGCGCCGATCTCCGACACGACGATCGTCTCCGCCTCCACGCAGCAGTATCGCCGACGCGATGGTGTGGCGGAGGTCGGCGGCGTCGTGCGCTCGCGCGCTCCCTACGCACTCGTCGCTGCGGCTATCAGCGCCGCACTGTTCGCCGTCATCGGAATCATGACGTCCGGCGGGCGTGCCGCGTCGGGCGGCATGGAAGCCGGGAACCCGCTCAGCCTGATCATGATCCTGCCCATCGCGCTGCTCCTGATCGTCGCCGTCTGGAAGAAGGACATCTTCCTCGCGGTCACCGTGGGCGTATCAGGCGGCGTCATCACCGGCCTGCTCTCCGGCGTCCTCACGCCGGCCGACGTGATCTCGGTCGAAGACGGCGCCGCAGGCGGATTCTTGATCGACGGAGTGACCACCGCACTGCCGCTCGTGGGCCTCTGCGTGGTCGTCTTCGGAATGATCGGCGTGCTGCAGGGGGCGGGCACGTTCGACAAGCTCGTCGCTCTTCTGGGGAGGCTGCCCCTCACGCGCACGCCGATGGGCGCGGAGCTCACGATCGGAGCGGGAGCGGTCGTGACGACGGCGCTCTTCGCCGGTGCGAACAGCCCGGCGCTTCTGATGTTCGGCCCCGTGGCGGACCGGATCGGTGCGCAGGTTCAGCTTCATCCTTATCGGCGGGCGAACATCGTCGACTGCTTCACGATGGGCCTCGGCGTCATCGTGCCGCTGGGCAGCATCTTCCTGCTCATCTCCAGCCAGCTGACGCAGGGGTACGGCGATACGGTTCCGGCGCTCTCACCCCTTTCGATCTTCGGAGTGGCCATCTACCCGCTGGTACTCACCGCGGTCATGCTGATCGCGATCTTCAGCGGGTGGGGGAGACGCTTCGAAGGCGAGACCGGCGCTGCCGTGCGCGAGCGACTGCAGCGATCCGAGTCAGAGGCCACGGCCGGCCTCACCGTCGGCGATCAGCGCTCCTGATTCCGATGCGCAACGATCGTCGTGCGGCAGGGGCCGAGGGCGAGACACCGCAGACATGAAGAAGGCGGGGTTCCGAGGAACCCCGCCTTCTTCATTAAGCGTGCTTTACCAGCTGGACTTGGTCACGCCGGGCAGCTCGCCACGGTGCGCCATGTCGCGGAAGCGGACGCGCGAGATGCCGAACTTCGTCAGCACGCCACGGGGGCGGCCGTCGATGGCATCGCGCGAACGGACACGGGCCGGCGACGCGTTGCGCGGCAGCTTCTGCAGGCCGACGCGAGCAGCCTCACGGGCCTCGTCGGTCGCGTTCGGGTCGACGAGCGTCTTCTTCAGCTCTGCGCGACGCTCGGCGTAGCGCTCGACGATGACCTTGCGCTGCTCGTTGCGCGCGATCTTGCTCTTCTTAGCCATGGATCAACGCTCCTCTCGGAATTCGACGTGCTTGCGGACCACCGGGTCGTACTTCTTCAGCACGAGACGGTCGGGGGTGTTGCGACGATTCTTCTTGGTCACGTAGGTGTACCCCGTGCCCGCCGTCGAACGCAGCTTGATGATCGGACGGATGTCCTGAGCCTTCTTGGCCATTAGAGCTTCACACCCTTCGCCTTCAGATCCGCGACGACCTTCTCGATGCCGCGGGCGTCGATCACCTTGATGCCCTTGGCGGACACGTTGAGCGTGATCTTACGACCGAGCGAGGGGACGTAGTAGGTCTTCTTCTGCACGTTCGGGTCGAAGCGGCGCTTCGTCCGGCGGTGCGAGTGCGAGACATTGTGACCGAAGCCGGGAACAGCTCCAGTCACCTGGCACACTGCTGCCATGATGAGTACTCCTTCAGTACCGTGAGGCCGGACGGCCCCACCCAAGATCCCTTGTCTGCGCGCCAGCCGATCCCGCAGGGCCGGACGGCACGCGAACTGCGCACAGGAGCGTGCACAGACAAGGAGTCAGTCTAGCATCCTTCGTCTCGCTCCGCTCGCCCGGGACGACGCGGATGCCTCCTGGGCTCCGCGTCCCCACCGGAACGCGGACACGGTGGGGTCTCCGGGAATCCAGAAGCGCCACGGGAAGGCCTCCGTCCCGGCGACTCCGGCGACGCCGACGCGCGGACCGGCGGCCACCGCGGCGAGCGGATCGCCGAGCCACAGCTCGGCGATCGCGCCGGCGAAGGCGTGCCCCATGACCGCGTCGATCCCGTCGTGGACCGGATGCCGCAGCCCCGACACCTGCCCAAAGCGGCCGGGGCCCCTCGCCAGGTCGCGGCCGCTCCTGCCCGAGCGCATCGTCGCCGTGTCCTCCCCTTCGACGATCTCACCGGCGCGCAGCAGCACACCGCCCGCGATGCCGTCAGGACCGCACACGATGTTGACGCAGGAGTGGATGCCGTGGCTGAGGTAGATGTACAGGTGCCCCGGCTCGCCCCACATCGTGGCGTTGCGGGCGGTGCGGCCCATCCGGGCATGGGAGCCGGGGTCGGGGACGTCGCCGGTGCCGTGCCCGTGATAGGCCTCCGCCTCCGTGATGCGCAGCGCGACGGAGAGGCCGCCGACCTCCGTGCGGAGCACCCCGCCGAGCAGGAGCGGCGCGACCTGGACGGGCAGACCGGACAGCTCCGTCCGCGTGGCGCGGTGCAGCGCCGGGTCCGTCAGCACGCCCCGCCCCTCAGTAGACCGGCCCGTACGGGCACCAGGAGATGTCGAAGCCGGTGAGCGCGACGAGCTCGTCCCCGGTCTCCAGGTCGATGAGGTGGGTGTGCAGGGTCTGCGGCAGGGGCGCCAGCAGGTCGTCGTAGGGATTGTCCGTCAGATCGGGGGCGACGACGACGGCCGCGTACTGCCCGCTCGGCGATGCGCAGGTCTGCAGGATCGAATCGGTGCTCGGCACCTCGACGAGCGGCGTCGCCTCGCCGTCGTCGGTCACCCTGACCACGGCCTGGCCGGTCGGGAAGCCGTTCTCGTCGCGGGCCACGACATGGCGAAGCGTCCCCCCGGGATAGGGCGTGATCGTCGTCGCCGTGCCGTAGTCGGGGTCGGATGCCGCGAGCGGGGTCTCGGAGCCGTCGGCCAGATTCAGCTCCACCACCGACCCGTCGGTGCGCTCGATGATCGCGGTGTACGTGCCACGGCTGACGCCCTGGATCGTCATCGCGGTGCCGAGCGCCTGGATCCCGGCATCCCCGGAGAGGTCCTCCAGAGCGAGGGCGCCGGCGAAGTCGATGAACAGGACGGCCGCGGAATCGGGGACGAAGTGCCATTCGGCGACGCTCGCCTCTTCTCCCGCGACCTCCACGATGCGCGGCTCGCCCGTGCCGTCGAGGCGCTGCGTGACGAGGACGCTCGCCCGGCCGCTCGTGTCGCTGAGCTCTTTGTCCGAGTAGCTGTATCCCACCAGTCCCCCACGATCGGAGACCTGCACGCCGGTCACGAAGCCGTCGCCGGGGAGCTCGAGCTCGCGCTCATCGCTGCCGTCGCGATTCATCACGAGCACCTGGGAGACCTCGTCGTCCTCGACGGCGACGACCAGCTGCGTCGACGTCGCCCGGAAGTCGTCGATCCGCTCGTGCGCGTAGACGAGGGTCGGATGCTCGCCGCTCAGGTCCGTGCGGAAGATCTTGTCGTCCCGCTCCGCATCGCGCGTCAGGAGGAAGACCTCGGACGCCGGCGTCGTGAAGGCCGTCTGCAGGTCGGCGACGGGCCCTCCGCCGGTCCCTGTGACTCCTGCGACCTTGACGGTGTACTCGGTGGCGTCGTCCAGAGGGACGGTGAAGCGGACCCCGATGCTCCGGCCGGCGGCGTCGACGGTGAAGGGGACGTCGGGGGTGACGGTGACCTGGGCCGGATCGATCTCGGAGAGCGCCTCGTTGCTGGTGAGGATCACTCTGCTCCCGGAGACCTCGATCGCCTGCACGGCATCCACCTGGACCCCGCTCAGGCGCGGTCCCTGGAACAGGCTGATGCCGGCGAGCACCCCTCCGACGAGGGCGAGGATGCCGAGGACGGCGACGAGCGGGATGCCGAACCTGCGCCTTGTCTGCTCACCCGTGCGGACGCCGCTCCCGGCGGGCGATGCCTTCCGCACGCCGCTCTCCGCCTGCGGCCCCCTCGCGTCCCGCGGTCGCGGATCCCCCTCCGGCGCCTCCTCAGGAGGAGCGCCTACGGCGCCGAAGGACTCGGATGCTCCGACGGTCTCGGCGTTCCCCCGCCTCGAAGGCGAGGTCTCCGATCCGGTGCCGTCGTCCGACGCCTCGGATGCCTCCCCGGAGGAAGGCGAGGGGGAATCCTCCTCCTCGCCTTCCGGAGATGTCTCGGGAGCGGACGGGCGGGATACGGGACCGGGCGGCGCCGCCTCGGAGCCCGAGGTCACCGCCTCCGACCCGACCGGCGCCTCGGCATCCGCATCGACCTGCTCGACATGGGTGGGCGCAGCACCCCCGGCGGCGGCGCGCTCGGCCGCCCCGCGCTCCACCGCCGCATGCGCGGCCGCCTCCGCGGCGTCGCGCAGCGCGCGGGCCTCCGCCCTGGTCCGCGGCGCGGGGGAGTCAGTACTCATAGGGATCCCCCGGCTCGTCGATCGCGACGATGTCCGTCGGCTCGACGCGCAGGGTGCCGTCGGCCTCGGCGCGCACCGTCCCTGTGACCTCGACCCACTGCCCGACGCCGAAGTCGGACGCCGTCGCGACGATCGGCACGGATGCCGGCTGCGCGTCGATCACGCAGTGCGTGATGACCATCCGGGTGAGGTCCAGGCCGCCGTCGGCCGCCGGCGTGACGAAGCCGGTCAGGGCGACGGAGGACCCGTCATAGCTCTCCGGCCTGGTCGCGGTCGTGAAGACGCTCGCCCAGTCCCCCACACCGAAGGTCGAGGTGTCGGCGACGCCGAGGGTGATCGAGTCCGCGCCGGCGAAGAGCGTCGCGGCGGTGTCCGCGCGGGACATCGCCAGTTCCACGGAGAGCGACGCGGGCGGCAGCACGAGAGCTGCAGCGACGACGCCGGTCGCGACGACGCCGGCTGCGACCGCGCCGACGGTCGCGGCGGTGCGCCTCGTCGACGAGGCGGCGTCCGCGGTGCCGTGGTCATGGTCGTGGTCCAGCTCCTCGCCGAGCGGGAGGGTGCACGCCCAGACCGCGCCCGCGAGGACGACGACCGCTCCGGCGCCGGCGAACCACACCGACTCCGGGGCGATGTAGAGGGTGAGCCGACCCGTGACCGCGAGGCCGAGGGTCACGACCGCGATCACCGCGGCGAGCCCGACGCCCAGCCATCGGGCGCCGAGGGCGCGAGCGCGCTCAGACAAGGACGTTCACCCCGATCCCGATCACGAAGGCCGACAGCAGCACGATGCCGACGAGCCCTGCGAGGGTGCGCGCGGTGAAGGTCGTGCGCAGCAGCGCGAGCATCTTCAGGTCGACGAGGGGACCGACCAGCAGGAACGCGATGAGCGCTCCGGAGGAGAACGTCGAGGCGAACGACAGCGCGAGGAAGGCGTCGACGTTCGAGCAGATCGCGACCGTGATCGCCAGCGCCATCATCGCGAGGATGGAGAGCACCGGGTTCGCCCCGATCGCGAGGAGCACCTCGCGCGGGATCAGCACCTGCACCGCTCCGGCGAGCGCGGAGCCGATCACGAGGGCTGGCATGACCGCGCGCAGCTCGATGAGGAACTGCGTGAGGCTGCGCCTGGTGGGCGTGCCGTGCTCATGGGTCACTCGGTCGCATGTCGCGATGAAGCGCTCGGTGAGGAGGGCGTCCGGCGAAGGATGCCTGCTGTAGATCCACCCGATGAGATTCGCGATGAGGTAGCCGCCGACGAGGCGGGCGACGAGGATGCCGCCGTCCCACCCGAACGCGGCATGCGTGGTGAGGATGACGATCGGGTTGACGATCGGCGCCGCCATGAGGAACGTCATGGCCTCGGCGGGCGCGAGGCCGCGCATCATGAGCCCGCGGGCGAACGGGACGTTGCCGCACTCGCACACCGGGATCAGCATCCCGAGGAGGGAGAGCACGGCACGGCGCGCCCACGCGCGGCGCGGCAGCCAGCGCTGGACCGCATCGGCGGGCAGCCACACCTGCACGACGATCGACAGGACGACGCCGAGCACGACGAACGGCAGAGCTTCGAAGAGGACGCTGAGCGAGAGGGTCAGCCCGTCCTGGAGGCGGTCCGGCAGGGCATCCGCGAACAGTGCGGGCGCGAAGCGGTCGATGAGGATCAGCACCGCGAGGATGCCGACGCCGACGGCCGCTCCGATCAGCGGGGAGCGACGAGGGCGATGCCCCCCGCCGGGCCCCCTGCCCGTCGGCGTTCCGTTCGCTGAGCCTTTCGATGCGCGGACGGTCGTCGGCGAGCTCACGCCGTCTCCTGCGCCTGCTTCTTCTTGGCGCAGGGGGTGCACAGGCCGAAGATGTCGACCACGTGCGCAGCTTCCGAGAAGCCGTGCAGCGCCGCCGTCCGGTGCGCCCACGCCTCGACGTCCTTGGCCTCGATCTCGACGGTCAGCCCGCAGGACCGGCAGATCAGGTGGTGGTGATGGCCCTGCGTGGAGCAGGCACGGTACAGCGCCTCCCCCTCGGGACTCTGCAGCGAGTCCGCGTCTCCGGACGCGGCGAGGCCGGCGAGCGCCCGGTAGACGGTGGCCAGTCCGATGCCGGTGTTCTCGTCCCGCAGCGTCGCGTGAAGGGCCTGGGCGCTGACGAACCCGCGCGCGTCGGAGAGCGCGTCGCGCACGCGCTCCCGCTGCCAGGTGTTCCGCTGAACCATACCGTCGATTCTAGGCCGCGGGGCTTGCCGCGGGCTGAGAGCCGGCGATCCCGTCATGAGGATCCGCGAAATGCGGCGTTCAGGCGCCGCGCGTGACCCGGTCCCGCCGGGCGCTGACCACCCGGCACACCAGGTAGATCACGAACGAGATCGTCGTGATGTAGGGGCTCACCGGCAGCGTTCCCGCCACGGCGAGCAGGATGCCGCCGACGGCCGAGACCACGCCGAACAGCGCCGCCAGCAGCGGCACGGACAGCGGTCCGCTCGCCACTCTCATCGCCGCCGCGGCCGGGGTCACGAGCAGCGCGAGCACGAGGAGCGCCCCGATGATGTGCACGGCGACGGCGACGGTGAGTCCGAGCAGCAGCATGAACGCCAGCGACACCCAGCGCACCGAGACGCCCCTCGCGGCGGCGGACTGCGGATCGAGCGAGTCGAATCGCAGCGGACGCCAGATGAGCAGAAGCGCGACGAGCACCACGGCCCCGATGACGAGCAGCCAGGTCAGCTGCGCGGTCTGCACCGAGACGATCTGACCGGTGAGGAGGCTGAACCGGTTGGCGCTGCGGCCGCTGTAGAGCGAGAGGAAGAGGATGCCGAGGCCGAGGCCGAAGGGCATGAGCACGCCGATGATCGAGTTGCGGTCGCGCGCCCTCGCGCCGAGCCAGCCGATGAGGACGGCGGCGATCATCGCGCCGACGATCGACCCGGTCACGACGTCGAAGCCGATCAGGAGAGCGGCGGCCGCTCCCGCGAAGGAGAGCTCGCTGATGCCGTGCACGGCGAAGGCCATGTCGCGCTGCATCACGAACACCCCGATCAGCCCGCCGACGATCCCGAGCACCGCGCCGGCCCAGACCGAGTTGCCCACCAGCGCGAGGATCTCTGCGTAATCGGCGACGCCGCCGAACATCGCGTCCCCGATGTCGGACCAGCTCACGCCTTCTCGCCTTCGTGATGGTGGTGGGCCTGCTCCTCGGCGTCAGGGGCTCCGACGACGACGAGGCGGTCGCCGGCGCGCAGCACGAAGACCGGGGCGCCGTAGAGCTCGGTGAGCACGCGGGAGGTGAGCACCTCGTCCGGGGTGCCGAGGGTGAAACGCCCGTTCGCCAGGTAGAGGATGCGGTCGACGGCGCCGAGCACGGGGTTGATGTCGTGCGTCACGAACAGCACCGCGGCATCCTTCTCCCGGCGGTGCCGGTCGATGAGCCCGACGACGGCGCGCTGGTTGGCGAGATCGAGGCTCGTGAGCGGTTCGTCGCAGAGCAGCAGCCGCGGATCCCCGGCGAGCGCCTGGCCGACGCGCAGCCGCTGCTGCTCCCCTCCGGAGAGGAGCCCGACGGGGCGGTCGGCGAAGCCCCTGGCGCCGACCGCATCGATGAGCTCGTCGACGCGCTCCCGCTCGCCGCGGCGCGGGAAAGGGAAGCCGTAGCGGTGCCCGTCGACGCCGAGGCGGACGAGATCCCGGCCGCGGAGGGCCGTGTCGCGGGGGAGGGGCCGCTGCTGGGGGACGTAGCCGATCCTGCGGTTCCCCGGCCGGCGGACCTCCTCGCCCAGCGCGGTGACGCTGCCGGACGAGAGCCGCTCCAGCCCCAGGATGGACCGGAGCAGCGTGGTCTTGCCCGAGCCGCTCGGCCCGAGGACGGCGACGAGCTCGCCGGGCTCGACGGTGAGGTCGAGCCCGGCCCACAGCTCTCGTCCTCCACGGCGCAGAGCGGCGTCGCGGATGCGGAGCGGAACGGTCTCCTGCGCGAGAGAGGGGGGACGACTCACTCGCTCACCCTAGCGCGGCTTCGGCGACGCCCCTCCCTGCGTTCAGGAGAAGGCGCCGGCGAGGGCGTCTGCATTGTCCTGCATCCACTGCAGGTAGGTCTTGCCGTCCGGAAGCGTCTCGCTGAAGGAGAGCACGGGGATGCCTGCCGACTCGGCCGCCTCGGTGACCTGATCGGTCTCGGCGCCGCCGGTCTGCGCGTTGACGATGACGACGTCCGTCGTGCCGGGGGTCAGGAGGTCCAGCGATTCGAGCATCGTCGCCGGGGGGACGTCCTGCCCCTCCTCGACGGACTCGCTGAACTCCTCGGGGGTGACGTTCTCAAGGCCTGCGGCGGCGGTGAAGTACAGCGGCACGGGCTCGGTCACGAAGACGGTCGCGCCGCCGTGCGCCTCCGCGATCGCGGTGAGGGAGCCGCGGACGTCCTCGACGCCGGACGTGAACGCGTCCAGGTTCGACTGGATGGCGTCCGCCTCGTCGGGCAGCGCATCCGAGAGCTCGTCGGCGATCGCCGAGGCGACCTGCTCGACGGCGTCGGGGTCGTACCAGACGTGCTCGTTGAAGCCCTCGATGTGGTCGTGCTCCTCACCTTCGGCGTGCTCGCCCTCTTCCTCGGCGTGATCCTCGTCCGCGTGGTCCTCATCGGCGTGATCGTGGTCGCCGTCCTCCTCGTCGCCCGGCCATTCGGCGGAGAACTCCGCGGCGGTGATGATCGGGGCCTCGACGCCGCTCGTCTCGATGGCCGAGTCGATGAACGGATCGTAGCCGCCGCCGTTGCGGATGATGAGGTCGGCCTTGCTCACCTGCAGCTGATCCTGGGCGGTGAGCTCGTACTCGTGCGGATCCTTCGTCGGCGAGTCGATGATCGCCGTGATCTCGACCGCGTCGCCGCCGATCTCCTGGGCGATCTGCCCGTACACGTCGGTGGAGGCCACGATCTGGAACGCGTCGCCCCCGCCCCCGCCGTCGCCGGTCGCGGGGTTCTGCGCGCATCCGGCCAGGACGAGTGCGGATGCGGATGCGAGAGCCAGGGCGGCGACGGTCTTCTTCATACCGTCAGGATATCGCGCATGAGAATCATTCTCAAAATTGCTCCGCGAGCTCCCACGGATGGGCGAGGATCGCGATGCCCCGAACGCTCCAGCCCCTAGACGCGCATCGAGCGGGCGACGTCGCCGGAGAGCCGCTCATCCGGGCCCATCCGCCCGGGAGCGGCACCCGAGGCGCGGACTCGATCCACCGCGGCGATCACGGTGGCCCCGATGAGGAAGACGCTGACCGCCCAAAGCGCCCACATCGCGCCGGAGGCCGGTCGTCCGGCGAAGCTCATCTCGGAGTAGAGGGCGTAGTAGATGATGAGCGCGAGAGCCATTCCGATGGCCGACCCCGTGCGCTGCGCGAACTGGATCAGCGACCCGGCGACGCTGGAGCGGTGACCCGGCGCATGGAGCAGAGTCCGCGCCTGATTCGCCGGCGCGGACAAGCCCGATCCGAACGCGCTGATGCAGAGCAGGCCGCAGATCAGCGGAGGAACGGCGGACGCCGGAGCGACACCGAACACCAGCCCGCTCGCGGCCAGCGCGAGCGCGCCCGCCGCCGTCCCGACCGCGACGACATGCCCGTTCGTCGAGGACACCCGCGTAGCGATCCAGGAGCCGAGAAGGCTCGCGGCGGCCGCCGGCAGCATCCACATCGCCGTCTCGAAGGCCGACAGCTGAGTGAGCTGCTGCAGGGCGATCGTGACGATCAGCGTCCCCGCTGTGGCGGCGGCGTGCATGCAGCCCGAGATGAGCACTCCGGCGGGGAGGTGCGGAAGCCGGAACAGCGCAGGGTCGACGAGCGCCTCCCCGCCCCGTGCGCCGATGCGACGCTCGTACGCCAGGAACACGGCGATGACGAGGACTCCGAGACCGGCGCCTGCGAAGACCCACGGAGAGGGCAGTCCGCCTCCTGAGATCGTGCTGAGCGGACCGATCGTGAGGATGACGCCGACCACGAGCAGCACGGTGCCGATCGTGTCGTATCCGCGGCGCCGTACGCCGGGAGGCTCGTACACGACCGCGAACGCGAACGGAAGGATGACGACTCCCGCGATCACGCTGACGAGGAAGAGCAGCCGCCAGCCCAGTTCATCGCCGGCGACATCCATGATGAACCCTGCCAGCACCGGGGCCGCGAGCGATGTGAGGGATGTGATCGCGGCGAGCGCAGCGAGGGGTTTCGCTCTCTCTCCGGCGGGGAAGACCCGCTGGACGAGACCGAGCACCTGCGGCATGAGCAGACCTGCGCCCAGCCCCTCGACCACGCGCGCGGCGACCAGCCATTCGATGGTCGGCGCGAAGGTGCAGGCGATGCTCGATGCGACGAAGACGATCATGCCGGTCAGGAACACCAGGCGGCGGGATAGGACGTCGCCGACACGACCGGCCGGCAGCAGCATCGCCGCGTAGGCGAGGGTGTAGCCCACGAGCATGAGCTGAACGGTCGCGGGGTCGCCTCCCATATCGGTCTGGATCGCGGGCAGGGCGATGCCGAGCTTCGACACGTCGAGGATCGTCAGTGCAGCGGCTCCGGCCAGGACAGCGAAGATCGCCCATTTCCTGCGAGGGCTCGTGCCGTCGATGGTCATCGCATCCGACACGTTGATCCTCCTGGAAGTAATACCGACGTAACCTAAAGGACTATATAACAGTATTGGACTATTGAGCCACACTACGAGATTGGGTTTGAGATGAGTTCGAGAACAGCGCTGATCATGATCGACATGCAGAACATGTACCTGCAGCAGGAGCGACGGAGCGCTCTGGGCTGGCCTCCGATCTGGAACTTCGACGAGGTCGTCGCCGAGTGCGCCGCGCTGCTTGCGGCGGCGCGAGCACAGAACACCCCCGTGATCTACACCCGCCAGACCTCACGGGCCGACGGAGCGGACATGACGCCGAGCATGCGTCGCCTGCTGGCGTCTTCCGCAGGGAGCGACGAGGGGTCCCCGATCGGGGAGGACGCGGACTGGGGGGCGCAGGTGCTCGACGCCGTGCGCCCCGAACCCGGCGACATCGTGATCGAGAAGCATCGGTGGGATGCCTTCTTCAACACCGACCTCGACCCGATCCTGCGCAATCTCGATGTGAACCGGCTCATCATCGCCGGACTGCAGACCAACGTCTGCGTGGAGACCACGTCGCGCACCGGCATGATGAAGAACTTCGACATCGCGGTGCCGGAGGATGCGGTCTCAACCGATGGCGAGGCACTGCACCACGCCGCCCTGAACTCGTTGCGGGTGCTGTATGTCGAGGTAGCGCCCTGGCGCGAACTGCTCGCCGACGGAGCCGAATGGACCCGGCGCTACACGACACCGGGCTATGGCCGGACAGCAGAGGATCTGAGCACGATCAACGCGTGAGCCATGTCATTCGATGGGGTCGTCTCCGTGCGTGTCACGCACGCCGGGGCACGGCCTCTTCGAGCGCATCGGGCACAGAGATCTCCGGGTGCTCGAGCACGACGCGCAGTTCATCGAGCCATTCGAGGGTCAACGTCGTCTGCCTCAGCCACAGCGTGTACAGAGCGCGCCGGCTGCGCCATACCGGGCTGTCATAGTCTTCACGCTCCTCCTCCCAGTTCGACAGGAGGTGCGTCAGGCTGAACTGCCGTTGACGCTGGACGGTGACCTCGGCGTCGAGCAGGTACCTCGCGTCTGCTCGATCGAGGGTCCAGAGGTTCAGCAGTCGCAGCATCGCATCGTCGCGCACTCCGTGGTCGGGCTGGTCATGCAGCAGCCAACGACGCAGTTCTTCGAAGCCTTCCTCATTGATGATGTAGCTCGTGCGACCGCGCTCATTGCGTTCGCTGATGTCGATGAGCCCGAGCTTCTCCATCTTCGTCAGCTCCGAGTAGACCTGCGAAGGACTCGCGTGCCATGCACGGTCGTTGACGTCATTGAAGCTGGAGTTCAGGTCGTAGCCGGTTCTGGGCTTGCCTCGCGAGAGGGCTGCCAGGATCGCGTGCCGGAGGGCCATAGGGGTCCTTTCTCTGACGGACGGTGTGCAGATTCATCGGGCTGCGACGCGATCCGCGCGCCTCCGATGCCCGGAAAAACGGGGCCGGTCTGCCTGCGAACAACACTGTCATCAATACGAAACAGTATCGAAACAGTACATCAGTGCATAATTCCAATTATGGACTACAAAGCCATCGCACAGAATCGGTTAGTGCGCCTCGTGAGCGGTCGTGTCGTCATGACCATCCTGACGGCGCTCTTCATCGCCGTGGTCGTGTTCTTCGCCATTCGCGCCATCCCGGGCGACCCTGCCCTGACGATCCTCGGAACCGATAGCAGCCCGGCCGAGCGCGAGAAGCTGCGCGAGGTGATGGGCCTGGACCAGCCCCTGATGTCTCAGTTCGCGATCTGGCTCGGCCAGACGCTCAGCGGCGACCTCGGCTACTCCTACAGCCAGGGCCGCCCCGTGACCGACATCATCGGGCCCGCGCTCACGAACACGCTCCTCCTCGGCGGAATGGCCAGCATCCTGGCGATCGTGCTCGCGCTCGCCATGGGGAACCTGGCCACGACGCGGTTCCGTCGGGTCCGCCGCGCGACCGACTGGGTCGAGTCCCTCTTCCTGTCGGCTCCGCAATACACGGTCGCCCTCGTCCTGCTCATCCTGCTCGCCGTCATCTGGCCCATTTTCCCGGCCGGGGGCGTCTCCACGCGCGGGGACGGCTCGATCGGTGACATCGGCGCGCACCTCCTCCTCCCCGCAACCGCTCTCGCCCTCGCGCCGGGCGCGCAGATGGCGCGGTCGCTGAAGACGTCGATCTCCACGCTGCAGTCGACCGACCTCCTGCCCACCCTGCAGGCGCGCGGGCTCTCCCCCTGGCGAATGGCCGTGCACGCGCACCACAACGCGCTCCCACCGATGATCACGGTGCTCGGCATCCAGGTCGGCACGATGCTGGGCGGCGCACTGTTCGTCGAGCAGATCTTCAGCATCCCCGGCCTCGGCGCACTCATCGTGCAATCGGTGAGCCTGCGCGACTACACCCTCGTCCAAGCCGTCGCTCTGATCATCGCGATGATCTTCGTGTTCGTCCTTCTCATCGCCGACGTCGTCAACGCCCTCCTCGACCCGCGAATCAGAAAGGGACGCGCATGACCGCACTCGCCGCACCCCCGATCCCCACCGCACCCGGCGCCTCGCTGGCTCCCGCCCCACGATTCCGTCGCCGGTCCGTGCTCAGCCGCATGCCGCTGCGGTCGCTCGTCTCGCTCGCCATCGTCGCCCTGCTCGCCCTGATCCTCCTCGCCGCTCCCCTGCTGCCGGTCCCCGATCCGCTCACCGGATCGCTGTCGGAACGACTGCTCCCCTTCTTCACGGACGGCCATGTGCTCGGCACCGACACCCAAGGTCGAGACCTGCTCAGTCGTCTCGTCTATGGCACCCGCACATCGCTGATCGTGAGCGTCGTCCCCATCGTCATCGCCACCGTTCTCGGTCTCGCTATCGGGACGATCGCCGGTCTGACGGGCAAGATCACCAACACGATCATGATGCGCGGAGTCGATCTGCTCTTCGCGTTCCCCGGCGTGCTCCTGGCACTGCTGCTCGCGATCTCCCTGGGCGTCGGCCTCGGCACGCTGATCCTCGCGCTCACCCTCGTATGGATCGCACCGATAGCGCGCATCGCTGAGACCGAGGTCGCCCGCATCCGCGAACTCGACTTCGTGACGGCGGCGCGTTCGAGCGGGGCGACCGGCGGGACGATACTGCTCCAGCAGATCGTCCCGGTGACGCTGCCAGCCGTTCTCGCCTACTCGACCTCATTGGTCGGTGCCAACGTCGCCATCTCTGGCGGCCTCGGGTTCATCGGCCTCGGCGTGCCCTCGCCCCAACCCGAGCTCGGATCGATCCTCTACGAGATGCAGGCGGCCGTCTACAGCGACCCGACGTTGGCACTCGCCCCCGTAGCCATGATCCTCCTGCTGTCGATGCTCTTCCCGCTCATCGGCGACGGCATCCGCGACGCGATCTCCGGAAAGGGACAGCAGTCATGAACGAACCTCTCCTCGCACCACCTGCCGGCGGGCTGGACGACTCGGCGGCCCTCGTGCTCGACGCCACCTCGGTCAGCGTGTCATTCCCCCGGTCGGGCGGCGGCGCCAGCACCGTGGTGGACTCTCTCGGGCTCGGTCTCGAAAAGCGCCAGGTGACTGTGCTGCTCGGCGAGTCGGGAAGCGGCAAGTCAGTGTTCGCCCGTGCTGTGACAGGCCTCGCGGCCCGGACGGCGACGGTGAGCGGGACATCGTACTTCGACGGCGTCGACCTCATCAGCGCACCGGCATCCCGGCTGCGGAAGCTGCACGGAGCCCGCATCAGCATGGTCCCCCAGGATCCCAATTCCTCACTGGATCCGATGCGCCGGATCGGATCTCAGATCATCGAGACCCTTCTGCAGCATCGGCAGCACTCGGAGCGCTCGGCGGCCGAGTCCCGCGCCCTGGAACTGCTCGAACAGGTGCAGATCCGCGATGCCGAACGCGTGATGCGCTGCTACCCCCACGAAGTCTCGGGCGGGATGCGCCAGCGGATCGCGATCGCTATCGCGATCAGCTGCGGGCCCGAGCTGATCGTGGCCGATGAGCCGTCGAGCGCGCTTGACGCGGCCGTGGGAGCGCACGTCGTGCGCCTGCTCGACGACCTGCGCAACCGGCTGCACACCGCGATCCTGTTCATCACGCACGATATCGGTGTCGCGACGCTCATCGCCTCTCAGTCGCAGGACCGCGTCGCGGTGATGCTGGGCGGCCAGATCGTCGAGCTCGGGTACGCCCCCGACGTGCTGCGCGATCCGCGCCACGAGTACACCCGTGCACTGCTCGCCGCCGAGCCCTCGGCCGGTGTCGCACGCGGACGGCTGGCCGTCGTGCCCGACTCCGTGCGAATGCGGCGCGACTGGGGCGCGCTTCACGAGGTCGCGCCGGGACACGCCGTCGCAGACGGAGCAGAGGAAGAGGTCGCATGAGCGCCATACTGGAAGGCTCCGGGATCGTGAAGCGCTTCGGCGACTTCACCGCGCTGCACGACGTCAGCTTCTCGATCGGTCCCGGGCGCACGCTCGGGGTCGTCGGCGAGTCCGGCAGCGGCAAGTCCACGCTCGGTCGCATCGTGATGCGTCTGATGAGTCCCGACGCCGGCTCGGTGCGCCTGGACGGTCGCGATCTGTTCGCTCTGACCCCACGACAACTGCGGCTGGCACGCCGGGACTTCCAGCTCGTGCCGCAGGATCCTCGCAATGCGCTGAACCCGACGATGACGATCGGCGGCAGCCTGGCGTTCCAGTTGCGTGCGCAGGGCGTCGCACGCCGGGAGTGGTCGTCGCGCTCCGCCGACCTCCTCGCAGCGGTCGCACTCGCCCCCGACTACATTCACGCCTTCCCCCACGAGCTGTCCGGCGGACAGGCGCAGCGCGTGGCGATCGCCCGCGCGATCGCCACGCGGCCGAAGCTCCTGATCTGCGACGAAGCGGTGTCGGCCCTCGACAAGTCCGTCCAGGCTCAGGTGCTGAACACGTTCGCCGACCTCCAAGCGAGCCTCGGCGTGGCGATGTTCTTCATCACGCACGATCTGGCGGTCGTCGAGCACATCGCGGACGACGTCCTCGTCCTCAACCGCGGCCATGCGGTGGAATCCGGCAAGACCGCCGCAGTGCTGGCCGACCCGGCCGACCCCTACACCCGAGAGCTTCTGGCGGCGCGCACCCTGATGCACGCCTGATGACCGCACCACCCCCTTACCACCACAGCGAATACGAGGAGAGAGATGAACACCCCATCCCCACGCCGCAGACGAGCGGCCGCAGTCGCGAGCGTCCTCCTGACGGCCAGTCTTGCACTCTCGGCCTGCGCCTCCGGCGGATCGCCATCGACCGGCGCATCCGACGGAGAACAGGAGCTGGTCGTCGGTTCCCAGATGGCCTCCTTCCCCAGCCTCGACACCGGCGCGATCACGACCGCCGGATACGAAGGCCAGCGATTGATCGGCAACCTCGTCTACGAAGGACTCACCAAGCGCGATGTCTCCGACCCGAACGCGCCCGCAGGTGTGGCGCCGGCGCTCGCGGAGTCGTGGGATGTCTCAGAGGACGGCCTGCAGTACACCTTCCATCTTCAGGAGGGCGTCACGTTCCATGACGGCACCGCCTGGGATGCGGATGCCCTGATCTACAACATCACCCGCTACACCGATGAGACCGACCCCAACTTCGATCCGGTGCTGATCACGTATTACACCGTCCTCACCTTTGTCGATTCGGTCGAGAAGGTCGACGACATGACCGTGACCTTTGTCTTGAACCAACCGTTCGCCTTCTTCCTGGCGGACCTCTACAACGTCTACTTCGCCAGCCCGACCTCGCTGGACGAGTCCGGAGCCGCTGGTCAGGCGACGCATCCCGTAGGCACGGGACCGTTCGTCTTCGACTCGCTCGCGCAGAATCAGTCGATCTCATTCACTCGCAATGAGGACTACTGGGGGGACGTGGCCAAGCTCGACCGGCTGACGGTCGAGCTGATCCCCGACGCGTCCGCGCGCACGGCCGCGCTGCGCTCCGGACGGGTCGATTGGATCGAGGCCGCGCTGCCCGATGACCTGGCGGGCCTTGAGGATGCCGGCTTCGTCACGACAGGAAACGCCTTCGACTGGGAGTGGTCGTGGCAGCTGATGACCACCGAGGCCCCGTTCGACGACATCCGCGTGCGCCAGGCCATGAACTACGCGATCGATCGAGAGGCGATCGCCAACGACCTGCTGCACGGCACGGCTGCCCCTGCTGCTCAGATGTTCGCCGAGGCGAGCCTGTACTACACCGCGGAGGACGACCTCTACTCGTACGATCCGGACAAGGCCGAGGCGCTCCTCTCGGAGGCTGGATACCCCGACGGGCTTGACGTCACCGTGGGCTACATCACGGCGGGGTCCGGATCGATGCAGGCCAAGGCCATGAACGAGGCGCTGCAGGCCCAGCTGGCAGAGGTGGGCATCAACGTGTCGCTGGAACCCGTCGACTTCTCAGGCATGTACGCGCAGCTCGGCGAGGGCAACACCGGCTGGCAGGCGGCCAACCAGGCCTTCAGCCTGGAACAGCCCTCCAGCTGGAAGGGATTCTGGTTCGGCTGCGACGGCAACTTCTTCAACTACTGCAATGAGGAAGCCGAAGCGCTCTACGACCAAGCGCTGGTGACCGTGGACGACGCTGAACGCGCTGCCCTGCTCACGCAGGTGGGACATCTGGTGACCGAGGATGCCGCGTGGCTGTTCGTGGCGAACGACACCGCGCCGCGTGCCATGTCGTCAGCCGTGCAGGGATTCCAGCAGCCCAAGAGCTGGTGGCTCGACTTCACGTCGGTGTCGATGGCCGATTGAGGCTGGGGAAGGCGGGGAGGGCGATCGTTCGCACCTCCCCGCCTTCGCTTCGTCCTGGACGCGTCAGTCGACGAGCAGCGCAGGCTCCTCGAGGATCGCGGCGACGTCCGCGACGAAGCGGCTCATGCTATCGCCGTCGATCACGCGGTGATCGAACGATCCGGCGACCGTGGTGACGTAGCGGGGCCGCACCTCGCCGTCCACCACCCATGGCTTCTGACTGATCGTGCCCATCGCGATGATCCCCGCCTCGCCGGGGTTGATGATCGGCGTGCCGCCGTCCATCCCGAAGACGCCGATGTTGGTGATCGTGATCGTGCCGCCCTGCTGGTCGGCCGGCGGGGTCTTGTTCTCGCGCGCGGTGACGGTGAGGCGGTTCAGGGCGCGGGCGAGATCCTTCATGCTGAGATCCTGGGCGTCCTTGATGTTCGGCACGAGCAGTCCGCGCGGCGTCGCCGCGGCGATGCCGAGGTTGACGTAATGGCGCACCAGGATCTCGGCGCCGTTCTCGCCCTCGACCCAGGCCGCATTGACCATCGGGGTCCGACGGACCGCCCAGATCACGGCGCGGGCGACGATGAGCAGCGGCGACACCTTGATGTCGGCGTAGTCCGGCGAGGCCTTGAGCCGCCGGACGAGCTCCATCGTGCGCGTGGCGTCGACGTCCCTCCACACCGTCACGTGCGGGGCGCTGTACGCGCTCTGCACCATCGCCGAGGCGCTCGCCTTGCGCACGCCCTTGACGGGGATCGCCTCGCTGCCCGCCTCGTTGACGCCGCCGGGGGCGGATGCCGGAGCGACACCGCGGGCGAGCCCGATCGGCGCGTTCTGCGGGGCGGGGACGGTCTCCTCGCGCACCGTGCCCCATTCCGGGGTCTCGATGTTGCGGAACACGCTGGCCTGCGAGGCGTGCTGGACGACGTCCTCGCGCGTGACCTCCCCGTCCACGCCGGTGGGAGTCACTGCGGCGAGATCGACGCCGAGGTCGCGGGCGAGCTTGCGGATCGGAGGCTTGGCGATCACGCCCACCGAAGAGCGCACCGGGCGCTGGGCGGGCTTACGACGACGGGAGGTTGCCCCCGAGCCGCTGCCGTAGCCCACGAGGACCGATCCGCCGCCCTCGCCCGCCGCGGGGACGGTGGGGGCAGCCGGAGTGGGCGCGGCATCGGACACGAAGCTGATGATCGGCGTCCCGACCTCCACGGTCGTCCCCTCCGGGACGAGGATCTCGCCGACGACGCCCGCGCTCGGCGACGGCAGCTCCACGAGGGACTTGGCGGTCTCGATCTCGCAGATGACGTCGTTGATCGCGACCTCGTCACCGGGGGCGACCTTCCATGTCACGATCTCGGCCTCGGTGAGACCTTCGCCGACGTCCGGCAGATGGAAGTTCTGAGTGCTCATCGTGTGCCTTTCGCGTTGCTGCGTTTCGACTCGCTTCGCTCGCTCAACGAGCGGGAGGAGGTCAGCCGCTCAACGAGCGGGATGAAGTTTGGCCGCTCAACGAGCGGGAGGAGGTCGGCCGCTCGACGAGCGGGAGGACGGATGGCGGGTCAGTAGGAGAGGGATCGATCGACGGCCTCGAGGATGCGGTCGGCATCCGGCAGGTACACCCCCTCGAGCTTGGCGGGCGGGAAGGGGACGTCGAAGCCGGACACCCGGATCACGGGCGCCTCGAGCGCGTAGAACGCCTGCTCCATGACGGTCGCGGCGATCTCGCTGCCGACGCTCGCCTGGCCCTGCGCCTCTTGCGCGTATATCATCCGACCGGTCTTGCGCGCCGAGTCGAGGATCGGCGCATAGTCGATCGGCGACAGCGAGCGCACGTCGACGACCTCGCAGCTGGTGCCCTCCGCCTCGGCGAGCGCCGCGGCCTGGAGCAGCGTCGTCACGATCGCCCCGTGCCCGACGAGGGTGACGTCGGATCCCTGGCGCACGACGCGCGAGGAGTGCAGCGGGACAGCGGGCTCCGAGAGCTCGACCTCCCCCTTGTGCCAGTAGCGGCTCTTCGGCTCCATGAAGATCACCGGATCCTTCGAGCGGATCGCCTCCTGGATCATCCAGTACGCGTCATTCGGCGTCGACGGGCTCACCACGCGCAGGCCGGGGGTGTGCGCGAAGTACGCCTCCGGGCTCTCCTGATGGTGCTCGACCGCTCCGATGTGACCGCCGTACGGGATCCGGATCACGATCGGCAGGCTGAGCACGCCCTCGTGCCGGTTGGTGAGCTTGGCCAGCTGCGTGGTGATCTGGTCGAAGGCGGGGAACACGAAGCCGTCGAACTGGATCTCGACCACCGGGCGGAAGCCCGCCATCGCCAGTCCGATCGCCGTGCCGACGATGCCGGACTCCGCCAGGGGCGTGTCCAGCACGCGCTGGACGCCGAAGTCGCGCTGCAGATGCTCGGTGATCCGGAACACCCCGCCGAGCCTGCCGATGTCCTCGCCCATGAGCAGGACCTTCTCGCCGTCCTCCATCGCCTTGCGCAGTCCGGCGTTCAGAGCCTTGCTGAACGGCATGGTCTCGATGCTCATGCCCGTCCCTCCTCGAAAGACGCCTCGTACCGGGCCAGCCACTCCCGCTGCTGGTCCATCAGCGGGTGCGGCTCGCTGTAGACGTGCCCGAACATGCTGTCCGCGGTCGGCACGGGGAGCTCCAGC
Organism: Microbacterium tumbae; assembly: GCF_054780175.1. Taxonomy (NCBI): domain Bacteria; kingdom Bacillati; phylum Actinomycetota; class Actinomycetes; order Micrococcales; family Microbacteriaceae; genus Microbacterium; species Microbacterium tumbae. Next base: position 699,490 of record NZ_BAAGWV010000001.1, read on the forward strand.
GTGCGCACGCGCAGATCCTCTGCGGCATCCGCGGCCTCGGCATCCACGTCGGCGAAGAAGGACGCCGAGGCGCCCTTTCCCTCCAGGAAGGCGCGCATCCGGGGGATCGGGTCGCGCCGCGCCCACGACTCCTCCTCGGAGCTCTCGCGGTACTTCGTCGGATCGTCGCTCGTGGTGTGCGCGCCGAGGCGATAGGTCACCGCCTCGATCGCGCGCGGTCCCTTTCCGCTGCGCGCCTCCTCCAGGGCCACGCGCGAGACGGCGTAGCTGGCGAGGACGTCGTTGCCATCGACACGGACGCTCGGGATGCCGTAGCCGGCGCTGCGCTCGACGAGCGGGACGCGCGACTGCGTCGTCACCGGCACGGAGATCGCCCAGTGGTTGTTCTGCAGGAAGAACACGGTCGGCGCCTGGTAGCTCGCGGCGAACACCATCGCCTCGTGCACGTCGCCCTGGCTGGAGGCCCCGTCGCCGTAGTACACGACGACGGCCTCGTCCCGCTCCGGATCGCCGGTGCCCGTCCTGCCGTCGAAGACGAGGCCCATCGCGTAGCCGGCGGCGTGCAGCGTCTGCGAGCCGAGCACGAGCGTGTAGATGCGCGTGTTGCCGTTCTTGGGGTCGGTCGGATCCCAGCCGCCGTGCGACAGACCGCGCATCACCTTGATGATGTCGATCGGGTCGACGCCGCGGATGCGCGTCACCACGTGCTCACGGTACGAGGGGAAGATGGCGTCCTGCGGGCGGGCGGCGTGCGCGGAGCCGACCTGGGCCGCCTCCTGCCCCCTGCTCGGCGGCCAGAGCGCGAGCTGGCCCTGCCGCTGCAGGTTGGTCGCCTGACCGTCGATGGCCCGGATCACCACCATGTCGCGGTAGAACTGCTCCAGCTCCGAATCACCGATCGCATCGATCAGCGGCAGGTAGGGCTCGGCGGCAGCGCTCGGGGCGAAACGGCCGTCTGCTTCCAGAACGCGGACGAGTTCGGTCTCTGACGAGGTCACCGTTCCACGCTATCCGAGGAAGTCCTCCTAGGGCTGGAGACTCCGCACAACGGATTCGGAAACCTGTAGGACCTTCTCCACGGATTCATGCTCCCCCACGGATATACGGATGCCGTCGCCGGCGAAGGGGCGCACGATCAGGTCGGCCTCGACGAACGCCTGCGCGATCTCCTCGGTCCGCTCGCCCGCGGGGAGCCAGACGAAGTTCCCCTGGGCGTCGGGCACCTCCCAGCCCTGCGCGCGCAGTCCGTCCCGCAGGGCTGCCCGACGCTCCACGATCACCGCGACCCTCTCGCGCAGCTCCTCCTCCGCGTCCAGGCTGGCGATCGCCGCGCGCTCGGCCGCCGAGGTGACCGACAGCGGGATGCCGGTGCTGCGCGCCGCATCCAGCACACGCGGGTGGCCGATCGCATAGCCGATGCGCAGCCCGGCCAGCCCGAAGGCCTTGGAGAACGTGCGGAGCACGACGACGTTCGGATGCGTCTCGAAGAGGCGCTCCCGCAGGCCGTCGACCGCGCCGTCGGCCGTCACGAACTCGGCATATGCCTCATCGAGAATGATCAGGACATCGGAGGGGACGCGTTCGGCGAAGGCTGCGAACTCGGCGCTCGTGACGATCGGACCCGTGGGGTTGTTGGGCGTGCAGACGATGATGACGCGCGTGCGTTCGGTCACCGCTTCAGCCATCGCGTCGAGATCGTGACCGGCATCCGCGCGGAGCGGAACCGGAACCCCGGTGGCTCCCGCAATGAGCGGGATGCCCGGATAGGCCTCGAAGGATCGCCACGCGAACACGACCTCATCGCCCGTCGACGCGGCGGCGAGCACGAGCTGGTACAGGATGGACACCGAGCCCGCGGCGACGTGCACTGCGTCGGCGGAGACTCCGTAGCGCTCGCCCAGCCGCGTGCGCAGAGCTCCGGCCGTGGCGTCGGGGTAGCGGTTCATCGGGACCGTGTCCTGCAGCGCCTCGAGCACCGAGGGCAGCGGGTCGAAGGGATTCTCGTTGCTGGAGAGCTTGAAGGCATCCGCTCCTGCCTGCCTGCCCTGGCGATACGGCGGCAGGGCGGCGATCTCGGGACGGATGCGGGGAAGGATCGGATCGGTCACGAGGATGAGTCTACGAGCGCGGGTGGGTGATGGAGAGGTGAAGAGCCTCGCCGGGTCTGTGCACCGGGTTGGTATCATTCTGGTATGGCTATGACAGTGCGCCTCCCCGAGGAACTCGACGCGCGGATCGAGACGATCGCTCGAGAGCGGCATGTCTCGAAGCACGCGGTCCTGATCGAGGCCGCGACGCGTTTCGCCGACACGGAGTCCAAGACTGCTCGCGTCCTCGCCGCCGTCGACGAGGTCGGCCAGCAGTATGCGGATGCGATTGCGCGACTCGAAGACGCCTGAACCAGGGATGACCGAGTACATCGAACCGGAACAGGCCCTGGCGGTCGTTGAGCACCTCGGACTTCAGGTGCGGGATCGAGGTCTGCTGTTCTCGGCGCTCGCTCGTCCGTCCGCAAGCATGTTCGGCATCGATGCCTACGAGACGATCGACCTCAAGGCCGCAGCACTCGTGAGCTCGCTCGCCCAGAACCACCCTTTGTTCGACGGCAACAAGCGGCTCTCGCTGTACCTCAGCTTCGCTTTCCTGCGCATCAACGGGATTGTGCCCACCTTCACGAACGACGACGCCTTCGATCTCGTTGTCGCCGCCGCGCAGAGCCGGCTCGCGCTCGAGGAGATCGCCGAGCGGTTCCGCACCCATACCCGTCCGGCGTGAGCGCCTTCGCCGGAGGAGACGGTGCGTGCATGCGAGAGTGGATGCCGTGACGCGCACCTGGATCCGAGAACTCGCCGGCTGGATCGGCGCCGCCGCGATCGCCGTGATCGTGACGGCACAGGTCGCCTCCACAGCCCGCGGCGGTTTGCTCCTGCGAGACGGCGACTCGCTGATCGTCGCCCTGTTCACCCGGTCGATCCTGGAGGGCGACGGGCTGGACTGGTCGATGTCCACCGTGCTGTTCGTCCCCGAGACCCTCGTCTTCAGCGCACTGCGGCTGGCTCTTCCGCTGGGGATCGACGCCCTCCTGCTCGTGAACGCGGTTGTGAACATGGTCGCCCTGTACGGCGCGGTGCGGCTCGTCGCAGGGCGTCGGGCACCGGGACGGGCACCGGTCGCCTGGTCGCTCGTCGCGGTCGCTGCCTTCGGCCTCCTCGCCGTCACCGAGACGTCCGGCTCCCGCGACGCCCTCGAGCTCGCATCCCTCCTGCTCACCACGACGTACTACTCCGCCACGGTCGTCGCCGTGGTGCTCGCGATCGGCATCGCCCGCCGCGTGAGCGACCGGGAGGGGCGGATCGCCGGATCGCTCGCCCTCCTGGCCGCGGTCAGCGCCGTCTCGACCCTCTCCAATCCGCTCTTCGCCGCATGGGCGACCGTTCCCCTCGGCGTCGTGCTCGGCCTCGCGGCCCTGCGCGCTGCCGGCCGCTCGCAGATGCTCGCACTGCTCACCTGGCTCGCGGCCGGCACCGCCGTCGGCCTTCTCGGACGTATTCCGCTGGCAGCATGGATCGAGAACTCCGGCATCGGCTACGCCAGACCGGAGCTCTGGCCGCAGTCCCTCGCGTACTACGCCGGACTCGCCGCCGACCGTCTGGCGACGCCGGCGGGCTGGCTCGCGGCAGTCCTGCTCGTCGGGCTCCTGGTCCTCGCCGTGCGAGGCACGCTCCGGGCTAGGTCGCGGGGGGAGCGGATCGTCGCAGCATCCGCCTGGGTGCTGCCGCTCGTCGTCGTCACCGGCGCGATCGCTCTGGGGACGAACGCCGCCCGCTATCTGGAGCCCGCCGCCTTCGCGCCGATTCTCGCTCTCGTCGCATCCGCGCGGGTCCCGGGACCCGCGCGCCGGATGTCGCGTCGAGCCGCCGGCGCGGTGACCGCCGCCGTCTCGGTCGTCCTGCTCGTCGGCACCGGGCTCGGCATCCCGCGGGTCGTCGCACAGGCGAGCACGCAGGACGCCGATCTGGTCTGCGTCACGGACTGGATCGACGCCTCGGACCAGACGGGGGCCGGGCAGTTCTGGACCGTCCGCCTGCCCAAGCTGCATCTCGAGGATCCGTCTCGGCTCGTGCAGGTCGACCATCAGCTGAACGGATATTCGTGGCTGGTGAACCGTGCCGACTTCGCGGCGACGGAGGTGACGTTCCTCATCGAGGACGAGCAGACCCAGAACTGGTCGCTGACGTCCTCCGCCGTGCCCACGGATGTGATCCCATGCGGCCGGTACACGATCTACGACTTCTCCCCCGAATCGCTCCCGCTCGGCTTCCCGCACCCCTGACCGCGCCGCGCGGTCCCCGCTTGCGCTCCCCATCCCCGCTCGCGCTCCCCATCCTGACCTCGCGCTGCGCCTCTCCGTGTCGCGCTGCCCACCCCCGTTCGCGCTCCCCATCCCCGCTCTCGCGCTGCTCACTCCGATGCCACGCTGCTCGTCCCTACGCGCGCTGTCGCGAAACGCGCAGCATGCGCAGGATTCAGCAGCGCGAGGAGAATCGCCGACCCCGGGCCCGACCGATGCAGGCGGGATCAGCGCGGGGCAGGGGAAGCCGTCGTCGTCCCGGCCCGGAAGCGGCAGGTCAGGTGCAGGGACGCCGCCGGCTCGCCGCGCAGCATCCGAGCGACCTGCTCCCCCGCCGCACGTCCCTTCTGCGTCGCCGGCTGCACCGTCGTCGTGAGGATGTGCCTGCCGATGCCGTCCACGTTGACGCCGTCGAAGCCGGAGACGCTGAGGTCCTGCGGCACGCGCAATCCGCGCTCCTCCGCCGCACGGATGACTCCCGCGGCGAGCAGATCGCTCTGCGCGAGCACCGCGGTGGGCCGTGTCGCCGGATCCGCGAGCAATGCGCGCCCTGCGATGACCCCCTCGTCGATCGAGCTGTTCGCGGCGGACACGGCCAGTGCGTCGGGGAACACGGCGCGCACACCGGCGAGGCGCTCCCTCGTCACGTCGACGGTCGCCGCGGCCAGACGCTCCCGGGTCACGGGGCCGCGTTCGCGTGAACTGTCCAGGGGCAGGGTCAGCACGGCGACATCCCGATGCCCGAGCCCGTGCACGTGCGCGGCGACCTCGCGCGCGGCATCCTCGCTGTTCAGTGTGATCTGGGGGATGCCCTCCCCGGCGTCCCCCTCGATGACCACGACGGGGATGCCCCGCCCTCGCACGGTCTCCAGGGAGGCGCGGGTGCGCCCAGAGCATCCGATCAGCACAGCCGCGTCCACCGGGGCGTTCGCGAGATTGGCGGCGTCCTCCCCGGCGTCCTCGCGCAGCAGCAGCACGCCGGCGCCGACCTCGGAGAGCCCGTCCGTGATGCCGTCCATCATGGCGATCGTCACCGGATCGAGGAAGACCGTGCGCAACGGGCCGTCCAGGACGACCGCGACGATGCCGCTCCGGCCGGTGCGCAGCGACGCCGCGCGGGGATCGGGCCCCGCGTAGCCGAGCGATGCCGCCGCGGCGAGCACGCGTTCCCGCGTGGCGTCGGCGACCTTCGCCTTCCCGCTGAAGACGACGGATGCCGTCGACGTCGCGACGCCTGCCGCGCGGGCGACGTCGGCGATGGTCGCACGACGGGGAGCGGTGTCCATGCGATCAGGATACGCGCCTGGTTTCCCGGAATCGAATCGATTCGATTACGCTGGCTCCCATGGACATCGAGCTGACCCGTTCGCAGTACGTGCGCTGGCGCACCGCGATCTTCGCCGTCTTCCTCGCCAGTGGCGTGTCCATCGCGACCTGGGCCGCGCGAGTGCCGGACATCAAGCTGGCCCTCGGCATCGACAACGCCCAGATCGGGCTGCTTCTGCTGGGCATGGGCATCGCCTCGATCCTCGGCATCTCGACGAGCCCCGCCGTGATGGCGCGCACGGGCGCGCGCCGAGGCATGCTGACGCTCCTGATCGCCCTGTCCGCCGGTCTCGTGCTCATCGGCCTCGGGACGACGGTTCTGGCGTCCTTCCCCGTCGTCATCGTCGGGCTGGCGCTGTTCGGCTACGGCAACGGATGCCTCGACGTCATGATGAACGTCGAGGCGACCGCGATCGAGCAGCAGGCGGGCAAGACGATCCTGCCGCTGTTCCACGCCTTCTTCAGCTTCGGCACCGTGATCGGCGCCGGCATCAGCTGGCTCGCGGCGACCGTCCAGGTGGCGGTCGCCCCGCACGCGATCGCGGTCGCTGTGCTCATCGTCGTCACGGCCTTCGTCAGCATCGCGAACGTCCCGAAGCGCGAAGCCGCGCTGGATCCGGCGACACCGCACGAGAAGCCGCACTGGCGCGAGCGCATGCACACCGCGCTCTCCGCGTGGCGCGAGCCGCGCACCTATGTCCTCGGCGTCGTGATGCTGGGCATGGCCTTCGCCGAGGGCGGGGCGAACGACTGGCTGGCGCTCGGCGTCAGCGAGGATCACGGCGCGGGGCCCGGGGTCGGCGCCGCCGCGCTCACGGCGTTCTCCGTCGCGATGACGGCGGTGCGCATCGTCGGCGGACCGCTCGTCGACCGCTTCGGACGAGTCCTGGTGCTGAGGGTTCTCGCCGTCTCCGCTGCAGGTGGGATCCTGCTGTTCATCCTGGCTCCGAACCTGCCGCTGGTCTTCCTCGGTGCGCTGCTCTGGGGCATCGGCGCCTCGCTCGGCTTCCCCCTCGGAATGTCCGCTGCGGCGGATGATCCCGCGAAAGCGGCGGCCCGTGTGAGCGCGGCGGCCACCATCGGCTATGCGGCCTTCCTCTGCGGCCCTCCGCTTCTCGGGCTCATCAGCGAGCACATCGGCCTGCTCAATACGCTGTTCATCCTCGTCGTCCTGGTCGCCGCGTCCGGAGCGGCATCCGGTGCGGCGCGTCCGCTGCGCGAGGATGAGAAGACGCCTGCACCCTGACCGACCGGACTCACCGGCTAGGAGAGCGTCACCGACGGACCGAAGGCGCATGACGGGCCGGCGGAAGCGTCACGGGAGTCTCTCGAGCCGCCGAGGCGGACCCTCGAGGCGGGCGATCGAGACCTCCACCCTGGCGATCTCCGCCTTGACACCGGCGATCTCACGATCGATCTCGCGGAAACGCTGATCGACCTCGGCAAAGCGCGCATCCACCTGGGCGAAACGCTGATCCACCTGGGCGAAACGCTGATCCACCTGCGCAAAACGCGCGTCCATCCGGTTGATCATCCAGCCGAAGCCACCGGCCAGCGCGACGAGGAGCGTCGCCACTCCGACGATCGTCGTCACCACTTCGATCGACACGGTCATGCCTCCATTCTGCTGCCGAATTCCGCTGATGTCACGAGAATACGAGTGCTTCTCGACCTGACCATTCCCGAGCACCAGCGACTGTGGACAACTCATGAAATAGCCGATTCGTGCAGGACGACTCAGCGCGAACGTTAGGCTCGACAGGTGCGTCTCGTCATCGCCCGCTGCTCGGTCGACTACACCGGCCGGCTCAATGCCCATCTGCCCCTCGCCACCCGCCTGCTCGTCCACAAGGGGGACGGGAGCCTGCTCGTGCACTCCGACGGCGGCAGCTACAAGCCGCTGAACTGGATGAGCCCGCCATGCACCCTCACCACCGAGGAGCCGGGAGAGGAGGAGGCCAGCGCCGGGGTCATCGACGTCTGGCGCGTGGCGCACAAGAAGACCGGCGACGCGCTGCGGGTGCAGATCTACGAGATCATCCACGACTCGAGCCACGACCTCGGCATCGACCCCGGCCTGCAGAAGGACGGCGTCGAGGCCGATCTGCAGCGTCTGCTCGCCGAGCAGGTCGAGCGAATCAGCGAGGGCGCCACGCTGGTTCGCCGTGAGTACCCGACCGCGATCGGGCCGGTCGACCTGCTGGTGCGGGATGCCGAGGGCGCCGCGATCGCGGTCGAGATCAAGCGCCGCGGCGACATCGACGGCGTGGAGCAGCTCACCCGCTACCTCGAGCTGCTCGGCCGCGATCCCCACCTCTCACCCGTGCAGGGCGTGTTCGCCGCCCAGGAGATCAAGCCGCAGGCGCGCGTGCTCGCCGAGGACCGCGGCATCCGCTGCCTCGTCCTCGACTACGACGACATGAAGGGCGTCGAGTCCGGGATTCCCCGCCTGTTCTGATCCAGCCGGGGCCGCGACCGGGTCAGAACAGGCGGATCAGGACGCGGGAGTCAGATCCCCCGCGCCAGGCGATGATAGGCCGAGCCCCAGCGCAGCTGCCTGCGGAAGTCCGGAACGGTCGTCCGCTCGTCGATCACCAGCACCTCCGAGCGTGTCATCTCGCCGAACTCCTCCCACACCGCTGCTCCCAGCTGAGTGCTCAGCACGGTGTGGTGAGCACCGCCCGAATGCAGCCATGCCGTCGTCGCCGTGCGGAAATCGGGTCGAGGCCGCCACACGGCGCGCGCCACGGGCAGGTTCGGAAGCGCCTCAGGGGGGTCGACCACATCGATCGCGTTCACGGTGAACCGGAACCGATCGCGCATGTCGGTCAGCGCGACGACGACGCCCTGCCCGGGCTCGGCGTCGAACACCATCCGCACCGGGTCCTCCCTGGAGCCGATCCCGAGGGGATGGATCTCGACCTTCGGCCTCATGGTCGTGAGCGTGGAGCAGATCTCCAGCATGTGCGAGCCGAGGATCCGCTCCTCGCCCGGGGTGAGGTCGTAGGTGTAGTCCTCCATGAGCGACGCGCCGCCGGGGAGCCCCGCCCCCATGACCTTGGCCACGTGGACGAGGATCGATGTCTTCCAGTCGCCCTCGGGTCCGAACCCGAATCCATCCGCCATGAGGCGCTGCACCGCGAAGCCGGGGAGCTGACGCAGACCGCCGAGATCCTCGAAGGTCGTCGTGAACGCCCTCGCCCCCTGCTGCGCCAGCAGATGCCGGAGCGCCGCCTCCTGCCGCGCGGCGTAGCGGAGCGACTCGTGCCGTTCCCCTCCGCGCCGAAGCTCAGGGACGAGCTCGTAGAGGTCCGCGTACTCGGCGACCAGCGCATCGGCCTCCGCATCGGCGACCTCTGCGACCGCCGCCGTGAGGTCCTCGACGCCCCAGGTGTTGACCTGGGCGCCGAAGCGCACCTGCGCCTCCGTCTTGTCCCCCTCCGTGACCGCGACATCGCGCATGTTGTCCCCGAAGCGCATGACGCGCAGCGATCGAGCGGCCGAACGCCCGGCTGCGGCACGGGTCCAGGTCGCGACCTCCCCCGTCACAACGGGATCGGACACATGGCCGACCACGACGGTTCGGGAGGTGTCGAGTCTGGCCGCGATGTACGCGAACTCCCGGTCGCCGTGCGCCGACTGGTTGAGGTTCATGAAGTCGAAGTCGATCGTGGCCCAGGGCAGCTCGATGTTCGCCTGCGTGTGCAGGTGCAGCAGCGGCTTGTCCAGGGCATCCAGTCCGGCGATCCACATCTTCGCCGGGCTGAACGTGTGCATCCACACGATCACCCCGATGACGCGGTCGTCGGAGTTGGCCTCCAGGGCGGCCCGGCGGATGCCTTCGCTGCCGGTGAGGACCGGCTTCCAGACGATCCGGACCGGGATGTCGTCCGCGTCGCCGAGGCGCTCGGCGACCACCTGCGATTGAGCAGCCACCTGGGCGAGCGTCTCCGGTCCGTACAGCTGCACGCTGCCGGTGAGGAACCACACCTCGCGGTCTGCGTAGATCTTCTCTCCGGTCATCGCGGGTCCGCCACCTTCAGCGGCTGACGGACGACCTTCCAGGTCGCCGGCTGCGACACCGGCTTCACCGTGACGAGGTCGATGTTCACGTGCGCGGGCAGCTCGACGGCATGCACGATCTCCCTGGCGATGTCCTCGGCGACCAGCGGATCGGGCACCCCGTCGTAGATCGCGTCGCGGCGGCCGGCGTCCCCCTGGAATCGCGTGAGCAGGAACTCGTCGGTCTTCACCATCCCGGGCGCGACCTCGATCACGCGGAGCGGCTCGCCGGCGAGTTCGAGACGCAGAGCGGCCACCAGGGCGTGCTCGGCGAACTTCGCGGCGTTGTACCCGCCGCCGTTCTCGGACACCACATGACCGGCGATCGACGTGACCGTGAGCAGGTCCGCGCCGCCCGTCTCCCGCGCCGCCTGGCGCAGCAGCGGCAGCGTCGCCGAGATCATCCGCTTGGTGCCGAGCACGTTGATGTCGTACATCCGCTGCCAGTCCTCGACGGCGCTCTCCTCCACCGAGGCCATGCCGAAGGCGCCGCCGGCGTTGTTGACCACGGCGTGCAACGGTCCCGTCGCGGCCAGATGATCGCGCAGCGCGTCGACGCTCGCCTGGTCGGTGAGGTCCGCCGCGAACACGTCCGCCCCGGTCTCCGCGGCCAGGTCGGCCAGCCGCTCCGCACGGCGCGCGACGGCGACCACAGCCCATCCGTGCTCCCGGAAGAGCCGCACCGTGGCCGCACCGATCCCCGAGCTCGCTCCTGTGACGACGACTCTCCTGCTGGTCATTTCTCTTCTCCTGTTCCTGAGATGCTTCCTGGGATGCTGATGGCGGCGGATGCGGAAGCCGCGCCGCCGCGCTCGTTGCGGACGCCCGCGGGCGGCGACGATCCGAAGGCTCCGGCGCGGACGGCGACGGCGAGCCGGTCGAGATCCTCGTCGTCCGGCGGGTCGACGGCGATCCGGAGAGGTCCAGCGGGGAGACCGCGGAGGCCGACCCCGGCCTTGAGCATCGCGAAGTCGCCGCCGCCGACCAGGGCGACCGCCTCGTCGATGTCGCGCTGCGTCGCCGCGAGATCCCCTTCGTGGGCGGTGAGTTCGCCGATCGCGCGGAGGAAGGGCTCGGGGAAGACGGCGCTCACGCCCGAGACGATGCCCGCCGCCCCTGCCTGCACGGCGCGGATCACGTCGCGATCCGCGCCGGAGAAGACGGGGAAGCCGGCGGGAACCGCGGCGAGATACTCCGCGACGGCCGCCGCATCCCTTCCACTGATCTTCGCCCCCGCGACTCCGGGGATGCTCGCGAGCTCCGCGAGCTCTGCCGGGGTCACATCGGTCGACGCGAACGCACGGTAGATGTACGCGTACACCTCGCCGCCGGGCACCTCTCTCGTGATCGCCTCGTAGTACTCCCGCACCGATCTCCTGCCCGCGGTGACGAAGTAGGGGGTGATGGCGGCGAACCGCCGGGCTCCCGCGTCCCATGCGGCACGGGCGTGCCGCACCGCCTGCGCGGTGGTCGCCGCGCCGACATGGGCGTAGACGCCTTCCGCCCCGAACCTCTCCACCGCGCGGGCGATCACGGTGCGCCGTTCGGCGTCGTCGAGCGCGGTGAACTCCCCCGTGGTGCCCGGGGTGAAGACCTCGCGGATCCCGGAGGCGTAGAGGCCGTCGAACAGGACCTCGAGCCCCGGTTCGTCGAGACCGCCGTCGACGCGGAGCGGGACGATCGTCGCGCAGATCAGCCGCAGCCCGCTCACTTCACGCTCCCCGAGGCGAGACCGGTGACGAGGTTGCGCTGCACCAGCATGAAGATGATCACGATGGGCGCGCTCACCACGAGGGATGCCGCCATGATCTGGTTCCAGTACACGTCGAGCTGCGTGGAGTACTGCTGCAGGCCGATCGCGATCGTCGCCGTGTCGGCGTTCGTCATCACCGACGAGAACAGGATCTCGCCCCAGGACGTCATGAAGCAGTACACGGCCACCGCGATGATCCCCGGACGAGCCACGGGGACGACGATGCGCAGCAGCGCGCCCATGCTCGTCGTGCCGTCCACCTTCGCCGACTCGTCGAGCTCCTTCGGCACGCCGTCGAGGTATCCGACGAGCATCCAGATCGCGAACGGCAGCTTGAACGTGAGGAACGTGATGATCAGCCCGAGGCGCGTCTGATAGAGCGCGTCCACGCCGATGAGCTCGTCGATGTTGACGAACAGCAGGAACAGCGGCATCAGGAACAGCACGCCGGGGAACATCTGCGTGGCCAGCACCGTCCGCAGGAACGCCGTCCGGCCGTGGAACCGGTAGCGGGAGATCCCGTAGGCGGCGAAGAGGGCGATGACCACGGCGAGCAGGGTGGCGATCGAGCAGACCACCACGCTGTTCACGAAGTAGCGGCCGAGCGGAACGGTCTCCCACATCTCGAAGAACGCCTCGAAGGTGAGATTCCTCGGCCACCACTCGAAGCTGTTCTTCACCTCTGCGAGCGGCTTCAGCGACGAGGTGACCATCACGTAGATCGGTATGAGGCTGAAGATCGTCAGGACGACCACGGTCGTCCAGCGGAAGATACGGAAGGACAGCTGGTCCTTATTCATCGCGTTCCCCTCTCCTATTCCACGCGAACCACACGGCGGTGACGATGAGCAGGAAGATCAGCATCAGGACGGACATCGCGGACCCCAGCCCGAAGTTCCAGTTGCTGAACGAGGCTCCGTAGATGTGGATGGTTATGAGGTCGGCGCTCTCCGGAGGCGTGGGCCCGAAGAGGACGAACGGGGTGTTGAAGTCGTTGAACGACCAGAGGAAGAGCATGAGGATCAGCACCGTGTTCACCGGGCGGAGCATGCGCAGCGTGATGTGCCGCATCTGCTTCCACTGATCTGCGCCGTCCAGTGCCGACGCCTCGTAGAGCTCGTCGGGGATCGACTGCATCCCCGCCATCAGCGTGAGGAAGGCGAACGGCCAGGTGCGCCAGACGTCCACGACGACCATGGCCCCGAAGGCCTTGTCGCCCAGCAGCCAGAACTGCGGGTCGTCGTAGACATGGAGGACGTCGACCAGCAGGTGGTTCACCAGACCGCTGTCGCGCTGGAACATGAAGCTCCAGACGATGACGCCGGCGAAGACGGGCATCGCGTAAGGGATGAGGAAGACCGTGCGCAGCAGGCCGCGGCCCTTGAAGGCGTTCTGCAGGGCGACGGCCGCCGCGAAGCCGAAGGCCCAGGAGATTCCCACGACGAGCACGGCGTACAGGATCGTGATGCCGAAGGAGTGCAGCATCCCCGCGCCGATCGAGGAGTTGAAGTCGAGGGCGACGCGGAAGTTCTCCAGCCCGACGAACGGCGCCTCGAGCCATTCCCTGATGTGGTACTGGTTCAGCTGGAACAGGCTGGTCAGCATCCCCGCGATCATCGGGAAGATGTGCACCAGCAGCTCCATCAGTACGGCGATGCCGATGAGGAGATACGGGGTCGCCCGGAAGACCCGTCGCCGCCGGCTCGGCGGACGATCGGGCGAGGATCCCCTCGGGCGGGTGGAGGTCAATGGGTTCGCAGACATGCGCTGTCCTGTCCTGGAGAGGCTGACGGCATCCGGGCGCCGGAACGCGCGGAGGGGGATCCGGGTCGACGCCGACGGACGCCGTCGACCCGGATGGTGGGATGGGGCGCGATCACTGGACCGGCATCTGGTCCTGCGCGTCGCTCAGCGCGGTCCTGATGTCGTCGATCGTCACGGTCTCCCCCGTCGAGACCCGGCCGAAGATCTGCGTCATCGCGCCTCCGGCGTTGGTCTGGAAGGAGTTGTTGTCACCGGTGACCGGCAGCGGCTGAGCGCCGTCCTCGAGGATGTCCACGAAGGTCTGCGCCGCATCCTCGTACTCCATGAAGTCCAGCGGGGAGTCCTTGAGCACCGGCAGCACCTGGTAGGCCTTGTCCAGGATCTCGAGCTCCTCCGGGCTGGTCATGAACTTCACCAGCTCGAGAGCCGCGTCCTTGTGATCGGTGGAGTCGAACACGGCGATGTTCGTCCCCGCGATCATGCTGGTGACGGGGTCGCCGCCGGAGGGCAGCGGGTCGAGCACGGGGAGCGGGACGACGCCGAAGTCGTCGGTGGTCATCCCTCCGGCGAGGATCGTCGCGATGCTGCCGCTCTGCAGGAACACCATCGCCGCGCGCCCCTGCGCGAAGTCGTTCGCGGAGTCTCCGCCGTTGATGTACTGCACGGCGGCCGGGTTGACCACGCCGCTGCGGAACACGTCGACGAGCTGGTCCGCACCCGCGACCATCCCCTCGGTGGTGAAGGTCGGGGCGGAGTCGTCGTCGAAGGGCGTGCCGCCGTTCTGCCGGCCGTAGACGTAGAGCATGTGCATCGTGGTGCTGATGCTCGCGCCGGGGAAGGTGAACCCGTAGGTGTCCGTGGCAGGGTCGGTGAGCGCCTCGGCCGCGTCGCGGAACTCCTGCCAGGTCGTCGGCGGCTCGAGGCCGGCGTCGGCGAACATCTTCTTGTTGTAGAAGAGGCCGTACACCTGGGAGTACAGCGGAACGGACGTGATCGGGTCGAGATCGCTCGTGCCGAAGACCGCCGGAATGTACCGGTCACGGCCCCCGATCGCGTCCAGGGCCGCTTCGTCCAGCTCCATGAGGGCTCCGGTCGAGCCGAACATGTACGCGTTCGTGTTGCCGAAGTTCAGCACGTCCGGGCCTCGACCCGTGCTGGCCGCCGCCAGGATCCGGTTGTTGATGTCCGGCCAGCCGATCACCTCGAGATCGACCTCGATCCCGGTCTGCTCGGTGAACTTGTCCAGCTCCGCGGTGAGGATCTCCTCGTCCGCGGGGATGCTCGGGCCCTGGTTCGTCGCCCAGTAGGTCAGGGTGACGTCCTCGTCGGACTCCGCCGATCCGGCGCATCCCGACATCGCGAGTCCCATCGCCAGCGTGCCCGCCAGCGCCATTGCTGCCCTCTTCTTCATCTTTCCTCCGTTGGTTGGTGGTGCGTTCTGCGGTTCAGGTCGTTCAGTACGCGGTGGGGGTCCTGGCGTACTGGAAGGCGTGCTCTGGGCCGACCCGCCAGCGGCGGGCGCGCTCCTCGTCGAGATCGGCTCCGAGACCGGGGCGCCCGTTGGGGCGCATCCGGCCGTCGCGCCAGTCCAGCGGCGGGTCGATGAGCTCGGCGTAGGTGCCCTCGTACCGCCCGTTACCCTCCATCACCACGAGGTTGGGGACCGAGAGCGCGAAGTGCAGGGACGCAGCGGCCACCAGCGGCCCGCCGAAGACGTGCGGCGTCACCTGCCGGTTGTTCGCCTCGGCGAGGGCAGCGATCTTCTTGGACTCCAGCAGCCCGCCGACCTGGGTGACGTCGAGGTTGAAGATCGACGCGGCGTCGTGACGGATGAGGCGGGCGAACTCCGCCTTGCTCGTGAGCCGCTCGCCCGCCGCGATCGGTGTGCGGGTGCCGCGCGCGACGACCGCCATCTCCTCCGCGAGCTGCGGCGGAACCGGCTCCTCGAACCAGAGCAGGTCGAACCGTTCGATCCGCTTCGCCACCCGCAGGGCGCCGGATGCGGTGAACTGGCCGTGGGTGCCGAGCATGACATCGGCCCGCGAGCCCACGGCCGCGCGGACGGCGGCCACGAGCGACTCGGTCTTGTCGAGCAGCTCCAGCGTCGGCTGGACGGGGACGAACTGGCCCGCGAGCGAGTCACCGCTGGTCAGCAGCGGGAAGGGGTCCAGCTTGAGACCGGTGAACCCCTCGTCGACGAGCTCGGCGGCTCTCCGTCCCACAGCCTCGGGGTCGGCCCAGAAGGCGTCGGACGACGCGGCATCCGAAGGCGGGTTCAGATAGGTGTACATCCGCACCGACTCGCGCATCCTGCCGCCGAGCAGGTCGTGCACCGGGACGCCCAGGCTCTTCCCCCGGATGTCCCAGAGGGCGATCTCGAGGGCGCTGAGGATCGCGGCCTTGGTCAGGTCGCCGGTGTGCGAGTAATGGCTGTTGTGCACGCGGTGGAAGAAGGACTCGATGTCCTGCGCGGGCCGCCCGACCAAGAAGTCCGCGACCATCGCCTCGATCTGCTTCTCGAGGACGAGGGGCGGCGAGAACACCGACGAGGGGAAGACCTCGCCGTACCCCGAGATCCCCTCGTCCGTGTCCAGGCGGACGAAGACCCAGACGGGGCCGCCCACCTCCGGCGTCGGGTTCGCCACCGGGAAGACCTCGCACCCTGTTACCCGCATGTCCCTGCCTCTCCATTGTGGGATGACCACTCATTTATGAGCTGTGCCGATCTCACCACATCTCTCATATGTCACGCAAGTCCGAGTATCCGATTCGATCATCTCGATACA
Organism: Microbacterium tumbae; assembly: GCF_054780175.1. NCBI lineage: Bacteria > Bacillati > Actinomycetota > Actinomycetes > Micrococcales > Microbacteriaceae > Microbacterium > Microbacterium tumbae. The sequence goes on from NZ_BAAGWV010000001.1 coordinate 715,532, forward strand.
AGAAATCCCTGTTTTTCCGCGATTTTCTCGAGATTTCGCCGTGACGGCGAGGCTCTCATATGCGAGATCTCATGTTGACATGTGTGACGCTTTCATGCTTGTGTGACTTCACACGCATCCCGCCTGCGACGGCGACGAGAGGAGCATCCGCAATGACCTTCCTGGTGAACGAGCCGGCCCGGTTCGCCGCACAGGCCGTGGACGGCCTCGTCGCCGCGCATCCCGGACGGATCGTCCGCACGCCAGGAGGCGTCATGCGCGCAGGAGCCGGCGTCCGGGGCGAGGTCGCGATCGTCACAGGGGGCGGGGCGGGGCACTACCCCGCCTTCGGCGGCCTCGTCGGGCGCGGGCTCGCCCACGCGGCTGCCCTCGGCGACGTCTTCGCCTCCCCGTCAGCGCGGCAGATCCTCGACGTGGCACGGGCGGCGCACCGGGGCGGCGGCGTGCTTCTCGTCTTCGGCAACTACGCCGGCGACGTGCTGAACTTCGAGCGCGCGGCCGAGCTGCTCCGCGCCGACGGCATCGCGTGCGCGACGATCGCCGTCGCCGACGACGTCGCGAGCGCGCCGGTCGAGCATCGCGACCGCCGCCGCGGCATCGCCGGCGACGTCGTCGTCCTCAAGGTCGCGGCTGCCGTCGCCGAGTCAGGCGCTCCTCTCGCCGCGGTCCTCTCCGCCACGCAGCGCATGAACCGGTGCACCCGATCGCTCGGAGTCGCCTTCAGCGGATGCACCCTTCCCGGCGCATCCGCACCGCTGTTCACGGTGCCAGCCGGGTCGACCGCCGTGGGGATGGGCATCCACGGCGAACCCGGACTCGAGCTGATCCCCACGCCGTCGGCGGACGACCTCGCCGACCTCCTCGTGAGTCGCGTCCTGGACGATCTGGGCTCGGACGAGGACGTGCGGAATGCGCGCGTCGCCGTACTGCTCAACGGCCTCGGCGCCGTCGCGGGGGAGGAGCTGCACCTGCTGTACGGCCGCGTGCGGACGCTGCTCGACCGGCGCGGCATCACCGTCGTCGCGCCGGAGGTCGGCGAGCTGGTGACGAGCTTCGAGATGGCCGGCGCCTCGCTCACCATCGCCCTCCTCGACGAGGAGACGGAGCCGGCGTGGCTCGCGCCTGCGGATGCCGCGGCCTTCCGCAGGATGCCCGCCGCCTCGGAGACGCACGCCCAGGACGACATCGCGCCGAGCACGTCGGCCGCGCCGCAGGACCCTGCGTCCCGCGCCCGCGTCCCCGAGGCGTCCGCGGAGTCGCGCAGCGCGGCGTCCGTCGCCGTCACCGTCCTGCGCGCCGTCGAGGCGGAGCTCGAGGACGCGGCGGAGAGGCTCGGCGCGCTCGACGCCGTCGCCGGCGATGGCGATCACGGGATCGGGATGCTGCGCGGCGCACGATCGGCACGCCGCGCCTGCGAGCGCGCCGCCGCGGACGGCGCAGGACTCGGCACCGCCCTCGCGCAGGCCGGCGACGCATGGGCGGATGACGCCGGGGGCACGTCGGGGATGCTCTGGGGCCTGCTCCTGGACCGCATCGCGCGAGCCTGCGGCGACGCCGCGATCCCGCGCACCGCCGACATCGCCGCCGCGGTCTCCGACGCCGCGGACGAGATCGCTCGCCGGGGCGGGGCGCGCATCGGCGACAAGACGCTCCTGGACGTCCTCGCCCCCTTCGGCCGCGCACTCGCAGGATCGGACGGCCCGCTGCCCCTGGCCTGGTCCTTGGCGGCAGACGTCGCCGAGGCGGCGGCCGCCGCCACTGCGGACCTGCTTCCAGGGGCCGGACGGGCGCGGACCCACGCCGAACGGAGCATCGGCACGCCCGACCCGGGAGCGGTCTCGCTCGCGCTCGTCCTGCGCGTCGTCGACCGGGTCATCGATCAGACCGACGAGAAGGAGTAGGACATGGAGGACGGCCTGCACATCGTCATCGGTTCCGATGACGCAGGATACGAGTACAAGGAGGCGCTGAAAGCGGATCTCCTCGCGGACGAGCGCGTCGCGGACGTCATCGACGTGGGCGTCGATGCGGAAGGCCGAACGCCCTATCCGAGAGTCGCCGTGGAAGCCGCCGGGATGGTGCGGCGCGGCGCGGCCGACCGCGCGCTCCTGATCTGCGGAACCGGCCTCGGGATGGCGATCTCCGCCAACAAGGTGGCCGGGATCCGCGCGGTGACCGCCCATGACTCGTACTCCGTCGAACGGTCCGTGCTGAGCAACGACGCCCAGGTGCTGTGCCTCGGCCAGCGGGTGATCGGACTGCAGCTGGCCAGGCGCCTCGCCGGCGAGTGGATCGGCTACCGTTTCGACGATGCGTCGCCCTCCGGGGAGAAGGTGCGCATCCTGACGGAGCTGGAGCGCGAGAACCTCGCGCGCGACCGCGCATGAGCAGAGTGCGCCGTCCGCTGATCGGCGTGAGCCTGAAGATGTACCTGGACCACGAGCAGACGCTGGCCTGGGCGCGCAAGGCCGCAGCCGTCGCCGAGGGGCATCCCGCACTGCTCACCGGCCGGGTCTCTCTCGTCGTCTTCCCCGCGTACACCGATCTGCACGCCGTCGTGGACGTCGTCGACGGCACGCCCATCGAGGTGGGAGCTCAGGATCTGTTCTGGGAGGACTCCGGTCCCTACACCGGTGCGGTCGGCGGGCCCAGCCTGACGCAGATCGGATGCCGGTGGGTCGAGATCGGGCACGCGGAGCGCCGGCGCCTCTTCGGCGACACCGATCGGAGCGTCGCCCGCCGCGTCACCGCCGCGGTGCGCAACCGCCTCACCCCGCTGCTCTGCATCGGCGAGGAGGAGCGCGGTCGCCCGGAGGACGCGGTCACGGCGTGCATCCGTCAGCTCGATGCGGCGCTGGCGGAGACCGTGCCGGATCGCCTCGTGGTCGCCTACGAGCCGCAATGGGCGATCGGCGCCGATCGCCCGGCCCCGCCCGACCATGTGCGAGCCGTCGCGACCGCGCTCCGCGACCGACTCGACGTCCGCGGTCTCACAGACTCCCGGGTGATCTACGGCGGCACAGCCGGGCCCGGCTCGCTGGAGCGGCTCGGCGCAGAGGTGGACGGTCTCTTCCTCGGACGCCGCGCCCATGACGTCGCAGGCCTCCGCGCGGTGCTCGACGAGCTCATCGCGCGACCTCAAGCTGTAGCGTGAGCGGATACGGGCATGAATGCATGAGCCGTCATGACGAGGACTGGCGACGATGACGGCCGTGACGGTTCCCGCAGAGGACGCGACGGAAGGGGTCGATGTGGATCAGGCGCTGGATCCCCGGCAGTCTCGGCAGGCGGCGCGTCAGCGCGCCATCTCGCAGGCGGTCATGGACGAGGGCGCGATACGCATCGACGACCTCGCCGAGCGCTTCGGCATCTCGAAGATGACGGTGCACCGCGACCTCGACGACCTCCAGGAGCAGGGACTGCTCCGCAAGGCGCGAGGGATGGCGACCGTGCTCTCCACGAGCCTGGTCGAATCCAGCGATGTCTACCGGGCAGGGCTGCAGAGCGCGGAGAAGGAGGCGCTCGCCCGCGCCGTCCTCCAGCACATCGATCCCGGCGAGGCGATCTTCCTCGACGACTCCACCACCGTGATGCATCTCGCGCATCTCCTCGGTGCGCGGACGCCGCTGACCGTCATCACCAACGTGCTCACCCTCATGAACGTCCTGCATTCGGTCCGGGGGATCTCCCTGATATCCCTCGGCGGGAGCTACTACAACTGGTGCAGCGCGTTCATGGGCCGGATGACGATCGAGACCATCGCCGGCCTGCGCGCGGACACCTTCATCATGTCGACCTCGGCCGTCACCGACGACATCTGCTACCACCAGAGCGTCGACACGGTCGACACGAAGCGGGCGATGTTCGAGGCGTCGGCGCGCCGGATCCTCCTGGTGGATCACACGAAGTTCGGCAGGCGGGCGCTGCACCGGCTCGCCGCCCTCGACGAGTTCGATCTCGTGATCGTCGACTCGAAGACGGGCGCCGAGCACATCGAGCGACTGCGATCGTCAGGGATCAGGGTCGAGGTCGCCGGTGTGCCTCAGGCCGACGGCGTCCCCGATGGTTCACGCCACGCCGCGTCATAGGGTCCGCGGCCCGCTGCTCACGGCGGCTCGGGCCGCAGACGCGCCCTAGGCTGGAGTCATGCCCCGCTCCCCTTACTCCTGCGTGCTGTGGGACGTCGACGGCACGATCGTCGACGCATCCGTCGGAATCCTCCGTCGCCTCACGATCGCGCTCACCCACTTCGGCAGGCAGCCGCCCGTCCGTGAGGAGCTGACGCACTGGATAGGCCCGCCGATGTTCCAGTCGTTCCAGGACCAGGCCGGCATGACGCCCGCGGAGTCGACCGAGGCGGTCGCGTTCTACCGCACGCTCGGCAAGGCCGACGGGTACACGACGGATGCCGTCACCTACCCGGGGATCACCGATCTCATCCACGATCTGCACGCCGGCGGCGTGCCCCAGGCGACGGCCAGCTCGAAGCCGGAGGCCCAGGTCGACGCCCTCGTCGACCACTTCGGCCTGCGGCCGGACTTCCTCGCCACGGTCGGCTCGACCCCCGACGAGGCCACACTGGCGGCGAAGACCGACATCGTCGCCGAGGCGCTGCGCCGGCTGAGCGCACGGGGGGCCGACGTCTCCCGCCCTGTGCTCGTCGGCGACCGGCACCACGATGTCGAGGGCGCGATCGCGAACGGCATCCCCGTGATCTTCGTCGGATGGGGCTTCAGCGACCCGCGCGAGGGCGACGAGGCGACCTTCCGGGTCTCGTCCGTCGACGAGTTGCGATCGCTCCTGCTCCCCGCGTGATCGCGAGGGCTCGACGCCGCCATGGCGGCAGTCGGCCTGATGGCGCACCCGGCCACGGCACACGTCGCCGGCTCAATAAGGCACCTGCAGGACAGCGCGGAGGTGCCGAACTGAGCCGGCGTGAGCCTGGAGGCACGAAACTGAGCCCGTACGGGCTCGAAGGCTTACCCGTCCGAGCCGGCCGAGGCAGTGGCGGCGGATGCGGCCTGACGTGTCAGAGGCGACTTTCACCGGCCGCAAGCACAGGACTCCCCGCCGGATGCGCGGTCCTGCGCCTCCGGTCGGGGAGTCCTGTGAAGAATCGCCCTCAGAGGGGGCGGATGTTCTCGGCCTGCAGGCCCTTGGGGCCCTGCGCCACATCGAACTCGACGCGCTGGTTCTCGTCGAGCGAGCGGTAGCCGTTGGACTGGATGGCGGAGTAGTGCGCGAACACGTCGGCGCCTCCGTCGTCAGGGGAGATGAAGCCGAAGCCCTTCTCCGAGTTGAACCACTTGACCGTGCCCTGGGTGCTCATGTACTGCCTGTTCTGCTGGAAAAGAAGCCGACGCAGGAGATGCACCGACGTTGCTAACGGTAGTGGAGCAGGACCTGCGGGCAAGAGCAGGGGCAAGAAGGTAATCCAAATGTTGCATGGACGTCATACGCGCACCCGTGCGACAGGACGACGGCGCGCCTCCGGGACAAAGAGGTGGCCCCCATCGCGGGGGGAGCGATGAGGGCCAGAAGACGACCGGAGGGTGCGTCCCGTACAGCCTAACCCCAAACGAAGATTCTTGTCCCCCATTTGGGGGACATTTTTCGAAATTCGTGGGATGATGACAAGAGAGCGGCCCCCTCGAGTAGCCCATTGGGGACTGAACTACTCGAGAGGGCCCAATCGCATGCGCGGATCGTCCGGCTCTGGGGAGAACCATCGTCTTCTGGGGTAAGACGAGGACGATCGAAACCCCTTGCGCATGCACCTTCACCATAGGGGAGGATGAGCGGCCGCGTCCATGGGGGAAGACCCCGGGCCGGCCCGTGAAGGCAGGGAAAGAGGATCCTTCGGGATCGCAGGTTTCGGGAGGAGATGAGGCGCACAGCACGGATGCAGCATCCGTCGCCCCATCTCCCCCGTCACCGCGAGGCGTCGGCTCGTTCGAGGCGCCCGCGTCCTAACCGCTGCGCCGGGCCCCGTCAACCCCTTCGCGCAATCCGCGCCGGCATCCGAGAGTGGATTCACGGATCACGGATCCGCGACGAAGGGAACGGACGAATGGGAATCGCAGACAAGGCGAAGCACGCCGCAGAAGACGCCGTCGGCCACATCAAGGAGGGCGTCGGCAAGGCGACCGACAACGAGGACCTCGAGCGCGAAGGCCGGATCGATCAGGCCAAGGCCGATCTGAAGAAGGCCGGCGACGACGTCAAGGACGCGTTCGAGAAGTGACGCGATTCGGGGTCGAGGAGGAGTTCGTCCTCCTCGACCGTGCCACGCTGGCGGCTGCCCCCTGGGGGTGGCCGCCAGCGACGCGATGCGCGCGGAGCAGCTGCCCGGCACCGTCACGACGGAGTTCCTGACGTGCCAGGTGGAGCATGCGACCTCGCCCGTGGGGAGCGCCGACGAGGCGCGCGCCGAGCTCGACGGGTTCCGCAGCGCGCTCGGCAGGTTCGCGGCGGAGCACGGAGCGATCGCCGCCGGAACCGGGACGCCGTTCGGCACAGGAGAGGCCACGACCGTCTCGCCCTCCGCGCGCTACGCGCGCATCGCCGAATGGCTGGGAGACATCTCGGGCGGGCACCAGGTCAACGGCCTGCACGTGCACACCGAGATCGCGGATGAGGAGGAGCGCATCCGCGCGCTCAACCGGTTGCGCCCCTGGCTTCCCGTCCTCCTGGCGCTGAGCGGGAACGCACCCTTCTGGCACGGCCGTGAGACCGGCTACCAGAGCTGGCGGAGCGTCCTGCTGAGACGGCTGCCGACGATGGGCTGCCCACCGGTCTTCGCCGACGCGACCCACTACCGGGAGAGCGTCGACCGGCTCGTCCGACTGGGCGCGGCGCCGGACATCGCCTCCCTCGCATGGGCGGCACGGGCGTCCGACCGCTACCCGACCGTGGAGGTCCGGGTCTTCGACGCACAGCTCACCACGGACGACACGCTCCTCGTCGCGACGCTGACCCGCGCGCTGCTGGTCTCCGCGCCCGCACCGGCGCCCATCGACACGGACGCGATCGACGCGGCGCTGTGGATGGCGGCGCGCGAGGGCCTCGAGGCCGATCTGCTGAATCCCCGCACGGGAGGGGTCGAGCCCGCGACCGGCATCCTCCCCCTCCTGATGGAGACGGTGTCCGACGCGCTGCAGGATGCCGGCGACCAGGCCTTCGTCGAGGATCGTCTGCGCCGCGTGCGCACGGACGGCACCGGCGCGCAGCGCCAGCTGCGTGCGCACGCAGCTGGCGGCACGGAGGGCCTTCGCGCCCTGTTCGGCGCCGACGAGGTGATCCCGGCCTGAGCGAGGAGCTCAGCGCACCGCGCTGATGACACCGGTGACGATCAGGGTGAGCAGGGTCGTCCAGCCGACGATCGCCACCGCCTGCCAGACGAGGATGCGGACCTTGCCGACCCCTGAGGCGGCGAGCATGGTCGCGGTGAAGTGCGTCGGCAGCAGGAGCGGTCCGAGCAGGCTCACGCCGGGAACGCCGTAGCGCTCGAAGGCCCGCTGGAACTTGGCGCTGCGCGCCGCCTTGCGCTCGTTCTCGATCGGGACCTCGGCGGAGACCGGCTCGAGCGAGACGGCCGACGCGCCGCCGAACGCGGCGGCGGCCTGCGCGCGGGCCCTGCGGCGTGCGACCACGGCATCCCTCGCCCCCGCGCTCACCATGACGAGGATCGCCACGCACAGGAAGTTGCCGACGATGGCGGCGATCGCCGCGACGAGAGGATGGATGCCGCCGATGATGCCGATGGAGGCGGCGCCCTCCCCCTCGATGAAGGGCACGGCGCCGGCGAGCGCGACGATCAACGGCTGGATCAGCTCGGGAACCTGCGCCACCAGGTTCTGGAAGGTCTCGATGAGGTTCATGGTGCACTCCCGTCGGTGACCGAGACGGGCGTTCCGCTCGGTATGCCACTAGTCCACCGGCAGACGCGGGTGCGGGTAAGTGCCCCGCTGTCACCGCTTCCCGTGGAGTCGTCACGCCCCTCGGGTGACATCTGTCATGGTCCTATGGTGGATGCCATGATCCGTCCCCTCGCGTCCGGTGCCGGCGATGCGGCGCCCGTGCCTGACGGAGACCGGCGCCTCGCCCGCAGCATCACGGCGACCTGGTGGTACACGGCATCCGCCGTCGTCTTCTTCGAGCTCGCCGTCGTGGCCGCCCTGGTGGGGGTGCTGGCCGAGGGGGACGGAGACCGCCTGACGATCGCCGTCGCCGGCCTCGGCGGACTCGCATGGGTCGCCGCGACCCTCGTGCCGCTCGCCCGGTACCGTCATCGCGAGGATGCCGCAGGCCTGGGCGGCTGGCGCGTGCTCGTGCCGCCCCTGCTCCTCTGCGCCGCCTACGGAGTCACCGCCGGTCTGCTGAGCGGTCTCTGGCTCGTCCTCGCCTTCGCGATCCTCCAGCCGCTCGCCCTGCTCAACTGGCCCCGCGGCGTCCGGCTGCGTCTGGTGCTGGCGGCGACCGTGCTCCTGATCGTCGTCTGGGTCGTCGACCAGCGTTCCGCCCTGCATCCCGGCGACGCCACGGAACCCGCGACGTGGTGGGTCCTCGGATTCTTCGCCGTGACCCTGCCCGTGATCACGGTGGTCTCGCTGTGGTGGTGGGACGTCCTGATAACGCTGGACAGGGCGCGCGCCGCCGAGGCGCGTCTGGGCGCCACGCAGGAGCGGCTGCGCGTCGCCACGGACGTGCACGATCTGCAGGGGCACCACCTTCAGGTCGTCGCGCTGCAGCTCGAGCTCGCCGAGCGGCTGATGGAGAAGGACCCCGCCGCCGCGATGGAGCAGCTGCGGCTCGCGCGGAGCAGCGTCGACGAGGCCCGGCAGGGGACGCGCGACCTCGCACTGCGGTTTCGGACGGTGCCGCTCGTCGACGAGATCGCGAACGCCGTCGACCTGCTCCGGGCGGCGGGAACGGCGGCGGAGTCGACGGTGGATGCCGGGGCGGTGGATGCCCCGGCATCCGCCCTCGGCCCGGTGATCCGCGAGACGACGACCAACGCGCTGCGTCATGGCGGCGGCCGCTGGGCGCGCCTGTCGCTCCTGCGCACCGGCACGGGATGGCGCTACGAGATCGCGAACGACGCGGGCGGCGACGACCCGGCCGAGGACGGCGCGGGTCTCGAAGGGATCGCGCGGCGCGTGGCGGAGGCGGGCGGCGAGGTGCGGTTCCAGCGCGGCAGGCAGGAGTTCGCCGTCACGGTGGACGTTCCGGAGGAGAAGCCGTGATCCGGGTCCTGCTGGCGGACGACGAGGCGATGATCCGCTCCGCCCTCGCGGCGCTGCTGCGCCTGGAGGACGACATCGACGTGGTCGCCGAATGCGCCGACGGCATCGAGGCGGTGGCCGAAGCCATGCGGCTGACGCCGGACGTCTGCCTGCTCGACCTGGAGATGCCCGGCCTGGACGGCGCCGAGGTCGCGGAACGGCTGCGGCAGGCCGTGGACACGCGATGCATCGTGGTGACCAGGCACGCCCGTCCCGGCGTGCTGCGGCGAGCGCTGGCCTCCGGCGTCGCCGGGTTCCTGCCGAAGTCGCGCGGTGCGCACGAGGTGGCCGAGGTGATCCGGCGCGTCGCCGGCGGCGCCCGCTACGTCGATCCGGAGGTCGCCGCCGACGCGCTGAGCGATGAGCGCAGTCCCCTCACCGATCGTGAGCTGGACGTGCTGCGCGCCGGACGCCGCGGGGAGACGACGGGACAGATCGCCCGCGCTCTGTCCCTCGCGCCTGGCACGGTGCGCAATCACGTCTCCGCCGTGCTCGCCAAGCTCCACGTCGCGACCCGCCAGCAGGCGGTGCTGATGGCGGAGGAGCGCGGCTGGATCTGAGGGAATCCGCGTCCCACCGGACCTGCGAGTTCACCGCCGGTTGTGATCGGGAGCGCAGGAGGTCGATACCCTAGGGCCATGAACGCACGCCGAGTCCTGTCCCGTGGTTCCGCCCGTCGCCTCGCCGGCCCGATCGCCGTCGCCGCCGCGGCAGCGCTCCTGCTGTCGGGCTGCACCCCCGGCGACGAGGTCTCGACCGACGGCGGCGAGTCGGGCTTCACGGACGACGGCTGCACGCACATCACCATCGCCACCTCCTCGGAGAAGGTGAACATGCTCGACGAGCTGGCCGCGGCGTTCAAGGAGTCGCCCGAGCACGACGGACTGGACGTCTGCGCGACGGTCCGGCCGATCAACGTGTCCTCGGGGAACGCGGCGCGCTATCTGACGAGCGGGGAGGACTGGCCGAGCGACGACACCGAGCTCTGGCCGACGCTGTGGTCCCCGGCATCCACCGTCTGGACCGACCGCGTGGCGGCCGCCGCCTCCCCGAATCTGGTGGGAGAGCCGGCCTCGTTCACGCAAACCCCCGTCGTGTTCGGGATGCCGCAGCCGATGGCCGAGGCCCTCGGCTGGCCGGACGACCCCATCAGCATCACCGACCTGGAGCAGCTGTGCCAGGACCCGGAGGGCTGGGGCAGCGTCGGCAAGGACATCTGGGGCGCGTTCAAGATCTCCAAGACGAACCCGAACACCTCGACGACCGGGCTCTCGACGATCCTCATGCAGGCCTACGAGGCCTCGGGGAAGTCGGCCGATCTCACCTCCGCCGACGTCGACGCCGCCGAGGACTTCTCCCGCGTCTTCGAGGAGTGCGTCATCCACTACGGCGACACCACCGGCAACGTGCTGTCGACCCTCTACGACGAGACGCAGAACGGTGCGAGCGGATCCTCGTACGTGTCGGCCGTGGCCCTCGAGGAGACCTCGCTGCTCAACTACAACATGGGCAACCCCGACTCGCACACCGTCCAGCCCGGCGAGACGCTGACGCCGCCGAAGACGAAGCTCGTCGCGGTGTACCCCGAGGGCGGCTCGATGTGGTCGGACAACCCCGTCACGGTTCTCGGCGCCGACTGGATCACCGCCGAGCAGCGCACCGCCGGCGAGGCCTTCGCCGTGTTCCTGCAGACGAACGCCGCGCAGAGGATCCTGCCGGAGTACGGCTTCCGGCCGCTGGACGAGTCGGTGGATCTCGGCGAGCTGTTCACCGCGGAGTACGGTGTGGACCCGGCCCAGCCGGCGGTCACCCTGCCGAAGCCGGGCGTCGACGTGATCTCGACCGCGATCGACCAGTGGACCCAGGTCCGCAAGCCCTCCTCGGTGCTGGAGCTGATCGACATCTCCGGCTCCATGGACGAGCCGATCGGCGACGGCCGATCGCGACTGGACGGCGCCATCGAGGGCGCGCAGACGACGCTCGACCACTTCCGCTCCACCGATCAGATCGGCGTCTGGGCGTTCACGACCGGGGTGTCCTCGAACGCCGGGGAGGGGATCGAGGTGCTCCGGGACGTCAGCGCCCTGGGCGCCGACGGCGAGAACCTCAACTCCTCGCTCGACGACCTGCGCTACGCGCAGCGCAACGGCACCCCGCTCTACGACGCGATCCTCACCGCCTACGAGGAGATGAGCGAGCGAGCCGAACCGGGGCGGATCAACGCGATCGTCGTGCTCTCGGACGGCGAGGACACCGACTCGCGCACCTCGCTGGACTCGCTGGTCGCGCGGATCGGCACGGCCGACGGCGAGAGCGGCGACGACGCGCAGGTGCGCATCTTCCCGATCGCCTACGGCGAGGGCGCGGACTCGACGGCGCTGCAGCGGATCGCCGACGCCACCGGCGGACAGCTGTTCGACGCCTCGGACGCCGAGCGCATCGACCTGGTCTTCGCCTCCGTCATCAACAACTTCTGAGGTGGGTGCGCACATGTCCACGGCATCGGGTTCCAGCTGGGTCGACGATGCCGTCGCGGGTCTGGACGGCGAGAACGTGTACGTGTCGCCGAAGGCGGGCGTGTCCGGCGACCTCGCGGACGCGCTGAACGCCGTCGTGCCCTCGGACGGGTCGATCGCCGTGGTGGTGCTGCCGGAGGATGCGGAGCTCGCGAACTCCTATGACCTCTATCTCGTCAAAAGCATCGCCGCGAAGGCGGACCAGGACACGGTGATCCTCGCGATCGGCGACAACCTGATGGCGGACTCGGATGCCCTCGGCGACAGGGCGCTCGAGATCGCCAATGAGCACGATTCGGTGGCGGCGGGGAATCTGCAGCAGGGGCTCACGGAGACGGTCGCGCAGATCGTGGAAGAGACGCCGGATGCTCCGGTCACCGCTCCGGGCGGCGGATTCGGGATGATGCCGCTGGTGATCGGCGGTGTGGTGGTCGTCGCCGCCGCCGTCACAACCGTGGGAGTGCTGGCACGCCGCCGTCGCCGCAAGCCGGCGGAGGCAGCAGCCGGCGGGATGCCGGAGAGCATCCGGACCCGCGTGCAGCGGCTGCGCGAGCTGCGCCTCGACTACGCCGCCCTGCCTGCGCATCCCGTGGCGGTGGAGACGACCGCGGGGATCGACGCCCTCGTCTCGCACGTCGAGCAGCTGTTCGCCCGGCTGGGCGCGCGGGCCGGCGAGGATCAGACGACGCTCGCCGAGGCGGAGTACGCCGACAAGCTCGCCCGGCTCGTCGCCGCCCTCGACCGCGACTATCTGCTCGACCTGCTGACGCACCCTGAGCTGTGGGACGACCCGGACGAGCGCGTCGACGAGGTCCGCGAGGCGCTCGCCGCGCTGAGCGGGCAGATCCTCGACAACATCAAGCAGGTCAACGCCCGCAAGGCCCTGCTGTTCCAGGTCTCGATGGACTCACTCATCGGCCGCAGCGAGCTGCGCGACTGGGAGCGCGAGTTCAAGCGCAGCTCCGGCGAGTAGGCCGCTCCGGCCGTTCCGCAGGACCGTCCGGTCATTCTGCAGGACCGGCCGGTCATTCTGCAGGAGCAGCGGCCGACGGCGTGCAGCGCTCCCGGCGGATCCCCGGGTGGCTTCGCCGACCGATCCTGCACAACGGCACAGTGGTCCTGCACAACGGCACAGTGGTCCTGCACAACGGCGGCCGACGCCTCCCGCCGCCGCACGTCGGATCCGCGATCGGCGGGGCAGCCGGCCGACGACCGGTCCTGCTCAGGCCACCGTCGTCCCGAACAGCGTGCCGACGAGGTAGGTCGCGGCGAGCGCGAGCGCTCCGCCGACCACCGTGCGCAGGATCGCGCGTCCTCGGTTCGCTCCGCCGATCCACGCCGCCACATAGCCGGTGACGGCCAGGGCGATGAGGACCGTCGCGAAGGTGAGGAGGATGCGCAGCGGATGCGGCGCGAGCAGCATCGTCGCCATCGGCAGCAGGGCGCCGAGGACGAAGGCGATCGCCGACGCGAAGGCGGCGTGCCACGGGCTCACGACGTCATCCTGGTCGATGTTGAGCTCGACGGCGAGGTGGGCGGAGAGAGCGTCCTCGGCTGTGAGCTCGGTGGCCACCCGTATCGCCGTCTCGCGGGTGAGGCCCTTCGCCTCGTAGAGCCCGACGAGCTCTGCGAACTCCTCCTCCGGCTCCTCGGCGAGCTCGCGTCGCTCCTTCGCGATGAGCGCCCGCTCGGAGTCGCTCTGGCTCGACACCGACACGTACTCCCCCAGCGCCATGGAGATCGCGCCTCCGACGAGAGCGGCGGCTCCGGCGATGAGGACCGGGCCGGTCTGCGCCGTCGCGCCGGCGACGCCGACGACGACCGCGGCCGTCGAGACGATCCCGTCGTTCGCGCCGAGGACGCCGGCGCGAAGCCAGTTCAGACGCTGGGCGAGTCCCTGGCGGTGCGGCTCGTCGGGGTGCGCTCCGGGGATGGTCATGCTCGGAGTCTAGGGCCGTGATCCCCTTCGAGCCGATGCGGCACGGGAACCCCGGGGGCTCAGCGGATCCCCGGGTGAACCCCGGAGGCCATGGGCACGTTGTACCTTTCAGAGGGGGTGAACCGGATGCCGTCCTGGGATACCGAACGACTGACCGCGCTGTACGACGCCCATGCGAAGTCCGTGTGGCGCTACGTCTTCTATCTCGTGGGCGACGGCGCCGTCGCGGACGACATCATCCAGGAGACCCTCATCCGGGCCTGGCGCACCCGCCGGATCCTGGAGCAGGACCCGGAGAAGGTCCGTGCGTGGCTGTTCACCGTGGCCCGCAACCTCGTCATCGACGACGTGCGCAGCGCGCGGAGGCGGCGTGAGATCACGGTCGCCGACGTCCCCGAGCGCATGCTCACCGATCGCACCGACGCCATCCTGGACGCGCTGCTGATCCAGGAGTCGCTCGCCGACCTCACCGCGGATCACCGCGCCGTCATCGAGCTCACCTACTTCGGGGGCCGCAGCATCGTCCAGGCCGCCGCGGAGCTGGACATCGCCGAGGGCACGGTGAAGTCGCGGCTGCACTACGGACTGCGCGCGCTGCGACTCGCGCTGCAGGAGAGGGGAGTGACGCGATGATCGCCGACCACGAGCGCTTCGCGCTGTGGGACGCCGCCTACGCGGTCGGCGCCCTGTCCGCCCAGGAGCGACGCGAATACGAGGACCATCTGGCGACGTGCGAGGAGTGCCGCGGCATGATCGCGGAGATCATGCCGACCGTCGCACTGCTGTCCCGCGTCGCGCCGCATACGGGGACCGTCACGGACGTCGACGGACCCGACGCCTCGAACCGGCAGGCGATCGTCCGCCTCGCCGATCGGCGACGCCGTCGCCACCGTGCGCGGATCTGGTACTCGGGCGCAGCGGCCGGACTGCTCCTCGTCGCGGGGATCGGGATCGCCTCGGCGCTGTCCCCTGGCACCGAGGCGCCGACGCCGATGGCGAACGTGGCACAGGTCCCCCTGGAGGCGTCCGTGGTCACGGATCAGGTCGCGTGGGGGACGAGGATCGACCTCACCTGCTCGTATCCGGATGGGACCGACGGCTCCGCGCCCGCTGAGACCTGGACGTACGTGCTCGCCGTCGTGGACAAGAAGGGCGAGGCGACGACGGTCTCGTCCTGGAAGGCGAAGCCCGGCTCGACGGCGCGGCTGACGGCGGGCACCGCGCTGGATGAAAGCGAGATCCGGGCCATCGAGATCCGCAGCGCCGACGGCACCGTGCTGATGAGCGCGGCGATCGCCGACGGGGAGGGGCCTTCGACCTGAGCCGTTCCGGGGCGGCGAGGAGAGCTCCGCGCCGCCCCGAGATCCTTCAGCGACTCGCTGCTCCCGGCTGCAGCCGCGCGACGCAGAGGGCGGTCGCCACGACGCCGAGCGCCTCGACGACGAGCGACGCCACGACGAAGGGATTGCTCCACGTCTCGGTGATCCCGAACAGCCCGACCGTCAACGAGAGCAGGAGCGCCACGATGCTCGCGACGAGGAACAGCACGCTCAGAACGGCGGCCAGGCGCAGCAGCCCGCCGCGCAGCCAGACGAGCGCGACCGCGAGCACGACGCCTGCGACGCCGTTCAGGACGAACAGGGTGCCGAGGAGGCCGCCCGTGCCGGTGAGCACGAGATAGAGGTGGATGATCCCCGTCGCCGCGAGCAGGACGGCCGCGACGATGCGGAGAGGGAGGATGCTGCCGGTACGGTTCTCGTTCACGGGAGTGCCGCCTTTCGGTTCTGTTTCGGTGGGGTTATCGGGGCCAGGGGACGTGCTTCGACCACCCGGTGCGTCATCTCAGCACCGCCTGCGCGACGGCGGCGAGCGCGTCCTCACGAGCGCACCGCTCCGACAGCGCGTAGCGCAGCAGCACGACATCGCCGACCGGTCGGGCCTCGAGGAGCGCGGCCCGCCGGTGCTCGTCCCACGCGAAGCGTCCGTCCTGGACGAAGCGCGGTGCGCGCCCGTCGCCGACGAACAACGGGGCCATGACGAGCTGGAGCTCGTCGACGAGCTCACCGGCGAGGAACTGCGTGTGGATCGTGCTGCCGCCCTCGACGAGCACGCGCCGCGCGCCGCGCCGGCCGAGGTCGTCCAGCACGGCCGCCATGCTCACCTCCTCGCCGAGCGCGACGACGGTGGCGACGTGGCCGAGCGTGCGCCGGACCGCCTCTGCGACGCCGCGCGGACAGTAGACGAGCGTCGTGACGTCGTCCTTGAACATCGCGGCTCGCGGGTCGAGATCGCCCGAGGACGTGATCGTCGCCTTCCACGGAGACGCAGACGACGACCGGGCGACCCGCTCGCGACGCCGCGCCGCACTGCGCACACGAAGGCGGGGGTCGTCGCGGCGGACGGTGCGGGCGCCGACGAGGATCACGTCGCTCGCGGCGCGGAGCTCATCCACGCGGTCGAAGTCCGCCGGGTTGGAGAGCAGGAGCCGCGGCGGGGTCGCGGTGTCGATGTAGCCGTCCAGCGACAGCGCGCAGCTCAGGACCACGTAGGGACGTTCGGACAAGGTGCCTCCTTCGGACGACCGGCGCGATGCCGGCCATGACGGCGCCGGGGACGAGGGCGATGAGCGAGAGGACGCCGAAGAGGGTGGCCGTGGCTACCCCGGCGGCCGCGCCGTAGCCCGAGGCCGCGAACGCCCATGCCGCCGCCCCTTCGCGCGGCCCCCAGCCGCCCGCGTTCAGCGGAAGGGCCGCGGCGGCCAGGACGATGAGCGCCAGCGAGACCATCCGCGAGACGGGGACGTCCGCACCCACCGCCGACGCGGCGACCGCCAGCAGAGTCGCGTGGCAGGCGAGCACGACGAGCGAGGCCACGACGACGGGGACGGCCACCGCCGGCGAGCGCAGCACGGCCCGGAGTGCGCGCCCCTCGCGTGCGAGAGCATGGCGGACCGCGGGATGCAGGCAGGCCAGGGCGACGAGCGCCAGGAAGACGAGCACGCATACGGCGATGGCGGCGGCGACCGTAATCCCCGCCTCGGGGATGCCGAGCACCATCAGCACCAGCGCGATCCCGACGAGCTGGACGCTCTGACCCGCTGTGCGTTCGACGGCCACGGTGCGCGCCGCCTCCACGAGGCGGTCCGTCCGACGCCCCTCGTCGATCGCCCGGTGGACGTCGCCGAGCACGCCGCCGGGCAGCACGGAGTTCAGGAACTGCGAGCGGTAGTAGAGTCCGACCGCGGCCGGCCAGCTCAGGCCGACCCCGAATCCGCGGGAGACCGCCACCCAGCGCCAGGCGGATGCCGCGGTCGCGATCGCGCACAGGAGGACGGCGATCACGACGTCGCGCGGCGTCAGCGCGAGCAGCCCCTGCAGGAACGGCGCGGTGCCGAGGTGCAGAGCGGTCGCGAAGAGCACGGCGACGCCGATCGCCGCAGCGGTCCACCTCGACCGGAGGACCGCCGGGACGACGGTGCGGAGACCCACTCGGGACGTCATGACGGCCACGCCAGGAGATCGGTGTGCGCGACGGCGACGGTCAGCTCGCCTTCGCGCAGCTGTCGCTCGCGCAGCGGACGGTAGGCTCCCGGTCCGCGGCGCAGCGCCGGGTTCTGCTCCTCGGCCGCGTCGGCCCATCCTTCGAACCACTCGGCGAGCAGGGCGGGGTTCTCAGAGCCCAGCATCCAGACGGTGCGCGCGGTCCGCACGCTCCAGCCGGCCGGGCCGAACAGCCGGCTCGCGGCGCCGGCGCCGGACGGGCCGAGCAGGCTCCGCCCGTCGACCTCCCTGCGCTGGTGGGCGTTGAAGCCCTCCCGGTAGACCGCATCACGCGCATCGCGCGGACTCAGCCGGACCTCGCCGGTGACACTGAGCGAGAAGAACGCCGGAGCTCGCGCGCCGATGCACGCCTCGACGATCGCCGTCACCTCCGCGAGGGTGAGCACGTCGAGCAGCGCGGATGCCGTCACCAGAGACGCGCCGCGGAGCGCATCGGCGTCGAGGCGGGCGAGCTCGCCGATGCGCGTGCCGATCTCGACCGGGCGGCCATCGGCGTCGACGGGCGCCACCCCTGCGCGGGCGATCTCGGGGAGCGAGATGTTCCAGTCGTGCAGGACCCAGTGCTGCGGACCGGGGAGGCGCGGAGCGAGCCAGCGCATCATCGAGCCGGTGCCGCTGCCCAGATCGTGCACCGTCAGAGGACCGCCGGGGAGCATCCCGGCCGCCCGCTCGACGAGCTCCTGCGATCGCGCACGGGCGTCCTCCGCCTCGCGCAGCGCCAGCCAGTCGCTGCTGACCGGGATCACCTCGCTCATACCGCGACCGCCCTCCCCGCGGCGAGCGCGGCACCGCGACCCGCCTCGTCCAGGACCGCGGCGATGACCGACACCGCGCCGTCCCATCCACGGACCTCCTCGCGCGCGCGGCGCGCGCCGTCCCGCATCCGCCGGCGCAGCGACGGATCCTGCAGCCACCCGCGCAGGGCGTCGCGCAGCGCAGCGCCGTCCCCGGCGGGGATCAGGCACACGGCCTCCGAGTGCGACACGGCCTCCGGGATCCCGCCCACCCGTGTCGCGAGGACCGGTACGCCATGGGCCAGCGCCTCGGCGACGACCATGCCATAGCTCTCGGCGAGGGACGGATGCACGAGGAGATCGGCCCGCCCGTACTCCGCCTCGAGCTCTTCGCGCCGGAGCACCCCCGTGAGACGGATCCGTCCGGGGAGACCTGCCCGATCGATCGCGCGACGCACGGAGCGGACGTACTCGGGTGCGGCGGTCAGCGACCCGACGATGGTGCAGGTCCATCCCTCGACCCCGGCGAGCTCCGCGAGCGCGTCGACGAGCAGATCCTGCCCCTTGTGCGGTGCCACCACCCCCGAGCACAGCAGCCGCCCGCCGGAAGCGGAGTCCGACGTGACGGCGCCGCCTTCGGCACCCGGGCGGGCGACGAAGACGCGTTCGGGAGCGATGCCGCCGGAGGAGACGAGCATCCCGCGCGTCCACTCGCTGGTCGCGACGATGCGCTCGGCGCCGCTGAAGGCCAGGAGTTCCTCGTCTTCCTCGTCGGAACCGTCCGAGAGAGGTCCGTGCGCGAGGACGAGGAGGCGCAGACGCCTGCTCTCCGCGGCGAACGCGCGAGGCTCGGCGGACACGAGGAGCCCGTCGACGAGAACGACCGCTTCGGAGGGCATCCCTGCGAGCTCGGCGGCGAGCGCCCCTGCACGCTGCCGGAGCCGCACCGTGCGCAGCGGCACCCCGATCCGGCGCAGGCCGTCGGCGACCTGCGCGTCGTACACGTTCCCCCCGCTCACGCGGAGAGGATCGTCCATCATCTCGGGGACGAGGAAGAAGACCGGGTCCGTCATGGCGTCCTCGAATAGCTCGCCCAGGCGATGTGCGACTCGCGGAGCGTGACCGTGATGGCGTTCACGTTCTCCGCGGCGCCGAGCTCCCCTCGAGCGCGCGCATCGGCGAGACGATCCGCGATCACCCGGCAGAGGACCTCGGTCGTCGTGTTCACACCGGCGAAGGCCGGCTCCTCATCGAGGTTGCGGTAGGTCAGCCCGGCGAGGATGCCGGCCAGAGCCGCACCGGCGGCTCCGATGTCGACGACGACGCCGTCGGCATCCAGATCATCGGCCCCGAAGGCGGCGTCCACCACGAAGGTCGCGCCGTGCAGCCGCTGCGCGGGGCCGAACACCTCCCCGGTGAAGCTGTGCGCGATCATCATGTGATCGCGCACCGTCACGGTGTAGGGCATGGCTCCTCGCTCCAATCGATCGTGTGGCAGATCTCCTTCGACGTCCCGGCCGCCAGCCGCCGCGCTACTTCCGGCAGCTCCTGCCACGGAGACGATCCCGTGAGCAGCGCGTCGAAGGCCTCGTCGCGGAGGAGGTCGAGGGCGAGCGCGAGTCGCGCGTGCGTCGTACGTCGGTGCCTGCGACGCAGCGAGACCTGTCCGACCTGGCTGGATCTCAGGGAGAGACGGCGGGAATGGAAGTCGCCCCCCAGGGGCAGGGCGACGGCTCGGTCCCCGAACCAGCTCGCCACGATCACCTCGCCGTCGTCCACCGCGCTCCGGAGGGCGAACGAGAGCCCTTCCTCCGAACCGCTCGCCTCGATGACGAGATCCTGGTCCGCGAGCGTCGCATCGGGAGTCGCGAACGGAACCCCGAGCGACCGGGCGATCGTCGAACGGCCGGCATCGACGTCGACGAGAGTGACGCGGACGCCGGGGATCCGCCCGGCGAGGCGGGCGACGCAGCAGCCGATCATCCCGGCGCCGATCACGGTCACCCTGTCGCCGAGCAGGGGCGCAGCATCCCACAGGATGTTGACCGCCGTCTCGACCGCGCCGGCGAGCACCGCACGCCGCGGGGGGACGCCGTCCGGGAGGACGTGCACGGCGTCCGCCGGCACGACGAAGGCGGACTGATGGGGGAAGAGAGTGAAGACGGACGTTCCGAGGAGCTCCTGCGGCCCCTGCTCGACCACGCCGACGTTCAGATAGCCGTACTTCACCGGCGCCGGGAAGTCGCCCTCCTGGAACGGCGCCCGCATCCGCGCGTGCTCGGCGGCCGGAACACGCCCCTGGAACACCGTCGCCTCCGTCCCCCGGCTCACGGCGGTGTGGCTGGTGCGCACCAGCACCTCGCCCTGGCCGGGTTCGGCGAGCACTGCGGAGCGGAATCCGCCCTGTCCAGGACGCTCGATCCAGAACGCCGTCGCCTTCGTCATCCGTCCTGCACCCCTCCGTGAATGGATTCCGTGAATGAACCTCGATCGCGCGCGCCGCGTGTTAACAGCACGGTCGGCGTGCACGACGCGGCCGATGAGAACACGAGGTGCGGATGGGAAAGGTTCAGATCGCCGGGATCGGATGGGCGCTGGCGGGCGCACTGCCGGGCGTCGGAGCCGTCCTGCTCTGGCCGGGGGATCCGCGATTCGAGATGCCCTTCTGGGGATGGGCGGCGACCCTGTGCTACCTCGTGTGCTCGACGGCCTTCGTGCTCTTCGGCCTGCGACGTCGCGGCGCCACGACCTTCGGGGCTGCGAATGCCGTCACCGCCGTCCGCTCCGCCCTGGTCGGGGTCGTCACGGGCCTGATCGCCGCATCCTTCGCCGCCGACGTCCCGGCCGGGCTGCTGGTGGCCCTGGTGATCCCCGCGCTGGCGCTGGACGGCGTGGACGGCTGGGTGGCGCGTCGCACGGGGTCGGCGAGCGAGCTCGGCGCGCAGTTCGACATGGAGGTGGATGCCTTCCTTCTTCTCGTCTTGAGCATCCAGGTCGCGCGCGGGATGGGGGCGTGGGCGCTCGTGATCGGCCTGCTGCGCTACGCCTTCGTCGTGGCCGGGTGGCTGTGGCCGCGGCTGGACCGCCGGCTTCCGTACCGGTACTGGCGCAAGGTCGTCACCGCCTTCGCGGGGATATCCCTGGCTCTGGCGGTGTCTGAGCTGGCTCCCGTCCTCGCCGTCTTCCTCGTCGCCCTGGCCCTCGCGCTGCTGATCGAGTCCTTCGGCCGCGACGTGATCTGGCTCCTGCGCACCCCCGCGTGAGCCGCGGGGATCTCAGCGGGGCGACAGGACCGTGACCGTGGCGAGGTGATCGCTGACACCGGCCGCCCTGGTCGTGGCCGAGCTCACATCGAATCCGCGCTGGAAGACGTGATCGATCTTCACCAGCGGGAAGCGGGCCGGCCAGCTGAAGCCGAGCGAGCCGTCCGTCGGACGGACCAGTGCGAGCTCCGCGCCGATGGCGTGCAGGGCGGGGTCGGTGGTGGCGGCGTTGAAGTCGCCGAGGGCGATGAGGCGGGGGGCGTCGTCGGCGCGCACCGCATCCGCCAGCTCGCTGAGCATCCCGTCGCGCGCGGACTGCGCGCCGGGGCGGACGGAGGCGGCGTGGACGAGGTAGAGACGGATGTCGCCGGCCGGCGCCTGCACGGTGACGCGGAGCGCGCGATTCCAGCCGAGGCCGAGCCCGAGCGGCTCTCCGGAGGTCAGCGGATAGCGGCTCCAGACGCCCACCGTGCCGACGGCGTAGGAGTGCGGGTACTGCTCGGAGAGCGCCTGACCGGCGGCGTCCCTGCTCGCGGCGTCCAGCTCGGTGAGGGTGATGACGTCTGGGCCTCCGGCCATGAGATCGTTCGCCGACGCCTCGCCGCCGGACTGGGCCCGCACGTTCTGGCTGACGATCGTGAGGGCGGAATCGCCCGAGGATCCGGGGAACGCGGGGAAGGCCGGCGCCACCGCGACGAGGAAGAGGACGACGGCGAGCGCGGTCGCGATCGCCGCGCGGGGGAGGACGACGAGCGTCACCAGGGCGATCAGGATCGCGAGGACCCCGAGCAGCGGGAGCACGACGGACACGCCGGTGCCGAGCGGACCGGGCGTCCAGCCGATCACGATGACGAGGGCGAGGAGGATGCTGAGGACGACGAGCACCCCCGCCGTCCGGCGGCGCGTCCTGCTGGTCCGTCGAGTCACTGCTGTCCGTTCATGCGACTCCCATCCTGGCGGACTCCGGCTGTGGACTCGCCGATACGGCGGGAACGGATCAGGCCCCCCTGAGGAGGGGATTCTGAGATCCTGCCCGCGTTCACGCTGCTCATTCCGGAGTTACGCGGCCCTTATCCGCACACGCTGCCGAAAACCACGCAGCGCGGGCACAGAACAGCAGCGCAACGCGCGAGACAGCAGCGCAACGCACTCAGGCGAGCATGTCGAGCGACTCGGAGAGCACGAGACCGGCCGCGCCGAGGAGGACGATGTCGTCCTGAGGCCCGGCGAAGATGACGCGCGGCTCCCCTCCTGGATGATGCGCGACCCCGTTCACGACGTGCTGCTCGATCGAGGCGCGCAGTCGCTCCCCGCCGTGCACGATCTCGCCGTGGACGATGAAGAGCCCTGGCGCGAGCGTCTGCTGCAGGTTGATGATGCCGATCGCGACGTTGCGCGCATACCGCTCGAGCAGGGCGGATGCCTCGGTGAGCCCCTCCTCTGCCATGTTCGTCAGCCGCGCCACGGTGAGGGTCGTGGGACTCGGCAGGCCGGCGACGGCGGCCTGCACGCGGAGCCACTTCTGCGAGGCGATGGTCTCCCAGCATCCCCGGCGGCCGCACTGGCACACGGCCCCGCCGAGGTCGACGACGGTGTGTCCGACCTCTCCGCCGGAGCCTGCTCTGCCGCGATGGATCTCGCCGTCGATGACGATGCCGACGCCGATCGCCTCCGCGCAGTAGAGGGAGGCGAACGAGGAGATGCGCCTGCCGGATCCGAACCAGCGGTCCCCCAGCGCCTGGACGCGCGGGTGGAGGTCGAGATGCACGGGGAGCCCGAGGCGCTCGGAGAGGATCGGCCCCAGCGCGACGCCCGCGAGGCGAGGGGCGAGGTTCATCTCCACGATCGCCCCCTCGTCGGTGTTGACGATCCCGCCCACGGCGACCCCGACGCCGAGCACCTCGGCCGGCCGCGCGGGGAGCACGTCCTCGATGCACGCCAGGATCCGCTCGGTGATCGTCGAGGCGACGTTCCGCGTGCCGGAGTAGCTGCGGGTCGCCCGCGTGAGGATCTCGCCCGTCGGGCTGACGAGCGCCGCCCAGACGTCTGAGGGGAGCACGTGGACCGCGACGATCGGGCGCCCGTGCGGCGAGAACCAGATGGGCCGGGCCGGCTTGCCGCCCTGAGCGCTGCTGCGCTGCGGCGGCCCTTCGAGCAGGATCCCCTCGTCCAGCATCGGCTGGACGATCGATCCGATCGTCGTCTTCGTCACCCCCGAGATGCGGGCGAGCTCCGCCCGCGACAGCGGCCCGACGTCGTAGAGGATCTGCAGCAGCCGCGTGCGGTTCAGGCGTCCCGTCTCGGTCTGCGAGATGAGCCGCGGCGCCGACTCCGCACGCGCGGGCATCCGATACGCCCCTGCTCCGGGCAGGGCCGACGGACCCGTGACGACGTCTTCCAGTACCACCGAGCCCCCGTTAAATCCGCGTTACGAGTTCGAAGAAAGTACTTGACATCCTATCTGTTTAGTCAGGAAAGTGTACATACCTCGTCGGTTAGTCAGGAAAGAGATCAAACCTTCGAGGAACGGGCGGCCCCTCCGCTCGGGCGGACATCCCTTACAACGCTTGGAG
This sequence comes from Microbacterium tumbae, assembly GCF_054780175.1. NCBI lineage: Bacteria > Bacillati > Actinomycetota > Actinomycetes > Micrococcales > Microbacteriaceae > Microbacterium > Microbacterium tumbae. The sequence goes on from NZ_BAAGWV010000001.1 coordinate 739,401, forward strand.
CTCTGCAATGAAGAGAACGACACCCAAGGTCGGCCTGGCCTTCGCGCTCGTCGCGGCGACCTCCGCCGCCCTCGCGGGCTGCGCGGCCACCGGCTCAGGAACCACCCTCGATGAGGCGTCCTGCGACGCCCTCCTCTCGGACAGCCCCGCCGCCGCGGCAGCGGCAGCGCCCTCGCAGCCGCAGGCGGCCACAGCATCCGCCTCCGCTCCGACGTCGCCGACGGTGCGGACCGCAGCCGTCGACACCGCCGTCCCCGCGGCGGCGGAGTCGACGAAGACGATCACCTTCGTCGGCGGCGCATACACCTCCACGACCCAGGACTACTGGGAGGATCTGGCCGCCTCCTTCGAGGCTGCCAATCCCGGCTACACGGTCAACGTCCAGATCATCGACTGGAACAACATCGATCAGCAGGTCGCCACGATGATCCAGACGAAGCAGTATCCGGACATCCTCAACCAGAACAAGTTCTCCGGCTGGGCCGAGAACGGCCTCCTGCAGCCGGCCGAGGATCTCGTCTCCGCGGATGTGCAGGACGACTTCATCCCCGCGTTCCGCGACGCCAGCGTCTACGACGGGACGCAGTACGCCCTGCCGTTCATCACGAGCACGCGGGCCCTGTTCTACAACAAGGACGCCTTCGCGGACGCCGGCATCGACGAGCCGCCGACGACGTGGCGCGAGCTGGTCGACGACGCCAAGAAGCTCAAGGAGGCCGGCTACATCGGCTTCGGGCTCCCGCTGGGGTCGGAGGAGAGCCAGGCCGAGTGGTCCATGTGGATGTGGGGCAACGGCGGGGACTGGCAGACCGAGCCCGGCGAGTTCACGGTCAACAGCTCGCAGAACGTCGATACCCTCAACGTGCTCAACTGCCTGACCAACGTGTACGAGGTCACCGAGCCGAACCCCGGCCAGACCAACCGCACCGACGGCGTGTTCCACCCCTTCGCGGACGGCGAGGTCGGCATGATGTTCGGCGCCAGCTTCGCGCCCAGCCTGTTCAGCGGCTGGGACTCGACCGTCGACTACGGCGTCGCCGCCGTGCCGGTGAACGGCGACATCGCCCCCGTCACCCTCGGCGTGCAGGACTACCTGATGTCCTTCAACAACCCGGGCAACACGGAGGCGGTCTCCAAGTTCCTGGACTTCTTCTACCAGGAGGACAACTACACCCGGTTCCTGACCGACCAGGGCTTCCTGCCCGCCACGGCGAGCGCATCCTCCGCGCTGGCGAGCAACCCGGACTTCGGGCCGTTCCTCGACCTGCTGCCCAGCGCGAAGTTCTACCCGTCCACCGATCCCGCCTTCCCGGCGGTCCAAGGTGCCGTGCAGAACCAGATCGGCACCGGGGTCGCCCCCGGAGCCGATGCGAAGTCCATCCTCGACGGGATCAACGCCGCAGCGACGAAGTAGCCCGATCGCATCCGCCGTGCTGCCGGGGCCGCCCGAGGCCCCGGCAGCACCCACCCGAGAGGAACGACTCGCATGACCGACCTGGCTTCGCGCACCACCACCGTCGCCGTGACGACCGGTGGAGGACATCGCCCCGCCCGCCGCCGCGAGACCGGGCTGCGCTCCCTGGTGCGCGCCTTCCCGTGGACCCTGCCGTCGATCATCCTCATCGCCGCCGTCATCGTCGTGCCGATCGCGATCATGGTGCAGAACTCGTTCACGGCGATCGACGCCTCGGGCGTCCAGCACGGGTTCGCCGGCTTCGACAACTACCTCCGGCTGTTCCGCGAGCCCTCGTTCCTCCAGGTCGCCGTCAACACCATCGTCTGGGTCGTGCTCGTCGTCGGCGGCTCCATGGCCATCGCCCTCGGGCTCGCGCAGTTCCTCAACAAGCGCTTCGCCGGTCGCCGGCTCGTGCGCTGGGCGCTCATCGTGCCGTGGGCGGCCGCGCTGGTGATGAGCGCCACCGTCTGGCGGTTCATCCTGCAGGGCTCCAACGGCCTCCTCAACCGCATCCTCATGGATCTGCACATCATCCCGGCGCCGATCGGCTGGTACCAGGACCCCCGCTTCTCCTTCGCCTCCGTGATCGTCGTCGGCATCATCGTCACGATCCCCTTCACCACCTATGTGATCCTCGCGGGCCTGCAGACCATCCCCGAGGAGGTCTACGAGGCGGCGAAGGTCGACGGCGCCGGAGCCTGGCGCACCTACTGGAGCATGACCTTCCCGCTGCTGCGCCCCTCGCTCGTCATCGCGACGATCCTCGTCGTCGTGTCGGTGTTCAACTCGTTCCCGGTCATCTGGGTGATCACCGGCAGCAACACCGGCAACACCTCGGACACGACGATCACCTGGGCGTACAAGATCGCCTTCCGGCAGCAGCTCGACATCGGGGAGGCCGCTGCGCTCTCCGTGATCAACATCCTCTTCCTCTGCGTCGTGATCTTCTTCTACTTCCGCGCCGTCGAAGGACGCGGACGCGGGACAGGGCGGCTCGGCCGGCTGCTCTCCCCGCTCACCTCCCGCTGGGAGCAACGCGCGCGGCGCCCCCGCCGCGAGCGCTCGGGGCCCACCGCCGGCGCCCGCCTGTGGGCCAGGGTCCGACCGGTCGCGATGCCGCTGTTCGGCCTGCTGATCGCGCTGTTCTTCCTCTTCCCCTACCTCGTGATGCTCGTCTCGTCGTTCATGGACGACACCGATCTCTTCTCGTCGCCGGCCGTCTACCTCCCGACCGAATGGCAGTGGCAGAACTGGACGGAGATCTGGACGAGGATCGACCTCGCGGGGTTCCTCAAGAACAGCCTCATCATCGCGGTCGTGTCCACCGCCCTCGTGCTCGCCGTGTCGATTCCCGCCGCGTACTTCAGCGCGCGCCACCGCTTCGCCGGGCGCTCCGCGTTCATGCGCCTCGTGCTCGTCACCCAGGTGATCGCACCCGTCGCCGTCGTGGTCGGCCTGTACCAGGAGTTCGTCGTCGTGGGCGGCGTGAACCAGTACTGGTCGATCATCCTGACCAACGCCGCCTTCAACCTCGCCTTCTCCATCTGGATCCTGAGCGGCCAGTTCGAATCCGTGCCGCTGGACATCGAGGAGGCCGCGAAGCTCGACGGGCTCGGGACGTTCCGCACCATGGTGCGGATCGCGCTCCCGCTGGTCCGGCCCGGCCTCGTCACCGCCCTGATCTTCTCCTTCATCCAGGTGTGGAACGAGTTCCCCGTCTCGCTGACGCTCTTCAACAACTCCACGCTGGGTCTGCAGACCCTCCCGGTCGGGATCCAGCAGTTCGTCGGCCTGCAGCAGACCGAGTACCAGTACCTGTTCGTGGCGTCGCTGATCGCCATCGTCCCCGTGGTGATCCTCTTCGCGTCGATCGAGAAGCACCTCGTCGGCGGTCTCACGGCGGGAGCGGTGAAGTGAGCGCGCCCGCGGGCCTCTCGCTCGGCTCCGACGGGCTCCTCCGGGCGGAGCGCGGCCCGGCATCCATCGTCGTGGACCCGACAGACGGCGGACGGCTGACCTCCCTCGTCCTCGGCGGTGACGAGGTCCTCGGACGGAGCACGCCGCCTCCCGGCAGGCCGCCGGAGATCTTCCACGGCTCCTTCGTGATGGCGCCCTTCGTCGGGCGCACGGCCAAGGGCGAGTTCGACTACGACGGCAGGACCTGGTCGATGCCGCGGAACTTCGGCGAGCACGCCATGCACGGCTTCGTGTTCGACCGGCCATGGCGGATCGACGAGGAGGGGATCTCGATCGACCTCGACGAGCGCTGGCCGTTCGGCGGAACGGTCTCGCAGCGCTTCGACCTCGCCGCCGACCGCCTCACGATCACCGCCGAGGTCCGCAACGAGCAGAGGGAGATGCCGGCGATCATCGGCTTCCACCCCTGGTTCGCCGAGCGGCTCGCCGACGGCAGGACGGCCTCCTTCGAATTCGAACCCGGCACGCACATCGTCTGCGACGACGAGGGCATTCCGATCGGCGATGCACCTGGGGGCGGGCGCCGCCCCTGGGACGACTCCTTCACGGACGTCGTCCGCGATCCCGTCGTCGCCTGGGAGGACGGGCCGCGCATCGTGCTCTCCGCCGAGGCGAGCCACTGGATCGTCTGCGAGACCATGCCGGGCGCGTTCTGCATCGAGCCCCTCACCGGACCGGTCAACGGCCTCGCCGCCGGAGGCGCCGCGATCGTCGGGCCCGGCCGCCCGCTCACCCTCCGCTTCACCCTCACCTGGACCCTCCCGTCCGAACCCCACCGCGGAAAGGCATCATGAACGCACTGCAGAAGTTCTCCCTCGACGGCAAGACCGTCCTGCTCACCGGGGGAAGCCGCGGCCTCGGCCGCGCCATGGCTCAGGGGCTCGGCGAGGCCGGCGCCTCCGTCGCCGTCACGGCGCGCACGCTCTCCGCGGCGCAGGCCGCGGCGGCGGAGCTCGAGGAGCTCGGCATCCGCGCCTACGGCGTCCAGCTGGAGGTGTCCGACTCCGACGACGTCGAGCGCGCCGTCGCGGAGGTGAGCTCGGAGTTCGGCGAGATCGACGTGCTCGTGAACAATGCGGGCATCGGCATCGGCGGCGCCGCCTTCGAGACGCCCGACAGCTCCTGGCACGAGGTCATGGCGACCAACGTCGACGGCGTCTGGTACTGCAGCCGCGCGGTCGCCAAGCGGATGGCCGAGCGCGGCGGCGGCACGATCGTGAACGTCGGCTCGATGTCCGCGCAGATCGTCAACCAGCCGCGCTGGCAGATCTCCTACCTCACCTCCAAGGCCGCGGTCCATCAGCTCACGAAGGGGCTCGCCGCCGAGTGGGCGCCCTACGGCATCCGGGTGAACGCGATGGCGCCCGGCTACTTCCTCACCGAGATGTCCCCTGTGGACCAGCCGGAGTTCAAGCCCTGGTGCGTGGACCCTGCCGCGATGAAGCGCTGGGGGGAGCCGCACGAGCTCGGCCCCGTGGCCATCTTCCTCGCCAGCGAGGCGTCGAGCTTCATGACCGGATCGATCGTCACGGTCGACGGCGGCTTCACGCTGTTCTGAGCCGGCCGCGCTCTCCGAACCGAAATCCCAGAAGAAGAGGTATCACCATGCTCACCATCGGCATCGTCGGCGCAGGGCTGCGCGGCAGACTGTTCGCGGACGCGCTCTCCGACAGCCCCGGCGTCGAGGTCGTCGGCTTCGCCGAGCCCTCGCCGAGAGTGGCTGCGGAGGCCGCGGAGGCGACCGGCCTGCCCGTCGCTCCCGACCATCGGGCCCTGCTCTCCGAGCACGCCCCCGACGCGGTCATCGTCGCCACTCCGGACTTCGCGCATCGCGAGGTCGCCGTCGACATCGCCCGGACCGGCGCGCATCTGCTCATCGAGAAGCCCCTCGCGACCACGATCGAGGATGCCTACGCCATCGCCGAGGCCGTCGAGAAGGGCGGCGGCCGGTGCCTCGTCGGATTCGAGAACCGGTGGAACCCGCACGTGCTCACCGCGCACGCCGCGGTCGCCGCCGGCGACATCGGCACGCCCATCACCTCGAGCGCCGTGCTCAGCAATTCTTACCATGTGCCGACGAGGATGCTCTCCTGGGCGGGTCTCTCCTCGCCCGCCTGGTTCCTCATGCCGCACACGATCGACCTGCTGACCTGGCTGACCGCACGCACGCCGGTCACCGTGAGCGCCGTCGGCTCCCGCGGCGTGCTGGCGGCCAGGGGCGTGGACACCTGGGACGTCATCCACGCCCTCGTGACCTTCGACGACGGCACCACGGCGACGCTCAGCTCGGCGTGGGTCCTCCCGGACGCCGGGGAGGGCATCGTGGACTTCCGCTTCGGCGTCGTCGGGACCGAGGGGGCGGTCTCCGCGGATCTCGGTCACCAGGGGCTCACCACGATCACGGATCGCCAGAAGTCGCTGTGGCCCCTGTCCGGGCGGATCGGCCGATCCGCGGTCGGTCCCGCGGCCTGGATGGTGCAGGACTTCGCCGCCGGACTCCTCGACGGCGCTCCGCTCGGCCCCGGGATCGAGCAGGGGGTCCTCGTCACCGAGACGATCTGCGCGATCGAGCGCTCCCTCGAGACGGGCTCGCCCGTCTCCCTCCAGGATCTGCGCGCCGTCGGGTCGACCCTCTCGTGACCGCGAATCCCTCGGACGCCGCTGGACGCCCGCGCTTCCTCGGACGTGTCGCGGTCGTCTGCGGCGGCGCCCAGGGGATCGGACGCGCCGTCTCGGAACGGCTCGCCGCGGAAGGGGCGCACGTCGTCATCGCCGACCAGGCCGAGGATGCGGCCGCAGAGCTCGCCGACTCGATCCGCGCGTCCGGGGGCACGGCGAAGGCCCGGATGCTCGACGCCGCAGACGCCTCGTCCGTCGGCCGCTTCTTCTACGGGCTCGGCGAGGACTCCGGCGCGATGGACGTGCTCGTCAACTGTCCGGCGCACGCCAGCGACACGCACTTCGAGCGCATCACGGAGAGCGAGTTCGACTTCGACGTCGCCGTCACCCTCAAGGCGCCGTTCCTCTGCATCCAGGCGGCGGTCCCGCATCTGCTGCGCTCCGCGCACGGCGGGAACGTCGTCACGATCGGCTCCGTGAACGGCATCGAGGCCTTCGGCAACGAGGTCTACGCGGCCGCGAAGGCCGGACTGGCGAGCCTGACGAAGAACCTCGCGCTGCGGTACGGCCCGCTCGGGCTGCGGTTCAACCTCGTCGCTCCCGGCACGGTCGGAACGCGCAGCTGGGACGCGCGCCGCGCCTCGGAGCCGGGCATCCTGAACGGGATCGGCGATCTGTACCCGCTCCGCAGGATCGGCACGCCGGAGGACGTCGCCGCGGCGTGCGCCTTCCTCGCCTCCGACGACGCCTCCTGGATCACCGGTGTCACGCTGCCCGTCGATGGGGGGATCACTGCCGGGCAGCAGGGATTCATCCAGGAGACGTTCGGACCGGAGTTCTTCCAGAGCATGGTCGAGCGGAGGCCGTCGTCTTGACCGGCGGCGTGCGCGTCGTGTCGGCGCGCTGGACCGTCGGCATGGACATCGGAGGGACCAAGACGCACGCGGTGGCGCTCGACCGCGGCGGACAGGTCAGTGCGTCCAGCATCCGCCCCACGGGATTCGGCGCCTCGGAGGTGACGGCCGCCGCCCGGCACGCGCTCGTCGCGCTGGCCCGCGAGCTCGACGTCCCCGTGCACGAGCTGGGATCCGTCGGGATCGGCGTGCCCGGCGCCGTCGACATCGCGAACGGGATCGTGACGCATGCGGTGAACCTGGGGATCACCGCGCTCGACCTCCGCGGCGCGCTGCAGGGCGAGACCGGCGGAGAGGTCGTCGTCGACAACGACGTGAACGCCGCAGCCCTCGGAGCCGCGAGATCCATGGACGTCGACGGCTCGATCGCATATCTGAACGTGGGCACCGGTCTCGCCGCCGGGTTCGTCGACCGCCGAGGCGATCTCGAACGGGGTGCGACAGGCGTCCGCGGCGAGATCGGGCACCTGCCCGTCGTTCCTGACGGTCGCCTCTGCTCCTGCGGGCAGAGGGGATGCCTCGAGACCGTCGCCTCCGGCTCGGCGGTCGCCGCCGCGTGGCCGTCGCCGGGAGGCTCAGCGGTCGCATCGATGCTCGAAGCCGCTGATCACGGGCAGCCCGAGGCGCTCGTCGTGCGCGACCGTCTCGTCGACGGCGTGGTCACGGCGGCGCAGATGCTCCTGCTCTCCGCCGATCCCGACCTCGTCGTCCTCGGCGGCGGCGTCCTGAACTCCGGCGACGGGCTGCGGGTTCTCATCCAGGAGAGGATGAGGGCCCGCGAGGCGTCATCCGCGTTCGTCACCTCGATCGAGCTGAGCGCACGGGTGCGCTTCATGCCCGCGGGGTCCGACCACGCCGCGATCGGCGCGGGGCTGCTGGTGCTCGCTCGCTGAGCGTCAGCGCCCTTCGCCGTATGCCCGTCCTGCCGGGAGGAAGAGACCGACCCGACAGCCCGATCGACGCTGCGGAGGCGAGGATATCCGGCGCCTATACCCCGATACACGGGCCCGCCCGTCCGTGGAATCGAGGGAACGGCAGCGATAGCCTGGGCGCATGCCAACCATCCCCGCACAGCCGTTCACCCACCTCGCACGCACCGGCGTGGAGGTGTCGCGGCTGTGCCTGGGCACCATGATGTTCGGCGGGTGGGGGAACAGGGATCACGATGAGTCCATCCGGATCATCCATGCCGCCCTCGACGCGGGGATCAACTTCGTGGACACGGCGGACATCTACGCGAAGGGCGAATCCGAGGAGATCGTCGGCAAGGCTCTCAAGGACCGTCGTGACGAGGTCGTGCTCGCCACCAAGTTCTACAACCAGCTCGAGGACGGCCCCAATCACCGCGGCGGGTCGCGGCGATGGATCATGCGCGCCGTGGAGGACTCGCTGCGCCGGCTCGGCACCGACTACATCGACCTCTTCCAGATGCATCGACCCGACAGGTACACGGACATCGAGGAGAGCCTCTCCGCCCTCACCGATCTGGTGCAGCAGGGTAAGGTCCGCTACATCGGCTCCTCGACGTTCCAGCCCTCTCAGGTCGTCGAGGCGCAGACGGTCTCGCGTGAACGGCACCTCGCACGCTTCGTCACGGAGCAGCCGCCGTACTCGATCCTCGCCCGCGGCATCGAAGCGGACCTCCTGCCGACCGCGCGACGCCACGACATCGGCGTGGTCGTCTGGAGCCCCCTCGCCGGAGGATGGCTCAGCGGCCGCTTCCGCAAGGGACGCCCCTTCCCGACCACGCATCGCGACAACCACGATCACAAGCGCTTCGACCTCGACGATCCCCATGTCTCGGCGAAGTTCGACGCGGCCGACCGCCTCGGCGCCCTGGCCGACGAGCTCGGCGTGCCGCTGGTGACGCTGGCGATCGCATGGACTCTCGTGCACCCCGCCGTGACGAGCGCGATCATCGGTCCCCGCACGATGGAGCAGCTCGAGGATCAGCTGAAGGCGGTCGACTACGAGATCCCCGTCGAGGCGCTCGACCGCATCGACGAGATCGTCGCGCCCGGAACGACCGTGAATCCGATCGACCAGGGCTTCATCAACTGGTGGCTCGACACCGACCAGCGCCGGAGCTGAGGCTTCCGCCGGTGGGGCTGCGCACCCCGCCGCGGCGATCGACCGCACATCAGCCGCGACCGTAGAAGGCCGGGTCCGGCACCGGCACCGCGGAGATCAGTCTCCGCGTGTATTCTGCCTCCGGATCCACGAGCAACCGGGACGTCTCGCCCTGCTCGACGATCTCTCCGGCGCGCATCACGACCACCCGATCCGCGAGCCGGCCGACGACGGCGAGGTCGTGACTGATGAACAGGCAGCCGAAGCCGAGCTCCTCCTGGAGCTCTTCGAGAAGATCCAGGATGGTCGCCTGCACGGAGACGTCGAGCGCGCTGGTGGGCTCATCGGCGATCAACAGCTTCGGACGGAGGATGAGCGCCCTGGCGATGCCGACACGCTGACGCTGGCCCCCGGAGAGTTGATGGGGGTAGCGATCGAACCACTCACGAGGAAGACGCACCCTCTCCAGCATCTCCTCTCCACGACGGCGCAGTTCGGCGCGCCCCGACGCGAGCCGCTGCCATCTCAGCGGAGCGGTGATGCTCTGACCGATGGTCGCCCGCGGATTGAGGGAGGACGACGGGTCCTGGAAGACGATCGCCACCGAGGTCGCCGCCCGATCCCGACCGCCCGCTTTGGCGCCGTTGCGAACGACGGTGCCGTCGATGACGATCCGCCCCGACGTGATGGGGGCGAGTCCGACGAGCGCCTTGCCCAGCGAGGACTTGCCCGATCCGGACTCGCCGACCACGGCGACCGTCTCGCGCTCGTGCACGACGAGCGAGGCGGCGGAGACCGCGGAGACCCGCTGGAGCGGACCCGTCCGGTAGGTGACGGTGAGATCGCCGACGTCGAGGACGGGATCCTGCTCCGCGGGACCGCCGGGGCGGAAGCGGCCGATCCGCGGAACCGCGTCGAGCAGCTCGCGGGTGTAAGCGTCCTGCGGCTCGGCGAAGAGGGCGCGAGCCCCGCCCGACTCGACGTTGACGCCGTTGCGCACGACGGTCACACGGTGCGCCATCCTGGCGACCACCCCCATGTCATGGGTGATGAGCAGCAGCCCCATGTCCCGCTCGGAGACCAGGCGGTCGAGCAGATCGAGGATGCCGGCCTGCACCGTGACGTCGAGAGCGGTCGTCGGCTCGTCCGCGATCAGGAGCCGGGGAGACCCGGCGAGCGCCATCGCGATCATCGCCCGCTGCCGCTGTCCGCCGGAGAGCTCGTGGGGATAGGCGCGAAGCCGTTCCTCCGGCTGCGGCAGCCCGACGCTCTCGAGCAGCTCGACGCTCCGCCGATGGACCTCCTCGGCCGGCCCATGGGCCCGCAGGGCCTGTTCCAGGTGCTGGCCGATCGTGTAGACGGGGTTGAGCGAGGTCATGGGGTCCTGGAACACCATCGCGATCTCGGCGCCGCGCATCCTGCGGATATCGCCGGGGCCGAGCGCAGTGAGCTCGCGACCCTCGAATCGGATGCTCCCGCCCACGGTCGCGCCGCGGGGGAGGAGCTGCAGGACGGCGGAGGCCGTGATCGACTTCCCCGACCCCGACTCGCCCACGAGCGCCACGATCTCCCCTCTGCCGACCTCGAGCGACACGTCGCGCACGGCGTGGACGGTCGTGCCATGCGCGATCAGATCGACCGAGAGACCGGCGATCTCGAGGAGGGGTGCACCGGCTGCTGCGGCGTCTGCGGGGGTCGACACGTCATCGCTCCTTCGGGTCGAATGCGTCGCGCAGGGCGTCGCCGAGGACGCTGAAGCACAGGATGGTGACCACCACGGCGATCGCGGGCACGCCGACGGGGACGAAGGTGGTGCCGAGATAGCGCGTGCCCTCCGCGATCATCTGCCCCCAGCTCGGATTGGGCGCCGGGACGCCGAGACCGAGATAGCTCAGACCCGATTCGAGGAGGACCGCCGCGGCCATGGTGAGTGAGAACTGCGCCGTCACCGGGCCGATCATGTTCGGGACGATGGTCTTCGCGAGGATCGTGCCGGAGCCCGCGCCGAACACCTTCGCCGCGTCGACGTACTCGAGCCTGCTCGTCACCCGGACCTGGGCGAAGGTGAGCCGCGCGAACTGCGGCACGAAGAGCACCCCCATGACGACGATCAACGTCATCGAGCTCGGACCGGTGAAGGTCGTGATGAGCAGAGCGACGACGATCGCGGGGAATGCGAGGATGACGTCCACGGTCCGCATCGTGAGCATCTCGGCGAGCCAGCCGAAATAGCCCCCGATCAGGCCGAGCAGCACACCGATCAGAAGGGCCAGCAGGGTCGCGCTCACGGCGACGAAGAGCTCCTCTCGACCGCCGTGCAGGAGTCTCGACAGCACATCGCGGCCGAGGTAGTCGGTGCCGAGCGGATGCCCGGGCGCGCCGATCTCGGCGAATCGGGCTCCCCTGTCCTGGGCCAACGGCCCGACCGGGGCGATGACGTCCGCGAGGAGGCAGAGGAGGACGATCAGCGCCAGCAGAGCGGCCGCGGCGATGCGGGCCGGGGAGAGGAGGGATCGGAGGCGGCGCATCGGTCAGCTCCTCGCGCGCGGGTCGAGAACACCCTGCAGGATGTCGACGACGATGTTGATGACGATGAACACGATCGAGATCACGGTGATGATGCCGATGACCACCGGATAGTCCCGGTCGTTGACCCCCTTGACGAGCATCGAGCCGACGCCCGGCCAGGTGAAGACCTGCTCGATGACGACGCTCGATCCGATCAGGGCGCCCAGCTCGATCGCGATGACCGAGGTCACGGGACCCAGCGAGTTGCGCACCACATGGCGCCGGAAGACGGTCGGATCGGAGAGGCCCCAGGACCGCGCCGTACGCACCCAGTCGCTTCTGCTCGTCTCGAGGATGGTGGCGCGGGTGATGCGGGCGACGGTGCTCGTGAGCATCACGGACAGCACCACGACGGGGAGGATCAGCCGGCTGAGATGTCCGGCGGGATCGTCCCATCCGACGTATCCCCCCGAGGGCAGCAGCCGCAGCTGCGTCGCGAACAGGACGACGAGGAAGGTGCCGAGCACGTAGCCCGGGATCGCGACGCCGAACGCGGTGAAGCCGGAGAGCACGGAGTCGCGCCATCCGCCCAGCCGTGCAGCCGAGGAGCCGAGCAGGATGCCGCAGGGGATGGAGATCAGAGCGGCGCCGAGCATCAGCTCGAGGCTGTTCGGCAGCCGGAAGGCGATCAGCTGGGACACCGGCGCCTGCTGGGTGAAGGACGTGCCGAAGTCCCCCACCGCAGCGCCTCCGAGGAAGTCCAGGTACTGCTCGGCGATCGGGCGGTCCAGGCCGAGCCCGGCCCGGATCGCCGCCACCGTGGCCGGATCGGCCGCCGCCGTCCCGCTTCCCGAAGCGAGGATCTCCGCCGGGTCCCCCGGGATCGCATGGATCGCCGCGAAGATGAGCGTGAGCACGACCCAGACGAGCGCGAGCCCGATACCGAGTCGCTTCAGGATGAAGAGCAGCATGGAGGTCCGATCCGGCCTAGGCGATCACTCGGTGAGGACGACGTCCTGGATGGCGATCCCCGAGTACAGGTTGAGGAACCCGGGGAAGGCGGCGAACCCGGTGACGTCGTCGGTGTAGGCGTACGCCTGGTTGCGACGGCCGATCATCGTGAAGGGCACGTCCTCGTTGATGATCGTGAACGCCTCCGTGAAGCCCTCCGTCTGCTCCTCGGGGGTCGCGCCCCGCAGGCCCGCATCCAGGGCCGCGTTCAGGGCCTCGTTGTTGTAGCCGAAGCTGCGCACGTACGAATCCGGCCCCGTCACGTAGTTCTTGATCCAGAACGGGTTCAGCACCGCTCCGGCGCCGCCGACGGTCGTGATGTCGTACTCGCCGTTGACCCCGAGCTCCTGGTAGGCCGCGTAGTCGACGTCGACGATGTTGACGGTGATGCCGATCGCCTCGAGATCCGCCTGGATCGAGAGGGCGGAGTCCAGCAGGAACGCGTACTGCGAGCTCGTGGTGAAGTCGAGGGTGAGGTCGCCGTCGGCGTATCCGGCGTCCAGGAGCATCTGATGCGCGGCGTCGGGATCGTACTCGAAGGGATCCTTCGCCTCCGGCACGTCCGCGACGGAGCCCGCCGCGACCGGGATCGAACTGGAGGCGGTGCCGTATCCGAAGAAGGCGGAGTCGATCACGGACTGCCGATCGATCGCGGTGGACACGGCCCTCCGGACGACGGGATCGCTGAGAGGACTGCCCTCGACGACGTTGAAGTAGACGTACATGAACTGGGCTTCCTGCTGATCCAGCACGATGCCCTCCGTGGTGTCCAGCCGCTCGAAGTCCGCCCAGGGCACGAAGTCCATGAAGTCGATCTCACCGGCGAGGAGCGCGTTCACCCGCGCCGTGGCGTCCGGATAGTAGGTGATCTCGATCGTGTCGAGCGTGACGTCTTCCGCGTTCCAGAAGCCGTCGAACCTGCTGAGGGTCATCCCGACGCCCGCGGTCTTCTCCTCGATCTGGAACGGTCCGGCCCCGATCTCCGCGACCGCGCCGAACTCGAGCGCCTCCGCGGGGTAGATCGCCGACGTCGGGTCGGCGAGGTACTCGAGGAAGGCGGAGTTCGGCGCCGAGAGCGAGATCACCGCGGTCAGCTCGTCCGGCGTGTCGACGGACTCGATGTCCGAGAGGCCGGTGACGGACTTGGCCCCGTTCTCCGGCTCCGCGAGATAGAGCAGCGACGCCGCGACGTCCTCACTCGTCAAGGGTTCGCCGTCCTGGAAGGTGAGGCCCTCCCGCAGCGTGAACGTGTATGTGGTGGCATCATCCTGCTCGTAGCTCTCCGCGAGGTACGGGACGAGCTCCTCGTCCTTGTTCCAGGTCACCAGCCCCGCGTGCACCAGAGTATCCATGGTCACGCCGACATTTCCCTGGTCGAGCCCCGCCTGGATGGGCTGCGGCTCGCCGGAGTTCCCGTAGCGAAGCACCTGTTCGGCCGCCGGGGCGGCGTCTTCCGCGTCGTCGGACGGTCCCGCGCAGCCGGCGAGGACGACCGCCGCGGCGGCCAGACCCGCGAGTCCCGCCATGCGCGCTCTGCGCATGAAAGTGGTGTTCATATCTGACTTGCCTTCCTGTCACTGTGATGGGGTGATGCAGCTTCGGAGAGCACCGGCGGAGAGCCAGGATGCGGATGCCCGATCGGGGGATCAGGCGGAGTAGGGTCCGTAGACGTCTCTGGCGATGTCGGCGGAGATCCGACCCTCGCGCACATCGGTGGCGACGGCCGCGCGGTCCCGCTCGTGCGGGTCCCCGTATCCGCCTCCGCCGGCGATGATGCAGGCGAGCGACTCACCCGTCGACAGCGTGGTCCAGGTGTCGGTCACGACCGTCCCGTCGCCCTTCTGGACGCGCAGGCGCTGGCCGTCCGTGCCCCCGAAGAGTCCCCACGGCGAGGTCGTGACACGGGTGACGCTGGTCTCGCACCGGCACTCGTCGTGCTCCGCGCGGATCTCCCGCCAGATGCCCATGCCCCCGCGGTGACGCCCGTGACCCGATGAGTCGTCGACGAGACCGTAGCGGACGACCGTGAGCGGGTACTCCGCCTCGAGGCTCTCCACGGGCAGGTTCGAGGTGTTGGTGAGATGCGCCTGCGCGCCGTCCATCCCGTCGACGTCGATACCGGCGCCATGACCACCGCCGATCGACTCGATGTAGATGTAGTACTCGCCGGTCCGCGGGTCGACGCCGGAGAAGCACATCGTCGGGCAGCCGCTGTAGCTCGCGGCGGGCACACGCGCAGGGACCGCCTGGGCGAGAGCGCCCAGGATCAGGTCGACGACGCGCTGCCCGAGCTGGATGCGTCCGTAGACGGCGGCGGGGACCACGCAGTTGAGGATCGAGGCCCGGGGAGCGGTCACGTGGATCGGACGATAGAGACCGGCGTTGGCGAACACCTCCATCCCGATCACCGCCTTGACGGCGTAGTACACCGTCGCCAGCAGCGCCGTCCAGACGTTGTTGATGCCGGCGCGGATCTGCGGGGGCGCCTGGAACTCGAGGAACATCTCATCGCCGCGGACGGTCAAGGACAGCGAGATGGGCAGCTCGCCCTCGAACTCGTCCGAGTCGAAGAGGTCGTCGAACTCATAGGTGCCGTCGGGGATCTCCGCGATCCCGAGCCGGATCTTGCGCTCCGTATAGTCCATGAGGTCGCGTCCGGCCTGCTCGACGATATCGGCGCCGTACCGCGAGCAGATCTCCCGGTAGCGCTGGATGCCGAGGCGGTTCGCCGCCATCTGCGCACGCAGGTCCGCCCGGCGCTCGGCGGGCACCTGCATGTTGGTGAGGATCAGATGCCAGATGTCCTCGTCCATCTCGCCGGCCGTGAACAGCCGCACGGCGGGGATGCGCAGCCCCTCCTGGAAGATGTGCTCGTGCGTGCGCTCGGCATAGTCGGCGTGGTGGGCGAGGTTCGTCGCCCACGCCCGCAGTCTGCCCTCGACGAAGATCGGGGAGAGCAGGACGATGTCGGGCAGGTGGGTGCCGCCGCCGGTGTGCGGGTCATTGCCGATGAAGACATCTCCGTCGCGAAGGGTCTCGACCGGATAGCGGTCGAGCACGGACGCCACGACGCCCATGAGGCTTCCGAAGTGGATCGGGATGTGCTCCGCCTGAGCGAGCGTCGTGCCCTCGGCGTCGAACAGCGCGGTCGTCGAGTCCCGGCGCTCCTTGATGTTGGGCGAGTAGCTCGCCTTGACGAGCGCCTCGCCCATCTCCTCGCAGATGGATGCGAGTGCGGAACCGATGACCTCGACGAGCACCGGATTGAGGGCCGGTGCCGGGTCTGCCGCGAGCGCCGGGCGGTCGATCGTGCCGGTCATGCGTTCTCCTCTGTTCTCGTGGCGCCTGATCCTGGTGCACCGAGCTCGGTGACGATGAGCAGGCGCTCGTCGACGCGCGCCGACTCTCCCGGTACGAGGAAGGTCGTGGTGTCGTACTGCTCGATGACGGCCGGGCCGTCGATGATCGCGCCCGCCGGCAGCAGCTCGCGCTGATACACGGGCGAGGTGCGCCGCTGTCCGAACTCCGGCAGGTAGATGTCCCTTTCGCCGATGACGGCCGGCGACGGATCCGTGCCGACGATCGGGCGGGCGGGGAACTCCGCATGGGGCACGGCCCCCGTCCCGCCCACACGCAGGGTGACGACCTCGATCGCGGCGTCGTCCATGTGATAGCCGTAGCGCTGCTCGTGCAGCGCGTCGAACTGCGCGCGCACGGACCCGAGCCACAGCTGGGGATCGTCCGCATCCGGCACCTCGACCGCCATCTCATAGTTCTGGCCCACATAGCGCACCTCGAGGATGCGCGAGACCGATCGATCCGCGAGCGCCACGTTCTCCTCCTCGAACCAGCCGACGACGCTCGCCTCCAGGTCGCGGAGCAGCTCGCGCACCACCGGGATCGCCTCAATGGTGAGCCGGACCACGCGGGTCACGGAGCTCTCCGTCTTCAGGTCCGCCATGAGCATCCCCATCGCGCTGGTGGCCCCGGGGCTGTGCGGGATGACCGTGCGACGCATGTTGAGCTCTTGGGCGAGACGCGCCGAATGCAGCGGGCCAGCACCGCCGAAGGAGACCAGGGCGTAGTCGCTGGGATCGTATCCGCGCTGCACGGAGATCACGCGGATGGCTCTGGCCATGTTCGCGGTGACCACGCTGATGATCCCCTGCGCGGTGTCCTCCGGCGAGAGGCCGAGCCGTTCTCCGAGAGCCGCCACGGCCTGGTACGAGAGCGACGCGTCGATCGGCATGGTGCCACCGAGCAGATGGCTCTGGTTGAGCACGCCGAGGACGACGTTCGCGTCCGTGACCGTCGGCGCGGTGTTCCCCAGTCCGTAACAGGCGGGGCCAGGCACGGCACCGGCGGACTGCGGGCCGACCTTGAGGTGGCCGCCCTCGTCGATCCAGGCGATCGAACCGCCTCCGGCGCCGACCGTGTTGATGTCGAGCATCGGCGCCTGGACCGGGCGGCCGTCCAGCTCCATGCCGTTGGTCTCCACCGGACGCCCTCCGGCGACGAGTGCGACATCCGAGGAGGTGCCCCCCATGTCGAAGGTGATGATGTCCTCGATCCCGGACGCGCGGCAGACCTCCGCCGAGCCGACGACGCCCGTGCTCGGCCCCGAGAGGACGGTTCGGACAGGCAGTCCGGCGGCCGCCGTGAAGGACATGATCCCGCCGTTGGACTGCGTGACGTGGGCCTTGGGCCGGAGTCCCTCCTCACGCAGGCGCGACTCGAGGCGGGTGAGATAGCCGTGCATCGTGGGACCGATGAAGGCGTTGATCACCACGGTCGACAGCCGCTCGTACTCGCGGAACTGCGGGAGCACCTCATGGGAGACGGAGAGAAACGCGTCCGGCAGCTCCTCGGCGAGGATCTCCTTCACCTTCCGCTCGTGGTCAGGCACCAGGTAGCTGTAGAGGAAGCACACCGCGACGGCCGTGACGCCCGCCGCCTTGAGGGCGCGCGCCTGGAGGCGGACGTCCTCAGCGTCGAGCTCGGTCTCGATCGACCCGTCGAAGCGGACGCGCTCATCGACCTCCAGGCGGAGATCACGGCTCACCAGCGGAGTGGGCTTGACTCCGAAGAGGTCGTAGAGACCGGGCCGCTTCTGCCGCGCGATCTCGAGAAGGTCCTTGAAGCCGCGGGTCGTGATCAGGCCGGTCCTGGCGCCCTTCTCCTGGAGCAGTGCGTTCGTGGCGACGGTGGTGCCGTGGGCGAAGTAGGAGACGCTGCCGAACGCCGTCTCATCCAAGGCGCCGTCGGCGGAGAGGAGGATCTTCTTCACGCCCTCGACGACGGCGGCGCCGGGGTCCGCCGGCGTGCTCGAGACCTTCGTGACGGCCACTGTGCGCGTCGCCTCGTCGTAGAGGCACACATCTGTGAAGGTGCCGCCGGTGTCCACCGCGATTCTGTAACCCATACCCGTTTCCTGTTGCTCGTCTCGTGGTCCGTGTTCCCCGGTGCGTGCGATCGCATCGGGTCTGCGAGCCGTGTCTCCCCGGCGTCCGCAGATCCGACCGCGCAGGTCGGTGAGATCGGGTGCCGACCCGGCGATGATTGACGGCAATCGTTGCAGAGCCCGATTCGGCTGACCAATACCGCATGCGAATGGCTGCGGATTCGGTCGGTATGGCATACCCCGCGGAGTACCGGACGCTCTCAGAATGCGTCGGACGCATTGCCGGAATGTGTCCACCGCGTGACCGTCGCGCACGCACGCACGAGGGGTACGTTACCGAGGAGTTGCATGTCAAGAGACATACCCACACGGTACGCCGCGAGACGCGACACGGTCACTATCGGGCCCGTAGCACACGCTGCTAGAACGAACTCGCGGCCCGCTCAGGCGCCGCGCCAAGCGAATCGGAAGGGAAGAACACCGTGATGGACGCGGATGTGGCAATCGTCGGGCTCGGCACGATGGGCTCGATGGCGGCCTGGCAGCTCACACGGCGCGAGGGCGTTCGCGTGCTCGGCTTCGACCAGTACGGGCTGGGGCATGCCCGCGGCGCAGGCGCCGGCGAGTCCCGACTCTTCCGCACCGCGTACCATGAAGGCCCGAGCTACGTGCCGCTGCTGCTGGAGGCCCGCAAGCTGTGGCTCGAGCTGGAGCGCGAGACCGGATGGCCGCTCTATCGCCAGATCGGCGCGCTGTCGATCGGAAGCACGGAGCTGCCGCAGATGTCGCGGGTCGTCGAGTCGATCAGGACCTATGACCTCCCCGCCGAGCTGCTCGACGGCGACGAGCTGGCACGGCGCTTCCCGCAGCACAGGGCCGTCGACGGCGAGATGGGCATCCTCGACCTGCTGGGCGGTGCGCTGCGGCCCGAATCGGCCATCAAGGCAGCCCTCCTGACGGCGGAGAGGGCCGGAGCCGAGCTGCACGGCAGGGAGCCGGTCATCGGCATAGAGCCGGAATCCGACCATGTCAGGGTGATCACGTCCGCCGGCTCGTATCGCGCGGGTCATGTCATCGTCACGGTCGGCCCCTGGTCCCGGGAGTTCCTCCCGGATGTCAGCCCGGCACTCGTCGTCCAGCGCCAGGCGCTGACCTGGTTCGTCCCCTCGCGACCCGAGCTCTTCGTCGCCGAGCGCTTCCCCGCGTTCATCCGTGACACCGAGGGGGTGCACATCTTCGGCGTCCCCTCGCTCGACGGCAGCACCGTCAAGGCGGGCATCACGCCGTTCTGGGACCACGAGGCGCGCGTGGAGGACGTCGACCGCTGGCTCGATCCCGCCGACGTCGCATCCATCGGGGATGCGGTGCACGCCTACATCCCCGATCTCGGGCCGGAGCCAGCCCGGTTCGACGTCTACATCGAGAGCTACGTCGACGACAAGACCCCGCGCATACTCCGGTGGCAGGACTCCCCCCGCACGACGGTCCTCACGGGCTTCAGCGGACACGGGTTCAAGCTCTCTCCCATCTTCGGCCGCATCGCCGCGCAGTACGCGCTCGACGGCTCCACCCCCTACCGGGTCGACCCCTTCCTCGAGCCGCTGCCGTCCGCATAGTGTCCGCAGCCGTCGATCCGGGAGGCGCACGTTGCGACGCCGCCCGATGACCGTTCCCGGTGCATCCCGGACGATCCGGTCCTCATCATGAGCTCACCGCCGACGGGGTCGAATAGGCTGAGGGACGTGGACCGACTGGAGTTGCGGGAGCTTCGGTACTTCGTCGCGGTCGCCGAGGCGCGCAGCTTCACCGCCGCCGCGAAGCAGCTCCACATGGCGCAGCCTCCGCTGAGCAGTGCGATCAAGAAGCTGGAGAACGAGCTCGACGTCACTCTGTTCAACCGCACGCGCAACGGTGTGCTGCTCACGGCCGCCGGGGCGCGCCTCCTCCGTGAGGCGAACGACATCCTGCGCAGGGTCGGCGAGATCGGGGGAGTGCTGCACGAGCAGCAGACGGACGTCCCCCGGATCCGGCTGGGAAGCGTCACGAGTGCGCTCACCGGTCTCCTTCCGCTCGTCCTGCCCTCCGTCGGAGACCTCATGGAACCGGTCGTGTACGCCATGCAGGAGAAGGCCCAGCGACAGGCTCTGCGCGACAACGCGATCGAGCTGGGCATCTACCGCGTACGCCGGCCGGAGGGTCTGCACCACGTCCCGCTCTTCGACGAGCCGCTGTACGTCGCACTGCCCGTCGAGCACCCCCAGGCGTCCCACCCGAAGGTGGAGCTGTCCACGTTGGCCGACGAGCCCTTCATCATGTTCTCCCGCGATCGCGCACCCGTAGCGTTCGACGCCGTGACCGCCGCCTGCAACCGCGCGGGCTTCAGCCCCCGCGTCGTGCACACCACGGACAGCGACCAGATGACCTTCGGCCTGGTCGGGTGCGGCATCGGCATCTCCATCGTCCCCGAGCTGAGCACACGGATGCGCCTGCCAGGCGTGGTGTGCCTGCCGCTCTCCGACACCGCAGCGATCACGCCGCTGGCGGTCATGGTCAACCACGACGGACCGATCGCGATCGCGGAGGAGTTCACGGTGCGCTGCCGAGCGGCCTGGCGACGCGCGCGAGCGAACCGCCACTTCGAGGCGTAGCACGCTGCCGAGTCCCACCCGGAGCGCAGGGCACCGCCCTTCGCCGGGAGGATCCTCTCGGCGAAGGGCGGCTCCGGTCAGCTCCGCACGCGGCGGCGGATGATCAGCAGCACCGCGCCGAGGGCGAGGAGCAGCGCTCCGAGGCCGCCGACGGTCCACCAGACCGCGCCGTCCGCGCCGGTCACGGCGAGGTCGTCGCTCCCGCCGGAGGACGCCGCGATCGTGATCTCGGTCCAGCCGACGAGCTCGCCGTCGGCGTCCAGCATCGCGAGCCGGTGCGTCCCCGGGGCGAGGCCGTCCGGCAGCGCCAGCGTGGCGACGCCCGAGGCGTCGGTCTGCGCCCAGCCCAGCGCCGTGGGCTCCGAGTAGACGTAGCCGAAGTGCCAGACCGAGGCGCCGAGCCCCGTCACCGTGACCCACCGGCCCGACACCGTCGCGGAGATGAGGTCGCGGAGCCCCTCCGGCAGTTCGGCGCCGTCTTCGACAGGGGCGTCGGGCGTGCCGGACGGCTGCTCTGCGCCGGGCTCTCCGGTACCAGGCTCTCCCGTACCCGGCTCGCCCGTCCCCGGTTCTCCGGTACCCGGCTCCCCCGTACCCGGTTCCTCGCCCGGCTCGGCGAGCCCGTCGAGCGCCTTCTCGAGACCGGCCACCGCAGCGGCGTACTCCTCGTAGGAGGCGCCGTCCTGCACGGCCGTCGCGACCTCGACCGCGGCATCCAGCGCGGCCACCGTCTCGGGGGTGTAGGCGTCGCGGTCGACGGCCGCCGCCCGATCGAGCAGCACCGGCAGCAGGCGCACGGCCTTCCACTCCAGCTGATCCGCGGCGAGCGTGAGGATCCGCAGCGCCTCGTCCACCTCGTCCTGCGTCGCGCCGGACGCCTCCGCGACCCGCGCCGCGCGGTCCAGCGCCGCACGGAACACCGCGAAGTCCACCGCGAGATAGCGGTCCTCGTGGGCGGCGAGCGCCTGAGCATCCGCCACGGCGGCCTGCAGCGCGCCGAGGTCGACCGGCGGCTGCTCCACGGCGACCGGCGCGAACTCGAACCAGTCGAGGTTGGAGACGTAGTTGAACTCCTGACCGGCGACGGCGTCCACGCGCATGACGACGATGAGCGTGTGCGTCCCCGTCACCGGGCGGTCGAGATCCGCCGTGGTCACGACGTAGTTGCCCCATCCGCCGGTCTTCGGGAGCTGCACCGTGCCGACCCTGTTCTCCTCGCTCTTCTCGTCGAGGTAGAACTCCAGTCGCGGATCGGCGCCGACTCTCTCATCGCGGGTCGAGGAGCGCACCGTGATGGTCGCGAGCTCCCCGGCTCCGAAGTCGACGTCCTGGTAGGTCAGCTCGCCGCCGTCGTACGTCCCGCCGATGTTGCCGGAGGGGCTCGTGCCCTCCTTGATGAGCGATCCGCCGCTGGTCGTGCTGGCGTCCTCCGCCTGCACCCGCACCGGATCCACCACGACCTCGTCCTCGGTCGTCTTCAGGAACTGCGCCCAGTCGAGGTTCACGACCCAGGAGTTCGCCGCCGCCGGGTCCGGCGTGCCGCCGAACACGAAGTAGATCGTGTTCGATCCGGCGAGCAGCTCCGGATGCTCGATCACGGCCTCCGCGGTCGCGAAGCTGTTCCAGCCGTCGGTGGTCTGCACGTCGATCTTCGCCGCCACAGGGCCGTCGACGGCTCCGACGCGGACCTCGACGTACTCGTCCTTCGCCGTGTCGGCCGGGTGGTTGGCGTAGCGCAGCTTCACGCGGACCGGGAGCGCCCCCGCGAAGTCGATCCCTTCGTAGGAGATCCACGAGCCCACCGTGACGCCGCCGATGTTCCCCACGGTCCCTCCCGCGGAGTCCGCGGTCGTCTCGGGGTTGAGCCGTCCACCGGAGGAGGCGTCGAAGTCCTCCGCCTCCAGCACCCGGTAAGGCGTCTCGGCGATCGCGAGCGCCGCGCCGGCCTTGGTGAGCGCCTTGAGCGCGGACTCGAGCTGCTCGTCCGTCGACCCGGTGTCCGCCAGGACCGCCCTCGCCTCGTCGCGCGCCGCGCTGAACGCGGCGAAGGACGATGCGGTGTAGGCACCCTTGACCACCAGCTCGGCCTCCGCGAGGAGCGCCTCCAGCTGCGCGCGCCGCTGACGGTCCACGACGAGCTCGAGCGTCCCCAGGCCGGAGACGCCGTCCCCGCGGATGCTCGACGCCGGGGCGCCCGTGATCGCGGAATCCGTGAACGCGAGGGAGAACGAGGCCCTCTGGGCCTCGCCGAGCGATCCGGTGAGGTGCACCTCGACGGTCGCGTCGTCGCGCTTGACCCCGGTCGCGGCGACCCCGTCGGGAAGCCCGGGCAGGGTCAGCGCCCCGTCGGCGACGAGGTCGCGTCCCGACGTGCCGGCGAACGCGGCGCCGCTGAGGGTGAGTGCGACGGTCGCGTCGATCGTGCCGTCCGGCGCGGAGACGACGCGGGTGCGATCCGCGCGCAGCGTGACGCCGTCGAAGACGACCTGGAGCGCGAAAGTCCGCGTGCCCGTCGACGGCTTCTTGCGGAAGGCGTCGTCGGCGATGGCGAGCTGCAGGTCGTCGATGCTGTCCATCGTCCCCGACCGCTCGGCCCTGCCCTCGAGGGTCAGCAGCACGCTGCGGTCGCCGGTGCGCTCGGCGACCAGGGTGAGGCCCGCGGGCACGTTCTCCGCGGAGATGGCGCCGGATGCGGCGAGGTCATCGCCGTTCCTGCCCGCGAACGTGCCGTTGGCGAGCGTCAGCGGGATGCCGTTGCCGATCGACCCGTCACCGGCATCCGACTCGGCGAACACCTTCGAGCCGATCGAGATCGCGCTGGTCGGCTCGTAGATCGAGCTCGGGACCTCGTCGCTCAGCGACGAGGAGGCGACGCCCTCCTCGGCCCAGTCGGAGGCGGTCCCGCCCATGTCGAAGGACAGCCGCCCTCCGGCGGTGAGCTGGTCGTAGGTGATCCAGGTGCGGTCGAAGTCCTGGCCGTTCAGCGTCGCGGACTGGATGTAGAAGTCGTCAGCGGAGACGCCGTTCGCCGTGATGTCGAAGGTGCGACCGGACTCGTAGCTGATCCGCACGTTCTCGAAGAACGGCGTGCCGATCTGATACTCGTCCGACCCTGCGAGGACGGGGAACAGGCCGAGCGCCGCGGCGACGAACGTCGAGGACATCGTGCCGGTGTCGTTGTCCATCGTCGGCAGGAAGCCCTGCGGGGAGTTCTTGAAGACCTTCGTCTTCACCGGCGGGGAGAACTCGCCGCCGCGCGAGGGGACCTCGTTCGTGGATCCGGTGGCGATGTAGCGGTTCCAGGTCTCCTTGGTGTAGATGCTCCGCACCCAGTACTGCGTCTTCGACGGAGCGCCGACGTAGTTGAACAGATACGGCGCCTGCAGGTCGATCTCGTTCGCATTGGCATGGAGCATCCGCGATCCGTCGTCCGGGGCGTGCTCGCCGAACATGAAGCTCAGCGCCGAGAGGGTCTTCTCCTCGCCGCCCATGAGCTGGATCATGCCGCCCATGTCGTCCGCGGCGTACCAGTTGTACTGCCAGAGGGTGCCCTGGTAGACGTTGCCCGCCTCGAAGGACTCCGGGTCCACGTTCGCCCACGCGCCGTCGGCGTTCTTCGGGAACACGAGACCGGACGTGCTGCCGTCGGCCAGCGTGACCGCGTCCTCACGGTAGAGGTTCGTCCAGTTCGCCGCGCGCAGGCGGTACGCCTCCGCCTCGGCGGTCTTGCCCAGAGCTTCGGCGATCGTGGCCATCGCCCAGTCGTCGTAGGCGGTGCCGAGCGTGTCGTCCACCTCGTTCGCGATGTATCCGCGCTTGACGTTGTCCGCGTTCGCATAGCCGCCCTGCGCCTGCGACACGAGGGCCGGCCAGGCGTCCGCGAGGCCGCGCAGCTCCGCTCCCTTGGCGACGGCGTCCGCGACGACGACCGCTGCACGCTCGAAGCGCACGGTCGGCACCGAGTGCACGACGTTCGACAGCGATCCCTTGCCGGTCGACGCGAAGGTCGCATACAGGTCGACGATGGACTGCGCGATGTCGCGGAAGACCTCCGGATAGCCGATCGCGAGGATCTCGTACTTGCGGAAGTCGTCCCAGAAGCCCCATCCGTCGTAGTGGGTGTAGCCGTCCGCCTCGTGGACCTCGCCGTCCAGCCCGCGATAGGTGCCGCTCGTGCTCGTCGCGTTCGCCGGCATGCCGAACATCCGGTAGAGGTGCGTGTAGAAGAGCGTCTGCAGCTCCCCGTCCGGGTCGCTCGTCGCCGATGCCGTCACGGCCAGGCGTCCGAGGATCTCGTTCCACGCGTCCGAGGTGTCCTGACGAACCTGCTCGAAGCCGCGGTCGCCCATCTCGGCGGCGAGGTCGGTCTTCGCCTGCGCGGCGCTGATCGGCGACACGGCGACACGGAGGCCCACCTCCTGGTCCGCTTCCACGTCGAACTCCAGGACCGCTCCGATGTCGGCGCCGTCCTGATGCGCGGTCGTGCCGAGCGCTCCGGAGCCTCCCCAGGTGCGCACGCTCGCCACCGGGGCCGTCGTCTCGACGTAGTAGTGCATCGTGTAGTCGTAGCCGTTGAAGTGACCGGTGAAGCCGCCGGAGAGCGATACGCGTCCATCGGGGAGCTTCTGGTAGTCGAGCGTGGCGCCCTTGCGCTGGGTGAAGTTGTTGCGCAGGTCCACGACGAGCGAGGCGGTGCCCGCCTCGGGGAAGGTGAACCGGTCCTGACCGGTGCGGACGTCGGTGGTCGCCTCGGCGAGGATCGCACCCCGGTCGGTCCCCAGCTCGACGCCGTAGTAGCCGGGCTCGGCCTCCTCGGCGTCGTGGCTGTAGTCCTTCGCGTAGGTGTCCGTCGACGGACGGCTCGTGTACGCGGTGTAGGTGGGGACGACGAGGAGGTCGCCGCCGCCGCCGGAGCCGCCGACGCCGTCGAGGTTGGTGTGCGTGAAGCCCGCGATCTGGTCCTCGGCGTAGTCGTAGCCGCTGTGGGAGCGCCCAGACACGGTCATCGGGTTGATCTTGACGAGCGAGTTGGGCGCCTCGGCCCCCGGGAGGTCCTGGCCGAAGTCGTCCTCGGTCGAGACGAAGCTGTTCACGTAGTCGGTGAAGTCGGTGGTCGCCGCGGGCGCGGCGGGGGCTGCGGCCATCGCCGCGGTCGGGACCAGGGCGGAGCCGAGGACGGCGGCGAGCACGCCGGCGGTGATGAGCCGGCGGGGGCGGGGCGGGAAGGACATGCGCGGCGGATTCTCCAAGAGGAAGGGTCAGGGTCGGGATGCTGCGAGGGGACCGGTGCGTATCCGATCCCCTCGCAGCATGCGATCAGTGCTGGATCGCGCGGCGACGGCGAGCGACGAGGAGCGCGCCGCCGGCGAGGAACAGCAGGGATCCGATCGCGGCGAAGCCCCAGGCGGCATCCGATCCGGTGGTGGCCAGCACCTCGCCGCCGGACACCGTGATCTCGACCCAGCCGACCAGGTCGCCTGCGGCGTCCAGCACGGCGAGGCGGTGCGTCCCGTCCGCCAGGTCGGCCGGGAGCGTCATGGTCGCGGCGCCGTTCCCATCGGCCTGGGCCCAGCCCAGGGCGGTCGGGGTCGAGTACACGTAGCCGTAGTACCACTCGTCGGCGGTGAGGCCGGTGATCGTCGCCGTGCGACCGTCGACCGTGATCTGCACGGCATCGCGCAGATCGGCTGGGAGGTCCCCCCCGTCCGCCACCGGAGCGGCAGGGCTGGACGACGGCGCACCGCCTGTGCCGGGCTCACCCGTACCAGGCTCACCCGTACCAGGCTCACCCGTACCAGGCTCTCCGGTTCCGGGCTCTCCGGTTCCGGGCTCTCCGGTTCCGGGCTCTCCGGTTCCGGGCTCTCCGGTTCCAGGCTCGCCAGTTCCGGGCTCACCCGTACCAGGCTCCTCGCCCTCGGCGAGGACCGTGACGGTGCGCTCCGCGGTGCTCACGTTGCCGCGGGCGTCCTGCACACGGTAGACGAGCTCGTACGCGCCGGCCTCAGCGGTGTCGACGGCTCCCTCGACCTCGATCTCCGAGGTGAGGTCCCCGTCGACGTTGTCCTCCGCCGAGACGCCGTCGAGCGGGTCGAACGCCGAGCCGAGGGCGATCTCGCCGTCGGCGGGCACCGTCAGCTCCGGCGCGGTGTCCTTCACGAGCGTGACCTCGTCCACGACGCTGTTCACCGGGTTGGCCGCGCCGTTCGCCTCGCTGCGCAGCGTGCGCATCGTGATCGCGTCGTCGCTCACCTCGAGGACCGAGTAGTTGCGCACCTTCTCCTGGTTGCGGACGGATGCCCACCAGCGGTCCTCGTCCGTCTGCGCGCCGTTGAGGTCGTAGTACTTCGATCCGCTCGCGGAGTTGGCCGTGAGATAGAGCACCTCGCCGTCCTTCGCCTCGACGACGCCCTGCGCCTCCTGCTCGGACGGGTCGGCGAGCTCGCCGTCCTTGATGAGGTAGCTGCGCGTGTAGTGGTGGTCGTGACCCATCAGCACCACGTCGAAGCCAAGCTTCGAGATCTCCTGCGGCATGGTGCTGCGCCGCTCGATGATGTCGCCGTCCGTCGCGTGGTTGGCCACCGAGTAGATCGAGTGGTGGAAGGCGAGCACCTTCCACTTCGCCTCGTCGCCGTGCTCGGCGATGACCTGCTCCATCCACTCGTAGTGCGACGCGTAGTCGCGGCTGTTCGAGTTCAGGTTGAGGAACAGCACGTCCTTGTAGATGAACCAGTAGTCGCCGCCGGAGGAGGTCGAGGTGCCGGCGCCGGCCGTCAGGTCCTCATTGGGCAGGTTGAAGTGCTGCTCATAGGCCTTGGAGCCGACGTCGTGGTTGCCGTTGGTCGCCACGAGCGGGATGCTGCGCAGCTGCTCCGGCTTGAGGAACGTCGTGTACTGGTCCTCGTTGGGGGCGTTCTCGACCTGGTCGCCGGCCGAGAACAGCAGCTCCGCATCCGGGTAGCTCTGCGTCGCGACGTTCACGGTGTCGATCCATCCCGCCTCGTCCCTGGCGAGGTTGCCGGAGGCGCCGACCTGCGGGTCGCCGAAGAACAGGAAGGAGAAGTCGCCCGAGAAGTCCTGCGTGCGGAACGTGTACAGGTCCGACCAGCCGGCGTCGTCGCTGCCGACGCGGTAGGCGTACTCGGTGTTCTCCTCCAGGCCGTCCAGCGTGACGTCGCGGAAGAACTCGCCACTGGTCGTGCCGCCGGTGTTCGTGGTCTCGATCGTGCGCGCCGAGGCGGGGAAGGAGTCCCCGGTGACCTCGGAGGCCTTCGCGAGCTGCGCGACCTGCGTCACGTCCTTGTCCGAGTACCAGGCCAGGGAGCGCTCGGCCTCGGTGGCGCCGACGCCGAGCACCACATCGGAGATGTTCGCCTGCACGGGTCCGGTGGGCTGCTCGACGGGGACGAGCGAGGTCAGATCGAGGTAGATGTCGCTGCTGCTCTCGCGGTCCTGGTACAGCGCGACGGCGATCGTGTTCTCCCCGGCCTGCAGCGCATCGGCCGGGATCGTGAAGGTGCTGGTCTGCGGATCGCCCTTGCTGTCGCCGGCGTAGGCGAGGTTCTGGTTCGCCGCCCCGTCGACGCGGTCGTCCACGAAGCCGGCGACCTTCTCGCCGTTCACGTAGATGCGCACCGCGTCGTCGTAGACGATCCGGCCCTGCAGCGACTGCAGCTGCGCGAGCTGGCCGGCCGAGACCTCGAACTCGTTGCGGAAGTGGTAGGTCGGGACGTCGTTCTCCGAGCCGTCCAGCTTGTACTGGACGACGGTGTTCGCGACGAACCCGTTGCCGAGGTCCGCGCCCCCGTTCTTCGTGCCGAAGGAGCCGACGCCCTCCTTCCAGGCCGCGTCGTCGAAGTCGGCCTCGGTCCAGCTCAGCGTGCCGTCGCCGGAGGGATCCGTGCCGTCGTCGGAGTACTTCCAGGCATCCGCGGTGCCGAGGAAGCTCTCCGGCAGGGAGGCGGGACCGAACTCGAACCAGTCGATGTTCGCGACGTAGTGCACGGGCTGCGCGGGGTCGTCCTCGGTGAGGAGCACGGCGATGAGCGTGTGATCCCCCGAGACCTCGGTGTCGAGATCCGCTGTCGCCGTCTGGTAGTCGCCCCAGCCGTTCGTCAGCGGGAGCGAGACCTCGCCGACCTTGTTGGCCTCGGTCTTCTCGTCGAGGTAGAACGCCACACGGCGGTTGTTCCCCGTGCCGTCGACGCGCGTCGAGTAGCGCACCGTCACGGTGGACAGCGGATCCGTTCCGAGGTCGGCGGCGTCGAAGTACAGCTCCGCGCCGTTCCAGGTGCCTCCGACGTTGCCGGAGGGGCTCGTGCCCTCCTTCTTGGTGCCGCCGCCGTTGTTGGACGTGTAGTCCTCGGCCTGGATGCGGACCGGCGCGACGGATGCCACGGCGGCCGTGGGGACGGATTCCACGCCGAATGCGGCGCCGGGGAGGACGGCGGCGCTGAGGGAGGCCGCGCTGAGCGAGAGGAGCACCGCGGTGGCGACGCCGGTGCGTCCGATCCGGTGTCTGCGCGTCCCGGCCGGAGCCGGTGTCGCTTCGTTGGTCAACAAGATGTCACACGCCAATCTGGATTTTTCTCAAGGGGGAGAGGGCTTCGGGAGAGCCTCGACCAGGATCCTGAGCGCAGATGACGAACAGCCCGCGGGGAGCTGAACGATGGGTGGCGCGCAGGGAAACCACTGGTGACAGCGATGTCAGAAAGAGTGGTCGCCGAGATGCAGCACCACGCCGGTGACGCCCTCGCGCACGCTGGCGACCCCTGCGGCGAGCGCGTCGGCGCCGCGCTGCGCCGTCACGCTCGCCGGGTCCAGCGGTCCGTCCGGCCCGACCTCGGAGCCGCGCGACGTTGCACCTTCCCAGATCACCGCGGTCACGTTCGCCGTCGGCTCGAAGAGCTGGGCGCCGACGATCAGGATCTGCTGGGACAGGAGCTTCGGCGTCTCGTAGTTGAAGACGTCCGCGACGCCCTCGCCGAGGCCGACGAGCAGATCCGGCTCCTCATCGACCGCCGCTTCGAAGGCGGCGCCGACCGGATCGTCGCCCTCCACGGCGGGGAACTCCTCGAGATCGGCGCCAGAGCTCGCGGCGAAGGCGCGGATGCCCTCCAGCAGGGCGCGCGATCCGGCAGAGCCGTCGGGGACGACGACCGCGATCCGGTAGCCGCTCAGCTCGTCCGCCGGGGGCGGCGTCGCCTCGATGGTGCGACCGGGCGCGGGCATCGGGGTGCTCTCGGGGGAGACGATGCCAGCGGAAGGGCCGGCCGCGGAGGGGAGAGCGGGATCCTCGACCGTCGCGGCGCATCCGGTGAGCACCGTCATCGCGAGGAGGACCGCCCCGATCAGTGGACGGGGACGTCGGGACGTGAGCACCGCAGCAGTGAAGTCGCCCGAGGTGTCCTCGAGGTGACGGCGGGGTGGCCGTGCCGTGAACCCGGCAGCCCGCTCACACCAGAGGAAGCACGTCCACGACGACATGTCCACGCTGCTGTCGGGGAGGTGATCCGCGTCTCGCCCTGCGCGACGGAACCTCACGCGATCTCCGTCAGCGGACCAGCCGGCAGACCGTGTCGACCCCGGCTCGAATCGACGTGGCCGTGCCCTTCCGGCGCGATGGCCTGGCCTATCCTGAAGCGGTCCGCTGCCCCGGCCGAAGAGATGCGACTCAGAGCGCGACGGTCCGGAAGCCGGCGTTGCCCATCGACGAATCCGGGGTGTTCCGCGACCGCGCGGAGTTCCGGTAGCGATTGCAGTACGAGATGTGGCACAAGTAGCTTCCGCCCCGCAGCACCCTCGCCCGTCCTCCCTCCGGCCCGACGGGGTTGGAGCGCGGCGAGACGCCGTAGTAGGCCGGGTCGAACCAGTCGGCGCACCATTCCCACACGTTTCCGACCGGCTGCCACAGGCCGAAGCCGTTCGGGGCGAACGAACGCACCGGAGCGGTGGTCAGCCATCCGTCGTCGAGAGTGTTCTCCTGCGGGAAGCGACCCTGCCAGATGTTGGCGCGCCAGCCGCCGTCATCGCCCTCCTCATCGCCCCAGGGGTACTTCGCGCCTTCGATGCCGCCGCGCGCAGCGCGCTCCCACTCCGCCTCCGTGGGAAGACGCCGGCCGGCCCATTCGCAGTACGCCACGGCATCGTTCCAGCTCACGTGCACGACGGGGTGATCGCCCAGCTTCTCGATCGACGAGTCCCGTCCGCCCGGATGGGACCAGTCGGCGCCGCGGACGCCGAACCACCACGGCGTCCCCGCAGCAGGACCCATGACATCCTCCGCCGGCGCGGCGAGAGCGAGGTGGAACACGGCGGAGAACCCGAACGCCTCGGCTTCGGTCCGGTACCCGGTCTCGCCGACGAATCGCGCGAAATCGTCGTTGGTGACGCTGGTCGCGTCGATGGAGAACGGGTCCACCTCGACCTCGTGCAGCGGGACCTCGCCGTCCTGCGGATTGCGGTCCCCGGAGGCATCCCCCATCACGAATGTCCCCCGCGGGATCGACGCCTGCTCGACGGCATGCTCACCGCCTCGGGCCGATGCAGGGGTCGCATCGACGCCCAGGGAGGAGAAGGACCCACGCCCCGGCGCCCCACAGCCGCACGTCGGTCCGCACGAGCCCCATTCAGCGGATGCGCTCACTTCCCCTTCTTCCTCCCCCATCATGCTCTCATCCCGTCGGCGCTGCACCGCGCTGAGAGGGTGCGGCTGTGAGAGCATGGCCGTGCACTCCCGCTGATGCCCGACCACCGCATCCGAACAGGGTGCAGGGATCAGGAGAGACATCATCATGCGCGTGCTGGTCATCGGTGCGACAGGACACATCGGCGCGGTCGTCGCGGACACGTTGGAGCAACGCGGTCACACCATCATCCGCGCCTCCCGGAATTCGCAGCCGAGCATCGACATCTCCGATCCCGAGAGCATCGAGAGCTGCTTCGACCGCCTCGAGACCGTGGACGCCGTCATCGTCGCGGCTGGATCGGTGCCCTTCAAACCCCTCGCAGACCTCACCCGCGACGACTACCTCGCCGGATTGAACTCGAAGACTCTCGGCCAGCTCGAAGTCGTGCGCCATTCTCTGCGGAGAATCGGCGACCGCGGATCGATCGTCCTGACCACCGGGATCCTGGCGCGGGAGCCCATCGCGACCGCAGCCGCGGCGGCGCTCGCCAACGGCGCGCTGGAGTCGTTCGTCCGCACCGCAGCCGCCGAGGCCCCGCGCGGTATCCGGATCAATGCGGTTTCGCCCGGTGTTCTCGAGAACTCCCCCGGCTATCACGCCCTCTTCCCCGGCCATCGCCCCGTCACCGACGTCGAGATCGGAGACGCCTATGTTCGCGCAGTGGAGGGCATCATCACCGGTCGGGTGCTGACCGTCTAGGCCCTCCGTCTGGCCCCTCCGTCCGTGCGATCCGCGTGCGGTGCCGCACATCCGTGCGCCGGTCACCTCGTGAGGCGGCCGGCGCACGGATGCTGTCAGCAGAGCCCGCTCACTTCCTGCGGATCTCCAGCACATACGGCGCGACGTCGGTCGAGAACGCGTTGAACGTCGGCCATTCGACGGTGCTCGCGAGGGCGACGTTGATGTTTCCCGCGTAGAGCGGAACATAGGGGACGTCATCGGCGACGATGCCCAGCAGCTCCGAGTACGCGGCGAAGCGCTCCCCGGGATCCGTCGTCGCGTCGCCCTGCTCGATGAGCGCGTCCATCTCGGGGTTGATGTAGTCCGCAAGATTGTTCTGACCGATCTCCGCCGCAGAACTCCACAACGCGTTCTTCGGCATCCCCCCGGGATCGGGCGTGCGGTTGTTGAAGAACGTGTACTGCACCGGCACCTGCGTGTGCGGCTGAGAGAAGGTGTTCGTGTACTCCGCCTCCGAGAGCACCCGCACGTTCAGCGTGATGCCGAGCTCGCTCAGCTGTCCCGCGATCGCCTGTGCCGCCTCGACGTAGCCGCCGTACGAGGGCGTCTGCAGCTCGGCCTCGAACCCGTCGGGCACCGACGACTTCGCCATCTCGGCCTTCGCGGCGTCGAGGTCGAAGTCATACGTCTCGAGCGAATCCAGCAGCGAGTCCACCTCGTCCTGGCTCGCGATCGAGAGCAGCTGCGACGGCGGGATGATGGTCCCGTCCGGCTCTGCGTTGCCGCCGATCACGTTGACGATGTCCGCCTTGTTGATCGCATAGGCCACCGCGCGACGGACGTGAACGTCGTTCCACGGCTCCACCTGCGTGTTCATCACGAACAGACCCTGGCGCGTGCCGGGAACGGTCGTCACCTCGGTGCCCGACGTGGACGCGAAGGCGCGGGGGTCGGCGGGGAAGGCGACGTCGAGGGCGCCCGTTCGGAATGCCAATGCCTCGCTGTTCTCGTCGGCGAAGCCGGTGAGGGTGACGGAGTCGAACTCGAGGTCGCCGCCCCAGTAGTCCTCGTTCGCCGAGTACGTGGCCTTGCCATTAGAGGTGTTGAGCTCGTCGAGCACGTAAGGACCGGTGCCGACAAGCCCCTCTCCGGCTTTGCCGAAGTCCTCTCCAGCGCTCTCCTGCTCCGAGACGTCGAAGATGTATCCGTTCATGGCGAGCACGTACTGGAAGCTGGCGGTCGGCGCGTTGAGAGTGACGACGACCGTCTTGTCGCCCTCCGCGACGACATCGGCGATGTCGGCGTAGCGGAACGACTCCGAGAACTCGGGGTCACGGGCGTAGTTGATCGAACCGACCACGTCATCGGCGGTGAGCTCCTCACCGTTGGAGAACACGACGTCGTCACGCAGGGTGTAGACGTAGGTGACGTCGTCACGCAGCTCAACCGACTCCGCCAGGTTCGGCTCGACTTCGCCGGTCGGGCTGAGCTTCATCAGATATTCGAGCATGAACGCGTCCACCTGGCGTGCGAAGCCCTGGCCGGGGTCGATGTTGGAGAAGTCGAGGCCGACGATGCCGACACGGAGCTCGCCGCCGTCCTGACCTCCTTGGTCTCCTTGACCGCCGGCGCAGCCGGCCAGGACCAGAGCTGAGGAGGCGGCGGCGACCGCCGCCCATCGTGCTCGTCTCATGAGTCGTGTGCGCATCGTTGAAGTCCACCTTTGCTGTCGGGTGCAGGACGTTGACCACACACTGTCACGCCGCCACCGTGCGAGGTAGTCGGTCCTGGTTTGTGCAGCCTCAAGCCGTTCTTTGGTCTTCACGAGGCGCACTGCGGTCAGCCGCGGGGGGCCTGCGGCGCGTCGTCGCGGAGCCAGGCGCCGGAAGCCTGCGGGATCGACGCCATGAGCTTCTTCGTGTAGTCGTGCTGCGGCGCGTCGAGCACGTCGACCACGGCGCCGGACTCGACGGCCTGCCCCCGATGCATGACGTAGACGCGTTCGACGACCTGGCGCACGATGGACAGGTCGTGGGTGATGAAGAGGTAGCCGATGCCGTGCTCGTCGCGGATGCGGGAGAACAGGTTCAGCACCTGCGCCTGCACGGAGACGTCGAGCGCGGCGACGGGCTCATCGCAGACCAGGATCTTCGGTCGCGCCGCGAGCGCACGGGCGATCGCGACGCGCTGATGCTGTCCCCCGGACAGGGCCACCGGCTTCCGCTGCGCGAACTCCGCATCCAGACCGACCGAGGCCAGCAGCTCGACCACGCGTCGATCGACGTGTCGTGCGTTCGGGTCGTTGATCGAGATCGCCTCGGACAGCGTCGATCCGATGGAGTGCGACGGATTGAGCGACGAGTATGCATCCTGGAAGATCATCTGCACGGTGCTGCGCAGCATCCGCCGATCGCGGGCCGACAGCTTCGCACGGTTCGAGGCATCGATCCCACCGATCTCGATACGGCCGGAGGTCAACGTCTCGAGACCCGCGATCGCGCGTCCGAGCGTCGTCTTGCCCGACCCGGATTCTCCCACGAGTCCGACGCCCTCTCCGGCATCGAGATCGATCGACACCGAGTCCAGCGCGACCACCGTGCCTCGCGCACCGGGGAACTCCTTGCGCGCAGATGTCACGGCGACGAGGGACCCCGCGCGGGCGGGCGGCGGCGGTACGGGAACCGCCTCCTGGGCGACGGCGCGCTCGCGACGCATGTCATCGCGGATCTGCTCCACCCGGATGCAGCGCGTCGAGTGTCCGGATTCGACTTCGCGCAACGCGGGTCTCTCCGTGGTGCATTCCGGAGCCGCCCACGCACAGCGCGTCGAGAACGGACAGACATGCGCGACCTCCGCCGCCGCCGGCACCGAGCCGGGGATGGTGATGAGCTCGGCCACGCGCCGATCAGACGGTGACTCCGAGAGCAGCAGCCCGAGAGTGTAGGGATGCAGCGGCTCGGTCTCGAGCCGCTCGGCGGCGGCCGTCTCGACCATGACGCCCGCGTACATCACGTAGGCGCGATCGCACATCGAGAACGCGATGCGCAGATCATGGGTGATGAGGATCAGACTCATCCCGCGGGCGACCTGGAGCCGCTTGATCAGCGCGAGGATCTCGCGCTGCGTGGTCACGTCGAGTGCGGTCGACGGCTCATCGGCGATGAGCAGGTCGGGTTCCCTGGCGAGCGCAGCTGCGATGGCGATCCGCTGCCGCATCCCGCCCGAGAGCTGGAACGGGTAGCGCTCCAGCACGCTCTCGTCCGTGATGCCGACCTCGGCCAGACGCCGCAGCACCTCTCGACGCCGTTCGGCGCCGTTCATGCGCTTACGGTCCTCACGACGCAACGACTCCTCGATGATGCGCCCGCAGCGGAAGACCGGATTCAGCATGGTGAACGGGTTCTGCATGATGAGACCGATGCGGTGGCCGCGCACCGACTGCCAGATCTTCTCGGGGAGGCCGATGAGCTCGGTGCCCTCGAACGACGCCGACCCCTCGGCCACGACGCCGCGCGGCAGCAGGCCGATGAGCGACTTCGCGGTCATCGACTTGCCGCTGCCGGACTCCCCCACGATGGCGATCGACTCTCCCGGTGCGAGGGTGAGGTCGACTTCGGAGACGATCATGCGATCTTTCGCGCCTCCGTGCACCCCCAGTCCCTCCACCCGGAGGCCGGCCTCGGCCACGGTCTGTGGAGTGCTCATCTGGTCGCTCCTCTGCTGGACAGGCGTTCGTATCCCCAGTCGCCCAGGACACTCACGATCGTCGCGGTGACGACGATCATGAGTGCAGGGGCGAGCACCGCCACCGGATTCACGAAGAGCAGGCTCCTGCCCTCGCTGACCATGAGGCCCCAGTCGGCGGTGCCGGGCGGCACCCCGAGTCCGAGGAAGGACAATCCGGCGAGAGCCACGAGCGCTCCGGCGAACTGGATGCTCAGGTTTGCGATCGCGACGGGAGCGACGTTCGGTCCGATGTGCCACAGCATGATGCGGAGGTCGGGCACTCCGATCGACTTCGCCGCCTCGACGTAGGGACGCGGCACCTGCTCCAGGACCGCACCGCGCACCAGACGGATGTCGGAGGGGACGGTGAGGACGATGAGCAGCGAGACGGCCAGCCAGTAGCCCCCGCCGAAGGCGCCGGCCACCACGATGATCACAAGCGTTCCGGGCAGGGAGAAGACGAGATCGGCCGTGCGCATGATGATCGCGTCGACGACTCCGCCACGGTATCCGGCCACGAGACCGAGGAGGCTGCCGATGATGAGCGAGCCGGCGGCGATCGTGAGCGGACCGACGATCGCGCTCGCCGTGCCGGCCAGCAGCCGCGACAGCACGTCCCGTCCGAGTGCATCGGTCCCCAGCACGTGTTCACCGGTCGGGCCCGACAGACCGAGCGACAGATCCTGCTGCGTGGGGTCGAAGGGGCTGACGAACCGTCCGAAGAAGGCGAGGAACACCACTGCGGCGAGCAGGACGAAGCAGAGCGAGATGAACCAGCTGGGCCGTCGTCGCGGCCGGCGCGGAGTGACGGCGATGTCGATGGTCATGCCAGCGCCTGCTTCCTGATGCGCGGATCAGCGGCCATGTAGGCGAGGTCGGCGAGCAGGGTGAATCCCATGACGATCACGGCGATGACCAGGGCGGTTCCCTGGATCATCGGCATGTCCTGCGCGTTCGCGGCCTGGACGATCAGCTGCCCGAGGCCGGAGACGGAGAACGTCACCTCGACGAAGACCGCGCCGATGAGCAGGTAGACGAGAGTCATGGCCGTCACGCCGAGGATGGGGATCATCGCGTTCCGCAGGATGTAGCGGAAGAGCACGTCGGCCCGGGTGAGCCCGCGCGCGCGGGCGAAGGCGACGAAGTCCTGATCGACCACCGCGAGGACGGCGGCGCGGGTGTGTTTCACGATGAACGCGGAGCCGACGATCGCCAGAGACAGCGCCGGGAGAGTCAGATGCCAGAGCCGGTCGAAGAAGTCCGCCTCGCCCGCGCCGAACGCGGGGAACCATCCCAACGTGATCGAGAAGATGTAGAGCACGAAGATACCGCTGACGAACGCCGGCGTGCTCACTCCGACGATCGTCAGCGTGACGAGACCGCGATCGAGCGCGCTCTGCTGACGAAGAGCGGTGAGCACCCCGATCGTGATGCCGAAGGACATCTCGAGGACGAACGCGAACACGGCGAGGAAGATCGTCACCGGGAACCGGCTCAGGATCTCATCCGCCACAGGCAGCGTCGATTGGATGGATGTGCCGAAGTCGCCCTGCAGCGCGCCCTGCAGCCAGATCCCGTACTGCGTGAAGAAGGGCTGGTCGAGGTGGAACTTCGCCTCGAGCGCCGCCACCGTCTCGGGCGTGCGCGGCTGATTGCCGAGGAGGATGTCCACCGCCGATCCCGGCGCGAGGTACAGCAGCGAGAAGACGAGGAACGAGATGAACAGCAGGAGCACCAGCACCGTGATCACACGACGCCCGATGTACCGTGCGAGCGGGGAGATCGTCATCGACGCAGCTCGACGCCGGGCCAAGTCACGACCATGCTCTCCCCGCGCACCGGCGCGGCATCGCCGGCGCGCATCGACACGTGCTCCAGCGCGGGGCCCGTCGTGAACGAATTCACGCGCCCGTCGGCGGTGAGGACGATCGTGTTCATGATCGCCGAGTCGGGGAAGTCGAGAGCGATCGGCAGCAAGTCCTCGATCGCAGCACGGGCTGCGTCTTCGACATCCCGGCCCATCGCGATCCGGGAGATGATGTCACGGACGAGTCCCCCGCGGATCGACACCTCTCCGAGGCCGGTGCATCCGGCGGCTCCGTAGCGATTGTCGGCGTAGATGCCCGCGCCGATGACGGGCGAGTCACCGATGCGGCCAGGGTGCTTCCAGGCCCAGCCGCTCGTGCTGACGGCGACCGCGAGGCTGCCGTCAGCATCGCGCGCCACCACGTTCACGGTGCCCTTGACGTGCTCGGGATCCGCGGCGAGCGCTGTCAGCTGTGCAAGCGGGCCCCGGAACATCTCGAGCTTGCCGGGAAGATGCCCCGCGATGCCTGACCGCCAGATCTCGCGCGTCTCGTCGGTGAGCAGATCTTCGGCCGTCTCGCCGATCTCGGCGGCGAAGCGGGCTGCTCCTTCGCCGACGAGGAAGACGTGCGGGAGCTTGTCCATGACCGCGCGGGCGACCGTGATCGGGTGACGGTAGCCTTCGAGCGCTCCGACCGCTCCGACCCGGCGTGCGGCTCCGTCCATGATGGCCGCGTCGAGCTGCACGTCGCCGATCAGGTTGGGGAAGCCCGTGTACCCGACGGAATGATCGAGCTCGTTGTCCTCGATCACCCTGGTGGCCGCTTCGACGGCATCCAGGGCGGACCCTCCCGCCGCCAGGACCTCCCAGCCGGCCGGCAGTCCGATCTCCGCGTTATGGCTGCCGGCGATGACGACGCCGTCCAACTGATCCGTTCGCATGTCTCTCCACCATCGAGGCGTCTGTAGGGACTTTCTTCTGCACGATTCTGTGAGTCTGGCAGAAGCCGAGCTACCGAGGTACGTTTAGTTTCCTTCGCAAAACCCAAGGAGAGCTTTTGGCCCGTCGGCGTGCCGCTGAGTTCAGCAGAGGTCGACGACGACGCGCCGAACGACACCGTCGAAGGGTCGATCGGCGCCGCGATCACCCCCGGCGGCGACATCGCCCCGCCCCACGTAGAGCTGCTCGACAGGGGGTGCTGCGAGGTCGGCGTACTCGGCGCGCGCCTGCTCCACCCCGTCGACGAGCACCCGGACGACGACGCCGGTCGTCACGCGTCTATAGGAGACCCGAAGCGTGTGCGGGCCCGGCGACATCTGTCCGGCGCGCAGCGTGTGCGCACCGGACAGACCGAAGGTCACCACCGGGCGCCCGTCGACCAGGTGGCCGGCCCAGACGGGGCTCATCGAGTGCGTGTACGGACTGGGATGATGCGCCCACAGCACTCCGGACGAGCGATCGCCGGCGACGAGCTCGACCGTCAGGTCGAAGGACGAGGCGAGCAGGTCCACGGTCGGCACCGGGACGTCGCCCGCGAAATAGACCGAATGCGCGGGGCCACGATCACCGTGCGAGGGCCGGATCGAGTCGGGCCGATCGGGAGAGTCAGAGAACGGCAGCACCTGGTTGCGCGCAGCCTCCGCTTCCCAGAGCGCGATCATGCTCGCAAGCCGCTCTGGTTCGACGGCGGCGAGATCGGTGGCCTCCGAGAAGTCCGACGAGAGATCGAACAGCGCCCAGTGATCCACCGCGAAGTCGACGCTGCCCTCCATCGGCGGCTCCCACATCTCCGGGAACGGAAGGTGATCCGTGGTCGCTCTCCACCCGTCGTGGTAGATCGACCGCGAACCGAGCATCTCGAAGTATTGCGTGCGTCGGGGGGCCGGGGCGTCGCCGTCGTCGATCGTCGCCATCATGCTGGCCCCGTCGATCGGCTGCTGCGCCGCGCCGTCGACGACGAGCGCCGGAGTGATGCCCGCGGCATCCAGGATCGTCGGCATCACGTCGATCACATGGGCGAACTGCGAGCGGGCGGTATCGGCAGCGGCGATGTGCGCTGGCCAGTGCAGGATGAGGGGGGTGCGTACGCCCCCGAGCCAGGAATACCCCTTCCAGTACTGGAAGGGAGTCGTCCCCGCCCACGTCCACCCGCGCGCGTAGTGGTTGTGGGTTCCCACTCCGCCGAACTCATCGAGGTGCTCGAGCATCGTCGCGACGTCGTTGGGAGCGAACTTGGCCCACGTGCCGGCCCGGGAGGGGTGGTGGGCCGCGCCGTTGTCCGAGGTGACCCAGATGATCGTGTCGTCGAGCGCACCGCTGAGCTCGAGGTAGTCGACGAGCCGACCGATCTGCTGATCGGTGTGCTCGAGGAAGCCGGCGTATACCTCCATCTGCCGCGCGAAGACGCGGCGCTCGTCGTCATCGAGGTCATCCCACGCGGGGACGGACGCCGGGCGCGGGGTGTTCACCGTGCCGGGCGGCACGACACCGGTCGCGAGCTGCCGCTGGAACCGGCGCTCCCGCTCCTCGTCCCATCCGTGATCGAACGCTCCACGGTACCGCTCGATGAAGTCCGCGGGCGCCTGATGGGGCGAGTGCATGGCTCCCGGCGCGTAATAGAGGAAGAAGGGGTCATCGGGTCGCCCGGCGCGATGCGTCTGCATCATCCCGAGCGCCTGCGTCGTGAGGTCTTCGGTGAGGTGGTATCCCTCGGCGGGGGTGCTCGGCTGGACGACGGTGGAGTTGTCGCGCACGAGATGCGGGAACCACTGGTCGGTGAGACCGCGCATGAAGCCGTAGAACCGGTCGAAGCCCATCTGCAGCGGCCAGCGGTCGAACGGTCCCGCGGGTCCCGAGTCGTCACGCGGTGCGATGTGCCACTTGCCGATGGCGAACGTGCCGTACCCGGAGTCGCGCAGATGGTGCGCCAGAGTCGCAGCGGACCGCGGGATGCGCCCGGTGTACCCCGGTGCCTGCGCGGGCAGGTCGGACAGCATCCCCATGCCGATCGCGTGGTGATTGCGGCCGGTCAGCAGGCTGGCACGCGTGGGTGAGCACAGCGGCGTCGCGTGGAAGTTCGTGTAGCGGAGCCCGCCGCGCGCGAGCGCATCGATGACGGGAGTCGCGATGCCGGATCCGAAGCACCCGAGCTCGGCGAACCCGAGGTCGTCGAGCACGACCATGACGACGTTCGGCCGGCCTGGCGACCCGTCCGTGCCCATAGGCCTCTTCGCAATCACGACCGATCCGTTCAGCGGAGCGCGATACGGGCGGTGCGGATGGCGAGATCGCTGACGCGGGATCCGTCATAGCCGCGCACGCCGCTCGCGATCCGATCCTCGAGCGGATCGGTCCAGTGCGCGGGGATGCCGGCCGTCCCCGCCAGCACGCCCATGACGGAGCCGACGGTCGCGCCGTTCGAGTCGGTGTCCATCCCCGCCTGGACGGTGAGTCCTATCGCCGAGGTGAAGTCGCCCTTCGACCACAGCAGCCCCGCCGTCACCGCGGCCGCATTGTTCACCGCGTGCACCCAGTGGTAGTGGCCGAAGCGCTCGTCGACCCGATCCATCGCGGCATCCCACTCCAGCCTCTCGTCGTAGGACGCGAGCACCGAGCTCACCGCCTCGGCGAGACGGGACTTCGGCGGCACGTGCCTCAGGGACTCGACGACGATCTCGCGCGGCTCCCGCCCCAGGAACGCCGCGGCGACCAGCGCCGCCGCCCACATCTCGCCGTACACCCCGTTGCCCCGGTGCGAGAGCGTCGCGTCCTCGATCACCTGGAGCGCCGCCGCGCGGGGGTCGCCAGGATTGGTCCACCCGTGGATGTCAGCGCGGATCTGCGCACCGATCCACTCGCGATGCGGGTTGCGATAGGCGCCGGTCTCGGGCGGCCGCACCCCCTCGAGGAGGTTGGCGATCGCGATGATCTCGGCCGTGAACGTCAGCAGGACCGGGAGCCTGCTGAGCCATTCGGTCGCGACGTCCTCCCCCGTGTACCGCCGCCCGTAAGTCTCGAGCACGTGGAGTCCGATGATCGAGTAGTCGATGTCGTCGTCGCGCGCCGAGCCGCTGATACGGCCGAGGGTGGTCTCCGGCCAATTGTCACGGAACATGTAGACGGGATCGTCGTCATCCGCCTTGGGCACATAGTCGCGCAGTGGATATGCGCCGACCGACTCCAGGTAGGCCCGGATATGCGCGCGGGTCCAGTGGTTGCCGCCCTCGACGGGCTTGCCGAGGTTGCACCCCGCGAGTCGGCCCAGCCAGCCGCCGTGCACGCGATCCTCGACCTCGGATGCGACCACCGGCGACGACGCCCCGGCCGGCGGCAGGACGGAGAGGATGCCATCCCGGGTGTCGGGTTCCTCGTAGGGCCAGGAAGGGTCGCGGGGAAGATCGTCGAGGGCGTCGAAGAGGGCCCACACCTCGCCATCGGGCGCGGAGTCCGGCAGCTCGGCGAAGGCCGACTCGACGGCGGCCGGGTCGTACCCCGTCTCGCGCCGCTGCACGAACTCGTACTTCAGTCGTGCGCGGGCCGAAAGCTGCGGCTCCAGCGGCTCGAGGCCCTGATACTCCACCACGATATGTCTCTCCCAATCCGTCGCGCGTCGACCGTTCCCTGTCGAGGCTGTCATGCCTGCCGCGGGTGAGGTATCAGTCTTTGCCTTGACCACCCAGAAGGCGAAGTTGCAGCTCGAGCGTCCCGCGGAACTCGATGGTACCTTTAGTCTTCTCATCAAGACCCAAGGACGGCTTTTGACTCTTCGACAGCTCCTGTACTTCCTGGGCGCGGCTGATCTCGGATCCTTCACGGCCGTCGCAGCCCGCATGCAGGTGACCCAACCCGCCGTCGCCGAGCAGATCCGCCAGCTCGAGCGCTTCCTCGAGATCGATCTGTTCATCCGCCTGGGTCGCGGCCTGCGTCTGACATCCGCCGGCGAGGAGTTCCTGCTGCAGGCTCGGCGCGTCGTGGCCGCCGCGGAAGAGGCGCAGAACAGCGTTGCCGAGATGCGCGGCCTGCTCGGCGGCACGGTCACGCTGGGCGTGTTCGGCGCTCCCGCGCACTACGGGTTCGCTGAGCTGATCCGCGACTTCGCCACCGCTCATCCCGGCGTGCGGATGCGCTTGAAGGGCCGCAATTCCTCGGAGATCGCCGACGCGGTGCGGGAGGGTGAGGTCGAGGCCGCCCTCGTGGTGCTCCCGGTCGACGACAAGGGCATCGACGTCGAGCCGATCGCGCGCGACGAAGTGCTCTTCACCTCGTCGGATCCCGCGTCCGCCGCACTGCCGAAGACGGTGGCCGACTTCGCCTCCGCGCCCCTCGTGCTCTACGAGGCGCAGTACGCCGACCACGACCCGACGCGGCGCCAGCTCGCCGCACGGGCGCAGTCCGCCGGCATCCGCCTCGAGAACCACTTCGAGGTCGAGCATCTCGACACCGCGGTGCAACTCGCCGCCAGCGGCCTGGCGAACACCTACGTGCCGCGCGCGGTCACGCTGTCGCCGGGCTTCCCGGCGAACCTCGTCACGTGCTCGTTCGACCCGCCCATGTACGACACGTTCGCGATCATCACACGACGGGGAGTTCGGGTCTCTCCCGCGACGAGCGAGCTGTTGAAGCGGATCGTGCGGCACATGCGATCGGTGACCACCCCGGTGCGCACCCCACGGCACACCCGGGTCGAGCCCTGATCGCGATCATCCGCGCGCGGGCATGAGGGGCAGGGTCACGCTCGATGCGCGTCCCGCACCCCAGTGCACGGTGTTGCGAGCGATCGCGGCGTCCGTCTCGTCGTAGTTCGCCCCTCCGGTGTTGAGGTTCCTCTCGTACACGGGGAAGCTGCTCGAAGCGATCTCGATGCGGATGCGGTGCCCTGCTGCGAACCGATTGCCGGTCACCATGTTCGGCAGCCTGATGCGGTACACCTCCCCCTCCTCGGCGAGCGCCGGTGCGTCGAAGCCATCGCGGTAGCGCAGCCGCAGACCGTCATCGGCGAGATTGATCGCCTTGCCGTCGGGGTGGACGTCGATGAGCCGCACGATGAAGTCGGTGTCCTTTGCCGAGGTCGACACATGCAACTCGACCTCGATCGGTCCGACCACCGTGACCGCCTCCGTCAGCGGGGACGTGCTGAAGACCAGCACATCCCGCCGCGCCGACACCGCACGCTGGTCGAGCGCCGCGTGGAAGCCCAGATCTCCCCCGACGCTCGGCGTCGGGTTCATCGGGTCGTATACCCAGCTCTCGCTGGATTCGCCGGTCGGCGGAACGGGCGACAGCCCGCCGGCCTCGTTCCGACGCCACGCATCGGCATCGTCGGTCAGGTAATACCTGGTCGGCTCGACCTCGGGCGGCCAGGACTCGGCTGCGATCCACCCGTGGTTCATGACGAACAGCTGCACCTTGGGCATATCGGTCACGGCGTTGTCGTTGCCGCGCACGAAGCGATCGAACCAGGCGAGATAGAGCTTGGGGAAGCCGTGGTCGACGCCGCGATACCGCACGTCGCCGAGCTCGACGTCGCCGAACGCGAAATCGCGCATGTCAGGGGCGGGCATCGCGTCGATCTCGCTCGTCGTGAGCCCCGTGAACATGGCCTTGGCCGACTTCTTGG
Organism: Microbacterium tumbae; assembly: GCF_054780175.1. Lineage (NCBI taxonomy): Bacteria > Bacillati > Actinomycetota > Actinomycetes > Micrococcales > Microbacteriaceae > Microbacterium > Microbacterium tumbae. The sequence continues at coordinate 783,520 of NZ_BAAGWV010000001.1, forward strand.
TCAGCTCGTAGGGAAGCTCCTGCCAGATCGCGCAGTGCGGTCCGCCGCCGATGATGAGGTACTGGTCGGGGGTTCCGAGCGCCTGCAGATGCGAGAACAGACGCGTCGTCTCACCGATGGCGATGTCATGCCAGCTGTTGATGTGGATGGCGGGCACCCGCGGCTGGTCGGCCTCGCCGACGAGCTCGACCTCTCCCCAGGCGGGGTCGGCGGGAGTGCGGGTCATATAGGCATCGAACGGCGACGCCGGGGCTCCGGCGTGACGCAGCACATCGGAACTCGGCAGGTGCCGCAGGTTCTCGGGCGTGATCGGGCGCCACGTGCGGCGCCCGGCGAACGTGGCGTAGTTTCGCAGCCGCTGTCGCTCGTCCTGCGTCGCATCAGGCGGGAGGAGCGGCTTGTCGGTCGGGGCCAGCGTCCCGTACCAGTGCGCCCAGTTCGCCAGCATCGGGATGCCGCCGCGGTAGAACGCCCCCTGGGTGTCGTTGCCCGGCACGCTTCCGACTGCGGTGCCCGAGGCGCCGGGGACCATCGCGGCGTGAGCGGGGTTGTTGCCCGCCGCGAGAGGCCATTGATGCTCTCCCGAGCTCGAGCAGCCGATCGTGCCCACGCGTCCGTTCGACCAAGGCTGCGAGACGATCCAGTCGATCGTGTCGGAGCCGTCATGACGCGCTCCTGCCAGGTAGTCGACGAAGCGGCCCTCGGAGAACAGGAACCCGCGCTCGTTCTGCACGACGACGGCGTAGCCCTGACGCACGAAGTAGTCCACCCACTTCGTGCGCACCGCGCCCTCGCCGACATCCTTGTCATAGGGGGTCTTCACCAGAACGGTGGGCAGCACACCGTCGGCCCCCCTCGGCAGGTAGAGATCGGTCGAGAGACGGATGCCGTCGCGCATGGGCACGAGGATCTCCTTCTCGACCTCGAACTCGTCGAACGCATCCGCCGGCAGCGGTCCGCTCCAGTACGCGTCATTCGTCTGCATGACTCTCCCCTCTCCCGATGTCCAGCGCCGCCACGATCGCACCATCAGCGCGCTCGCGCTCCATCACGATGCTGCGCAGGTCGCGCATCCGCACCGGCGGCGGCGGGGTGCCGCCGAACAGATGCGTGACGAAGTAGTCGAGCCGTCGACGGGTGCCGTACCCGGTGACCTCGTGACCGGTCGTCGGGAGCGCGATGAGGTCCACGTTCTTGTTCTCATCGATCAGCGCCTGCACCAGCTGGAAGAGACCCGCGGGATGCACGCCGAAGTCGAGGAGCCCGTGAATGAGCAGCAGCCTGCCGGTCGCCTGCGAGGCGTAGGTCTTGACCGCCTGGCGCTCGTAACGCTCGGCGTCGAAAGGCCCGTGATAGCGCTCGCCGTAGCCGTGGCCGAACAGGCGCAGGTCGTAGTTGCCGGATGCGGCCACCGCCACCGGGAACACATCGCTGCGCAGCATCGCCGCCCGCGCGGCCAGGGTGCCGCCGCCCGAGAAGCCGGTGATGCCGACGTGGGAGCGATCGATCGGGTACTCGCTGGCGAGCGCCTCGACGGCGGCGACATGATCGTCGAGGTCCGATGCCGTCTCGACCGCCTGATACGACGCCAGGCGGAAGCTCCGCTCACGGTTCGCCGTGCCCCGGCCGTCGAGCACCAGGCAGTAGGCGCCCAGGGCGGCGTAGCCGGCGGCCTCGACGAACGTCGTGGTGGTCGGGAAGTCGACGAAGGCGCTCGTGGGCACGAGCGCCTCCTGCGGCGCCCCGTAGACCAGATCGATGAGCGGACGAGGTGCGCGCGCGTCTGCCCCGGCCGGCTCGAACAGCAGTCCGTACAGGTCGGTCTCACCGTCCGCCGCGGTGATGCGCACCGGCCGCGGCCAGCGCCAGTCGGCGGGGAGTCCGACGTCGGCCGCCTCCTCGACGACGCACACCGCGGAGCCGTCGCGTCGGCGCAGCACCGAGCGGGGCAGACGGTCGACCGCGCCGACCGTCTCGACGAAGTACTCCCCGTCGGGCGCGTACCCGCTGATGCGCCCGATGTCGGCGCCGCGAGTGCGGGAGAGCACGGCGATGTCCCACGAGCCCGGCCGCCACACGCGGTGGTCGCCGGGCTCGCCCGAGACGACGCGCACGACGCCGTCGTCGAGTCCCGCGACGCACACCTTCCGGATGTAGGGGTTCTCGTCGGGCGCGATTCCGCCGGCCAGGAACGCGACCTCACGACGCACCGGGTCGACGTGCAGCAGCTCGCGGACCTGCCAGTCGCCCGAGGTCACGGACCGCACCGGCGCCGCGCCGGCGAGGTCGTAGAGGTAGAGGTGCCCACGGCCGCTGCGCTCGGAATACCAGATGAGCTCATCCGTGTCGAGGAGAGGGACGACGAGGGCGGGATCATAGACGCTCACGCTCAGCTCGAGCGGTTCGGGGGCCTCTTCGCGGAGCACGGTCGAGGTGCTGCGAGTGGCGATCTCGAAGGAGATCAGCTCGGCGGAGCGCTCGCCGCGCGCGATGTCGACGAAATAGACCGTGCCGCCGTCGGCAGACCACCAGGCCAGTTCGGCGGCGAAGGGGGTGTCGCCCATCCGGGTCGCCGCCGTCGGCGGACGATCAGGGACGAGCTGAGTCCCATCGACCGTGTCGAGCACGAACAGCCGGAAACGGGCGATGTGCTCGTCTCCGGGCGTACTCGTCTTGTTCCGGTGGACGACGGGGCGGACGCCGTCGTCGGGAACGAAGGTCATCGCGGGAAGGTCGGCGACGAGACGCTCATCGGTCTGCAGCGTGAAGAAGTACCGCGAGTCCGGCGACCAGAGCCCGTCGGGAGTCGCACGCAGGCCGTACTTCTGGTACACCTGACGCATCGAGCCGATCCCCATCCCGTAGGCGTCGTCCTCAGCGCCGTCGGTCGTGGCGCGCCACTCCGTGCCGGCGGCGAGATCGTGCACCCAGAGATCATGACCGCGCACCGAGACCGCGCGACGGCCGTCGGGCGACACCGATCGATCGATCGGCGCGTTCGCGCCCGCACGTTCGTCGAGACCCGTTGCCGGATCCCAGACCCAGTCGCGGCCCGCATACGAGAAGGTCACGCGGTCGACGGGGTCGATCTCGAGGCTCCTCAGGATCACGTCCGAGGCGGGCAGAGACCGGGAGAGGCGGCGCGCGAGGGCGGCGACGAGGTCGCGATGCGCGATGACGAGACGGTTGCCGCCGGTCGTCGCGTCCACGACCCGGTATTCGACGCCCGCGCCGGTCTGCCGCTCGTACCAGAACGCCGGCGAGGCGGCGATCCATCGCGGATGGACGGACGCGTTGTGCACCAGGGCGTCCACGTCGAAGATCGTCTGGATCGCGGCGTAGCGCCCCGACCAATCACGTTGCAGGCGCGAGTCGTCCCCGATCGCGTCGGCATCCTGGCGCCGGGTCACACCAGCTCCGGCGACCAGATGTCGCCGACGGTGAAGCCCGCGGGGAACAGGTCGGTATCGTCGAGCGTCCAGTTGGCACGACCGGTGACCCACGCCCTTCCGGTCACCGTCGGCAGGACCGCCGCGCGACCCGCGACCTCCGTGGTGCCCGTGAGCCGTCCGGTGAACTCGCTGCCGATAATGCTGCGGTGCACGAAGTCCTCGCCGAGGGCGAGCGCGCCGCGGGAGTGCAGCGCCGCCATGCGAGCACTCGTGCCGGTACCGCAGGGCGAACGATCAAGGGCTCCGGTCCACGTCGCAGGGCGGTCGGCGAGAAGCAGGCCGTTCGTCATGATGACAGTGTTGCGGTTTTCGCGACCCGGCGCAGGATCGCCGCTGTGCAGCATCACGAGGGACACACGGTCGATCTCGGGATTGAGCGGATGCGCGACGTCGACCTGCTCCCACGCGGCGAGCTTGACCAGCGCCCCCAAGCGCGCGAGTTCGCGACCGTTCTCGGGGCGCAGCTCGACTCCGAGGTCGGTGGCCTTCACCTGGGCGAAGAACTGTCCGCCGAACACGATATCGGCGGCGACGGTGCCGACCTCAGGGACATCGAGCGGCACGTCCAGCCCGACGACGTAGGCGGGCACGTTGACGACGGTGACCGAGGTCACCTTGTCGCCCGAGACATGGGCGATGGCACGGATGACACCGACGGCGGTGTCGATCGTGAGCTCGGTGACCGGCTCCTGCATCGGGATGCGGCCGCTCTCGAGGACAGCGGTGACGGCGCACATCGTGTTGCTCCCCGACATGGGCGTGAATCCGCCATGCTCGAGCACGATGATGCCGAAGTCGGAGCCGGGGTTCACCGGGCTCAGCACGAAGACGGCGCACAGACCGGGATAGCCGCGGGGTTCGCGCAGGAGGAGGCGACGGACCGCGTCGAGGTTGTCGCGGCAGTAGGCGAAGCGTTCGGCCATCGTGTCACCGTGCACGAGTGCATCGGCGTTCATCACCACACGACCGGGCTCTCCCTCGGCGTGCACCTCGACGGTCTCCAGAGCGATCCCGGTCATGGGGTGCACTGCTTGTCGGCGGGGCCGGCGGTCGGGGCGGGACTCATCTTCGCATCCTTCGGTCTGGTGCTCGGGCTTGACGAGTCTTCCAGCCGCATGGCGCCGCAGGTAGGGGCGTTTGCCTTCGCGGTTCCCAATCGGAGCTTGGGTCACCGCATCGGCCTCCCGGGGCGGCGGCCGGGTCAGCGCCCTCCGCGGAACCGTGCCGGTGAGAACGGCGCCAGCACGGGATTCTCCCGGCTGTGCACGATCAGGTCGGTCATCACGCGCGCCGTCCCCGGCGCCAGGGTGACGCCCATCATCCCGTGACCGGTGGCGACGTACCCGTTGCGGAGCCGCCGCAGTCGACCCAGCACGGCCATACCGTCGGGCGCCATCGGTCGCATGCCCGCCCGCGGGTGGATCTCGCTCGCTGCGGGCGGTTCCCAGTCACGCAGCCAGCCCGACGGGGCGCGCAGGATCGCCTGCACGCGCACGGGGTTGATCGTCTCGTCCAGCGGGCCGAACTCCATCGTGCCGGCAAGGCGCAGCCGTCCGTCGAAGGGAGTGATGGCGACCTTCGAGTCGTAGAGATTGGTCGCGCTGCGCAGGCCGTACGGCTGCATCTCGATGCAGTAGCCCTTGCCCGGGCGGATGGGGATGTCGGCGCCGAACAGCCGCGAGACGCGACCGCTCCACGCACCCGAGGCCACGAGGAACGCGTCGCCCGTGAAAGTACGTTCGCCCGAGGAGACGCTCCGCACTCTTCCGTCCGATACGTCCGCCCCGTCGATCGGGGCGTTCTCGACGATCTCGGCGCCGAGCTCGCGCAGCCGCGTGGTCAAAGCGCGGGTGAACGCGCCGGGGTCGAGGTGGAGGTCCTTCGGGTAATACAGGCCGCCGCGCACGCTGTCATTCAGCAGCGGCTCATGGGCGCGCACGTCGTCACCGAGGAGCACGGTGGGCTCGAGGCCGAAGCGGCTGGTCAGATCGACGTATCCCAGGTGGTGCCCCATGAGCTCCTGGTCCTGGAACGCCATCAGCATCCCCTCGTGGTGCAGCTCGTATTCCATGCCATCAGCGCGGTAGTCGTCGAACAGGTGCACGGAGTCCTCCGCGAGCTTCAGGCTCGCCTCGAGGCCGGCCCGCTGAGCGCGGGCGTTGGATGCACGGAACATGCCGAACATGAAGGAGAGGAAGTCGGGCCTCACCGAAGGCCTGATGTACAGCGGACTGTCGGAGCGCGTCATCCATTTGATCGCGTTGGCGACCGCACCGGGTCCGGGCAACGGCATCGCATCGCCGGGGACGACCCACCCGGCGTTGACGTCCGCCGCACCGAGCCCGGTGGCGCGCGCGTCGACGATCGTCACCGTCGAGCCTTCGCGGACGAGATGATACGCAGTCGTCAGCCCGATGATGCCGCCACCGATCACGACAGTATGCATGCGCCCTCACTTCACTCGAGCGGTCTCCGGGACGCGCTCACCGTTGTCAAACAATCTGACCATATGGGAACCATGCCCGACTCACAACTCCGACACGGACGCATTCCCCGTGGCCTCGGCGAGAGCATCGAGCACCGCGCTGATGGCCGGAGTGCGTTCCGATCCGGAACGATGGGCCGTGAAGACCGAGCGCGCAGGACGCCCGGGCAGGTCAGCGCGTTCGACCTCCGCGCGCTCGCTGTCGAGCAGAAGCTTCGGAAGGATGGCGACCGCATGACCCGTCTCGACGAGTCGCAGCTGCACGAGCAGGTCATCGGACTCGTACCGCACCTCCGGCTCGATCCCGAGACGACGGCACATCGCGAGGCACCAGGATCGGGCATGGCTGCCGAGCGGCTCCATGGTCCATGGCAGCGCCCCCGTCGCTTCGGACGTCGAGGCGGACACCCCTCTCACCGCGGGCGAGACCATGACGAGCGGGTCTTCGAGCAGAGGTCGGCGCTCGACGCCCGACACCGACGGGAGCACGAGGCCGGGATACTCCTCGCCGATCACGATGTCGAACTCCCGAGCAGCCAGGGCGCCCAGTGCGCGCGCGGGTTCGATGCGGCTGACGAACATGCGCGGATGCGGCGATCGGCGCTCGAGCACCTCGATCGCGCGGGGCAGGAGCGCGAGAGAGGCCGTCTGCAGCGCGGCGACGCGGACGTCTCCTTCCGCGACCGCGCGCACGGATGCGACGGCCGCCTCGGCCCGCTCGATCTCACCGAAGATGCGCACCGCGTGCTCGGCCAGGAGCCCTCCCTCGCGAGTGAGGCGCACACCGCGTCCGACGCGCTCCACGAGGACAGCGCCCACCTCGCGCTCGAGCACCTTCAGCTGGTGCGACACGGTCGACGGACTGTACGACAGCGCGGCTGCGACGGCGGTCACCGATCCCCGTCGATGGAGTTCCTGCAGAAGGAGCAGGCGGTCGAGGTTCAACATGCATTCAGACTAACCGTTCGACGGAATCGAATATTTTCTGGCGAATTCTCCTGCTTGTGTCGAACTGACCATTGACCGCAGGCTGAGGATGCCCCGTCCCCACGCCCCGCCCTGAGGTCCCATGTCCCCGCACTCGCCATTCCTCTTCCTGTCCGAAGCCGACATGATCGCCGCCGGCGTCGACGATGCGGCACGCAGCGTGCAGGTGGCCTACGAGGTCTTCCGTCTGCTCCACAAGGGCGACTATGTGATGGGCGGATCCACGCACAACAGCCACGGGCTCGTCCTCTCGTTCCCCACCTGGTCGCCGTTCCCCAACATGCCGTTGGCCGGACCGGACCGTCGTTTCTCGGCGATGCCCGCATACCTGGGCGGGCGCTTCGACATGTGCGGGGTGAAGTGGTATGGCTCGAACGCCGCGAACCGTGAGAAGGGGCTCCCCCGATCGGTGCTGACCGTCATGCTCAACGACAAGGAGACCGGCGAACCCGTCGCGCTCCTGTCCGCCGGGCGCCTCAGCTCCTCGCGCACCGCTGCCGTGCCCGCCGTCGCCAGTCGTTACCTTCCCTCGCGCCCGCCCCGGCGACTCGCCGTCGTCGGCTGCGGCGAGGTGAACCGCCAGGTCGTTCGGGCCCTGCTCTCGCAGCATCCGGGTATTGGGCAGATCGCCTGCCACAACCGCTCACGCGAGAAGGCGGTCGCTTTCGCGCAGAGTGTCGCAGCGGAGGGCTACCGCGGCGTGCTTCACGTGGCGGACACGCCGCAGGACTGCGTCCGGGACGCCGACCTCGTCACCGTCGCCGCCTCTCGCACGGCCCCGCTCCGCATCGATGCCGCTGCGTTCGCCCACGACGCGTGCATCCTCCTCAGCGGGCCGATGCTATCGGATGAGGCACTGTGGACGACGAGCTCCATCGTCTGGGATCACGTGCCGCTGCACGAGTCGTACGTCGCCGACGCTCGGGCGAGCCGCGACGTGCACGCGGGCTACGCGGCGCAGATCGGCGGCCCGCTCTACGCGCTCGCCGATGCCGGCAGAGTCGCGCCCGTCGAACGGGGCATCGATCTCGGCACGGTCATCGCCGAAGGCCGTCAGCCCGCGAGAGGCCGCACGGTCTTCATCGCCAGCGGAATGGCCGTGTTCGATGTGGCGTGGGGTACCGATCTGCTGCGCGGTGCCCGGAAGCAGGGCATCGGCACCGCGCTCGAGCTCTGGGGCGCCCACGACGCCTTGGGCGCGCTCACGACGGCGGAGACGATTCGATGAAGATCAGGAACAGCGCAGAGCTCACCGCCCGCGGCGATGCGACAGGGCGCGCCCTGGTGCTGGAGATCGTCGAGGACGCGCTCGCGCGCGTCGACGCCTATCCGCGCATCCGTGACCTCGTGCGGGTCGAGGAGGACGTCCTGCACGTGGGCGACCGCGAGTGGGCCTTGCGCCCCCGGCGGCGCATCTATCTCATCGGCGCGGGCAAGGCCGCCAACGCCATGGCGTTGGCGGTCGAGCACGCTCTCGGCGACCGGCTGACCCGCGGTATCGCCATCGTCAAGATCGCCGAGCCGGATGACGGCTTCACCTGCACCGAGGTCCACGTCGGCGGCCACCCCCTCCCCGACCGCGCAAGCTACGACGCCACCCGGAAGATCCTCGATCTCGTGGACTCCTCCGGTCCGGGCGACCTCTTCATCGTCGTGGTCAGCGGAGGCAGCTCGGCGCTCATGTCAGCGCCGATCGAGCCGATCACCGTCGACGACGAGGCCCGGGCCACCGAGGTTCTGCTGACCTCCGGACTCGGCATCGCCGAGATCAACGCGGTGCGACGCCACATCTCCCGCACGAACGGCGGCAGGCTCGCACAGCGCATCCTCGCTCGCGGGGCGGAGCTGATCGGCCTCGGCATCTCGGATGCCGTCGGCAGGCCCGCCACCGGACGCATCTCCGAGCCCGCGGTTTCTTACACCGGCACGCCGATCGGCCCAGACCCCACGACGCTCTCGGATGCGCGTGCCGTCATCGACGAGCACGCCCTGCGCGACCGGATGCCGCGACGGGTGGTCGATTTCCTCGACGGAGCGGGGCCCGAGTGGGAGACGCCCGACTCGCTTCCCGGGGCGACGTACTTCCTCGTCAACACGCTTCCCGATCTCTCGCTGGCGGCGGTCGAGGCGGCACGGGCGCTCGGTGTCGAGGCTCATGTGCTGACGACGTTCCTCGAGGGCGAGAGCCGCGACGCCGGCACGTTCCTCGCGGCGTTGGCCCGCGAGATCCAGGCCAATGCGCGCCCCTTCTCACCGCCCTGCCTGGTGATCAGCGGTGGCGAGACCGTCACGCACATCCGAGAGGATGCCGTCATCACCGGTCACGGCGGACCCTCGCAGGAGCTCGCCCTCGGGTTCGCGATGTCGATCCGCGCCGTCCCGGGCGCGTGCCTGTACGCGATGGACTCGGAGGGGACCGATGGCACCTCGCCGGCCGCCGGCGGCCTCACCGATTCGACCTCGGCGGCGCGTGCTGCCGAGCTCGGTGTGGACATCCGTGCGCACCTGCGCGGCCATGCCGCGTACGAGGCGCTCACCGCGATGGGCGATGTCGTCCTCACCGGAAACACCGGCACCAATCTCTGCGACCTGAACGTGATGTACGTTCCCGCCCTGGAGCCGACGCGATGACCGTCGTCACCAGCATCCGGGCCCGCCAGATCCTCGACAGCAAGGCCCGCCCGATGGTCGAGGTCGAGATCGAGACCGCGTCCGGTGCGGTGGGCCGCGCAGCTGCTCCCACCGGGTCGTCCGTCGGAGCGCACGAGGCAGCGATCCTGCGCGACGACGACGCGACGACCTATCGCGGCCAGAGCGTGAAGCAGGCCGTCGCCAACGTGACCGGGCGGATCGCGGACGGCGTGGTGCAGCAGCGGTTCACGGACCAGGCGGATTTCGACTCGGCGCTGCTCGCCCTCGACGGCACGGTCGACAAGCATCTCCTCGGCGGAAACGCGATCTACCCCGCATCCGTCGCCTTCCTGCGCGCCCAGGCCGTCGAGCATGGGCGCAGCGTCTACGAGCAGGTGGCGCGCGGACCGCTGACCACCCTGCCCGTACCCTGCTTCAACGTGCTGAACGGCGGACGCAATCGCGACGCCGTGCAGGCGTTCAACGAGTTCCTCGTCGTGCCGATCGGCGCGGACTCGCTCGAAGAGGCCATCGAGATGGGGGTGCTCGTCTTCCAGGAGCTGCCGAAGCTGATCGAGCGGGTCACGCAGCGCCCGGCGGTGATGGCGAACTCGTTCGGATACGCCGCGCCGTTCGGCGACCCGGGCGACGTGCTCTCCCTGCTGCAGGACGCGGTCGACGCGGCCGGGTTCGAGGGACGCATGGCCTTCGCGCTGGACTGCGCGTCGAGCGAGATGTATGACCCCGAGACCCGGACGTACGAGCTCGCCGGAGATCGCGTCGACGCGGTCGACCTCATAGCGCGCCTGCGCTCGCTCACCGAGGAGCTGCCGCTGCTCTTCGTCGAGGACCCGCTCGACGAGGACGACTGGGCCGGATTCACCCTCGCCGTGCGCGAGCTGCCGCGCACCTGGGTGCTCGGAGACGACCTGATCGTGACCAACCGGTCGCGACTGGAGCGAGCCATCTCGGAGCATGCCGTCGATGGATTCGTGCTGAAGCCGAATCAGGTCGGCACCATCACCGAATCGCTTCAGACCTTCGACCTGGCCCGCTCGCACGGCATGCTCGCACTCCCGTCGGGCAGGTCGGGCGGCGTGATCGACGACATCGTCATGGACCTGTCGCTCGGGCTGCAGGTGCCGTTCCAGAAGAACGGCGCCCCGCGCTCGGGCGAGCGCATCGAGAAGCTCAACTTCCTCCTGAGGGCGGCTGAGCGGCTCCCCTCCGCGAAGCTGACGGATCTGAGCGGGATCGCCCGATTCTGACGGGATGCGCGGCGCTCACCCGGTCCGGCGCCCAGGACGGACGCACCGGACCGGGTGGGAGGATCACTCGGCGACGAACGAGAAGCGCCTGTTGACGAACTCGTCCATCCCGAGTGGTCCCATCTCGCGTCCGAACCCGGAACGCTTGACCCCGCCGAACGGAAGCTCGGCCGCTTCGGCCGCGATGACGTTCACATGGGTCATGCCGACGTCGAGGCGTGCCGCGAGCCGCTTCGCGCGTGCCTCATCGGACGAGAACACGGACCCGCCGAGACCGAACGCCGAGTCGTTCGCGACATCGAGCGCCTCCTCATCGCTCGAGACGCGCACCACCAGCGCGACGGGGCCGAAGATCTCCTCCTGGAAGACGGAGGATTCGCGGCTGACGCCGGTGAGGACGGCCGGAGAGTAATACGCGCTGCCATCGTCGGAGAGCACGCCTCCGACGACGAGCGTCGCGCCCTCGGCCACTGCTCGCTGCACCTGCTCGTGCACTTTCTCCGCAGCACCGCGTGACGACAGGGGGCCGAAGCCGCGCTCGGGCATGTCGAGCGGATCGCCGGGAATCAGACCCTCGGCCTGAGCCTTGAGCTCGGCGACGAACGCGTCGTGCAGGTCGTCCATCACGATCATGCGCTTGTTGCCGTTGCAGACCTGCCCTCCGTTGTACACGCGGAAGTCCCACGCGTCGCGCGCGACCTGCGCGATGTCGTCAGATGACAGCACCACCATCGGATCGATGCCGCCGAGCTCGAGCACCGCCTTCTTCAGGTGCCTGCCCGCCTGCTCTCCGATGATGGAGCCGGCGCGCTCCGACCCGGTCAGCGAGACTCCCTGCACGCGCGGGTCGGCGATGATCGTCGCGATCTGTTCATGGGTCGCATACAGATTGACATATGCGCCGGCGGGGACACCGGCGTCGCGCATGATGTCCTCGATCGCCTGGGACGACCGCGGGCAGATCTCGGCGTGCTTGAGCAGCACAGTGTTGCCGAGCACGAGGTTCGGCGCAGCGAACCGAGCGACCTGATAGTACGGGAAGTTCCACGGCATCACGCCCAGCAGGGCGCCGATCGGGCGACGCTCGACGATCGCCTTCCCCGGGATGGTGCTGGGGATCTCGACGTCGGTGGCGAGACTCGGACCGTGCACCGCGTAATAGTCGATGATCGAGGCCGCGAACTCGACCTCCTCGATGCCCTCCCGCCGTGGCTTGCCCATCTCCTGCGCGATGATCTCGGCGAGTTCCGTCTTGCGCTCCTCGAACAGCGCAGCGACGCGGTGCATGATCCCGGCCCTCTCCTGGATGCTGCGCTCGCGCCACTCGCGGAAGGCGGCGTGCGCCGCTGCGATCGCGTCGTCGACCTCGTGGTCGCCGGCCGCGGGAACGGTCTCGATCACCTCACCGGTGGCCGGATTCTGAACGCGGTACTGAGACATGGCTCCTCCATCGATCCGTTCTGGTCGGCGATTCGACGCCGGGGCCAGGTTCTCTGACACTTTCTCCATAATGACAGATAGACAGATTGTCTGGCAATCTGTCATTATGGTTTGGTCGGCGGCCAGCCGGCCCGTGCCCAAGAAAAGGAAGAGCGCCCATGAAGAAACTCGAACTCGAAGGCATCCTGGCGGCGGTCGTGACGCCCTTCGACGGCGACGGGAGTCTCGACATCGCAGGGATCGATCGCCAGGTCGACTTCATCCTCGGTGGCGGTGCCCACGGCGTCGTCTCGACTGGCAGCACCGGTGAGTTCACCTCGCTGTCGATGGAGGAGCAGAAGACCGTCAACGCCGCCTACGCCCGCGCGGCAAAGGGACGCGGATTCGCGGTGGCCGGCGCCGGCGCGCTCACGACGGATGCGTCGATCGAGCTGACCGAGGCCGCAGCCGAAGCCGGCGCCGACGCCGTGATGATCGTGCCGCCGTTCTACGACGCCCTCAGCTTCGATGAGCTCCTCGCCCACTACGGCGCGATCTCCGAGGCCGTCGACATCCCGATCATGTACTACAACCTGCCCAGTGCCACCGGAGTCGATCTCACTCCCGCGCAGTTCGCGCAGCTCGGCCGCGAGACGAACGTGACGTGCTTCAAGGACACCGGTGGCGACATCACGAAGCTCGCGACGATCCTCCTCGAGCACTCCGATGACATCGACGCGCTCAACGGATGGGACACTCTGACGTTCGAAGGTCTCGCTCTCGGCGCGAAGGCGGGCGTCTGGGGCGGTGCGAGCTTCATGCCCGGTCTCGCCGGCCAGTTGTATCAGGCCGTCGCCATCGAGGGCGACCTCGCGCGCGGGCGCGAGCTGTGGAAGCTCATCAACCCGATCTGCGTATTCCTCGAGAGCCACAACTACGCGGCCGCCATCAAGGCCGGCGTCTCGCTGGTCGGCAACGACGCAGGTTCGACCCGCCGTCCGATCCAGCCCCTCGCCCAGGAGCACCGCGACGAGCTCGCGGCGCTGCTGCGTGCTGCCGGCGTGGACGTCGCAGCCCGTTGAGGTGCGGCTGCATCCGCCCCGGCAGCAACAGGGGCGGATGCAGCGCTGATACTCTTACAACCAGATTGTCGGACGCTTTCGAGTCCGGCTTCCCTTCGAACAAGATGCAGGCGCTACCGACGATGTCGCTCGAACAGGTTGCTGGGCTGTCCCGCCGCGACGGCGCGATCCAGGAGATCCGGCGGGCGATCGTGAAGGGTACGCTGCGACCCGGCGCGAAGATCACCGAGATCGGCATCTCGGCTCAGCTCGGTGTCAGCCGGCCCACCCTCCGCGAAGCGCTGAACCAGCTCGCGCGCGAAGGTCTTCTCGTTCAAGAGCCCTATCGGGGGATGCGCGTCGCGGAGCTGAGCCTTTCCGCTCACATGGACCTGGCCCGCACCCGCCAGTCGCTCGACCTTCTCGCCGTCGACGCGATACTCGCCGACAGCGACGGGCGCCGCATGGCGATCCTGGACGAGCACTGGCAGCGCTTCGCGGCGGTCGAACGCCATCCCGATCCGCTGTTGCGCCACGAGGCGCATGTGACTTTCCATCGCGCCGTGTGGGAGGCTTCCGAGAACGAAGTGCTCCTCCGAGTGTGGCCCGTGATCGAGGCGCACATAACCGTTGCTCTGGCGCAGGACCAGGCGATCCGCTCGGACCCCGGCCGAGCGTCCACTCAGCATCAGGCACTGGTGGCCGCCCTCCATTCCCGCGATCGCACGGCCATCGAAGCGGCCTTCCACGAACACACCATCGTGAGCGCTGAGGAGCTCGTCGCCATCATGGCGAGCAAGCCCGGGCCAGGGGCCTGACGCCGCTTCCGACGGCGGGCTCGGCGAAGTGCGCGGGACCCAACACCTCGAGGTGCTGCGTGGACTGTCACGACCGGGCTGAGCGCGACCCGGCGTTAGAGGAGGATGTCAGTCGTCGCCTTTCGCAGGACGAAGCCGCGCGAGCAGGGCGAGATGGAGTGCTGCCAATGTCTCGCCGTCGTCGAGGTCCGCGTCGAGCAGGTCGCCGATGAGAGCCAGTCGCTGGTAGAAGACAGAGCGGGAGAAGTGGCTGGCCGCCGCCGCAGCCGAGCGGTTCCCCGGATGCGCGACGAGTGCGCCGAGAACGTCGAGCAGATCGCCCCTCCGCTCCCGGTCGTGAAGGATGAGCGGGGCCAGCATCCGATCGCTGTGATCATGCAGGCGTCGGTCGTCGCGCAGGGAGGCGACCAGACGCCCCAGCGGACGATCGTCGGCCCGGCGCAGCAACGGCGCGTCGCCATCGAACGGACCACGGGCCAGGTCGATGGCGGCGCGCACCGAGGACAGGAGTTCGACGACGCCGTCGGCGGCAGGACCGACGGCGGCGGGGATTCCGGCACCTGCAATGCGCCGGACAATGCGGTCCGACAGGGGGGACGAAGCGGGCGAGAGCAGCAGCACGATGTCGCCGCCTCGACGAGCAGCGATCACGGCCGCGCCCTCAGCTCTGGCGCGATCAATCAGATCGGCGACCGCTTCGGGCGTGCGCACGAGCACACCGTGACAGACACGACCGGCGACCTCGAATCCGAGGCGCCCGAGCCGCGCCGTCACATCTTCGATGCGCACGAACCGGGCGCCGAGCAGGTCTTCCACCAGAGCACGCTGCGCGAGGAGCGACCACTCCGCGTCGCCGTCGGCAAGACACCCGAAAGCGAGAGCGGTCGCGCCCAGCTCCAGCACGGTCTGGCGCCCAGCCGTATGGGCGGGACCCTCCATCGCGACCAGCGTCCCCCACCGCACACCGCGCGCCTGCACCGGAACTCGATCCGCGCCCGCGTCTCCGGACGGGCCATCACCCCGCTGCTGCAACACCTCGGCGACCGGGATGCGCAACCCTTCGACGGCGACGACCTCATGGGCCAGGTTCTCAAGCAACACGGGCGCCCCGAGAGCACGCGCGGTCTCAGCGACGATCACGTCGGCCGGCGCCCCACGCAGGCTGAGGGCGGTGAAAACCTCGTGCAACCGCTGCCGTTCGCGCAGCGCCGCCGTCTGCGCGTCGATCAACGCCCGGTGCACCGCCTCCGTCACCGCGACGAACTTCACCTCGCTGGCCAGAGCGACCAGGGCGAGCCCGGCGGCGGCGCAGGCGACGATCACCGCTTCAGGCACCCGGGGAAACCGCGATCCCAGCTCGATCACGATCCCGGCCACGCCCGCCGCCGCCAGCTCGGCGACGAACGACGAGAGGGCGGCGTCGTCGTCCGGCCAGGCGGCACCCGTCGTGAGCAGAAGCTCACCGCCGTCGAGCAGCCGGGCGACACCAGCGCTGTCCGAAGCGTGCACCCAGCGCACCGCCGCGTCGAGGGTCGTCCCCCCGACGATCACCTGCGGCCGACCCCGCTGCAGCGCCGCCAGGGCGACCACGTCGGCGACCGAAAGCAACGCTGTCCCCGATCGTTCCGGACAATCTGTCCGATCGGCGTCGAACTTGCGACGTTCTGACATCCAGATCTCCTTCGACGCTTTGCAAACATGGAAGAACACCCAGCGTAGCGAACGCCGGTCAGAGTGTTCGGGAGCGCCATCAGCACGTGAAGGAGCATCAGTGGACACCGTCCCTCACATCATCAACGGTCTCGACATCGGCGACACGGGGCGTACCGGCCCGGTCTTCGACCCGGCCACCGGCCGGGTCACGAAGCACGTCGCGTTCGCCTCGCCTGCCGAGGTCGCCGCAGCGGTCGCCGCAGCGACCTCGGCTCTCCCCGCCTGGCGCGAGACGAGCCTCACCAGACGTGCGGATCTGTTCTTCCGGCTGCGTCAGCTTCTCAAGGAACGCACCCCGGAGCTGGCCGCCATCGTCGCTTCCGAACACGGCAAGGTGCTCTCGGATGCGGCGGGTGAGGTTTCACGCGGCATCGAGAACGTCGAGTTCGCGGCCGGTCTCGTGCACCTGCTGAAAGGCGAGCGCAGCGAGCAGGTCTCCCGGGGCGTCGATGTGCACTCCGTCAAGCAGCCGGTGGGCGTCGTCGCGGCGATCACACCGTTCAATTTCCCGGTCATGGTGCCGCTGTGGATGGTCGCCTCGGCGATCGCCTGCGGCAACACGGTCGTCCTCAAGCCGAGCGAGAAGGACCCGTCCGCCGCAGTATGGATCGCGAAGCTCTTCGCCGAGGCCGGTCTGCCCAACGGCGTGCTGAACGTCGTCAACGGCGACAAGGAGGCCGTCGACGCGCTCCTCGAGTCGCCGGACGTCTCAGCGGTGAGCTTCGTCGGCTCCACCCCGATCGCCCGCTCGATATACCAGCGCGCCTCGACCGCGGGCAAGCGCGTGCAAGCCCTCGGCGGCGCGAAGAACCACATGGTCGTGATGCCGGATGCCGACATCGACAGCGCCGCCGACGCCGCGGTCTCCGCCGCCTACGGCTCCGCCGGCGAGCGCTGCATGGCCGTCTCGGTGCTGGTGACCGTCGGGGACATCGCCGACGACTTGGTCTCCGCGATCGCCTCGCGCATCGATGGGCTGAAGATCGGCCCGGCCACCGAGGCCGACAGCGAGATGGGCCCCCTCATCACGCGCGAGCACCGAAACCGCGTCGCCTCCTACGTCACCGGCGCCGAAGCCGAGGGCGCGAAGGTCGTCGTCGATGGCACGCAGAAGCAGTTCGACTCCGACGGCTTCTTCCTCGGCGTCAGCCTGATCGACCAGGTCGCCCCGGGTATGAAGGTGTACGACGACGAGATCTTCGGCCCGGTGCTCGCAGTCGTCCGCGTACAGACGTACGACGAAGCCGTCGCCCTCGTGAACGCGAATGCCTACGGCAACGGCACCGCGATCTTCACCCGCGACGGCGGCACGGCACGACGATACGAGTTCGATATCGAGGTGGGCATGGTCGGGGTCAACGTACCGATCCCGGTGCCGATCGGCGCCTACTCCTTCGGCGGCTGGAAGGATTCGCTGTTCGGCGACTCGCACATCTACGGCCCCGAGTCGGTGCACTTCTACACACGCTCCAAGGTCGTCACCACCCGCTGGCCCGACCACACGCCTTCCCAGATCGATCTGGGCTTCCCGAGCAATCACTGAGAGGGCCGCCGGCATGAAGAGCTTCACCGACCGCCACGGCATGTCCTACCCGTTCCCCGCCCCCGAGACGGAGGCGCAGGTGCGTGCCGACGACCGCGGCCACGTGTTCCACTCGTGGAGTGCGCAGGCCCTGATCGATCCACTGCCCGTCGCCACGGGAGAGGGATCGACGTTCTGGGACTACCAGGGCAACGCCTATCTCGACTTCTCGAGCCAGCTGGTCAACCTGAATCTCGGGCATCAGCATCCCGACCTGGTCGCCGCGATCCAGCGGCAGAGCGGGCGTCTCGCGACGATTCAGCCGTCGATCGCGAACGACGTACGGGGCGAGCTCGCGCGCCTGATCGCCGAGGTCGCCCCCGAGGGACTCGAGAAGGTCTTCTTCACCAACGGCGGCGCCGAGGCGAACGAGTACGCAGTGCGCATGGCCAGGCAGTTCACCGGCCGCCGCAAGGTGCTGTCGATGTACCGCAGCTACCACGGATCCACCGCGACGGCGATCTCGCTGACCGGCGACCCCCGCCGCTGGGCGAACGACGCCGTCGATTCCGGCACCGTGCGCTTCTTCGGGCCGTACCTGTACCGCTCGTCCTTCCACGCCGAGACCCCGGAGCAGGAGTCCGAACGCGCGCTCGCGCACCTCGAGCAGACCATCCAGCTCGAAGGCCCGCAGACCATCGCGGCGGTCATCATCGAGACGGTCGTCGGCACGAACGGCGTGCTCATACCGCCGCCCGGGTATCTGCAGGGCGTCCGCGACCTCTGCGACCGCTACGGCATCGTGTACATCGCCGACGAGGTCATGGTCGGCTTCGGGCGGCTGGGGGAGTGGTTCGGCATCGACGCCTTCGACGCCCATCCCGACCTGATCACCTTCGCGAAGGGAATCAACTCCGGATACGTGCCGCTCGGGGGCGTGGTGATCTCCGACCGCATCGCAAGCGCCTTCGACACGATGGCGTTCGCGGGCGGACTGACCTACTCGGGACACCCCCTCGGCTGCGCCGCGGGCATCGCCACGTTCGAGGTGTTCCGTCGCGACGGCATCCTGGAAAGGGTGCGCGACCTCGGCGAGCGCGTCGTCGAGCCGACGCTGCGCTCGTGGGTTGAAGACCACCCGAGCGTCGGCGAGGTGCGCGGCCGCGGATTGTTCTGGGCGGTCGAGCTCGTGCGCGATTCGAGGACCCGGACGCCGCTGGTGCCGTTCAACGCCTCCGGCACGGATGCGGCGCCGATGGCGGCGTTCGCCGCGGCAGCCAGGAAGATGGGGGTCTGGACGTTCACGCACTTCAACCGGGTGCACATCGCCCCGCCATTGGTGATCGAGGAAGAGGAGCTCGCACGTGGACTGGCGACGATAAGCGCGGCTCTCGCCGTCACCGACGAGGCGGCGGAGCGCTGACCCGCCGCCGTTCCTCCCGGCGGGGTCGTCACGTCGAGCCGCAGCCAGCCCCTGCCGACGACGACGGAGCGCCTGATCCGACCTCGCCATCGTCGTGCGACGTCGAACCGAAGCCAGTGAAGAGAACCCTGTTGGTTCCCGTGCCGCGGCATTTCGGGACCGCACACCGCCCAGGCGCTCACCGACGCGTATCGCGCCACGGCGGTGCAGGCCATCGACCGATGGTCCCCTGAGGCCCGACTACAGGAGTGAGACGCCGCTGATCACGCAGCAGCGACGCCGAAGCGGTCCTGAAGGGTGATCCCGGGGTGCTTGGCGCGGAGAACGCCACGGTGCCACAGTCCCGGTTTCCCCTCGCCAGGAACCTAGAATCCCTGGCGAGGGGCTACCTTCATCCGGTGCGCGAGGGGGGACTTGAACCCCCACGTCCTTGCGAACACTGGCACCTGAAGCCAGCGCGTCTACCTATTCCGCCACTCGCGCGAGCGTCTCGTTCCGGAGAACTCAACTTCCCGAGGATATCACGCGGCACACGACGCAAGAAATCACTCTGCGAGCGAGACATCACCGGTGCGGTGGTTTCTCGCGGCGGGAGCGGTTTCTCGCCATCGACGGCCCGGAACTCGCCGATGACGGCCCGCCGGCACCGCGGAATCTCGCGGGTCGACGCCCTCGAAGGGGCGTATTTCCAGGACACCTGGCTACGATGTACCCACCGGTCGGCATGCCAGAGGAGCCCAGTGGGACTACTTGACAGCTTTGAGAAGGGTCTCGAGCGCGCTGTGAACAGCGCCTTCGCGAAGACCTTCCGCAGCGGCATCCAGCCGGTGGAGATCGCCTCCGCGCTCCGTCGCGAGGCCGACACGAAGGCCGCGATCGTCAGTCGCGACCGCATCATCGCGCCCAACAGCTACATCGTCCGGCTCAGCGCGGACGATGCGGAGCGGATGCAGTCGCTGGGCGGCGCCCTCATCGACGAGCTGCACGCGCTGCTCACCACGCACGCGAAGACCCAGGGCTACAGCTTCGCAGGCCCGCTCACGATCGCCCTCGAGGCCGACGAACGCGTCGCGACCGGGACGGTGCGGGTCGGATCGGGCACGATCGAGGGCCGCGTCAGCTGGACGGCCGTCGTCGACGTCGACGGCCGCAGGCACACGATCACCCGCTCCCGCACGGTGATCGGGCGCGGCAGCGACGCGGACATCACCATCGCGGACGCCGGCTCCAGCCGCCGCCATGCGGAGATCCTCTGGGACGGCGAGCGTGCCATGATGCGCGACCTCGGCTCGACGAACGGCACGAAGGTCGACGGAGAGAAGGTCCGCGAAGCGCGCCTGGCCTCCGACTCGACGATCACGATCGGACGCACCGACCTGGTCTTCCGCATCGTCCCGGTCGCCGCTCCCCGGCGGGGCGACGACGCCACCCGCGCCTTCGGGGTGACGCCGTGAGCGAACTCGTCCTGCTCCTGCTGCGCATCGGCTTCCTCGTCCTGCTGTGGCTCTTCGTCTTCGGCGTGATCTACTCGCTGCGCGCCGACCTGTTCGGTGTCCGCGCCCGCAAGCTCCCCGCCGAGGCCGCCGCCGGCGCTCCCGCGGCGGCCGCGACTCCGGCGGCATCTGGAACCACGGCCAAGCCGGCATCCCGACCGGCCGCCTCCGGCCCCGCGACGGCGAACAGCGTGACCCGGCTCGTCATCACCTCCGGGCCGAAGGCGGGCATGGAGATCCCCCTCGCCGCCGAGGCGATGACCATCGGCCGCTCCAGCGAATCCGGCCTCGTCATCCGCGACGACTACACCTCCAGCCACCATGCGCGCCTCATGCTGCGCGGCGGCACCTGGACCATCCAGGACCTCGACTCCACCAACGGCACCTTCCTCGCCGGCAAGCGCCTCGCAGGCGTGCCCGTCGCGGTCTCCATCGGCACTCCCATCAAGGTGGGCGCCACGACCTTCGAACTGCGGGCCTGAGCGCGGCATGGTCTTCGAGGGCTCGAGCGCCGCGATCTCCCACACCGGGAAGGTCCGCTCCAACAACCAGGACTCCGGGTACTCCGGCGCCAACCTCTTCGCCGTCGCCGACGGCATGGGAGGCCACGCCGGCGGCGATGTCGCCTCCAGCATCGCGATCCAGCGTCTCGAGCCGTTGGACAAGGCCTACGGCTCCACCGACGACGCCCAGGCGTCCCTGCAGGCGGCCGTCACCACCGCGGCCGGCGACCTCATCCGCGCCGCGAAGGAGCGCCCGGAGCTCGCCGGTCTCGGCACCACGGTCAGCGCGATCATCATGGTCGACGAGTACGCCGTCATCGGACACATCGGCGACTCCCGGATCTACCTCTTCCGCGACGACGAGCTGACCCAGATCACCACGGACCACACCTTCGTGCAGCGCCTCGTCGACTCCGGCCGCATCACGCCGGAGGAGGCCCGCTACCACCCGCGGCGCTCGGTCCTCATGCGCGTGCTCAGCGATATGGACAACGATCCAGAGCTGGACATGTTCGTCATGCACACCCAGCCCGGCGACCGCTGGCTACTCTGCTCGGACGGCCTCTCCGGCGTCGTGGACGAGCTCCACATCGCCAAGGTCATGCGCCAGGGACTCGCGCCGGGACGCACGGCGGACACCCTGCTGAAGCAGGCCCTCGACGGCGGCGCCCCCGACAACGTGACCATCGTGCTCGTGGACGTCGGCGGACAGCATCCGGTCTCCTCCGGCACCGCGACCGTCGTCGGGTCCGCCTCCAACCCGTCCGGCGTGCTCATCCCCGCCGCCCGACCTGGGCGCTCCAGCTGGCTGCACCCGGTGCGTCAGGCCGCGAACGATCCGACGCACTACGAGCCGGCCGCGGATTACATCGAGGAGCTCATCGAGGAGGACCGCCGCCGCGCACGCCGCCGACGCGTGGGCTGGATCGCCGCTCTCCTCGTCGCCCTCCTCGCCCTCGCCGGCGCCGGCGTCCTCGCCTACAACTGGACGCAGACCCGCTACTACATCGGCGCGGACGAGGACAGCGTCGTGATCTTCCAGGGCGTGCAGCAGAACATCGGCCCGATCACGCTGTCGACGGCGATCGAGGACACCGACGTCCTCCTCGCCGATCTGCCGCCCTACCAGCGGGCGTCCGTCGAGCGCACGATCAACGCGCGCTCCCTCTCCGACGCCATGGCGATCGTCGAGCGCCTGCGCGCGGGGGCGGATGCCGTCACCGGCGAGACCTCGACGCCGACCCCGGCCCCCACCCCGACCGAGGGGGACGGATGAGCACCGACGTCACGGCGGACACCGCCGTCCTCAAAGCCCTCAAGCGGATGCGGATGCCGCAGACGCAGCGCAACCGGGAGTTCTGGCTGCTCCTGTTCGCCTGCGCGCTCAGCGGTGCCGCGCTGACGCTCGTGCAGCTCGGCGCGCTCGGCCTCATCGACCCGATGATCCTCTTCATCGGCGGCGGCCTCGCCGTCCTCGCCTTCGCGCTGCACGTCGTGCTGCGGATCGTGGCCCGCGACGCCGACCCCTTCGTCCTGCCGATCGCGACCATGCTCACCGGCCTCGGCATCGCGATGATCTACCGCATCGACATCGCCGAACGCCTCACCGGGTGGAACGCCTACTCCTCGAAGCAGCTCGCGTGGACGGCGATCTCGCTCGCGGGAGCGATCGCCCTCGTCATCGCGCTGCGCAACTACCGCATCCTCTTCCGGTACACGTACCTCTTCGGTCTCGCCGGCATCCTTCTCCTCCTGCTGCCGTTCGTCCCCGGCCTGCGCGTCGACGAGGCCAACGCCGACGTCTGGGTGTCGCTGGGCGGCTTCATCTCCTTCCAGCCGGGAGAGCTCGCGAAGATCTGCCTGGCGATCTTCTTCGCCGGCTACCTCGTGCGCACGCGCGAGAGCCTGACCTCGGTGGGCACGCGCTTCCTCTGGATGACCTGGCCGCGGATGCGCGAGCTGGGCCCGGTGATCGTCGTCTGGCTGGTCTCGCTCGGCATCATCGTCAGCCAGCGGGATCTCGGCACCGGCGTGCTGATCTTCGGCATGTTCATCGCGATGCTCTACGTCGCCACGGGCAAGACGAGCTGGGTGCTCATCGGCCTCGCCCTCGTCGTGGCCGGCGTGCTCGCCGCGACCCAGATCCTCAGCTACGTCCGCGGGCGCTTCACGAACTGGCTGGACGCCTTCAACCCCGAGATCATCGAGGCCCAGGGCGGCAGCTACCAGCTCGTGCAGGGCATCTTCGGCCTCGCGCACGGGGGCCTCCTCGGCACAGGGCTCGGCCAGGGGCGGCCGCAGACGACCCCGCTCGCGCACAGCGACTTCATCATCCCCAGCCTCGGCGAGGAGCTGGGACTGATCGGCCTGTTCGCGATCCTCTGCCTCTACATGGTCTTCATCAGCCGGGGCATGCGCATCGGCATGGCGGGCCAGGACGACTTCGGCAAGCTCCTCGCCACCGGGCTGTCGTTCACGATCGCCCTGCAGGTCTTCATCATGGTCGGCGGCGTCACGAGGGTCATCCCCCTGACCGGCCTCACCACGCCCTTCCTCGCGGCCGGAGGCTCTTCGCTCGTGGCCAACTGGCTCATCGTGGCCGTCCTGCTGCGCATCTCCGACGGCGTGCGCAGCCAGCCGAGGGTGGTGATCGGATGAGCGTTTCGACCCCTCGCCTCGCCTCGCTCGCTCGGGACGGCGCTCGCTTCGCCCGCTCGACGAGCGGGCGCCGGGTGGTGATCGGATGACCAAGGAGCTCAGAAGGCTCAGCCTCGTGATGCTGGCGATGTTCCTGTCGCTGTTCATCGCGACGAGCTGGATCCAGGTGGTCGAGGCCGACAGCCTGGCCCAGAACAAGGAGAACACCCGCACCCGGCTGGACAGCTACGAGATCCAGCGCGGCTCGATCATCGTCGACGGGACCCCGATCGCCTACTCGGTGCCGAGCGACGACCGCTACGCCTACCAGCGCGCCTACACCGACCCCGCGATGTGGGCGCCCGTCACCGGCTACTTCAACCCCGTCCTGGACTCGCGCACGGGCATCGAGCGCGCCCTGAACGAGGAGCTCTCCGGCACCGGCGCCGGCGCCTTCCTCGCGGAGATCGAGCGGATCGTCTCCGGCCAGGACCAGACCGGGTTCAGCGTCGAGCTGAGCCTGGACGCCGACGCCCAGCGTGCGGCCTACGAGGCCCTCGAGGGGCTCGAGGGGGCCGTGGTCGCGATCGAGCCGTCCACCGGACGCATCCTCGCGATGGCCTCCACGCCCGGCTACGACACGAACCTCCTCGCCGCGCACGACGCGGATGCCGTGAACAGCACCTACGAGGAGCTCAGGGACAGCGCCTCGAACCCGCTCTACAACCGCGCCATCGCCGGCTCCCTCAACCCGCCGGGATCCACCTTCAAGGTGGTGGTGGCCTCCGCCGCCCTCGCGACCGGGGACTGGACGATGCAGTCGACGGTGCCGAACCCGGCCAGGTACACGCTGCCCGGCACCACCACCCAGATCTCGAACGCGGGCGGCGGCACCTGCGGTCCAGGCGCGACGGTGACCCTCGCCGACGCGATCCGGCTCAGCTGCAACATCCCGATGGCGCAGATCGCCGTGTCGATCGGCGACGGCGCGATCCTGGAGATGGCGGAGAAGCTCGGCTTCAACACGTCGTTCGACACGCCGATGTCCTCCACCGCGTCGACCTACCCCGAGGGCGGGCTCAGCGACGACAAGACGGCCCTGACCGGCTTCGGCCAGGGCGACGTGCGTGCGACGCCGCTGCAGATGGCGATGGTCTCGGCGGCGCTCGCGAACGGCGGCGTGGTCATGAATCCGCGGATGGTGGATGCCGTGATCGGCAACGACCTCTCGGTCGTCACCGCCTCCGAGGACACCGAGTTCGGACGAGCGATGTCGGCGGAGGTCGCCGACGCCGTGACGGCCGCCATGGTCGCGAGCGTCTCATCCGGAGCCGCGTCTAATGCGAGAATGGACGGGGTCGACGTGGCCGGCAAGACGGGTACGGCGGAGAACGGCGACACGCAGCCGTACACGCTGTGGTTCACAGGCTTCGCGCCGGCGGATGATCCGCAGGTCGCGGTGGCGGTCGTCGTCGAAGACGGCGGTGGTAGGGGTCAGTCCGGAACCGGCAATTCGCTTGCCGCTCCGATTGCGAAAAAGGTCATTGAGGCGGTGCTGAACTAATGAGGCCGACGCAGGGTGTGTCGTTCGGTGGGCGCTACGAGCTGCTGTCGCGGATCGCGATCGGCGGCATGGGCGAGGTCTGGGAGGCGACGGATCACGTCATCGGACGTACCGTCGCGATCAAGATCCTCAAGGACGAGTACATGGGCGATCCGGGCTTCCTGGAGCGCTTCCGCGCCGAGGCCCGCCACGCCGCGCTGGTCAATCACGAGGGCATCGCCAGCGTCTTCGACTACGGCGAGGAGAACGGCAGCGCCTACCTCGTGATGGAGCTCGTGCCCGGCGAGGCGCTCTCCACGATCCTCGAGCGCGACGGCGCGCTCAGCGCCGACAAGACCCTCGACATCGTCGCCCAGACGGCCTCGGCGCTGCAGGCCGCGCACGCCGCGGGTCTCGTGCATCGCGACATCAAGCCGGGCAACCTCCTGATCACGCCCGACGGGCGCGTCAAGATCACCGACTTCGGCATCGCCCGCATCGCCGACCAGGTGCCGCTCACCGCGACCGGGCAGGTCATGGGCACCGTGCAGTACCTCTCGCCGGAGCAGGCATCGGGCCACCCGGCGTCCCCCGCGACCGACACGTACTCGCTCGGCATCGTCGCCTACGAGTGCCTGGCGGGCAAGCGTCCCTTCACCGGGGAGTCGCAGGTCGCGATCGCCATGGCGCAGATCAACGAGCAGCCGCCGCCGCTGCCGCCCACCGTGCCGATCCCGGTGCAGAACCTCGTCATGGCGATGATCGCGAAGAAGCCGGCCGACCGGCCGTCGTCCTCCGCGACCGTCGCCCGCGCCGCGCAGGCGCTGCGCCGCGGCGACCTCAACTCCGCGGCCATCGCCGTCCCCGCGATCGCCTCCGGCGGTGTCGCGGGAGCGGACGACGACGCGACCCGCCTCCTCACCGCGACGAGCGACGACGGGGCGACGCGCATCCTTCCCACCACCGCGCAGCTGCCGACAGACGAGGCCGCCGCAGAGGGCGAGAAGAAGAAGCGCAGCCCCTGGACGTGGCCGCTCATCGCGCTGATCGTGATCCTCGTGATCGCCGTGGCCGGGACGGTCTGGGCGCTGCTCTCCAACCAGGACGGAGAGCCGGCTCCGATCGAGACCACCACGTCGTCCGGTCCTCCCACGCCGGTGAACACGCCCACCGAGGAGCCGACGGACGATCGCATCAACGTCGACTCGCTGGGACTCGGCGGCATGACGTGCCAGGAGGCGGAGGATGCGGCAGCGGCCGTCGACCTCGAAGTGAACTGCGTCACCGGCAACGTCGCGGCCGAGAACGCCGATCAGGTCGGCAAGGTCCAGAAGGTCGAGCCGGCGGGCATGGTCGAGCCCGGCTCGCTGCTGACCCTGACGCTCTACGGCGAGCAGGTCTCGATCCCCGCTCCGACCAACGCGCCCACCTTCAGCGGTACGCCCGTCGAAGGCGAGACCATCACGCTCAACTGGACGAACTACACCTGCCCGTCGGGCGCGTCCTCGCTGAGCAGCTACGAGGTGACGCTCACCAACGCGACCTTCTCGGACGGCTCCGCCAGCATCGGTTTCGCGGCGAACGTCCGCACCACCGAGATCACGGTGGACGAGGGAACCGCTGGTCAGGTCGTCACGGCCACGTACCGCGCGTTCTGCGGAGGAGATCGTCCGTCCGGGAACTCGCCCCAGGGGCAGTCGCAGCAGATCACGGCGCCGGATGCCGGCGACGACAGCAGCGGCGACAGCAGCGGTGAGGATGCCGGTGCCGAAGGCGCCGAAGGGTAGCCTTGGGTCGAGCATCAAAGCAGTAATCGCAGGGGGTTTCAGGTGTCCACAGAGCCACGCATCCTCGCGGGCAGGTACCGCGTGGACGAGCTCATCGGCCATGGCGGCATGGCCAGGGTCTACCGCGGCTACGACCTGACCCTCGGGCGCGACGTCGCCATCAAGATCCTCGACCCCGAGCTCGCGCGCGACACCGCCTTCCGCACGCGTTTCCGCCTCGAGGCGCAGGCGGCGTCGCGCATGTCGCATCCCTCGATCGTGCGCGTCTTCGACGCCGGCGAGGACACGACGGGCACGAACGAGCAGCCCGTGCCGTACATCGTCATGGAGCTCGTCGAGGGGGTGCTGCTCAAGGACATCATCGCCCAGGGACCCGTTCCGGTCGCCGACGCGGTGAGGTACGTCGACGGCATCCTCGAGGCCCTGGAGTACTCGCACAAGGCGGGCGTCATCCACCGCGACATCAAGCCGGGCAACGTCATGGTGACCCCCAAGGGCACCGCGAAGGTGATGGACTTCGGCATCGCCCGCGCGGTCTCGGACTCGTCGTCCACGGTCGCCGAGACGACGCAGATCATCGGCACCGCCGCGTACTTCTCCCCCGAGCAGGCCAAGGGCGAGCCTGTCGACGGCCGCACCGACCTCTACTCCACGGGCATCGTGCTGTACGAGCTGCTCACCGGACGTCAGCCCTTCCGCGGCGACTCCCCTGTCGCGGTCGCCTATCAGCACGTCAGCGAGACGCCCGTCCCGCCGACCGAGGTGAACGAGCTCTCTCCCGGAGCGCTCGACCCGATCGTGCTGCGCGCCCTCGCCAAGGATCCCTACCAGCGGTATCCGGATGCCGCGAGCTTCCGTGCCGCGCTGGACGCCGCGGCCGGAGGAGGGAAGGCGCCGAGCAAGAAGCAGATCGGCGCGCTGACCAGCGAGCTGTACGGTCCGAACCCGCGTGCTGCGCAGGAGACCGCCCGGTCGCTGCGCCAGCTCTCCACGGACACCACCATGACGCGCACGCAGTCGGGTCCGCCGGTCGCGTGGATCTGGGCCGGCGTCGCGCTCATGGCGGTCCTGCTGGCCTCCGTGCTGTTCTGGGTCGTGACCGTGCAGGCGCCTCCCGTCGAGACCTCCTCGCGCACCGTGACGGACGTCAGCGGTATGACCTACGAACGCGCTGAGGAGATCCTGGAGGACCTCGATCTCACCGCGACGCCCATGCAGGAGGCGAACTCCGACGTGGCCGAGGGCAACGTCATCCGCACGGATCCGAAGAGCGGGACCACGGTCGAGAAGGGGACCGAGATCACGGTCTACGTCTCCAGCGGCGAGGAGAAGGTCGAGGTCCCGATGCTGGTGACCCTCTCGCAGAAGGACGCCGAGACGGCGTTGGAGAAGGCGGGGCTGGAGCTCGGCACCGTGCGCCAGCAGAACGACAAGGACCAGGAGGCCGGCCGCGTCCTCGAGGCGAGCGTCGAGGACGGCACGGAGGTGTCCCCGGGAACGGTCGTCGACCTCGTGGTCGCGAGCGGCAGGGTGACCCTGCGGGACCTGACCGGGTTCTCGGTGGACGCCGCGACGCAGGAGCTGGACAGCCTGGGCCTCAGCGCGGATCCGAAGGAGAACCCGGACTGCTCCGCCGCGGAGTCGCCCGGCGTGGTCTCGATGTCCCTGGCCCCCGGTGACGTGCCGGTGCATTCCACGGTCGAGCTGCGCTACTGCACCGGGGAGTGAGCTCCCCCGCACCCGCTCGTCGAGCGAGCCGCTTCCGCCCGCTCGTTGAGCGGCGCAGCCTCCTTCCACCCGCACGTCGAGCGAGGACGGCGCAGCCTCCTTCACCCCGCACGTCGAGCGACGACGGCGCAGCCTCTTTCACCTCGCTCGTTGAGCGACGACGGCGCAGCCGACCGAGTCGAAACGCAGTCCGCGACAAGACCCGTTTCGACTCGCCTCCGGCTCGCTCAACGAACGGAAGGGAAAAGCGGCCCGCTCAACGAACGGGAGGGGACCCGGCCCCGCACACAATCCCTCACGTTGAGCGAGGACGGTGCAGCCTCTTTCGTCCCGCTCGTCGAGCAAGGACGGCGCAGCCGACCGAGTCGAAACGCAGTCCGCGACAAGACCCGTTTCGACTCGCCTCCGGCTCGCTCAACGAACGGAAGGGAAAAGCGGCCCGCTCAACGAACGGGAGGGGACCCGGCCCCGCACACAATCCCTCACGTCGAGCGAGGACGGTGCAGCCTCCTTCCCCCGCTCGTTGAGCGAGGACGGCGCAGCCGACCGAGTCGAAACGCAGTCCGCGACAAGACCCGTTTCGACTCGCCTCCGGCTCGCTCAACGAACGGAAGGGAAAAGCGGCTACTCAACGAACGGGAGGGGACGCGGGCCGCTCAACGAACGGGAGGGGACGCGGGCCGCTCAACGAACGGGAGGGGACGCGGGCTCAGCGCGCGAGCGGGCTCAATCCTGCCGAGCGGGCGACGGCGTCCGCGTCGCCCGCCAGGGCGAGCCAGTTCGCCAGCAGGCGGTATCCGCCCTCCGTCAGCACGCTCTCCGGATGGAACTGCACGCCGAGGATCGGCAGCTCCCGATGCGCGATCGCCATCACCGTTCCCCCCTCCGCACGCGCCGTGACGACGAGCTCGGGCGGCAGCTCCGCCTCGGCGAGCGCCAGCGAGTGATAGCGGCCGGCGGCGAACGGCGAGGGGATGCCGTCGAACAGCGCTGACGAGTCGTGCTCGACCTGCGACACCATGCCGTGCAGCAGCTCTGACGCCTCCGACACCTCGACGCCGAACGCCGCGCCGATCGCCTGATGCCCGAGGCACACCCCGAGCAGAGGCATCCGCCGCCCTGCGGCGAGCCCCGCGATCGCGACGGAGGCCCCGGCCTCCCGCGGTCGGCCAGGACCGGGCGAGAGCAGCACGGCGTCCTGCGCGGAGAGCATCCCCTCGAACGCCGCCTCGTCCGCGGCATCCGCCTCGACGACCGTGACCTCGGCGCCCAGCTCGCGGAGATAGCCGACCAGGGTGTGCACGAAGCTGTCGTGGTTGTCCACGACGAGCACGCGCACGGTCATTCCAGATCGACCTCGCCGGGGGTGATGTACGGGCTCACCCAGGGGAACACGTAGAAGAACAGCCCGTACAGGATCGCGGCCACGACGACGAGCAGGATGAGCAGCCGCAGCCACCACGGGCCGGGGAGGAGACGCCAGATCGCTGCGTACATCGGATGCTCCTAGAGGGACGGGGAGGCGACTTCGTCGACGGGCGCCAGGGAGTCGGGCGCGCCTTCGGCACGGGGCTGGAAGCCCTCGAACACACCGTAGGCGACGATGCGCTCGGCGAGCGAGTAGAGGGGGGAGCAGGCGGTCAGCGTGATGTAGCGCTCACCGGTGGAGACCGACGGCATCTGCGGGACGTCCAGCAGCACGTCGACCTCGCTGGGCTTCACGTACTCCAGGGTGCGGAACCGGTAGGTGTACCAGCCTTCGGGCGTCTCCACGACGATCGCATCGTCGAGCTTGAGCTTGTCGAGCTGGTTGAAGGGCTTGCCCCAGGTGGTGCGGTGGCCGGCGAGGGCGAAGTTGCCCACCTCGCCGGGCATCTTCGACTGGGTGTAGAGACCGATGCCGATCTTGTCGAGGGTCACCGAGCGGCTCGTCCCCCCGGCGATCTTGACGCTGTAGTCGTCACCGAACCGGGGGATGTGCATCAGTGCGAACTCCTCGCCGTCGCCCGGATGCTCGAGGATCGGCGGCTCGTACCAGGTCGTGCCGGACTCCTCGTCGGTGATGAGCGGCGGCAGCTCAGGAGTGGGCATCTCCGCCCACTCCTGGGAGACCTCCGCCCCCTCGGCGTTGTGCTGAGCGCTGATGATGAAGTCGCCGATCCACATCTGCCAGGCGACGAACAGCAGCACGACGACGCCGGCGGTGAGCAGGAGCTCCCCGAGCACGCTCGTGACCGTCGCCCTCGAGCGCCGGCGATTCTTGCGCGAGCGTCGCGAGTCGGGCACGGCGGTTGCAGTCACAGGCGTGATCCTATCCCGTCAGGATGTGCGCACGCCGCCGGGAGCGCACGCGGATCCGGACTCTGGAGAACACAGCCCGCATGGGTAGAATGTCGGCATGGCACGAGACCGCAAGAGCGAAGAGCCCGTCGTCGAGCGCACCGAGGGTGAGCAGGCGCCCAACGCCGTGTGGTTCAAGCCCGTCATGGTCGGCTTCATGCTGCTCGGCCTCGCCTGGATCCTGGTGTTCTACATCTCGAACATGCAGTGGCCGATCCCCGGCATCCAGTCCTGGAACCTCGCCATCGGCCTCGGTATCGCCCTCATCGGCTTCCTCATGACGACGCGCTGGCGCTGACGCCCGCACCTCGTTCGACGAAGAGCCCCCGCCGATCGGCGGGGGCTCTTCGTCTTCCGGAGTTATCCACAGTTCCATCCACAGGCTGGGGAGAATTACACCGGTGTTATTCACACCCCCATGACGAGGGGCGGGACGAAGGCGACGAGCAGCACCAGGACGACAGCGACACCGACGAGCCAGAGGATCTGAGCCCAGCGCCGGTCGCGACGGCGGGTGCGGGTGAGGATGAACGCGATGACGATGCCGACGACCGCCCCGCCGATGTGCGCCTGCCAGGCGATGTTGAATACGGGGATGAAGCCGATCACGAGGTTGATGCCCAGCAGCACCAGGATGCCGGTGACGTTCGCGCCCAGATGCCGGCCGATGATCAGCAGGGCGCCGAAGAGCGCGAAGATCGCACCGGAGGCGCCGACCGTCGAGACGCTGGGGGCGAGGCACGCGACGGCGACCGAGCCGCCGATCGCGCCGAGCACATAGAGCGTGAGGAAGCGCCAGCGTCCGAGCATCGGCTCGAGGGTGCGCCCGATCACCCACAGCGAGAGCATGTTGAAGCCGACGTGGAAGATGCTGCTGTGCACGAGCGCAGCGGTCAGAAGACGCCATGGCTCGAAGATGCCGCCGTTGTATGCGGGGTAGAGGTAGCCGGCGTTGAAGAGCAGCTCGCTCCGCAGCGCAGGGCCGAGCCCCGGGATCAGGCCCAGCAGCCAGAAGAACGCCGTGACGCCGACGATGGCGTAGGTCACGACCGGCGTGCCCGTGGCCGGCGCGAGCACGGCGCCTCTGCCCCAGCGACGCTGCGCGCGCTTCTGCGCAGGAGTGCGGTTCTTGCGCTCCTCCTTCATGCACTCCGGGCAGATGACGCCGACAGCCGCCTGCGTCTGGCACTCGGGGCAGATGGTGCGCATGCACCGCTGGCAGAGCACGAAGCTCTGCCGATCCGGATGCCGATAGCAGTAGTTGTCGCGATTGCTCGTGAACTCAGGGCTCGTCATCCGGATCGGCTCGCGTCGTCAGGCCGCGACGATGTCGATCGACTGCAGCACGACCGGCTCGACAGGACGGTCGCCGGCGGCGGTGGGAACCGCGGAGATGGCGTCCACGACGGCCTTGGAGGCGTCGTCGGCGACCTCGCCGAAGATCGTGTGCTTGCCCTGCAGCCACGGGGTCGGGTCGGTGGTGATGAAGAACTGCGATCCGTTGGTCCCCTCGGCCTTGCCGGTGATGGCGTTGCGGCGGAGGCCGGCGTTGGCCATCGCGAGGATGTAGGGCTCGTTGAAGTTCAGCTCCCCGTGGATCTCGTCGTCGAAGTTGTACCCGGGACCGCCGACGCCCTGGCCGAGCGGGTCGCCGCCCTGGATCATGAAGTTCGGGATGATGCGGTGGAAGACGACGTCCTTGTAGAGCGGGCCCTCGCCCGGCTTGCCGGTGGCGGGGTGCGTCCAGTCCTGGGAACCGTCCGCGAGACCGACGAAGTTCGCGACGGTCTTCGGGGCGTGGTCGCCGAAGAGATTGATGACGATGTCACCGTGGTTGGTGTGCAGGGTTGCGACGTGAGAGGCGTGAGGCATGCATACATTCTCGCAGAGCCTGACGCGGGATGACCTGGACGCGGGCAGGATCTCTTAGCGCGAACGCGGCACGCTGGCAAGGGGAGCCGCAATCACTGCCCGTATTCAGCCGCGTCTGGCAAGATGGGGTACCCGTACTGCAATGGACAGGAGAGCATCGTGAGCCTCAGCCGAAAGCGGAAGAAGGAACTGCGTCGTCTTCAGAACGACGCCACCGATCTCTGGGAGTCGCAGCAGGTGCTCGTCGGTCACGCGGCCGACGTCGCGCGCGAGGCGAGCCGCCAGCTCGGGAACCTCGGTCGCGAGCAGGTCCTCCCCGCCGTGCAGGACACCTACAACCGCAAGGTCGCACCGGTGGTCGACCGGGGTGTGAAGCTGGGCCGGCACGTGGTGGACGACAAGGTCGTCCCGATCGTCGGCGGTGTGGTGGGCTCCGCCCTCAGTGCGTGGGACATCGCCAACGCCAAGCGTCACGGCGTCGTCGTGCAGCAGGCCCCGGCGAAGAAGGGTGCGGGACTCGGCTCCGTCGTCGCGATCGTCCTCGGCATCGCCGCGGCGGCCGGAGTGCTGTATGCCGCCTGGCAGGCCCTGCGCGCGGACGACGAGCTCTGGGTCGCCGACGATCCGCTCTCCGCGCCGAACGCGTGACCGACCCGCACGCCCGCGTCCGCGAGGCCGCGGCGGCCCGCGGCCTGGACATCGAGATCCGGGAGCGTCCTCAGGCTGGCAGCCTCGCCGAGGCGGCGGCGCTTCTCGGCATCCCGCCGTCCGGGATCGTGAAGACCCTCGTCGTGAAGCGGTCCGACGACACGTATCTGTTCGCGCTCATCCCCGGCGGCCGCTCGATCGCCTGGCCCAAGCTGCGGGCGGTCGTCGGCGTGAACAAGCTGCGGCTCCCCGAGGCGGAGCTCGCCCTCGCCGCCACCGGATACGAACGCGGCACGATCGTGCCGATCGGCAGCACGACGGACTGGCCCGTGTACGCCGACGCGTCCATCGTCGGACAGCGGGTGGCGATGGGCGCCGGGGCGCACGGCTACAGCCTGTTCGTGGACGCGGACGATCTCATCGCGGCCTATGGCGCGACGGTCGCCGACATCTCCGAGCCCGAGCCCGTCGCGAACCCGTCGCGCGACTGAGCCTCGCCCCTCTGTCCGCGTTCAGGCCGCTCCGCGCCGGCCGAGCCCTTCGCCCGCTCCATCCGGCTTCGATCCGGAGGAGATCGCACGATCCGGAGGAGGGACGCGGGGAACCACTCTTCCGGATCGGGGGAAGTCCTCCCCTTCGGACGCACTCCTCCCGTTCGGGCGAGCGCGCCCGCGGGACCGCAGGCCCGGGCGCGCGGGCACGGCGCCGGAGTCAGAGGATCCCGGCCATCCGCAGCGCGATGTCGACGAGCTTCACCCGCTGGAGGCCGGCGATCGCGGGGACGGCGAACCATCCGGCCATGTCGGTCGAGCCGTCCTTCTCGAAGCGGAGCCTGCCCCCGCCGACCTTCGCGCGGTAGACGATCCGCAGGGTGTGCAGCGGTTCGGACGCCTTCTGCACCCTGCGTCCTGCCGGGATCACCCGCGAATGGATGCCGAGCAGCTCCTGCACGTGGACGGAGTAGCCGGTCTCCTCGCGCAGCTCGCGACGGACAGCCTCCTCCGGGTCCTCCCCTGCCTCGAGGCCTCCCCCGGGCATGGTCCAGGCGATGCGCCGTCCCTCGGTCCACCGGGCGAGCAGCACGCGGTCGTCGTCGTCGGTGACGACCGCGTAGGCGGCGACGCGCAGGTCCATGGATTCACAGTACCGGGCGCGACGCCGCCGGCCCGCCGTATGTCGCGGCCCGGGTCCCGCCTGCCCCGACCCCCGCGGAGGGTGCCTCGAAAGGCCGCCTCACCGGCGACGATGCGGCCGGACGGCGCACCCGCCGGGTCGGCGACGAAGGGTCAGACCCCGAGCACGGCCGTGACGATCAGCGCGAACGAGACGGCTCCGGGATCAGGCGTGCCCCGCGAACGATCGCCGTGCGTGTGCGAGCGTCCGCGCCTGGCCACGAGATCCGCCGTGTCCTGCGCGGCGCGCACCGCGACCTCGCTCGCAGCCGCCCACGCGGCGGACGGCTTCTCGCCGGCGCCGCCTTCGAGCGCAGCCGCGAAGGGCAGGATCGCATCGACCATCGTCTTGTCGCCGGGCTCGGCGCGTCCGCGCGACACGACGGCGTCCGCGAAAGCGCGCACCGCCGCCCGGATGCCGGCAGCGTCGGGGCCGTCCTCGTCGCCGAGCGCGTCCCCCGCGGCACGCAGGCCGCTGCCCCAGAGAGCCCCGGAGGTGCCGCCGCCCACATCCGACCACGCGTCGCCCGCGAGCCGCAGCACGGTCCCGGCGCCCGCGCCCGCCCTCGCGGCGAGCTGGGCGGCGTGATGGGCGGCACGGATCCCGCGCTGCATCCCGATGCCGTGATCGCCGTCCCCCGCCACGGCATCCAGATCGCCGAGCCGCTGCTGCTCGCGATCGATCGCCGCGGACGCCCTCCCGAGCGCCTCGACGATCTCCTGGGCCGCGGCCGCCGAGGCGGCGCTCGACGCGGGCACCACGACCACGGGCTCGTCCTCGAGCACCGGCGACGCGTGTCCTGCGTCGACCGGAGCGGACTCGACGGCGCCGCGGGCGAAGGAGGCGCTGTACGCAGGCGCACGCCAGAGCTCCTCCAGCTCTTCGTCGAGATAGGCGATCGACAGCGAGACGCCCGCCATGTCGAGACTCGTGACCTGCTCTCCGACGACCGGGGCGACGATCGTCATCCCCGCCTCCCCCAGCCGTTCGCGCACGCGACCGAAGACGAGGAAGAGCTCGTCGTACTTCGTCCCTCCGAGGCCGTTCACCACCACGGCGACCCGGCGCCCGGACTCGGGCCCGCGCTCCTGGAAGAGCCCGTCCACGAGAAGATCCGCCACGTCATCGGCCGTCCCCGCCGGCACGTCGTACAGACCGGGTTCGCCGTGGATGCCCAGTCCGACGGCCATCCTCCCATCCGGGATCTCGAAAAGCGGATGCGGCGCACCCGGCAGCGTGCAGCCGGAGAAGGCGACGCCGAGGGTGCGGGTCGCGTCGTTCGCGGCGGTCGCGATCCGCGCCACTTCGTCCAGCCCGTCGCCCCGCTCCGCGGCGGCGCCGACGACCTTGACGACGAACAGGCTTCCGGCGATGCCGCGTCTGCCCTGCTCGGCGTCGATCGGGCCCGAGGCGATGTCATCGGTGACGGCCACGAGCCTCGTGGGGATGCCCTCGGCGGCCAGGCGCTCCGCAGCGGCGCTGAAATGCAGGATGTCCCCCGCATAGTTGATGGGGACGAAGATGACCCCGCCGCCGTTCTCCGCCGCGCGTGCGGCGCGCAGGACCTGCGATTCCGAGGGGGAGGCGAAGATGTTCCCCGCTGCCGCGGCCGAGCCGAAGCCCGCCCCGATCCACCCGGCGAAGGCGGGGAAATGGCCGGATCCGCCGCCGAGCACGACGGCGACCTGGCCGCGCGGAGTGCCCGATGCGCGCACCAGTCCGCCGTCCAGGAGCGTCACGATGTCCGGATGACTCGCCGCGAAACCGCGCAGCGCCTCGGCGGCGAACTCCTCGGGCTCGTTCACGAGCGGTGTCATGTCATTCCTCCTCGGTGGCTCCCCGCAACCGATGCACGAGAGTGCGGACGGTGCGCGGCTGCTCGAGCGCGTTCACGATGGCCGCCGCGACATCCTCCGCCCGGAGCATATCCGCGAGCTGCGGGGACTCGGCCGTGCGCCCGCCGCCCGGCTGCATCGCGAACTCCGTCACGACACCACCCGGCTGGACCGCCGTCACCCGGATCCCCTGGCGGAACAACTCCCGGTCCAGACCCTGAGCCAGCCCCATCTGCGCATGCTTCGTCGCCGCGTAGACCGCCTCGTTGCCACGCGCAGTCGTCCCCGCCACCGAGCTCACGATGACCACATCCCCACTCCCCTGCGGCAGCATCCGGCGCACCGCCGCCCGCACCGGCCACACCGTCCCCGCCACATTGGTGTCCAACATCACGTCCAGCGTCTCATCGTCATGATCCAGGATGCTGCCGTAATACCCGATCCCCGCATTCGCGATCAGCCCGTCCACCCTCCCGAACCGATCCACAGCCGTCCGAACCAGATTCTCCGCATCAGCGGGAACCCTGACGTCCGTACGGACCGCGACGGCGACATCCTCACCGAGCTCCGCGACCAGCACCTCCAACGCCTCCACCCGGCGCGCGCCGAGCACGACCCGCGCCCCTCTGCTCACCAACGCCCTCGCCGTGGCCTGCCCGATTCCCGCACTCGCGCCGGTGACGACGGCGACATATCCATCCTGCATGACTACTCCCTCACTTCTTCGTGGACTCGGGGCACGCGATGTGCGGCGGCCCCGTGGCTCAGGCCGCCTCGACGACGACCGCGATGCCCTGGCCCATGCCGATGCACAGGGCCGCGAGCCCCCAGCGTCCGCCGGTGCGACGCAGGTTGTGCACGAGCGTGGTGAGCAGGCGCGAGCCCGAGCTGCCCAGCGCGTGCCCGAGGGCGATCGCGCCGCCCGAGACGTTGACGATCTCGGGATCGAGCTCCGGCCACAGCTGCAGGCAGGCCAGCGACTGCGAGGCAAAGGCCTCGTTCAGCTCGACGAGGTCCACGTCGCCCCAGCCGATGCCTGCTCGAGCGAGCGCGGTGTTCGCGGCCTCCACCGGACCGATGCCGAAGATGTCGGGGTCGATGCCGGACACTCCGCGACCGGCGATGCGCGCGAGCGGGTCACGCCCGATCGACGCGGCCGCGCGCTCGGATCCCAGGAGCACGGCCGAGGCGCCGTCGTTGAGCGGCGAGGAGTTGCCGCCGGTGACCGAGCCGTCCTTCTTGAAGGCCGGCTTCAGCCGTGCAAGACGCTCCGGCGACGTGTCCGGCCGGATCGGCTCGTCCCTCTCCAGGGTGACACCATCGAGGTCGATGACCTCCCCGTCGAAGAAGCCGGCCGCCCAGGCCGCCTCGGCCTTGCGATGACTCGCCAGCGCGAAGGCATCCTGAGCCTCCCGGCCGATGCTGTAGCGCTCCGCGAGGATCTCGGCGCTGTCCCCGAGAGAGATCTGCCATTCGCCGGGCATCTTCGGATTGGGGAAGCGCCACCCGAGCGAGGTGGAGTACATCGTCGGGCTGCTGTGCGGGAACGCCCGTGACGGCTTCTCCACCACCCAGGGCGCGCGCGTCATCGACTCGACGCCGCCGCCGATCGCGACCTCCGCATCGCCCGTGGCGATGGCGCGGCTCGCCTGCACGACGGCCTCGAGGCCGGAGCCGCACAGCCTGTTGACCGTGGACCCGGGGACCGAGGTCGGGAAGCCGGCCAGCAGCACGCCCATCCTGGCGACGTTGCGGTTCTCCTCGCCGGCGCCGTTGGCGTTGCCGAGGATCACGTCGTCGACGCGCGCGACGTCCAGCTGCGGCGAGCGCTCGGCCACCGCCGAGAGGACCGCGGCGGCCATGTCGTCCGGACGGACCTCGGACAGGGCGCCGCCGAAGCGCCCCGTCCTGGTCCGCAGAGCGTCGTAGACGAAGACGTCCGTGAGCTCGCCCATGATGTCAGCCCTGGACGACGGCCGCGGCGTCGCCGACGGTCAGCTCGGTGCCATCAGGGTCCTCGACCCAGACCTTCAGCTCGTAGCGCACCCCGTCCTCCGTCTCGACGCGGTCCGTCACGACCGCCTTCGGGGTGAGGGGAACGTCCAGGAGCGTCGGCTTGACGTACCGCGTGCGCAGACGGCCGCGGGAGACGTAGTGCTCGCCGAACTCTCGGCCCAGCAGGGCGTTGAGCCAGTTCGTGGAGTGCATGCCGTCCGCGATCGCGGCGGGCAGGCCCTGGCTGCGGGCGTACTCGTGATCCGTGTGGATGTTCTTCTGGATCTCGTGCGGCGCACCGGTCGCGGCTGAGAAGATCCCGATGCTGTACCAGCCGGCCCGCTGCAGCGAGATGGGCCGGGTCGGGCCGGTGAGGACGTCGCCGACCTCGAATGTGGGGGTGCTCATGCTTTCTTCGCCTCCGCGATCGGCTTGTAGGACAGCAGGGTCAGGTCGTTGTACGTGGTCACGAGGCGCCCGTCCGAGGTCTCGACCGTGAGCTCGTAGTGCAGGTACTCCCCGCCGCGACGGGTGTACTTGTCGACGATGCGCCCGCTGACGACGAGCTCCTCGCCGACATAGGCGGGGCTGTGCTGCTGGGCGTGGTACTCGTAGTGGATGCGCGCGTCGTCGGTGTGCTGGCCGGAGATGCGCTTCTCCTCGGTGCAGTTCGCCTCGAGGATGCGCATCTTGTCGGCGTGGATCATCGTCGGCGGGCGCAGCTGCCGGTCGAACGGCGCGGCGGCCGAGTAGTACCACTCGACGGCGTCCTCGTTGGCGTGCGCGTATTCCGCGCAGATGAACTCGGTGAGCACGTAGCGGATGGGCTCGAAGACGTCGCCCGCCTCCAGATCCGCGATGGTTTTTCCTAGCATCTCCCTCTCTCTTCTCCTTGTTCTCACGAGCCGGCGGCGGGGGCGGACACCCGGAGGGGTGCGCCTGTCGCCGCCTGGAGCTCTTCGATGGTGATCCCCGGCGCGATCTCGCCGACGACCAGTCCGTCCTCGGTGACGGCGATCACCGCCCTGTCGGTCACGATGTGGTCGACCCCCCTCGCGACCGTGAGCGGATAGTCGCACCGTTCGACGATCTTGGGGTTTCCGTCGCGGTCGACGTGGCGCATCATGACGATGACCTGACGCGCTCCCACGGCGAGGTCCATGGCGCCGCCGACGCCGGCGACCCGTGCGCCGGGAGCCTTCCAGTTCGCCAGGTCGCCCTGCTGCGAGACCTGGAAGGCTCCGAGCACCGTGGCGTCGAGCCTGCCCCCGCGCGCGATCGCGAACGAGATGTCGTGGGCGACGACGGCCGCGCCTTCGATCAGGGCCACGGGCGCGCTCGCGGCGTCGATGACGTCCGCGTCCGGCGCCTCGTCCTCATCGAGGGCACGGTAGCCGATGATGCCGTTCTCGCAGTGGAACACGATCCCCTGCTCGGGGGTCACGGCGGCCGCGACGCTGCCCGGCATCCCGATCCCGAGGTTGACGTATCCGTAGTCGGGCAGGAGCGCGGCGACGCGCGCGGCCTGCTCCTGGACGCTCCAGCCGCTCATCGTGCGCCTCCCTGCACCACGGCGTCGACGAAGATGCCCGGCAGATGGACGTCGTCCGGAGCGATGGCGCCGACCGGGACGATCTCGTCCGCCTGGACCACGGTGCGCCGGCCCGCCATCGCCATGATGGGGCTGAAGGCACGGCTGGCGTAACGGAAGCGCAGGTTGCCCGCGGCGTCCGCCTGCGCGGCGCGGATGATCGCGAGATCGCCGTGCAGGGCGCTCTCGTACACGTGCTCACGGCCCTCGATCACTCTGGTCTCGCGATCGCCGGCGAGCTCCGTGCCCGCCCCCGTCGGCGTGAAGAAGCCGCCGATCCCCGCGCCTGCGGCGCGCAGGCGCTCGGCCAGGGTGCCCTGCGGCACGATCTCGAGCTCGAGCTCGCCGTTGTCGTACCTCTCACGGAACGCGGTCGCTCCAGGGCTGACGGGATAGGTCGCGATCGCCTTGGACACCACGCCGGCGGCGAAGAGGTCGCCGATGTCGCCGGGGATGCCGACGCCGCAGTTGTTCGAGACGACGGTGATCCCGGGCTCGGCGTGCGCGGCGACGTAGGGGATGAGCTGCGTCGGGATGCCGATGCGCCCCCATCCGCCGACGAGGACCGTCGCTCCCGCGGGGATCGCGCCGACCGCGGCGACGAGGGATTCGGCGATCTTGTTCCGGCCGGTGAAGTCGGTCACCTGCGCCTCCCTGTGCCTCGTAGCAGCGGGGGCATCGACGTCATCATCGACCTCTCTCGTCTTAAATGTTTGCGATGCGAACAAGCGTACACTATCCGCGCACAAATAGTTGCACGCGATCCCGGGGGCTGTCAAGAAGACGCTTGCGCCGAGCCGTCCCCGCCCCGAGAGGGCGGGCTCCCGGAGCGTCCGGAACGGGCGAGGCTCTCATCGCTCACGCTCCGAACGGAGCGTGAGCGATGAGAGCGAGGTCATGGCTCGGGATCACCGCGCACCCCAGCCCCTCGATCCGTCGAGCGCTCGCAGCCCACTCCGCCGGGCTGTGGATCAGGGCGGGAGGCGTGTGCCCGCCCGCGCCGTCGCCCTCCCAGTCCTCGAAGCGATTCACCGTGTCGCCGGCGATGAGGAAGCGTCCTGCACGGGTCTCCACCAGCACGCCCTGCGACCCCGGCGAATGCCCCGGCAGCGCGATGAGCGATATCCCGGGAGCGAGATCGTGATCGCCGTCGACGGCGCGGATGCGGTCCCAGGCGTCCAGCCACGCGGGCCGGATCCCGGGAAGCTTTTCGTAGAAGGGCAGATGGCTCTCGATCGGCGAGACCGCATGGGCGACCTCTGCACGCTGGACATAGATCGTGGCCGCGGGGAAGAGGTCGTTCCCGGAGCAGTGGTCCCAGTGCAGGTGGGTGTTCACGACGATCCGGACGTCTTCAGGCTCCACCCCGTGCGCACGGAGAACGGCGAGCGGCTCCATCTCGGGCGGTCGGTGCAGCAGTCGCCTCTGCCGAGCGCGAGCCGCAGCGGGGTCCAGGGTCCCGGTGTCGACGAGGACCGGCGATGCGCCCCCCTCGATGAGGAACATGAACATCGCGGAGAGATACTCCGGCTCGCCCGGCCCCCTGCGCCGGTCGAGAGGACCGCCGAAGAGGCCGACGCACAGGGGACGGATCACGAGGGGTGGGAGCGCGTGGATCATGCCGTCAGCCTCGCACCCCTCGCGGTCACTGTGCCCGCCCAGTCCGCTATCCCCCGCCAGGCGATCGCCCGCGTGCCCGCCATGTTGTGGCAGTGGGCGGAGCGCGGGAGCACCGCGAACTCGACCCGCGGCGATGCGGGGTACGCGCCCGGCTCGTCCGAATCCGGAAGCCGGAGATCCCGCTCGCCGGCGACCAGGTGCACCGGCACGTCGATGGAGGCCGCGTGCGCCGCCGCGATCCCCGGCTCGTTCATCGATCCGGCGCACGGCGGGAACTCCACCGCCGCGAGATCATCGGCCTCGATGACATCGGGCGGCACGTCGCCCCAGTGGTACCAGTAGTGCTGGACCGAGCCCCTGCTCACCCTGGCGTAGCCGGGGTGACGGGGCGGCGGAGGCTCCGGCGCCAGCATCCGCGGCTCCGGCGGCAGCCCCGTCAGCGCGCTCATCCGCGCAGAGGTCGGCATGCTCACGGCGCTCCAGCCCATCATCGCGATGCCGTCGAAGT
Organism: Microbacterium tumbae; assembly: GCF_054780175.1. Lineage (NCBI taxonomy): Bacteria > Bacillati > Actinomycetota > Actinomycetes > Micrococcales > Microbacteriaceae > Microbacterium > Microbacterium tumbae. The sequence continues at coordinate 825,572 of NZ_BAAGWV010000001.1, forward strand.
CGGCGAACAGCGACTGCTGGATCGTCAGCAGCCCGCCGCCCATGGAGTGCGCGATCCCGATGAGGGCGAGCCCGGCCTGCGCCGGCAGTTCCTGCGCCAGCGTTCCGTTCGCGATCCGGGCGGCGAGCTCGCGCACGACACGGGAGTTCGCCGCGGCGAGATCGACCGGGCGGATGCGCTCCGGGCGTTCCGGGTGGCTGCTGCCGCCCACGCCCAGATGGTCGCAGCGCACCACGAGGAATCCCTCATCGACGAGGGCCTCGGCCATGCTGTACCCCGTACGGCCGGGGAAGCTCAGATCGAAGTAGTCCCTGGAGTAGCCGCCGCCCGGATAGCAGAACAGGGCTGCGCGCGGCGGCACGACCGGGACGTGCACCGTCACGGCGCACTCCAGGTCGGCGCCGAGCGCGAAATCCGCTCCGAGCCCTACCCGGAGATCCCTCGGCTTCGTGCCGACGGACCACCGGGCGGGCGTCCGATATCCGGTCATGATGTCCTGACGGCGCTCCGGCTCATCGGGCCGCCGGCACGTCCTCCGAGATGTCCTCGAGGCTGCGGCCCTTCGTCTCAGGAGCCATGAAGATCGACACGAGCAGCCCGAGACCGGCGAGAGTCACGAAGAGCCAGAGAGCGTTGCCCAGTCCCCACGCGGCGATCAGCGTCGGGAAGACGAGCACGCCGAGGATGGAGCCGATCCGGCTGACCGCCGTTCCCAGCCCGACCGCCCTCGCGCGCAGCGCGGTCGGGAAGAGCTCGCTGGGGTAGAGGAGGTTGAGCGTGCCAGGGCCGACCTGCCCGCCGATCATCGTCACGCCGACGAGGACGATGACGATACCGAGCGGCGCCTGACCGCCGAGGAGGGTGAGGATCAGCAGGGCGACCAGCATGACGGCGAAGCCGGTGATGATGCCGGTGCGCCGGCCCCAGATCTCGACGAGATAGGCGCCGAGGAGCGCGCCGCAGACACCGAGCAGCGCGATGAGCCCCGAGCCGACATAGGTCAGCACCTGGTCGGTGCCGGCGATCGACTGGACGATCTGCGGTGAGAAGAGGGAGATGCCGTAATACGCGGCGCCGAACAGGAACCAGAAGGAGCACACGAAGATCGTCCGCCGGAGGAAGCGACCGGAGAAGAGCCTGCTCCACGGCTCCTTGGGCGTCGTCGGCGGGACGATGGTCGCGGGATCGATCTCCTCGCCCGTGATCTCCCGCATGATCCGCGCGGCATCCTCCGTCCGCCCCTGCTGGACCAGCCAGCGAGGCGACTCGGGGATGGTGCGCCGGAGGTAGGCGACGATCAGGGCGAGTCCCGCCCCGACGAGGAGCATCCAGCGCCAGGCGTCTCCGCCGGTCCCCATCAGGACGATGGCGGTGATGTAGGCGGCGACGTTGCCCAGGTTGGTGGCCGCGCTCATGCCGACGACCAGCCGGCCGCGATCGCTCTTGCCCGCGAACTCGGCGGTGAGCACCGCTGCGATCGCGTAGTCCGCTCCGATGCACATTCCCAGCAGCACGCGGCCGCCCACGAGCTGCCACACCTCCTGGGAGGCCGCCGTCAGCACGGCGAAGGCGACGAAGCCGACGAGAACGATCGTGTACATCTTCTTCCGGCCGAGGCGGTCGGTCAGCCAGCCGCCGACGAGCGCACCGAGGAACATGCCGATCAGGGCCGAGGCGTTGACGAGGCCCAGCAGCGGTCCCTCCAGGCTGAAGTGGCTGGCGATCAGCAGGCCGGCCGCCGCGATGATCGTGAGGTCGAACCCGTCGAGGAACAGACCCATGCTGGAGAGGACGGCGACCTTCCGCCGGAACCCCTTGAGCTTCGGCGCGTCGAGTCCGGCGCCGACTCCGGCGCTCACGCGCCGACCCGCCTGGACTGCGGTGGCCTCATGCCACGACAAGAGATCATCATTGACATCCTCCTTGATGTTCGCTGTGCGCACGAATGTGCGCTGACTGTAATCAGCGTAGCGGATCGGGACCTTCAGGGGAATGTCCTGCCGCGCCGACGACATCGCGGGGAGCCGAGGCGCGACCGCCCTCGGGTCGGCGCCGGTGCCACCCCGTCCTCACCTGGACGGCCTGCGCGAGCCTCAGCAGCAGGTGCTCCCGCCACGGCGCGGCGGTGAGCTGAGCCCCCACCGGCATCCCCGAGACCGGATGGAACCCGCAGGGGATGGAGAGGGTGGGCCCGCTGAACATCGCCCAGACGTGCGCGAACCGATCGATGTCCCCCGCCTCCTCCACAGCCAGCGGGACATCGCACGGCATCGTCGGGGTCAGCACGACGTCGACCGTGTCGAGAAGCGTCTCGATCCGCCGCTGCCAGCCATGCCGCCAGGAGATCGCACGCACCACATCGGCCGCCCCCACTCCCGCACCGCGACGGAGCCGTTCGGGCGTACCGGAGACGAGAAGGTCGTCATCCTCGCCCGCCAGCCTTCCAGCGTGCACGACGGCCGACTCCGCGAACAGGATGCTGGACAGATGCCGCCTGGCCTCCTCCGCACCTCCGATCTCCACGGGCACGATCGTGCAGCCGGCCTCGTCGAGGATGGGCAAGAGTCCGGCCAGCGCCTCGGCGGCCCCGGCATCCACCCGATCCGCGAAGTACCCCGTGGCGAGGCCGATCCTCATCCCTGCGACCCCGCGGGACAGCCCGGGGGCGAGCGGCACCCGCGGTCCGTCGACGCTCAGCGGATCCCGGCGATCGAAGCGGTCGATCGCATCGAACACGCGCGCCAGCGTCCCGGCGTCCCTCGCCAGCGGTCCGACGGTGTCGAGAGACGGGCTCAGAGGCAGGATGCCCCGCACCGAGATCCGCCCGCGCGTCGGGCGCAGACCGAGCACGCCGTTGGCCGCGGCGGGCACCCGGATCGATCCGCCGGTGTCGGTCGCGAGGCTGGCATCGACCATCCCCGTCGCCACCGCCGCGCCCGATCCGCCGCTGGAGCCGCCGGGGATGCGACGGGGATCCCACGGATTGCGGCAGGCGCCCCACGGCGTGTTCTGCGTCGTTCCCCCCAGCGCGAACTCGCCCATGTTGAGCTTCGCGACGATGATCCCGTCCTCCGCGCGGATCCGCTCGACGGCGAAGGCGTCCACCGCCGGCACGTTGCCCGCGAAGACGCGGGACCCGGCGGTGGTCCGGATGCCGGCCGTGTCGATGTTGTCCTTGACGCCGATCGTCATGCCCCGGAGCGCACCGGCACGATCGGGATCGCGGTCGAGAGCCGCCGCGGACGCGGACGCGCTCGACTCGGCACGGGTCACGACGGCATTCAGGTCCGCCCCCTCGACCATGCGCCGGAACCGCTCGCGCACCCGCGTCGCGATGAGCTCCTCCTCCAGGTGTTCGCCCATCCTTCACAGGCCGACGGCGGCGAGGAACGGGATGGGCGAGGGCGGAAGCGTCACCCCGAGTCCCTGCACGAAGAGGAGATGCGCGCCGACGCTGACGGCGAGCGACACGAGGACGTTCACCCACCACCGTCCCCGCGTCCTGCCGACGGTGAAGGTCAGGAACAGCATGAAGGCGAGACTCGAGATCACGTAGCCGAGAGGGATCAGGAGCACGACGAAGGCGATGAGCGCCAGCAGGAACCGCGCGCTGCGCAGCCATCCGCGCGGATCCAGATCCTGCTCGATCTGCGCCGACAGCGGCGCGCGCAGCTCGGAGATCCCCCAGGCGATCGCGAGGACGACGAGGAGCAGACCCACCCAGCGCGGGAAGAAGCCGGGGCCGGGCGCTCCCGTCCTGTCGAGATAGCCCAGACCTTCCGCTGCGATCACCAGGTATCCGCCGACTCCTGCGAGGAGCGCCGCGAAGATCGCCCTGAGCGCCTTCACCCACCCTCTGCCCTGCTGATCCACAGCATCCACGGCAGCCGCCTGCGTCTCACTCATCTTCTCTCCTCCGTTCGGAGCGCCCGTCGCGACTGCGACTCAGCCGAGCTGGTCGATGATCGGCTCGAACCGGTCATAGGCCGCCTGGGCGTACTCCTTGGCTTCGGCCCCCGTCCGGAATTGGATCAGTTCAGCGGTCGCCGCCATCCGCTCGAACACCGTCTCGTCCTCGAGCGCGACGCGCACCGCATCCTCCAGGGTGCTCCGGATGTTCTCCGGCGTCCCGGGCGGGAGCAGGAGCGACGACGGATTGACCGTCGAATAGCCGTAGAGCTCCTCGGAGGTGGGAACGCCCATCTCCTCCAGGAGGGGCCATGATCCGGACTCGATGAGCAGCGGCCGAAGCTCACCGGTCTCGATGTACTGCACGGTGGTGGCCGCGGAGTTCTGTCCCATGTCGCCGTCGCCCGCGAGGAGCCGGAGCACCGCCTCCGCACCGCCGTCGGTCGCCAGCGGGCGGTAGTCGAGCCCGCCGACGGCGTCGCTGAGCATCGCCGTGCCGATGTCGGGCAGGCCGAAGCCGCCACTGGTGATGTCCACGAGGTCCGTGCCGCTCGTGCCCGCCTCGACGAGGTCCTCGATGGTCTCGTACGGACTGTCCGCGCGGACGAAACGCGCCGCGACCGACTCGTGGGTGGAGCCGATGAACTCCATGTCGAAGATGTCGTAGCCGAGCTCGGTGGTGTGCGGGACGATCGTCTGGATGGAGCCGGAGGCCATCGCGATGGTGTATCCGTCCGGGGCCGCGTTGTACACGGACTGCACGCCGACGGCTCCGACTCCGCCCGCCATGTTCTCGACGACCACGGGCACACCGAGGGTGTCCTCCATGTGATCTGCGAGGATCCGGCCGATGGTGTCCGTTGCGCCGCCGGCGCCATAGGGGATGACCAGCGTGATCGGCTCCGTCGGCTCCCACGGCCCGTCGTCCCCCTCCGGCGCCGGAGCCGGCGAGGCGTTGCCGGCGCAGCCGGCCATCAGGAGGGTCGTCGCGGTGCCGATGGCCGCGAGCTTGAGCAGGTGCTTCATGTGCGTCTTCTCTCTCGTCACTGAGGGATGCGGTCCGCCTGGCGTGCCGCGGATCGGAACAGCTTCGTGGAGACCGGTGCGATGAGCCGGCTCCACAGGGGGAACGTGACCACGAGCAGGGCGATCACGAGAAAGGTCGTCGAGATGGGCCCGCGGAAGAACACGGCGGGGTCGCCGCCGGAGTACTGGATGGACTGCCGGAGCGACTTCTCCAGCAGCGGCCCGAGGATGAGCGTCAGAGCGATGGGGACGATCGGGAAGTCGATGAGCTTCGCGAAGTACCCGAACAGGCCGAAGGCGATGAGGACTCCGATGTCCCAGAGGCTCTTGTTGACCGAGTACGAGCCGATCACCATGAACGCGATGATCAGCGGGAAGAGGAGGTTGTAGGGGATCCGCACGATCTGCACCCAGATCCGGATGAGCGGGAGGTTCATGATCAGGAGGATCGCGTTGCCGACGAAGAGGCTCGCGATGATGCCCCAGACCAGCACCGGGTTCGACTCGAAGAGCTTCGGTCCAGGCGTGAGCCCGTTGATGAGGAAGGCGCCCATGAGGACCGCGATCGTCGGCGAGGCCGGGATGCCGAGGGTGAACAGCGGGATCATCGCCGAGTTGGCATAGGCGTTGTTGGTCGTCTCCGGCCCCGCGACCCCCTGGATCGCGCCCTTGCCGAACGCCTCCGGATGCTTGGAGACCTTCTTCTCGAGCGCGTAGGACATCAGGGTCGGCGCGACGGTCCCGATGCCGGGGATGATCCCGAGGACGGAGCCGAGCACCGAACCGCGGGCGATCGCGCCGGACGACTCCTTCAGGTCCTGCCGCGTGACGCGAGCCGACGCCTTCGCGTGGGCGTATGCCGGGGCATACCGGAGATGGGCGTTGTACAGGATCTCGCCGAGCCCGAACAGCCCCATGATGATCGGGACGAAGTCGAGACCGCTCAGCAGTTCCAGATGGCCGAACGTGAGACGCGGCATGCCGGTGAAGAGGTCGGTCCCCGGGAGCACGAGGACAAGGCCGACGGCGCCGGAGACGAGGCTCAGCAGCACCGATCGGCTTCCGAGGCCCACCAGCAGGCAGATCGCGAAGACGAGGAGGGCGAACATCTCCGGCGGACCGAACGAGAGCGCGAGGCCGGCGAGCGTGGGAGCTGCCAGCACGAGCAGGACGGTCGCGACCGTGCCCCCGATGAACGAGCCGATCGCGGCGATGCCGAGGGCGGATCCCGCCCGGCCCTGTTTCGCCATCTGATAGCCGTCGATCGCGGTGATGGCCGACGAGCCCTCGCCGGGGACGTTGAGGAGGACCGTCGTGATCGTCCCGCCGTACATCGCACCGTAGTAGATCGCCGCGAGCATGATGATCGAGCCCGTCGCGTCGAGGTAGAAGCTCAGCGGCAGCAGGATCGAGATGCCGGCGATCGGTCCCACTCCGGGAAGGATGCCCACCATCATGCCGAGCGCGCATCCGACGAGGGCGAACAGCAGGTTCTGCGGTTGAAGCGCCGTGGAGAAGCCGTCCAGCAGCAATGCCCAGGTGTCCAACGCGCCTCCTCATCGAGTCAAACGTTCGGATAGCGAACGTTTGTGCGCTTTACATTCAATCAGCGCCTCTGGGGACTGTCAACCCTCAGAGGCGCGCGAACCGGATCGGCTCGCGCGCGGCAGGGCGGATCACCGACGCGATCGTCCAGGGACGGACCCGACGACGAAAGCGAGGGGTGCGCGCTCTGCGACGGAACGCGCCCCCCGCGGCGCGACGGAACGCTCGGTCCCGCGGCGGGGCATCCGTCCGGGAGCACGGCGAGCGCGGCGGACGATCGGCGCATCAGCGGACGGACGGCCTCACGGCATCCGCACCCGCCTCATGACCGGTCGACGACCCTGAAGTCCTCCTCGATCGCCTGCGCATGCCGCTGCAGCGGCTCGAGGAAGCGCTCGACGACCTCGTCCGCGGTGACGGTGACGGCGGGAGCGGACAGGTTCATCGCCGCGACCGTCTTGCCCTGGGCGTCGCGGATCGGGACGGCGATGGCGCGCAGTCCGAGCTCCAGCTCCTGATCGACCATCGCCCAGCCGGCCTCCCTGACCTCCGCGATGACGCCGCGGAGGGCGGCTCGGTCGACGACGGTCGAGGCGGTGTGCGCGATGAGGGCGGCCCTGTCCAGGAACTCGTCCAGCTCGGCCTCGTCGAGGCCGGCCAGCAGCACGCGGCCCATCGACGTGGACGCCGCGGGAAGCCGGGTGCCGACGTTGATGTTCACCGACATGATCCGCCTCGTCATGACCCGGGCGACATAGATGATGTCCTGATCGTCCAGCACGGAGACGGAGGAGGACAGCTGCACCTCGGCGACCACCTGCTCCAGGTGCGGCATCGCGACCTCGGGAAGGCCGAGTGACGAGAGATAGGCGTATCCGAGCTCGAGCACGCGAGGGCGAAGCGAGAAGTGCTTGCGATCGCTGCGGACATACCCGAGGCGCTGGAGGGTGAGGAGGAAACGCCGAGCCGCGGCGCGGGTCAGATCGGTGCGCTGCGCCACCTCGCTCAGGGTGAGATGAGGATTGTCGACGTCGAAGGCGCGAATCACGCTGAGCCCCCGCTCGAGCGACTGGACGAAGTCGGTCGACTTTGGTTCCATGCGATCTCTCCTCATCCGGCCGGCATCGGCCGCGCGATCCTGCCCCCGACACTACGGCACGACGGGGAACGTCCGCGTCAGCAGCACGCGGGGAGCCCGCCGCCCCCGGCCCTCAGAGCGATCGCGCGAACTCGCCGAGCTCCCGGTTGAACCTCTCGGGGAACTCCAGGAAGGGCGAGTGCCCTGCACCGTCGTAGAGCGATATCCGACAGTCCGCGACGTTACGCCGGATGTACTCCGCGGCGGCCGGCAGCGCGACGTCGTCCTGCGCGCCCTGGGTCGACAGCACCGGGACCGTCAGGGCGCGCAGCTCCGGCGTGTTGTCGCTGTCGGGACGGGTCGTCATCGCCCACCGTACGAAGGGCGTCACCGTCATGTTGAACGCGAGGATCTCCTCCACCCGATCCGTGCTCAGGGGGACGGCGGTGCAGGCGCGGACGAAACCGCGCATCGCGGCGATGTTCTCGCCGAGGTCATCCGAGACCGCGCCGTCGTAGTAGTCGAAGAAGCCGCCGCCGATGAGACCGGCCTCGCCGCCGGATGCTCCCATGATGACCGCCCAGTCCACGAAGTTGACGCCCGCGATCGCCGCATCCCCGTAGCGACGCAGATAGTCGCCGATCACGAAACCGCCGTACGACCAGCCGACGAGGACCGGCGGTGCGCTCGTGAACGCCCCGATCACGCCATCCAGGTCCTGCGCCCAGATCTCGCTCGCCCGATAGACCTCCGGATCGCCGAGAGGCGCGTCCGAGGTCCCGTGCCCGCGCAGATCGACCGCGATCAGCGAGAACTCATCCGCCAGCTGCGGGTCGCGGATCTGCTCGATCCAGGAGAGATGGCTCTGCGACCAGCCGTGCACGAAGACGATCGGACGCCCGTCCGGGTTCCCGGAGACGTCGGCGTGCAGCCGCAGCCCGTCATGGCTGCGGACGTACTGCGCCGTCATCGCGAGGCGTCCTCGCGGACCAGGGCGAGCGGACGGACCGGCGCCCCTGTCGCACCCACGAGCGGCAGCGGGGAGAGGACGAAGGCGAACTCCGCCACGCCGGCGGCGGCGATCGTCTCCAGGTCCATGGTCTCGATGATGTGGATGCCCTCGTCGACGATGAGCAGCTTGTGCGCGGGGAGCCCGCCGGCCGAGGAGGGCCCCAGGTGCTCGAAGGCGATCGTGTCCGAGCCGACGGCCCGGGGCCGACGATCCGCGAGCCATCGCGCACCGGGGACTCCGACACCGGGCATCCCCGACTCGCCGCCTTCGAAGAGGGCCCTGTCGTCGAAGACCGCGCCCCATCCCGTGCGGACGAGGACGACGTCACCCTGCCCGATCTCGACGCCTGCGCGCGCGAGAGCCGCGTCCAGATCCTCCGGACGCACCTCGTCGTCACCGTCCAGGCGCTCTCTGCCGAGCGCGCGCGGGATGTCCAGGAGCACTCCCCTGCACACCCAGGGGCCGACCTCCTCGGCGCCGTGACGCACGAATCGCCCGCCCTGCATCGCGTCCGACACCGCGATCCCGCCGTGGAGCATCCCCTCGAAGGAGATGTGCGACAGCGCATCGATGTGGGTGCCGACATGCCCGCCGGTGAAGAGGATCTCGTTCGCGCCGGTGGACCCGTCCGCCCTCATCAGGTCTCCATGACGACGGCTCACGCTCATCCGGAACTGCGGGTGGTCGGGGGACTGCGGAATGCCGTTCGCCAGAGGACGGCCGAGGTCGTAGATCTCGACGCCCTTCGTGATCGCCTCGATGAACGCGTCACTGCTCATGTGCAGTCCTTTCGCTGTGCGGAGTCGTCCCGGTCACGATGACACCAGTCTCCGGCGGATGTTGGCGTCGAGCAGGAGGGCGCCGAGGACGACCAGCCCCTGCACGATGTAGATGAGGTAGTTGGCGAGGGCCATGAGGTTCAACCCGTTCTGCACCGCGGCCAGGAGGATCGCCCCGCAGAACGCTCCCCACACCGACCCACGACCGCCGAGGAGGCTGATGCCGCCGATCACCGCCGCGCCGATGCCGGAGAGCAGGAGCGACCCCGTGCCGGTGGTGCTGTCCGCGCCGGAGGTGTACGAGGCGAGGGCGAGGCCTGCCAGGCCCGCGAGCCCCCCGGCGACGAGGAACCCCGTCCATCGGACGAGGCCGGTGCGGATGCCGTTCTCCCGCGCAGCCTTCGGGTTCCCCCCGACGGCGTAGAGGTGACGTCCTCCCACGGTCTGGGTGAGGACGAACCACACCACGACGATGAGGATGACGAGGATCGCGAACTGCAGCGGGAACCCGCCGGACTGCTCCAGGTAGAGCGCCACGACGACACCGGCCAGCAGAGCGACGACCGGGGCGATGAGGCGCAGCAGCAGATGCGGGAGGGCCTCGGCGTGATGGCGCCAGCGTGAGACCGCCTGGTACGCCAGCAGTGCGGTGAGCAGCACGACGATCGTGAGGGCGACCCACAGCGGCAGCTTCGCGAACGCGAGGTTCGACAGTGGAGAGGTGGGCAGCGCGACGCGGGAGCTCGGTCCGAGCAGGGCGAGCTGGACGCCGTAGAAGACGAGGTAGCCGGCGAGGGTCAGCACGAAGGACCGGATCTTGCCCAGCACCACGATCAGGCCCTGCAGGGCTCCGACCGCGACGCCGGCGACGACGAAGACGAGGAGTCCCGCCTGCCAGGACCAGCCGAGGTTCGCCATCGACGACACCCCGAGCGCAGCCGTGAATCCCGCGACGGACCCGAGTGAGAGGTCGATCTCGCCCATCAGGATCATGATCGCCGAGGCGATGGCGATGAGCGCGAGCGGAACCATCTCGACGAGCAGGTTGGAGATGTTCTGCGCCCGCAGGAAGTACCCGGTGGCGAGCTGGAAGAACAGCACGACGACGATCAGCGCGAGGATCATCGGAGCCTGCGGCAGCCGCAGCACCCTGACGAAGGGGTTCGTCCTGTCCGCCCGGCGCCGCGGCTCGACGCCGGAAGCGGCGACGGCGGTCACGACCGCGCCCCTTCCGCGCCCATGATCGCCGCGACGACCTCTTCCTCTGTGACCGTGCTGGTCTCGTAGATCGCCCTCAGGCGACCGAGCCTCATGACCGCCACCTGATCGCTCACTTCGAACACCTCCCTCAGATTGTGCGAGATCACCATGACGGCGGTCCCCTCCTCCCGCAGGCGGGCGATGAGATTGAGCACCTGCCTCGACTGCTCGACCCCGAGCGCCGCGGTCGGCTCGTCGAGGATCACCACCTTCGCCTCCTCGAGGACGGCCCTGGCGATCGCGATGCTCTGCCGCTGCCCGCCGGAGAGCGACTCGACCTTGGCGTGGATGTCCTGGATGGTCGTCGTGCCGAGCCGCCGCAGGGACCCGCTGGCCAGCCGCTCCATCCGCGTGCGATCCAGCACGGGAGTCGGGATGCCGAAGGCGTGGATCCTCAGCTCGGAGCAGAGGTACATGTTCTCGATGATGCTGAGGCTCTCGACCAGGGCGAGATCCTGGAAGACGGACTGGATGCCGTGCCTGCGCGCCGCGCGGGGGTCGCGGAACTCCACGTCCTGGCCGTCCACGCGCAGCACGCCGTGATCGGGCTGGATGACGCCTGTCATGCACTTCACGAACGTGGACTTCCCGGCGCCGTTGTCGCCCACCAGTGCCGTCACGACGCCGGGACGAAGGGCGAGGGTGACCTCCTCCAGAGCGGTGATCCCTCCGAAGCTCTTCGCGATTCCTCTCGCTTCGAACACCGGCGGGCGATCGAGTACGGATTCGGTCACCTTCGACCCTTCTTCCTGTTGTCGGTTCTCGGTTCTGCGGGACGGGGGCTGCGCCGGCTCAGGAGCAGAAGTCCCCGCCCTCCTCCGGCGACAGGCCGTCGCACACCTCGTCCTTCGTGACGTTGCCGAACTCGATCGGAAGATCGATGCTCTCGGGCGTCACGAGGTGGAAGGGGATGTTCACGAAGGGGATCTCGGGCGTCTTGTAGGAGTACGTGCCGTCGAACACCGGCGGCTCCTCGCCGGCGAGCGTGTAGGCGATGATCTGCGCCGCGGCGTCGGCCTGGTCGTCGAAGGAGCGGGCGACGGTCGCCGTGAGCGTGCCCCGCAGCATGTTCTGCAGACCGGACTGCAGGCCGTCCAGGCCGATCACCTTGACGGTCCCGGCCTTGCCGACGTTCTCGAGCGCGTTGATGACGCCGACGCTCATGTCGTCGTTCGCCACGATGAAGGCGGCGATGTCCGGGTGCGCGACGAGCGCCGCCGCGGCGATCTTCTGCGCGTTGGCCGGATCGAAGTTGACCGCTCCGTCGTCGACCACGACGTCGATGGTGCCGTCGTCGATCGCCGACTGCAGTCCCTCGATCACGCCCTGCCGCTCCCGCTGCGCGTAGACGGTCGCGAGGTCGCCGCTGATGACGCCGATCTCCGCCCCTTCGGGGAGGTTGTCCAGCGCCCACTCGGCCTGGATCTGGCCGACGGCGAGGTCGCCATCGCCCACGAGACCCACGACATCCTCCGCGGGGACGTCCTGCGGCGGGTTCAGGTAGAGGCCGACGGGCACATCGTTCTGCTTCGCGGCATTGAGGATGGCCGTCGGCGTGACCTCCACGGGCGTGATCAGCAGGAAGTCGAGCCCCTTCACGAGGGCCGCGTTGACCTGCTGCAGCTGCGTGGCCGCGTTGCCCTTGGGGTCGTACGCCTCCAGCGTCACGTTGGGCGCGTACTCGGCGAGGTGCTTCTCGATGTTGGGGATGTCGTACTTGTACCAGCGCGTGACGTCGCCGTTGTACATCGCGAAGCCGACGGTCGCCTCCCCGTCGAAGACCACGCCTTCCCCGCTCGCGCCTCCCCCGTCTCCCGAGGGAGCCTCTTCCTCTGGAGCGGTGCCGGCGCAGGCGGCCAGGACGACCGCGATCGTCGCCAGGCCCGCCCCCAGCATGAGCCTGCGGGCGTTCCGGGGCTTTCCGGAGTGTGCTGTGAACATGTGGACTCCTTCGTCAATGAACATTATGTGCACACAAGTGCGTTACGCGAACAAACTGTGGCACCGCGTCGATCCGTTGTCAAGGCCGGACGCAGAACCGGTCAGCGAGCGGCGGTCGGGGTGTCGGCGACGATCGATCTCGCGACCAGATCCGCGAACTCCGCGGGGCTGAGACCCAGTTCTCCGACGAGGACCTCCTCGTTGTGCTCCCCGAAGCACGGGGCGGCACGGCGCACCCGATGCGGAACGCCGTCGATGTGCACGGGGAGGATCGGATACCGATGCGTTCCGGCCTCGCGGTGCGTCACCGCCTGGATGACGCCGCGGCTGTCGAGATAGGTGCTGCGGGCGAGGTCGCCGGCCTTGAGCACCGCGGCGGCCGGCACTCCGGCGTCCTGGAGGATCTGCGCCGCCGTGCTCTTGTCGAGTCCGGCGGCCCATCCACCGACGACCGCGTCGATCTCGTCGACCGCCGCCCTCCTCGCCGCGAGGGACGACAGTCGAGGAAGGTCTGCGAGATCCCCGCCGACCGCACGCCACAGCGCCGCGAACTCCTCCTCGTCGAAGGCGGCGACGGCGAGCCACTCGTCGTCGCCCGCCGTCCGGTAGGCGCGATGGGGCGCGGCATCCGCACGCCAGTTGCCCCGCGGCACGGGCTGCCGCCCGGTGACGACGGCGGCGATGATCTCCTCGCCGATCCAGTGCATGGCCGCATCGCGCTGGGCGATCTCGACGTGCTGGCCCCGGCCGGTGGCCTGCCTGGCGACGAGGGCGGTCACGACCGCAGCGGCGCCATGGAGTCCCCCGATCGGATCGTTGTACGCCGGTCCCGTCACGGTCGGCCGCCCGTCGCCGTAGCCCACGAGCCCCGCGATCCCCGCCATGAGCTCCATGCTCGGCCCGTACGCGATCCAGGAGGCCATCGGCCCCGTCGAGCCGTAGGCGGGCATCTCGAGGAGGATCGTGCGGGGATCGGCCGCGCGCAGCGCCTCCCATCCGAGGCCCATCCGGTCGAGAGCGCCGGTGCTGAAGTTCGCCATCACGATGTCGTGCTGTGCGGCGAGACGCTGCGCGATGTCCCGCCCCTCCGACGATTTGAGGTCCAGGACGATGCCCCGCTTGTCCTGGTTCTGCGTGTTGAACTGGAAATGACGATCGTAGGGCCGCGCATCGGGCTCGAAGTCCGGGTACCGGTCCAGGTCGCCGCCGCGGGCCGCACCGCGCCAGTCGTCGATGCGACCCGGACCCTCGACCTTCAGAACATCGGCGCCGAGCGCGCCCAGCAGCCGGGCCGCCATCGGACCCGCCCACGCGCTGGAGAGATCCAGCACCCGGACGCCGGACAGCGGGGCTCCGGGCTCGCCGCCCTCTCGGGCGAAGCCTCGGCCGGCGCGCTGCCGCGCGAGGGGCTGCGGATCGCCACCGCCGATCTCCGGCGCCGAGCGCCCCCTGACCTGTTCGGTCTCTCCGAAGGAGAACATCGGGCCCAGCTGCGGAAGCGCTCCGGTGTCGGCGTCGTCCCAGAAGCCCCGTTGCACCAGCTGCGGCGACTCGCGAAGCAGGGGAAGCGGCATCGACCGGGCGACGACGGCACGCGCCTCCTGCCCCCGCTCGACGAGGTCGTCGACCAGGCTGTCGGAGAGCCGATCCTCGAGGACCTGCCGGAACAGCGGCCAGTTCTCCCGGCGATCCTCATGGCGTGCGAACCGCGGATCGGCGATGAGATCCTCGACGCCGAGCGCGGTGCACGTCGCCTCCCACCTGCTCACGTTCACGAAGAGGCCGAGGTAGCCGTCCTTGACCTTCACCACGGCGCGCTGGGTCTCCTTGGCATCCCGACCCAACTCGGAGCCGTTGTACTCGTAGTGCGCGATGCGGCAGAAGTTCATGCTCGCCGCGATCTCTGCGACGGCGACGTCCACGAGGTGGTCGCCGTCACCGCCGCCGTAGAGCGTCGCGAGGCCCGTCGTGTACGCGGCGGTGCCCGCGGCGTACGACGCGCGGTGTCCCACGCCGTAGAGCGGCTCGGCGCCGGGATCCCCGTTCTCGTGCATCGTGCCGGACAGCGCCTGGTAGACGAGCTCCTCGCCCCTCCAACCGGAGAGCTCGTTCTCCGCGCCGAACGGACTGATACGGATCACGACGCGTCGATCCGCGGCGCTCGGCGCCAGCGGCCGGTCGTCCTCGACGATCACGACGTCCGCGTTCGCGAGGAGCTCCTCGAGGCCTTCCGCATCCTCGAGGATGCTGTGCTTGCCGAGCGCGAGATGCCAGAACAGGGTCGATCTCTCCACGCCGTCCGCTCCCGTGACCCGTGGCCCGGTGCGGCGGAGCCGATGCCCCTCGTGCGGTTCGACGAGCGCGACCGTCGCGCCGTTGTCCGCGAACAGCCGACTGCAGAACTGACCGGCCACCGAGGTGGTCAGGTCGACCACGACGATGCCTCCGAGGGCGGCGCCACCAGTCCGCGACTCCACGTCCACCACGAGTTCTCCTTCTCTCTTCTCCTGCTCCGCCGGCCCGCGCCCTGCGACCAAGGCGCGGCACTGGCGCCTTCGATGCGCCGTGAGCGAGGGTACGCCGCGTCGTGCCGGGTCCCGCGGACCCGGCACGACGGCCGATGCGATCCTTACAGCCCCAGCGCCTCGTTGATCTCGGCACGGACGTCGTCCGTCAGATCCGGGAAGTAGTCGGCGATCAGCGCCAGCCCGTCCGGGACGATGGGGCAGTCCGGGATGTCGTCGTAGGCGACCGGGAAGTTGTCGCCCGCCATGCAGGTGATCTGAGCCGCCTCCTTGGACATCATGAAGTTCAGGAACAGCGCACCGGCGTTGGGAGAGCCGCCGGCCGAGTCGGGGATCGCCCAGATGTGCGAGGTTCCGATCACCGGGTCGGTGGTCTGACGCTCGATGGGAGCGCCCTGCGTGACCGCGGCCGTGGTGAGCTCCTTCACCGAGGGGAAGACGACGGGCACCTCGCCGGCGGCGACCTGCTGAGCGGCGGTCGCCGAGCTCTCGAACATGCCGCCGACGTTGTCCGCGAACTGCGTGAGCAGCTCGTCGCCGAACTCATCGCGGATGAACATCGCCCAGCCCATGAAGGACGCCGAGGAGTTCGGGTTCGCCATCAGCGCGTCCCCGAGTCCGTCCCAGTTCGCCAGCTCCTCCCAGTCGGTGGGGACATCGCTCGCCTGGTCCGAGTTGTAGGCGACGATGAACTCGTTCGCCTGCTGGTGGACGTAGGTGCCGTCGCCGCCGATGAAGCGATCCGGCCAGACCTCGACGTTCGGGACGATGTCCGGCGTGATCGTGCGGAACCACTCCGGGTTGTCGTCGTAGAGCACGTTGTCGACCAGCTGCATGACGTCGGCCGTCGGGCTCCCGGCCTCCATCTCCGAGGCGACGCGCGCCGTGAGGGGTCCGGAGTCGAGCCGGATCATGTTGACGACGATCTCCGGGTACTCGGCCTGGAACTCGTCGACGAGGGCGTTGCGGACGGTCTCGTTGCCGATGCTCGTGTAGACGGTGACCTGGCCCTCCTGCTTCGCGGCCTCGACGACGGCGTCGAAGTCCGCGGGCGGGGCGGCGTCGTCGCCTCCGGGCTCCTCGGCGCCGCCGCAGCCGCTGAGGGCGAGCGTGCCGATCAGGCCCATCGCCGCGATCGCGGTGGCCATTCTCCTGCGTGGGATTCTCATATCACTCCTTAGTGTTCGAATCGTGCTGTGGTGGTGCTGGTCGGGCTCGCGCTCAGTTGCGACGCGCGTATCGCGGACGTCCGAGCCAGAGGAGGATCCCGACCACGACGGAGGCGATCACCGTCATCAGGACCGAGAGCACCGCGACGTTCGTGAACGACCCCTGCTCCCAGTAGTCCCTCAGCTGCAGGCCCACGACCGGCGTGCGCGGTGTCGACAGGAGCACGGCGAGGGAGAGCTCACCCGTCATGAGGACGAAGAGCAGCGCCCAGGTGGCGAAGATGCCGGGGATCATGAGCGGGAGGACGACAGTGCGTACCGTGCGCCAGCGCGTGGCGCCGTTGACCTCGGCCGCCTCGGTGAGCGAGCCGTGGATCTGCGCCCGGGAGCTCTCCAGGTTGATCACGGCGTGCGGCAGGAAGACGATGAGATAGGCGATCACCAGGATCCACACCGTGGAGCCGAGGGAGAACGGCGGGCCGGCGAACGCGAGGATGAACGCCACGCCGAGGACCGTGCTGGAGACGACGCCGGCGATCTTCGCCACGCCGTCGACGGCCGCCGACACGAACCGGTTCTTCGTCGCCTCCCGGAACAGCAGGATCGCCATCCCGGAGATGATCGTGGCGATGCCGACCAGGATGCCGAGCACGAGGCTGTTGAGCAGCGACTGCTGCGCGACGCGGTTCCCCAGCACCGAGGCGTAGTTGGCGAGGGTGTACTCGGCGCCGAGGATCGACGGGTTCCAGTACGTCTGGAAGCTGACGAGCACCAGGGCGAGGACGGGGAGGACGGAGGAGGCGATGACGTATCCGATCACCATCGCCCGTGCCAGCCACTTCCAGCCGCCCAGGCGCGTCTTCGACGCTCCCTCGGTGCGCTCCCCCACCCTGGTGAAGCGCCCGCCGCTCAGCACCCGCTGCTGCGCGATCCACAGGAGCACCAGCGCGATGAACATGAACAGGCTCAGTCCGAGCGCGGTGTCGAGGTCGGCGGGGTACACCTGGGTGACGGCACGGACGAGGCGCACGGAGACGATGTCGATGTCGGCCCTGGTCGCGATGACGACGGGGACGGAGTACAGCGCGAAGGCGACGATCGCGACCACGACGAACGCACCGGCCACGGCCGGGGCCACGCTGCGCAGCGCGATGTTGAAGAAGACGCGGACGCTGCCGGCGCCGTTCACCCTCGCCGCCTCCTCGCGGGACAGGTCGATGGTGCGGAAGGCGGCGCTGATCGGCAGATAGGCATAGGGCACGAGCGTCAGCGTGTACACGAACACGAGCCCCGGGGCCGAGTAGATGTCGAGCTGAGCGCTCTCCGGGAGCCACGGCATCAGGCCGTTGAGGAACCCCGTCTTGGGCGCGGCGAGCATCACCCATCCGATGGCCATGGCCACGGAGGGGAGGAACAGCGGGATGAGCGGCAGGACGCCGCCGATGCTGCCCAGCGTCGCGTCGGTCCGCTCGTTGATCCAGGCGAGGAGCGTCGCCACGATGACCGCGCAGACGGAGGCGACGACGGTGACCCCGACGGTGTCCCTCAGCAGCGTGGGGAACCATGGCTGGTTCACGAGCTCGACGATCCCGCTCGCGCCCGTCTCCTGGACTCCGCGGACGATCATCCGCACCAGCGGGTAGACGACGAGGAACGCCACCAGCGCGGTGAGGGCGAGGACGATCCCGGGGAAGAAGGGCAGGCTGCGCGTCTCGGCCAGGCGCGAGCTCTTGCCCTGCGCCACGGCGTCGAGCGCGGTCAGCGCCCCGCCGGCGCTCTGGGACTTCTCCGACATGGCGGTCAGCTCGCGATCAGTCGGACGGCGGACCGCGGGACGGAGAGCCGCACCCGATCGCCGGGCGCGAAGGCCGCGAGCGAGTCGAGGCCGGGGAGCCACGCCTGCACGTCCCGCCCCGACGCGGTGGACACGACGAATTCGCTGTGCGGTCCTGCATAGACGGCGCTCGCGACAGTGCCCTCGATGCCGAAGCATCCGTCCTCCACCGGGGCGGCGCTCGAGGTGATCCTCGCATTCTCGGGACGCCACATCAGCGCGACGGCGGCACCGTCCAGCTCAGGGGCGAGCGGCTCGTCGAGCGCGATCTCCCCCACGGCGGCGGCGCGGATCGTCGTGGCGGTCTCCGTCGCCGACACCACCTCGGCGTCGATGATGTTGGCGGATCCGAGGAACTCCGCTGCGAAGCGCGAGGACGGCCGGGCGTACAGCTCGGTCGGGGCCGCGAACTCCTCGATCCTGCCCGAGTTCATGACGGCGACGCGGTCGCCGAGCGCCATCGCCTCGGCCTGGTCGTGCGTCACGTAGAGCGCGGCGAACCCGAGCTCGCGGTGAAGCCGGCTGATCTCGGCGCGCAGCTGGATGCGCACCTTCGCGTCCACGTTCGACAGCGGCTCGTCGAAGAGGACGAGAGCGGGCTCCGCGACGAGGGTCCGCGCCAGCGCGACGCGCTGCTGCTGACCGCCGGAGACCTGGGATGCATACTGCTTGCCGAGATGCGGGAGTCCGACGAGCTCGAGGTATTCGAGCGCCTTCGCGCGCGCGGCCGCGCGACTCACCCCCATGACCCGCAAGGGGTATGCCACGTTGTCGACGAGGGTCATGTGGGGCCACAGCGCATAGGTCTGGAACATCATGTTGATGTCGCGCTTGTTCGGGGGGAGCGCGATGCCCGCGGCGCGGTCGTAGACCTTGCGCCCGTCGAGATGCATGAGTCCCTCGTCGGGGAACTCCAGGCCTGCGACGCAGCGCAGCAGCGTCGTCTTCCCGCAGCCGGAAGGGCCGAGCAGCACGATCATCTCGCCGTTCCCGATGGTCAGCGACACGTCGTCGAGGGCATCCACCCATTGCCCGTCCGCGCGCTGGAACCGCTTCCGCACATTCGCCACCTCGAGGGGTGCCGCGTTGCCGACGTTCTGCTCGGCCACCGCTGACTGACTGCTCACTTGTTCACCTCGGTGTGATTGTTCGCTATACGTACATACGTTCTTATGCCGTTTCGAAGCAAGAGACTAGCACGCGGCGCCCCGCGCCGCGACACATGATCGGGGCAATGTTCTTGATATGTACATTCGTGCGCTAGATGAACTAGCCTGTTCGGCAGTGATGAGACTCTTCCGCGCGCTGACGATCCGCAACTACCGTGTGATGTTCTTCGGGTCCTTCATCGCGCACACCGGGACGTGGATGCACCGCGTCGCCCAGGACTGGCTCGTCGTCGAGCTGAGCGATGGATCGCCGGAGGCGCTGGGCCTCGTCGCAGCCGTCCAGTTCCTCCCCCTGCCGCTCGTCGGGCTCTTCGCCGGCCTCCTCGTCGACCGCGTCGACAAGCGGTACGTGCTCGCGGCCGCGGTCGCCGTCCAGTTGCTGGTGACCATCGCGATCAGCGTCCTGGTGCTGACCGCGACCATGACGCTGGCAGCGCTCGCCGCGCTCTCCTTCGTCTTCGGGGTCGCGACGGCCTTCGAGCTGCCGAGCCGCCAGTCGTTCGTGACCGAGCTGGTCCCGAATCCCCTCGTCTCCAACGCCGTGTCGCTGAACTCGCTGAGCTTCAACATCGGCCGGTCTGTGGGACCGGCGGTCGCCGGCTTCCTGCTCGCGACCGTGTGGAACGAGGTCGGTCCGCTGTATCTCGTCTTCTGCGCGAGCACGCTGGCCACCTTCGTCAGCCTCCTCCTGCTGCGCGCGCGCGACTTCGTGGACAGGGTGGTCGCACCCCGCGGGAGCAGCATCGGACAGGCGCTTCGCTACGTACGGGAACGACCCGACCTGTCGCTCGCGGTCGTCGTCATCCTCTTCGCCGGGCTGTTCTGCCTGAACTTCCAGGTGCTCATCGCCATGCTCGCCCGGCACGACCTCGCCATCGGCGCCGGCACGTTCGGTGTCCTGAGCTCCGTGCTCGCGGTCGGCGCGATGGCCGGGGCGGTGACCGCGGCGTCCCTCCCCCGCCCTCGACTCCGGCTGCTCACCATCAGCTCGGCCGTGCTCGGGATGCTCGTCGCCACCGCTGCCCTCTCGCCCACTCCGCTGGTCCTCGGGATCGTCCTGGTACCGCTGGGCTTCACCGCGCTCCTGGTGCTCACCTCGTCCAACGCGGTGATGCAGCTCGCTGCGCCGCCCACGATGCGCGGGCGGTTGATGAGCGTCTACGTCGTCGTGATGTTCTCCGGCACGCCGCTGGGCGCTCCTGTCGTCGGCTACCTCGGCGGACTGATCGGCGCACGATGGGCGATCGCCTCCGGCGGCATCGCCCTGACGATCGCGACGATCGTCGCCGCGCTCGTCTGCCTGAAGCGCCTCGAACGCCGCCCGCCGACGACGGAGACCGACTGACGGCGGGACTCACCCCGACACGCAGCGAACCAGAGCCGCATCGCACCACGAGGAGACCTCATGCACACGGAGAAGACGAACGACGGGCCGGACGTCGTGCGATGGGGGATCCTCGGCACGGGGAGGATCGCCCGCGAGGAGCTGGCGCCCGCCATCCGCGAAGCCGAGAAGGCACGTCTCATCGCCATCGGCAGCCGCAGCGGCGCATCCGCGACGACCTTCGCCGACGGGTTCCGGCTCCCCCGTGCCCACGGCGACTACCGTGATCTCCTTGCCGACCCCGAGGTGGACGCCGTGTTCATCGCCGTGCCGAACGCCATGCACGAGGAGTGGACGATCGCCGCGCTCGAGGCCGGCAAGCACGTCCTCTGCGAGAAGCCCCTCGGGATGTCCGCGGACGAGGTGCGGAGGATGGCCGAGGCCGCCCGACGAAGCGACCGCGTGCTCATGGAAGGATTCATGTGGCGCTTCCATCCTCGGATCCAGCGCGTCATGGAGCTGCTGGCAGACGGAGCGATCGGCGAGGTCAGGCTGATCCGGGTGACCTACGCGCTGCGCAATCCGATCCTGGACGACGCGGCACTCGCCGCCGCCAGCATCCGCCTCAGGCCCGATCTCGGCGGGGGCGCTCTCGCCGATCTCGGAAGCTACTGCGCGGATGCGCTGCGTCTCTTCGCCGGGGCGGATCCGGTCCGCGTGCGCAGCAGCGCATCGGCACCCGGCGGGCATCCGGTCGAGACGAGCGTCACGGGAGAGATCGACTTCGCCAACGGCGCGACCGGGCAGCTGTACGCCTCCATGGAGACTCCCGCGGGCGCGCATCTCGAGATCTTCGGCACCGCCGGCAGCATCCGGATGTCGCCCGCCTTCCGCCTCCGCGAATCGGGAGGCGACGTCGCCATCAGGCTCCGCACGTCGGCCGGGAAGAGCGTGGAGACGCTCCCTTTCCAGAACCAGTACCGCCTCGAGGTGGAGCACTTCGGACGCGTCGTGCGCGGTGACGAGGCGCCGCGCATCCCACTCGACGACTCGCTCGGCACCGCGCGGCTCACCGACGCGATCCGCCGCTCCTGGACCGAGGGGACGATCGAGCTCGGGCCCCGCTGACCCACCGTCGCGCCGGTCCCAGGCGCCGCACGCGAGGGGCCGACGCCGCGACAGAGGCGGTCCGCAGGCCTGCCGGGACCGCCTCAGCTGCGGACCGCCTCCAGCGCGACAGAGAGGCGGTCGACGGTCCCGTCGACGTCGCCGAGCTTGTCGAGGCCGAACAGTCCCACGCGGAACGTGGAGAATGCCGCCCCCTCCCCGCAGTGCAGCGGCACCCCGGCGGCGACCTGCAGGCCGGCGGCCTTGAACGCCGCTCCGGATCTCAGCGCGGCGTCGTCCGTGTGCACGACGACGACGCCCGGGGCGGCGAAATCGGGAGCCGCGACCGAGGAGAGTCCCTGCTCGGCGAGCAGGGAGCGGACCTGCGAGCCCAGCTCGAGCTGGGCCGTCCGGAGCGCCCCGAAGCCGCGGTCGCGGGTCTCGACCATGGCCGCGAGATTGTGCGCGAGCGGATCGGTGGGCATCGTGGCGTGGTATGCGGGCCGGCCCGCACGGTACTCGTCCGCGATCGCGAGCCAGGCGCGGAGGTCGAGGGAGAAGCTCGACGTCGGGCGGGTGCGGACCGCATCCGCGCCCGCCTCGCCGAGCATCACGAACCCGGCGCACGGAGAGCCGCTCCATCCCTTCTGCGGCGCGCTGAGCAGGACGTCCACGCCGAGATCCTGCATGTCGACCCACATCGCGCCCGAGGCGATGCAGTCGAGCACGAGGAGCCCGCCGACCTCGTGCACGGCCTCGGCGAGCGCGCGCACGTAGTCATCGGGAAGGATCATGCCGGCGGCGGTCTCGACATGCGGCGCGAAGACCACCTCCGGCCGACGGCCGCGGATCGCCGCCGTGACCTCGCCGATCGGCGCGGGCGCCCAGGCCGCCTGGACCCCCTCCGATTCCGGACGCGCCGTGAGGACGGTGACGTCGTCGCTGATGCCGCCTGCCTCGAGGATCTGCGACCAGCGATACGAGAAGAGCCCGTTGCGCACGACGAGGGTGCGGCGGCCGCCGGTGAGCTGGCGGGCGACCGCTTCCATCGCGTAGGTGCCGCCGCCGGGCACGATCGCAGCGGTGTGGGCGCCATAGGCGCTCTCCAGGATCTCCAGCGTCTGCTGCATCACGCCGACGAAGCGGGCGGACATGTGGTTCAGGGAGCGATCGGTGAAGACGACGGAGTACTCCAGCAGGCCATCCGGATCGATCTCAGGGCGCGGCAGGGTCATGCGCCCCAGCATCCCATACGCGGACGCCGTCGGCGGAGCGCGCACCGGAAGCCGATTTCCGAAAGAATCGATCCATGGCTCAGTTCGACATGCCCCTCGACCGGCTCCGCTCCTACCGCCCCGAGCGGGAGGAGCCGCACGACTTCGACGACTTCTGGCGCGAGACGCTGTCCTTCTCGCGCGGCCACGGCGAGGCCCTCTTCGCCCGGGTCGACTCCCCGCTCACGAACCTCCTCGTCGAGGACGTCACCTTCCCCGGGTTCGCCGGGCACCCCGTCAAGGGATGGTTCCTCCGTCCCCAGGGCGAGATCCGCGGCACCGTCGTGCAGTTCATCGGCTACAGCGGCGGGCGCGGCGTCCCGGAGCAGTGGACCATGCTCCCCAGCGCCGGATACGCGCACTTCATCATGGACAGCCGCGGACAGGGATCGGGATCGAGCGCCTCGGCGACCGCGGATCCGGTGGGGACGGGCCCGCGCATCGCCGGCCAGATGTCCAGCGGCATCGAGGAGGCGCATTCGTACTACTACCGCCGGATCTTCACGGACGCCGCTCTCGCGGTGGACGCCGTGCGCAGCCACCCCGCCGTCGACGCCGCGAAGGTCGTGGTCTCCGGCATCAGCCAGGGCGGGGGGATCGCGGTCGCCGCGGCGGCCCTCAGCGAAGGTCTGGCCGGGGCGATGATCGACGTGCCGTTCCTCAGCCACTTCCGCAGGGCACTGCAGATCACGGACGCGAGCCCGTACAACGAACTGGCCCGCTACCTTCAGACCCGCCGCGGCGAGGAGGAGGACGTCTTCCGCGTGCTCAGCTACTTCGACGGCCTGAACTTCGCCGCCAGGGCGACGACGAGGGCGCTCTACTCGGTCGCCCTCTGCGACGCCGTGTGCCCGCCGTCGACCGTGTTCGCGCAGTTCAACCACTACGCCGGAGCCGGCAAGCAGATCGAGGTCTACCCGTACAACGGCCACGAAGGCGGGCAGTGGGTCCAGCAGCGCAGGCAGTTCGCCTTCCTGGACGAGCTCCTCGGCGCCGTCTGAGAGCCGGATCGTGACCGCCTCGCCATCCGCCCTGCCGGAGGAGCTGACGGAGTACTCGCTCCCGGAGCTGCTCACGCCGCCGCCCGCGCTCGCGGAGCCGGACGACTTCGACGCCTTCTGGCGGGACACGTTCTCCGAGCTCGGCGCCGGGCCCGTCGCCTGGCGGACCGTCTCGGCCGAGCCCCCGACGGCGACCCACCGCGTGGACCGGATCCTGTTCGCCTCGTCGACGGGCGAGCAGGTCGTCGCCTGGCTGGCGATCCCTCGGGGCGCCGTCGAGCGCGGCCTCGTCGTCGGGCACGGCTACGGCGGGCGCATCGAACCGGACCTCGCCGTGCTCACCGCGGGGACCGCGGCGATCTACCCCGTCGCACCAGGGCAGGAGGCGAACCCGCCCGGTCGCTTCCCCGCCCTCGCCGCACGGCACGTCGTCGCCGGCATCCGGCGCCGCGAGACCTATGCGCACCGCTACTCTGCGGCGGACCTCTGGCGCGCCGCGACCGTGCTGATCGACGCCGTGCCGGAGACCGCCGCCGCCCTCGACTATGTCGGGGGCAGCTTCGGCGGAGGCATGGGAGCGCTCGCGCTCGGCTGGGACCACCGGTTCCGGCGGGCGTCCCTGGACGTGCCGAGCTTCGGCCACCACCCGATCCGGTTGAGTCGACGGGGCACGGGCAGCGGCGAGTCCGTCCGCCAGTACCTGCGCTCCCATCCCGAGGCCCGCCCCGTCCTCGACTACTTCGATGCGGCCATCGCCGCGCGGCGCATCCGCATCCCCGTGCATGTCGGCGCCGCAGTCCTGGATCCCGCCGTCGACCCGCGAGGGCAGTTCGCCGTGTTCCACTCGCTGGGCGGCCCGAAGCGTCTGACGGTGCGCGGATCCGGGCATCTGGAGGGCGCCGTCGAGGAGCTCTCCGCCGCGCAGTTCCTCACGAACACCCTCGACTTCTTCGCCCTGCCGGACGACCGGCTCGCCTGAGCCGTATCGATCAGGAATCGAGAAGCAGAGCCAGGCGGAGCATCCCTAGGCTGAGGGCACGTCCTGAGGAGGAGCATGATGTCCGACACGAAGAACTTCACCGCCGAGGAGCGCGAGGCCATGCAGGCCAAGGTGAAGGAGGCCAAGGCCGCCCGATCCCGTGCGAAGAGGACCCCCGAGCAGATCCGCGCGGAGGGGGAGGCCGAGGTCCTGGCCAAGATCGCGGAGCTGGCGGAGCCCGACAGGTCCCTCGCGGCGCGACTGCACGCGCTCGTGACCGAGAACGCCCCGCATCTCGTGCCCCGCACCTACTACGGGATGCCGGCGTGGGGGAAGGACGGCAAGGTGCTGTGCTTCTTCCAGCCCGCCACCAAGTTCAAGGTCCGCTACGCCACCTTCGGCTTCGAGACGATCGCGAACCTCGACGAGGGGACCGTGTGGCCGACCGCCTATGCGGTGACCGAGCTGACGGACGCCGATCTGGCGTTCCTCGCCGAGCGGGTCCGGCGCGCCGCCTCCTGAGACGTCGCGGGGTCGAGGCGATCGGTCTCCACGCGAGGTGCGACCTTCCGGCGCACCGAACACGGAAGAGTCGTGCACGGCCGATCCGTCCCACCCGGGATAATGGGCGTGCCGCCCGGAGGAGATCATGAACGCACACGACGCGCAGTCCCCCGCTCGGGCGACACTGGCCCAGGTCGCGGAGCGGGCCGGGGTGAGCCTGAAGACGGCCTCGCGCGCGCTCGGCGGCGAGTCCTACGTCAGCGACGAGACACGAGCGCGGGTCGTGGCCGCGGCATCCGCACTGGACTACCAGCGCAATGCGGCGGCGAGCCTGCTCGCCAGCGGACGGCTCGCCGCCTCCATCGGCCTCGTGACCGGAGACTTCACGAACCCGTTCTACTCCGCCCTCGCCCAGGCCATCGAGGACGAGATCCGCCTGCACGGCATCCATCTCTCCGTGGCGAACTCGCGGGAGTCGGCCGATCAGGAGTGGCGGCTGAGCCAGGACCTCGCCGATCGTCAGACGACGGCCCTCATCGTGGTCTCCGCGATGCCCGACCACTCCGGCTACGCGCAGCTCCAGGCGCGCGGGCTTCCGATCGTGTTCGTCGACCGCCCCGCCGAGAACCTCTCGGCGGACTCGGTCGTGTTCGACAACAGGTCGGGGGGGCGCATCGCCGCGCAGCATCTGAGGGATGCCGGCCACCGGCGGATCGCGTTCATCGGCGACTACAGCTGGCTGCCCACCTATCGCGAGCGTCTGAGCGGGATGGGAGACGTCCTGGACGCCGACGGCCCGGAATGGCGCTCGCTCCTGCGCACCGACGCGCACGATGCGGCCTCGGCCCGTGCCCAGACGGCGCAGCTGCTCGCGCAGGAGGATCCGCCGACCGCGATCGTGGCGGGCAACAACCGCATCCTGCTCGGCGTGAGGGAGCAGGTCGGCGCGCTCGCACCGGCGGACCGGCCCGCCGTGATCGGCTTCGACGACGTGGAGTGGGCCAGGATGCTGGGGATCACCGTGGTCACCGGGGACATCGAGGCGCTTGGCAGGCAGGCCGCGCGCCTCGCGATGGCCCGGCTGTCGGATCGCACGCGTCCCGCCGAGCGCGTGGTGCTCCCCATGCACCTCGTCCCCCGGGCGTCCACGGAGCGCTGACCCCCTCTTCCTCGCCGCCGTCTCCCGTCCCTGTCCGATATCCCGCCGCCCTGTCCTTGTCGGATCTCCAGGATCGATCTCGCCCCGCACGGCGGGTCGGCGCCCGACACGCCGCGTGCCCTCGCGACGACCTCCGTTTTCCGACGACATGCCGCCCGCGGGCATGGGGTAGGGTCGTCTTCATGACCAACCGTTGGTATGCGTATTTCGAGTCGGCTCTGGAGGAGCCGTCGCGACACTGACGCGCACCGACATCCTTCAGAGCCGACAAGCCAGAGCATTCGCTCTGGCTTTCGCCGTTTCGGCGGGCTCTGCGCGGGTCCGCCCCTCACCAGGACAGGACCCATGGACACCATCGACGCCACCGCCGACCTGCACGTCGCGGGCTTCACCACCCTCCCCTCGCCCGGCGAGGTCGCGGCCGAGCTCCCGGTCGGCGATGAACGAGCGACCCTCGTCTCCCGCACGCGCGACGAGGTCCGCGCGATCATGACCGGTGAGGACGACCGGCTGCTCGTCATCGCCGGCCCGTGCTCGATCCACGACGTGGAGGCGGGACTCGAGTACGCCGGACGCCTGACCCTCGAGGCGGAGCGCCACCGCGACGATCTGCTCATCCTCATGCGCACCTACTTCGAGAAGCCGCGCACCACGGTCGGCTGGAAGGGGCTCATCAACGACCCGCACCTCGACGGCAGCCACGACATCGCGGCCGGCCTCCGGATGGCGCGGGCGTTCCTGCGGGACGTCACGGCACTGGGGATGCCGTGCGCCACGGAGTTCCTCGAACCGATCAGCCCGCAGTACACCGCCGACCTCGTCACGTGGGGGGCCATCGGGGCGCGCACGACCGAGAGCCAGATCCATCGGCAGCTCGCGTCCGGCCTCTCGATGCCCATCGGGTTCAAGAACGGCACGGACGGCGGCCTGCAGGTGGCGCTGGATGCCGCATCGGCCGCCTCCGCGCCGCAGGCGTTCCTCGGCATCGGCGCCGACGGCAGGGCGAGCCTGGTCACCACGACCGGCAACCCGGACACCTCGGTCATCCTGCGCGGCGGCTCGGACGGGCCGAACTACGCCGCGGACCATGTGGAGCGGGCGGCGGAGCGGCTGGCGGCCGCCGGCCTCGCGGCCCGGCTCGTCGTCGACGCGAGCCACGGCAACAGCGGCAAGGATCATCTGCGCCAGGCGGAGGTGGCTCGGGAGCTGGCCGCGCAGATCGCCGCCGACGGCCGCGCCGTCGCCGGGGTCATGCTGGAGAGCAACCTCGTCCCGGGCGCGCAGCGGCTCGACGTCGCTCAGGGACCGGGCGGGCTCGTGTACGGACAGAGCGTCACGGACGCGTGCATGGGATGGGATGCCTCCGCCACCGCGCTGGCCGAGCTCGCGGAGGGTGTGCGCAGGCGACGCACGGCCCGGCGCTAGGTCCCCGACGACCGTTCCGGAGGCTTTCGCATGATCGGGAGGCGCAGATGGGCGCCTTCCTCCTCCCGATCGCGCGATCTCCTCCCGTTCGGAAGTGCGGCGAACGCGGGGCGCGACCCGTTCGAGGAGGCAGAACGCGGGGCGGACGGTCACGCAGAGCGGACGTTCAGCAGCTGCCAGCCCTCCGGGACCTTGGCGTGCAGCGCGTCCATGTCGTCCGCCTGGATCTCGGTGACGTGATCCCGGCGGGCGAACGTCCCGACCGCCTTGAGGACGGCGGCGCCCTTGATCATCTCGACCGGCGCGGAGATGAGGTCGAACCCCTCGGGACGGTGCCCGGCCAGCTGGATCTGCACGTCGGCGAGGTCGGTGGCCTCGATCGCGACGGAGGTGGTTTCCACGGGACGCATGAGACCGATCAGCACCCTCCGATCCTACGAGGGCGCGACGCCCCATCCCGGGAGGCGAGGCCCTCAGGAGCGTTCGCGTCCGGCGACGATGGCGACGAACGCGGACCCGATCGCCCCGGCCACGGAGGAGGACTCGCCGAGGTAGCCGTTCACCATCGCCCCGTCGCGCACGATCATGAGCTGGCGCGCGGCGGAGCCGACGTCCTCTGCGCGCGCCTCGGCGGCGATGTCCGCGAACTCCTCGAGCATCCATCGACGGTGCGCGTCGACCGCGAGCCGGACCGGATCCTCCTCGTCCGAGAACTCCGCCGCCGCGTTGATGAAGGCGCACCCCCGGAAGCCCGGCGTGCAGCTCGCGGCGCCGATCCCCTCGGCGAGCGCGCGCAGCGAGCCCACCGGATCGCCGGCGCGACGCACGCTCTGCATCCAGGCGCGCTCCGTGGCCGCCTGCTCCTGGAGATAGGCGACGACGAGGTCGCTCTTCGTGCGGAAGTGACGGTAGAAGGTGACCTTCGTGATGCCGACCTGCTCGATGACGCGATCGGCGCTCGTGGCGCGGATGCCGTGGGCGTAGAACAGCTCGTTCGCCGCGGCGAGGATGCGCGCGCGCGTCGCCGACCCCGAAGTGCTGCGGGTAGCGGACGCGGTGGTCTCGGCGTGCATGGACTCTGCTCCGATCGTCGGGCTGGTTGCGCCAGCGCTGAAAACAGTCTAGGTTCCTCTATGTAGACGTACTAGTAACTCTACATCACGACATCCAAGGAGACACCATGTCCGCACCCCTGTACACCACGACGGCGACCTCGACCGGCGACGGCCGCGCCGGAGGCCGCGCCGTGACCGACGACGGCCTGCTCGACGTCACCCTCGCCATCCCCGCCTCGATGGGAGGTCCCGGCGGCGCGACCAATCCGGAGCAGCTGTTCGCGGCCGGATGGTCGTCCTGCTTCCACTCGGCGCTCAAGCTCGTCGCCTCGCAGCGGAAGATCCGGCTGACCGACTCCGCCGTCGCCGCCGAGGTCTCGATCGTCCCGAACCAGGCGGGCGGCTTCGCTCTCGAAGCCGCCCTGCACGTGCACGTCGGCAGCGGCCTCGACCTCGAGACTGCCGAGGGCCTGACGTCCGCCGCACACGAGGTGTGCCCCTACTCGGTCGCCACCCGCGGCAACGTGCCCGTGACCCTCGAGACCACCGTCTCCTGACGCGGCCAGCACAGAGAAGAGAGAACACATCATGACCTCGTCCGAGACGATCCCCTCGTCCACCTACCGCAGGGCGCTCCGCCGCCTCTACTTCATCCGCTTCGCCTTCGCCGTCGTCTGGGCCGGACTCGTGTTCGCCACCGCGTCCATGGGCGGCCCGCTCCTGACCGTGCTGCTGGTGATCTACCCGCTGTTCGACGCAGGCGCCGTGCTCTGGCAGCTGCGCGCCGATCCCGATTCGAGCCGCTCGAAGGCCTCGGAGTGGATCAACGTCGTCGTCAGCATCGCCGTCGCGATCGCGCTCGGCATCGCGTCGACGGTCTCGATCGCCGCGGTGCTCGTCGTGTGGGGCGTCTGGGCCATCGGCTCCGGCATCCCGCAGTTGATCACCGCCATCCGCAACCGTCGCTCCGGCGGCCAGGTGCCCCAGATGCTCAGCGGCGGGATCTCGGTGCTCGCCGGATCCGCCTTCCTGGTCCAAGGGCTGCAGGGCGCCGGGGAGATCACCGGGCCGGCGGGCTACGCGACCCTGGGCGGTGTCTTCTTCCTGATCTCCGCGATCCGGTTGAGCCTCGTGCTGCGGAAGAGGACGGCATGACCACCGACGAGACGAGGGAGCACGACTACGACCTCATCGTGATCGGCGGCGGACCCGTCGGCGAGAACGTCGCGGACTACGCGACCAAGCGCGGCGTCCGGGTGGCCATCGTGGAGTCCGAGCTGGTCGGAGGCGAATGCTCGTACTGGGCGTGCATGCCCTCCAAGGCGCTCCTGCGCAGCGGGCACGCCATCGGCGCGGCGCGGCGCCTCGCCGGCGCGCGGGAGGCGGTGACGGGTGCGATCGACGCCGCCGCCGTCCTCAGCCGCCGGACGGGGTTCACCGACGGCTGGAAGGACGACGGACAGGTCGCCTGGCTCGACTCCGCCGGCATCGACCTGATCCGAGGCCGCGGCCGCCTCGTCGGAGCCCACCGGGTGCAGGTCGGGGAGCGCGTCTTCTCGGCGAAGGCGGTCGTCCTGGCGACCGGCTCCGTCCCCACACTGCCAGGGATCCCCGGCCTCGTCGACGCCGCGCCCTGGGGGACGCGGGAGGCCACGGCCGCGGACCACGTCCCCGGGCGGCTCATCGTCCTCGGCGGCGGCGTGGCGGGGACGGAGCTCGCCTTCGCGTTCTCCTCGCTCGGTTCGCAGGTCACCGTGCTCTCGCGCGGCCGGCTGCTGGATCGCGAAGAGCCCTTTGTCGGAGAGCACCTCGCCGCCGCGCTCGCGGAGGAGGGCGTCGACGTCCGCATCGGCGCATCGCCCGCGCGGGTCGACCGTGACGAGAAGGGGATCGTCACGGTCGTTCTCGACGACGGTTCGGAGCTGCATGCGGAGGAGCTGCTGGTCTCCACGGGACGGCGTCCGAACACCGACGGCCTGGACCTCGAGGACGTCGGCCTCGAGGGACCGCTGACGGTGGACGACACGATGCTCGCCGAGGGCACGGACTGGCTCTACGCTGTCGGCGACGTGAACGGGCGGGCGCTGCTCACGCACCAGGGCAAGTACCAGGCGCGCGCGGCGGGCGAGGCGATCGCCGCGCGGCACAACGGGTCGATCGTCGACGGCGGGCTGTGGGGACAGCACGCGGCCTCGGCCGATCACGGTGCGGTGCCCCGCGTCGTGTTCTCCGACCCGGAGGTCGCCGCCGTGGGACTCACGGAGTCCGCGGCGCGCGAACAGGGGATCGACGTCCGGGCCGTGGAATACGACCTCGGATGGGTCGCCGGGGCGAAGCTCCACGCCGACGGGTACACGGGACGCGCCAAGCTCGTCGTCGACGAGGCCCGCGGCGTGATCGTCGGCGCCACGTTCGTCGGCCAGGACGTCGCCGAGCTCCTGCACTCGGCGACCATCGCGATCGTCGGCGAGGTGTCGATGGACCGGCTCTGGCATGCCGTGCCCGCGTATCCGACGATCAGCGAGATCTGGCTCCGGCTCCTCGAGGCCTACGGCCGTCCGAGCTGAGGTTCACGGGCAGGAGGGGGGACGGCCCCGGGCGCATGCAGGCGGCCCGGGGCCGTCCCTCGTAACCCGGTCCGATCCGAGGCGCCGGGCGTTCAGTCCCACACCAGGAACAGGATGCGGTGATCGACCGGCACCTCGGGGATCGCGCAGAGCCCGTCCAGTTCCTCCGGACCTCGTCCCTTGGAGACCACTCCGTCGCTGCGCAGCTCCTCCGCGCCGACACGCGACTCCAGCTCCGCGACCGATGCCTTCGTGCAGATCGCGATGGACTCAGCCCACACCCGGCCGTCTGGCTCATCGACTGCCGTGTCGAAGTGCAGTTCGACACGGACCCACGCGACGTCGGCATCCTCCTCCAAGAGGCGCAGACGCACCGCGATCTCGGCGAGCGGCGGACGACCGAGCCCCCACTGGTTCGGGGCGAGCGAATCCTCCTCGGCGTTGTCGTCGAAGAATTCGGAGAGCGTGAGCAGCGGGAGCCTGTCGCCCTGCATCCGCTCGGCGATCCGGCCGGTGGTGATCATGATCCGACCCTATGCCGATGCGGGTCGGGCCCTTCTCCCCTCGTCGCCGTGTGCGCCGGGAGAAGGACGGCTCCCGGGAGAGGACGGCGTCACTCATGCGACGCGCTCACGCAGCGGCGCCGGGTCGCCGTCGGCTGGACGGCGATCGCCCGGAACCCCGTCCTCATCGACGGCGGCGAAGCGGCGATCGCGCCTGCCGCGCTCAGTCGCGGACGGCCACGAACCTGCCGACGACGCCGCCCCGCTCGAGCTGCGCGACCGCTTCCCCGATCTCCTCGAAGCCGATGGGGTTGAGGATGGAGGAGGCCTTGCCTGCGGCGATCAGATCGAGCACGGCGGCGCAGTCCTCGTGGGTGCCGGCCGAGGATCCCAGGACGGTCAGCTCCTTGAACACGATGTTCTGGGCGGAGATGTCGGCGCGCTCCTTGCCGAGCCCGACCTGGACGACGATGCCCTTCGGGGCGATCACGTCGATGGCGCCGGCGAGCGTCGTGCCGAATCCGGCGTAGTCGACGATCACGTCGAGTCCGGCCTCCGCGAACTCCGTGATGTCCTTGGCGACGGCCGCGGCGCCGTACTCCTTGGCGGCGCTCCAGACGGCCTCGTTGATCTCGGCGACGTGGACCTCGGCGCCCAGTCCGACGGCGAACTGGATCGCGAGCGAGCCGAGGCCCCCGGCACCGATGATGCCGAGCTTGGTGCCACGGCCGACCTTTCCGAGCTTGAGCGCGTGATAGGCCGTCATGCCGGCATCGGTCGCGGGTGCCGCCTGCTCGAAGGGCACTGCAGCGGGCAGCGGGAGCACCCAGTCGGCGCCGACCTTGACCTTCTCCGCGAAGCCGCCGTCGATCGCCTGGCCGGGCCCGCCGAACGCGGTCGGCACGCCGACCCGGTCGCCGACCGCGACGCCGGTGACCCCCTCGCCGACTTCCGAGATCACTCCGGCGATCTCATGACCCAGCGTGATGGGCGTGAAGCCGAGGATTCCGGTCAGCGTGCCGTCGAGGAACCCGACATCGCTGTGGCACAGGCTCGCGGCCTTGACGTCGATGACGACCTCGCCGGGGCCCGCCTCGGGCTCCGGCACGTCGGTGAGCACGAGCGGCTCGTGAGCGGCGGTGAGGCGCCAGGCTTTCATGGTCGTTCTCCTTCGATCTCGGGCTCGCCGCGTCTCGGCGAGACGTAGGTGCCGCTGGCGGGAATCAGCCAGTTGCTGTAGACGAGACCGATCGCGCGCTCCAGCCGGGAGCGGTCGCGCGGCTCGGGCTCGGCCAGCCATGTGGCGATGGCTCCCACCACACCGAATCCGACGAAGGCGGCGAGATAGCGCCGCTCATCCGGGTCGCCCGGGTCGCCGAGATGGTCGATGACATGCGCCAAGGCGGTGCGGGTGTGCTCGCTGAGCGCCGTGTACAACGCCGAGTTGATCCGGCCGTCGCCGCGGTCTGCGTAGATCGCCGCGTGCCGCTCGACGTGGTCGACCAGGCGGGCATTGAGCTGCGCGCCGACGACGGCCAGCGTTCCCGGCGCCTCATCGAGCGTCCGCTCGACAGCCTCGCGCAACGGATCGAGCTCCTCGCTCAGGAGACCGATGAGCAGCTCGGTCGGCGAAGCCGCGTGCGCGTAGAAGGTGGTGCGCTCTATGCCGGCGGCGCGGGTCAGCTCGGCGACGCTGATCGACGCGACGTCCTTCACGGCGGCGAGGCCGAGGATCGCCTCGCGCAGCCTTCTCCGCGTCGCCTCGATCCGTGCATCGACCACGTCTTCGACGATAGGCGTCGCGGGGAAGATAATCAACACCTGTTACTTAACTGGCGGCTCCCTCACGACCACCATCGACCCCGCACCGGAGTCGGCGGCCAAGTCCCCTCAGCCCGCGTTCACAACCTCACGGCGAAGAACAACTAGCTCGCGCGCGCGATGAGCTCCGCCGTCGCCGCCCAGAGTCGCGCCTCCCGCACGCGGTCGACGGCGAAGGGCTCCACATCCCTCTCCTTCGTCTTCACGACGAAGGCGCCGTCGCGAAGAGCGGACCACTGCGGGTCGAGCGCCACCGATGCGAGAAGCGGGCCCGATGTCCGCGGCGACGACGCACCCGGCATGCTGCCCACCACGCCCATGATCCGCCGGACGCCGGCCGGCATCTCACGGGAGAGGCCGGTGGACGGCATCCAACCGGGTTCGAAGACCGAGACGTTCACGCCCTCGGGCGCCCGACGCTGGAGTTCGTGTGCGTAGTAGAGGACCGCGAGCTTCGAATTCGAGTAGGCGACGCCCGCGGTCCGGAGGTCGTGCGGCGCCGCCTCCGGCGCCGCGAGCTCGAGCGGATCCCGCCACTGCGACGGGGCGACGCCGAGCATCCGCCGCCACACGTTCTCGTAGTACGTGTTCGAGCCGATGAGCACGATGCGCGCCGGAGCCTCGAAGGTGTCGAGGAGATCCTGGATGAGCGCCGCATGGGCGAGATGGTTGACGGCGAACGTGCGCTCGTATCCATCCGCGGTCACCGCACCCGTGACGCTGCCGGTCACGCCGGCGTTGGCGATGAGCGCGCGGAGAGGCCGAACCCCGCCGTCGGCGACGAGCTCGCGCGCCCGAGACGCTGCGGCTCTGACCTCGGAGATGCTCCCGAGATCGGCGCCGAGCGCGAAGGCGTTCGCTCCCTCCGCCCGCGTCTCGGCGAGGACGGAGTCGAGCGCGCTTCCCGGCCGTCCGAGCAGCAGCAGATCCGGACGGTCTGCGACGGGACGGCGGGCCATGGCCATGGTCGCCTCGCGGCCGAGACTGCCGGTGGGGCCGGTGATGAGGACGGTGCCTGGAATCGTTGCGGTCATGCGTCCAGCCTCGATCCCGCGCCGGGAGACAGCCAGTCGTCGGCTTGTCGTAGGAATGCCAGGGCCAGGACACGCCGACCGCCTGCGGCGCAGAATGGAGTCATGACGGACGCAGATCTCGGACAGTCGGTGCGCCGCTGGCGCGACCGGGTGAGACCGGATGCGGTCGGGGTGCCCGCCGGCGGGCGACGGCGGGCGGCCGGACTGCGGCGGGAAGAGCTGGCGGCTCTGTCCGGCATCTCCGTCGACTATCTGACGCGGATCGAGCAGGGGCGCGCCACGTCGCCGTCCATCCAGGTGATCGAGGCGCTCGCTCGTGCCCTGCGGCTCGGCGACGCCGAACGAGAGCTGATGTTCCTCCTCGCCGGCCAGTCCGTCCCGGGCGCCGGTGTCGTCTCCCACCGCATCCCGCCGAGCGTGCAGCGCCTGCTCGACCGGCTCACCGGCAATCCGATCGTCGTCTACGACGCGATGTGGAACATCATCACCGCCAACCCCGCGTACGAGGCGATCAGCGGATCGGGTTCGTGGCGTGGGATCGAGCGCAACGGCGTCTGGCGCAACGTCGTCGGCCCCGGCCCTCTCGCCGCTCTCAGCGAGAGCGAACGCGAGCAGCAGACGATCGGGATCGTCGCCGATCTTCGCCTCACGGCGGCGAGGTATCCGCATGATCCGCGCGTCCGCAAGCTGATCGCCGACCTCGACCGTGCGAGCCCCCGCTTCGCCGAGCTCTGGAACTCCCCCGATCTCGTCCGTCCCCCGGAACGCAGCCGTCGCAAGTTCGTCGAGCACGCCGGCGCCGGGCGGATCGCCCTCGACTGCGACACGCTCATCGTCGCCGAGGAGGATCTCCGCATCATGATCTATTCGGCCGAGCCGGGAAGCGAGGATGCGGAACGCCTCTCGCTCGCCATCGTCCTCGGCACTCAGACGGTCGTCGACGAGACGGCGTAGCCTGCGGCGCGGAGGCGGGGGCTACTCCGTGGAATCACTCGGCGATGGGGCCTAGACGAGGCGAGCGCCGTATCGGCTCTTCGACGGGGGTGCCGTGTGCCGCCTCGGAAGTGGTACAAGAGCACTAACTAAACTGTACGTACAGTACATTCCTCGTGATCGAGAACCGTGCACAAGATCGCCGAGGTCTTCTTCGGCGAGTTTCTCTTTGGAGACGACCGCACAGACGTGCGTTCCCTTCACCGCCTCCTTCGGCAGGGAGTCGACGTCGGTGGAGGTGAGCACGATCCGTGTGGGGATCCCGGCTCGGAGCAGTCGCCGGGCAAGCCCGATGCCGTCACCGTCGGGCAGGTGGAGATCGACCAGCGCGAACTCGGGCGGGCACGCGACGAAGGCCACGATGGCGCTCTCCACGTCAACTGCGTGCAGGGGAGTCGCTGTCTCGGCCGATGCCGCTGAAGAGGTTCTCGATGAGCCCGTCGGCGAAGGCCGCATCGACGGGCTCATCGGGGACGAGCAGCCGATGGTAGACCGCTCCCCAGAGCTGATCGACGAGGATGTCCACGCGGACTCCCGCACGGATCTGTCCGGCCTCCTGTGCCCGACCCAGTCGGATGACGGCGAGTTCTCGTCGCCCCGAGGAGTACAGCCGGCGGTACTCGGAGGCGAGGACGGGATCGGTCTGGGACCGGCCGATCAACTCGATGAGGAGCCGCCCTGCCGGTGTCGTGGTCATCAAGTCGACGAAATGGTGGAGCTGCGTGGTGATATCGGCACGGATATCGCCGGTGTCGGGGAACGCGAGGGTGTCCTCGACGGCATGGAAGTAGCCGTCGAGCGCCAGAGCACCGACGGAGGGCCACCACTTGTACAGCGTCGTCTTGCTGACCGCCGACGCGCGTGCGATGCGCTCGAAGGTCAGATCGGCGAGGCCCTCCTGCAGGAGCATCTCCCCGACGGTGCGCAGGACGTCGGAGCGCACTTCGTCCGCTGGTCTTCGACCGCGACCGCGATTGCGCTGCGGGGCGAGGGGACTCGATGGGGGAAGAGCGGTCGACATGAGGTGCGGGTTCCTGGGTAGCGGCGCCGGGGCGCTCGTGTGAACAGTCTAGGGAAGGGTGTCCGCTCGCGCCTCAGCTGATCGTGAGCCGAGCGATGAGGCCGTCGCGGAGCTCGAAGCGCATCGGCCCTGTGCCGTTGTAGCCGTCTCCCGACACCGTGAGGGTGACGACGTGCACATCGCCGTCGGTCTCGGCGGAGACGAGGTCGAAGTGGGCGTTCACGCCGATGTTGTCCGTGCGATCCCACGCGCGGACGCCGTTGCGACCGTGGAACTCGCGCCCCCAGTCATCGAGCGTGGCATCGGAGGTGAAGGCGTCCGCGAACGCCTCGGAGTCCCCGGCGTTCGTGGCGTCGATGAAGGTGCGGATGGCTGCGGGAAGGGCGATGTCGGTCATGTCTGCGTTTCCTGTCTCTGAGGGGCCGACGCCCGGACGGCGACGGTGGAGCGGATGGCGCTGGCCGGAGAGGATGACGTGCGCCCTCTCCGGCCTGCGGGTGTCACCGGGCGACGCTGAGCAGATCGGCCAGGTCGACGCGCGCGAGGAACTCGCGGCGGATGCGGTCGGCGACCTCGGAGACCTCCGCGGATCCGTCGTTCGCCGGGTCGATGTGCACCCGATACGGACGCTCGCCCTCGGGGAGGGCGACGATGCGGGCGATCTCGTCGGAGACCAGCGACGCGTCCGCACCCTCGGGGGCGAGGGCGGCCAGCTTGCCGGCGACCTGCTCGATCAGACCCGGATACTTCGCCTCGTACTCGGTCTCGACCGCGGCATCGACCGGATGACCGGAGTGCGCGAAATGGTTGGTGCCGCTCGTGAAGGATCCGGGGACGACGATGCTCGTCTCCACGCCCCAGCGAGCCAGCTCGGCGGCGTACGAGACAGCGAGGGAATCCATACCGGCCTTCGCGGCGAAGTACGGAGCGAGGTACGGCGGCGTGCCGCCTTTGACGCTCGAGCTCGAGACCCACAGCACGAGGCCCTTGCCGGCGTTGCGCAGGTGCGGGAGCGCCGCACGGTTGACCCGTTGGGTGGAGAGCACGTTGACGTTGTAGAGCTCGGCGAGCTGCTCGGGCGTGAAGGCCTCGGCGGGGCCCGTGACCATGTGTCCGGCGTTGTGGATCAGGACGTCGATCCGGCCGTGTTCGGCGATCACCTGGGCGATGGCGGCGTCGACGGACTCCTGGGAGTTGACATCCATCTCGACGACGCGCAGGTCGACGTCGTTCTCGGTGGCGTAGTCGGTCGCGGCCTGGACCTGGGCCGCATTGCGACCGGCGGTCTCCCGCATCCCTGCGTAGACGGTGTTCCCGGTCCTCGCGAGGGCACGGGCCGTGAGGGCCCCGAAGCCGCTCGAGGCACCCGTGATGACGACGATTCTGCTCATGATCTGGTTCTCCTGAGACTTTGCTGTTGCTCGTGGCTGGCCTGGTCGTGCGTACGCGCGTTGGCGGGTCAGATCATGCCGCCGTTGACGTAGACGGTCTGGCCGTTGACCCAGCGGGCGGGGCCGGCGAGGAAGGCGGTGACCTCGGCGATGTCCTCGGGGGTGCCGAGGCGCTCGATCGGGTTCATCTTCGCCATCCGGTCGATGGTCTCCTCGTCCTTGCCCTCGAGGAACAGCGGCGTCGCCGTGGGACCGGGCGCCACGGCGTTCACGGTGATGTCCTTGCCGCGCAGTTCCTTCGCCAGGATCAGGTTGATCGCGTCGACCGCGCCCTTGGAGGCGGCATAGGCGGCGTAGCCGGGGAGGGCGAGCTTCTTCACGGAGGTGGAGAAGTTGATGATCGCGCCGCCCGAGCGCACGCGGTTGGCGGCGAGCTGCGAGATCACGAAGGCGCCGCGGATATTCGTGCGGTGCATCCGATCGAGGTCGTCGAGGCTCAGGGTCGCGACCGGCGAGAGGATCATGATCCCCGCGGTGTTGATCACGACGTCGATGCCGCCGAAGGCCTCCTCCGTCCGATCGAACGCCGCCGCCATCGCGACCTCGTCCGCGACATCGCCGCCGACCACGATCGCCTGGCCGCCCGCAGCGGTGATCGTCGCGACGACGGCATCGGCCTTCGCCTTGTTGCCGGCGTAGTGCACGGCGAGGGCGTAGCCGTCGGCGGCGAGCCGTTCGACGACAGCCTGGCCGATCCCTCCGCTGCCGCCTGTGACGAGGGCGACGCGACCGGTGGTCGAGATGGTGCTCATGGGAGTTCCTCCAAAGGAGTTAATGTGAACGATTCGTCCATATAATCATGAAATGGACGATTTGTCTATATCTCCTCGCGGCGGAGAGGCGCCCTCGCCTCGACACTCGCGACGACCGGCAGGGGCTCTACGCGCTAGGCCGTTCCCGGTATCAGCAGGCCGGTCTCGTAGGCGACGATCACCAGTTGGGCACGGTCGTGGGCGTGCAGCTTGGTCATGATCCGATTGACATGGGTCTTCGCGGTGTGCGGGGAGATGAACAGCTCGTCTGCGATGTCCTGATTGCTGCGCCCGCGGGCGACCATGAGGAGAACCTCACGCTCCCGAACCGTGAGCTGATCCAACACCGCGTTCACGTCTCTGTCAGGGGCACGGACGACGTGGCGGGCGATGAGGGCCCTGGTGGCCGTCGCGGAAAGCAGCGAGTCGCCGGCATGGACCGCGCGAACGGCGCGGACGATATCGTCGGGCTCGGCTCCCTTGCCGATGAAACCGCTCGCGCCGGCACGCATCGCGGTGACGACGTATTCATCCTCCTCGAAGGTGGTCAGGATGAGCACCTTGGCGCGAGCGGTGGCCGGATCACCACAGATCGCGGCGGTCGCCGCGATCCCGTCCCGCTCGGGCATCCGGATGTCCATCACCACGACGTCCGGGGTCCGCTCCGCGGTCAGCGCGATCGCCTCGCGGCCATCCCGCGCCTGTCCGACCACGGTGATGCCGCCCTGATTCTCGAGGATGTCCGTCACCGCCTGCCGGATGAGAGCCTGATCGTCCGCGACGAGCACGCGGATCATCGGCTCGCCTCCTTCGCGAGCGGGATGCGGGCGGTCAGCTTCCACCCGCCGGGCGTCGACCCGGCCTCCAGCGAGCCGCGGACGACCGCGATGCGCTCGCGCAATCCGGTCAGCCCGAAACCGGAGGGGGGTCCGGCGTCCCTCTCCGGCTGATCCCCCACCGGATTCGTGATGATCACAGTAACCTCCTCGGCGACGACGATCAGGACGTGAGCACGGTGCTCTGCGCCGTGCTTATGGGCATTGGTGAGAGCCTCCTGAACGACCCGGTAGACGACTCGTCCCGGCGCACCGTCCACGGCGACGAGGTCTCCCTCGGTGCGGAGCGTCGCCTCCATACCCACCGTCCGGAACTGCGCCAGCAGATCGTCGAGCCGGTCGACACCGGGCTGCGGCGCGGTGTCCGGGTCATCATCGGAGCGCAGCATCGCCAGGAGGTCCCCGATCTCGCCGAGCACCGCCCGGCCGGCCGCGCGGATCGTGGCCAGCGCCTGCTCGACCTTCTCGGGACGGATGTCGATCGCGGACGAGGCGACGCCGGCATTGAGGTTGATGACAGCGATCTGGTGGGCGACGGTGTCATGCAGGTCACGGGCTATCTTCAAGCGCTCCTCGGTGACCCGCCGCCGCGCCTCGGCCTCCCGAGTCTGCTCGGCGCGCTCTGCACGCTCCATGATCGCGAGCACGTACTCCCGTCGTGAACGCAGCCCGTCGCCTGCAGCGGCAGCGAAGGCGACCACGAGCCCGAACTGCAGCACTCGCGGGTCGAAGACGCTGCCCCACACCGCCGGCAGGCTCAGAAGCACGATGCCGGGCACGACGCACGCCGCCACGATCAACGCGCGCCGTCGCGGACCGCGGACGGTGACCTGGAACATCGCCGCAGAGACCGCGAGCCCCGCTCCCGGCGAGAGTGTCCCGGTGAACGCGGCCGCCGCGAACACCGCCAAGAGCGCCAGCAGCACGGCGATCGGCCAACGACGTCGCCAGGGCAGAACGACGATCGGAATCAGGGACAGCACCCACCCTGCCGTGCCGGTCGGGGCGAACTCCCTGACCGGGGATGGGGCGAACGGAGCCGCAACGATGACCACGGTCAGCAGCACATCCGAAAGCCACCAGGGCGCACGCGGCTGCACCCCAGCGGGAGGGGCGGCGGCGCCGAACGGGGTCCTCATCCATCCAGTGTGCCGGGCGGCGGCGGACGACGGATCAACCGGACGTGGCATGTACGGATACCGCGATCGCGGTATGCGAGTGTCCGCGCCGGCGGGACGCGGGGCCGCGGTTCGCGCTGGAGGCTGGAATCGTCCATCCGTCACGCCTGCGGTCTCCGCAGCGCACAGCAGGGAGAACCCCGTCATGAGTACCCCGATCCTCCAGGTCAAGGACGTGCACAAGTCCTACGGTCGAGGCCAGAGCCGCTTCGATGCGCTCAAGGGGGTGAGCTTCGACATCGCCGAGGGCGAGTCCGTCGCGATCGTCGGGAAGTCAGGGTCCGGGAAGTCCACCCTGATGCATGTCCTCGCGCTCCTCGACGCCCCCAGCGAGGGGTCCGTCACGCTGGAGGGAGTCGACACGTCGACCTTGCGCGGGCGACGGCTGAACAGGACCAGGAACAAGACCTTCGGGTTCGTGTTCCAGCAGTTCTTCCTCACGGGGAAGGACACGGTGCTGGAGAACGTGGTCCTGCCGATGAAGATCGCCGGTACCGGCCGCGCAGAACGTCGACGCCGCGGCCTCGCCGCCCTCGAGCAGCTGGACCTCGCCGACAAGGCGAAGAACAGGGCCCTCGCCCTCTCCGGTGGTCAGAAGCAGCGGGTCGTGATCGCCCGCGCCCTGGTGAACAACCCGCGCATCATCTTCGCCGACGAACCCACCGGAAATCTCGACACGAGCACCGGCGGCATCGTCGAGGACATCCTGTTCACCCTCAACCGGGAACACGGAATCACCCTGATCGTCGTGACCCACGACGAAGACCTCGCCGCGCGATGCGACCGACGCATCCTCATCCGCGACGGCCTGATCGTGGAAGACGCCCGCAAGGAGGTGGCCGCATGAACGCTCTCGACCTGATCGGTACCGCCGTCGGCAACACCTTCCGCTCCAGGACCCGCACGATCCTGACGATCCTCGCGATCTTCGTCGGAGCATTCACCCTCACTCTGACCAGCGGTCTCGGCACCGGGATCAACAACTACATCGACGACACCGTCTCGGGCGTCGGAGCATCCGACGCCATGACTGTCACCCGGGCCGCCGAAGACGCCACGGACCCGCTCGCCGGAGGCTCAGAGCCCCGCGAGTACGATCCGGACGCGGTCTCCACCGGCATCCCCGGTATGACCGTCACCGCACTCACCCCCGACGACATCGAGACGATCGAGAACGTCGACGGCGTGCTGTCCGTCGATGCCATCCGCACCATCAGCCCGGACTTCATCCAGTTCGACAGCGGCACGAAGTACGTCGCGTCCGTGGGCAGCCTCGTCCCCGGGCAGACCACCGTCCTCGCCGCCGGCGCAGAACCGGACCATGACGCCACCGACCTGCAGGTCGCGCTCCCCGACGCCTATGTCGACCCGCTCGGCTTCTCCGACGCGGACGACGCGCTCGGGCAGACGGTGACCATCG
This sequence comes from Microbacterium tumbae, assembly GCF_054780175.1. Taxonomy (NCBI): domain Bacteria; kingdom Bacillati; phylum Actinomycetota; class Actinomycetes; order Micrococcales; family Microbacteriaceae; genus Microbacterium; species Microbacterium tumbae. Next base: position 868,223 of record NZ_BAAGWV010000001.1, read on the forward strand.
CCATCACCGACGCCGAACGCACCCAGCACACCTTCGAAGCCACCGTCACCGGTGTCACCGAAGAAGCACTTGCCAGCCCCACCGGCTCCAGCATCCTCACCAACGACGCCCTCACCGACGCCCTCTTCGCCGCACAATCCACCGGGCTCCCCGAAGACCAAGCCGACCGGTACTCGTCCGCAACCGCCTGGTTCGACCCGGATGCCACCGACGAGGAGATTCAGGTCATCAAGGATGCGCTTGCCGATGAGGGCTTCACCGGGACCACGATCGCCGACCAGCTCGGCATGATCACCACCGTGATCGACGCCATCGTTCTCGTCCTCAACGCGTTCGCGATCATCGCCCTTCTCGCCGCGGCGTTCGGGATCGTGAACACGCTCTACATGTCCGTGCAGGAACGCACCCGCGAGATCGGGCTCATGAAAGCGATGGGAATGGGATCAGGACGCGTGTTCAGCCTCTTCAGCCTCGAAGCCGCGTTCCTCGGCTTCCTCGGAGCCGCCCTCGGAGCAGGCGCCGCAATGCTCGCCGGCACGGGCATCAGCGCAGCTCTCTCCGGCGGATTGCTCGCCGATCTCCCCGGCCTCACCCTGATCGCGTTCGATCCGGTCTCCATCGCCGGCACCATTCTGCTGATCATGGTCATCGCCTTCGTCGCCGGCACCTTCCCCGCCGCGAGGGCGGCGAAAGCCGATCCGGTGGAATCCCTTCGATACGAGTAGACGATCCGGGGAGGGACCGCCGCATCAGCTCGTCGGTGGATCCGCTGGCGCGGCGGTCCATTCCCGGATGGTCTGAATGATCTCGGGAGCGTCGGGCGGCGTGGTCGGGCGGAATCGCTTGATGCGACCGTCGGCGTGCACGAGGAACTTCTCGAAGTTCCAGGTCACACGTCCGGCCTTGCCCTCGCTGTCCGGCGTCTGAGTGAGCGCACGATAGAGCGGATGAGCTCCCTTGCCGTTGAGCTTGACCTTCTCGGTCATGGGGAATGTCACGCCCCAGGTGGCGGAGCAGTACTCCGCGATCGCCTGGGCATCGCCGCGCTCCTGAAGGAACTGGTTGCTGGGGAAGCCGATCACCGTGAACCCTCGATCGCCGTATTCTCGCTGCAGGGCCTCCAGCTGCTCGTATTGCGGCGCGAGCCCGCAACGGGAGGCGACGTTCACCACGAGGACGACCCGGCCGTCGCGGAGTTCGCCGAAAGTGGTCGGCTCCCCGCGCAGGGTCGTGATCTCGATCTGATCCAGATTCATTTCCCTGTTCCTTCCCTCTGCCCGGCGAGGATGCTCGGGCGACGGTATCCGACGACGGATTCGCGCAGCGCGTGAAGACGTCCGACGAGATCGTGGGCGTGCGCGCGGTCGAGGCCGATGGCCTCGGCGAGGCACGCCTCCAACCAGCCCAGCTCTTCGGCGATCTGTCGGCTTGCCTCGGTGGCCGTGACGCGAACACGGCGGTGGTCCTCCGGGTCGGCCCCGCGCTGAACGAGGCCGGCGGCCTCGAGGCGCTTGAGCAGCCCGGCCACGGTGCTGGAGTCCAGCATCAGCACCTCGGCTATGCGCCCAGGGGTGGCCTCGCTCCCCTCCCAGAGCACGCCGAGGACCATGAGCTGCTGGTAGGTCAGCCCCCAGGGGCTGAGCAGGTCTCGATACAGCTGCACCGTCGCATTCATCGCCGAGTACAGGGCCAGGCAGACCGCCTCGCTCATGCGGCTGTCGTGAAGCTCCGTCGTGGTCATGGACCCATCCTTGTCCGATTTTATCTTGCATGCAAGACTTATCCCGCGAAGACCTCATCGACGATCGCCGAGCCGGGAGGACCGATGGACATTGAACAGGTGCACCCTCAGCTGCAGGGTATGGCGCGGAACGCTCCGAAGCTCGACGTCGGGAGCCGGTTCATGCGCGCCGTCGCGCGGCTCGGGTCGCGCTATCTGCTGCCGCGCGCCCACGTGCCCGGTGTTGTCGTCCGCGATGTCCGAGAGGGCGACGCGCGGCTGCGCCTGTACACGCCCGAGGGGGCGACGGGGGCCGCGCTGCTGTGGATCCACGGCGGCGGCATGGTCATCGGCGCACCACGGCAGGACGACCGGTTCTGCGCCGAGACGGCGGCGAGGCTCGGGATCACGATCGCCTCGGCCGACTACCGTCTCGCTCCGGAGCATCCCTACCCGACCCCGGTCGAGGACTGCCGCGCGGTATGGGAGTGGCTGCTTCGCAACGTCGCCGCGCTCGGCATCGATCCCGACCGCATCGCCGTCGGCGGCGGGAGCGCCGGAGCCGGGCTCGCCGCCGCGCTCGTCCATGCTCTCCACGACAACGGGGAAACTCAACCCATCGCGCAGTGGCTGCTCTACCCGATGATCGACGACCGCACCGCTGCGGACAGCGCGCTGGACGGTATCGATCACTACGTGTGGAACAACGTCAGCAACCGCATCGGCTGGACCGCATACCTCCGCGGCATCGCCGAGCCGGGCAGCGACGCCGTCCCCGCTGAAGCCGCGCCCGCACGCCGAGAAGACCTCACCGGACTCCCGCCCACCTGGGTCGGCGTCGGCGACATCGACCTCTTCCACCGTGAGGACACCGTGTACGCCCGCCGCCTCCGCGACGCCGGCGTACCGGTCCAACTGGATGTCCTCGCCGGTGCCCCGCACGGCTTCGAAAGCCTCGCACCTGAGGCACCCGTGGTCCGCGAATTCGTCGACACCGCCCGCGAATGGCTCGCTGACGCCACCCGATCGCGTGCCTGAGAAGAAAGATGACCGCGACATGGCGGTCGACACAGGATTCCGGTCCGGTGGAGGCTACGCGAAGAAGTTCAAACACCGGGACGACTCCAAAACGCCTGGTCAGAGAGGTGCGACGTGTCCGTCGAGGACGCTTGGCCCAGGGTCCAAGACGAGAATCAGAGGACCAGCGTGGCCTGGTAGCTGAGTACCGGACCCGTCGCGAACTGACGTCTGAGGAACTGAAGGTCATCGTGTCGCGGTTCCGTGAGGGTGTGCCGATGAAGGACATTGCGGCCGATCTGGAGATCGACCGACGCAAGGTCCGAAAGGTGCTCTACGAGGCAGGGGCGGCGCAACCCAGAACACAACTCACACTCGCCCAGCTAGCGGATGCGGCCCGCATGTATGAGGACGGCGCATCACTCGCACGAGTCGGCCAGAGGTGGGGAGTCTCCGCGGGCACGATGCGGACGAGACTCCAGACCGCGGGTGTGACTATTCGACCTGGTATCGGCGGGCGTTCCCGTCGACGTGCCTCAGCTACTGCGGTCGAATCGCTACGCGAGTCTCGACCTGGGTCTTGACCTGATTGTAGACGTCCACATTTACGGTCGGAGCGACCCAGAGGGAAAGTGCGACGGCGAAATCGACCTGCTCTCCAGCAAGTCCACCAGCCTGCTCGTAACATTTCACTCGAACGCGCATATCTGAGCCTTGACCAGAAGCGAACGCACTGCGAAGCTCCCACGATTGATGCTGAACGGTCGCAGCACCGCGCGTAGTGGTGTCCGCAGAGAGTCCGCTCGGTGTACCGAGTTTAGGTATCGCTCCAGCGGGCTTGACGAAGGAGAGTGATGCACGTCGGTATTAGCGGTGACGCCAATTGACGGGAGTCAGCCACGCGAGGGTGGCGTCAATGCGCTTCGTTTCAAGCAGGCTTAGCCCATCCGGAAGCGGGAAAAGAAGTTCCTGCTCTTGCGCGGCACCGATCGACCCGACAAACAGCACAACCGCCTCGTTGGTTGCACACCCGTCGGCGTAGTCACGTTGAACAACCCCGTTACCCAATGTTGACTCGCGAGAAAATGGCTGTACGTCGAGGTCGGGCGGAAACGCAGTGCCATGAACCAGTAGGGCCTTGATTGCGGATGCTCGCTGCCGTCGAGTGAGGGTGCGCCCGACGGTGATTTCGTCGACGAGATCGTGAATGCGGGCCGCCTGACGTGTGACCAGCGCTGCGGCAGGACTGGTTCCTGCGATAAAGGCTTCCTTGTTCTGCGTCGGAGTCGCTACGCGGATGCCCGGCCCGAGAGCGGAGAGGCCAGAGAATGCGAGGGTGTCTTGGGGCTGCGGTGTGTCACGGAAGATCACTCGGCCACCGTTGGCGACGAGATCGGGTTTGATGCTCCTTCGATATCCGCTTCCTGTCGCGGAGATCGGACTGAGGCTGATAAGACCGTCCGCTGGGTCCAGCGCGTACCCGCGCGGATCGGTTCCGGAGGCGTCGTCGTGGATGGCGCCGACGCTGAGTGCGTTGACGGATTCAGCTGGAGCTATCGGTCGCCGGTTGTTCTGGTCGCGATCTTGAGCCTCCAGAATGGCTTGGCGACGCTCGCCGCCGGTGAGATTGGTGATCTCATGGGAGTTGCGTGGGGTCAGGCGGAGGTTGGGGTGGTTCCCGACTGATACGACGATGAGGACGCCATACTCGTAGCTGAGCCAGTCAATGATGCGAGCCCACGACGAGAGGACCGAATCGAACGGAGACGCCGGATCGCCGATCGAGAGGTTGACCACGGCCACTTGCGACCCGGCTGGACCTTCGGTTCCCTCACCATCGAAGAGTTCTCGGAAGACGCGCCACATCAGATCGGGGACGAGCTCTGTCCCAGGTAGTTCCTCGCTGCGGTCGATCGTTTCGCTAGACGGCGTAAGTACGGGGCGGACAAGCACGGGCCGCGACAGTGAGGGCTCGTTTGCTCCACGGTCGCCCCAGACGGTTGCCGACGTCATCCAGGTGCCATGCTTCAGCTCGTCGACCGTTGATGCGTTGCCGAGGAGGTCGTCTGGATCATGAACGATGACACGATCCCGGAGCAGAGGGTGATTTGCAGCGGGTGCACCGTCAAGCAGGCACACGACCGGATCCCCGGCTGGCAACGGGCTGTCCGCGACGGCTGCGGAATCAGTTGCTGGGCCGCTGATCGGAAGTGCTTGACCAGTCACCCGCAGGTACATGATGTTCGCGGAGCGAACCAGGTTCACGGCTTCGAAGTTGCCGCGCGCAAGTTCCAACAGGACAGAGGTCGGTACGGTGCACTTGATACCGTGGTATCCGATCTGCTCGATCACCGCCGAGGTATGGACCTGCCCCCCGGCCTGTTCGACCAAGGTGGTCACGTCGCGTTGACTGGCCAGACGTCTCTGCGCCGAGGCCCGGTACCACAGCTCGATCTCGATTGGATGCGGCTGATCGGTGATGCGTCCGGCGAAGTGCTCCTCCCAGTCGAGCATCTTCAGGCGGTCCTGAGGACCCCAAGGTCGTACGTCTTTGAGATGAGCGAACAAGTCCCTCAGCGGCGAGTACCCGTAAGGCACTGTCTGGTCACGCTTCCAGGTTCTCCACAGCGTCAGCAGATTCGAGAGCGCGCTCTGGTTTAGGCACACAGCGTGCAAACAAGACCCGATGAAGGGGTTCCGCGGCTGATCACTTATTAGCTGAAACTCGTCGGTCGGTTCGATTGCACCCTCGGACTCGACCAATATCTCAAGTCCAAGTTTCTGAGCAACCGACGTGAGGTCGATCTGTTCATCAAGGGCCTCGAATACCAGCACCAACTGCGGGTCAGCGGCTTGGATGGACTCCGCCAACTGAACCTGATCTCCGAACGCTGAAACTGCTTCGTCGAAACGCGTCTGGAGTCGCGCTGCACGTTCCTCAGGATTGGCGAAGGTGGCCCGCGAACCGCCCCCAGAGCGAGGCCGGATCGCACTCGGTGGTGCGATGGTGCCCAAGATGACTGGTCTCGACGTTGAGACCCCGTCTGCCGTTGGCGTCATTGTTCACTGATGTCGGCTCGCACTGACCACTGCTTGAGCAACTGCTGAGTCACTGCCACTGAGTCGGGTTCAGGACCGGAAAGAATCGACCGACGTTGGACGTCGAGGGCAAACTCTTCCAGCTCTGCATAGCTGACAGCACTGAGACGATCCGCGATCGTGCGAGCGGACAGACCAAACTCGACTCCTGTACGTGCGGACCATGCTTGTAGCCACTCGACCTTTCCGGCTCTGGTCGGGTTCGGCAACGTGAGTCTCAGTTGCATTCGCCGCCATACGGCCCGATCGAGGAGTTCCGCATGATTGGTTGCTGCAATGACAATCACATGGCTCGGAAGCTTGTCGACTTGGAGCAGGAGCGAACTGACGACACGTTTGATCTCGCCTGTTTCGTGCGTGTCGCCGCGCTCTTTCGCTACCACGTCGAACTCGTCAAAAAAGAGCACGCACGGCCGCACGCGCACCGCGGCGAAGAGTGTTTCCATGCGTGACGCGGTCTCTCCGAGGAAACTGCCGATCAATCCCTCGTAACGGACGCTGAGCAGCGGTACGGCCAGTTCTGTTGCAATCGCCTCTGCGAGCGACGTCTTCCCGCCTCCCGGGGGTCCAACGAACAGTAAGCGGTGACGTGGCTCGACTCCATGACTACGAAGGAGATCCCGTCGGTGGTGTTCTTCTACAAGCTGACTGACCGCTTGACGAACCTCGGTCGGGAGCACCAGGTCGGTGACGCGCCGCTCTGGCTCTTGCTCATAGAAGAGACCATTCGACGCTTCGTTGCGACTCAACGAGGTGACATTGGCGCTCGTACTGGCGCGTCGCCTAGTCAGAGCGTCAGCGAGCTGTGAAGCAAGAACGCCGTGCTTCTTGTTCTCCTCCTCAGCAATCAGTGCCTCGGCCGCGCGGCGGAACGCCAGGTCATCGCCGCCTGCACCGGACTGGACGAGCGCTAGGAGCAGGTCGGCGCGGGCCATGCGTCCTCCGATCGTTGCAGTGGGTGTTCTCTATCCTCTCAGACCCGAGGTCTGCGCTATCAACGCGACACGATCAGTCGAGGACTCTGACGCTCCTTCCAGCACGAGACCCCGTGACTCCGATCCGTCGAGTTGCGAGGGACTTCACCTTTCGATCCCCTCTCGGCTGGTTCCCGGTGACTCCACTGGCGACGCTTCACGAGACATCTTCTGGGCACGCAGGATCGCTGCCGCTGCTCGTTCACGGTCAAGGCGCTGCAACTGGGTGCTCGGTGAGCTCCCGAGCACTTGCGGTCCGGCGATGTCGTAGCGGTCTCGATAGGCGGCGACAGTGGCGACACAGGAGCGCCACGCCGCGCGCTCCCTGAGAGTACGGGGCTGGGGGCCGAGGCTTCGGGTCCAGGGCGCCTGCTCTGTGATCGCCGCGTCGGCGAGCGCAGAAACCCGACGTTCGATCAGCTCTTTCAGTTCCCTCAGAGCTTGGGCCATGTCAGCGGGCATGAAGCCGCCGGCTTCGGGTACGAGTCCCGCGATGAGGCGACTGCGGGCACGTCGCCTGGTGCCACCGGAGCGCATCTCGGCAAGACGGCTGACGCGATTGCGGAGAGTGGCGGCGAGGTCTGACGCCTGATCCGTGCCACCTGCGGCGACTACGCGTGAGATGAGCTGCTCGGCATTGTGGCCGTTTGCCTCGGCCCGGCGCAGTTCGGCGATGAGCGACCCGAAGCTCTCCGAGGCGATCACATCGTCAAGCCAGGCGCGGTCCAAACCTGCGCGGATCAGCAGATCGGTGACGCGCTCGGCTTGGGCTTCTTGGGCGATGGTCTCGTACTGATCGGCAAGATGCTTGATTGAGGTCCAGGCGTCCTGCTCCGCGCTGATGGTCTCGTGGGCTGACTTCTCGGCCCCCTCGTGCTGGAGAACTCCGTAGAGGACCGTTCTGGCGGTGACCTCGGTCTCGGTCTGCTGGTGGCGTTCCAAGTGCGCTTCGTCTGTGGCGACGTAGGCGATGTTCGATTGGCGGCCGCGGGTCATGGAGACGTAGAAGGTCTCTCGTGTCATCGAGGAGGAGTGCACGATCGCGTGCGCGGTGTCGACCGTGGAGCCCTGAGCGCGGTGGGCGGTGATCGCGTATCCGAGATCGACGTGCTCGGCAACGTACCCGGCTGGGAGTGTGACGGTTCCGCCGAGGCGTCGTCCTTGCCTGCGTACCGTGAGCGACCCGTCGTCGTGGTGGCGGACGACTTGCCACCGGTCGCCGTTCTTCACCCACGATCGCCCGGTGCTCAGGCGGCGGTCGTTGTCGCGGGTGATGACGAGGTCGCCCGTGCCGGCGAGGTTCCCATCTCGCAGCGCCACTCCGTGGAGGGAGACTGCACCGGCCAGGACCCGGTCGGTGCGCGCGCGACTGTTCAGGCTGGTCACAGTGTCCAGGGTTTCGGCGATGAGGACGCTGGTCTTCCCGTCTGCACGATCGGCCTGCCACGCCCGGTAGGCGGCATCGAGGATGTTCTCGTAGTCGCCGCCGACGATCCTGCCCTGATCGTCGTAGGTGTCGATGACGCTGGTGTGCCCGAGTCGTAGCGCGAGGGATGCGCTCCTCTCCCAGTCATTGTTGAAGCGGCGCACGTCGATGAGTTCGGGGGCATCTCCACGGTCACGGACCAGCATCCCGAACGCGCCGCCCGCATCGACGGCGGCGAGCTGGCCCCAGTCTCCGACCAGGACGATCTTGGCACCCACCTCACTGGCATGAGTCGCGAGCCTGTCCAGCGCGAGGGTGCCCGCCAGGGACGCTTCATCGACCAGGAGCAGTTGGCCGGGTTCGAGGTTCCAGCGGCCCTTGCGGTGCTCGTAGAGCCACTTGGCGGTGTTCTCCGTCGAGATCCCGAGGTCACCGGCGAGGACATCGGCTGCCGCTGCCGAGGGCGCCAGACCGATCACCGATCCGGCCCCGTGCTCGCGTTCCCACGCGCGACGCAACGCCCCCAGCGTGGTCGTCTTCCCGGTCCCGGCCGGGCCGACCATCAAGTCCAGGGTGCGGGCGGACGTGGCGATCTGCTGCACGACGCGGGCTTGATCCTCCGACAGGCTGCGGCCCTCCGGGTCGGGCCGGCGGGTGATGCGCGTGACCGTTGCCAGCGCCAGTGAGGGCGCGGTGTCGGTATGGGACAGCTCGAGAAGCCGGTCCTCGGCGTCCAGCAGCATCGTCGAGGAGAACACGGCGTGGTGCTTGGGCCGGAACACGCTGGACCCGTCCGGGCGCTGGAACATCGCCGGGGCGCTCGTCAACTCCAGCGGCGACAGCCGCAGGGAGGCGTTCTCGGCGGCGTCGACGATGAGCCCGATGACCGCTTCGCGATCCGTGGTGGATGCGAATCGCAGCCCCATCGTCTGGCGGGCTGCCTCGGCGTAGAGATTCCACCGCCGCCAGGTCGACCGCTTCTCACCGACTCGGACGACCACGACGTCTGCGACTTCCCGCAGATGCTCCAACGGAAAGTCGTCCGCCCGGAACACCAGCGGTCGCGGGTTGTCGGCGGTGAGATGCTGCGCCCAGGTCGGTGCGTCCTCGCCCAGCACGGCAGTCGCTCTGGCACGCCAGTCCTCGGTCAGCTCGGCCAGAGACTTGACCTGCTTGTCGGGCCTGGTGGCGAGCGTCGCCTGCTGGCGGAGGCGGATGATCGTCTGTGTCGAGGGTTGCCGGCCGTGCTCGGTGACGTAGGCGTCGATGAGGCGTTCCTTCTCAGCCTCGATGTCCCGCGTGCGTGAGGAGAACTCGGTGATCAGCGCGTCCGAGACGCCGGTGATCTCCCACGCCGGGTTACGGTCCTTGCCGCGCTCGCGTGCCTCCCACCCGACGCCGAACATGCGGGTCAGGTGATCAGCGAGGACCGCGTTGTAGTGCTCCGAGAGCGCCACCACCGCGGCGTGCATCGGCCGGCCGTCCAAGGTTCGCCATTTCCCGTCGGCTGCCTGCACTCGGTTCGCGATCACGACATGCGTGTGCAGCTGAGGGTCGGCCGCGCGGGAGTCGTAGTGATCGAACGCGGTGGCGACAACACCGCGCACATCGACCTGTGCGACACCGCCTGCCCCGGTCCGGGTAGCGGCGACGTCGCGTTCGATCAGGTCGATCACTTCCGCGATCGCCGCGTGGTGCGCCTGCGCGATCAACGCCTGCGTGCCGCCATCGGCGACCGCCCATACCGTCGAGACGGACTTCGGCACGGAGAACGTGAAGTCGAACCCTGCGACCGTGCGCGGTCGGCCACGCTTCGCTTCCTCAGCCCGGATGCGCGCAACCGCGGCAGTACGTTCCTCATCAATGAGTCGCGGGTCCAGTTGAGCGATCCGGATCTCGGTGCGCTCCGCGACGGTCTTGAAGTGCGAGTACGCGCGGCCCAACGGCGCACCCGTGATCGGATCACACCCCTGCCCTAGCAGGCGGCGCAGCTGGTCCTCGGTCACCTCGTCCCCGCTGCCGAGAGCACCACCGCCCATCGCCGTCAGCCCCGAACCGAGCCAGCGACCGGGAGGCGTACCCTTCTCCGCGTAGTACCGAGTCAAGGGCGATGCCATGTCCCGATCACCGTCCCCAGCGGCGACGGACTTGAGCAAGTAGCGGTATCCATCGCCCGCGCTGAGTACCCGCATCGACACCGTCACACAGGACAGGTGCGCGGCGACGATCGCAGGAAGAGTGGAACCGCTAGATCGGCATCCGAGCTAATACCGACGTCACCACGGTCACACGAACGCGCGGTCTTCGGCCAGCACCTCGGCGCGGACTTCACCGACGAGTTGGCGACGGCGTGCGCGGGTCCAGACCTGGCGTGGCGCCCCTTCGTCCAACGCGGCCACACGCGCCTCCGCCTGGATAGCGCGGCGCACGGCCCGGCTCTCCTGCGCGCGGACGATCGGGAGCATGACGGTGGCGTAGAGACCGTGACCGACCAGTTTCAGCGCAGTCCACCAGCACACCGCGACGCCGATGTACCACCAGCCCGGCCCACCGAGCTGGACGGCGCCAACGCAGCCGACTCCGGCGATGAAATACACCAGACCGAGCAGCGCGAGGGGAATACCCCACCGCAATCCACGCCGGGTCAAAACGCGGCGGACGAGGATGTTGCTCGGCAACCAGCGCTGGCACCAGTTAAAGACGGCTGCAGCGGGTCGCATGGCGAGGCGGACGAGGAACATTGGGGACCTCCCGATGTGAGAGCGAACACGCGTGCTCGCTACCTGATCACTGGGTGGCTTGGCCCCACCGCTCCGAACGGAGCGTCCTAGAACTGAAGAAACTGCCCGCCGGGACGCTTCTTATTGTACCTCCGCCACAAGGCCCTGGCCAGACTGGCCTTCCTCCGTCGCACAGCTCCTCAAGGGTGGGGATAGCGAGCACGTGATCTTCTCCGCGCTGCTGACGCACTCCCGGAGCCGTGGACGAGCTGCTAGTCCGTTGCACTTTCACAGACGCCACACTCTGAGACGCATTTTCCGAGGTCCGCGAGACCGACGATCGCGTGTCGGAGGTGCTCGGTCAAACCGGTCGTCATGCCCGGCAAGCTGTTCGCGGATAGCGGCCGAGACTGGCGCACCAGTCACCGGTGGCGAGCACGCCTCATGCGGCGGTTCCTGTGGGGTCACACCGATGAGCTCGTCGAGGCGTGGCATCGGGCTTGCCGGCGAGTGCCAAGAACGCGTCCGGGCAATGTCCGCGCTCAGGGGACGGGGCTGGTGGTGAGCGTGTGCAGCCGCCGTCCAACGCCTTCGGCAAGGGCGTGCCGGCCCTCCCCGTTGTTGAGGTACTGGAGCGTGCGAATCGGGCGAAGGTCGAATGGTACGTCGTCGAGGGCTTGCGTCACGAGGATCACGTCGCGGCCGAGGGTGTGAGCGATGCCGGTCTCGTAGAAGACGTTCGGGTTCTTTCCGCTGAGGTCGGCCACGACGACCCGCGCCCGCCAGATCAAGCTGAGCACGTCGTCCATGATGTGGTCTCGCTCCCAGATGTCGTCCGCCCGGAGGCATCGCATTCCGGCGGCCTCGACGCCTGCCTTGAGTGCGTCGTAGACGGGCTGGAAGGAGGCGCCGAAGGGCATCATGACAGCAACCAGGTCAGGCTCGACGAGCTGATGCGTCGGGAACTTCAACACCTCCGGCCGGGGCCGGGCTATGGACATTTGCTCATCGAGGACACGGTAGAGGTCGACGTCCTTCACGGCCCAGTGGGTCCGGTGGAACTCCCAAGCCGAGATGTCGAGCTCTTCGCGCGCCGCCTCGATTCGTGCGGTCGGGATCGGGCCGATCGCCGGGTTCGGGGTGAAGGTGTATCGATAGTTCCGCCCGCTGGGGACGATGTCGCTGATTCTGCCGACCCGGGCGATCTGCGGGGCCTCGCCGTCCCCGGTCTCCGGCATGACGAGTGTCGGCAGGTTGAGTAAGCGCTCGGTCCGGATTGGGCCGCGCGTGCTGCCGCCGTCGGTCGAGGGCGCGATGTACTGGCGCACCACATCACTGGTGTGCTCCAGCATTCGGTCGGCGCCGGCCTCGCCGACGGTGTAGCCCATGAGCAGGTTGTACACGGAATCGCCCCTTCATCGTTCACGCGAGACCGTCTGGGCCGCGATGAAGGTCTCGTGTTCCTCGGTGCCATCAACCGCGATGCCTTGGAGCGGGATGCAATACCGCCCGGCAACGCCGAGGCGCAACGCAACCCACTCTGAGCCGCGGGCTCGTCACCGCAACGTTACCGCGACGAGAGCGTGGCGCGCCGACACACCCAGGGTGCTAACTACTCTGAACAGCATGACTCAGCCCGTCACGCGATCTTTTCGGAAGTCGCCGCCTCCGGACCAGAACCCGGATCGGCCGCGCGCCCTGGGGTGGGCCGAGTACGCAGACAAGGCGCTCTCGGACTGGTACAAGTTGCTGAGCGAAAACCCGGAAGAGGATGCGGTGCAAGAGTTCCTGGAGCTGCATCCGGCGATGGTGCCAGGCGGCAGCGGCGACATCGGCCCGGGCGGCCATCACGGGTCTGATTTCGGCGCAGTGTTCCGCAGGCCAAAGCTGACCGGCGCCGGCAGGTCGTTCGAGCCAGACTTCCTGTGGGTGACGCGATCCTCGAGCCTCATCACGCCGATCCTCATCGAGATCGAGAAACCATCGTAGCCGTGGTTCACGAAGGCTGGCCGCCCAACGCAGGAGTTCACCGCCGCCCACGATCAACTCAACGACTGGCGGGCATGGTTCGACCTTGACGGCAACTCCGCCATCTTTCGAGAGAAATTCCTCATCGCCGGTGACCGCTTCACCGACCGACCGCTGAAACCGCAGTATGTCCTCGTCTACGGCCGCGAGTCGGAGTTCACCCGCGGAGGTGGGCACCGGGACCCCGACGAGCTCCGACGCAAGCGCAACGGGCTCCGCGCCGAAGACGAGACAATCTTGACGTTCGACGCGCTCCGCCCTAGATACGACCACGGTCGTGCCATCACCTTGACGATGACCTCCTCCGGACCGCGGCTCCACGCCTTCTCGCCTGTGTTCGAGACCGGTCCAAACGTTAGCGCGGCCGCGGTCCGGCTGGATGACCCCACGGAAGCCCTGGCACGATCGGTGCTTATGTCGGCAGAGCGAAGAGCGTATATCGCCGACCGCTGGGCGTTCTGGAAGACTCATGAGCACGAGAAGACCGAGAACCCGGGCACGGTCTATGCCCGCGGGATGGGCGGGGAGTAGCACCGGCGCGACGAAACAGTCCGCCCAGGTGCGTCATTGTCGGCCGACCCCGGAGCCTTTCGTCAGGCAAGTGCAAGACGTGTGTCAAAGCTCAGGGCGGGGTCAGACGAGGGTCTGAGGCGTGGCGCGGTGACCGGTCCGGCGAGAGAACGCGGGAGGCGCTGGTGACGAGTCAATCGGGGCGGGCTGGTCCGGCATGGCACTCGGCAGCAAGGTGGCGCTGTTCGCGGGAGCTGCTGGCTCCGAGGGGCCGGTCCGGCTCGGGATGGTGCGGCTGATCGGGCTCGTTCGGTGTTCGCCCTCTGTCGGCGGACACCGAACCGGCCTTCGGGCTACTCCGCTCGAGTCTTGGGCATGAGAGAAGGCCCGGCCACCTGTGATGGCGACCGGGCCTCACTTCCCCCTGTGGCGGCGGTGGCGCTATTCGGTGTCGGGTTCAGTCAGCGCAAGCACGTCGCGGGCGCTGGTGACTAGCCGCGTCTCGCCGTCTTGGATGAGACGGTGGCAGCCCGCGCTGCTGATGCTTGTGACGGGGCCGGGAACGGCCGCGACGGCGCGTTGCAACGCGATGCCGTGGTGCGCGATGCACAACGCCGATGAGCGGGCCGAAGCCTCCACGATGACGACCGTTGCGCTGAGCGCGGCGAGCAGGCGTGCGCGTTGCAGGAACCTCGTGCGCGTCGGCGCAACGCTCGGCGGCGTTTCGGACACGATGAGTCCCGCCGATGCGACCTGTTGGAGCATGTCGGCGTTGCCGACCGGATACGCCCGGTCGATGCCGGAGGCGAGGACGGCGATGGTCGCTCCCTCTGCCGCGAGCGCGGCCTTGGTAGCGGCGGCGTCGATGCCGTACGCGGCGCCGGTGACGATCACCCGGCCTGACCGTGTGAGGTCGTGGACGATCTCGGATGCCGTGTGGACGCCGTACTGTGTCGCGGCCCGCGCGCCGGTGACCGTGACCCGCTCGGTGAGGTTCCGGGACAGGAGTGTCGCGTCCCCTCTGGCCCACAGGGTGATCGGTGCGGTGTCGCCGAGAGCGTCGAACTCGACCGGCCAGTCCGCGTCGCCGGGGATGAGCACGCGGTGGCCGGGGGCATGAGCGAGGGCGAGCGTCTGGCGGAGTGTCTCCACGGTGACGGCAAGACCGCCCGTCTGTGTGAGGTGGTCGAGCACGGCGGCGGCACTGCTGGTGCGCAGAAGCGGGCTGATGCTGGCGTCTCCGGGCACGAGCGCGTAACTGAGGGCGATTCGCGCGTTGCGCTCGACCTCGCGTGGGTCGTCGGTGGCGATGAGGTCAAGGACAGGGTTGTTCTTCATGATCGGTACTCCTGAGATGTCTGAGACGGGCGTGAGTGGGCCGGTGGCCGGACGCTCAGCAAGGGGCGTCCGGCCACCGGGATGAGGGAGACGGCTACGCGGCTTCCGCGTCGAACTCAGAGGCGTCGTCGTCCGCGCCGCCGGTCGTGTCGTCGGTCGTGTCGTCGTCGGTGTGCTCCACGGATGCCTCGCCGTCGTCGGGTGCCTCGACCGGCTCGCTGTCGGCTTCGCTCGCCTCGGCGGTCGTGGTGTCCCCCGTGTCCTCGCTGGCGGTGTCCTCAGCCACGTCGGCCTCGGCATCCGCCACGTCGGTCTCGGTGGCGTCCTCGTCCTCGGTCGCGTCCTCGTCCTCAGTCACGCCGTCCTCGGTCGCGTCGTCGGTCGGCGCGCCCTCGGTGGCCTCGTCGTCCACGTCGTCCACGTCGTCCACGTCGTTGGTGGTGCCGGTGACGATCTGCTCGACGTCGGAGAGGGTGTAGCCCCACGCGGCCAACTGCTGGAAGTAGCGGCGCGCGCCCGCGCCGGGGTCGCGCCACGTCGCGCGGGACGTGGCTCCCTCCAGCGCGGCCAGCGCGACAGCGAGGGTGACGTGTGCGGCCTTCGTCGGCGTCGCGACGACCTGCGCGGCCAGAGGATGCACGGCCCCGTAGCGGTACTCGGTCGAGAGCAGTTCGCAGGCGAGGGTGTGGTGGTCCTGCACCGCCCGTCCGACCTCGAACGTGGCGGTGGTGAGGGTGATCGCGGCGAACGCGGCGGCGTCACCGGGGAGGCGCTTGCGGCCGAGGAACTTGGTCAGCCACGCGCGGCGCACCTTCTCCGCGCTGTCCCACGCCTTGTTGTTCGCCACGACGCGGCGGCGCTCGGCCTTCTGTTCCTCGGTCATCTTCCCGCCGCTGGGCGTGCCGGTGCTGCTGATCTTGCGCAGGCCGTGGGTCTTCCAATCGACCACGACGTGCCCGACCGAGACGCTTCCCCAACGCTCACCGATCGCCACGGCGTGTCCGGGCTTGCCCGCGTAGTTCTCTTCGGTCAGCCGCTCTCCCTCGGCGTCGGTCAGGTCGCGCAGGAACAGGGTGTCGGTCTCGTCCCACGACGGCCACCCGACGACGGTGAATCCCTGGGCCTCGTAGTCGGCGGTCAGGGCGGCGATTTCCTCCTGCGTGGCCTTGGCGTCCAGGAGCCGCTGGGCGTGGTGGTCGAACCCGTCCGGGTTGCGCTTGGCGGTGTCGCTGAGCGCGGCCAGCGCGTCGGGGTCGTCCTCGAACTCGATGAGCACGAGCGCCTGATCGAGCGTCAACTCGTGCTGAGTGACGGCCTTCTTGGCGATGTCGTGTCCGGCGACGGCCAGCCCGGTCTTGATCTGGTCGCGCTTGGCTCCGGTCTGCTTGGCAATCGCGGTGACGCTCATGCCGTCCAGAGCCAACTGCCGCCACGCCTCAGCCCGGTCGGCGTCAGTCAACTGGTCGCGGTGCTCGTTGGTGATGTACTGCTGGATGATGCGGATGCGCTTCTCGTCCGCCGCGTCCACGACGTAGACGGGGACGGTCGCCGTGCCCGCCTCGCGGGCGGCGAGGGTGCGGCGCTGGCCGTCGCGGACGACGACGTTCCCGTCCATGTCGGGGTGGGCGAGGATCGGCACGATCACGCCGTGTGTGCGGATCGACGCGACGAACTTGCGGTCGATGTTCACCTGCGAGCGGATGTTGTCCTCGACCACGAGCGCGTGCGGGTCGATGTGGCGCACTTCCGCAACCACGCGGGCGGTGTCCTGCACCGCCTCGACGGCCTGCACGTCGGCGTCAGTGGAGTTGTCGATGATGGTCATTTCGGTTCCCTTGCTCGGATCGCCGGGAGGCAGACACACCGGGTGCGTGTCAGTCGTTCCTCCCTGCCATTGCCTTTCGGCAAATGCCGAGAAAAGGGGCCAGGAATGAATCCACAAGGCCGAAGAGTCGAAAAGTTTCCCGCCCACGCCGGGTCAGGAAATGCGGCTCCGGGGAAAGTTTTCGCGTGCCTTGTGGAGAAAGGAATGGCCCCGCATAATCAACAGCCGAAAGGCAATCCGCAGGATTGCCACCGACGAATGCAGTACCGCGAAGCGGTTCCCCTCAGCGTCGAGTTCGAAGGTCAAGCGGCCGTCTCGCGGAAGCACAGTCGCGCGCCGGACAGCGGCACCCCGGCGCGAGCGAGGGAGCTGGCCCGCTGCGTGGGCGTGGCGCCAGGACTACATGCCGGAGCTGCTGCTGGAGAAGTCTGAGCCCGGTGTCGTCCGCGAGGAGTAGTGGAGCTTGCCCCGACGTCGCAGGGAACGTACCCAGCGGCCGAGGATGAGGAGGACGCCCATCACGACGACCAGCCCCGCCAACGGCAGCAGGACCATCAACGCGATCACCGCGGAGCCTCCCATGTTCTGATCCTCGCACCGCAGGTAGCGCGCGTCCCGTCACCGCAAAGGGACGACGCTGCTGGGGTCGCCGTCGCGCACCTGTCTGCATGAACGGCACCGATCCGCCGGTGCCGCAGGCGGGAGGCGGTGCGTCATGGCGAGGGTCAGGCGAACGGCGGCGGAGGCGGCCGAGGCACGCGAGGCGAAGCTCGAGCTGATGGGCGAGAAGCTGGAGGCGGCCGTCGAGGCGCTGACCACCGGCGAGGACTGGACTCGCGCGATGGAGTTCGCCGCCCGGTTCCGGTCACGGTCGTTCCGCAACACGCTGCTGATCTACGTGCAGCATCTCGACGCCTACGAGGCCGGACGGGTGCCGGAGCCGATGCCGACCTATGTGGCCGGGTTCAACCAGTGGAAGGAGCTGGGCCGCTCGGTCGACAAGGGCCAGTCCGGGTACATGATCTATGCTCCCGTGCTGGGACGGTTCGCTTCACCCAACCCGCAAGATCCGATGTCCTGGCGCAGGCTCGCCCCACGCGAGAAGCCCGCCACCGGGGAGGTGGTGCGGTCGAAGATCGTGAACGTCAAGCCCGCCTACGTGTGGGATGCCTCCCAAACCTCCGGCGCGGACCTTCCCGAACGCCCGATGCCGCGCCTGCTGGAGGGACAAGCACCCGAAGGGCTGTGGGACGGACTGGCCGCGCAGGTCGACGACGCCGGGTTCGCTCTGACCCGCGCCGAGTGCGCTGCCGCGATCGGCGGCGCGAACGGCGTCACCTACTACGACACACGCATCGTCACCGTCCGCGGCGACATGGACGAAGCCGCACAGGTCAAGACCCTCGCCCACGAACTCGGGCACGTACGCATGCACGACCCTGCGCAGGACACCCGGGACCATCATCGGGGTGTTCGCGAGGTTGAAGCCGAATCGGTCGCCATGATGATCGGCGCCGCGCACGGCCTGGACACGACCGGCTACACGATCCCGTACGTCGCGTCCTGGGCGAACGCGGTGCCGCACAAGACCCCTGTCGAGGTCGTCCGTGACACTGGCGAACGCGTCCGCAAGATCGCACTGGACATCGTCGACCGACTGCCCGACACCGGTGTCGGTGACGGCTACCCGCCCGGGCTGACCCGCGAGACCGGCCGGGAGGGCGCGACCCGGGATACCCCGCAATCAAGGGAACGCGTCGGGCACCTCGGGACTGCCGAACCGACCTATGCCGCGCCGTCGGCCGAGCCCGTCGCCGTCGCCCGCTGATGGGCGACACCGAAACAGAGGTCGGCCGGTGGGTGGTGCTGTCGGCCGTAACCGGGACGGTGTTGATCGGACTTGGGGCGTTCTGGCTGTCGTTCACCGCCCTCGCCGATCTTGCCCACCGCGCAGGCACCGCAGCGCAATTGAGCTGGGTGTGGCCGCTGATCGTCGACGGCGTCATCGTCGTCGCCACCATCTCCGTCGTCGCCCTCTCCCGCCACGGCGCACGGGCTACGCGGTATCCGTGGCTGCTGCTCGCCGGCGGTGCGGCGGTATCGGTCTCCGCGAACGTCACACACGCTTTGGTCGCCGCTGACACGACCGTCCCACCGCTGCTCGCGGCTCTGGTGGCGTCCGTCCCTCCGGTGGTGCTGCTGGCGATCACGCATCTCACGGTCGTGCTCACCCGCTACCAGGGCACTGTAGGAACCGAGGACCACGCGGCGACCTCGACGTCGGCGACCTCCGCACCCGATGAGGCGCAGGCAGTCCAGAAGCTGGAAGCCTTGCGAGCGCAACCCGGCGTGCCGGCACGGCCGACGCGCCGGCAGATCGACCCCGCGACGCCGGTCGCGTTGCGGCAGGGTGCCGGTGGAGAACGGGAGGCGGCGGCGCGGCAACTCCGTGGGGAGGGGATGTCGAACCGACAGATCGCCGCACAGCTGGCGGTGCATCCCTCCACAGTGGGCCGCTGGCTCACCCCACGAACCGGGACAGCCCTGAACAATGCTCCCGCACCGGGTAAGGGCCAGAGCACCGCCCGGGCCGGCGACAACGAAGGAGAACACGATGTCCACCACCAATGAGGCGCACAACGGCCCTGCCGCCTACGACCACGAGGACTTCGACCACTACGAGCCCGAGCCCACCGGGTTCGAGCCGGACGGGCTGGCGAATGATGAGTTTGACCGCTACGAGGCCGTCTCCGCGCCGGAAGGTCGCCTGGAGCTGCACGGGGCAGGCGTGGAGCCTGTGATCCGCCGGGACACGGCACGGGCACAGGAACATGCACGCACTGATGAGGTGTCGGCGCTGGCGCGGCACAGGGACCCTTCGATGGCGGCCGAGGAGCGCCGTGCCCGGCTGCGTCGGCAAGTCCGTGATCGTGCCGGGGCGCGGTGGGTCCCGGCATCTGAGCTGATCCGACATGGCACGGCTCGAGTCGCCGGCACGAGCATGGATGTTCAGATGCGGGTCCACCGGGGAATCCGGAATGGGATGGGACGGGCTGTCGTCCGTGCTGGGCGGACGGCGCAGGAACGGGCACGGCGGCTCGGGCAGCCCCGCCCGCTGCAGGTGGGCGCCAACCGTTCGGCGGCTCGGACTGCGGCCGGTCTGTAACCGGTGGAGACGGTCAGCTCACCCGATGCGCGTGGATATTGCGGATCGGTACGGGAGCCTCGTCCCATACCGGGTCGGTGAACTCGAGAGTGGCGTCCTGCTCTGCGTAGAAGCGTTGCCCGGCGGCGGTGAAGCCCGTGATGGCGATGGAGTTGACGATCTCACCACCGGGCGCCATGTCGTCGACCGCGAGGACATATGTCGCGACATAGCGCTGCCGGGCACCGGGCTCGAGCACGTCTGGGCTCCCCTCGGCGCGTTGCCACGGGATGTCGTACTCGAGGTGGTCCAGGGAAGAGTTGGTGAAGCCGCGTTGAATCAAGTGGGCACCGTAGAGGGTGGTGGGGGTGTTGTTGCTGAGCGTGACGGTGAACGTCACCAGGTCACCGGACGCGGCAGGATTGTTGCAGTCGGCGATGTGAGTGACGTCGACCGTGCCGCTCTCGGAGAACCAGAGCGGACGCTCGTCGAGGTCGCGAGAGAAGGTTGCTTTGACGCGGTCGCACCAGCCGAACAGCTGCCCTGGCGGCAGACGAAGGACGGTCGCGGCATGTTCGACGCTGGCCAGGCCGGTGAGGACGGCGACGATGAGGTCACCCGTTTGCGAGGGGGTCAAGGTTCGAGACATGTGGGTTGCCTGCTCTTGGGGGGTGGGGTGGCCGGCCATACAGGGAGCCGGTGGCCGAGCCCGTCGAGGAGGTCGAGGCGGGACAGGTCCGAGGAGGGGTCTTGACGGGCCGATGCCGCCTGACAGCCATAGTCAGTGGACGATCCGACGGCGAGCGGGTGGTCCCGGTCATAGATAGTCGGCAGTTCAGGTGGGTCATTGCCGGAATCGAAGGTCAGGCGGGCGATTCGGCGCGCGGCCCTGGCACGCGCCCGACGCAACGAGAAGGCGTAGATGTGGCCGCTGCGGAGGACCTGAGCGGGTTCGAGGACGTACCAGTCGAGGCGGTGGAGCCAGAACGGGCCGACAGCCCACTGCGCGTAGAGCTCGTAGCGGATCAGACGCCGGTGCCCGGCGCTGCCGGAGTCATTCGAAGGCATGGGCGGCGGTGTTCTGCGGGGCGGGCAGGAGACCGAGGCGGTGTGCCTGCAAGAGGGCCGCGGAGCGGTCATGGACGCCGAGCTTGGTGTAGATCGCGATGGTCTGCTTCTTGACCGTGTGGATTGACACTGTGAGAGCTTTCGCGATGTCGGCGAGGGTCGCATGGTCGACCATTTCGTAGAGCACGACCGCTTCACGTGGTGACAGGACCACGAGGTTGCCCGACTCGGGGTAGATGTCACGACAGGCCGTGATCCGGGCGTCATCGGCACTGGGCAACCGCAGCCTGGACAGACTGAACAGGTCTTTCCTGCTCTGCGTCGGGATTCCTAGGTACGGGATGAGCGTGCCGACCTGGAGGGCAAGGGTGTGGGCGCGTGAGAACACGCTGGCGGCAGACTCGTCGTCTCCCATCGCCAACGCGGCAGCGGCTTTGATCATGAGCAACTCCGCCCTGTCGCGTGGCAGCGTGTGACGGTCCCACGCCTGGGTGGAGGCGATGCTGCGGGCCGCGTGATAATCGCC
Source organism: Microbacterium tumbae (assembly GCF_054780175.1). NCBI lineage: Bacteria > Bacillati > Actinomycetota > Actinomycetes > Micrococcales > Microbacteriaceae > Microbacterium > Microbacterium tumbae. The sequence continues at coordinate 889,619 of NZ_BAAGWV010000001.1, forward strand.
GGAGATGAAGGCGAGTCGTGCCTTGGGCACGGCAAGCAGGAGGTCATCTGTGCCCGCATCGGTGAGGAATCGTTCGGCCCGGTTGAGCTCGCCGAGGGCGAGCATCAGGTCGGTGGTGCACCGATTCAGCAGGCGCGGTGCAACGCCGTGGGAGAACGTGTCGGGGTGAACGGCAACCAGGTGCGTGAGGTGGTTGAGCATCGCGACCGGTTCGCCGAACATGAGGGCGTGCTGGGTGGCTGTCCACGCAACGTGCGGCCAGATCTCTACTGCGTCGGTCCCGTCGCCGGCAGCAGCCAGGTGTTCCTCGGCGGTGCTCTGGTCGAGTCGGTCGAGGGCGAGCAGTGCTTCGGCGAGGCGGGCAGGAAGAGTGACCATGTGATGTAGCCACGTCCCTGTGGTGTCGAACCCATGATGGGCGTCTAGCCAGGCGGCCGTGTCGCTGGTGGCGCCAGAGATCGCATGGATCAGGGCAAGCTGAGAGGCTGCGTGCGAGGAGATGAAGTCAGCCCCGGCTGCCCGTCCGCTGTTGAACGCCCTCGTCGAGAGAGTCAGGGCTTGGGAGCATCTGTTCGCCATGAGGGCGGTTAGCGACCATTGCAGTTCGAACCAGGCGAGGTTTGTCGGGGTGATCGAGCGCCGCTCGGCCGGGGTGTCTGTGTGCAGGACTTCACCGAACCGGTCAGCCAACTCGAGCGCATCCGACGGGTCACCGTCGGCGCGGCGCGCGACGATCGCGGCGGTCAGGCCGAGGAGGCGGGCGTCACGGCTGGCGAACAGGGATGCATCATCCAAGGATGTCCAGCTGGCGTCGACGAAGCTGCGCACGATTGAGAGTTGGTCGGTGTCGCGGTCGTGGTGACGCAGGCACACTACGACCGCTTCGGCGAGCGCGAGTACCGGGTATTCGCGGACGACGATGTCAGGCAGGTGCTCGAACGCGGCGATCACCGCGTCCGGGCACATGAGGTTCAGGTTGAGGCTCTGCTCCGACCAGAGGCTCTGCTCCGACCAGTGCCCACCCGCGCGCGCGTGGCGCAGCACCGCTCCCATCTGGGCGCCCGTAGGTGAGGCAGCGTCGAGGGACGCGGCGATCACCCGATGCACGTGAGCGGCTTCCTCCGGATGCTGCGTGGTAAAGGTCTCGGCCAGCACGCGGCGGACCAGGGTCGGGAACCGCCACTGCGGCGCTTCCTCGTCGGTTGGCGCTGGTTCGAGGAGGCCGTGCCGTTCGAGGTGAGCGAGGAGGTCGGCAGGGCTCAGCGTGCCGAGTAGTCCCAGCGTGTGAGGGTTGTCGATGAACACGGCACGGACGAGGTCGACATCGATGTACTCGGCCGGCGCGAGGTTCATTGCCAGGCGCAGCCCGGCTTCGTCGGTGATCTGGGGAAGGATCACTTCGCGGAAAAACGCGCGGGCACCGGCGGTGCTGAGGGTGTCCTGGCCCGGTGGAGTGTCGTCGAGAACGCGTTGCGCGGCCGACGGCCAGCCGCCCACCGCCTCGTGGATCTGTTGCGCCCGGACGGGCGAGATGCCGTGTCCCCAGGCTGCGGCGAAAGCCGGCAGTTCGTCCGGGCTGATCGTCAGGTCGCGACTAGTAAGCACCGTAACGTCGAGTCCGTGGGAGCGGGCAAGCTCTTTCAGCGGGTGATATACGCGGGTGCACAGCACCAGGTGCAGACTCTGGACACGTAGCAGCAGGTCGCACAGCTCCGTCACGATCTGAGGCGCGATTGTGTGGTGGGCGTCGTCGATGACCACGATGATGCGCTGGTCGATCGACGCCAGGGACTCCGCGATCTCCTCGGCCCAGCCGGTCGCCTCACGCGTCCCACTCAGCAACTCGGACAGAGGCGGGACAAGGCATGCGTCTGCGAGCGCACCCAGAAGATGTGTACCGAACGCCTCCGGGGAAGAGGTGGCCGTGCTGGCGGTGTGCCACACGACATGTGCCCCGTCGTGCCGCTGGCTGCGAGCCCAGTCGGCGACCAGAGTGGTCTTGCCGGTCCCGGTGACGGCGCGGACGACGCTCAACGGTGCGAGCCGGTTCAGGCGGCGTTGCAGAACGGTTCGACTGACAGCGCGGTCAGAGACTCGTGGGATGGACGCAGAGACCTGGCGGTGTCGTCTGGGACTCCTGGGGTCCTGGAGGAACGTCACGTTCGCTGCTCCTTCCCGCCGACCGGGTGGATGAAAGAGGCCGGTGGTGTCCCCGCCGGCCAGACCCCACGGTTGGGGACCCGAATGCCTGACGTGGCGGGGACACCGCCGGGTTGTGAACTCCCACCGACATCCCGGGGCCGTGACGTCGAGGGAGGGGGCGGCCCCGGGTGCCGTCGTGGGGAGCGGCGGCACCCGGGGTTTCATGGGCTAGAACAGGTCGTCGATACCGACGTCTCGCACCTCACGATCACTGATGGCTGCCGTCTTGCGACGACGACCGACGACCACCAATCCGCCGCCTGCACCAAGGAGCAGCAGCGCGGCGAGGATCACCGCAACGGAGATCTGAGCACCCGTGTTGGGCAGGAACCCTCCCGGTCCCGGGGGCGTTCCGGGGGTCGGAGGCTCCGGAACCTCGTGCTCGGTGCACAGCGGCGAGTCCGGCACGCACAGCGGCTCTTCACCGGTGATGGCGACGACGTTGCCGAGCTGATGGTTGCCCTGCGTGTCGTAGGCGTTGACCGTGACGGTGTAGGTGACCGTGTAGATCTGGCCGGTCGGCACGGCTCCGGTGATCCGGATCGTGTCGCCCTCGGCGGTGGCCGTCAGGTTCCCGTTCGAGACCGTGGGTCCGCCGGTGAGAGTCGCGTCGTCGAGCACGTCGGCCATGTGGTCGGTGTAGTCGACAGCCACGTCCGCCGCGTCCGGATTGGTGCCCCGGTTGGTGAAGGTCAACGTGTAGGTGACCTCCTCACCCGGGCTCACCTCGCTGCCGGACTCGGGATCGCTGGACTTCTCCACACTTACGTCGCTGACGTGGTTGTAGGTGCAGTCCGGGCGCTCGCCGTCCGCGGGGACACAGGTCTCCGGAGGCTCTTCCCCGTTCGGCACGAGGAAGTTGTCCAGCCGGTCATCGCCACGCTGCCCGTCGGCCTTCACGGTCACTGTGTAGGTCACCGTGGCCTGCTCACCCGGCTGCAAGGTTCCGGTAATGGTGAACCTGCCGTTCTCGATCGCCGACACCGTCAGCGCGTCGCTGGATGCGACCGGCTGGGCGGTGACGTCGGCATCATCGAGCACCTTCGTGAGGACGTCGTCACGGTTCACCTCGACCGGCGCGTTGCCGGTGTTCTCGAAGTGCAGCGTGTACGTCGCCGTCTCACCCGGGCGCAGCGTCGATCCGGTGGTCGGGTCGACCGTCTTCCAGTCATCCAGCTCTCCCACGGGGTGCTCGGTGCACGAGACACCGTCGTCCCCGCATTGCGGATCTTCGGTGCCGGTCTTGGCGACCACGTTCCGCAGCCGGTTGTCTCCGCGGTCGCCGTCGGGCTTGACGGTGACGGTGTAGGAGACAGTGACCGTCTGGTCCGGCGCGAGCGTCCCAGTCACACGGACCAGACCATCCTCACCTGAGCTCGGCACCAGCGCCGGATCGCTGCTGACCGGTGCCCCGGTCAGGTCGGCGTCATCGAGGACCTGCGCGAGGTTGTCGGTGTAGTCGACCGGACCCGCCGCATCACCGCTGTTGGTGAACGTCAGTGTGTAGGTGACCTCCTGGCCGGCCTGCACATCCGAGCCCGTCTCCGGGTCTGCCGACTTCGACACCTCGACCAACGGCAACGGCGTGACCGTGCAGTTCGGGTCTCCCTCGACGCAATCCTCCGGCGGCTCCTCACCGGTGGGGACCAGGAAGTTGTCGGCCGTGTTGTTCCCCCGATCGGCTTCCTCCTTCACCGTCACCTGATAGGTCACCGTGACCGTCTGGCCCGCGGCCAGCTCACCGGTCACCGTGAACGAACCACTCTCCACCGCCGTCACGCTGAGCGCATCATCTGAGGCGACCGGGTCGCTGGTCAGGTCGGCATCGTCCAGCACATCGGTGAGGATGTCGGTGTGGTCCACCGCGATCGGGCCTTCACCCTGGTTGTCGAAGGTGAGCGTGTACATCAGCACCGTGCCTACATCGACAGGGTCAGAGTCCGCCGAGACGGACTTGCCCGTCAGCAGCATCCCGATCGGGGTGACCGTGCAATCCGGCCGCTCCCCATCTTCGGGCTGGCAGACCGGGTCTGTCGGCGGCTCCTCGTCCGGCGGCAGCAGGAAGTTCGCGGCGATGTCATCGCCCCGCTCCCCGTCGGCCTTGACCGTCACCTGGTACGTGACCGTGTAGGTCTCCCCGGCAGGCACTTCGCCGGTGATCGAGATGCGGTTGCCGTCCCGGGAGACCGTCAGCCCATCGGCACTGGTCGGCTCCGCGGTGACATCAGCGTCGTCGGTGACGTGCGTGAGGTCATCGACCTCATTCACCGTCCCCGCACCCTCTCCCACGTTCTCGAAGTACAGCGTGTAGGTCAGCACCGTGCCGGCCGCGACCGGGGTGGTGTCGACCTCGACGCCCTTCCAGGACTCGAGCTCCGGAACGGGATGCTCGGTGCACGACACACCGTCATCACCGCACTCCGGATCGGTGGTCCCGGTGGGGGCGAGCACGTTGCCCAGGCGGTTGTCACCGCGCTGCCCATCGGGCAGCACCGTCACCGTGTACGACACCGTCACCGTCTGACCGGCACCGAGGACACCCGTCACATGCAGGGTGTCGTCACCGTTCAGGGCGGCGGTGAGCGCCTCATCGCTCGCGGTGGGGCCAGCGGTCAGGGTCGCATCGTCGAACACGCCAGTCAGGTTGTCGGTGTAGTCCACCGTGCCCGAACCATTGCCGTTGTTGACGAAGGTCAGCGTGTAGGTGACCTCCTGACCCGCGGTCACGGTGGTGCCGGACTCCGGGTCGGACGACTTCGACGCGTCGATCTCGGGCAGCGGCGTGACCGTGCAGTCGGGCAGCTGACCTTCTGTTGGCACACACTCCTCTGGAGGCGTCTCGCCGGGCGGGACCAGGAAGTTGGCCGCGGAGTTGTTGCCGCGATCGACTTGCTCGTTGACCGTCACCTCATAGGTGACGACCGCGGTCGCGCCCCCGGCGAGTTCGCCGCCGATCTGGAACCTGCCATCGGTCACGTCGGAGACGGTCACCGAATCGGTGTCCGAGACCGGGTCGCTGATCAGATCGGCGTCGTCGAGCACGTCGGTCAGGACATCCTCACGCGACACCGTGATCGGGCCTTCACCGGTGTTGCGGATCGTGATCGTGTACGTCAGGACCGTGCCCGCTTCCACCGGGTCGGACGAAGCCGAGACAGCCTTCTCGTACGTGGCAGCACCGATCGGCGTGACTGTGCAATCAGGACGCTCACCGTCCGCAGGCTCACACTCCGGGTCCGTCGGCGGCTCCTGATCCGGCGGCAGCAGGAAGTTCGCGGCAATGTCATCGCCCCGCTCCCCATCGGCCTTGACCGTCACCTGGTAGGTGACCGTGAAGGTTTCGCCAGCCGGAACATCGCCTGTGATCGAGATGCGGTTCCCATCCCGGGTGACGGTCAGTCCATCGGCACTGGTCGGCTCCGTAGTGACGTCGGCGTCGTCGGTGACGTGAGTAAGGTCATCGACCTCGTCCACGGTCGCCGCTCCTTGGCCGGTGTTCTCGAAGGAGAGCGTGTAGGTCAGCACCGTCCCGGCCGCAACCGGAGTGGTGTCGGCTTCCACGGCCTTCCACGAGACGAGTTCCGGGATCGGGTGCTCCGTGCAGGACACCCCGTCATCACCGCACTCGGGGTCAGTGATATCACTGTCGGCGAGCACGTTGCCGAGCCGGTTGTTCTTCCGATCCGCGTCCGCGCTCACCGTCACCGTGTACGTCACCGTGACCGTCTGATCCGGGTCCAGCGAACCAGTGATCAGGAGGGCATCGCCATCCTGAGTGACCTCCAGCGCGTCATTCGAAGCGGTCGGCCCAGCAGTGAGGGTGGCGTCGTCGAGGACGTCGGCGAGGTTGTCGGTGTAGTCCACCGGACCGGCCGCCTCACCGCTGTTGGTGAACGTCAGCGTGTAGGTGACCTCCTGGCCCGCGGTCACAACCGAACCGGACTCTGGGTCAGACGACTTCGACGCCTCGATCAGCGGAATCGGGGTGCTCGTGCACGTCGGGTCGTTCTCTTCACAGGGGCCCTCGGGCGTGCCGCCCGGCGGGACCAGGAAGTTGTCCGCCTGGTTGTTTCCCCGCTCCGCGTCGGGTTTGACGGTCACCTGATAGGTGATGAGCGCGGTCTGGCCGGCGGCGAGCTCCCCAGCAATCGAGAACCGACCATCGGTGACCGCCGAGACCGTCACCGAGTCCGTGTCGGACACGGGATCGCTCGTGAGGTCCGCGTCGTCGAGCACGTCGGTCAGGACGTCCTCGCGCGAGACCGGCGACGTCGCCGTGCCGGTGTTCTCCACCGTGACCGTGTACGTCAGGACCGTTCCGGCGACGACCGGGTCAGAGTCGGCCGACACCGACTTGGAGTAGACGACCGCAGCGATCGGCGTTGTGGTGCAATCCGGGAACTGCTCGTCCGAGGGCTCGCACTCCGGGTCCGTCGGCGGCTCCTCATCCGGAGCCAGCAGGAAGTTCGCCGCGGTGTCATCGCCACGCTCCCCATCGGCCTTGACCGTCACCTGGTACGTGACCGTGTAAGTCTCACCCCCCGGCACGGAACCAGAAATCGAGATCCGGTTCCCGTCCCGGCTGACTGCCAAGCCATCCGCGCTGGTGGGCTCGGTGGTGACATCAGCATCGTCAGTGACATGGGTCAGGTCATCGACCGCATCCAGGTCAGCGGCAGCCTCGCCGTCGTTATTGAAGAACAGCGTGTACGTCAGCACAGTCCCCGCAACCGCCGGCGTCGCGGACGCCTGCACCTGCTTCCACTGCGTCAGCCCGGCACCAGGGATCTGCACGAAGTCGCAGCTCTGCTCACCCGGCGCAGTCTCCGAGGTCGGCACGCACGCGAGGTTGCGGAGGTTCTGATCCCCCTCACCGGTGTATGTCACCGTGTAGGTGATTGTCGCCGATTCGTTCGCCTCCAACGCACCCGACCACGACAGCGTCGGCTCGTCATACGACACCGTGCCCGTCGAGGAAGTGGCGTCGTCGTTGAACGTGGCGGCATCCAGCACGTTCAACAGGTCGTCCGTCGCCGTAGCGGGAGCGTCCGCGGTGTAGACACCGGGACCGACGTTCGTGACCGTGACCGTGTATTCGACGGTCTCACCGACGGCCGGAAGCTCCGTGCGGTCTGCGGTCTTCTCAATCGTCAGCCTCGGGAGCGGGAACTCAACCTCGGCGCACGGCTCGCCCGTCACCGGGTCGATGCCATCTTCTGGCGGGTCACACACCGGGGGCTCCGGGTTCTCCGGGTCGTTCGGCGCCCAGGCGACGTTGCGGACCACGCCGTCGCCGCCAGCCTTCAAGGTGACCGTGTACGTGAGCTCCACCGACTCGCCCACGCCCAATGCGCCCGTCCACGACAGCAACGGCGAAGCGTATGACACCGGACCGGGTTGGTTCGCCGATCCGTTGTTGTTGTACGTCGCGTCGTCCAGGACCGCGGAGAGGTCGTCGAAGACCACCGCCGGGAAATCACTGGTGTAGTCGCTCTCACCGGTGTTGGTCGCCGTGACGGTGTAAGTCACCGTGTCGCCGGGGCGGGCGTCTGCGGTGGCGTCCGAGGACTTCTCGATCGACAGCGCCGGCAGCGCCACGTTGAGCGCGTAGTCCTCGACCTCGCCGGAGGTCGTCATGCCTGTGGGTGAAGAGACCGCGACGTCGTCTGCGGCGATCCGAAGGCGAAGGAACGTCTGATCCGCGCCGACAGCAGGCACCGTGTCCGCAGGCACCGTCCAGGTCAGGTCGACAGGCGAACCGGTGCACTGGACGACTCCGGACTGCTCGCCCTCGTCGAACGTGCCGTTGTGGTTCCAGTCGATCCACCCGGTGACGTAGCCGGGTCCCGTGCACTGCACGTCCTCAAGCGTGTACGTCTCGCCGGGTGTAACGGTGATCGTCCCCGGAGGCGAGATCGCATCCTCATCAGCGCCACCATCGGTGTCGTCCGCGCTCGCATCCGGCGACGGGGTGTACACGGATTCAGCATCGACGGTCGCGCCCAGCCGGGTCGCTGGCTGCCCCGGCACACCCAACGCGAAGCCGGGACCGGAGACCGGTGTCGTCCCGACGGACAGCGTGCCGCCCTGCCAAGCTGGCTCGAAGAGGGCACCCGCGGCACCGTAGCTCGCCGGCGCGTCGCCAAAGTCCGTCTGCAGGACCACGCCCAGCGCGATAGCGCTGACGCCACCGCCCTGCAGCGCCACCTGTGCGCTGGTGGCACCCTGCATGAACCCGATCGCCATCGGCCCACCAGCAGTAACAGAAGTGGGACATGGATTCGCACCCGGGGCACTAGGAATGCTGAAGCGCAGCGTGCTGTCTGCCGAGAGAGTCGCATTCGTCTGACTCGTGCAGGCGGAGTCGCGATACCGATCGACCACACGCCAGGTTGCCGGCTGTTCGGGGCGCGCCTGAACGTACTCGACAACGCCGCTACCTGTGACACCACTCTGTTCGGCATCCGCGATGACGAGCCCCTGGAGAGGGACGGGAACGCCGTCGAGGGTGACCGCGCACGAAAAGCGGAAGTTGACCAATGCGCCAAACGTAGTGTTGCGCAGTCCGGCGATCAGTTGATTGGCCGTACCCGTTCCTCCGATGTTGTAGAGGTCGTCAAGCCCGTCACCGCTCCAGTCACCCGAGCGGTAGGCCTGTAGCGCCCCCTGCAGGTTGGAGATCGTGCACGTCGTCGCAAGCGTCTGCCCCGCCACGGTTCGCGTATTCGTCCGGGTGAGACCAGCAGCGGGAATGGCTTCTCCCGCTGCGCCCCACTCGAACCAGTCGATCGACTCTTGGTATAGGCCTTCGCCGCCCGTCGCGTACCGGGCTTGAGCCGGCGAGGCTGTGAGAAGAGGTCCGCCCACAACGACCAGTCCGGCGAGAAGTGCGAACACCGCCGTCATTGCCGGAATCCGTCGCCGTCGCGTCGCCCCCAAACGGATGGTGCCTGTCAAGGCGTTGCCGCGGCGGTGCGACCTCGGCCGCCAAGCGCGGCGACGACGTCCGATGCTTGACCTGCGGTTTGCCGATGATTCGTTCCCCATGATGACCTCTCGTGTCGTGAGACGTGGGCATAGGCAGGTTCACTCCGCCCGCCGACCTCATGGCCTCTACCGAAGCGGGGCGACCGATGGGGCGCCATACCCGCCGGTGATGAGGCGGTGATGAGATTTCTGATCGGTTCGACGCCCGCCGGCGGGCGCACTTCAGCAGCTAGAGAGGCACTGACCTCAGGGGGTCAGACCAGCCCTGCCGCGCGGGCAGCGACGACGGCTTCGTCCCGTGAGTGGGCGCCGAGCTTCTTGTAGACAGCGCGGAGGTGCGTCTTGACGGTCGTCTCGGAGACGAAGCTGGAGCGCGCGATCACGGCGACAGGAAGATCGCGAGCGAGCATCTGCAGCATGGCTAGTTCGCGTTCGGTGAGCGTGATGATCGCGAGCTCATCAGGGAAGAATGGCGACACGTCCGCTTGGTGGAGTGCCAGTCCGATCTCGGCGAGGGCTGGTAGATGCCTGGAGGCCGCCTGGGGTGGAATGAAGAGGCCGGCGGTGTCCCCGCCGACCAGACCCTACGGTAGGGACCCGAGTGCCTGACGTGGCGGTGACGCCGCCGGGTTGTGAACTCCCAACGACGTCCCGGGGCCGTGACGCCGTCGGAGGGGCGGCCCCGGATGCCGTCGTGGGGAGCGGCGACACCCGGGGTTCATGGGCTAGAACAGTTCGTCGATACCGATGTCTTGCACTTCGCGACTAGTCGCGGCTGCCGTCTTGCGACGACGGCCGGCGATCACTAATCCCCCACCAGCGCCCAGGAGCAGCAAGGCGGCGAGGATCACCGATACAGAGATCTCAGCACCCGTGTTGGGCAGGAACCCTCCCGGTCCCGGCGGCGTCCCCGGAGTCGGAGGCTCCGGAACCTCGTGCTCGGTGCACAGCGGCGAGTCAGGCACGCACACCGGCTCCTCCCCGGTGATGGCGACAACGTTGCCAAGTTCGTGGTTGCCCTGCTTGTTGTACGCCTTCACCTTGACGGTGTAGGTGACCGTGTAGGTCGCCCCGGTCGGGACCGCTCCGGTGATCCGGATCGAGTCACCTTCTGCGACGGCCGTCAGGTTCCCGTTCGAGACGGTCGGACCGGCGGTAAGGGTCGCGTCGTCAAGCACATCGACCATGTAGTCGGTGTAGTCGACAGCCACGTCCGCGGCGCCCGGATTGGTACCCCGGTTGGTGAAGGTCAGCGTGTAGGTGACCTCCTCACCCGGATTCACCTTCGAGCCAGACTCCGGATCACTGGACTTCGCTACGGTCACGTCGGAGACGTGGTTGTAGGTGCAGTCCGGGCGCTCGTCGTCCGTAGGCACGCACGGACCCTCCGGCGGAGTCTCCCCGTTTGGCACGAGGAAGTTGTCCAGCCGGTCATCGCCACGCTGCCCGTCGGCCTTCACGGTCACCGTGTAGGTCACCGTGGCCTGCTCACCCGGCTGCAAGGTACCGGTAATGGTGAACCTACCGTTCTCGATCACCGACACCGTCAGCGCGTCGCTGGATGCGACCGGCTGGGCGGTGACGTCGGCATCATCGAGCACCCTGGTGAGGACGTCGTCACGGTTGACCTCGACCGGCGCTTGACCGGTGTTCTCGAAGTGCAGCGTGTACGTCGCGGTCTCACCGGGGCGCAGTGTCGATCCGGTGGCGGGGTCGACCGTCTTCCAATCGTCCAGCTCCCCTGCGGGGTGCTCGGTGCAGGAGACGTTCGCGTCCTCGCAGTCGGGGTCGGTTGTGCCCGTCTTCGCGACTACGTTCCGCAACTGGTTGTCTCCCCGATCGCCGTCGGGCTTGACCGTGACAGTGTAGGAGACCGTGACGATCTGACCCGGCTGCAGGGTGCCGGTCACCCGGACCAGGCCGTCCTCGCCGGAGGTCGGCACCAGAGCGGGATCGCTGCTCGTCGGTGCTCCGGTCAGATCCGCATCGTCCAGCACGGCGGCGAGGTTGTCGGTGTAGTCCACCGGACCGGCCGCTTCACCGCTGTTCGTGAAGGTCAGCGTGTAGGTGACCTCCTGCCCGGCCTGCACGCCCGCGCCGGTGTCCGGGTCGGACGTCTTGTCGACCTCGATCAGCGGCAACGGCGTCACGGTGCAGTTCGGATCGCCGTCCACACACTCCTCCGGCGGTTCCTCACCAGTGGGGACGAGGAAGTTGTCGGCCGTGTTGTTGCCACGGTCGGAATCCTCCTTCACCGTCACCTGGTATGTGACCGTCGCCGTCTGGCCCGCGGCCAGCTCACCAGTCACCGTGAACGAACCACTCTCCACCGCCGTCACGCTGAGCGCATCATCTGAGGCGACCGGGTCGCTGGTCAGATCCGCATCGTCGAGGACATCGGTGAGGAGGTCGGTGTGATCGACCGTGATGGGGCCTTCACCCTGATTGTCGAAGGTCAGCGTGTACATCAGCACCGTGCCCACATCCACCGGGTCAGAGTCCGCCGAGACCGACTTGCCGGTCAGCAAACGCCCGATCGGGGTGACCGTGCAGTCCGGCCGCTCCCCGTCTTCGGGCTGGCAGACCGGGTCCGTCGGCGGCTCCTCGTCCGGCGGCAGGAGGAAGTTCGCGGCAATGTCATCGCCCCGCTCCTCATCCGCCTTGACCGTCACCTGGTACGTGACCGTGAAGGTCTCGCCCGCAGGCACCTCACCGGTGATGCTGATGCGGTTCCCCTCCCTTGTGACGGTCAGGCCGTCCGCCGAGGTCGGCTCCGTGGTGATATCGGCGTCGTCGGTGACGTGCGTGAGGTCATCGACCTCATCCACCGTCGCCGGCGCTTGCCCGGTGTTCTCGAAGTACAGGGTGTAGGTCAGCACCGTGCCAGCCGCAAGCGGTGACTCGTTGGCTTCGACACCCTTCCACGACTCGAGCTCTGGGACCGGATGCTCCGTGCAGGACACACCGTCATCACCGCACTCTGGATCGGTGGTCCCGGTGGGGGCGAGCACGTTGCCCAGGCGGTTGTCACCGCGCTGCCCATCGGGCAGCACCGTCACCGTGTACGTCACCGTCACCGTCTGACCGCCACCGAGCACCCCCGAGACATGCAGGGTGTCATCGCCGTTGAACGCCGCGGTCAGCACCTCATCGCTCACGAAGGGTCCAGCGGTCAGGGTCGCGTCATCGAACACGCCGGTCAGGTTGTCGGTGTAGTCCACCGAACCCGCACCGTCACCACTGTTGACGAAGGTCAGCGTGTACGTCACCTCCTCACCCGCAACCACTGTCGAACCGGACGCCGGGTCGGATGCCTTCGACGAGTCGATCTCAGGCAGCGGCGTCACTGTGCAGTCGGGCAGCTGTCCTTCCGCTGGCTCACACTCCTCCGGAGGAGTCTCACCGGGCGGGACCAGGAAGTTGGCCGCGGAGTTGTTGCCGCGATCGGCTTGCTCCCTGACAGTCACCTGGTAGGTGATGACCGCGGTGGCACCGGCGGCGAGTTCGCCGCCGATCTGGAACCGGCCGTCCTCGACCGCCGAAACAGTCACCGAGTCAGTGTCCGAGACCGGGTCGCTGGTCAGGTCGGCGTCATCAAGCACATCGGTCAGAACGTCCTCCCGAGAGACCGGGGAAGTCGCGGTGCCGGTGTTGTCCACCGTGACCGTGTAAGTCAGCACCACCCCGGCAATGACCGGGGTAGAGTCCGCGGACACCGACTTCGAGTACACGATCGCGGCGATGGGCGTGGTGGTGCAGTCCGGGAACTGCTCGTCGGTCGGCTCGCAGACCGGGTCGGTCGGCGGTTCTTCGTCGGGGTTCAGCAGGAAGTTCGCCGCGGTGTCATCGCCGCGCTCGCCGTCCGGCCTGATCGTGACCTGGTAGGTGACCGTGTAGGTCTCGCCCGCCGGCACGCTGCCAGTGATCGAGATCCGATTGCCGTCCCTCGTGACGGTCAGGCCGTCCGCACTGGTCGGCTCGGTGGTGACGTCGGCGTCGTCGGTCACATGCGTCAGGTCGTCGACCGCGTCCACATCCGCGGCGGCCTCGCCATCGCTGTCGAAGAACAACGTGTAGGTCAGCACCGTCCCCGCAACAGCCGGGGTCGCCGATGCCTGTACCTGCTTCCACTGGGTCAGACCCGCGCCGGGGATCGTGACGAAGTCACAGCTCTGCTCACCCGGAGCAGTCTCCGACACAGGCACACACGCGAGGTTGCGGAGCGTCTGGTCACCCTCACCGGTATAGGTCACCGTGTAGGTGATCGTCGCCGACTCGTTCGCTCCCAGAGCGCCCGACCACGACAGCGTCGGCTCGTCATACGACACGGTGCCAACGGACGCCGAAGCGTCACCGTTGTATGTCGCCGCATCCAGCACGTTCGTGAGGTCATCGCTCGCGGTCGCGGGGGCCTCGGCCGTGTAGACGCCCGGGCCTTCGTTGGTGGCGGTGACGGTGTACTCCACCGTGTCACCGACAGCCGGGAGCTCGGTGCGATCAGCGGACTTTTCGATGGTGAGTTTCGGTAGCAGGTACTCGTTCTCTGCGCAAGACTCACCCGTGGTCGGGTCGACACCATCTTCTGGAGGGTCACATGCCGGGGGTTCCGGGTTCTCAGGGTCGTTCGGCGCCCAGGCAACGTTGCGGACCACGCCGTCACCTCCGCCGTTGAGCGTGACCGTATACGTCAGTTCGACGGATTCGCCAACGGCCAGAGCACCCGTCCAGGACAGCAGGGGCGCGGCGTACGACACCCCGCCGGGTTGGTCAGCGACCCCGTCTCCGTTGTAGTCGGCGTCATCTAGCACTGCAGTTAGGTCGTCGAGGACGACCGCGGGATTCTCGGTCGTGTAGTCCCCGTCTCCGGTGTTGGTAGCCGTGACGCGGTAGGTCACGTTATCACCCGGACGTGCATCCACGGTCGCGTCGGAGGTCTTCGTGATGCTCAGCTCCGGAGTACTGAAGAATTCGACCTCAGCGCAGTTCGGGTCGTCGATGCCGACCTGGTCGCTGATGTTCGCCGCGCAGTTCTCGTACACCTTCGGCGATGGATCCGCCCCCCGCGGGGTTTCCGACGTCACGTCCACCGTGATCGTGCAGGAGACTTCACCGGCAGCCAATACGCCGTTCGTGATCGCGATCGTGTCTCCGCCAGGCGAAGCTGCGGTGTCACCCACACAGGTGCCGCCGAGGTTGGGGTTACCTGCCACGACGAGTCCGTCAGGCAGCGTGTCCGTGAATGCCCAGCCGTTCTTGGCATAGAGGTCGCTAGTGTTCGTGACGGTGAAGGTGAGCGTCGAGACTCCCCCGACCGGCACGGACACAGGGCTGAAAGACTTGTCGAGTTGCGGAGAGACGTCGAGAACTCGGATGTTGTCGAAGGCTCCATCGTTGAGATTCGAGTTCGGTGCTTCGTTGCGCATCACGATCCCGAGCGAGTTGCCGTTCAGCAGAATCGGTGCGTTGGAGATGAAAGACCCGTAGTGGACCGTGATGCCGTTCACTTCCGGGGAGACGTTCTCAATCACATATTGCTGCGCGTCGGGGTCTGCGCAGGGGTTGATCGCACTGTTAGAAACAGCTATCTCGTTCCCGGAGTCGTCACGTAGATAAAAGCGAAGAAGCGGCGGATTGCCGCGCTCGCACTCGCTTGCGGCAGCGTCCACGGAGAACGCGACGAAACGGTTCGCCGTCGATAGCGTGAGCTGGTCCGCAGACGCGAACTGAACCATCCCAGGGGTGATCGGACCGTCAGACGAGACCTGCTCGGTGCTGTCCGCAGCACCCGAGGAGTTGCTGGACACGGCGCGGTTGGCGACGGTGTTCTGCGGCGAGTTCAGGAATCCGAGGGCGAACGTCTTGGCGCGAACCAGATCCCACTGGTACTGCAGGTTGTTGCAGTACTCCTCGCTCGGAAGCGTTGTGATGTTGTAACTGAGGATGAACCCGTTACAGCGGCGGGAGTTCAGCCAGTACGAATCCGCAGTGTACTCCAGTCCAGAATCGGAGACATAGCTCTCGAGTTCCGTCGCACCCGCGCCGTTCTCAAAGTTCTCTTCGTATAGGACTTGAGGGTCGCTGGGGACTCCGGGGTTGCCGGGAGCTGCGAGAGCCGGCACGGATGTGAGCACGCTGCCAGCCATTGTGAAGAGGCCTGCAAGCATTGCGAGCACGGCGATCACGGCAGGGGGCCGGCGAGTCAGCCCAGGAGGCCTAGTTCCTAGACGCCTAACACGCGTGTAAGTGTTGCCGCCGTGACGACGTGCGTTGCCTAGCCTGCGGTTTGCCGATGATTCGTTCCCCATGATGACCTCTCGTGTCGTGAGACGTGGGCATAGGCAGGTTCACTCCGCCCGCCGACCTCATGGCCTCTACCGAAGCGGGGCGACCGATGGGGCGCCATACCCGCCGGTGATGAGGCGGTGATGAGATTTCTGATCGGTTCGACGCCCGCCGGCGGGCGCACTTCGGCAGCTAGAGAGGCACTGACCTCAGGGGGTCAGACCAGCCCTGCCGCGCGGGCAGCGACGACGGCTTCGTCCCGTGAGTGGGCGCCGAGCTTCTTGTAGACAGCGCGGAGGTGCGTCTTGACGGTCGTCTCGGAGACGAAGCTGGAGCGCGCGATCACGGCGACAGGAAGATCGCGAGCGAGCATCTGCAGCATGGCTAGTTCGCGTTCGGTGAGCGTGATGATCGCGAGCTCATCAGGGAAGAATGGCGACACGTCCGCTTGGTGGAGTGCTTGCCTCACTGAGTCCAGTACTGGCAGTACCTCGGCGGCTTCGCAGAGGTACTGGTCTGGTGCGAATGCGAACGGAAAGAGTAAGGAACCTAGGCGCTCGGATGTGTTGCAGGCTTCCTGCCAGCACTCGATTGCAGGGTCGAGTCCCTCTGTGTCGGCGATGCAGATAGCTCGCAAGATGAGTACATCAAGCCGTACTCGATCGGTCAGCGTTCGTGAGCGGAGCAGGTCGCGGGTGATAGCCAACGCTCTTTCCGTGGCGCCAGTGATGTGCGCCAAGCGTGCTCGAGCGAGTTGAAGCCCGGGATGCTTCTTGGGTGCCTGCGCGAGGAGCCTCGATGCCCGAGTTCCTTGGCCCGTAGCAATCAGGATTTCCACTTCCGCGGCGAGCAATAGCGGCCACGCGCCGCTCTCTTCGTTGTGCCAGACCCGATGTCGCACCCTGGAAGCATCCAGACTGCGAAGTGCCCCGGAAGCGTCGGACCACGCGAGATCGTAGCGGGCCTGCGTCCACGCAGATATCGCCCACAGCTCGTCGCGAGCCTCTTGCAGCCTCAGTTCCGCCAGCACGGTCTTAGCCACATCGCGGTCAAGAACATCGACGGAGGCGATAGCGTGCGCGACCTTGTGCGCTGATGCCACGTGGGGAGTGAGCCACATGCGTGCCATTGCCCCGTTGACCTCATCGCGGCGGCTCAGCCAGGTTTCAGTTGCAATCAGGTCACCGTCGACTGCCGCCGAGACAGCGAGCATGCCGAGGATCTGGTTCAGCTCGAACTGATCGACCGTCGAAAGGCGCTCCACCGCAGCCAGCGAGAGCGCGAGCTGTTCCGTTGCCGCTGCGTGCTTGCCGACCAGCTCGTACGTGAGTGCGAGCTGAAGCCGGGCGACAGGGACGAGCGGCAACACCTGCACCGGCAGGCGCGACTCAACGATCTGACCGAGGTGATGCGCGATTCGTCCCAGGCGTGCCGAGTCCTTGAACCATCCCGATCTGCGAAGCGCGATGAACTCGAGAATCGCGATCTCTGCCGCGTTGACGGGACCGATTCTGCGGGCGGAGTCGACGACATCGACCAACGATGGATTCGCCGGAGTCGACACCTCCTCGGGGTCAACGTCAGCGGCGAGGATGATGTGCCGCGCCGCGCGCGCCTTCGGACGGGACACCAGGAACATCTCGGGAATATGCCGGAGGGTGTCAAACAAGAGAGCGTCGTCGATGAAGTACAGTTCGGGCCAAGAGTTCTCGATGACGTCAACGACCAGAGTCCACTCGTCGCTTGCGCGAGCCTGTACCAATGAGAGTTCCGGTCGTCCTTGATCGCCGTACCATCGCGCGAGCGCGGCCCGCTGCGCGTGGAGGGTCGGAGGCAGTTCCCGCCCCATTCCCGCGAGTGCGAGGCGACGGACAACGGCGAGGAACTCGTAGAGCGGTTCGTGGGTTTCGAAGTCGATCGTGCGATTCATCAGGCCTTGGGCAACGAGGTCTTCGAGGACAACACCAATCTGTTCGTGACCGGTCAGGAAACGGGCTGCGCCGATGGTGAGGTGCTCCGCGAGCGCGAGGTGGACCATGAGGTCGATTTGCTCGGGGCTGATGATCTCGTCGAGGAGCCAAGATGTGAGCGTGTCATCTGCGAGCTGTATCGCGGTGAGCAGGCGTTCGGGGGTGACGGGGTGCCTGGCGAGATGGCGGAGGACCTTGTCGATCATCGCGGGCCACGCCCCCATCGCGTCGGCCATGAGCTCGGCATCCTCCTCGCGGACTCGGACACCATGAAGTGCGGCGAGGTCGCGGACCTCCTGCGGCTGGAGCCCAAGGCTCTCGCTGTCGAGTATCCGAGTCTCGACCCTGCTCGCGAGCAGCGTCTCGAAGCCGCGACGCGCACGGGTCGCGACGATCAGCCGAAGATGCGCGTGATCGCGGAGGAGTCTCAGAAGCTGCTGGGGGACGTCACGGTCTCGGATTGTGTGGAAGTCGTCGAGGACGACCGTGACGGGTTCGATCTTCGCCCTAATGATGGCGGCGATTCGGGCCAGGTCCTCATCGTTGTTGATCGGTTCCGCTGGTGCAGATGTCTCGGTGTCGGGTGGTTGTAGCGCGGTGCAGAGGCGTGCCCAGAACGTCGGCGCGGTGCTGAACCGGATGTTGTCGACCTGGACCACGCGTGCCGTGGCTGGGAGGGTCGCGATCCACTGGTTGATGAGCGTGGTCTTGCCCAATCCGTGCGGAGCACGAAGGATAACGACTCTGGCGTCGCTGCTGAAGACATCAAGGAGGCGTGGCCGGGGAATGGCCCGCCGATCGGTCACGGCATCTGGCCGCGGCTTGGCATGAGGCATGCCCTTCCTCCCCTCTTGAACTCTCTGACGTCGGTGTCACGCTCCAGCTGTCGTCGGGTTTGTCCTCCTATTTCGGCAACTGCTATCGGTCGTGCTGGGTTCCGTCTGCATCGGCGAGGCACGCACGACGAGGCAGGACTCTGGATGTCCACTATCTTCGCATCGGCCGGTGGACGCGGGATGATCCCCCATGTTGGTGCGACTTTGGTCCGCTCGTTGGTCCACGAAAGTCTGGAGCGTGCGCGAGGGTAGCTCTCCACAAGAGTGGCTCCGGGAACTCGGTTCAGGATCGCATGGCGCTGCAGGCGGACGGCTGTGGATGGTCCGTGCACGGACCGCGCATGGCTCCAGATTTAGTGCGTAAGGCTGACAGTTACCACTTGCACAGGCTCGTTGAGAAGCGGTAGGCCTGTAGAGACCAGACGAGCATCCCCATCCCGTCGGGGTGGCGCTCGGTAGTCGAATACCCGCAGGGGGGCTGGTCACATGAGCAGGCGCACCGGAGACGAAAGCAAGCCGGTGCTATGTGTGGCGCCGGACCTGTGCCGCCTCAGGGTGGAGAGCCTGGGCGTATCGGTGATGCACGGACTCGGGGTGATCCTGCGGCGGGGAGAGGTCTGGCGGTGCGTGCGGGTCACGCACGGGCAGGGGGTGAGCCTGTGACGAATCACTCTGCTGCCCGCCGGCCCGAGGCGGCGCAGACGCCGCGCCTTGGCACCTGCTGACCGGTTGGCATGAGCGTTTCGACGCCTAGCGATGACCAGGTCCTATTGCCCTCAATGCAGGGCATCAGTTGGAGAGCGCGTCCTCGATGACGTACGCCCACAGTCGGCCTGGGTGATTGGGGTCGCGGCGACATACCTATCGGTTATTCACGAAGGAGTCGCCATGACAACCGCCATTCCCGCATTCGAGGGTTCATCGGACACTGACCGCACGCTCGACGAGGACTTCACCACCAGCGAGGGACTACGCCGCCTTCTCCATCTGCTCGCCGTGGACGGTGAACGTGCCTGGCAGACCAATCCTGTCGCGGCCCGCCTGCTCGCTCACGCGCAGGAGAAGTATCTGCCCGTCGCTCGTGCCTGGCATCGCGACCCGGCCGACGCCATGTTCGAGGCGTTCCTCGCGATGCGCTCGCCCTCTGCTCTCACCGCCGATGATCCGTGGGCGGTGGTTACCCACGCGGTTGAGCTGGGCATCGCGGCCGAGGCGCATGCGGAACGGTTGATGACGTCGGCTGACAAGGCACGTCGCCCGTCGATGCGTCCCGAGCACGAGCCGGTCCGCGCCGGTCACTACGAAGAGTTCTTTTACCACGTGCTCACAGCCGCCGCGGCAGGCGATGAGCCGGGACCGGTGAGGGTGGATCAGGTGGTCCACTCTTCGTCGACGTTCTTAGTAATGACGGGGTGGAGTGCTCGCACCGTAGAGACAGCGGTGGAGTACATCTGCCATCGGCTCACGACGCTGTCGACAGCGCAGTCCGCGTTGGACGTGCTGCGTAAGGACCACGCCATGCGCGTACGTCTCGGGTACAGCGCGCACGCGTGGAACGGACTGCTGCGGCTGCTCATCGGCCCGCGGTCGAAGAAGCCGCCGACGGCAGGTGACTGGTCGAGACTCGGGATCTTCGCGCGCCTGCTACTCGGTGATCGCGCCCGGGATCTGTTGGCGGACAAGCGGCTGTCGGCGGCGTCGCGGAAGATCGTAGGGAGGACCCTATGAGCGGGTCCGGGGGCAGGAGAAACGGCGCGGGGCGTGGACATCTGGTTCTGGAGCACGCGATCGACCAGATCGTCGAGACCCGCTCGTATCGGACGGAGCTTGGTGATCTGAGCGAGCTGCGCGCTTCCATCGAGAAACTGGGCCTGTTATGCCCGATCGTGATCACTGTCGACGGGGTGCTCATCTCCGGACGGCGGCGGCTGGCGGTCATGCGGAAGCTCGGGCGAACGACGGTGCCGGTGTGGGTCGCCGCTGGTGTGTCGGACGAGCTGCGGACGCTGCTGGCAATCCAGGACGACAACCTGCTCCACAAGGAGTTCACGACCACGGAGAAGGCAGCCCTCTACGAGGAGTACAAGGCCGTGCTGGCCGAGGAGAACGCTCGCAGGCAGGAGGCAACCCGGTTCGGTTCCACGGTGCTGCCCGGCACGGGCGAGGACGCCGACGACTCGGCCGTCCCTGGTGACGGCAAAGGCGGTGGGAGCAACGGTGGTTGGGAATCACAACCACCGTCGAAGCGGAAGTCCCGCGTGCAAGCCGCACAGGCAGTAACAGGCAAGGATTCTTCACAGCAGTTGGAAGAGGTGCTCGAGTTGCAGCGCCTCGCCGTCGACGACACCCAGGACGACCGAGTGCGGCAGGCGGCGGCGGAAGCGCTGGTGGAGATCAACGCCGATGGGCCGGTGCATGGCCTGTTCCAGAACCTGAAGATCCTGCAGGTGCAGTGCTGGCTGGAGCGTGTCTCCCTGGACGAAGGCCTCCGAGCCGACGTCCGGGATGCTGCCGCGAGCGAGATCCAAGAACTACAGGCCGTGGAACACCGCGCGGAACGGGCGCGGGCGGCGAACGCCGCAGCGCGCCGGATCGCTGAGCTCCTAGATCGCCCCGCGCACCCGCAGCAGACGCGCGACGACCCGGACAGTGGGGCAGCGCCAGAGACAGACGGGACGCAGCTTCGAGGTGTCTACCAGACACGTCGCCTGGTAGACACCTTCGCCCGTGTGGAGGGCTGGTGGACCACCCACGATCCAGCCCTGATCGGCGTGCATGCGACCGATGAGCAGTGGCGGCAGATCGTCGAACATCGCCGCCGGGCGGCCTCGTTCCTTGATACCGCCGAAGCGGCACGGGCCGAGCTCGCCCAAGGCCAGCAAGCAAGCTAACGAGAATGCTCCCGGGGTCGGGACAGCACACCTGTCAGGTGACCGTGTTCCCGACCTGGAGGGGCGTTCTCCTGATGTCCAAGCGTGCAGACCTCACCCTGACACCGCATGATCCTCACCGGCGGCGCGTGATCATCGCCGCGATCGCCGGAGCCGTCGCACTGGTGGTTCTCGTCGGTGTCGGCCTCTACGGGCTGCACGCCGGCCCAGACGCCAACCGGAGCGATGATGCGCCGGCTCAGCCGGGTAGCCCAACATCACCACCGACGCCCAGCCCGGCGCCGACCACGACGCCCGGCGAGCTTCCGACATTGCCGGTGCTGCCAGTGACGACCGACCCGGACGCCTACTCGCAGGCGGTCGCTGCCGCCGTGTTCACCTGGGACACCGCGGACCGGTTCTCACCGCTCGACTACACCGCCGTGGTCCTGGCCGGAGCGGACCCGTCCGGGGAGGAGTCGGCGGGCCTGGCGGCGGATCTGGCGTTGTATCTTCCGACGACGCAGGTCTGGCGTCAGCTCACCGACTACGCCACCTCTCAGACCCTCACGATCACGCGCTCTTTCGTCCCCGACTCGTGGGCAGGCGCCGTCGAATCCTCCGGTGGACGGATCGTGCCCGGGACCGTGGCGGTCACGATCGAGGGAACCCGCCACCGCTCCGGAGTCTGGAACGGAAGCCCGGTCGTCAGCGAGCGCCCGGTGGCGTTCACGGTGTTCGTGGCCTGCCCGCCCGCCTATGACGCATGCCATGTGCTGCGGCTATCCGAACTCGACAACCCCCTGCGATAGGCGGGAGTTGTCGTGCTCAAGAAGATCCTCGTCGGGCTTGTGGCTGCCGCAATCGGCTTCGGCCCCGCCGTCGTCCTGCTGGGGATGGCCGTGTTGATGAACCCCGCAGCGAACGCGGCCTGCCTGCCCGGTGGGAGCCTCACCGTCGGGACGATCCCGGACTCACTCACGGTCACAACGAGGCAGGGCGTGACGTTTACGTTGAACAAGACTCAGCTGACGCACGCGGCCACGATCATCACGGTCGGCGGGAGCATCGACGGTGTCGGCCGGGACGGTGTGACGATCGCGCTGATGGCCGCGCTGACCGAGTCCACGTTGCGGCAGCTCGCGAACACGGGTACCTACCCCGAATCGGGCTCGTATCCGAACGACGGCAACGGCAGCGACCACGACAGCCTGGGGCTGTTCCAGATGCGCCCGCAATCGGGATGGGGCACCGTCGCGGAGCTGATGGACATCACCTACCAGGCGCGGGCGTTCTACGGCGGCCCGTCTGGCCCGAATTTCCCCAGCCCGCGTGGGCTGCTCGACATCCCGGGCTGGCAGGGCATGGACAAGGGCGAGGCCGCGCAATCGGTGGAGGTCTCCGCCTACCCCGACAGGTATCAGAACTATCAGCCGGTCGCCGAGACCATCCTGTCCACGCTCACCCGGCCCGCCCCCGGCGGAGGAACCGGCAGTGGGGCTGGCAGCGGTGATCCCGTGGTGCCGGAGACATCCGGGGTCGTGTTCCCGCTCCCGTCGGGAACGTGGGTGCGCACTGGCGGCTACGGGATGCGGCTGCATCCGATCACCGGCGAGTACAAGCTGCACACGGGCACCGACCTGGGCGCCCCGGCCGGGACGCCGATCCTCGCCGCCGCCGACGGCGTGGTCGCCTTCGCTGGCATCACCGACGGGTACGGCGGGCTCATCACGATCGAGCACACCGTGGGCGGGCAACGGTTCGCGACCGCTTACGCGCACTCGTGGGAGGACGGCATCCACGTCCACGCCGGGGACACGGTCACCGCAGGCCAGCACATCGGCGACGTCGGCTCGTCGGGCTACTCGACCGGCCCGCATCTGCACTTCGAGGTCCGTCCGGGTGGCGCAAACCAGCCTGCGATCGACGCAGAACCGTGGCTTGCCGAACACGGCGCGCTCGACCTCGACGATCCAACCGGAGGCGGTCCTGCGAGCTGTTCTCCGAGCGGGTCCGGCGCACCGGCGGCGCCGTTCACCGGGGACGATCCGGACGGCATGGTGCCCGACCCGACCGGCACCGGCGGCCAGGTCACAAAGAGGACCGCGCACATGATCGCGCAGGCCCGCGCCGCCTACCCCGACACCGGGTGGGCCTGCTGGTCCCCGCGACCCGGCACGACTTCGGAGCATCCGCTCGGGCGCGCCTGCGACGTGACAGTCGGGAACCAGATCGGCACCCGGCCCACGTCGCCGCAACTGACCTACGGGTGGGAGCTGACGAACTGGCTCAAGGCCAACGCCGACGCGCTCGGCGTCGAGTACCTGATCTGGCAAGGGAAAATCTGGTCGCCCGCGCGTGACGCCGAGGGGTGGCGTCCCTACGACGGCGGCGGGATGCACGACCCCGGCAACGTCACCGGCGGCCACTACGACCACATCCACATCACCGTGAAGGCCGGGTCAGCGCCATGAACTCGACTCTCCTCATCGGCCTCCTCCCGCTGGACACGGGCGTGTTCCCCGACTTCGGCGGCGTCGGCGGCTCCGCCGATCTGAAGTCGATCGTCGGCGCGCTGCTGACGATCGTGCTGATCCTCGCCGTACTGATGCTGCTGATCTGCGCTGTCGTGTGGGCCATCGGATCAGCGAACGGGAACCACCATGCCGCCTCCCGCGCCAAGACGGGGTTGTGGGTCGCGATCGGCGCCGCCGCGCTGGCCGGCGCGGGCTTGACGTGGGTGAACTTCCTCATCGACCTCGGCCAACGGCTCTAGGCCCTACGGCTTGGGGTCGCTCTGTCGGCCAGTACCCACACCGGGTGCTGGCCGACCGCCACGTATGCGGGGTGCGCGAGGCGCACCTGAGTTGTGGCCCGCCGACCGGTGCGGGCCGCAACGCCCCGTCCGCAAGGAGCCCGCATCGTGTCTGCCGTCCTCGACCTGACCACCACTCTCACCGCCGCCGCACCCTCGTTCGCAGGGCTGCTGCCGATGGACATCAACATCAACCCGAACGACTCCGGGCTGCCCGGCATCGCCGCGCTGCGCACCATCGTCGGCGCGGTCATGACCATCGGCCTGATCCTGTCCGTGCTCGCGTTGATCATCTCCGCGATCGTGTGGGGCTTCGGCGCCAACAGCTCCAACCCGCACCTGGCGGGCAGGGGCAAGGTCGGCGTCCTGGTGTCCTGCGGTGCGGCGATCATCTGCGGAGCCGCGGTGACCCTCATCAACTTCTTCTGGAACGTCGGCCAGACCGTCTCCTGACCACACCCAATCTGGAAGGAGGTTCGTTCATGGGTGTCTGCGACGTCCCGGTCATCTCCAGCGTGTGCAACGCCGTCGGCGAGGGCGCGGCCTCCCTCGTGGCTGCCCCATTCGACTGGCTCGCCCAAGCGATCGGCCAAGCCGCCGCGTGGATGTTCGAGGGCGTCTGGGCGATCTTCGACACCACCACCCTCGTCGACGTCCAATCACCGGAGTACGTCGGCGTCTACAACATCCTGTTCGGCGTCGCGATCTTCGTGATGCTGATCTTCTTCTGCTTCCAGCTCATCTCCGGCCTCATACGCCGCGACCCCACCGCCCTGTCACGGGCGGCGCTCGGGCTCGCCAAGAGCATCCTCGGCAGCTTCCTGGTGATCACGCTCACCGCGACCCTGCTCGAGATCGTCGACCAGCTGTGCGTGGGGATCGTGCAAGCCACCGGGAACTCGATGGAAGACATGGGCGACAAGATCGGGCTCATGGCCGCCGGACTGACCGGCATCAACATCGCCGCCCCCGGCGTCGGAGCGATCATCACGATCTTCCTAGCCGGCCTCGCTATCAGTGCCGCCGCGATCGTGTGGTTCTCCCTCCTCATCCGCAAAGCGCTGTTGCTCGTCGCGATCGTGTTCGCACCGATCGCGCTGTCCGGGTCGTCCTGGGATGCGACCAAGGGCTGGTTCCCGAAGTGGGCCGCGTTCGTGCTCGCGCTGATCTTCTCCAAGCTCGTCCTGGTGGTGGTGTTCCTCGTCGCGATCACGCAAGTCTCCCAGCCGATCGACTTCGACCTGGCCTCGATCAGTGACCCGATCGCGGGCATCGTGCTGATGTTCGTCGCGGCGTTCGCGCCATACATGACGTATAAGTTCATCTCGTTCGTGGGCTTCGACATGTACCACGCGATGTCGGCCGAGCAAGAAGCCAAGTCCGCGATGAACCGCCCTCTGCCGACACCGGTGAACCCGGGTGGGGACGCACCCAAGAAGGTTCTCGACGCCAAGAGCGACGGCGGCGGCTCCCAGCCCGGAGGCGGCGGTGGAGGCGGTGGTGGCCCGACTCCCCCGAGCGCAAGCGGTGGGGCGGCCGCGAGCGGAGGCGGCGGAGCCGCGAGCGCTGGGGCTGGTGCGGGCGGCGGGGGCGCTGGGGCCGCCGCTGGCAGTGGCGCAGGGGCCGGTGCGGGAGCGGCGGGTGCGGGAGCGGCCGCTGGGCCGGTGGGTATCGCGGCTGTCGCTGGAGCAAAGGTCGCCGGCACCGCCGCGACGGCTGGCCCGAAGGCGGGTGCCGCGATCGGTGGTGCGGCGGATCAGCACGCGAGCGCCGCGGGCGAGACACAGCAGAACACGCCGCCGACGCCACCGCCGTCCCCGTCACCGACTCAAGCCCCGTCGACGCCGCCAGCGCAGTCGGCACCGCCGGCGCAATCGGCGCAGTCGGCACCGGCCACGCGATCGGCACCAGCTCAGTCCGGGTCTCCCGCGCAGTCGGCGCCGCCTGCGCAGCGCCCGCAGGGCGGATCTGCGTCCGCGCCGCAGCCACCGGCGAGGCAGGACGCCGCGCCGGTGCCGCCCGCCCCCACGAAGCCAAAGGAGTGAACAGGTGAGCACGCACGCGGAGAAGTCGTACCCGTTGACGGCGGTGAAGTTCTCCCGCCTGACCCGGCGGGGAGTGATCCTCGGGCTGTCCTTGCCGCAGGTGGTCACGCTCGCGGTGGCGATCCTTACTTTCGTCGGGTCGCTGTATGCCGGGGGCGGGATGATCCTGGCCTGGAGCGCACCGGTCTGGGCCACCGCGCTCGGACTAACGTGGGTTCCGGTCGCAGGCCGGAAGGCGATCGAGTGGCTGCCGCTGTCGCTGCACTGGCTGTGGCGGGTGACCGTCCGGCAGACGCTCTTCCGCCGCCGGGTCGTGAAGCCGCGTCCCGCCGGGACGCTGTCGCTGCCGGGCGACATGGCAGCGTTGCGGCAGTACGAGGACCCCGAGACGGGTGCGGTGATGGTCCACAACCCGCACGAGCAGACCCTCACGGCGCTGCTGGAGGTCACTCATCCGGCGTTCGTTCTCTTGGACCCGGGCGAGCAGGAACGTCGCGTGTCCTCGTGGGGTCGGGTGCTCGCGACCTGTTGCCGGTCCGGGCGCATCGCCCGCCTGCAAGTCCTCGAACGCACCCTGCCCGACTCCGGCACGGGGCTGGCGCAGTGGTGGGCCGAGCACGGCACGCACGACGACTCGTGGACCTCTCGCACCTACGCCGAGCTCATCGACCGTGCCGGCCCTGCCGGGGAACGGCACGCCACCACCCTGTCGCTTTCCCTGGACATGAAGGCGGCCGGTCGAGCGATCCGCACCTCGGGCGGCGGGATCAAGGGCGCCGCCGCGGTGCTGCGGCAGGAGATGACGACCCTGGTCACCGCGCTGCGGTCCACGGACCTGAAAGCCTCCGACTGGTACACGCCCGGCCAGCTCGCGATCGTGCTCCGCTCCGCCTACGATCCGGCGATCGCCGCCACCCTGGAGCGTGCCGGGGACGTCGGCCAGGATCTCGCCACCGCCGGTCCCGTCGCGGTCGAGGAGACCTGGAACGAACTGCGCTCGGACTCCGCGCACCACGCGGTGCTGTGGATCAGCGGATGGCCCCGTTCGATGGTGTACCCGGGGTTCCTGGCCCCGATCCTTCTCGCGTCCGGGGTGCGGCGGGCGTTCTCGTTGATCTGCACCCCGATCCGCTCCGACCAGGCCGCCCGGGACATCCGCAAGAAGAAGACCGAGTACATCTCCGACGCCGCCCAGCGGGCGAAGATCGGGCAGATCGAGGACGCCCAGCAGTCCGCCGAATACCAAGACGTCCTCCAGCAGGAGGCGGATCTGACCAGCGGGCACGGCATCCTCCGTTACACCGGGCTCATCGCGATCAGCGCCCCGAGCGTGGACGAGCTGGAGGCGGCGGTCTCCGACCTCGAACAGGCCGCGATCCAAGCCTCGTGTGAGACCAGAAGGCTCGTCGGACAGCAAGCACAGGCGTTCACCGCCGCCGCGCTCCCGCTGGCACGGACCGTCTGAGCAGAACGCGACGGCGTCGCCCGCGCCTCCAGGCAAAGAGATGGAGTCGCGGACGATGTCTGCCGTCGTCGGCCGTGATAGGGCGCGTCCTAATCCCACACGAGAAACACGATGCGATGGTGTCCCCTCACTTCGGGAACGTCGCACACGTCGTCGAGCGAATCCGGCCCGGACTCCACGATCCCGTCGCTGTGCAGCCACGCGGTGTCGAGGCGAGCCTCCAGCTCGGCGGCGGAAGCGGTAGCGCAGATCACGACGGACTCGCCGTAGACACGGCCGTCAGGTCTTTCCACTTCGGTGTCGTCGTGCAGTTCGACGCGAACCCACAAGACGTCGGAGAACATCGACAGGGCACGAAGGCGCTCGGCGATCTCGGAGAGTCGCGGGCGACCGTCGCCCCACCGGTTCGGCGCGAAGGAGTCCTCGACGTCGTTGTCGACGAAGAACTCATCAACGCGCAGCAGGGGCAACCTCGTCCCGTCCATCCGGGCGGCGATCTCAGCAGTCGTGATCATGATGGTCCCAGTCTGTCGCGAAGCCGGCAGAGCATGCACGAGCAGGCGTTGGGGCGATCTATCTCAACTCGGGTCTAGTCGATGACCTCCGCTCACTCACGTCTAGCAATGGCCCCACGTAGCACCCAATAGATCGGTCTGGGTGGCCGCGGTGCCCGGCTCTGCGCTGCACCAGGGTCACCACACCCGCACCTTCCCCAACGAGGGCATCGCGTTGGCGCCGATGCCACGGCGACGGGAGACGACTACATGGGTGCGCACAGCCAGAAGAAGCTCTACTCGACGGTGCTGATCGGGCCGGAGGCGGACAAACGACGGCAGCGCCAGGCACGCCGGAAAGCGGCCGCACGCATCCACGCCGAGGACGCCGCCGCGCGGAAGGCCGAAGCACAGGCCCGCTACGACGCGGAACGCGCCGAGCGCCGCGCCACGATCTACCTGCCGCGAGGCGGCGAGCCCGGTCCGGCGGCGCTGCGGTCATACCGGCGCTTCCGGGTGCCCGCGCATCAGGACACCTCCGCCACGTTGGCGGGCGCGTATCCGTTCCTCGCCGAAGGCGGCCTGGGGTCCGCCGGCGTGTTCGTCGGCCAGGATCTCTACTCAGGCGGGTCGTTCGTCTACGACCCCTGGGTGCTATATCAGCGGGGCATCATCACCGCACCGAACATCGTCCTCGCCGGGATCGTGGGGGCGGGCAAGTCGTCGCTGGCGAAGTCGCTGTATACGAGGTCGATTCCGTTCGGACGGCGCGTGTATGTGCCAGGTGATCCGAAAGGTGAGCACACCGCCGTCGCCGAAGCCGTCGGCGGCAGGGCCATCGTGCTGGGCCACGGGCTGTCGAACAGGCTCAACCCTCTCGACGAGGGACACCGCCCCTCCGGCCTGTCGGACGCGGAGTGGGCGTCTTCGGTCACCTCGCGGCGCCGGGACTTGATCGGTGCGCTCGCGGAGACGGTGCTGGATCGGGTGCTCTCCCCGTTGGAGCACACCGCGATCGACCTCGCCCTGACCGCGACCGTCCGTTCCTCAGACGTGCCGATCCTGCCGATGGTCGTCGATCGCATCCTCGCCCCCGACGCCGGTGCCGATGAGCGTCTCGCCGAGGACGGTCGGCTCGTCGGCCACGCCCTGCGCCGCTTGGTCGCCGGTGACCTGCAAGGGCTCTTCGACGGACCGAGCACGGTCCGGTTCGACCCGTCGCTGCCGATGATCTCGTTGGACCTGTCGCGGGTCGCGGAGAACTCCACACTCATCAGCGTGTTGATGACGTGCTCCAGCGCGTGGATGGAATCGGCACTGCTGGACCCGGCCGGCGGGCAACGGTGGGTGATCTACGACGAGGCGTGGCGGCTCATGTCCCACCCGGCCCTGCTGCGACGGATGGATGCGCAGTGGAGACTGGCACGTCACTTCGGGATCGCGAACATGCTGATCTTCCACAAGCTCACCGACCTCGACAACGTCGGGGACTCCGGCACCGCCATGCGCGCTCTGGCCGGGTCGCTGCTGGCGAACGCGGAGACCCGGATCATCTACCGACAAGAGTCTGACCAGCTCGGCACCACCGGGGCCACGCTGGGGTTGACCGGCACCGAGCAGAAGCTGCTTCCCGGTCTGGGGACAGGCCAAGGGCTGTGGCGAATAAAGGACCGCAGCTTCGTCGTGCAGCATCAGCTGCACCCAGACGAGCTGGCCGCGTTCGACACGACGGGCCGGATGATCGGGGGGCAGAAATGAGCCTCCCGCGACCGCGCTACAAGCGCTCTACCGGCAAGGATACGCCGGAGGCGGCGGCGCCACTAGTGGTGCCCGTGGTGCTGCCCCATGTCGTCGCGACCGTCGGTGAGGACGGGCGGCTCAGCGTCGAGATCGACGGCTCTGAACTGACGAAGGCGCCGATCGGCCGGCACGCGTTCGGGAAGCTGCTGGACGAGATCATCCGCAAGCGCCGCACGGCGTTGCGCGTGGACCTCATCGAGGCCGACGGCACCGCCTACACCGACATCCTCACCCCACCGGCCGCCGCCGATCAGGACGAGACGAGCGAGCCAGATCCCGCCCCGGCACACGCAGCCCCGTCAGAGACACAGGGTCCGCGCCTGGTCGAGGTCACCGGCGAGGGGTACGTGCCCGGTGAGGACGTCGCCGTCGCCGTGGTGATCCGGTCCGGCTCGGCCACCGGCACCGGTCATGTCCGGCACCTGGTCGAGCTCGACGAGCTCGGATCTTCCGGTGAGGTCGTGCTGTTCGGTCGGATCTCGGGCACCACGACACTGATCGACCGTCTGACCTGAGCCGGCGGGCGTGCCCGCGCACCTGTCCTTCGAGACCCAACCCTCGAAGGACAGGAGCCCCGCGCCATGTCGACGCCAGCGACCCGATCACCCAACGACGTCTTCCTCAACCTCGGCATCGGCCTGCTCATCGCCGTCACCGCCCTGGGCGGCGTGCTCCGTCTGGCGGGGACGATCGCCGCGTTCCTCACCGGACACGCGCAGCCGACCGGGCCGCTGACCGCTGGCATCGCGGTCCTGGGGAGCCCCGGCGACCCGGGGCGCGTGCTCGGCGCGGCGGGGCTGAACCCGGTCGCCTACTGGGTTGTCGTCGCAGTCCTGCTGGGTGGGCTGACCGCGATCGGTCTGTGGGTGTGGCGGACGGTCGCCGCACATCGCTCGAGTTCGGACCCGCGTCGTCTCGCGGGAACCGCCACCGGGCCGGACATCGCCGCTGTCGCGTCGGCGCGGGCGCTGGTGAAGCGGGCCGGGACGTTCCGCCCGTCGCTGGCGAGCCCGCAGGCATCCGATGTCGGCTACCTGCTGGGCCGGTCGCGCGGCCGGGAGGTGTGGGCGACCGTCGAGGACTCCATCCTGCTGATCGGTCCGCCCCGATCCGGGAAGGGGCTGAACATCGTCATCAACGCGATCGTGGACGCACCCGGCGCGGTCGTGACGACCTCGACCCGCCCGGACAACCTCACCGTCACGCTGCGAGCACGCCAGGAACGAGGGCCGGTGGCGGTGTTCGACCCGCAACGCATCGCCCCTGGCCTCCCGGCCGGGCTGCGGTGGTCACCGGTGCGCGGGTGCGAGGACCCGCTGACGGCGATGATCCGCGCCGCCGGCCTGTCCAGCTCCACGAACTTCGGGTCCGTGTCCGGCGGGGACTTCTGGCAGGGCAAGACCACCTCGGCGATCCAAGGGCTGCTGCACGCCGCTGCGCTCGACCACCGGGACGCGGCGCAGGTGTATCAGTGGGCGTTGAACCCGACCGCCGCCGGCGACGCGGTGCGCATCCTCCAGTCGAACCCGAACGCGGCCGAAGGGTGGGCCGAGTCGCTGGAGTCGATGCTGCAATCCGACCCGCGCACCCGCGACTCGATCTGGCAGGGCGTGTCCTTGTCGTTCTCCGCACTGGCGGACCCGCGTGTCCTCGACGCCGTGTCACCGCGGCCGGGTGAGGAGTTCGACCCCGAGACGTTCCTGACCCAGCACGGCACCCTGTACCTGCTCGCCACCGGCGCGGGGGCCGGCGCGTCCGCTTCGCTGGTGGCCGCGTTCATCGAAGACCTCATCGAGGTCGCCCGCAAGATCGCCGCCCGCTCACCCGGCGCGAGACTCGACCCGCCCCTGTTGCTCGCCCTGGACGAGATCGGCAACCTCGCGCCCCTGCCGAGCCTGCCGACGCTCATGGCCGAGGGCGGCGGCACCGGGATCACCACGCTGCCGGTGCTCCAGTCACTGGCGCAGGCTCGGGAGAAGTGGGGCGAGAACGCGGCGGCGGCGATCTGGGACTCCTCGATCGTGAAGATCGTGCTCGGTGGGGCGTCGAACTCCCGTGACCTGCAAGACCTCTCCACACTCATCGGAGACCGCGACGAAGCGACCGACTCGATCACCTACGGCGACCAAGGCTCCCGGTCTGCGCAGCGCTCCATCCGCAGAGTGCCGATCCTGCCCCCGGATGTGCTGCGCACCATGCCGTTCGGGGTCGGCGTCGTCCTGCTGCGCACCGCGCGCCCGATCATCACCGACCTGCGCCCGTGGACGAAACGGCCCGACGCGAAAGCGCTCACCGAAGGGCGTCGCGCCGTCGAGGCACAACTGCGCCCCTGATCTCCCCGGCCGGTGGGTGCCGTGCGCGAGTGGGGGTGCGGGGCTCGCACCTGTGTCGTGGAGGCAGCCACAGGTGGCGCCTCAACGACAGTTGAAGGAGGTAGCCCGTGGCTATCAAGACATCTGCGGCGATGAACGGCTTCATCTCCGACGATCCGCGCCTGACCTACGGCGAGGACAGGACTCCGCGCTTCTACGCGCGGGTCGGAGTGAAGCACTTCGAGCGCCTCGGCGACGGAAAGTTCAAGCGACTCGCGAACACGTACCACGACCTGATCCAGTTCGGCACCGCGGCAGAGCTGTCCTACGAGCGGTTCAGCAAGGGTGACGAGTTCGTGGCGCAGGGACAGGTCCGTGACTACACCCGCGAGGTGGACGGGCAGGAGCGCACCGACGAGCAGTTCGTCGCGACGCGCATCTCGCACGACCCGAACACCACCACCTACACCGTCGAACGTCGCCCGCCGGCCAGTGAACGCGACGCCACCCAGCGCGAGAGCGTCGACCGTGACAGCGCTGAGCGTGACGGTCCTCAACGTGACGGTGCTGACCGGCAGGCGCGGCTCGGCCCGGCCGAGCCGGTCGCGCAGGAGGCGCCCGGCTCCGAAGCGCTCGCCCGGTAACCCGGCGAGCCACTGACCGCTGACGGTGGCCGGGACACCAGCCGGCCCGTTTCGCCCGCCCCGACTCCGCGGGCCAGACGAACCGGCCACCGTCAGCACCCCTCATCCCTGTTCTCTCGTCGCCTCCGGCGACACGCATCACGAGGAATCCGATCATGGCGAACGACAGCATCAGCACTCCCGGTGAGGAATCGGGCGACGAGACGATCGCGCGGCCCGAGGAGGAGATCCTCCACGACGCACCCGACGCAGACGAGCCCGAGGACGTGACCGTCGAGCCGGACACCGACCTCGACACCGACGAAGAGGGCGACGGATACGCCGACGGCGGGTATCCCGAGCCGCCGCGCCCGGTGAACTGGCGCACCCTGACCGCCGAGGACGCCGAGCACGAATGGCTCGCCCTCAACGAGTGGGTCAACTGGCTGCGCACCGAGTTCGGGCTGCCCGCCGCGATCATCCCGCCGTACTGGCATCGCCACCCTGAGCTGGTGTGGGAGCTGTCCGCGCTGCACCTGCGGTGGCTCGGCGCGTACGACCCCCAGCAGGACGCGGCCGGTCCGCTCGCGTTCATGACCGACTTCCACAACGCCCAGCAGCGTCTCCGTGAGTGGGTCACGATCTCCGGCACCCGACTGGACCGGGACCGTCCGACCCGACAGACGACGTGGCCCGGCGAGGAGGCCGCATCGGAGACGAGCGAGACGCCGATCACCGACCGAGACGCGGACTTCGTCCAGCACGTCCTGGACGACACCGCCCGCCGCGCTGACGCCGAGGCCGCGTTCCTGCGTGGCGAGGTCACCGACCTGTGAGCGGTCAAGACAACCGCTCCGCCGCGCCCCGCCAGAACGGAGGCGGGAGCCTCGGTGTACGGACCGTCGACATCAAACCGCCCGAGGTCCGCGCACTCGCGAAGGCGTTCATCGGCGTCGTCATCGCACGCCGCTACGAGGACCGCGACACGGCGAACACGCAGATGGCGTCCTACCCCTCCCGACACACCCCGACTCCGAGACGGCGCGGCACCGACCCGGTAGAATAGACCCCGAACACACCACCCGAACGTGTGTCGCCGACTCATCAGTTCATGCCCTCGGGCATCGCCCCGGCCGATACCGGCCGGGATCTCTCGTTCTCACCAGGAAACCGCGCGGCACGCGGCGACCACGAGGACGAAACTGATGATGAATCTCCTGATGCCCAGCGCTCTGCTCGGGCCGAACGAGTTCCTGTGCGCGGTCACCTATCTGCGCGTCTCCACCAAGGAGCAAGCCCACCGCGGCGGCCGCGAAGAGGGCTACTCGCTGCCCGACCAGCGCAAGGCCGTCAACCGGAAAGGTGAGGCACTAGGCGCGGTCGTCGTCGCGGAGTTCATCGAACCCGGCGAGTCCGGCAAGTCGCTGAAGAACCGCAAGGCGTTGCAGGAACTGCTCGCCTTCGTCGCCGAGCACAACATCACCTACTGCATCGTGCCCAAGGTCGACCGGCTCGCCCGGAACCGGTTGGACGACGCGCTCATCCACGCCGAGCTCGTCGCTCACGGCGTCACCCTCGTCTCCGCCGCCGAGCACATCGACGACACCCCGGCCGGGACGCTCAACCACGGGATCATGGCCGCGATCGCGGAGTTCTACTCCGCGAACCTCGCCACCGAAGTCACCAAGGGACTGCGCACCAAGGCGACCACCGGCGGCACGATCGGCAGAGCACCCATCGGCTACCGCAACATCCGCGTGCTGACCGAATCCGGCCACGAGCTGCGCACCGTCGAGTTCGACCCCGAACGCGCGCCGCTGATCAAGCTCGCGTTCGAGTCCTACGCCACCGGCGAGTGGACGCTGAACACGCTCCTTGACGAGCTGACCGTGCGCGGACTCACGTCGTCGCCGACCCCGAAGCGACCCGCCAAGCCGATCCACGTCTCGACGCTGCACCGCACGCTGCAGAACCCCTACTACAAGGGCGTCATCGTCTACGACGGACTCGAATACGACGCGGCCCACGAACCCCTCGTCCCCGCCGACGTGTGGGACCAGGTCCAGTCCGTGCTCCGCGCGAACAACCTCGCCGGCGACAAGACCCAAGCGCACGACCACTACCTCAAGGGGTCGCTCTACTGCGACAACTGCGACTCGCGGCTGCTGCTCACCCACGCCAAGAACAAGCGCGGCGTCGTTTACCCCTACTTCATCTGCGCCGGCCGTCACTCGAAACTCACCGACTGCCGACGCAAGGCCATGCACGTCGACCGGATCGAACAGCTCGTCATCGACCACTATGCGCGTGTCCAGCTCGACCCCGCCACGCTCGGCGCGCTCCAGGCGACGATCAGCGAGGAGTTCGCGGTCATCAACGCGCAAGCCAAGTACGAGGCCGAAGACCTGACCCGGCAACAGCGAGACCTACGCAATCAGCGCGACAAGCTCATGCAGGCTCACTACGCCGGGGCGGTGCCCCTCGATCAGCTCAAGACCGAGCAAGAGCGCATCACCGGACAGCTCGACTACATCACCGACAGGCTCGATGCCGCGAACGCGAACTACGCCGCCGCCCAAGCCGAGCTCGGCGACTGCCTCGACCTGCTCACCGACTGCCACACGGTCTACCAGCAGGCACCCGACACTGTCCGGCGCCTGTTCAACCAGGCACTCTTCGCTCGCATCTACATCACGAACACCGACGACGTCCGAACCGAGAAGGCTGGACCCTTCGCCGTGCTCCTCGACGAGGAAAACCAACGAAACGCCCGGCTCCAACAGCGCGACAGCGACCAGCCCGATGTTCAAACACCCGCCCACCTTCTGGCGGACGGGTGTTTGAACATGAAGCGTTGGGTGGAGCCTAGGAGATTCGAACTCCTGACATCCTGCTTGCAAAGCAGGCGCTCTACCAACTGAGCTAAGGCCCCGGGAAGGGTGTTCAGTTGGAGTGGGAGTGGGGCTACCAGGACTTGAACCTGGGACCTCTTCATTATCAGTGAAGCGCTCTAACCGCCTGAGCTATAGCCCCGTCAACCTCCAAGACTTTACCCGATCCGACGGGCGAAAAGCGAATCGAGGCTAACCCTCGGCGACCGCGGTCGCCATCCGGGATTCCACCCTCCACGAGGGCCGGTGCCCGGTGAGCGCCCAGGCCGCCTGCCGCGCCGCGCCGGCGGCGACGTACTCCCCCGGGCTGGGGATCTCGATGTCGCGCGCGAACATCCGCGCGGCGATGCGCGCCACGGCGTCGTTGCGCGCCGCGCCGCCGATCAGGAGCAGGCGCTCGGTCTCGAGGCCGCTCTCCTGGACCGCGGCGAGGCCGTCGACCAGGGAGCGCAGCATCCCCTCGATCGCCGCGCGCGCGAGATGCGTCCGCGTGGTGGTCTGCGGGGTCATCCCGTGCAGCGATGCCGTGGCATCGGGCAGATTCGGGGTGCGCTCGCCGATGAAGTACGGGACGAGGAGCAGTCCGTCGGCTCCGGCGGGCGCACGCAGCGCGAGCTCGCCCAGCTCCTCGTGCGTCACCGAGAGCAGTTCCGCGACGATGTCGAGGATGCGAGCGGCGTTCAGCGTCGTGACGATCGGCAGACGCCCTCCAGCCGCATCCGCGAATCCCGCGACCGTTCCGGACGGATCGGGACGGGACACGGCACTCACGCCGAAAACGGTCCCGCTCGTGCCCAGAGAGATCGCGACATCCCCCGTGCCCAGCCCCAGACCCAGCGCCGCCGCGGCGTTGTCCCCCGCTCCGACGCCGACAAGGAGGCCGCTCGGGACGAGCGCGTCGTCGGGAAGCGGTACCTCCTGCAGGATGCTGCCCACACGCTCTCCCGCGCCGAGGACGCGGGGCACGATCACGGCGGAATCGGGTCGGCCGGACCCACCCGCCTCGCGCAGCGGCCGCCCGAACGCCAGCGCGAACAGCTCGGCGTCGTACTGCCCGCTCTGCGGGTCCCAGTAACCGGTGCCCGAGGCATCCGAGGCATCCGTCGTGAGCGCCTCCAGATCGGGACCCTGCACGCTCTCCCCCGCAGGGCCATAGCCGCGCAGCCGCCAGGTGAGCCAGTCGTGAGGCAGCGCGACCGCCGCCGTGCGCGCCGCGCTCCCCGGTTCGTGCCGCGCGAGCCAGCGCAGCTTCGTCGCCGTGAACGAGGCCACCGGGACGATGCCGGTACGACGCGCCCAGACCTCGGCGCCGAGCTCGTCGACCAGGTCCGCCGCCGCCTGAGCGCTCCGGGTGTCGTTCCAGAGAAGGGCGGGCCGGATCACGCGTCCTTCCTCATCCAGCACGATCAGACCGTGCTGCTGCGCGGCGATCGAGACCGCCTCGACCCCGCCGAGTCCGCCGGCATCCGCGATCGCGGATCCCAGCGCCGCCCACCACGCCTCCGGATCGACCTCCGTGCCGTCCGGGTGGCTGCTCCGCCCCGATCGGACAAGGCGTCCGGTGTCCGCGTCGTGGATGACGACCTTGCAGGACTGCGTCGAGGAGTCGATCCCCGCGACGAGACGGGCGCTCACTTGCCGGCCCCTGCCGTGAGACCCGCGACCAGCTGACGACGGGCGAGCAGATAGAGCACGAGGATCGGCAGCGCGGACAGCACCACCGCTGCGAGCGTGGCGGGCACGTTGATGCTGAACTGGCCCTGGAAGTTCCACAGCGCCAACGGCAGCACGCGCTTGTCGTCGCTCTGCGTCAGCACGAGGGGGAGGAGGAAGCCGTTCCACACCTGGAGCGCGTCGTAGATGGCCACCGTCGCGATCGACGAGCGTGACAGCGGCACGACGAGGCGCCAGAAGGTGGCCCACTGCCCGGCGCCGTCCACCCGCATCGCCTCGAAGAGCTCCCCGGGGACGTCGCGGATGAAGTTGACGAGGATCAGCACCGTGATGGGGATCGCGAAGGCGATCGAGGGCAGGATGATCGCGGCCAGGGTGTCGTAGAGCCCCACGCGGCCCAGCACGAAGAACAGGGGCACGACCGTGGCCTGCAGCGGGATGGCCAGGCCGAGGAGGAACAGCGAGTATGTACTGCGCACGATCCAGCGCCGCGATCGGACGATCGCATAGGCCGCGAGGAGGCAGACCATCACGGTCACGGCCACGGTGACCACCGTGACGATCAGGCTGTTCGCGAAGTACCGCCCGAAGCCGCTGCCGAGCACCAGGCCGTAGCTGTCCAGGGTCGGATCCGCGGGGGGCAGCAGGGGGTTCCGGGTGTAGTAGGAGCCCTGATCGGTGATGCTGGTGATGACCACGTAGTAGACGGGCACCAGGATGACGACCAGCCAGATCCAGGCGGCTGCGCTGCCAAGGACGTTCGGGCGCGGCCTGCCGGTGCGCCGCACGGATCCGCTCCTCCCGATGCCGGCGGGGGCCGGGGCCGTCGTCTCGATCGTCGGCGCGGTCATCACGCACCCTCCTGTTCGCTGGTCATGCGGTTGAACCCGCTGAATCGAGTGAGGGCGAGGGCGATCGCCAGGCCGATGACGACGAGGATCACCGCCAGCACGCTCGCGTTCCCGAAGTCCCCGGCCGAGAACCCGGTGAGATACATGTCGATGGGGAGGATGCGCGTCGCGTATCCAGGGCCGCCCTGGGTGAGCACGTACACGATGTCGAAGTACGTCAGGGAGCCGACGATCATCAGCGTCGAGGAGGTGATGATCGTGTTCTTGAGCTGCGGGACCGTGACGCTGAAGAACTGCCGAATGCGACCGGCGCCGTCCAACTGGGACGCCTCGTACAGCGAGGACGGGATCTGCCGCGCCCCCGCCTGGTAGAGCAGCGCGTGGAAGGGGATGAACTGCCAGGCGATCACGAAGATGACCACGTACAGCGCCAGCGCGGGATTGCCGAGCCAGTCCTGCGACAGGAAGTCCAGCCCGAACGAGTTCCCGATGCCGTAGTTCGGGTCGAGCAGCGCCTTGAACGCGATGCCGATCGCCGCAGACGACAGGATGAGCGGCAGGAAGGACAGCGCGGCGAGGACCGCACGATGGCGCTGGCGTCCGGCGATGAACACTCCGATCAGGAGGCTCATCGGCGTCTGGATCAGCCACGACAGGACGATCACCTGGAACGTCAGCCACAGCGCCTGGTAGGTCAGCGGGTCGCCGAGGCTTTCGACCCAGTTGGAGACCCCGATGAAGACAGGAGCGGCGAGACCGTCCCAGCTCGTGAAGCTCAGGCCGAACGCGACGACCAGAGGGATGATCGCGAAGGCGAGGAACATCACGAGTGCGGGTGCGATGAACCAGCTGCTGGGAGCCGATCGATCGTGGACGGTCCCACCGTTCCGTTTCGTCATCGTGCTCTCGTCACTTCCCGATCGTCTTGTTCATGTTGTCCGCGAACTCCTGCGGCGTGACCGAGCCGTTGAACAGCAGGTCGAGCTGCGTCCAGAACTCCGTGGAGGCCGCCGGCGAGAGCGCGAGGTCCCAGGACTGCTGGAACGCGGGAGCATCCGTGATCATCTGCTCCACCTGCTGCGAGAAGTCGCCCTCCAGCTTGTCCGCGACGCCCTGGACCGGCGGGATCTGCCCCTGCGCGATCATGGTGTCCACGTAGGAGTCGTTCCAGACCTCGGTCGTGATGTAGTCCAGAGCGGCCTCGGCCTGCTCGTCGGAGGCCTTGGCCGAGATCGACCAGTAGACCGAGGGGTTGCCGGCGATGTTCTTCGGGTCGCCCTTCCCGCCTTCGACGGTC
Organism: Microbacterium tumbae; assembly: GCF_054780175.1. Lineage (NCBI taxonomy): Bacteria > Bacillati > Actinomycetota > Actinomycetes > Micrococcales > Microbacteriaceae > Microbacterium > Microbacterium tumbae. The sequence continues at coordinate 929,033 of NZ_BAAGWV010000001.1, forward strand.
GGGAACGGAGCGACCTCGAGCTTCCCGTCCGACACGAACGCCGGATCGATCGACTCGATGCCGGAGTATGCCCACGTCCCCTGGAGGAGGAACGCCGCGCGTCCGGTGACCATCAGCGCCAGGTCGGCGTTGGTGTCGGCGGACACCGACGCGAACCCGTCGGCGAAGCCGCCGGCGTCGATGAGCTCCTGGATCATCGTGGTCGCCTCGATCACGGCAGGATCGGACCACGCCTCGGGCTCGTCGTCGAGGATCGCCTGGAAGACCTCGGGCCCGCCGATGCGGTCGACGAGGTACTCGATCCACATCAGATAGGGCCACTTGCTGCCGCCGCCGAGGGAGATCGGCGCGATGCCCGCGTCCCGCAGCGTGCTGACGTCGTCGAGAAGCTCATCCCAGGTGGCGGGCGCTTCGGCGATGCCGGCCTGCTCGAGCACGTCCTTGTTGACGTAGAGGACGACGGGCGCGGTCGAGCTGTTCGGGATCGCGTACGTCTTCCCGTCGATCTCGCCCGTCTCCGCGATCGACGGCACGATCTTGTCCATGAACTCCGTCTCGTCCGCCAGGTCGTCGGACAGATCGCGGAGGAGTCCGGCCTCGACGTAGGACTTCAGCGTTCCGCCGCCCCAGTTGTAGATGAGGGTGGGCGCCTGCGGGGAGTTGATCGCGGTGCGGATCTTGTCCTTGAAGTCGTTCGTGCCGAAGTACTCGGCGGAGATCGTCTGATCGGGGTTCGCCTCGTTCCAGCTCGCGATCGAGGGCTCGATGTTGGGCTGGTCCGCCGTGGTGCCCCAGGCGGTGACGCCCGAGCCCTGCTCGCCGGCGCCGCTGCACGCGGCGAGGCCGAGCGCGACCGTGGCGGTCAGCACGAGCGCTGCCGCTCGTCGCATCCCTCCCCCGCGCGCGATCGACGGCGACTTTGCGGTGATCTTCATTGCTGCTCCTTGGTGTCGATGAGGTGAATGCTGGATGGATGTCCGGATGCCGGACGATGACCGGTCGTCGCGAGAGGCGCGCCGGAGTGCGAAGGTCAGGGGATGACGACGGCCTTGAGGGTCGCGGGCAGACGCGCCGCCTCGAGGGCGGCCTCGACCTCGTCGAGTCCGAAGCGACCGGTCACGAGCGCATCCACGTCGACCAGCCCGGAGGAGATGAGGGTGATCGCGGTCGGCCACGTGTTCGCATAGCGGAACACGCCCGTCACCTCGAGCTCTCGTCCCTGAATGCGCGCGACGGGGAGGGACACGTCGTCCGCGCCCATCCCGACGAGCACGACGCGGCCGGCGGGTCGGACGGCGTGGATGCCGGCCCGGATCGCCGCCTCCGCGCCGGAGGCGTCGATGAACGCGTCGACCTCGAGGCTCCGTGCGGCGATGTCGGTCGAGATCGGGTCGATCGCCTCGGTGGCGCCGAAGCGCATGACGGTCTCCCGGCGCTCCGCCACGGGATCACTGACGATGATCCTGGTGGCCCCGAATGCCCGCGCCACCTGCGCGATGACGATTCCGATGGGGCCGGCGCCGGCGATCAGGACGGACCCGCCCGGCCCGATGCCAGCCTTGCGGACGGCCCAGATCCCCACGCTGAGCGGTTCGCAGAGCGCTGCAGCTTCGATGGACATGGAGTCCGGGATCGGATGCGCGTAGTCCGCCTGGATCGCGGCGTACTCGGCGAAGGCCCCATCGATCGGAGGAGTCGCATAGAACTCCATGTCCGGACAGAGGTTGTACCGGCCGCTCTTGCACTGATCGCAGCGTCGGCACGCCCGCTGCGGCTCGATCGAGACGCGCTCGCCGACCCGGGAGGCGGGCACCGCCGCGCCCACCGCCACGACGGTGCCGGCGGACTCATGCCCCAGGATCATCGGCTCCTCCACGACGAAGGATCCGATCCTCCCCTCGTGGAAGTAGTGGACATCGGAGCCGCAGACTCCGACCGCCTCCACCCGGACGAGAACCTGGTCGTCCTGCAGGGTGGGCACGGCGACTCTCTCCGTGCGCACGTCGCCTGCGGCATGCAGCACACTGGCCCGCATCATCGGATCGGCCATCGCGTTCATGGGAACCTTCCTGCCGCGTCCTCGCGGTGTCCTTCAGGGCGAGAATACTCGCGTGAAAAGTGGTAACGGTTCCAACTTTGCGTACGAATCGGTCGTTTGTCAACTCCAGCTCTTTGTTTCACTGGATCGTTTGACAGCCTCCAGACGTCCCGTCTATCTTTTGTTTGGAAACGTATCCAAATTGATTCTCTGAAGGAGCCGCCGTGATCGCTCGACGATGCGCCGCCTCCGCCCGTCGGACATCGGCCGAGTCCGGCATCCGCGAGTATCGACATAGCCGTCGACCGGCGATGGCCTCACGGGCAGGAGAATGCAGATGAGCGATCGGAACCCTGTTCCGCACGTCACCATGAAGGATGTCGCCGCCACCGCCGGCGTCGGCATCGGAACCGTCTCCCGGGTGTTCTCGAACGTCGGATCCGTCTCCCCCAGGACCCGTGCGCTCGTCGAGGAGGCTGCGAAGCGACTCGGCTATCGCCCGAGTGCTCTCGGACGCGACCTCAAACGCCGATCGACGAACAACATCGGCCTGATCGTCACGGACATCTCCAACAACTTCTACGGCGAGTTCGCGCAGGGCGTGCTCGCCGGCGCGAAGGAGCTCGGCTGGCATGTGATCCTCTGCGCGAGCGGCGAGGATCCCGCCACCGAACGCGAGTACATCGATCTGCTGGTCGAGCAGCGCGTCGGCGGGATCATCGCCTTCCCGACCGGGGAGAACATCGACGCCTGGCGGGATGCGCGCCGGCTCGGGATCAACGTGCTGTTCGCGGACCGGGAGATCGAGCAGCTCGGATTCCCCTCCATCCTGGTGGACAACCTCACCGGTGCACGGCGCCTGACCGAGTACCTTCTCGCTCTCGGTCACGAACGCATCGGATACCTGGGCGGGCCGGTGCATCTGACCACGGGAGGCATGCGGGAGAAGGGGTTCCGCATCGCGCACGCCGACGCGGGGGCGACGATCGACGAGGATCTGATCGTCCGGACCCGCTTCACCCGGGACACCGCCTATGCCAGCGCCATACGCCTGCTCGAGTCGCGGCGCCCGCCGACCGCCCTGTTCGCCGCCAACAACATCCTCGGCGAGGCGGCGCTCAATGCAATCCGCGATCACGGGCTCGCGATCCCCGGCGACATCTCCGTGGTGATGTTCGACGACGCGCCCTGGGCTCGACTGGTGGATCCGCCGGTGACCACCGCGGCGCAGCCGACGTGGAGCATGGGGCAGTCCGCCCTGCGCCTCGTGCTCGCCATGGATGAGGACACCCGGTCCCAGACTCTCCCGGTCGAGATCATGATCCGCCGCAGCGCTGCGGCGAGGAACGTATAGGCCCCCGGCCCTCCGCGGCAGCATCCGACGCTGCCCTCCGCAGACCCCACCGCGGTGGGAGAAAGAGTGAATCAATGGAACGCGGCGTCTACTTCGACGGGTGGTACCCGAACGAGCACTGCTACCACCCCAGCCTGCCTCCGCGACGCCTGACGATGGCGGACGACATCGTCGAGATGGGGGGAACCATCCTGGTGTGGGCCGGCCTCGGCGGAGGGGTCATCAGCCTCCCCTATCTCGAGGACGAGGCCTTCGGCCGCATCCCGCAGCGCTTCCGCCAGCACGGCTACGTCAACGAATCCGAGTTCATCGCCTACACGAAGCAGCGGGGCATCGATCTGTTCGGGATCGTCTTCGAGGCCCAGGCATGGGAGTTCCCCGCGGAGGTCGCCGACGGCGAGGTGCTCGCGCAGAACCAGCTCCGCGGCGCCGCGTCCCCCACCACCATCGGCCTGCGGGAGTTCTCCACCGACACCGGCCCCGCGGACTGGAAGCCGTTCCGGCACTACTTCCCCGACGGCCTGGTCAACAGCGACGGCGAGCAGGTCACCGATCTCTGGGAAGAGGTCGTCTCCCGCGATCTCGAGGGCCGCCCGCTGCACGCCCACTGGGTCGAGGTGGACGGCAAGGGCCAGTCCTGCTATCTGGCCGACCGCAACAATCCGGTCTGGCGGGAGTATCTCAAGGCGATCGTGCGGATCCAGATCGACGCGGGCGCGCCGGGCGTTCAGCTCGACGAGACCGACGTCCCCTTGCTCTCGCTCCGCTACGGCGGATGCTTCTGCAAGGACTGCATGAAGGGATTCCGGAGCTTCCTGCAGGGGCTTCCCGCGGTTCCGGCCGAGCTGACGGGCATCGACCTCGCCTCCTTCGACTACCGGACATGGCTTCTGGACCAGGGCTTCCGCGCGGGGACGGCGCCCCAGCGGCTGCCGCTCTACCCCGAGTACTGCCGCTTCCTGCAGACGTCGATCACCGAGACGTTCGAGGAGATCGCATCGTATGTGAAGGAGTACGCCGCCTCCCAGGGCAAGGAGGTCCGCGTCGCGGGCAATTTCTACGACTGCGCCCCCTTCTACGAGGCGATGGTCGAGCACGTCGACGTCCTGGTGACCGAGATGCGCGAGACAAAGTACCAGCAGCCCTGGTACTTCCGTCACGGCGTCGGTATGGCGAAGGGCCGTCCGCTCGTCGCGGTCGAGAACCCGTACGGCGGCATCACCGAGGAGCTCCTCGGGCGCATCCGCCGCGGCCGCGGGTACGACCTCTTCCGGCTGTCGATCTTCGAGGCCAGCGCGATGGGCGCCAACATGTCCCTGCCCTACGGATCCTGGCTCGGCACCGAGGTGAAGGACTCCTACTGGGTCCCCAAGGAGCTGGCGGTGGAGACCGGCCAGTTCCTCGTGTCCATCGACGACGTCACCTCCCAGAGATCGGCGCACAGCACCGCGGTCGTCTATTCGATCGCCAGCGTGATGCGCGACATGATGGACTCCGACATGTTCAGCGACGACGGCCGCTGGTTCGAGCCCGTCGTCGCGCAGGACGCCCGGCCCGCCTCCTACTGGGAGACCATCGAGGGCCTCAGCAGGTCCGGACGCACCTTCGACACCATCATCCTGCCCGACGACGGCCTCCGTACGGACGACATCTCCGCGGCCAGCTTCGCCTCGTACTCGACCGTGGTCGTGCCGGACGCCTGGAACGTCAGCCGACGTCAGCACGACGCCCTCGTGGAGTATCTCGCCGGCGGCGGAACGGTCGTCGTCAACGGCGCATACGGCACCGAGCTTCCGGAGGGCGTCGCGGACGAGCTCCTGACGCACGAGCGGACCCGGCGTACCGACGGCGTCGCGTCGATACCCGCCTACGTCCCCCGAGACGTCGAGGGCGACTTCGATGCGAGCATGGCGACCAGCGTGCATCGGCTGGAGGACGGCAGCATCTCGGTTCACGTCGTGAACTTCGCGTACGACGAGGATGCCGATGCCGTGGTACCCCGCGAGGGATTCGCCCTCGGCATCCATGTCGAGCAGCACGTGAGCATCGCCACGGTCTATCGCCCCGGCGAGAGCACCGTGACCGTCCCCGTGCGGTACGAGGACGGCGTGGCCCACGTCGTCGTCGATCGGATCGATCTGTACGCGGTGGTGCATCTTGGCTGAGGCCTCCATGGACCATGCGGTCGTCGCCCCCGACGCTCCTCTTCTTCTCGACGCGAACCAGCCGCTCGAGCGGCCGTACCGCGGCGGCGCGGGCATCGCCCGGTTCCGCGGGACATCGCAGCCCGGCGAGTACGCGCCCGAGGACTTCGTCGGCTCGATCACCGAGGTGCACGGCGGAGGACACGGTCTCACCCGGCTGCCGGACGGACGGCTGCTGCGGGATGCCATCGCCGCCGATCCGATCGGGTTCCTCGGCGAGGATCACACCCGCCGGCACGGTGCGAACACACTCCTGCTCGTGAAGCTGCTCGACACTGCCGAACGACTGTTCGTGCACTTCCACCCGGACGACCGGTTCGCGTCGACGGTGCTGCACGAGCCGCGCGGCAAGACCGAGGCGTGGGCGATCGTCGACGTCGAGGACGGCGTCGACGGCTATGCGGCCGTCGGCTTCTCCCGGCCGGTCTCGCCGATCGAGGTCGGCCGATGGTTCGACGGCCAGGACGTGCCCGACATGCTCGGCGCCATGCACCGGGTGCCCCTGCAGGCGGGCAGCACGCTGCTCGTCCCCGCCGGCATCCCGCATTCGATCGGACCGGGGATCACCCTCGTCGAGCTGCAGCAGCCCGCCGACCTCTCGATCCTACTCGAGTACCGGGGATATCGGGGTCTGGATGCGACCTCCGCCCTCATGGGCCTGAACCTCGACGAGGCGATCGACGCGCTGGACCGCCACGCGTGGTCGGCCGAGGAGATCGCATCGCTCATGACCGCCCCGCGTCTGGACGACTCCGGTCGCGAATGGCTGTTCCCCGAGCAGGCCGATCCCTTCTTCCGTGCGGAGCGGATCGTGGCGGGCGATCGCCGGGAGCTCGAGGCCGCCTTCTCCCTCCTCGTCGTCCTCCGTGGAGAGGGCGCCCTCGAGTGGGCGGGGGGACGCCAGGAAGTGCGCCGAGGCGACACCGTCCTGGTGCCGCACGGCGCCGGTCCCGTCTCGCTCTCCGGGAGCTTCGAGGCGCTCCGCGCCCTTCCGCCGGCGTGAGGGGCTCCCCCCTGCGGGCCGAAGACGCTCAGTCTCCGGCCCGCAGGGTCGCGGAACCCGCCGACACGGTCGCCTCGATGACGTGTCGGGAGTCGCTGGAGGTCTGCAGCCCGTTGTCGAGCGAGCCCGCGCTGACCTCCTGCCGCACGTCGTAGACCTCATCGGGGAGCGTCAGCTCCAGCGAGCCCGCACTGACCTCGAACGTCACCAGGTCGGGCGCGGAGTTGGCGAACTCCGCGGTCAGCCGGCCCGCCGAGATCGTGAGATCCGCCTCGCGCACGGCGAACAGGTCCAGATCCGCCCGTCCGGCGTTGATCTCCGCGTCCACGGATTCCGCCGATCCCTCCAGGGAGAGCGCGCCCGCCCCGACGATGACGTCCACCTCGCCGAACGTGCCCGTCACGTCCAGGCTTCCCGCGTTCAGGTCGATGTCGGCGTCGATGCCCTGAAGGCTCTGCGGAAGCGTCAGCACGACGCGCTCCTCGTCGCCGAACCAGCCGCCGAACCACCAGCCGAAGCCGCGGTTCGGGCTGTTCACGACGAGCTCCTCGCCCTCGCGCTCGAGACTCCACGAACCGCTCCGTCCGCCCTGCACCGCCAGCTCCGCCTGGACGACGTCGGCGAACTCTACCGTGACGTCGCTCGCGTCGACGTCGAGGACCAGGCCGCGGATACCGTCGACGCCGAGGCTCGTCCGCGAATCGTTCTGCGACAGCTGACCGGCGGCGGCGAACGCGGCTGTCGTTCCCGAGACCGCCAGGGCCACCCCGCCGATCGCGGCGAGGACGATCCCGATGGGGCGCCCCGCCCCGGCACCGCGGACGGGTCCCGTCGGGTCAGCGGAAGCGACGACGGGCGGCGAAGGCGCAGCGGGCGGCGGGCCCAGCGGGACGTCGTGTCCTCCGGTGTTCTCGGTGCTCATCGCGTGACTCCTGTCTGTTCGGCGGCGGGACCGCCGGTGTTCTCGATGTGGGCGAGCGCGGCGAGCACCCGCCGGTTCCCCGACTCGTCCGGCTCGAGTCCGAGCTTCTGGAAGATCGAGGTGATGTGCTTCTCGACGCTCGCCTCGGAGAGGAAGAGCAGTCCGGCGATCGCCTGGTTCGACTTGCCCTCGGCGATGAGCGAGAGGACGGTGCGCTCCCGCTCCGTGAGGCGGAGCATCCGGTCGTCCTTGTTGCGCCGCGTCAGCAGCTGCGCGACCACCTCGGGGTCGAGCACGGTCGCACCGCCCGCGATGCGCTGCACCGACTCGACGAACTCCGAGACATCCGCGACCCGATCCTTCAGCAGGTACCCGAGCGGGCCGCCCTGCGCCGCGATCAGATCGCTGGCGTAGCGCTCTTCCACGTACTGCGACAGCACGAGGATCGGCAGCTGCGGGTGGGCGGCTCTGATCCGAAGCGCCGCCCTGATCCCCTCGTCCGTGAAGGTCGGAGGCAGCCGCACGTCCAGGATGCAGAGCTCCGGCCTCTCCTCGGCGATCGCGGTGTCCAGCCCGTCGGTGTCCGCAAGCGCAGCGACCACCTCGTGACCGGCATCGTCCAGAAGCCGGACCAGACCCTCGCGGAGCAGGACCGAGTCCTCGCAGATCAGGATGCGCATGGCACGCTCACCTCCAGGCTCGTCGGACCGCCCTGCGGGCTGTCGAGACGGAACGTGCCGCCTGCGGCGAGCACGCGGTTCGAGATCCCATCGAGTCCGCCGCCGGGCTGCACCTGGGCGCCGCCCATGCCGTTGTCCTCGACCCTCGCCCACAGCACCCCGTTCTCGCGTCGACGCACGATCACGCGGCAGTCGCTCGCACGGGAGTGCTTGGCGGCGTTGGTCAGAGACTCTGCGATCGCGAAGTACACGGCGGCCTCGGCGTCTCTGCTGCATCGTCCATCCATGCGGACGTCGAGATGCACGGGGATATGCGAGCGGCCGGCGAGCGCGGACAGCGCGGCGTCGAGCCCCCTGTCATCCAGAACCGAGGCGTGGATGCCGCGGGCGAGCTGGCGCAGCTCCGTGATCGCCGCCTTCGTGGACGTGTGCGCCTCGGAGATGAGCGCTTTCGCGGCGGCCGGATCGTCGTCGATCTTCTGCTGCGCGAGGCCCAGCGTCATCCCGACGGAGACGAGCCGGGGCTGCACACCGTCGTGGAGGTCGCGCTCGATGCGGGTGCGCTCGACGTCCGCGGCCCGCACCGCTCCCTCCCGCTGGGCGCTCGTGGTGCGCACCTGCTCGGTGAGCTCGGCCTCGCGGCTGGGCACGATCAGCGCCTTGGCGATGACCCGGTGCAGGAGCGCGAGCCCGACGATGGATCCCGCGGAGGCCAGGATGCCGAGCAGGCCGATGACCGGTCCCCACATCGCATCCACGCCTTCGCCGAACGGGCCGAGGACGGTCTCCACCGGGGACAGCGGTGCGAAGGAGATGACCGCCGACCAGATCACCGCCCAGAAGAGCCGGATGACGACGGCGCCGAAGATGCACGCGATCGCGAAGTTCACCAGCGCCCGCCACATCGCTCCGTCGATCGCCTGGCGTCCGACCGATCGGAGCCATCCGCCGAAGCCGGGACGTGCGCGCGCCCGCCACCGCAGCGGGGCCAGGTCGAGACGGTAGAGCCCGCTGATGCGCTGCTGCTCGAACCAGCCGACTCCGTACATCGCGTACACGAGGCCGACGAGGAAGACGAGGCCGAGACCGAAGACGAACAGCAGTCCGAGGCCGGCGCCGAAGAGTCCGCTCAGGACGCCGACGACCCCGCCGCCGAGGACGCCGAGCGCGGCGAGCTGAAGGATCGTGAGGAACAGCCGCACGGGCGGGCGCTGCGTGCCCCCTGCTCCGGCAGAGGCAGTCTGATTCGTCATGCCCCCACGCTACGGCGGCGGCCATCCGCAGGACACCGTGTCATCCGGACGACCGGCTTCGGGTTTTCCCTACCCCGGCGCCTCACGGAACGGTGTCGAACTCGTCTGGCAACGTCCGGCCGGATCCTGTTCGGTCAGAAAACCGAGGAACCATGCGGCTCTCGGCGATCCGTTCGCGGCGTGAATCAACGCCCGATCTGAATCGTTTGTGGGCAAATTGTGGCACGGCTACGGCGCTCCGCAGCACTACCCGCCCGGGACCTCGATCATCATGTCGACCGCTTCGACGAGGCCGTATCGATCTCGCAGGATGTTGAGGATCTCGTCTACCCCGAGTTCTGGCCCGTGGCGACCCGTCCGTCTCGAGATCTCGCGTACAGCGACCATAGCCTGGGCAGGATTGAGCGCCACCGTGTTCTTCGCGAAGTCCCGCGCTCTGAGGATTTGGATGCCGGGTGGAACGTTGCCGAGCGGGAAGTCCTTGACGTTCTCTGTCACGATCGCTCCCGCGCTCGCGATGACCGCCGCGGCGACGACGTGCTCATCTTCGGGATCCGGCAATCCGAACGTGCCCTCTAACGGCTCCCAACCGAAGACCTCCGCGTCAGCGAACTCCCGACGCATAGCGGCGACGAGGCCTGCGGCACGCGTGGCAGCATCTACTTCCGATGACCCGCGTTTGACGAGCTTGGCCGCTTCATGGAACTCGAGCTCTTCAAGGATCACTGAGCTCCATGTCGGGCGATAGGCACCCTCGATTGCCAGTGACAACAGGAAGTCCCGCTGCAGACTCGGCCACAGCACGTTGGTGTCGAGCGTCGCCGTGAACACGAGTTCATGATGGCATGACGAGGAGGCTCAGCTCCGGGCGGCTCGCCTAGCAGCGACGGCCTTCCTCGCGACTTTAAGGTCTTCAAGCGTCTGTGCCACGTTGTCCTCGCCGACCGCGTCGCGTGTAGCGGCCAGCATGTCGTACTGACTCGCACGCTTGCGCTCCCGATAGTCGAGCAGATCTGCGAGCAGCACCCGGCGGTGCGTGCCCGCTCGCTCGAATGGCACCTGTCCGTCGTCCAGGAGCTTGACTACGGTGGGCCGACTCACGTTCAACAAGTCAGCCGCCTGCTGTGTGGTCAGACGCGTCGTCTGCGGCACGACAGAGACCGCCAACCCGCTCCGCATGGCGTCCACCACCTTCCGCAACGCCAGGTAGACCTCCTCAGGCAGCTCGACCTGATCGCCGGGCGTTGTTCCAGCGAGAAAATAGCGGGGCTCCCGAGGAACCCGGCCGGCCGCCTCATGGGCGGCGAGGAAATCGAGGATGGGCGCAAGCTCGTCACCGGGACTCGGCAAGTAAGTCGCTTCGGCAGTCGCGGCGGGGGACATGGAAATCACCTCAATAGGTCAAACGCAAACCATTTTCGTTTGTTTCGTTTAGGATACCACGGCGAGATTTCTTCACCTCACGGCCGTCTCACGGGAAGCCACACGGCATCCGCCTGAGCTCACGCATTGTCGAGTTGACTCGCGCGTCTCGCGTTCGTACGAGCGATGATCTCGTCGGTCACGGAGGATCTCGCGGGGTCATCATCGAGATGCACGAGCCTCAACTCAGGGTCGGCTTGGTCGCCCGTTCCTGCCGATGCGCGGGCCTTCATCAGTGGAAGTGCACCGATGTCCATCGCGGACTTGACCAGCTCATGGAACGTCTCCGAGTGTGCTTCCGGGAGGTATCCCGCAACGGTGCGTTCGCGACCCACGAGGAGATCAACGCGTACCGCGTGGGAGATGAGGGGGTTGAGAGGTTCGGCGACCAGCAGGGCCATCAGCTCCCCGTCCTCGTCCTCCCGCCACGCACGGAGTGCGTCCCGCACCTGCGCTTGATATTCGCTGGTCCGAGCGACGTGCATGTCGGCGCCACCGGTTAGGCCCATCGCCTGCGTTGGCACGATGGGCGCGTATGCCCAACCGCCCAGAGGCGCCATGGGTTCACCCTGGAACTCGAACGCGTCGATCCGTGCGTCAGTCTCCACATCGCTCGTAGGAACGGTGGCAACGGCATGAGCGGCGGCGAACGCGTCCCAGATCTCGCTGGATATCCGACCACGCACACCTACGGTGAACCCATTGGCGAGTGCCCAGGTTCGCACGACGCTCGGCGAGGTCCCGCCAGCCGGGCTTTCTCCATTGGGCTCTGGCTTCACCGACGCGACGGCGGGCCGGGGTCCCGTGGCAACGCGTGGGCGGTCCTCGGCGAGAGTTGCTGGTTGAAGATGTTCGAGCAGGATTGCGAAGGTGTCGGGATGAACGATTCGAGTTCCGACTTCTCGCGCCTTGGCGAGCTTGGTGCCAGCCATCGTCCCATCGGTGACCAGCATCGACGTGAACCGGGAGACGTTGTTCATGACCCGAACGCCGAGTTCGGAAGCGCGTCTTTCCAGCCGCTCTCGCTGTCGGTCGTCGCACCCCGTAAAGGCGACCTTGTCGCCGACATGTAGGGGAACCCCGAGATTCCAGTCGTCGGGGAGCGATCTCAGACCCGCACTCATTCGCGCAGTGCGCGCCGCGACTGCATGGGCGATCAGCCCATTTACGGTTTCGCGGGGCACGTCGAGCGCGTCACAGAGGGTGTGCAGCTCTTCGCGTTCGGCCGGGGAGATATGACCGTCGTCGACGGCCTTGTGCGCGAGCGCAAGGATGAACGCCCGATGTGCGGCGTGGAGGTCGACGTCGTCGAGATCATAGACACCGATCAGTTCGCCCAAATCGCCCGCTTCTTCGTCACTGATGTGGCCATCCTCGAGCGCGTCGAGGAGCGTTTCGAGATACGCAAGAGTGCCTTCCGGTGCTCCCTCTTCTAGGGCCTCGAATAGGCTGACGTCGGTCAGCTGCCGAAGAAGTAGCGGCTGCTTCGGTCTGGCCGGCGTGATCCGCTTCGGACGATCCCGTGATTCATCCGAGGGGTCCGAGAATGCGGTGCGGGGTGCGCGCGAAGGTGCCTGAGGCCAGCGGGCATTGCGAGCGTCGCTGCGAAGGGCGTCCAGGGCATGATTCTGATGGCGCTGCGCCCGGGTGAGGTAGTAGCGAAGAAGTCCGGCCGTCGCACGAGCGTCCCCCAGCGCGGAGTGGGCATTCTCGAGGGGGACGCCCGCCGCCCAACAGCAATCCACTAGCCGACGCCGATCCAGATCAGGAAGATACTCGCGACTGCGGTCCAGCGTGCAGAACGCTGGAAGCCATGGTGCATCCCACCCAGCGCGCTGGAACTCTGCTCGCAAGAAGGCGAGGTCAAACTTCGCATTGTGCGCCGCGATCGGAACACCAGCGATGAACGAAATGAGTTGCGGCGCAATATCCCGAAAAAAGGGGGCGTCTGCGACATCGGCCTCGGTGATTCCATGGATATGCGTCGCACCGACCGGACCCTCAGGATTGAACCGCGTCGACCACTCGTCGAGTACGTTGCCGTCGCTGTCGATACGTACCACCGCGAGTTCGACGACGCGGTCGCGGCGCGGCGAGAGCCCGGTCGTCTCCACATCGACAATGGCAAATTGTGGCATGCGGCGGTGGGGCGGGGTCGCCGGGCGCGCGGGCGCGGCTGTCCGAGTCGCAGGTGCATCCTGCTTGCCCAACAGCCAGTCAAACAACCCCATATGTCCTGATCCGATCCCGATCGAGTTCCGTCCAAAGACAGGGACCCGAAGTCGACCGGGCCCAGCTCGCATCCTGCCCGATGCCAGCGACACTCGGCGTTCTTCCCGGGCCCACATAACCACTCGTGCGGCGTCCGCGATCCTCGGCGCCCGCCGGATAGCTGCCGATTCAGTGGTCGATGCTCCGCGGAGTGCCGTGTCGTGGAATAGCGACCGAGCGCAGCGGGCGGCGGCGCGTTGCGCCTTCCGGGCCGCTGTTCTGCAGGAGTTCGACACCCCCGGACGCACGAGCAGACGCCAAGCAGACGCCGGTCAGGGCTCGCGCGAGCCGTCAGTTCGAGGTGAAGCCGACGAGGATGCCGCCGGTGACCTTGACCGCGAGGTTGTAGATGCCTGCCACCACCGCGCCGAGCACGGTGAAGACGATGAGGTTGAGGATCGACACCACGGCGGCGAAGGCCATGACCTGCGGGAGGCCGACGGTGTCGGCCAGCGAGAAGCTGCCGTCGGTGAAGCCCGAGACGACCTCGTCGGCCTGGGCCAGCACGCCGGTCGCCTGCAGCACCATGTAGACGAGGAAGAACGACACCATCGTCACGATGGCGAGGGCGATGGAGCCCAGGAACGACAGCTTCACCGCCGACCAGAAGTCGACGTAGACGAGGCGCAGGCGGACCTGCTTGCCGCCGGTCTTGCGCGTGGACTTCTTCGCCAGCTTGTCGGCTACGGTGCTCATGCGTCTTCCTCGGGGGTCTGGGTGGTCTCGGAGGCGTCGGTGTCTTCCTCATCCGCTTCCTCGGAGAGGCCCCGCTCTCCGTTGCGGGCGATGGCCAGGATTCGATCGTCCTCAGACGTCCTCGCGAACACCACTCCCATGGTGTCGCGGCCCTTCGCCGGGACCTCGGCCACGGCAGAGCGTACCACCTTGCCGCTGGACAGAACCACCAAGACCTCGTCGTCCTCGCCGACGATCAGACCGCCCGCGAGCGTGCCCCGATCGTCGTTGAGCTTGGCGACCTTGATGCCGAATCCGCCGCGTCCCTGGACGCGATACTCCTCGACCGCTGTGCGCTTCGCGTAGCCTCCGTCGGTCACGACGAACACGAACCGGCCGGCGGCCGCGACGGATGCCGAGAGGAGGTTGTCGCCCTCCCGGAACTTCATCCCGCGCACGCCGGCGGTGGCGCGGCCCATCGGGCGCAGCGCATCGTCGTTCGCCTGGAAGCGCACCGACATGCCCTTGCGGCTGATGAGGAGGATGTCGTCCTCGGCCCCGGCGAGCAGGGCGCTCACGAGCTCGTCGCCGTCGTTCAGACGGATCGCGATCACGCCGCCCTGGCGGTTGGTGTCGTACTCGCTCAGACGCGTCTTCTTCACCAGGCCCTCGCGGGTCGCGAGGACGAGGTAGTCCGCCACCCGGTAGTCGCGGATGTCGAGCACCTGCGCGATGCCCTCGTCGGGCTGGAGCGCGAGGAGGTTGGCGACATGCGTGCCCTTGGCGTCGCGGCCGGCCTCTGGAATCTCGTATGTCTTGGTGCGGTAGACGCGACCCTTGTCCGTGAAGAACAGCAGCCAATGATGCGTCGTCGTCACGAAGAAGTGCTCGACGATGTCGTCGGCGCGCAGCTGTGCGCCCTTGACCCCCTTGCCGCCGCGGTGCTGCGAACGGTAGTTGTCGCTGCGTGTGCGCTTGATGTAGCCGTCGCGGGTGACGGTGACGACCATCTCCTCCTCCGCGATGAGATCCTCCATCGACACGTCGCCGTCGAAGCCGTAGAGGATCTGCGTGCGGCGCTCGTCGCCGAAGCGCTCGACGATCTCGCCGAGCTCGTCGCGGATGATCCCGCGCTGACGCTCGGGACTGGCGAGGATCTCGTTGTAGTCGGCGATGAGGATCTCGAGGTTCTCGGCCTCCTCCAGGATCTTCTGGCGCTCGAGGGCGGCGAGACGGCGCAGCTGGAGATCGAGGATGGCCTGGGCCTGGTCGAAGTCGACGCCGAGCAGCCCCTGCAGGCCCTCGTTCGCCTCCTGCGCGGAAGGAGAACGGCGGATGAGCGCGATGACCTCGTCGAGCGCATCCAGCGCCTTGAGGTATCCGCGCAGGATGTGCATTCGCGCCTCCGCCTTGCGCAGCCGGAAGGCCGTACGGCGGACGATCACGTCGATCTGATGATCGATCCAGTTCGTGATGAAGCCGTCGATCGCGAGGGTGCGCGGCACGCCGTCGACGATCGCGAGCATGTTCGCGCCGAAGTTGTCCTGCAGCTGGGTGTGCTTGTACAGGTTGTTCAGCACGACCTTCGCGACGGCGTCGCGCTTGAGCACGACGACGAGCCGCTGGCCGGTGCGATCGCTCGTCTCGTCGCGGATGTCCGCGATGCCGGTGATCTTGCCCTCGCGGACCAGGTCTCCGATCTTCACCGCGAGGTTGTCCGGGTTCACCTGGTAGGGCAGCTCGGTGATCACGAGGCAGGTGCGGCCCTGGATCTCCTCGACGCCGACGACCGCACGCATCGTGATCGAGCCTCGGCCGGTGCGGTACGCCTCGTGGATCCCCTTGGTCCCGAGGATCTGAGCTCCGGTGGGGAAGTCGGGACCGGGGATATGCCGGATGAGTCCCTCGACGAGCTCCTCGCGGGACAGGTCGGGGTTGTCCATCGCCCAGAGCGCGGCGACGGCGACCTCGCGGAGGTTGTGCGGCGGGATGTTCGTCGCCATGCCGACCGCGATGCCGACCGATCCGTTGACGAGCAGGTTGGGGAAGCGCGACGGGAGGACCGTCGGCTCCTGGGTCTGACCGTCGTAGTTCGGCTGGAAGTCGACGGTCTCCTCTTCGATGTCGCGCACCATCTCGAGCGCGAGCGGAGCCATCTTCGTCTCGGTGTAGCGCGGAGCGGCTGCGCCCATGTTGCCCGGCGAACCGAAGTTGCCCTGTCCGAGAGCGAGGGGATAGCGCAGCGCCCACGGCTGGACGAGACGGACGAGGGTATCGTAGATCGCCGAGTCGCCGTGCGGGTGGTACTGCCCCATGACCTCGCCGACCACGCGAGCGCATTTCGAGTACGACTTGTCCGGTCGGAAGCCGCCGTCGTACATGCCGTAGATCACGCGGCGGTGCACCGGCTTCAGACCGTCGCGCACATCCGGGAGCGCACGGCCGACGATGACGGCCATCGCGTAGTCGAGGTAGCTGCGCTGCATCTCCGACTGGAGGTCGACCTGATCGATCCGGCCGTGCTCATGGGCCTCGGTGATGTCGGGGCGTTCTTCGTCAGTCATGTCGTCTGTCTTTCAGTTCCGGTCGTTGAGCGACTCTTCGTCTCGCTGCGCTCGCTCTGTGCGGGTCTCCGTGATCAGTGACGCGCTCAGATGTCCAGGAAGCGGACGTCCTTCGCGTTGCGCTGGATGAACGTCCGTCGCGACTCGACGTCCTCGCCCATCAGCACGCTGAAGATCTCGTCGGCCGCCGCGGCGTCGTCGATGGTCACCTGGCGGAGCGTGCGGGTGGTGTGGTCCATCGTCGTCTCCCACAGCTCCTTGGCGTTCATCTCGCCGAGGCCCTTGTAGCGCTGGATGCCCTCCTTGGGGATGCGCTTGCCGTTGTCGACGCCGTGCTTGAGCAGCGCATCGCGCTCCTCGTCGGAGTAGACGTACTCGTGCGGGGAGTTCGACCACTTCAGGCGATACAGCGGCGGCATCGCCAGGTAGACGAAGCCGGCCTCGATGAGCCCGCGCATGTAGCGGAACAGCAGGGTCAGCAGCAGGGTCGTGATGTGCTGGCCGTCGACGTCGGCATCCGCCATCAGGACGATCTTGTGGTACCGGGCCTTGTCGATGTCGAAGTCCTCGCCGATGCCCGTCCCGAAGGCCTGGATCATCGCCTGGACCTCGCGGTTCGCCAAGGCCTTGTCCAGGCGCGCCCGCTCCACGTTCAGGATCTTTCCGCGCAGCGCCAGGATCGCCTGGGTGTGCGGATCGCGCCCCTGGACCGCCGAACCGCCGGCCGAGTCGCCCTCGACGAGGAAGATCTCGCTGATCGACGGATCCTTGCTCGTGCAGTCCTTGAGCTTGTCCGGCATCGCGGCCGACTCGAACACGCTCTTGCGTCGCGCGGTCTCGCGTGCCTTGCGGGCGGCGAGACGCGCCGTCGCCGCGTCGATCGCCTTGCGGATGACGTTCTTCGCCTGCGCGGGGTTGCGGTCGAACCAGTCGCCGAGCTGATCGCCGACGACCTTCTGGACGAAGGCCTTCGCCTCGGTGTTGCCGAGCTTCGTCTTCGTCTGGCCCTCGAACTGCGGCTCGGAGAGCTTCACGGAGATCACCGCGGTCAGTCCCTCGCGGACGTCGTCGCCGGAGAGGTTGTCGTCCTTCTCCTTGAGGAGGTTGTTCGCGCGGGCGTACTTGTTCACGAGGGTCGTCAGCGCAGCGCGGAACCCCTCCTCGTGCGTGCCGCCCTCGTGCGTGTTGATGACGTTGGCGTACGTGAAGACGTTCTCGGTATAGGAGGTCGTCCACTGCATGGCGATCTCGACGGAGATCTTGCGCACGGTGTCCTCCGCGGCGAAGTCGATGACCTCCTCGTTGACGACCTCGGCATGGCGCACCTTGTTCAGGTACTCGACGTAGTCGACGAGGCCGCGCTCGTAGTGGAAGTCGTCGCTGCGCTGCTTCGCGACGGTCGTCCCCTCCTCCTCGACCTCGTACTCCGAGGACGGCCGCTCGTCGACGAGCTTGATGCGCAGCCCCTTGTTCAGGAACGCCATCTGCTGGAAGCGCGTGCGCAGGGTGTCGTAGTCGAACTCGACGGTCTCCTGGAAGATCTCGGCGTCCGGCCAGAACGTGATCGTCGTGCCGGTCTCGCTGGTCGCCTCGCCCTTCTCGAGCTGCTGCTGCGGCACGCCGCCGTCGGCGAAGCTGTGCCGCCAGACGAAGCCCTTCTGCCTGACCTCCACCTCGAAGCGGGTGGAGAGCGCGTTCACGACCGAGGAGCCGACGCCGTGCAGCCCGCCGGAGACCGCATAGGCGCCGCCGCCGAACTTCCCGCCGGCGTGCAGGATGGTGAGGACGACCTCGACGGTCGACTTGGCCGGATCCGAGGAGTGCGGGTCGACCGGGATGCCCCGGCCGTTGTCCACGACGCGGACGCCGCCGTCCTCCAGCAGCGTCACGAGGATCGTGTCGGCGTAGCCCGCCATCGCCTCGTCGACCGAGTTGTCCACGATCTCCTGCACGAGGTGGTGCAGGCCGCGCGGCCCGGTCGAGCCGATGTACATGCCGGGTCTCTTGCGGACGGCCTCAAGCCCTTCGAGGATCTGGATGGAGTCGGCGCCGTACTCGACGTCCGCTCCTACTGCCCCCGAGCGCACCTGAGGGTCGGGGGTGCCCCCGGTGGTCGATTCCGTCTCGTCAGCGGGGGATTCAGGCGTCATCAGAGGGCATTCTCCACATCGATCTTGTGGATGCCAGTCTAGCCTGCCCGGAGGGCTTTCCTACCGCTGAAAGGCCGTGTATGGCCCTCAAATCGATCCGGATGCCTCAGATGATGCCCTACCCGTAGGTATCGCGCGGGCCCCGCCCTGGGACGGCTCTCGGCCCCCATTTCCAGGAGGGGACGTCCGGGCCGATGAAACGGAGGTTGTCCACGCCCGCGGCCGGATACCGACGGCCGATCTCGGTCAGGATGGTCCCGCGCATGTACTGGAGGTTCTTCGCCCACGCGGTCGAATCGCACTTCACCGTCAGCATCCCGCTCTCCAGGGACACGGGATCCGAGTGCTTCGCCGTGTCGGCGCCGGCGAGCTCCGCCCACTGCCTGACCAGGTCCTCGCGGGCCATGGTGGACTCCCACCCGGCCTCCTTCGTGAGGACGTCGAGCACCGCGCCGAGGGAGCCGGGATCGCGGCCGGGGGAGAACGGCGCGTTCTCGTCGTCGTCGGCGACGCGGCGCTTGCGCCTCCAGTTCTTGTTGCTGGGCTTCAGTCCGCGCAGGCGGAGATAGGTCGCGATCGTCTCGGGCACGTCGGACGCCGCATGGGTGATGTGCTCGGTCACCGATCGCTCCCCTCTTCCCGCTCATCGCTGATGGTACCCGCGTCGATCCGCACGACGTGCCGGTGCAGGACATCGGGGATGTCCTCCTCGACCGCCGCCGTGACGAGGACCTGCTCGTAGCCGCTGGTCAGCGAGGCGAGCCGTCGGCGTCGCTCCGCGTCGAGCTCCGCGAAGACGTCGTCGAGGATCAGGACGGGGTCGCCGGCCGGGGACTCGGCGCGCAGCAGCTCCGCCGACGCAAGCCGCAGCGCGAGGGCCACCGACCACGATTCGCCGTGCGAGGCGTAGCCCTTCACCGGCAGGCCTCGCACCCGCATGAGCAGATCGTCGCGATGCGGGCCGACGAGCGTGAGGCCGCGATCGAGCTCCTGCGTGCGCTTCGCGAGCAGCGTCGCCCTGAAGAGCTCCGCGGTCTCGCCCCGGGCATCGGACGCCGCCGCCTCACCCTCCTCCGGGTCTCCGCCGCGGACGGAGAGCGCCCATTCCAGCTCCGGACGGTGGTCGGCGCCGGCGATCGCCGCGTACGCCTCCGCGAGCGGAGGATGCAGATCGGCCGCCAGTCTCTGACGGGCGACGATGATCTCGCTGCCCAGCGCGATCAGCTTGTCGTCCCAGACGTCGAGGGTCGTCAGGGCCTCGCCGCGGATGCCGCGCGCCCTGGCGGACTTCAGCAGCGCGGTGCGCTGCTTGAGCACCCGGTCGTAGTCGCCGAGCACCGCTGCCATGCGCGGCGCGCGCTGGATGAGCAGCTGATCGGCGAAACGACGCCGGGACGAGGGATCGCCCCGGACGATCTGGAGATCCTCCGGGGCGAAGAGGACGACATGGGCGTAGCGGGGGAGCTCGCCGGTCTTCACCGGGGATCCGTTGATCCGCGCCTTGTTCGATCCCGTGCGGTTCAGCTGCACTTCGACGAGGACCCGGCGCTCGCCGACGCCGAGCCTGGCGCAGACGACCGCGAACTCGCAGCCGTCGCGCACCATCGGGGCGTCGGAGGAGACCCGGTGCGATCCGAGCGTCGCCAGGAAGACGATCGCCTCGGCGAGGTTCGTCTTTCCCTGGCCGTTGCGGCCGACGAGGACGTTGGGACCGGGGTGCAGGGTGAGATCGGCTGTCGCGTAGTTGCGGAAGTCGACCAGGTTCAGGTGCTCCACGATCACGATGCTCAGCCTAGCCGCGGGGTGCGACAGCCGACGTCCCCGCCGAAGCCGACGGATCGCCTCTTCTCATGCGGCGGAGGTTGCGGCAGTGGTCCGAACGCGGTATCCGATCAGCGCAGCAGGAGGTTGGGCTGGAGCAGGTACTTGAAGGAGTCGCTGCCGGCCTGGTCGACCGAGGTCTGACTGGTGACGAGGATCGGGCTGAGCTTGTTCGCGTTGTCGCTCGAGGTGAACGTCACCCGGACGAACTCGCTCTTGACCGCGCCCAGCGCCTCGATCAGGTACTGCGGGTTGAGTCCGAGCGTGACCTCGTCCCCGCCGGCGAGATGGGCGTCGACGGATTCGGATGCCCGTGCCTGCTCGCTGCCGGAGGCGTCCATCGTCACGTTGTCCGCGGAGAAGGTGAAGCGCAGCGGCGCCGCACGGTCCAGCACGAGGGACACGCGGCGGACCGCCTCGATGAGGTCGGCGGTGTTGACCACCGCGTAGTGATCGGTCTGCTCGGGGAACAGCCGGCGGACCGGAGGGAAGTTGCCCTTGATGAGAAGGGAGGTGACTGTCTTGTTCCCCGCGGTGAAGGCGATGATCTCGCGATCTCCCTCCCCGGAGAACGCCACCTCGATGTTCCCGGCGTGCGCGAAGGTCTTCCCGACCTCCTGCAGCGTGCGGGCCGGAACCAGAGCGGTCCCCTCGCCGGCCTCGCCGTCCCAGGGGACGTCTCGGAGCGACACGCGGTAGCGGTCGGTGGCTACGAGGCTGAGGCTGTGGCCGGAGACCTCCAGCTGCACACCTGTGAGGACGGGCGTGACATCGTCACGGGACGCCGCGAACCCGACCTGCGCGATCGCCGTCCCGAAGTCCTCAGCGGGGACGACGCCCGAGGATCCCGTCACCTCCGGGATCGAGGGGTATTCCTCGACCGGCATCGCCGCCAGGGTGAAGCGTGCGGAGCCGCAGGTCACGGCGATCCCGCCGTCCTCGCCGACGGCGATTTCGATGGGAGCGTTGGGCAGACGGCTGGCGATGTCGGAGAGCAGCCGGCCGTGGACGAGGATCGTTCCCGGTGTGTCCACCGTGGCATCGATCGTGGTGCGCGCCGAAGCCTCGTAGTCGAAGGCGGAGAGCGTCAGCCCGCCGTCGCCGGCCTCGATGAGCACGCCGGCCAGGATCGGCTGCGGATTGCGCTGCGGCAGGAGCTTGACGACGAAGGACACAGCCTCGCTGAAGACATCGCGGTTGACCTGGAACCTCACGGGCGCTCCCTCGTCGTGATGACAGAAACCTGATCCGGGTGTGGGCCCACGTCAGGGCTTCCCATCGTAGCCCCAGAGTGCGGCCGCTCTGTAAGCCCGGGTTTCCACACCACGAGGTGATCGGATCGCCCTCTCTCAGAATTAACTCCTTAACGGTGTTAACAGCTGTGGATACTGTGGATAAGTCGGTGGATAGCAGTCGAGAGTAGGAAACTACACGGCTGTGAGATGTGGAATCGCTGAGGAATCCGCGGGTTTCGGCGTTCTCGAGGATGGTTCATGCCTCCCGAGTTATCCACAGGATGCCGTCCGGGGAATCGATTCGTCCCGTTAACTTCGGGATTCATCCACAAGTTATCCACATGTGCAAACGGCCATATTCGATGCCGTGCGGGTGCGTCAAGTCAGCCGTTCGGGGGACATCCGTTCGGTGGCGGGTCGGCGGCGAGCGCGTGGCGGCGGTGCCGCGGAGGATGATGCCGGGCGCGCGCTCAGCGGCGGCCGAGCTGGGTGGTGATCTCGGTCACCTGGTTGTAGATCGAACGGCGCTCCTTCATGAGCTCGCTGATCTTCTTGTACGCGTACATGACGGTGGTGTGGTCGCGGTTTCCGAACAGCTGGCCGATCTTCGGCAGGGACAGGTTCGTCCGCTCGCGGCACAGGTACATGGCGATCTGCCGTGCCGTCGCGATCTGCTGCGACCGGCTCGAGCCGTACAGGTCGTCGACGGTGAGCTTGAAGTAGCCGGCGGTCGCGGTGATGATGTCGGTCGGCGAGATGATGTTGTCCTCGGCCGTGTCGACGATGTCGCGGAGCACGGTCTGGGCCAGGGCGATGTCCAGCGAGGAGCGGTTCAGGCTCGCGAAGGCGGAGACCCTGATGAGAGCGCCCTCGAGCTCGCGGATGTTCGAAGAGACGACCGTCGCGATGTACTCGAGCACCTCGTCGGGGATGTGCAGCGACTCGCTCTGCGCCTTCTTGCGGAGGATCGCGATGCGCGTCTCGAGATCGGGAGCCTGCACGTCGGTGATGAGACCCCATTCGAAGCGACTGCGCATCCTGTCCTCGAATCCGGTCAGATGCTTGGGCGCGACGTCGCTGGTGATCACGACCTGCTTGTTGTGATCGTGCAGGGTGTTGAACGTGTGGAAGAACGCCTCCTGGGTCTCCGCACGTCCCTGCAGGAACTGGATGTCGTCGATGAGGAGGATGTCGACGTCGCGATAGCGCGCCTGGAAGGCGGAACCGCGGTTGTTGGCGATCGAGTTGATGAAGTCGTTGGTGAACTCCTCGCTCGAGACGTATCGCACTTTCACCCCGGAGTAGAGGGACTGCGCGTAGTCGCCGATGGCGTGCAGGAGGTGGGTCTTGCCGAGACCGGAGTCGCCGTAGATGAACAGCGGGTTGTAGGCCTTGGCCGGGGCTTCGGCCACTGCGACCGCTGCGGCGTGGGCGAATCGGTTGGACTGGCCGATGACGAAGTTGTCGAAGGTGTACTTCGGGTTCAGGCGCGATTCGTGCCGGACGGCCGTGGGCTGCTCGATCGGCGAGTCGGGTCGGGGCGAGTCGACGCGGCCGAAATCCGGAACCGCGATCGGAGCGGTGGGCTGGTCGGCGAGCTCGTGGTTCACGACGACCCGGAAGGAGGTCACCTCGTCGCCCACGCTGCCGAGCGCCTCCATCATGGGCACGCGGAGGCGCTTGTTGATCTGGGCCGCGGTGAGGTCGTTAGGGACGTCGAGGTAGAGCGTCGCGCCCATCACTCCGGCCGGGACGGCGAGGGAGAGGAACCCGTGCAGCTGCGGGGTGACGCGATCGTCGTCGGCCAGGGCTTCCAGGACCTCGTTCCAGACCGGGACGTCGGGGTGGGCGGGAGAGGACATGGCGCTCCGGTCAGGGAAGGGCGGAGAGTCGCCGATCGCCGGACCCCCCTGTGGATAACTTCGTGTGCCACGGTAGTCATCGCGGCACGGAAGGGCAACCTGCGCCCGGAAAATCAACGGGCGTGTTGCATCGGCGGAGTTCGTCCCGCTTGTGGATAATGGCTGTGCGGATCGGTCGGGCATCACCGTGCGGAGATCCGGCGATTTGCCCTGCGCGCGGGTCTGACGTACCCTAAATCGGTTGACTTATGCCCATTCGGGCAGTATCCATTTGTCTCCGGTTGAACGCATCCGGTGACAGTCGTCCCCGGAGTGAACTCATGAGCAAGCGCACCTTCCAGCCCAACAACCGTCGCCGCGCCAAGAAGCACGGCTTCCGCGCCCGCATGCGCACCCGCGCCGGCCGTGCCATCCTCTCGGCTCGCCGCGCGAAGGGCCGCACCGAGCTCTCCGCGTAACGCGCTGTGCTCGCCCGTCCGCATCGACTCACCCGCGGCAGCGACTACCGGCTGGTGGTCCGACGCGGTGCCCGGTGCGGCGGCTCTCGGCTCGTCGTCTCCATGCTGAAGACGGCTGAGACGGAGCGAGCGGCCCGATTCGGGTTCATCATCAGCAAGCAGGTGGGTACCGCAGTGATCCGCAACACCGTGCGACGTCGGCTCAAGGCGGTGTGCGCCGAGCTGATCGCCGAGGTTCCTCAGGGCACGGATGTCGTCATCCGTGCCCTTCCTGCATCCGCGACGGCGTCCTTCGCGGATCTGCACGCGGACGTCACCCGCTGCATCGGACGCCTGCATCGAACGGTGGCGTCGTGAGCGCCCTGCCGTCCTACGCCTCCGGCACCGCGCATCTGCACGCGGAGGACGCCCTCCGCGCCCTCCCGCTCATTCCCCGCAATCTGGTCCTCGGCTTCCTGACCGCGTACCGCGCGGTGATCTCGCCGCTGTACGGGGACGTCTGTGCGTACTATCCGTCCTGTTCCGCCTACGCTGTAGGTGCGGTCCAGCAGCACGGCGCCGTCAAGGGGAGTCTGCTCTCCGCATGGCGCATCCTGAGATGCAATCCCTGGACGGCAGGCGGCGTCGACGACGTCCGCCCCCACGACCATTTCCGATACGACTTGACCGCCCGAGGTTTCGTCGTCCCCGTACGAAAGGACTGATCAGTGGGCCTGGACCTTCTGCTCGCCTCTGCGACACCGACCCCCGATGCGTCGGCCGGCGGCTTCGACCTGCTCAGCACCATCCTGTGGCCGCTGAAGTGGGCGGTCGAGCTCATCCTCGTCGCCTGGCACTGGCTGTTCACCGCCGTCGGCCTGGGCGAAGCGTCAGGGATCACCTGGATCCTCTCGATCGTCGGCCTCGTCATCGTCGTCCGCGGAGCGGTCTTCCCGCTGTTCGTCCGACAGATCAAGAGCCAGCGGAAGATGATGGAAATCGCTCCTGAACTGCGTAAAGTTCAGGAGCGGTACCGAGGCAAGAAGGACCAGCTCTCTCGCGAGGCGATGAGTCGCGAGACGATGGCGCTGTACAAGAAGCACGGCACGACGCCGATGTCGAGCTGTCTCCCGCTGCTCGTGCAGATGCCCATCTTCTTCGCCCTGTTCAGCGTGCTCAACGATGTCACGAAGCACGCCGCCGCCGGCATCGGCGGCGTCGGCCTGCTCAGCGCGGACCTGACCAAGCAGTTCTACGATGCGACGATCTTCGGCACCGTGTCGCTGCACGGCACCCTGGGCAACGCGGTGGAGACCCAGAACGTCACGGCGATCGTCCTGCTCGTGATCCTGGTCGTCCTCATGATCGGCTCGCAGTTCTTCACGCAGCTGCAGATCATCTCGAAGAACCTCTCGCCCGAGGCCAAGACCGGCCAGGCGTACCAGATGCAGCGGATCATGCTCTACGTGCTGCCGCTGGGCTTCATCTTCTCCGGCGTCTTCTTCCCGCTCGGCGTCGTCGTGTACTGGTTCATCTCCAACCTGTGGACGATGGCGCAGCAGTTCCTCGTCATCCGTGAGATGCCGACCCCGGGCTCCGAGGCGGCCAAGGCGCGTGAGGAGCGTTTGGCGCGCAAGGGCAAGGCGATCGATTCGTCCGGAAAGGTCGTCTCCCTCGCCACCTACGAGGCGGAGCAGCAGCGCCTTCTCGAGGAGGCGGAGCGCGTCAAGGCGGAGGCGCCGAAGCGTCAGCAGCCGGTGGGCAAGAGGCGCGCGAAGAAGAAGGGCGGCAACTGATGAGCATGGAGAACGTGACCGAGCGCACCGAGCCCTCTGACGCGGAGCTCGAGACCGAGGGCGACATCGCGGCGGACTTCATCGAGGAGCTGCTCGACATCGCCGACATCGACGGCGACCTGACGCTCGACGTGCGCCAAGGGCGTGCCTACGTCTCGGTCGAAGCTGAAGGGGATGGCCTGTCCCTGCTCTCGGCGCCCGACACGGTGCAGGCTCTGCAGGAGCTCACCCGCCTCGCGGTGCAGAGCAAGTCGGGCTCCTTCTCGCGCCTGATCCTCGACATCGGCGGATCGCGCGATGCGCGACGTCGTCAGCTGGAGCGGTTGGTGGATGCCGCCGTCGTGAAGCTGGACGAGGGGTCATCGCAGGCATCGCTCCCCTCGATGTCCAGCTACGAGCGCAAGCTCGTCCATGACATCGTCTCGGAGCGCGGGCTCGTCTCGGAGTCGTACGGCGACGGGGCCGACCGGCATACCGTGATTCGCCGCCGCTGAATGTTTCACGTGAAACATCGCGGATGATGAGCGTGATCGAGACGGAGCCCGATGCTGCGGCGACGCTCTTCGGCGGCCGCCTCCACCTCGCCAGGGAGTTCACGTCGGCTCTGGCGCAGCAGGGGGAGGAGCGCGGGCTCATCGGTCCGCTGGAACTTCCTCGACTCTGGACTCGGCATATTCTCAACTCGGCTATCGCAGCGCCGCTGTTCCATGGCTCGGCGGCGGACGTCGGCTCTGGCGCGGGCCTGCCCGGTCTCGTCATCGCCATCGCGCGTCCGGACGTGCAGCTGACGCTCATCGAGCCGATGGAGCGTCGCGTGGCGTGGCTCACCGAGCAGGTCGCGGAACTGGGGCTCGAGAATGTCGAGGTGCTCCGCGCGCGTTCGGAGGAGGTCGCCCGCCCTGCGTCCTTCGACGTCGTCACCGCTCGCGCTGTGAGCGCGCTGCGTACGCTCGTGCCCATGACCGCGCCGCTGGCGCGCGACGGCGGAGAGCTCGTCCTGCTGAAGGGCAGGAACGCGCCCGTGGAGATCGCGGCGGCGGAGAAGCAGGTCAGGAAGTTCCGTCTGAGCGATGTGCGCGTGGAGGTTCTCGGGGAGGGGATCATCCCGGAGGAGACGCGTGTCGTCCGGGCACGGGTGAGGGCGTCGTCGGCGCAGGTCTGACAGGGGCGATGCGGATCCGCGGTCCCGGGGTCGGTGTCACCGGCGCGACATGGGTGTACGGGCGTCCTGTGGGAGAACGTCCGCTTCGGGCGCGGGCCGTCGCCGGCTTCACCTCACCTGAACTCGAAGTGCTTGCGTCGATGTGCGACTGAGGCGGACGGCGTTCTGACACTGCATCGCGCGTCTGGAGATCCGCTCGTGGCCGGGGCTCGCGACAGGAGGCGTTTCACGTGAAACATCGATTGTGGTCACTGGGCACGTGCCGGGTGGACGTGGCAGGGTTTCGGAGCCGTCGGACATGGGCACCGTCGTCATCGCCCTGTGCCTCCGGCTCCGTTTCACGTGAAACGGAGCCGATCTGTAGACGACCGACCGAGCCTCCCGTCATCAGCCTTTGAGGCCGATGTTTCACGTGAAACGCTTCGTCCTCGGAGTCGGCGACACCGCAGTCACGGCGCGGTGCTCCCGGCATCCCTTCCATGACGTCGCGTCCGTCTCGTCGCGTCCGTCACCGTCGGCTTCGCTCCTGAGTGTCCGCGAACCGCCGGGTTCCCGTCGTCGTGCTCGTCGTGGCCAGTGATCGGTCCACCTCGCCGTCCTGGTCGGGAGGAGTGGTGGGGAACGGGAAGGCGGGCGGGAAGTTCCCGGAGGTCCTCGGGGAAGGGATGCGCAGTGACGAAGGCCACGCCGCGGGCGAGGATCCCCGCCGCCCGGATCACAACGGAAGAGACGAGATCGAGGCGCGAGCGGTGGACGTCCCCGACCTCGATTAGAGTGGAACGCGGCCCCGAAAGGAGTGGATGTTTCACGTGAAACAATCCGAACAGGCATCACCGAGCCACGGCTTCGGGACAGACACCCCCCTGGCACGCGAGCTCGCTGATCTCAGCGCACGGCGCCGCGCTCTGGAGTCGGTGCATCTCCGTTTCGACACCGCGAAGACACGTGTCCTCACGATCTCCAATCAGAAGGGCGGTGTGGGCAAGACCACCACGGCGGTGAACATCGCATCCGCTCTGGCAGGTCTGGGGGCGAAGGTCCTCGTCATCGACCTCGACCCGCAGGGAAACGCATCGACGGCTCTGGGAGTGCCCCACAGCGCGGAGGTCCCCAGCGTCTACGACGTGCTCATCGATGACTTCCCGCTCGCGGACATCATCCAGCAGAGCCCGGAATCGGAGAACCTGCTCTGCGCTCCGAGCACGATCCATCTGGCCGGCGCTGAGATCGAGCTCGTCGCACAGGTGGCCCGCGAGCATCGGCTCGGACGGGCGTTGGAGGCGTATCTCGCCGATCACCCGCTGGACTTCGTCATCATCGACTGTCCGCCCTCGCTCGGGCTTCTGACGATCAACGCCTTCACCGCGGCATCCGAGGTCTTCATCCCGATCCAGTGCGAGTACTACGCGCTCGAGGGCCTGAGTCAGCTGCTCGGCAGTATCCAGATGATCCAGAAGCACCTCAACCCGAAGCTGCATCTGTCCACGATCCTCCTGACGATGTACGACGGCCGGACGCGCCTCGCGCAGCAGGTCGCGGACGAGGTCCGCAACCACTTCCCGGAGCAGGTGCTTCAGACCGTCATCCCGCGTTCGGTCCGGGTGTCGGAGGCGCCGAGCTTCGGACAGACCGTGATCGGCTATGACGGCGCCTCGGCCGGCGCGATCGCCTACCGCGAGGCGGCCGTCGAGATCGCGCAGCGGACGGCCGCGCAGAGCAGCACCCAGAGCAAGGAGAACTGATGGCCAAGCGAACCGGACTCGGTCGGGGGATCGGCGCCCTCATTCCCACGACGGATCAGACAGAGCGTCCCGTCGACGTCTTCTTCCCCGGGGCGAAGATCACGTCGCCATCGACGGAGCAGGACGCCGCACCCGAACTCGCCGCGATCCCCGGTGTCCGCCTGATCCAGGTGGATCCGAACGCGATCGTGCCGAATCCGCGTCAGCCGCGCACGCACTTCGATCCGGAGGATCTCGCGGAGCTGGTGCACAGCGTCCGCGAGTTCGGCGTCCTCCAGCCCGTCGTCGTCCGCCTCAACGTCGAGGGCTCCTACGAGCTGATCATGGGGGAGCGGCGCACCCGTGCGGCGCGTGAGGCCGGCCTGGAGACGATCCCCGCCGTCGTCCGCGAGACGACCGACGAAGACCTGCTCCGGGATGCTCTGCTGGAGAACCTGCACCGATCCGAGCTGAACCCGCTGGAGGAGGCGTCCGCCTATCAGCAGCTGCTGGAGGACTTCGGCATCACGCAGGAGGAGCTCGCAACCCGCATCGGGCGTTCGCGGCCGCGGATCAGCAACACGATCCGCCTGCTCAAACTGCCGATCCCCGTGCAGCAGCGCGTCGCCGCCGGTGTGCTGTCCGCCGGGCACGCCCGCGCGCTGCTCAGCCTCGAGGACCCCGAGGCGATGCAGAAGCTCGCCGACAAGATCGTCAATGAGGATCTCTCCGTCCGCGCCGCGGAGGAAGCAGCGAAGAACGCTTCGGCGGGGACGGCGGGAAAGACCTCCAGGCCGCAGCCCGGCGCGCGCCGGGCCTATCTGGACGAGGTGGGAGCGAAGCTCGGCGATCGTCTCAACACGCGCGTGAAGATCAATCTGAGTGCCCGAAAAGGCCAGGTCGTCATCGATTTCGCCTCCATCCAGGATCTCAACCGCATCCTGGCTGAGATCGGCGAGGAGGGCTACGCCTCGTAAATCGCGCAAGGGCTCTCCCGTGCCGGCATCCCGCACCGTAGACTCGCCCGGAGAGCGGGGGAGCATCCATGTCGGAGGACAGGTCAGCACGGCCGGCCGGGCGCATCAGCGGCAGGGTCATCGGGATCAGCATCGCGGCGGCGCTCGGAGGATTCCTCTTCGGCTTCGACACGGCGGTGATCAACGGCGCGGTCGACGCTCTGGCCGGCGCCTTCGACCTGGGTGCGGCGCTGAAGGGCTTCGCCGTCTCCTCGGCCCTGCTCGGCTGTGCCGTCGGCGCCTGGTTCGCCGGGTCGCTCGCGAACAGGTGGGGACGCATCCCCGTGATGGTGATCGCCGCGATTCTGTTCCTGGTCTCCTCCATCGGCTCCGGGCTCGCGTTCAGCGTCGTCGACCTCATCGTCTGGCGCGTCATCGGCGGATTCGGTGTGGGCGCGGCCTCCGTCATCGCGCCGGCGTACATCGCCGAGGTGTCTCCGGCCCGCATCCGCGGCCGTCTCGGATCCCTGCAGCAGCTCGCCATCGTCCTTGGCATCTTCGCCGCGCTGGTCTCGAACGCCGCGCTGGCAAACACCGCCGGCAGCGCGGCCGCGCCGCTGTGGTGGGGGATCGACGCGTGGCGATGGATGTTCATGGCCGAGGCGATCCCCGCGATCGTCTACGGCGTCATGGCGCTCCGGCTTCCCGAGTCGCCGCGCTTCCTCGTCGCGAGGGGAGACCTCGACAAGGCATCCCAGGTCCTCTACGACTTCAGCGGCGAGACGGACGTCAACCTCAAGATCGAGGAGATCCGCTCCACTCTGAACACCGAGCGGAAGGAGTCGCTCAAGGATCTGCGGGGCAGCCGACTCGGACTGAAGCCGGTGGTGTGGGTCGGCATCCTGCTCAGCGTCTTCCAGCAGTTCGTCGGGATCAACGTGATCTTCTACTACTCGACAACGCTCTGGCTGTCGGTGGGCTTCGACGAGTCGAGCGCGCTGTTCACCTCGGTGATCACCTCGATCACGAACATCGCGGTCACGATCGTCGCGATCCTGCTCGTCGACAAGGTGGGCCGCCGTCCGATGCTGTTGACCGGATCCGTCGGCATGGCGGTGACCCTGGGTCTCATGGCCGTGGCGTTCTCGTTCGGGACCCTCGAGGACGGCAGCGTCGTCCTCCCGCAGCCGTGGTCGCTCATCGCCCTGATCTGCGCCAACGGCTTCGTGGTGTTCTTCGGGGCGACCTGGGGGCCGCTGGTGTGGGTGCTGCTGGGGGAGATGTTCCCCAACTCGATCCGTGCCGGCGCGCTGGCGGTCGCCGCCGCGGCGCAGTGGATCGCGAACTTCTTCATCTCCACGACCTTCCCCGCGTTCGCGGAGATCGGCCTCACTTTCGCCTACGGCTTCTATGCGTTCTTCGCCCTCCTGTCGTTCTTTTTCGTCCTCTTCCAGGTGCCGGAGACGAAGGGCAGGGAGCTGGAGTCCATGACGGATACGGTGGACGTCGTGCGCCGGGGACGTCCGAAGCGCGCGTAGGCTTGACGGGTGACCGAAGCCATCCCCCGCAGAGCGAGCCTGGAGGTCCTGCGCGCCGAAGCGGCGGACGAGCTCGCCGTGCTGGTTCAGGAGCGGCTGCTGGGCGGTGAGGATCCCTGGGACTTCATGGAGGAGCTGCCGAGCGTCGACGAGCTCGTCGTCTACCTGCTCCGCGCGGACAACATCGCCGCCAACGACGGCGTCCGTCCCAATGCCGCGCGGCACTACCGCGTCATGCGGCAGATCGCGCTGGAGTACCCCGAGCTCACGCCCGCCGTCTGGGGGCTGCTCGACGAGTCGCAGCGCTACCGGCTATGGGACCCCCGGGTGGCCGACGCGTCCTGATCGCGCACCGCACGGTGAGGGTGAGGTCGCATCATGCGATCGAGTGCGTGAACTGCGTGCGAGACGCGCCCGCCGCGGGCGAGGATCGCGTGCGGGCGGCGGGCCGCGAAGAGGATCGTCGCGGCGTCCGAAGCCGCGCGCATGCGTGAGGTCTCCGCTCACGTCCTTCCCCTCGATCGAGGAGAGGGTCCATGCTCAGAATGAACATGATTTTCGTAAATCGTTTGGAAGTGGTAAAAAGGTGACATAGGCACGGCGGGCGGGTCGATGGGCCGCCGCGGACGCGTGTTCATGACCACGAGGGAGTTCGCCATGACGTCACGGATTCGCATCGGAGCGGAGCGCGCGGCCGCAGAGCCGGAGCTGATCACGGGAAGCCGTGTCGGACTCCTCACCAACTTCACCGGCACGATGCCGGATCTCTCGCGCAACATCGACGCCCTGATGAGCGCCGGCGTCCGCCTGCATCACCTCTTCGGACCCGAGCACGGCCTCGACGGAGCGGTCCAGGCCGGCGAGAGCACCTCGATCGCGCGGGACGAGCGCTCAGGTCTGCCGTTCAGCGACACCTACCTCGTCGAGGGCCAGAAGCTCGATGAGATGATCATCGCCTCGGGCGTCGATGCGCTGGCCTTCGACATGCAGGACATCGGCGTCCGCTTCTACACGTACATCTGGACGATGTACGACGCCATGCGCAGCGCCGCGCGGCTGGGGCTGCCGTTCACCGTGCTGGATCGGCCGAACCCGCTCGGGGGAGCCGTCCTGGCCGGGCCCGGCGTCTCGGCAGAGCGATTCACGAGCTTCGTGGGGCGCAGCGACATCCACCAGCGCCATGGGCTGACCGCGGGAGAGCTCGCCGGGCTCTTCGCCGCGCGGGATCTCGCCGCCGATGGCCTGAGCATCGATCTGCGCGTCGTCGAGCTCACGGGCTGGAGTGCGACCGAGGACTGGACGGCGACCGGCCTGCCCTGGGTGCCGCCGTCGCCGAACATCCCCACCCTGGACTCCGTCTATGCGTTCTGCGGCACCGGACTCGTCGAGGGGACCACCCTCAGCGAGGGGCGCGGCACCACCCGCCCGTTCGAGACGATCGGCGCGCCGTTCCTGTCCGCCGATCTCGCCGCCGATCTCAGGGCGCGGGACCTGCCGGGCGTGCTCTTCCGGGACATCGCCTTCCAGCCGACCTTCCACAAGCACGTAGGGCGGACCGCACGCGGCATCCAGCTCCACATCATCGATCACCGGGCCTACGACGCCGTCGGCACGGCGCTGGCGATCCTCGATGCTGCGCGATCCGTCGCCCCCGAGAGCGTGCGCAGTCTCGACGCCGGTGAGCGGCTGGACCCCGGCGACACCGGCTACGCCCTGGACCGGCTCTGGGGCTCGACCTCTCTGCGCGATGCTCTCGATGGCCGAGGACGCTTCGGGGCTCTCCCGCACGCAGCGCGCCCGGTCGCCGACGTCTACGGCGACGACATCCTGCTCTACACGCGCTGAAAACTATTTCCGCAGTGTTAAAGGTGTTCAAAACTTATTGACATATCTGCGACGGTGAATGTACTTTCGATCCATCGCCCGAACGGCCCGACCCCTCTCCAGGAGACATCAATGGACAGCCTCATCAGGACCTTCCGCGCGGGCGACGGCCCCGAGATCGCACGCGCCTGGACGGAAGCGGCGCCCGCAGACGGCATCAGCTACGACCGCTTCCGCGACCTGATCCTGCTCGACCGCAACTTCGACGCCGATGGCCTTCTCCTCGCCGAGTCCGAGGGCCGCATCCTCGGCGCCGTCTACGCCGTCCGTCGACGGATCGCGGCGGATGCCGATGACCTCGAGCCCGCGTCCGGGTGGATCCCCTTCTTCTTCGTCGTGCCGTCCGCCCGTCGTGCCGGCATCGCCACCGCCCTCATGACGGCGGCCAAGGCCTGGCTGCACGGGCACGGCGTGGAGACCGTGTACTTCTCCTCGTACACCCCGAACTACTTCCTCCCCGGCCTCGACGCCGACCGCTATCCCGAAGCCGACGCGTTCCTGCGATCCATGGGCTTCCAGACCCAGTACACATCGGTGGCGATGGACCGGACCCTCAACGACTACGCGATGCCGGACGACGTGCGCGACCGCATCGCCCGGATGCGGTCCGAGGGCTGGACGTTCTCGAACCCGACCGGCGACGACCTCGTCGACCTCATCGAGATCGCCGACACGTTCAACGCCGACTGGTCCCGAGGCATCCGCGAGGGCGTCCTCGGCGGGCAGTCCCTCGAGCGGATCATGGTGTGCCGCAGCCCGGAGGGGGCGATGCTCGGCTGGGCGATGCACGGCACCTACGAGAACGTGCTGGAGCGCTTCGGCCCCTTCGGAGTCCTGCCGGAGAGCCGCGGCACCGGGCTCGGGAAGATCCTGCTGCACCTCACCCTCGAGCGGATGCGGGCGCTCGGCGCCCACAGCGCGTGGTTCCTCTGGACCGAGGAGACTTCGGCCGCCGGGCACCTCTACCTCAGCACCGGGTTCGAGATCACTCGCACCTTCACGATCCTGCACGCCCCCACCGCCGCTTGACGCGGAACCACCCGAGAGGAATCACATGAAGTCTGCAGCACAGAGTCGTCACCGGCGCGTGATGGCCGCCGCCGCTCTCGCCGGCGCGGCATCCCTGGCCCTGGCCGGATGCACCACGGGCGCGGAAGGCGGCGGAGACGACGGCGTCGTCGAGCTCACATTCCTCAGCCACTACGGCAGCGACCCGTTCAAGACCGGCATCGGCGAGCTCATCGATCAGTGGAACGAGGAGAATCCCGACATCCAGGTCACGTCCCAGGCCGTCAACTTCGACGAGCTGCTCACCACGCTCAACGTGCGCCAGACCGGTGGCCGCGGCGCGGATATCGTGAGCTCCTACTCGCTCTGGGGCGGCCAGCTGCAGGCCAATGGCGTGCTCTCCGCTCCGCCCGAGGACGTCGCCGCCGACATCACAGACAACTACAGCCCTGCCGCCCTCGCCTCGGTCACGACAGGCGACGGCCAGATCCTCGGCTATCCCACCGAGTTCAACACCTATGCGCTGTTCTACAACAAGCAGATCCTCGCGGATGCCGGCTACGACGCGCCTCCGGCCACCTGGGACGAGCTCGTGGAGATCGCCGACGCCACCACCGAGAAGGACGGCTCCGGCAACACGATCGTGCAGGGCCTGTCGCTGATCCAGGACGGCGACAACCACACCGTGCATCCGTTCCTCTCGCTGCTCGACTCCGCCGACGGGGAGTTCCTCGCCTCGGACGGCACTTCGGCGATGGACGACAGCGCCGAAGAGGTCATGCAGCTCGAAGCGGACCTCGCCGAGACGGGAGCCACGTCGACCTCGATCATGCCGACGAAGGCCTTCCCGACCGGCGGCGTGGCCATGGCCGTGCAGGCCGGCTGGTGGATCGGCAGCCTCAAGGCATCGATGGGCGACGACTACGCCGATGTCGGCGTCGCCCCGATCCCCGGGCCCGAAGCGGGCGACGTGGGCTCGCTCGCGTACAGCTTCTTCACGGGAGTGAACTCCGGCAGTCAGCATCAGGAGGAGGCCTGGGAGTTCCTCAGCTGGCTGAACTCGCACGAGAACGCGGACGGCGTGACGGCGCTCGGCGACTTCCTCGCCACCCAGGGCCTCATTCCGCCGCGCACCGCCGACGCGGAGATCCTCGGGCCGAAGTACCTCGCCGAGGAGCCCAACCTGGAGGCCATCTACGCGGCGGCGGACTATGCGATGGCCGAGTCGAACGCCTCGAACGCCTACGAGGCCAAGACGTCGACGAACACCGCGCTCAACGACATCATCGTCAACGGCGCCGATGTGAAGGACACCTTCGACAAGCTCGTGAAGGAGATCGACGCCCAGTAGCCGGACCGGAGGGCGGGGACATCCGAGTCCCCGCCCTCCGCACACACCACACGGAGGGGCCGATGGCCAACCCCACACTCATGACGGCGGCTCAGGAGGCCGCCGGGGAGACGATCGCCGTGACGACGGTCGGGACCAAGGCGAATCCGCGCTCGCGACGCTTCCGCCGCGAAGCCAGAGCCGGCTACCTGTTCCTGGCGCCTTCCCTGCTGTTCTTCACCGTCTTCCTCATCCTCCCCACGTTCTTCGCGATCTTCCTGTCGCTGTCGACCTGGGGCGGATTCGACCTCACGAGGATCGAGTTCACCGGCTTCCAGAACTACGCCGAGATCCTGCGGCTGGACAGCACCTTCGTCCAGCCGATCCTGGTCAACACGTTCCTGTTCGCGATCATCGCCGTGGTGCTCGCCGTCGGGGGCTCCGTCGTCGTGGCGCAGCTCATCGAGCGTCTGCGGTTCCAGGGCTTCTGGCGCTTCCTCTACTTCCTCCCCGTCGTCGCCACGGTCGTCGCGATCGGCAACGTGTGGAAGATGCTCTATCAGCCGGCCGGACTCATCAACGCGGTCCTCAACGCCGTCGGCGTGAACTCGATCGGCTTCCTCTCCGATCCCACCCTCGCCCTGCCCTCCGTGGCGGTCGTGCAGGCGTGGGCGTCGATCGGCGCCGCGGTGCTCATCCTCACCGCCGGCATCAAGGGCATCGACAAGACGATGTACGAGGCGGCCGAGATCGACGGGGCGAACTCCTGGCGCACGTTCTGGAGCATCACGCTGCCTCTGCTGCGTCCCTCGCTGGTGTTCGTCTTCATCACGCAGTGCATCGCCGGACTGCAGTCGTTCGCGCTCATCATCGTGATGACCAAGGACGGCGGACCCGCGAACGCCACCAATGTCGCGGCCTTCGAGATGTACCAGCAGGCGTTCAAGTTCGGCGCGTGGGGAACGGCCAGCGCGATGGCGATGGTGCTGTTCCTGATCATCTTCATCATCACGCTGCTCCAGCTCTGGATCAGCCGTCGCAGCGGAGGAGACGACTGATGGGCTTCCGACAGCGCAAGCGTCACCCGTTCCCCTGGATCTCCTACCTCGTCGTCGCGATCGGCGGCGTCATGATGGTGGTGCCGTTCTTCGACACCGTGTTCAGCTCGCTCAAGGGACCGGGCGAGTACGGGATCTTCCCGTACCGCTTCTTCCCCGACACGTGGACGTGGGACAACTACGCCGCCGCGTTCGAGCAGCTCCAGCTCGGCCAGCTGTTCCTCAACAGCACGGTCGTGACGCTCGTGGTCACGGCATCCGTCCTCATCACCTCCGCGATGGCCGGCTACGCCCTGGCGAAGCTGCGCTTCCGCGGACGGGACGTCATCTTCCGGTTCGTGCTCGCGACGATGATGCTGCCGCCGTTCCTGCTGCTCATCCCGGACTTCCTGATCATGCTGAACTGGCCGCTCGTCGGAGGGAACAACATCCTCGGCCAGGGCGGTTTCGGCGGGATGACGAACAACATCGTCTCGCTCATGCTGCCGTTCCTGGTGAGCGGTTTCGGCATCTTCCTGATGCGCCAGTTCATGGTCGGAGTGCCGGACGAGATGCTGGAGGCCGCCCGCATCGACGGCGCCGGCGAATGGCGTCTGTTCTTCAACATCGTGCTGCCGCAGGCGACGCCCGTGGCCATCACCCTCGGCGTGATCACGTTCGTCGGCCAGTGGAACGAGTACATCTGGTCGTCGTTGATCGCCTCCGCCAACCCCGACCTGATGACGCTGCCCGTCGGGATCCAGATGCTGCAGAGCTTCATCGACCCGAACCGGACCATGCCGATCGTGATGGCCGGCATCGTGATCAGCACCCTGCCCGTGCTGCTGATCTTCCTCTTCCTGCAGAAGTACTACGTCCGCGGCGTCATGCTCAGCGGCATGAAGTGACCTCGGCCCCCCACGAAACGGAGTGATGACAATGAGCAGGACCGTACTCGCCATCGGCGGGCACATCGGCGACATGGACCTCACCGCGGGCCCGACGCTCGCGAAGATGGTGCAGGAGGGAGATCGCGCGATCATCCTCGCGTGCACCTATGGCGAGCGGGGGCACCCCACCGTCAGCCCGGACGACTACCGGAAGCAGAAGGTCGCCGAGGGCGAGGCGTTCGCCGCCGCGATCGGCGCCGAGTTCCGCGTGCTGGACTACTCGGACGGATTCCTGCCCGATGACGACTCCGCCGCGGAGCAGATCGCCGACATCATCCGGCAGGAGAAGCCCGAGATCCTCATCACGCACTGGACGAAGAGCATCCATCGCGATCATGCGCGCGCGGCCGTCCTCGCCGAGCGCGCCCGCTTCCTCGCGTCGCTGCCCGTGGACAGCCCCCACGGCAGGCACGGCATCTCGCAGTTCCTGCATGCCGACAACTGGGAGGATGCGGAGGGCTTCACCCCGGACGTCTACGTCGAGATCCCGGATGCCGCCTACGAGACGTGGCGCGCGGCGATCCAGGGGCAGGCATTCGCGCGCGGCGAGACGTACGGCTTCCGGTACATCGACTACTACAGCGCCAACATGCTCGCGAAGGGATGCCTCGCCGGCACGACGCGTGCGTGCGGGTTCCGTCGCGGCGAGAAGGGCGCGGAGCTCGCGGGACCGTGAGTCGCACCGCGTCGTCCTGGTGAGAGACCGCGTGCCGTCCTGGTGAGCGCGCACGAGGGGCCGCACTCCACGGAGTGCGGCCCCTCGTCGTCGTGCGGTCTCAGCCGAGGAACTCGGCGAGGTCCTGCTCGAGGGCGAACTTCGGCTTGGCGCCGATGATCGTCTTGCGCTCCTCGCCGGCGGCGAAGACCTTCATCGCCGGAATCGAGGTGATCTGGTACTTCATCGCCAGCTCGGGGTTCTCGTCCACGTTGAGCTTGAGGATGGTGATCTTGTCGGCGTTCTCGGACTGGATCTGGTCCAGCACGGGAGCCACCATGCGACACGGGCCGCACCATTCGGCCCAGAAGTCGACCAGGATGGTGCCCTCGGCCTGCAGCACGTCCTGATCCCACGTCGCCTGGCTCGTCGCCTTAGCAGTCATCAGAAATCTCCTTGATTCTTCGGTGTCGCCTGCTACAACAGCGGGCGAGGGGAAAGTGTTCCGCCGACCTCAGGCCACGATGATCTCGGCAGCGGGCTCCTCCACCGAGGCGTCCTCGAGATCCGCGAGGAAGTGCTCGGCGTCGAGGGCGGCCACCGTGCCGGATCCCGCGGCCGTGATCGCCTGACGGTAGTGCGGGTCGATGACGTCGCCGGCGGCGAAGACCCCGGGGATCGAGGTCACCGAGCTGCGCCCGTCGACCCAGATCGTGCCCTCCGAGGTGAGCTTCAGCTTGTCGTGCACGAGGTGCGTGCGCGGGTCGTTGCCGATCGCGATGAACAGGCCGTCCAGCGGAAGGTCGCGCAGGGTGCCGTCCACCGTGGAGCGCAGCTGCACGCCGGTCACGCTGTCTCCGCCGAGGATCTCGGCGACCTCGCTGTTCCAGATGAACTCGATCTTCTCGTTCGCGAAGGCGCGCTCCTGCATGATCTTCGAGGCGCGGAGGGAGTCCTTGCGGTGGATGACGTAGACCTTGTCGGCGAAGCGCGTGAGGAAGGTCGCCTCCTCCATCGCCGAGTCGCCGCCGCCGACGACGGCGATCGCCTTCTCGCGGAAGAAGAACCCGTCGCAGGTGGCGCACCAGGAGACGCCGTACCCGGAGAGCCGCTCCTCGCCCTCGATGTGGAGCTTGCGGTAGGCGGAGCCGGTCGCGTAGATGAGGGTGCGCGACTCGTGCTCGGCCCCCGATCCCAGGACGACCTTCTTGACCGGCCCGTCGAGCTCCAGCGAGGTGACGTCGTCGTAGACGACCTCGGTGCCGAACTTCTCGGCCTGCTGCTGGAGCTTGGCCATGAGGTCCGGACCCTGGATGCCGTCGGGGAAGCCGGGGAAGTTCTCCACCTCCGTGGTGTTCATCAGCTCTCCGCCGACCTCCACGGAGCTCGCGATGAGGAGCGGGGCGAGGTTCGCCCGAGCCGCGTAGATGGCGGCTGTGAATCCGGCGGGACCGGAGCCGATGATGATGACCTGACGCATGTGCTCTCCGTCGATGGAAGGTGTACTCCTGCTCCAACAATGGTAGCCGCGAGGCATTCCCGCGGGCGGGACGTCGGCGGGTATCGTCTGTGGAGCGCGCATGCGCGCTGTCGGAGACGGACGCGACTGATCGGCCCCGAGCTCGTCGCCCGCCGTCTGGCCGAGGAATGGCTCGACGACCGTTTCGACCCCGCCAGCCCGTCCGATGCAAAGGCGCAGGCCATCGAGGACTTCGAGGAGAAAGCATGAATGGCAGGGAACAACCGGTCGACGTCGTCGTCGTCACGGGGTCCGCCAGCGGCATCGGCTACAGCGTCGCCCACCACTTCGCCGCCCGCGCCGCCCGCATCGTCGGCTTGGACCTGAGCGAACGCGTCGTCGAGCTGACCGCCGCCCTGCCGGGCGGCCCGCATCGCGGCATCGCCCGCGACCTCACCGCCCCCGCCGCCGCAGCGGAGATCGTCGCAGAGGTCGTCGAGGACATCGGCACCCCCACGGTGCTCGTCAACTCGGCCGGTGTCGCGCTCCTGGACCCTGCCGTCGATGTTCCCGCCGCACGCTGGCAGGCGACCCTCGACGTCAACCTCAGCGCCAGCTTCTACATGGCCCAAGCCGTGGGCCGCGTCATGACCGCAGCCGGCTACGGCCGCATCATCAACCTCGCGTCTCAGGCAGCGCTCATCGGCCTCGACCAGCACGCCGCCTACAGCGCGAGCAAAGCCGCGCTGATCGGGCTCACGAAGGTGCTCTCGAAGGAATGGGCGCCGCTCGGCGTGACCGTCAACTGCGTCTCGCCCACCGTGGTGGAGACCCCGCTCGGCAAAGCCGCCTGGGCGGGCGAGAAGGGTGAGCGGGCCAAGGCGGAGATCCCCGTCGGCCGCTTCGCGCAGCCCGAGGAGATCGCCACCCTGATCGCGTACCTCGCAAGCCCCGAGGCCGCGATGATCACCGGCGAGAACGTCGTCATAGACGGCGGCCGCACCACCGTCTAAGGTGCGTCCCCGTGCGGGGATCCGAGCGATCGCGCCCGAGTGATGAATCAGCGCCCTGGCAGCATCCTCCGAACCAGGACGGAGGCGACCTGCAGCTCCGGCGTCCGCAGCGCCCACAAGCACACGACGTAGACGAGCAGCACCGCAACGCCGATGATGCCGGCGCCCAGGGCGCCGAAGATCTTGTCCCCGACGGTCCAGCCGTCGATGCCGCCGAGCAGGAGGAACACGCCCCATCCGGCCGCCGCCGCCGGGATCGCGGCGAGCGTGAAGCGGCCGAGCGCCCGCATCCACCGTTCGGTCTCGAGCGATCCGAGCCGCCGGCGCAGCAGGACGGTCGCGACGATGGTCTGCACGGTTCCCGCGAGGGACTGACCGAGGGCGACGGCCGCCGCGAGGAGCGTGATCGGCAGGATCCCGGCGGCGGACAGGCCCCATGCCACGGTCGCCGTCGCCGCGACGAGCAGGCACTGGAACAGGGTGAAGAAGAACGGGGTGCGGGTGTCGCCGTAGGCGTAGAACGTCCGCTGGATGATGAAGAGGACCGCGAGCGAGAGGAGCCCGACGAGATAGCAGATCAGCACGACGGCCGCCTCGACGGCATCCGCGGCGGAGTTCGTGAAGATGCGGGACAGCGGGATGCAGGCGGCGGCCACGGCGGCCGTCGCCCCGAGCAGGAAGAAGCCGAGGGTGCGGATGCTGCGCGAGATGTCGGCGCGGACGTCGTCGTCGCGGCCGGCGCCGGCGTGCTCCGAGAGCTGGGTGAAGTACGGGGTGCCGATCGAGTGCACGATGATCGAGTACGGCAGCATGAAGATCAGCCAGGCGTTGTTCATCACCGTGACGGCCGCTCCTTCACCGGAGGCCTCGTTGGCGACCCAGTTCTGGTAGAAGCCCGCTGCCATGCTGGACAGCGCCATGAGCAGCGTCCAGCCCGCGACGCGGCCCACGTCGCCGAGGCCCACTCCGCGCCAGCGGAAGTCGACCTTCAGGGCGAGTCCGGTCCTGCGCCAGAACACGAGCAGGATGAGCGCCTGCACCGCGATGCCGGCGGTCGCGACGCCGCCGAGCCAGGCGACCATGTCGGGCGTCCAGTCGTCGAGATGCACGAGGTTCTCGCCGAAGATCGCGCCGATGATGAGGAAGCCTGCAATGGAGATGAGGTTGTTCGCGATCGGCGCCCAGGTGAACGGACCGAAGATGCGCCGGGCGTTCAGCGTCTCGCCGAGCAGTGAGTAGAGGCCGTAGAACAGGATCTGCGGCAGGCACCAGTACGCGAACGCGGTGGCGAGGGCCTGCTGGTCGATGTTCTCCGGCTTGAGCTGCAGCGAGACCAGCCAGGGCGCGGCCAGCATCGCTATGGCCGTGGCGCCGACGAGAACGACCGTGCCGAGCGTGAACAGCTTCGAGATGAAGGCGTTCCCGCCGTCCGCATGGCCGGACGCCTTGACGATCTGCGGCACGATCACCGCGGTCAGCACGCCGACCGAGATGAGGTTGAAGACGCTGTTGGGCAGCTGGTTGGCGACGGCGAACGCATCGGCCGCGGCGGACGCGTTCGACCCGATCACGCCGACGAGCACGATCGTGCGCAGCAGACCGGTCAGACGGGAGACGAGGGTGCCCGCGCCCAGGAGTGCGCTCGCGCGTCCGAGACTGCTCATCGTCCCCCCTCGTCGGCTGCCCCGGCGGGATCCGCCGTCCCGGCGTCCGATGTCATCGCCTCGCGATGTCTGCGGCGGACGGTGCGCACGACGCCGAATCCGAGCAGGAGCACGATCACCCCGCCCAGCACTCCCAGGCCGATGTTCTCCCACTCCGCCCGCACGGTGACCTCCGCGCTGCGCGACTGTCCGATCGGCACGCCCGTCGGGCTCGTCAGGCTGAAGCGCACGTCGAGCTCGCCGCTGGCGACGCGGGCCGCGACGGGCAGCTGCACGCGGGTGTTCCCCGAGGCCGTGGCCTCGACCTCGGTGTACGGCTCGATGTCGATGCGCGGGTCGGACGGCCGCACCTCCAGGGTCAGCCGCACCGGCCACGGCAGATCGTTGCGGATCCACACCGGCAGCGCCACGTTCGCGCTGATCAGCTGGATCGGCCCGGTGTACGCCTGGATGTCGACGGCGTCCAGCGTCGCGGCCGTCTCCGCGCGATGCGCGGTCACGGCGGGGGCGAAGTCCGATTCCGGCGTCCCCACGGCGAGCAGCCGCAGGATGCCGATCCGCTCCGGTGCGAGCAGGACCTGCGGGTCCGCGAGGATGGTGGCGAAGGCCTCCAGGCGGTCCTCGTCGTCCAGCAGCTGCGTCAGCCTGGCCGCCCGCGCATCGGAGGGCTCGGAGGTGAGCGTGGCTCGCCCGGGGGCGGTCGCTCCCAGCGAGGTCAGCGTTCCCGGGCCTGCGGTGTCGATCACCTCGCGAAGCGCGTCGGCGGTCCGGGTCTCGTCCCGGTCCAGCCCGATGAGGATCCCGGACTCCGGAGTCCCGGCGAAGTGCAGGGCGGCGGTCGCCTCGGCCAGGATCCCCGCCCGCGCCGCAGGCGACGTGGCGGCGATCGCCGAGGAGAGCAGATCGGACAGCGCGCTGTCGGCGACGAGCACGCGGGAGTCGCCGATGCGGGCGTTCGCACCCGTGCTGTCGGCGGAGGCGGACGGCAGCACCGTGACCGTCTCCTCGCCCAGGTAGCCGGAGAACGCGGCGAGGTCCTCCGCGGACACGTCCCCTCGAGGCCAGAGGACGCCGGGGAGCTCACCGGCGACGGCGGTGAGCTCGGAGACGGAGGGCAGGGTCGGCTCGGCGTCCGCCGGGGTGGGCGAGGGCGTCGGCTCATCCTCGGGCGCGAGGGCGGTGGCATCGAGGAACACGTCCAGCGTGGTCGGCTTGAGCAGGCCCGTGAGTCCGGCCTGTGCCTGCGTCGTGGCATCCGCGTCGGCGAACTGGAGCGCGAAGACCTCGTTCGACAGGGTCTCCAGCCGGCTCAGCCATTCGACGGCGGATGCGGGAGCCGACGTCCCGAGCACGCGGATGGCCGCGACGATAGCCGGATCCACTGCGATGACCGCCGCCGTGCCGGCGACGCCGTCGAGCTGCGCGGTCAGGGCGCCGTCGGCGGCGGTGAGGGCGGTGAGCTCGTCGGAGCTGAGCAGATCGCCGGACGCCGGCGTCGCGGTGATCGGGACGAGGAGGGCGACCCGGGGCGCGGCATCCGATCGGATCGTCAGCACGGAGCGGACCGAGATGTTCCAGGCGGTGCCGCTTCCCGCGCTCTCCGCCCCGGCGAGCGTCGCACGCACGGGGTAGACGCCGGGGGCCAGCCCCTGCAGCAGCTCCGCCGTGACGAAGACGGGCGCCTCGATCGCCGTCTCGGCGGCGATGACGGCGGTCGGAGCGGAGTAGACGGCCGTGAACGTCCCCGCGGCGTCACCGGTGTTGATCCACGCGGAGACCGCGTCCTGATCGGCCAGAGCGGCGCGGGAGAGCTCCAGCGAGATCTGCCCGGCCGTGAGCTCCTCGGCGACGCCGTTCTCGACCGTGATGGCGCCGGACAGCGGGGCATCGGCGGACGCGGCTCCGCGGTCGCCGAGATCGACAGCGATCTCGACGGTGCCGTCCTTCTGCTCCTCCTCGTCGACGACGGAGGCGGAAGCGGGTGCCGCGATCCCGGCGAGCAGCGTGGCCAGGATGCCGACGACGAGCGCCGCGAGCACGCGGGCACGGGGGCTCCTGCGCACGCGCGGGACGGTTCGGGGGATGATCACGGTCTTCGG
This sequence comes from Microbacterium tumbae, assembly GCF_054780175.1. NCBI lineage: Bacteria > Bacillati > Actinomycetota > Actinomycetes > Micrococcales > Microbacteriaceae > Microbacterium > Microbacterium tumbae. Next base: position 973,196 of record NZ_BAAGWV010000001.1, read on the forward strand.
GTCTTCCTCGAACGCCGCGAAGCGAGCGGTTCGTGAGTACGGACCTTGTGATTCTAGGCGGGGTGACGGAGCCCAGCCTGAAGGCGCGTAGAGTGACGGCCGTGTCCGACACCCCCGCGTCCGCGCCCGATCCGCACCTGACCGCCGCTCTCGCGGCCGATCTCGATGCCGCCGACTTCCGCTCGGAGCCGCTGCGGCGGCTCTGGGGAGAGGAGGCGGACGACGCTCTCGGCAGAGGGATGCGGACGCCGATCCTGCGTGCGATCGACGGAGATGCGGGGCCGCTCGCGACGCTCGGACGCCTGCTCGTCCTCGGGATGCCTCAGCCGAGGTCCTTCGTCGATGCGGCGCTCCCGCGCCTCACTGCCGCCGGTCTGGCGGGTCTCGGGCTGGCGGCTGTCGACGCCGACGAGGTGCGTCCGCTGGCGCTGCTGCGGCCGCAGTCCTTCGTCGACGCCGACGGTGTCGGGGAGTGGTGGATCGCCAGCGACCTGGACGAGGTGGCGCTCGGGGGACCCTTGCCCGCCGATCACGTGCTGGGTGTGGGCGGCGCTTCGCGGACGCTCGCGGAGCTCGTCGTGCCCGCCCCCGTCGCGCGCGCGCTGGACCTCGGCACCGGCTGCGGCATCCAGGCTCTGCTCGTCGCCCGGCACGCCGGCGCGGTGGTGGCGACGGACATCTCGGCGAGAGCGCTGGCGTTCGCGAGGCTGAACGCCCGGCTGAACGGCGTCGGGAACGTGGAGTTCCGGCTGGGGAGCATGTTCGAGCCCGTCGCGGAGGAGGCCTTCGATCTGATCGTCTCCAACCCGCCCTTCGTCATCACGCCGCGGGGGGAGGACGTGCCCGCTTACGAGTATCGCGACGGCGGGCTCGTCGGCGACGCGCTCGTGGAGCAGTTCCTGACCACGGCGCCCGCTCATCTCGCCCCTGGCGGCGTCGCCCAGCTGCTGGGCAACTGGGAGTCGCGCGCGCAGGCGGGCCTTGATCGCGTGCGCTCCTGGGTCGCTGACGACCTGGACGCGTGGATCGTCGAGCGCGAGGAGCTCACGCCGCTCGGCTATGCGGAGCTGTGGATCCGCGACGGCGGGACGACGCCGAGGGATGCCGCCTTCGCCGTGCTGCTGGAGGCGTGGCTCGACGACTTCGCCGCGCGCGGCGTGACCGCGATCGGATTCGGATACGTCCTGCTGCGGCGACCGGAGACGTCGTCCGGCGCCGGAGCACGGCTGCGCCGGTTCGAGCGTGTCGCGCAGCCGATCTCGCAGCCGGGACGCGCCCTTCAGGGCGGGCTGGCGGCGTACGACGCGCTCGCGGACGGCATCCCGTCGACGCTCTTCGTCGCCGGCGATGTGACCGAGGCCAGGCATCTGATGCCCGGCGAGGACGATCCGAGCGTGATCGAGCTGCGTCAGGGCGGCGGCTTCGGGCGGACGGTGGGCGTGGATCCCGCGCTCGCCGCCTTCGTCGGCGCCTGCGACGGAGAGCTGACGGTGGCGCAGATCGCCGCCGCGCTCGCCGACCTGTTCGAGGTCCCGCTGGCGGAGCTCTGGGCGGATCTCGAACCCCGCATCCGGCAGCTGGTGCTCGACGGGTTCCTGCACGGCTGAGGGTCTTCCGGAACTTCGCCCGATGGGGAGGACTTCGCACGATCCGGAGGAGCGGATGCCGAAGCCGGATCCTCCGCTTCGGGTGTTCTCCTCCCGTCCGGTCGGTGGTCTGAGCGGAGACGACGGCGCGCGGCCGGAGGAATATCCCGGCATCCATGCGGTTGAATGAAACCATGAAGGCTTTCGGATTCCTCTCGTTCGGGCACTACGCCCCTGTGCCCGGTTCGGCGACCCGCACCGCGGGCGACATGCTGCACCAGACCATCGATCTGGCGGTGGGCGCGGACGAGATCGGGGTCAACGGGGCCTACGTGCGCGTGCATCATTTCGCGCGTCAGGCGGCGTCGCCCATGCCGCTGCTGGCCGCGATGGCGGCGAAGACGCAGCGCATCGAGGTGGGCACCGGAGTCATCGACATGCGGTACGAGAACCCGCTGCAGTTCGCCGAGGAGGCGGCGGCGCTCGACCTCATCGCGCGCGGCCGGATCGCGCTCGGCGTCAGCCGCGGCTCACCCGAGACCGCGCTGCGGGGCTACGAGGCGTTCGGCTATCTCGGCAGCGAGGACCCGCGCGGCGCCGACCTCGCCAAGGACAAGTTCGAGCTCTTCCTCGAGGCGATCGACGGGGCGGGCGTCGCCGAGGGCGACCCCCGCCAGGTGGGCCCGAACCACTACCTCGCCGTCGAGCCGCGCTCCGCGACCCTGCGCGATCACATCTGGTGGGGCTCCGGTTCCCGGGCGACGGCGGAGGACACCGGCAGGCGCGGACTGAACCTGATGAGCTCCACGCTGCTCACCGAGGCGACCGGCGTCCCCTTCCATCAGCTCCAGCGCGAGCAGATCGACCTGTATCGCTCCGCCTACAAGGAGGCCGGCCACACCGGAACGCCTCGGGTCTCGGTGAGCCGCAGCGTCTTCCCGCTGGTGAACGACATGGACAGGGCGTACTTCGGCCTGCGCAGCGAGGAGAACCACGACCAGGTGGGCATCATCGACGGCTTCCGCTCCACGTTCGGGAAGACCTATGCGGCCGAGCCCGACGTGCTCATCTCGCAGCTCAGGCAGGACGAGGCCGTCATGGCCGCGGACACGCTCATGCTGACCATCCCGAACCAGCTGGGCCCGGAGTACAACCTCCACGTGCTGGAGTCCTTCGCGAAGCACGTGGCCCCCGCGCTCGGCTGGAAGCCGAACACCGAGGGGCCGGTGCAGGGCGATCCTGCCTGAGCGATCAGTCTGCGCCCGGAAAGCGGCCGCGGGATCACCGGCCGGCCGACGGCGCCTCCGCGTCATCGATCGCCGGCGACTCGCGATTGCGCACGACGATCTCCCTGGCGGTGGCGGACGCGGCGTCCCCGTCGCGGCGCTGGATATGGTGCGCGAGGTCGACGTGCAGCTGCCGGTCCACCTCGTTGACCGGCAGCTGGACGAGGTGGTGAAGCGCGCGTTCGCGCAGCGCCTCCGCCACGACGTCGGAGAGCCGCGCGAACAGCGGATTCCCCGAGGCCTGCATCACGAGACGGTGGAACTCGGTGTCGTGCGTCACGAAGGTCCGCTGATCGCCGCCGGCCCAGAGCTCGCCGGCGGTGCGCATGATCCTGCCGACCGTCTCGGGGTCGCCCCGCTCGGCGGCGAGGCGTGCGGCCTCCGGCTCGATCGCGATGCGGATCTCGAGGAGCGACTGCACGAGGCGGTCGTGGTCGGGGGTCCGCAGACGCCAGCGGATCACCTGCGCGTCGAGGTGGTTCCACTCGCTCTCGGGGAGGACCTGGAAGCCGATCCGCTGACGGGCTCTGAGCAGGCCCAGGGAGACGAGCACGCGCGTGGACTCGCGGACCGTGCTGTGCGAGGCGCCGATGGCCGCCCCCAGCTCCTCCGCGGAGATCACCGTGCCCTCGGAGAGCACGCCGCCGCAGATGGCAGAGCCCAGCTGATCCTGGACCTGCTGATATCTGCTGCCGCCGCGCGCGCCCGCCGGCCCGTGCTTGGTGACGGGCGTCAGACCGGGGATCGTGCTCATCCGGCAATCCTAGGCATCGTCGTCATCGCAGGATCCCGGTCGGGGAGACGACCAGCTCGTCCACGCGCACATGCGGCGGTGCGTCCAGGATGAACTGCACGGCCGCGCCGACGTCGTCGGGGGTGAGCATGTACTCGCGCGCGGCGGCGTCCGGGACGCTCGGACGCATCTGGAGGAAGTCGGTGTCGACGTCGCCCGGGCAGATGTTGGAGGCGCGGATGCCGTTCTGCCCCTCCTGGGCGTTGAGCGTCCTGCAGAGCGAGGACACCGCGGTCTTCGAGGCGCTGTAGGCCACCCCCGCGTCGGGGGAGAACTGCCACCCCGAGAAGGAGGAGATGACCACGATCGTTCCTCGGCCGACCGCGCGCATGTCCGGAAGGACGGCATCGACCGCGCGCGCGACGGCGACGAGGTTGGTCTCGGTGACCGCGGCGAACTCCGCGATGCTCTGATCGCGCCAGTAGCGCCGTGGCGTGTTGAGGCCGGCGGCGTAGACGAGGTCCGTCGTCGGACCCCAGGCCGCGGCGATCTCGGCGTGGGCGCTGCCCACCTCCTCGGTGGAGGCGACGTCCAGCGGGAGCGGCAGGCACGAGCCCCCGGACTCTTCGATCTCCTCCGCGAGACGTCGGAGCTCGTCGGACCGGCGGCCGCTCACCGCCACCCGATAGCCGCTCCGTGCGGCCGAAAGCGCCGCGGAGCGCCCCATGCCGCTGCTCGCACCGATGACCCACAGCGTCCTGCCGCCGCCGGCACCCTCGTCCTCCGCCACCTTCGCCCCTTCGCGTCTGCCGTCTCGGCAGTTTTAAATATGGGAAATTACACTTCGATCTGATTGTAATATGTTTTTATCCTCATCACCTACGAGCGGAGATTCCGTGCTGCTGGATCTTTCGGACAGGGTCGTCGTCGTCACCGGCGCGGCCAGGGGCATCGGCCGAGCGCTGGCGGAGGCCTTCCTCGCCGAGGGGTCGACCGTCGTCGCCCTCGACCTCCCTGGTGAGGAGCTCTTCTCCTTCGGTCCGCATGTCGCCGACGGCGGGGGCACGGCCCTGTACCACCCGTGCGACGTCAGCGACTCGGCGCAGATCGATACGGCGATCGGCGCCGTCGTCGGCAGGCTCGGTCGCATCGACGTGCTCGTGAACAATGCCGGCGTGAACGCGCTCGGCCTGGTAGAGGAGATCAGGGACGATCTCTGGGACCGCTGCTTCGACGTCAACGTCGGAGGGGTCTTCCGGATGTGCCGCGCGGTGGTCCCGCACATGAAGGCCCGCAGATCGGGGCGCATCATCAATGCGGCGTCGTTCGCGGCGATCGTGCCCAGCGTCGGGGCGAGCGCCTATGCCGCATCCAAGGCCGCGGTGGTGCAGTTCACCCGCACGCTGGCCGGGGAGCTCGGCCCCTGGGGCATCACCGCGAACTCCTACGCGCCCGGCATGGTCCCCACCGCGATCAACGGCTTCACGTCGATGCCGCAGCAGGCTCAGGAGGAACTGCTCGACACGCTGACGCTGCGGCGCTGGGAGACTCCGGAGGACGTCGCGCGGCTGGTCTGCTTCCTCGCGAGCGATGCCGCCGCGTACATCACCGGAACGCTGGTCGACGTCAGCGGCGGCAAGCTCGCCACCCAGATCCCCTCCCGCGCCTACGCGGGAGGGTGATCAGGAAATACCGCGCCGGGGGCGCGCCCGACGGGCCTCGCCGGACACGGTCCAGGCCGGGACCTCGCCGACCGGGCAGGACCGCACCGCCCGATCGCTCAATCGGCCCGCTGCTTCTCCGGCACGGGCCGCGGACGCAGCCAGGGGCCGAACAGCCGGGTGAGCAGCGGCATGACGACGAAGCTCAGCAGTGACACGAGGACGACCGTGAGGATGAGCGTCATCAGCGGCGTGGGCAGCCCGATGATGAGCGGACCGACGGCGAAGAGCAGCAGCGTGATGATGGGATAGACGCCGATCCACGTGACGATCGCCATCTTCCAGCGCGGCGGGGTCACTTCGTATACGCCCCGTTCGCGATGTCCTCGAGCAGCGTCGGACCTGCGGGGTTCCAGCCGTAGGCGGATCGCGTCGCCTCGCTCGACGCGGTCATGTCCGCGGAGAAGAACCTCCCGATGAAGCCGAAGTGCTCGACGGCGTCCGAGGGGTCGATCGAGGTGGTCCTGAGCCCCAGGGCCTCGGCGACGGCCTCGGCGATCCGCCGGGTGGAGACGCCTTCCTCCGCGACCGCGTGCAGTCGTGCTCCCGCCGGCGCCTGTTCGATCGCGAGTCGGGCGAGCCGTCCGGCGTCGCTGCGGTGCACGGCGGCCCAGCCGTTCGACCCGTCGCCCACGTACCCGGATACGCCCGTGCGCCGGGCGGCCTGGACGATCTGCGCGATGAAGCCGTGATCGCCCTGTCCGTGCACGGTCGGAGCGAAGCGGAGCGCGATGCTCCGGACGCCGCGCGGCACGTAGTCGAAGGCCAGGTTCTCGCTGCCGCCGCGAAGGGAATCGGGGCCGACGGCAGGACTGGGGTCGCTCTCGAGCGCGGGCCGGCCGGTGTCGGGCCGGAGCAGCCCCGAGGCGAGGGCGAGCGGCTTCCCGCTCCCCGCCAGCGCCTCCGCGAGGGTCTGCACCGCGGTGCGCTCCGCGCGGTTCGACTCGCCCGGGTCGGCCCAGTCGTGCTTGTTGGCGAGATGGAGGACCGCGTCCGCCTCCTGGGCGCCGCTGCGCAGCGAGTCCAGATCGTCCAGGTCGCCGCGGCGCACCTCGGCGCCGCGGGCGCGGAGAGCGGATGCCGAGGCCTCACTGCGGGCCAGGCCCAGGACCTCGTGTCCTGCGGAGAGGAGCTCGCCGACGGCGGCGGAGCCGATCCAGCCGCTGGCGCCGGTAACGAAGATACGCATGTTCATGACCTTTCATGTCAGAGTCTGACATCAGAGTATCACAGCGATGTCAGACTCTGACATCGCTAGCATGGGGACATGACCCGATGGCCGGCAGATACGCAGGAGCGCCTCAAGAGGACCGCCATCGACCTGTTCTCCTCCCGGGGATTCGACGCCGTGACGGTGGCGGAGATCGCCGAGGCGGCCGGGGTGACGGAGCGTACGTTCTTTCGCTACTTCGGCGACAAGCGCGAAGTCCTGTTCACCGACCAGAACGCGTACAACGCCCTGTTCCTCGACGCCCTGGCGGATGCCGATGCCACGTCGCCGCTGGCGCTCGTCGAGGCCGCGCTGCGCGGCGGGGGGACGTTCTTCCCCGAGCAGCGGCGTCCGATGTCGCGTGCGCGCCAGAAGGTCATCGATTCCAGCACCGCGCTCCTGGAGCGCGACTCCCTCAAGCGCGGCGCGCTCGTCGATGCGCTGACCACGGCCCTGGTGACCAGAGGCGTGCCTCCGGTCGCGGCCTCGCTCGCTGCCCAGAGCGGCTCCGCCGTGTTCCACGTGGCCTTCACCGCCTGGGTCTCGGAGGGAGAGGACCGGTCCTTCATCGAGCTCCTCGACGATGCGCTCGCCGCGCTGAGGAGCCTGCTCGCCTGACGTCGTCTCACGCCCGGTCGCTGTCAATCCGGCGGCTCGGATCGCACGGGGAGGGACGGCTCGAAGGATCCCGCATCGATGCGCCGCCGCGCCGGGAAGCGCGTCGGGCTGTGAGATCCCCTCGAGCGCTGAGCCCGGCGCGTCTCAGAGCGCCCGATTCAGCGGATGGCGTCTCTCAGCTCGCCCGGATCAGAGCGTCGCATCGATGCGGGCCCGCTCCTCTTCCGTGAGCACGAGCTCCCGTGCGGCGGCGGAGTCGACGATCGTCGCCGGACGGGTGGAGCCGGCGATCGGCACGATGACCGGTGACAGACCGAGGAGCCAGGCGAGCGCGACGCGGCGGGCGCTCGCCTCGCGCTCCCGGGCGATCTCCGCGAACACGGCGAGCGCCCGGTCTGCCGAGCCGTCGGCCGGGGCGCCGCCGGGCGAGTAGGCCAGGAAGAGTCCGCCGTGGCGTTCGAGGTCGGCGGCGACGTCGATGCTGGAGCGGTCGAAGGGCGACATCCGGTTCTGCACCGCGTCGATTCTCGTGACCGCTCGGGCCCTGGCGAGCTGAGCGACGTCGAAGTTCGAGACTCCGACGTGCTCGACCTTGCCCGCTTCGCGCAGCTCGGCGATCGCCCCGACGCTCTCCTCGAGGGGCACGTCCGTATCGATGTGGTGCAGCGAGTAGAGGTGCACGCTGTCCATCCCGACGGCCCGCAGCGTGGTGTCGAGATTCCGGCGGATCGTCTCCGGGCGCCCGTCGACCGGGAAGCCGGTGGCGTCGCGATAGTGGCCTCCCTTGGCGGACACCACCGGGTCCGCATCCGCCCCTGCGCGCCGGAGGGCCTCGCCGACGAGCTCGTCGCTGTGGGCAGGCCGGTCGGCGGTCGTGTAGGCCAGCGCGGTGTCGAAGAGCGTGACACCGGCCTCGAGTGCCGCCGCAGCGGCCTCCAGCGAGCGCTCGTCGTCGCGGTCCTCGGCGAACGACCAGCCGGCCGTGCCGATCGCGATCGGACCGATCCTGTGCTCGCCGAGCAGGCGATCGGGGTGCACGTTCGGGGGTGAGGAGGTCGTCACGTCGTCTCCTTCGGACATCGTCGGCCGGGAGAATCCCGGTGCTGAAACGTTACATCACCCCGTGTGGCCGCGCGATCGCCGCACGGCGCGACGGTCCGCCGGGGATCCCCGGCTGCCGTCACCGGATCGAGGGGCCGAGCGGGCTCCATTACGCTGGAGACCATGCTGAACATGGCCGAGGGGATCGCTCGTCTGGGCACTCTCGCCGAGGGTCCGGTCGTCGCCGCGCTCGCCGCGGCCTTCGCGGATGCCGGCCATGAGCTCGCGGTCGTCGGCGGTCCCGTGCGCGACGCCCTGCTGGGGCGTCCCATCCACGATCTCGACTTCACGACGGACGCCTCGCCGGACGAGATCCTCGCGCTCGTGAAGCCGATCTCGACCGCGCAGTGGGACATCGGCCGCGCCTTCGGGACGATCGGCGCCCGCGTGCGGGGCGAGCAGGTCGAGATCACGACATATCGGGCCGACAGCTACGACGGCGTCACCCGCAAGCCCACCGTCGAGTTCGGGGACGCCATCGACGGCGACCTCGTGCGCCGCGACTTCACCGTGAACGCGATGGCCCTGCAGGTGGCTCCGCCGGCGCAGCGGGCGGGATCGACGGCGGGGCCGAGGCTCGTCGATCCGACCGGCGGCGTGGAGGATCTCGTGGCCGGTGTCCTGCGCACTCCGAGCGATCCGCAGGTGTCCTTCGGAGACGATCCGCTGCGGATGCTCAGGGCGGCCCGCTTCAGCGCGCAACTGGGCTTCGGCATCGACCCGGCCACCGAGCAGGCGATCGCCGAGCTGCGCGGGACGCTGAGCATCGTGAGCCCCGAACGGGTGCAGGGCGAGCTCGTCCGGCTCATGCAGACGGAGGACCCGGTGCGCGGCATCCGCGTGCTCGTCGACACCGGGCTCGGCGAGGAGTTCCTCCCGGAGGTGAGCGCGCTGCGGCTCGAGGTGGACGAGCACCACCATCACAAGGACGTCTACGAGCACTCCCTCACCGTGCTGCAGCAGGCGATCGAGCTCGAGCACGTCCGTCACCCCGGGGCCGCCCCCGACGTGCCTCTGCGCATCGCCGCCCTTCTGCACGACATCGGCAAACCCCGCACCCGCAAGCTGGAGTCCGGCGGCGTGGTGACGTTCCACCACCACGACGTGGTCGGCTCGCGCATGGCGCGCAGGCGACTGCAGGCGCTGCGGTTCGACGGCGAGACGACGGATGCCGTGGCGAAGCTCATCGAGCTCCACCTGCGCTTCTTCGGATACGCGGAGGGCGCCTGGACCGACTCGGCTGTACGGCGCTACGTCAGGGATGCCGGCGAGGCGCTGGAGCGTCTGCACATCCTCACCCGTGCCGACGTCACGACGCGCAATCGCCGCAAGGCCGCACGCCTGGCGGCGGCGTACGACGACATCGAGCGCCGGATCGACGAGCTGTCCGCGCAGGAGGAGCTCGACGCGATCCGTCCGGAGCTCGACGGCAACCGCATCCAGGAGATCCTGGGCATCCGGCCGGGCCGCGAGGTCGGCGAGGCCTACCGGTTCCTGCTGGATCTGCGCCTCGACGAGGGGGTCATCGGCCCGGAGGCTGCGGAGCTTCGACTCCGGGAATGGTGGGCGGCGCGTTCCGCATCCTGAGCATGCGGCTCCGCCGAGCGTGCCGAACTCCTGCAGATCCGTCGCGACGCGTGGAATCCGCCGGCGCGTCGCGACTTCGGAGTCGACGAATGCAGGAGTTCGGAACACGCCGAGCGCATGACCGCTCGCCGGACGATCGGGCGCCGGGCCGGCCTTTTCAGCCGCGGACGACCAGCCGCGGGACGACGAGCACGTGGGCGAGGCCGGCATCCGCGGGACGAGGAGAGACGATGCTGCCCGTCGGCCCGAGGAGCAGCTCGAGTGCCCCGGCCGCGACCTGCTCGGGAAGCTGCTCCACGCTCGACAGCCCGAGCGCCTCGGCCGCCGGCGTGTTGTCGAAGCCGTAGACGGGCAGCCGCGGCCGCCCGTTCTCCGTGGCCGCCATCTGGGCGCCGATGGCGAGGAGGTCGCTGGCGCACACGATGGCGTCGACGTCCGTGATCGCGGGTACGGCGGCGGCTCGTGCGCTCTGCACGTCCTCCTCGGCGGTCAGCCGGGGTCCCGGCGCCTCGGGGCGGCTCTCGCGCCATCCGCGCTCGCGATCGTCACCCGTCCCCGAGCCCGCGGGCCATCCCAGGAAGGCCACGCGCGGACCGGCGTGCTCCAGCGCATGCTCCGCCGCCTGGCGTGTGCCCGCTGCTCCGTCGACGTCGACCCACAGATGCGCGGGGTCGGACACGTCGTCCTCGCCCCAGGGCCGGCCGAACGACACGAAGGGCAGTCCGTGATCGGTCAGCCACTGCGTGCGGGGATCGCCGTGGAACGTGCCGGTGATGACGGTCGCGTCGATCTCCCCGCTCTCGGAGAGCTCGGCGAGGCGCAGGATCTCCTCATCGGGGCTCCTGGCCGCATAGACGAGGATGCGCATGCCGCGGGCGCTGGCGCTCTCCGTGAGGGCGTGCACGAAGCGGTCGAGCACGACACCGGACACCCCTCCGGCGTAGGGATCGAGGTGGATGCCGATCGTGGAGCTGCGGCGGGTGCGCAGGCGCCGTGCCGCGGCGTGCCTGCGGTAGCCGAGCGCGTCGATCGCGGCCTGGACGCGATCACGGGTCGCCGGGCGCACGATCTCCGGACTGTTCAGCACGTTGGACACCGTCTGACGGGACACCCCGGCGCGCTCGGCCACGTCCTCCACAGTCGGCGCCTTCGGCATCCTCGTACCTCCTCGAACTCCTGTCATTGTAGGCGTCGGCCGGTGGTCCGCCGCGAGGTGGGGACCTCTTGACGTCGGGACGCGCGTCGCCTAGATTTGCGGATGAAGCAAGAATTTGATCGTTCAAAATCTCAGCACCAGAGACCATCCTCAAAGGAGAGAGACATGACTCGCCACATGACCAGGGCGCTCGTCGCCGCGGGAGCGACGATCGCCGCGGGAGTGCTCGTCCTGACCGGCTGCGGATCCGGCTTCGAGGAGCCCCCCGGGGAGACCGGCGAAGGGCTCACGAGCTCGGACGACGCTCTCAGCATCCTCATCGGCTCCTCCGGAGACGCCGAGACCACCGCGGTCGAGGAGGCCGTCGCGGCGTGGTCGGCGGAGTCCGGCATCGACGCGGAGGTGCAGGTGGCGAACGACCTTCCGCAGCAGCTCTCCCAGGGGTTCGCCGCCGGGTCGCCGCCCGACCTCTTCTACCTCTCCACGGACGCGATCGCCGGGTACGCGGCGAACGGCTCGCTGCAGGCCTACGGCGACGAGCTGTCGAACAAGGACGACTTCTACCCCTCGCTGGTCGAGAACTTCACCGTCGACGGCCAGTTCTTCTGCGCGCCGAAGGACTTCTCCACCCTCGCGCTCGTCATCAACGACGACCTGTGGGCCGAGGCGGGGCTCACGGAGGCCGACATCCCGACCACTTGGGACGAGCTGGCCGACGTCGCCGCCACGCTGACGGTCGACGGCAGGGTCGGCCTCGCCTTCGGCGCCGAGTACCAGCGCGTCGGCGCGTTCATGGCGCAGGCGGGCGGAGGACTGGTCGTGGACGGAGAGGCCGTCGCCGACAGCGACGCCAACGTCGAGGCCCTGGAGTACGTCGCCTCCCACCTGCAGGACGGCACCTTCGCCTACGCGGCCGACATCGGCGCTGGATGGGGCGGCGAGGCCTTCGGCAAGCAGCTGGCCGCGATGGTCATCGAGGGCAACTGGATCACCGGCGGCCTGGCCGCGGACTTCCCCGACGTCTCCTACTCGGTGGCGGAGCTGCCCTCGGGCCCCGGAGGACAAGGCACGCTGCAGTTCACCAACTGCTGGGGGATGGCGGCGGACAGCCCCAACCAGCAGGCCGCTCTGGACCTCGTCGAGTACCTGACGAGCTCGGACGCGCAGCTCGCCTTCTCGGAGGCCTTCGGCCCGATGCCGTCCATCCAGTCGGCCGCTGACGCCTGGACCGACGCGAACCCGGAGCTGGCGGCGTTCCTGGCCGGTGCGGACTACGCGCAGTTCATGCCGAACCTCGCCGGGGTCACCGACGTCGTGGCCGACTTCAACGCGCAGCTCGAGTCGCTGAAGACCGCCGATCCGGCGACGATCCTCGGATCGGTCCAGCAGAACCTGACCGCGCTCACCGACTGACGTCATGACCGCACAGGCCCTCCGGTCTCGTCGCGACGGCTCCCGCACCACGGGCATCCGTCGCGGCGAGGCCGCCGCCGGATGGATCTTCACGCTGCCCGTGCTCGTCATCCTCGGCGTGTTCCTCCTCATCCCCGTGCTCATGGCGCTGTGGGTGAGCTTCTCGGACTGGTCAGGTCGCGGCAGCCCGCTCTCCGGCGCCGTCGGCTTCGTCGGGCTCGACAACTACGCCGACATCACCACGGGTGGCGGCCTCGCCGAGCGCAACTTCGGCATCTCGCTGCGCAACAACGCCTGGTACGTGCTCCTCGTCGTCCCGCTGCAGACGGCCCTCTCGCTGTTCCTCGCGGTGCTCGTGAACCGGGCGGTGCTGCGCGGACGGGGCTTCTTCCGCACGGCGTTCTACTTCCCCTCGGTCACCAGCTCGGTCGCGATCACCGTGCTGTGGCTGTTCCTCTTCTCGGCATCCGGAGTCGTCAACCGCGTCCTGGCCGCGGTCGGGATCGCCGGCCCGAACTGGTTCAACGACCCCTCCGGCGTCGTCCACAACGCCCTCGCCGTGGTCGGCGTCGAGCAGGGCCCCGCCTGGCTCACCGGATCCGGCCTGCTCGGCGTCACCTGGTGGGACTGGCTGGCCGGGCCTTCGGTGGCGATGAGCGCCTTCATCCTCATGGCGGTGTTCACGACCAGCGGCACGTTCATGCTCCTCTTCCTCGCGGGCCTGCAGAACATCGGCGGCGACGTCGACGAGGCGGCGATGATGGACGGCGCGAACGGATGGCAGCGCTTCTGGCGGGTCACGCTCCCGCAGCTGCGCCCGACGCTGTTCACGGTGCTGACGCTGGGCCTGATCGGCACGTGGCAGGTGTTCGACCAGATCTACACCGGTACGCAGGGCGGTCCGGGCAAGACCACGCTCACGCCGGCGTACTGTCGTACCAGGCGGCGTTCAACGGGCAGGAGTGGGGTCAGGGCGCGGCGATCGCCTTCATCCTGTTCGCGATCATCGTGATCTTCACCCTGTTCCAACGCTGGGTGCTGCGGGATCGGCCGGTCTCGCGCCGCCGGATCCGCGCCTACCAGGTCGGAGAGGAGGCTTCGCGATGAAGACTCTCGCTCCGCGCCGGATCGCCGCCCAGAGCCTGCTCTACGCGATGCTGATCGTCCTGGCCGTGATCTACATCTATCCCTTCCTCGTGCAGGTCGCGACCTCGTTCAAGAGCGATGCCGAGGCGACCCAGAACGCGATCTCGCTGATCCCGTCGACCTTCACCTGGGCGGCTTACGAGCAGCTGTTCACGCGATCGGCCTTCCCCACCTGGTTCGCGAACACCGCGATCGTCACGGTGTTCGTCACCGCGGGAAGGGTGTTCTTCGACTCCCTCGCGGGATACGCGCTCGCGCGACTGCGCTTCCGGGGCCGCGGCGTCGTGTTCGCCGCGCTCGTCGCGGTCATGGCGGTGCCGGCGGTGGTCCTGCTGATCCCGAAGTTCCTCGTCATCAACCAGCTCGGCATCTACGACTCCTACGCGGGCATGATCCTGCCGCTGCTCGTCGACGCGGCAGGCGTCTTCATCATGAAGAACTTCTTCGAGTCGATCCCCGTCTCGGTGGAGGAGCAGGCGCGGATCGACGGTGCGGGCACGTTCCGGCTGTTCTGGTCGGTCGTCCTCCCGATGGCGCGACCCGCGCTCATCACGATCGTCATCCTGTCCTTCCAGGGATCGTGGAACGAGCTGAGCCACTTCATCGTCTCCACGCAGTCGCCCGAGCTCACCACGCTGACCAAGGGCGTCGCCTCGCTCGCGAGCGGACAGCTCAGCCAGGGGAACCAGTTCCCGATCAAGCTGGCCGCGGCCGCGATCATGACCATCCCCGTGGCGGTCATGTTCTTCATCTTCCAGAGACACATCATGAACGCCAGTGAAGGAGCCGTCAAGGAATGACCGATGCCCCCCGCCAGCCCCTGCTGCACGATGCCGTGATCGCGTTGCACGCCCCCACCCAGGTGTGGTCGGCGTCCGACGGCGACCTGGGCTCCGCCCCGATCCACGGGATCTATCACGGCGATGTGCGGCACGTCAGCACCGTGCGGCTCGAGGTCGACGGCGAGATCCCGGAAGCGCTGTCGAGCGCCGTCGTCGACGCCAGGCACGTGCGCTTCGGCGCCGTGCTGCGCGCCCTCGACGACGATCTGCCCGATCCCAAGGTGCGGCTGCGGCGGGAGCGGTCGGTCGCGGACGGGGAGGTCGCCGAGTCGATCGAGATCTCGTCCGCGCGCGAGGTAGCGGTGCCGGCGGTCGTGACGGTGCGGATCCGCCCCGACTTCGCACCTCTGCAGGAGGTCAAGTCCGGCTCGGTGTCCGTGCGGACCTGGGAGGGGGACGGCACGCACGCGCGGGCGGGATCGGCCGCGTTCACGATCGAGGCGCCGGATGCCGAGGTGCGGAGGGACGGCGACGAGATCGAGCTGCGCTGGAGCGTCCGGGTCCCGCCGCGCGGGAGCGCATGTGTGCGATGGATGCTCCGGCTCGGCGATCCCTCCCTCGTGGTCCGCGGCGCCGGCGAGTGGCGCACCGAGCCGGTCGCCTCGGGCGACGCGCGCGTGACGCGCTGGCTGGAGCGCGCCCTGGACGATCTCGGAGCGCTCCGCCTCGCGCTGCCGGATCACCCCGAGGACGAGTTCTTCGCCGCCGGGGCGCCCTGGTTCCTCACGCTGTTCGGCCGCGACTCGCTGTGGGCGGCACGGCTGGCCATGCCCGCGGCGCCGCGGCTCGCGGCATCCACGCTCCGCGTGCTCGCGCGCCTGCAGGGGGAGCGCACCGACCCCCTGACCGCCGAGGCGCCGGGCAAGATCCTGCACGAGCTGCGCAGCGACGAGCTCGCGATGCCGAACGAGGGCATCGTGCTGCCGCCGCGCTACTTCGGCACGGTCGATGCGACCCCGCTCTGGGTCTGCCTGCTCGCCGACGCCCGTGACGGCGGGCTTCCCGAGGACGAGGTGCGCGAGCTGCTGCCCGCGCTGCGCGCGGCGCTGGGCTGGCTGACCGAGCACGGCACCGCCTCCGGCAGCGGGTTCATCGACTACGTCGACGAGAGCGGTCACGGGCTGGCGAACCAGGGCTGGAAGGATTCCGGCGACTCCATCCAATGGCGCGACGGATCGCTCGCGCAGGGGCCGATCGCCCTCTGCGAGGTGCAGGGATACGCCTATGAGGCGGCGACCCGCGGTGCGGAGATCCTCGAGGCGTTCGGCGAGGATGCGGGTGGGCTGCGCGCCTGGGCGGAGGATCTGCGCCGCCGCTTCCGCGCATCCTTCTGGGTGTCGACCGAGGAGGGCGCCTACCCCGCGATCGCGCTGGACGCTGCCGGCCGGCCCGTCGACACCCTGACGAGCAACATCGGGCATCTCATCGGCACCGGCATCCTCGACGAGGAGGAGGAGCACCGGTGCGCCGAGCTGCTGGCCGGCCCGACCATGGCCTCCGGCTACGGCGTCCGCACGCTGTCCACCGCGGCCGGAGGCTACTGGCCGCTCAGCTATCACGGCGGGAGCGTGTGGACCCATGACACGGCGATCCTCATCCACGGGATGAGGCGCGCCGGTCTCGTCGATCGGGCGCGGGCGCTCGCCGTGCAGCTCGTCGACGCGGCGGAGCGATTCGGCTACCGCGTGCCCGAGCTGCACTCCGGAGACCCGGCGGCGCAGGAGCCGGTGCCCGTGCCGTACCCCGCGGCCTGCCGGCCGCAGGCCTGGTCGGCCGCAGCCGCGGTGGTGTGCGCGGAGGCCTTGGGCTGAGCGCAGACGGACGCGTCGGGGAAGAAAAGGTTGCACCGGGTTGCATCGGCTCTACACTGGGCTTAGCTTCGTCGCCGTCGATCGGAGGCGCCTGTGTCATCGCCGTGGTCTGCCTCACGCGAGGGAACTCTGGAGACCTCGCGTCTGATCATCGAGCGTGCGCACGAGGAGCTCGTCTCCGGGAACTTCGAGGATCGGCGTCTCGACCAGGTTCGTCAGGTCGTCCGGGAGTCCTGGGAGCGATCCTGGAAGAGCAGAGCGGTCACCGAGGGCATCCCGCCGCTGGCCATGTTCGAGGAGGAGCTCGAGGCCTACCGTCGGACGCACCCGCTCGCCAGCGTCATGGAGATGGTCCGCGCCCTCCTGCTTCCCGGCGATGCCGAGCACGCCGGGGTGATGGTCGCGGTGGGCGACGAGGCAGGGCGTCTGCTCTGGGTCGAGGGCGATCTGCACCAGCGCCTCATGACGGGGGACGTCGGGTTCGTGGCCGGGGCGAACTGGGCGGAGGACGCGATCGGGACGTCGGCTCCCGGCACCGCCCTGCGCATCGGCGAATCCGTGCAGATCCGTCAGGCCGAGCACTACAACCGGCTCGTGCAACCCTGGTCGTGCACGGCGGCTCCGGTCTTCGATCCGGAGACCAGGAAGATCCTCGGCGTGATCGATGTCACCGGAGGGCCGGAGGTGACCACGCCGCAGGCGCAGCTGCTCGTGGACGCCACCGCGCGTGCGGTGGAGACCCAGCTGCTCGTGTCCCGGCTGAAGGCGCGCGCATCCGCCCCGCCGGTCTCCGGCCCTCGGAGGCGCAAGGGGACACCGACGCGCGCGACGCTGCACGTGCTCGGACGCGACCGCGCCCGTCTGGAGGTGAGCGGCGAGGAGGCCGAGACCGTCATCGATCTCAGCGCACGCCATGCCGAGATCCTGCTGATGCTGGCGGTGCATCGTCAGGGGCTGTCCGCCGAGCGGCTCGCCGAGCTCGTGTACGGGGAGGGCTCAGCCGCCGACACACTGCGGCCCGAGGTGGTGCGTCTGCGCAAGGTCCTCGAGCGCGTCGCGCCCTCCCTCGTTCCGGAATCGCGTCCCTATCGGTTGGCGATCGAGCTCGAGACGGACGCCCACAACGTCCTGGCGCTGCTCGGACGCGGCGCGCACCGCGTGGCGCTGAGCGCGTACCGCGGCCCGGCGCTGCCGGAGTCGACGTCCCCGGGCGTGGAGGAGTTCCGCGAGAGCGTCCGAGCCGCCCTGCGCGAGGCGATGCTCACCGAGGCGAGCATCGAGGTGCTGCTCCTCTACGCGGACATCCCCGAAGGTGCAGAGGACGAGGAGATCCTTCGGCTGTGCCTGGAGATGCTGCCGGCCCGGTCGCCGAGGCGCGCCTCCCTCGTCACGCGGATCGAGCGGCTCGCGCAGGTCTGACGGCGCCTTCTGCCCGGCTCCTGCCCGTCGCCCGCTCGCCGTCCCCCTTCGCCCGTCCCGCCCCTGGCCGGCTCCCTTGGGTACCTCCGATGCACCGGGGGGGGTACCCAAGGGAGCCGGCATCGGGTGCGCGGCCCGGCGGGCGAGCGCGAACGCAACCGGATGCAACGTTGCGCACCGGCGTGCAACGGGCCGGCTCCTACCGTCGAGGCAAGGACGCAGCAGTGACGCTGCGCCTCCCCCGTCGAAGGAGACAGCGATGACCATCGTCGAAGAGACCGTGTCGACCACGTATTCCGCCCCAGGGCAGCCGGGCGCGGTCGCGAGCTACCGGCCGCGATACGGCCATTACATCGGCGGGGAGTTCGTGGAACCCGTCAAGGGCCAGTACTTCGAGAATCTCAGCCCCGTCAACGGCAAGCCGTTCACCGAGGTCGGGCGCGGCACCGCGGAGGACATCGACCGCGCGGTCGAGGTCGGCTGGAAGGCGTTCGAGTCGTGGAAGAGGACGACGCCGGCCGAGCGCAGCGCGATACTCAACAGGATCGCCGACCGGATCGAGCAGAACCTCGAGGCGATCGCCGTCGCCGAGACCTGGGAGAACGGCAAGCCGGTGCGCGAGACGCTCGCCGCGGACATCCCGCTCGCCGTCGATCACTTCCGGTACTTCGCCGGCGTCCTGCGCGCCCAGGAGGGCGGGATCAGCCAGCTCGACGAGAACACCGTCGCCTACCACTTCCACGAGCCGCTCGGCGTCGTCGGGCAGATCATCCCGTGGAACTTCCCGATCCTCATGGCGACATGGAAGCTCGCGCCGGCGCTCGCCGCAGGCAACTGCGTCGTGCTCAAGCCGGCCGAGCAGACGCCGGCATCCATCCTGTTCCTCTTCGAGATCATCGGGGATCTGCTGCCCGCCGGCGTCGTGAACATCGTCAACGGCTTCGGCATCGAGGCCGGCGCCCCGCTCGCGCAGCACAAGCGGATCCGCAAGGTCGCCTTCACCGGGGAGACCACGACGGGACGGCTCATCATGCAGTACGCCTCGCAGAACCTCATCCCCGTGACCCTCGAGCTCGGGGGCAAGTCGCCGAACGTGTTCTTCGAGGACGTCGCGCGCTCGACGGACGATCCCTTCTACGACAAGGCGCTCGAGGGGTTCACGATGTTCGCCCTCAATCAGGGGGAGGTCTGCACCTGCCCCTCGCGCGCGCTCATCCAGCGCTCGATCTACGACGGCTTCCTCTCCGACGGCCTGGAGCGGGTCGGCAAGGTCGTCCAGGGCAACCCGCTCGACAAGAACACGATGATCGGAGCCCAGGCGTCCAACGACCAGTTGGAGAAGATCCTCAGCTACATCGACATCGGCAGGCAGGGCGGCGCGAGGCTGCTCACCGGCGGCGAGCGGGTCGATCTCGGCGGCGACCTCAGCGAGGGCTACTACGTCGCCCCGACGGTCTTCGAGGGCACGAACGACATGCGGATCTTCCAGGAGGAGATCTTCGGGCCGGTGCTCTCCGTGACGAGCTTCGACGGCTTCGACGACGCGATCTCCATCGCCAACGACACCCTGTACGGACTCGGCGCGGGCGTGTGGAGCCGCAGCGGAGACATCGCGTATCGCGCCGGTCGAGCGATCGAGGCGGGCCGGGTGTGGACGAACACCTACCACCAGTACCCGGCGCATGCGGCGTTCGGCGGGTACAAGCAGTCCGGCATCGGCCGGGAGAACCACCTGAAGATGCTCGATCACTACCAGCAGACGAAGAACCTCCTGGTCTCCTACGCGGAAGGGCCGATGGGCTTCTTCTGAGCATCCCTCCCCCTCGTTCGTTGAGCGGGGCGCATCCTTCCCTCCCGTTCGCTGAGGGGGGAGTGGATCCCTCTCCCCCCGTTCGTTGAGAGAGGCGGATCCCTCTCCCTCCCGTTCGTTGAGGGAGCGGCCCCTCCCGTTCGTTGAGGGAGCGGCCCCTCCCGTTCGTTGAGGGAGCGGCCCCTCCCGTTCGTTGAGCGAGCGGCCCCTCCCGTTCGTTGAGCGAGCGAAGCGAGTCGAAACGCAGTTCGCCGTGAAGCGCGTTTCGACTCGTCGCTCCGCTCCTCGCTCAACGAACGGGAGGAAGAAGGAGCCGGTCCTCGCTCAACGAACGGGAGGAAGAGGATCGCTCAACGAACGGAGAGATCGAACGCCGAAGGGAAACACGTCATGGTCAGCATCGGCACATACCACCGCGTCGACGTCACGGACGCCGCCGCCGCGCTGCTGCGCGAGCTCACGGCGCAGCACGGCCCGCTCATGTTCCACCAGTCCGGCGGGTGCTGCGACGGCTCGAGCCCCATGTGCTACCCCGTCGGTATGTTCCTCACCGGTCCGAGCGACGTGCTGCTCGGCACCCTGGACGCCGGGCTCGACGCGCCGATCGAGGTGTACATGTCCGAATCGCAGTTCGAGTACTGGAAGTACACGCATCTGACGATCGACGTCGTTCCGGGCCGTGGCGCGGGGTTCAGCGTCGAGGGGCCGACCGGGATGCGCTTCCTCATCCGCTCCCGGATGCTGAACGAGGCGGAGCTGGAGTACTTCGGACTCCGGGGACGGGGAGATCACGTCGACGGATGAACGGCGCGCATCCGCGTTTTCCGGGGTGGCAGCTCGGTTCGGCGCGTCCGCGTGATCCTTCCGGCGCGGAGAACGGCGAGCAGGGCATCCCGGGGTGGCGGCGGACGGGCCGGGAACGGACGTCAGGCATGCCGCCGCAGTCGCCTCACCACGATCGCGAAGCCGACGGCGAGAAGGACGTTCAGGAGCACGCAGCCGGCGAACCCCGCACCGCCGGCGTTCGAGAAGACGTCTGCGAGCACGGCGATCACCGCCACGCCGAGTGCGAGGCCGACCTGCTGAACGGTCGAGAGGAGTCCGCTCGCGGTGCCCGTGAGATCGGGCGGCAGCGAGCCCATGATCGTCCCAATGAGGGGCGTGTACACGAGCGCCTGCGCGAATCCGAGCACGAGCAGCACCGGTTGCAGTCCGAGCAAAGACGGCGTGGGCCAGCCGAGCCAGACGATCAGGCCGACGGCGATCAGGGCGAGAGACTGCACCACGGCAGCAGCCTGCATCAGACGAGCCGACCCCTGCATCCGAGTCAGCCGCGGTGACGAGAGCGTGCCGGTGATGAAGGCGAGGGCGAAGGGCGCGAGCGAGATGCCGACGGCGAGCGGATCGAGATCCAGCCCGGAGGATGCCGTCAGCGAGAAGAGGAACACGAACGCGCCGTAGCCGGTGAAGAACAGGAGCGTGAGCAGCAGCCCGATCCGCAGGATCGGGGTGCGCAACGCGTCCGGAGGGACCAGTGCATTGCGGGCAGGAAGCCGACGCTCCCACCAGACGAGCATCAGTGCCGCGAGCAGGGCGAGGACGAGCGATGCCCAAGTCCACCACGGCCAGCCCGCGCCTCGGCCCAGTCCGACCGGAACGAGGAACGACACGATGGCGATGGCGAGCAGCGAGCTGCCGACTGCGTCGATCCCCGATGCGGTCGGCGGCATGGTCTCCACGATCAGGCCCGTCAGCAGGAGGACGGCGAGGGTGAGGACGCCGACGGCGGCGAAGGCGAGTCGCCAGGTGCTCGGCCCGAGCGTCGCCAGCGCGCCGGCGCCGATCTGTCCCGCTGTCGTGCCCACCCCGAGCACGGCGGCGTACACCGACATGAGCCGGAGGCGTCGCTCCCCCGTGGTGGTCGCCTGAATGGTGGTGAGGGACTGCGGCAGCATCAGGCCCGCCGCCACGCCCTGGACGGCGCGGACCAGGAGCAGTCCCGACAGACCGGGGACGACGCTCACGCCGAGCGACGTCACGGCGAGCAGCCCGAGGCCGATCCGGAACAGCCGTCGTCGTCCGAGCCGATCGCCGAGCCGTCCGCCGAGGACGAGAACGGCGGCGAAGCCGGCGGAGAACAGCGCCACGAACAGGCCCGCCGCCCCGGCATCGGCATCCAGGTCAGCGGCCGCTGTCGGCGCGACGATCGTCGCCGTGCCGAATATCACATTGGCGAGCGCGGTGCCCGCGAGCAGGGCGGTCGCGCCGGCGGTCGTCAGAGTCCCTGGCGAGGTGCGGGAAAGGGGTTCGGTATCGGTCATGCATCCAGGATCGGACGCGTTGATCCGGGTATACAGAGCGTGGTTATCCTGGTATTCGTGATGACAGTCGACGGTGCGACCGTGGTGCGGCGTGAACTCGGAGCGTTCCTGCGCAGCCGAAGGGAGCGTTTGAGTCCCGCACAGGTATCCCTGCCTGCAGGCGGTCGAAGGCGCACTCCTGGACTGCGCCGTGAAGAGGTCGCGACCCTCGCGGGCGTCGGGGTGACCTGGTACACATGGCTCGAACAGGGACGCGATATCCGTCCCTCGCCGTCCGTGCTGGACGCCATCGCCGGAGCACTGCGACTCGACCTCGACGAACGCGAGCACCTGTGGATCCTCGCGACGGGCCACGCCGCACCCGGTGCGCCGCTGTCCTCCATGTGCGAAGTGGTCACGGCAGACCATCTCGCCCTGCTGGCCACGCTGATGCCGCTGCCGGCGTGCATCCAGACCGCGACGTACGACATCCTCGCCAGCAACGCGTCGTACCGGTTTCTCATCGATGATCTGGACGACGCGCCCATCGCCGACCGCAACTGCATGGTGCGTGCGTTCCTCGATCCTGCCTGGCAGCGTTCCTATGGGGATTACGACGGCGTCACCACGCGGATGGTCGCACGCCTGCGAGCGGCGATGGCCGAGCATCTCGACGATCCCGCCTGGACCGGGCTCGTCGATCGCCTGCGCACCGAGTCGCCCCGGTTCGACACCTTGTGGCGGACCGGCGCGCTCGCCCACGACGGAGTGCATGAGCAGGTATTCCGGTACACCCGCGCCGGCACCGTGCACGTGCGCTTCGTCCCGCTCTGGATCGATCGGGTGCGCTCGGTGCACATCAAGGTCCTGCAGCCGGTCGATGCGTCCGGCGCCGAAGCTTTTGCCCGGATGGCGGAGCAGTTCGACGGTGCGCCCCTCGTGACCGCGCGGCCGAAGGTCAGGGAACGACTGGATTCTGCGCTCGCCGCCTGACGCGCGAGATGGTGCCGAGTCCCGCTGTCAGCGGGTTTCGGTCTCGTTACGAAATCGGGCTCGCGCTCCGCATCCGCTCTCATGCGTGTGCATGATGGTGCCTTGAGCCCGTCCACCCGACGAGGCTGCAGCACCTTCACAGATGGGGAGATTCATGTCTCTGCAGAACAGCACGCGAAGCCGCCTCGGCCTCGCGATCGGCGCCATCGGCGTCACCTCGCTCGTCCTCGCCGGTTGCGCGAACGGCGGCGGCGGGAACGGCGGCGGCGACGCCGCCGGTGGCGACATCATCGTCGGCACCACCGACAAGGTCACCACGCTCGACCCGGCCGGCTCCTATGACAACGGCTCGCTCGCGGTCCAGATCCAGGTCTTCCCGTACCTGGTCAACACGGACTACAACAGCACGGAGGTCGTCCCCGATCTCGCCGAGTCGGCGGAGTTCACCTCGCCGACCGAGTACACGGTCACCCTTCCCGAGGGCCTGACCTGGGCCAACGGCAACGACCTCACCTCGTCGGACGTCAAGTTCTCCTTCGACCGCAACGTCGCGATCGCCGACCCGAACGGCGCCTCGAGCCTGCTGTACAACCTCGACAGCGTCGAGACGCCGGACGACACCACCGTCGTCTTCCACCTGAAGACCGAGAACGACCAGGTCTTCCCGTTCATCCTGACGAGCTTCCCCGGGGCGATCGTCGACGAGGAGACGTTCTCGGCGACCGAGCTCACCCCCGACCAGGACATCGTCGACGCGAACGCCTTCGGCGGACCGTACGCGATCTCCTCGTGGGACTTCAACAAGGCGGTCGAGTTCACCCCGAACGAGAGCTACCAGGGACTCATCGACGCGCCGGCGAACGACAGCGTCGTCCTGCAGTACTTCGCCGAGTCGTCGAACCTGAAGCTCGCCGTCCAGGAGGGCGACGTCGACGTGGCCTACCGCAGCCTCTCGGCCACGGACATCGAGGACCTCGCCGGCAACGACGACGTCCAGGTCATCGACGGCCCCGGTGGCGAGATCCGCTACATCGTGTTCAACTTCAACACGCAGCCCTACGGCGCGAGCACGCCGGACGCGGATGCGGCGAAGGCGCTCGCAGTCCGGCAGGCCGTGGCCGACCTCGTCGACCGCGACGCGATCTCCGAGCAGGTCTACAAGGGCACCTACACCCCGCTGTACTCCTACGTGCCCGAGGGCTTCGCGGGCGCGACCGAGGCGCTGAAGGGCCTCTACGGCGACGGAGACGGCGCACCGGACGCCGATAAGGCCGCCGCGACCCTCGAGGCCGCAGGCGTCGAGACCCCGGTCAAGCTGAGCCTGCAGTACAGCCCGGACCACTACGGTCCGTCCTCCGGCGACGAGTACGCGCTGGTGGAGGCGCAGCTCGAGGAGTCCGGCCTGTTCGACGTCGACCTGAAGTCGACCGAGTGGGTGCAGTACTCCGAGGACCGCACCGCCGACGTCTACCCGGCGTATCAGCTCGGCTGGTTCCCGGACTACTCCGACGCGGACAACTACCTGACCCCGTTCTTCCTCAAGGAGAACTTCCTGGGCAACCACTACGACAACGCGGAGGTCAACGACCTCATCCTGCAGCAGGCCGTCGAGACGGATCCCGACACCCGCACCGCGGACATCGAGAAGATCCAGGAGCTCGTCGCCCAGGATCTCTCCACGATCCCGCTCCTGCAGGGCGCTCAGGTGGCGGTGGCCGGCACGAGCGTGGACGGCGTCGTTCTCGACGCCTCGTTCAAGCTCCGCTTCGCCTCCATCACCAACTAGCAGTCCGGATGCCGGACCCGTCCGCGTCGCACCGCTCATCGAGCCGGCGGCCGGGCGGGTCCGGCATCCCCCGCGAAGGGTCCATCCCATGACCAGCGACGTTGCCTCGTCGCCCGCCGACTCCGCGTCGGCCGGCGACCATCCCCCCACCCGCACCCGCCGCCGCACCGGCGGAAGCTCCCTCGGCCGGTACATCCTCATCCGGTTCCTGCTGATGATCCCCACCGTGCTGATCCTCGTCACGGTGGTGTTCTTCCTCATCCGCCTCACCGGCGACCCGATCACCGCGGCCCTGGGCGGGCAGCTCACCCCCGATCAGCTCGCCGAGCGGATCCACGCGGCCGGCTACGACCGACCCGTGCTGGTCCAGTACGTCGAGTACCTCGGCCAGATCCTCACCTTCGACTTCGGCAACACCCTCACCGACAACCGTCCGGTCGTGGAGGTGCTGCTCACCTACGGCAGTGCGACGCTCGAGCTCGTCGTCTACGCCCTGATCGTGGCCTTCGTCGTCGGCATCCCGCTCGGCATGATCGCCGCCGCCAAGCGGGACCGCTGGCCCGACGCCGGCCTGCGCGTCTCGGCGATCCTCTTCTACGCGACCCCGGTGTTCTTCTCCGGCCTGGTCGCGAAGCTGGTCTTCTCGGTCTGGCTGGGATGGCTGCCCGTGTCCGGCCGTGCGAACGTGCGCACCGAGATCGCGCTGGGCCGCGAGGGCGGCACCGGCATCTACCTCATCGACGCGATCGCCTCCGGGAACCCGGCGTACATCCAGGACGTGCTCCTGCATGCGATCCTGCCGGCCGCGACCCTCGGCCTGCTCACCGCCGGGATCTTCCTGCGCCTCGTGCGGACCAACCTCATCGGCACCTACAACATGCCGTACATCGACGCCGCCCGTTCACGGGGCGTCGGCGAGGGACGGCTGGTGCGCACGCACGCGTATCGTCCGGCGCTCATCCCGATCATCACGGTCATCGGCCTCCAGATCGCCCTCATGCTCGGCGGCGCCGTGCTGACCGAGACCACCTTCGAATGGAAGGGCCTCGGCTTCCAGCTGGCCGCATATCTGGGATCGCGGGACTTCGTCGCCGTGCAGGGCATCGTGGCGATGATCGCGGTCATCGTCGCGGTCACCAACTTCGTGGTCGACATCATCGCGGCCTTCGTCGACCCGAGGGTGAGGTACTGACATGGCGAAGACCTCTCTGTTCAGCAGACTCCCCGTCGTCCATCAGCTCCGTCAGAGCGTCGGGCTCCAGCGCGGGATGCTGGTCGCCGGCCTCGTCCTGACCGGGATGTTCCTGCTCACAGCGCTCCTCGCACCGTGGATCGCCCCGTACGGCTTCAACCAGCTCAAGGACGCCGACGGGAACTTCGGCGCCCAGCAGGCGCCGAGCGCGGCGCACCTTCTCGGCACCACGGTCGGCGGCTACGACGTGCTCTCGCGCGTCATCTGGGGCTCCCGCACCGCGCTGCTCGTGATCGTCGTCGCCGTCGCGCTCTCGGTCGTGATCGGCGTGCTCCTCGGCCTCGTCTCCGGCTACCTCGGCGGATGGGTCGACCGCGTCCTCGTCGTCGCCGCTGACGCCATCTACGCCTTCCCGACCCTGCTGCTCGCGATCGTCGCGGCGATCGCCATCAGCGGCGGTCAGTCGGGGCTGTGGCCAGGCGTCCTCGCGGCGGCGATCTCGATCACGGTGGTCTTCGTGCCGCAGTACTTCCGGGTGGTGCGCTCCGAGGTGCTCCGCGTCAAGGCGGAGGCCTTCGTGGAGTCCGCGCGCGTGATCGGCGCGCCGACGAGCAGGATCATGTTCCGCCACGTGCTGCGCAACTCCACTCGCACCCTGCCGCTCATCGTCACGCTCAACGCGGCGGAGGCGATCTCGACCCTGGCGGCCCTCGGCTTCCTCGGCTTCGGCATCGAGCCGACCGCCGCCGCCGAGTGGGGCTTCGACCTGAACAAGTCGATCAGCGACGTCGCCGCGGGCATCTGGTGGACGGCGATCCCGCCCGGACTCGCGATCGTCCTCGTGGTGCTGGGCATCACGCTCATCGGCGAGAGCCTGAACGACTTGGCGGACCCGCGCCTGCGCGCCAGACGACGCGCCGGTCGAACGCCGGCGGACGCCGTCGCGGCCACGCAGCCGGTGACCCGTGAAGACCTGGGAGAGGTGCAGTGATGGCATCGGCAGTGGAGATCCGCGACCTGGACATCACCTTCGCCACCGACGGCGGCGACGTGCATGCCGTGCGCGGGGTGAGTCTCGATGTGCGCGCCGGGGAGGTGCTGGCGATCGTCGGCGAGTCCGGCAGCGGCAAGACCGTCACGGCGCGCTCGATCCTCGGTCTCCTGCCCGAGACCGCGATCACCTCCGGCGCGGTGGTGCTGGAGGGCACCGACGTGACGAAGCTGGATGCCGCCGGCCTTCGCGCCGTGCGCGGAACGGCGGCGGCGATGGTCTTCCAGGAGCCCTCCAGCGCGCTGAACCCGGTGTTCCCGGTCGGCTGGCAGCTCGCCGAGGGCCTGCGCGCCCACGGCGGCGTGTCAAGGCGGGAGGCGAGGGCGGTGGCCGTCGACATGCTGCGCCGGGTCGGCATCCCCGAACCGGAGCGCCGCGTCGACGACTACCCGCACCAGTTCTCCGGCGGGCAGAAGCAGCGGATCGTCATCGCGATGGCGCTGGCGCTCAGGCCGGCCGTGATCATCGCGGACGAGCCGACCACGGCGCTGGACGTGACCGTGCAGGCCGAGATCCTCGACCTGCTGCGGACGCTGCGCGACGAGGAGGGCACGGCCATCGTGCTCATCACCCACAACATGGGCGTCGTCGCCGATCTGGCGGATCGCGTCGCGGTCATGCTGAACGGCGAGCTCGTCGAGACCGCGCCGGTCGCCGACCTGTTCGCCGCGCCCCAGCACGAGTACACCCGGCGGCTGCTCGCGGCCGTGCCTCGGCTGGAGATCGTCGAGCGTCCCCTCGCCGTCGCGCAGGACACCGCCCCGCTGGTCGTGGCCAGGGATCTCGTCATCGAGTATCCGGGCCGCCTCGGTCGTGCGCCGTTCCGCGCGGTGAAGGGCGTCAGCTTCACGCTCTCCCCCGGTGAGGTGGTCGGCCTCGTCGGCGAGAGCGGATCGGGCAAGACGACGATCGGCAGGGCCATCGCCGGCCTCGCGCCGATCTCCGATGGTTCGCTCGAAGTGCTCGGGATGCAGATGCTCGGCGTGAAGGAGCGGCACTTCCGACCGTTGCGGCGGGACATCGGGTTCGTGTTCCAGGATCCAGGCACGAGCTTCAATCCGCTGCTCACGATCGCGCAGAACGTCGCGGAGCCGCTCATCGTGCACCGTGTCGCGAAGGACGCCGCCGCGGCGCGCGGCCGGGTGGACGAGCTCCTCGAGGCGGTTCAGCTGCCCGCCGCCTTCGGGGATCGGTACCCTCATGAGCTCTCCGGTGGTCAGCGCCAGCGGGCCTCGCTCGCGCGTGCGCTGGCGCTGGATCCGAAGCTCCTCATCGCGGACGAGCCGACGAGCGCGCTCGATGTCTCGGTGCAGGCGAGGGTGCTGGAGCTGTTCGGCGAGGTGCAGGAGCAGTTCGGTTTCGCCACGCTGTTCATCACGCACGATCTGGCGGTGGTCGACATGCTCGCGCACAAGGTGGTCGTCCTGCACCAGGGTGAGATCGCGGAGTACGGGCGGACCGCTGACGTACTCGGCGCTCCGAAGGACGACTACACCCGTCGCCTCATCGCCTCGCTGCCCGTGCCGGACCCTGCGCTGCAGGCGAAGCGCCGGAAGGAGTGGGAGGCGCTGCGCGGCGCGTGACGCCGCCTGAGGACTGATGACGTTTTCCGTTCAGCGGCCATGATGCAACCCGGTGCAACGTAGCCGTGAATATTCTGTACGCATACGCCAAGCACTGCCGAACCCCAGTCGGCATTGGCGTCGGGCGGGTGACCGCCTATGCGGAGGGGGCTCGCTTCTTCCGATCCCGAGGGGGGATGGGGTGGGAGCTGAATCCCCAGAAACAGCGCCCACCCCCATATGCCGCTTTCCGGCCGGGCTCAGTGCCACCTCGACCAGAACCAGAACAGTCCGACGACGATCATGAAGACGATCGGCACCCACCTGGTTCCCCGCCGCAGCCGTCGTCCCTCGCGCGCGACTCCCGGCGGCGGCGCCAGCAGACCGGCCGGTGCCGCGAAGGGCAGCGCAGACGAGGGCGCGGGGGCGGCCGCATCCGGTCCTCTCTCCGCGATCAGCCGCTCGTCGCGCCAGCGCGCCCACTGATCGAACTTCGCGATCAGCGCGCCGACCGCGCCGAAGAGCCACGCCCAGGTCGCGGGGTCGAGAGTGGACGCCTCGCGCTGGGTGTAGAGGAACAGCCAGTCGTCCACGATCTCGACGTCCAGCTGCGCCGCGTTGTCGACGAAGCGCGCCATGATGTCGGGCGTGAACAGATACAGTGCGTCCCGCTCGTAGCCCTCCGGGCAGTAGAGGGTGAAGTACCGGTCGAAGTCCCCCTCGAGGGAGAGCCTCTGGTCCTTGCGGAAGGAGGCGGGCAGATTCGACCCGAACACCGAGTTGTTCCCGGTGGCGTCGAGGACGATGTTCGGGAGAGGAACGTCGAGCTTGACGGCGACGTAGCCCCAGCGATAGGTGGTCGAGTTCTTCCCCGACTTCACCGTGTACTGGTAGTTCCCGAACTCCACGAACCGGGGAGAGTGCCCGCGCACCAGCTCCCGTGACTGCCGTCCCGATCCGATCCCGAAGATCATGCCGGGAAGACCCGGTGCGTCGATCCGGTCCTCATAGGTCATCCCGTTGGCGACGGCGAAGCGCGAGAGCCGGTACCGTTTCACCCGGTTCCTGCGCCACGCGGCGACGCCGAACGCCCCGCCGATGACGACGGTGGCGAGGATCAGCAGGAAGGGCAGGATCGCGGCGGGCGGGAATCCCTGCGTGGCGACGCCGATCCCGATCATGAGCATCATCGGGAGCAGCACGACGGCGGCCAGCACGACCGCGACGATCGCGATGACGGCGCCGGCCGTGACGCTCGTCGTCCGCCGCGCGCGCATCTCCGCGACGAAGGCGCTCACGGCGCGCGGGTCGACGGGCTCGGTGAGGGGGTGGGCGTCGAAGGCGATCGCGGGGGAAGGCGGGCTCACGGCATCCACGCTAATCCCCGGGTGGGAAGATCGAGGGGTGACCACGCATATCGCCCTTCCCTCGCTCGACGGACGCACCTTCCGGATGACGTCCTCCACGACCTCCGTCGTCGACCCCGACGCTCCGAGCGTCTTCCGGTATCGCGAGGAGTCCGGCATCGTGTGGGGCGACTACACGGGGGACACGGTCACCTTCGGGCGCTTTCTCGGAACGCGCAGCGGCGATCGCATCAGCATCCGCTTCGCGCATGTGCTCGTCGCCGACGGGTCCGTGGTCACGGGCGAGGGCGAGAGCGACATCGAGCAGGATGCCGAGGGCCTGCGTCTCGTGGAGCACTACGAGATGCACGGCGAGCCCCAGCTCAGCATCTGCGTCGAGGTCGTCGACGCCTGATCAGCGCGGCGGCAGCGCCTCGCGCGCGCCGGGCGCCGGCGTCCAGCGGGTCATCCCGAGCGGCGTCGACTCCGAGGTGCGCTCAGGGATGTCGGACGGCAGCACGTACGGGCGACGGATCACCTCGTCGAGGATCACAACGCTGACCACGGTGCGCACCTCCGGCAGCTGGGCGATCACGCCCGTGGAGAACTCGTGCACCCCTCCGACATCGGTCGCCCGGATGAGCAGCATCGCGTCGTGCTCCCCGGTCGTCACGGCGCAGTACTCCACATCGGGCATCTCCAGGACGTGCTCGCGGAACGCCGGCCAGGACTGCGGGTGCACCGTGACGAACACCAAGGCGCCGATCGAGAGACCGGCCCCCGCAGGGTCGACGGAGGCCGAGAAGCCGGTGATGACCCCGCTCTGCACGAGCGCCTCCATCCTGGCGTAGGCGTTCGCGCGCGAGATGCCGACCCGTTCGGCCAGCGCGGCGATCGACACCCTGCCGTTCTCGCGCAGCACCTCGAGGATGCGCAGTCCGATCTCGTCGACGGCGGACGCACTTCGTCCAGCGGATGCCGAGTCGTTCGGTCGTTCGTTGGACATAATCTCCCTCAATCCGGTGTTGATCTGCGATGTGTGTGGGATGCGCTGTTCTCATTGGACAGATCGTCACGCAACATGTCAATCTGAACACGGTCGTCCACAGCAGCTCGGCCGCATCCCGAATCACTCCTCTTCCCTAGGAGGGTCTATGTCCTCGTCATCCCGCAGGTCCCTGGTCGCGGTGGGAGCCGCGGCGCTCCTCGTGCTCACCGGCTGCTCCGGCGGCAACTCCGCGAACAACGGCGGCGAGGGCTCCTCCGACTCCCTCGTGATCGACACCGCCTTCTCGATCGAGACCGCCGACCCCGGTCACACCTATGACCCCACCGGCAACATGGTCGCCAAGGCGATCTACGAGACGCTCGTCGACTTCGAAGGATCGGATGTCTCCACCCCCGTTCCCGGGCTCGCCTCCTGGGAGCAGAACGACACGGCCACCGAGTTCACCTTCACGCTCGAGGGCGATCGCGTCTTCTCCGACGGGACGCCGATCGAGGCGAAGGACGTCGTCTTCTCGCTGCAGCGCATCCAGGGCATGACCGAGGCCAAGCCGAACTTCCTGCTCGCGGGCGTCACGATCGCGGAGGTGGACGACAAGACGGTCTCGTTCACGACCGAGACGCCGCTGCTGCAGCTCCCCGCGATCCTCGCGAACCCTGCGCTCGGCATCGTGAACTCGGACGTCGTCATCGAGAACGGCGGCACCATCGACGGAACGGACACCGCCCAGGCGTTCCTGGACGGCGCCTCGGCCGGCTCCGGTCCCTTCGTCCTGGACACGCTCGACCTCTCCTCGCAGGTCGTGCTGACCAGGAACGACGAATACAACGGCGACGAGGAGAGCGCCTACGACCGCGTCGTGATCCGCAACGTCACCGAGAGCGCGACGCAGCTCGCCAACCTCTCCGGCGGCGACACCATGGTGGCGATGGACCTCAACGGCGACCAGGTCGCAGGCCTCGGCGACGACGTGAACATCGACTCCGTCCCCTCCGGGCAGACGATCTTCCTGCTGCTGAACCAGTCGAGTGACATCGCAGGCCCGCTCGCCAACGTGAAGCTCGCCGAGGCGATCCGCTACGCGCTCGACTACGACGCGCTCCTGGAGCTCGCCGGCGCCGGCTCCGCGCAGGCCACCGGCGTCATCCCGCCCGGGTTCGAGGGCGCGCTGCCCGAGGGCGTCGCGCAGGACCTGGACGCCTCGGCCGCGGCGCTCGCCGAGTCCGGCTATAACGGCGAGACGCTGACCCTGCAGTTCCCGAACGACTACCCGGTCGGCGGCGTGGAGTTCACCCCGCTCGCCGAGCGCGTCCAGGCGCAGCTGGCCGACGCCGGGATCACCGTCGAGCTGGCTCCTGCGCCGTTCGCCACCGAGCTGGACGCCTACGTCGGCGGCGCCGAGGGCTTCGGGCTCTGGTTCTGGGGCCCGGACTACGCCGACTCGGCGAACTTCCTGCCCTTCGCCCCCGGTCTGACCGTCGGCCTGCGTGCCGGCTGGACCGAGGATGCCAACCCGGAGATTGCCGAGCTCGCCGCCTCCGCCGCGAGCTCGACCGACGCCGACGAGCGCACGGCGGCCTTCACCGCCTTCGCCGAGGCGATGCAGGCTGAAGGGCCCTTCGTCCCGCTCATCGTCCCCGGCCGGAACATCGCGGCCGCCGGTGACGTGGACGGCGCCGTGTACAACTCCGTGTGGGAGATGGACATCGCCGAGATCGCACCCGCGAGCTGACGCATCCTGTGAGCACGACCGCAGGCGCACGCAGGCGCCCGACCCGCTCTCCGCTGGTCGGGTACCTGCTGCGCCGTCTCGGCACCTCGCTGCTGCTGCTCATCGGCGTCACGATCGTCACCTTTGCGCTGACGAACCTCGTGCCCGGCGACC
This sequence comes from Microbacterium tumbae, assembly GCF_054780175.1. Lineage (NCBI taxonomy): Bacteria > Bacillati > Actinomycetota > Actinomycetes > Micrococcales > Microbacteriaceae > Microbacterium > Microbacterium tumbae. The sequence continues at coordinate 1,005,756 of NZ_BAAGWV010000001.1, forward strand.
CGGTGTCCGCCGCCCTCGGCGAGGGCGCGTCGCAGAATCCGGCGACGCGGGAGGCGTTCATCGCCGAGCACGGCCTCGACCAGCCGCTCGTCGTGCAGTACTTCCTCTACATGGGGAACCTGCTGCGCGGCGATCTCGGCTCCTCGCTGGTCACCGGACGGCCGGTGACCAGCGATCTGGCCACCGCGGTGCCCGCCACGATCGAGATCGCCGTGTGCGCGATCGTGGTGAGCCTTGCCGTGAGCGTGGTGCTCGGCACGCTCGCCGCGTATCGGCGTGGCATGGTCGCCGACCAGGTCGTCCGCGTCGTCACGCTGGTCGGCCTCAGCATCCCGACGTTCTGGCTCGCCCTCGTCGCCTACTACTTCTTCTTCCTGCAGCTCGGCGTCGCTCCCGGCTCCGGCCGCATCTCGCCCTCCATCACGCCACCCCCGCGGATCACGGGCTTCTACACGGTCGACTATCTGCTGAACGGCGACGGCGTCGGGTTCTTCGACGCGGCGGCGCACCTCGCCCTTCCCGTCATGGTGCTCTCGCTCGTCACGATCGGCCTGCTCACGCGGTTCGTGCGGACGTCCGTCCTCGAGGTGCTGGACAGCGACTACGTGCGCGCCGCCAGGGCGAAGGGGCTGTCCGGGACGAGGGTCGTCCTCGGCTACGTCCTCCGCGGCGCTGCGCTGCCGATCCTCACGGTCGTCGGCGTGGCCTTCGGGGCGCTGCTCTCCGGCACCGTGCTCGTCGAGTCGGTGTTCGCCTGGCCGGGGCTGGGCACGTACGCCTACAACGCGGCGGCGAACCTGGACCTGCCCGGCATCATGGGCGTCGGCCTGGTCGTCGGCGTCATCTACCTCGTCATCAACCTCGTCGTCGATCTGCTCTACGGCGTGCTCGATCCGAGAGTGAGGATCGCATGAGCGCCCTCGACGACTCCCGCGTCGCGCGGAGGTGGGCGGTCCGCTTCCGGTGGCCGCGCGCCTGGCGCACCCCGCTCGGCGTCATCGGCACCGTCATCGCCCTGGCGTGGGTGGTCGTCGCCTTCACGGCCCAGTGGTGGGTTCCCTTCGCCCCGAACGCCCAGGTGCTGCCGCGCCTCGAGGCTCCGGGGATCGAGACGCTGATGGGAACGGACGGCAACGGCAGGGACGTGTTCTCCCGGCTCATGACCGGCGCCACGGTCACGATCCCGCTCGCGCTGGCGCTGGTGGCGGCCGCCCTCGTCATCGGCACGATCATCGGCGCGGTCTCCGGCTACTTCGGCGGCTGGGTGGATGAGACCCTCATGCGCATCACCGACCTGTTCATGGCGTTCCCGACCGTGATCCTCGCCATGGTCGTCGCGGCGTCGCTCGGCCCCTCGCTGTTCAATGCGGTCATCGCCGCGGTCATCGTGTCGTGGCCGCAGTACGCGCGCGTCACGCGCAGTCTCGTCCTGAGCCTGCGCAGGCAGAACTACGTCATCGCCGGGCGTCTGCTCGGCCACTCCCCGCTGCGCAGCCTCGTCGTCGACATCCTGCCGAACATCGCCGGCCCCGTGCTCGTGCTGGCCACCCTCGACATCGGCTCGGCCATCCTGCTGCTGTCCGGCCTCTCGTTCCTCGGGCTCGGGGCGCAGCCGCCGACGGCCGAATGGGGATCCATGATCTCGGCCGCGATGCAGAACTTCGACGCCTGGTGGCTGGGGGTCTTCCCCGGCCTCGCGATCCTCACGGTCGTCATGGCGTTCAACTTCCTCGGCGACGCGATGCGCGACGTGCTCGACCCGACCGCGGAGGTCGCCCACGAGAACCAGGCCGAGCTCACCGCCTCGGCTGCGGGGGCGAAGGCATGAGCGCGCTCAGCATCCGCGACCTCCGCATCGAGATCGGCCGCCCCCTCGTGCACGGGATCTCGCTCGACCTGGAGCCCGGTCGCGTGCAGGGGCTCGCCGGCGAGTCCGGTTCCGGCAAGACCCTCACGTCTCTCGCGGTGCTCGGGCTGCTCCCGCGGCAGGCCCGCACGTCCGGTTCGATCCGGCTCGGCGACACGGAGCTGCTCGGCATGCCGCGCCGCGAGCTCAACCGCGTGCGCGGCAAGCGCATCGCCATGGTCTTCCAGGATCCCTCCGCATCGCTGCATCCGCAGATCACCGTGGGCAGGCAGCTGACCGACCACATGCGGGTGCATCTCGGACTGAACCGGAAGCAGGCCGAGGCGCGGGCCGTCGAGCTGCTCGAGAGGGTGCAGGTGCCGCGGGCCGAAGAGGCCCTCGGCCGCTATCCGCACCAGTTCTCCGGCGGCCAGCGTCAGCGCATCGCGATTGCGTGCGCGCTGGCGTGCGACCCGGAAGTGCTCTTGGCGGACGAGCCGACCACGGCGCTGGACGTGACCGTGCAGGCCGGCATCCTGCGGCTGCTGCGCGAGCTCGCCGTCGAGCGGGACCTCGCTGTGCTGCTGGTCACCCACGACCTCGGCGTGATGAGCGCGATCGCCGACGACGTCGCCGTGATGAAGGACGGCGCGATCGTCGAGCGTGCCGATCGCGCCACGCTGTTCGCGGACCCGCAGCACGCCTACACCCGGACGCTGCTGGCGGCGCTGCCCGGTTCGCGGATCGAGGGAGCAGACGATGAGTGACTCCGTTCTCGACGCCGCCGGTGTCGTCGTCCGCTATCCGGGGAGTCCGCCGGTCGTGGCGGTCGACGACGTGTCCGTCCGGGTGTCGGCGGGGGAGACCGTGGCCCTGGTCGGCGAGTCCGGCAGCGGCAAGTCGAGCCTCGCGCGCGCGGCGGCCGGCATCGAGAGGATCGCCGCTGGCACCGTGCTCTTCGACGGGATGCCGGTCGCGACGATGGGGCTCCGCCGGCGCAGCACGGCTCTCACCGGCATCCAGATGGTCTTCCAGGATCCGTCGACCTCGCTCAACCCGCGTCGTCGGGTGGGCGATCAGATCAGGGACGGCATCCGGACGGCCCTCGCCCGCGGCGACGAGGGCTCTGAGGTCTCGGAATGGCTGGAGCGCGTCGGGCTGAACCCCGCGTGGGCGAGCCGCTTCCCGCATCAGTTCTCCGGCGGGCAGAAGCAGCGCATCGCGATCGCGCGGGCGCTCGCCGCCCGGCCGAAGCTGCTCATCGCCGACGAGCCGATCTCGGCGCTGGACGCGTCCACGCAGACGAGCGTCGCGGGCCTCATGCGCGATCTCGTCGCAGAGGTCGGTGCGGGGATGCTGTTCATCTCGCACGACCTCGCCGTCGTCCGGCGCATCGCCGACCGCACGCTTGTGATGTACGCAGGACGCGTGCTCGAGTCCGGCGGGACAGCCGAGCTGTGGGCCGACCCCCGGCATCCGTACACGCGGTCTCTGCTCGCCGCGATCCCGGAGCCGGACGGCAGGGGCCGGATCCCCGCGGCGCCGAGCGCCGACGACCGTGCGAGCTGGGCCGAGGTGCCGCCGGTCGCCCGCTGACGCGGCCGTTCGTCGAGCGGGCCGCCTCCCACCGTTCGTTGAGCGAGCCGGAGGCGAGTCGAAACGGAGCTCGTGGTGGGGCGTTTCGACTCGGTCGGCTGCGCCGTCCTCGCTCAACGAGCGGGTGAAGGGGCTGCACTGTCCTCGCGCGGCGACCGGCGAGGACCCGGGGGCGCTCGAAGCGAGACGGGGGACTAGCCGTTGATCGTGTCGCCGTCCCAGGTGAGGTCGGCGCCCTCCGGGATGGGCATGGCCTCCAGGCGCGGGTCGGCGCAGATCGCGGCGACGAGCTCCGCGGAGCCGGCGACGATGGTCGAGTCGAAGTCGATCTCGCTCACCATCACCCAGGCATGGTCCTCGGGCCACAGGATGCTGGGATGCTGCGCCGAGGGCGCGAATCCGTGCTCCTCCGCGGCTCGGTCCCGCCAGGGTGCGTCGAGGATCCAGTCAGGGTCGGCGAAGGCCCGCGGCGGCGCGGAGAACAGGATGTGATTGCGACCGGGGAGCTCGAGACGCGCACCGTCCGAGATCTCGCGGGACAGGATGCCCTCCTGCCAGACGGGCTTGCGGAACGGGTTCTCGAAATTCGCTCGTACGCTGCTCCACCATCTCGGTTCGCGGGGCGGTTCGTCGGTGAAGGTGAGAAAGGCCCGCCCGTTGCCGCCATGACCCCCGAGGAGTCCACCCCAGCCCTCCCAGATCGCGACGAAACCGGCATCCGCGGATGTGGTGTGCGCGAGCAGGTGCTCGGCCACGGCCGCGAAAGCGGCGACGGGCAGGCTGCCCTCATCCGGAGACGTGAACTCGCGACCGTCGGGTGCGATGCGGGTGTTCCAATCTGCGCCCGACGGCGTCCGCACGAGATGTCGCCACTGTGCGAGCGGATGCAGCATCGTCGCGAATGCCTCAGCCGTCTCCGCCCAGGTCGCTGTCCGATCGTCGAAGAGAGCGATGAGGCGCTGTTGCTCGGTGTCTGGCATCCGCTCCCATTCGTCCATCTCCGGAACGGGACGATCAGGCAACGAACGCACGCTGGCCGGATGGAACACCCGCGCGTATGCCTCGTAGCCGTGCGGGACGACGCCGAGATAGTCGTCCAGCCTGGCTCGCAGCCAGGCGCCGGCGGGGGCAGGGTCGCTGATCCACTCCATGTCCTCACGGTACCTCGTGCGTCGAGGGGCGTTTCGACTCGGTCGCTTCGCGTCCTTGCTCAACGAGCGGGTGGGTTGGGCGGGGTGTCTCTTTCCGTCCGTTGAGCGAGCCGAAGGCGAGTCGAAACGGAGCTCGTGGTGAGGGCGTTTCGACTCGGTCGCTTCGCGTCCTCGCTCAACGAACGGGGGTAGCGGAGGGACAGGTTCGCGTCCTCGACGAACGGGGGAGCGGCGAAGGGGCGGGCTACCGGGCGTTCACCGGGCCTTCGCCATCCGTCCATGTGCGGATGGGACCATCCAGCGCGTGCGTCCCCTGGTCACCGTGATCCTCCCCGCGAAGGACGCCGCGCCTTACGTGGGCACGACGCTGGCAACCCTGCTGCGCCAGTTCGATGATCCGTCTGCGATCAAGCTCGTCGCGATCGACGACGGCTCGACCGACGGCACCGGCGCGATCATGCGCAGCCACGCCGATCGCTTCACGCATGCCGAGGTCCTCGTCAATGCCCGCCCGACCGGGCTCGCGAGCGCCCGCAACCGGGGCCTCGCGCACGTCGACACCGAGGCGTTCTGCTTCCTCGACGGGGACGACTGGATGCAGCCCCTCCGCCTCCAGGTGCTGCACGAACGGCTGCGCGGGCTCGACGTCGACTTCCTGCGCACCGATCATGTCCGCGTGGCCGACGCCGATCGCGTCCTCGTCCGCGCACCGTTCACCTGGCGGGGCGTGGCCCTGCCGCCACGCGAGGCGATCCTCCCTGCCGACGACACCACGATGGTCGACTACCCCTACGCCTGGGCGGGGATCTTCCACCGCCGGATCATCGACCGCGGCCTCGCCGCGTTCGACGACGGCCTGTTCACTGCGGAGGACCGTCCTTGGATCTGGCGCCTGCACCTGGGAGCGTCCTCCTTCGCCGTCGTCGACGCGCCCGCGCTCCTCTATCGGAGGGGTGTCGACACGTCGTTGACGCAGGTGCGCGATCGCCGTCAGCTCGACTTCCCCCGTGCGCTGTCCGCCGTTCTCGACATCGTGACGCAGGATGCCGAGGCGGAGCGCTTCCTGCCGAAGGCGGTGTGGACCGTCCTCGCCTTGAGCTCGCATCACATGGTCCGCTCGCGCCGCATGGCCCCCGCTCTCCGGCGAGAGATGCGCGCCGGCATCCGGAACCTGCTGGCACGCCTGCCCGAGAAGGAGGCAGCGGAGGCGCTGGAGCGCTTCGACGGACCGCGGCGCCGCGTGCTGGCCCGGACGCTGCGCCGGGCGGGGCGGGCGACGTGACCCGGCTGTTCGTCCTGCACAGCGCCTACGGCCTGGCGACCGCGGCCGCGGCCATCGACGAGGGTCTCCTGGACGGCGGGGGCGAACGCGTGCTGGTGGCCGTGAACTCCGCCCGCATCCCCGAGACGACCGTCGGCATCGACGTCCAGGGGAACCTCGCCTCCCTGCGTGGGCGCTTCGATCGGAGCGAGTCCCTCGACGCGCTGCTCTCGCCCGCGCACCCCGGCTCCTGGCAGCCCGAGGACGCCGACCTGCCGCTGCTGCGCAGGCTGCTCGCGCGCGCGTGGCGCCTCGACGACGACCTCGAGCTGTGCGTGCAGAGTCCGCAGGCGGCGCCGGCCAGGACGCTGCTGTCGCTGTTCCCGGATGCGCGGATCACGATCATCGGAGATGGCCTCATGACCTACTCGCCGATCCGGGTCACGCTGCCGAGGACGGTCGTGGAGCGCGTCGGCCGGGTCGTGTACGCCGACGTCTTTCCGGGCGTCGTGCCGGCCCTGTTCACGGAGGCGGGGGCGTCGCGGACGCCGGTTCCGCCGGCCGCCTTCCGCACCGCGCTGGAGGAGACCGACGTCGCCGACGGGCAGCTCGACGCCCTGTCCGACGGGACGCCGAGCGCCCTCGTGCTCGGTCAGTACCTCTCGGCGCTGGGCCTCGTCTCCGCGGCTGAGGAGATCGCGATGCAGCAGGAGATGGTCGATCGCGCCGCCTCCTGGGCTCCGGGGCGCATCGTCTTCAAGCCGCATCCGTCCGCCCCGCCGGCCGTCACGGACGCGGTGCGCGAACGGGCCCGCCGGCGGGGACTGTCGTTCGCCGAGTACCGCGGCCCTGTGCCCGCGGAGCTCGTGGCGGAGCGGTTGGATGCCGTCGGGGTCGTCGCCGGCTTCTCGACCGCGCTGCCCACCGTCCGTACGCTCTACGGGCGCCCGGTCGCGGCGGTCGGCGTCGGGGCGGTGCTGCAGCGACTGCATCCGTACGAGAACAGCAACAGGGTCCCGGCCGCCCTCGTCGACGCGCTCACGCGCGAGGACACGCCCTATGCAGAGCCGGAGAGCATGCAGCTGCTCGTGGACGCCGTCGCCTACGCGATGCAGCCGCAGATCGCGGCGCACCTGCGACCGCGTGCCGAGCGGCTCCTCCGGGAGATGCCTCCCGCGGAGCGCGAGCGGTACTTCGGAGCGCGCCGTCTCGCCGAGCTCGCCCTGCCCGGCGCCGCGCCCGACGGCCGTCTGCGCAGGGTGCTGCGCTCGCGCGGGGGAGTGGGCCGTGTCGAGGAGCTGCGGCTGACCGTCGCCGGTGCCCGGCGCCGCGCCGCTCGGGCGTGGAAGGCGGTGCGCGGCGAATGAAGGACGAGAAGGTGCAGAGCGTGACGGTGCCCGGCCTGACCGTGGCGATCATCCCGGCCCGCGGCGGCTCGAAGCAGGTGCCGCGCAAGAACCTCCGCAGGGTCGGCGGCATCCCGCTCGTGGAGCGCGCGGTGCGATCGGCGGCTGCGGCGTCGGGCGTGGATCTCGTCGTGGTGTCGACGGATGACGACGAGATCGCCGGCGTCAGCACGGCATCCGGTGCGAAGGTCATCCGCCGTCCGGCGGACATCTCCGGCGACACGGCGTCCTCCGAGAGCGCGCTCTTGCACGCGCTCGACGTGCTGGCGGGAGAGGGCCTGGATGTCGGCACCGTCGTCTTCGTGCAGGCGACGAGCCCCTTCGTCCCGTCCGCCGGCATCGACGAGGCCGTCGAGCTTGTGCGGACCGGACGCTACGACAGCGTGTTCTCCGCGCACGAGACCTATGGGTTCCTCTGGCGGCGGGACGAAGGGGATGCCGCGGAGGCCGTCAACCACGACGCCGCGCATCGTCCTCGTCGCCAGGACCGCGAGCCCCACTATCTGGAGACGGGCGCGTTCTACGCGTTCTCCGCCGAGGGGTTCCGCGTTGCAGGGCACCGGTTCTTCGGAAGGATCGGGATCGTCGAGGTCCCGGAGTGGTCGGCCGTCGAGATCGACGACGCGCAGCACCTGACGATCGCCTCCGCCGTCGCCGGCCTCGTCGGCTCGCCGGAGGCCATCGACGCCAAGGCCGTCGTCACCGACTTCGACGGGGTGCACACCGACGACACCGTGCTCGTCGACGCCGAGGGACACGAGTTCGTCCGGGTGAGCAGGGAGGACGGCATGGGCGTGGGGATGCTGCGCCGCGCCGGCATACCGATGCTGATCCTCTCCACCGAGACGAACCCGGTCGTCTCCGCGCGGGGCGGCAAGCTGCGCGTCCCTGTGCTGCAGGGAATCGACGACAAGGCGCAGGCGCTCGCCGACTGGGCGGCTGAGGCGGGCATCGCCCTCGGCGACATCGCCTATCTCGGCAACGATGTGAACGACCTCGGCGCGATGCGGATGGTCGGCTGGCCCGTCGCCGTCGCCGATGCGCATCCCCTCGTGCGGGCGCAGGCGCGCATCGTGCTGCACAGGTCGGGTGGCGACGGGGCCGTGCGCGAGCTCATCGAGCGGGTGCTGGCGCGCTGAGGCCGGCCGCGGTTCAGCGCACCCCGGCGTGCCTGTTCTCGTCTCACGTCCCGGCCCCGGCTCAGGTCCATATATCCAGATCCAGGTCGCGAATTCTGTCGCCTAGCGGCGATCTTCGCGCTGCGGGTCGCAAAAGATGTCGCTATCTCGCGGTGATAGCGACATTCTTTGCGACCCGGATGGGGGAGGAGGGCGCCTAGCCAGGGACGGGCATCCGACAGCATCCGGACCGTCGCGGGTAACCCGCCGGCCCGCCGGCGTTCACCCTCACGGCGTACTCAGGAGGGATAGGGGTTCCACGAGGGGAGGACACATGACCGTCAGCATCGGATCGCGCGTCATCGGGGGCGGTCGTCCCGTCTACGTGATCGCTGAGATCGGCCTGAACCACAACGGCGACGTCGAGCTCGCGAAGCGCCTGATCGACGTCGCGGCGCGCAGCGGCGCTGACGCCGTGAAGTTCCAGAAGCGCACCCCGGAGATCGCGACGCCCGAGCACATGCGCGACGTCCAGCGCGAGACGCCGTGGGGGACGATGAGCTACCTCGACTATCGGCGCCGCGTCGAGTTCGGTCGCGATGAGTACATCGAGATCGGCGATCACGCGACGATGCGCGGCCTTCACTGGTTCGCGTCGCCGTGGGACGTGCCGAGCGTCGCGTTCCTCGAGGATCTCGGCGTCGTCGCGCACAAGGTCGCCTCCGCGAGCCTCACCGACACCGAGCTGCTCGGCGCGCTGTGCGAGACGGGCAAGCCGGTCATCCTCTCCACGGGCATGTCGACGCTGGAGCAGATCGACCGGGCCCTGGACGCCCTGGGCACCGACCGCGTCGTGCTCATGCACGCCACCTCGACCTATCCGATGGAGCCGGAGGAGGCGAACCTCCGCGTCATCGCCGCGCTGCGCGACCGCTATCCCGGCGTCCCGGTCGGCTACTCGGGCCATGAGCGCGGTCTGCAGATCTCCCTCGCCGCCGTCGCGCTGGGCGCCGTCGCCGTCGAGCGGCACATCACGCTGGACCGCACGATGTGGGGGTCGGATCACGCCGCCTCCCTCGAGCCGGGCGGCATCGACCACCTCGTCCGCGACATCCGCGTGATCGAGACGGCGCTGGGCGACGGCATCAAGCGCGTGTTCCCCGGCGAGCTCGCCCCGATGGCGAAGCTGCGCCGCGTTCCCGCATGAGCTCTCCGCTGCGCGTCGTCGCGATCGCCGACGCGGACTCCTTCGTGAAGTGGTCGGCGAACCTGCTCGACGCCGTCCCCGGCATCCGCGCCCATCTGCTCCTCGTCCGCACGCCGCTGACGGTGAGCGCGGCGCAGGAGGTCACGGCGCTCGCCGGCACCCGATTCGGAGCGGATGCCGTCACGCGCCTCGGGTTCGGCGAGCTGGAGGGCTGGCTGGGTGGCCACCTGCCGGATGCCGTCGTGATCGCCGGCCGAGGGCCGTTCGTGCGCCTGGTCGCCCGCCGGATCGACCGGCTGAAGCGCAGGCCCGTCGTGATCAGCGGACTGCCGGGCATGTCGATCCCCGCGCAGCGCGGCACGCTGGAGTACCGACGGGAATCGGATCTCCTCGTCGTGCACTCGCATCGGGAGGAGCGGGCGTTCGCCGAGCTGGGCCGGAGGGTCGGCGTGGACGTCCCCCTCGCGCTGGCCACCCTGCCCTTCGCCGCGGCGGAGGAAAGGGTGCGCGCGGGCTCCTCCCCGTTTGTTGAGCGGTCCGACTCCTCCCCGTTCGTTGAGCGGTCCGACTCCTCCCCGTTCGTTGAGCGGTCCGACTCCTCCCCGTTCGTTGAGCGGGCGGAGCGAGTCGAAACGGAGTTCGGTGGAGCGCGTTTCGACTCGGTCGCTGCGCGTCCTCGCTCAACGAGCGGAGGAGGCGGCGCCGTCGCCCTCGCCGAGCGCCCGGCGGACGCGGCGGTCCTCCGCCCGCGCGCGACGGATCTCGTCTTCGCCTCCCAGGCCCTCGTTCCCGTGGACCGCGCCGACCGTGCTGCTCTCGCCGGCATCCTGCGCAGCGCGGCCGAAGCCGACCCCTCGCGCCGCGTGGTCGTCAAGCTGCGGTCCCGTCCCGGCGAGGTGGAGACCCACCTCGAGCGCGACGCATACGCGGATCTGCTCGTCTCCCGTCCGCGCAACCTGGTGTTCTCGCACGAGTCGATGGCGCAGGCGCTCGACGGCGCAGAGGGGCTGGTCACGATCAGCTCGACGGCTGCGATCGAGGCGGTGGCGCGCGGCGTCCCGGTCATAGCGCTCGACGTCTTCGGCGTGCGGAAGGCCCTCCTGAACACGGTCTTCGTCGGCAGCGGCCTGCTGGGCGGCGCAGAGGAGGTCATCGGGCGCCGATTCCGGCATCCGCACCCCGGCTGGCTGCACGACAACTACTTCCACCCCGCGGCGGAGTCGGACTGGTGGGATCGTGCACAGGAGCTCATCGCGGCCCGACGCGCCGGCGTCCTCCCCGCGCGGCCCGTCCCCTCCGGCCGGGGCGGAGCGCTGCAGGCGGCCTGGCATCGCAAGAGCGTGCTCGGCTCGGAGGATCGCAGCATGGCGGGGGCGATGGCCCTCGGCATCGGAGCGCCGCTGGTGCGGGGCATTCTCGCCATCCGTCGTGCGCGCGGCCGCGCCGGACAGGACACCTGGGCGGATCCCTCCACCGACTTCACGCTCGAGCCCACTCCGCACCGCGATCCGATCCGACGCTGAGAGCCTCGGCGTCGTCGCGTTCGCGCGTTCCGGGAGGCTCGCGCGAACCGGAGGATTTCGTCCGAATCGGAGGGGAGGATGCCGAGAAGGCATCCTCCGTATCGTGCGATCTCCTCCGATCCGGCCTCGCCTCCACCCCGATGCGAGGGTGCGCCGACGTCGGAAGCCTGGGTAAGCTGAGGCAACCCTTACCTCCATGAACGGGACTTCCATGCCTCTCACCCGCACCCGGATGCTCGCGGCGGTCATCGCCGTCGCGGCGACCGCATCCCTCCTGGCCTCCTGCGCCTCCGACGAGGACGCCGAGCCCGTGGGCTCCGGGGATGCCGGCGCCTTCCCGCTCACCGTGGAGCACGCCTACGGCGAGACGACGATCCCCGAGGAGCCCACGCGCGTCGTCTCCGTCGGCGTCACGGAGCAGGACACCCTGTGGGCGCTCGGCGTCGAGCCCGTCGGCGTGACCGAATGGTACGGCGGGTACGACTACGCGTCCTGGCCGTGGGCCGACGAGGCGCGCGGGGACAGTGAGCCCGAGGTGCTGACGACGAGCGACGGGCTGGACTTCGAGGCGATCGCGCTGCTGGATCCCGACCTCATCATCGGCACCAACGCGGGGCTGACGCAGGAGGACTTCGACCGGCTGAGCGAGATCGCGCCCACCGTCGCGCACTCGGCCGACTATCCGATGTACTTCGAGCCGTGGGACGTGCAGACGCTGCAGATCGGCGAGGCCGTCGGAAGGCTCGACGAGGCCCAGGCGCTCGTCGACGACGTCGAGGCGCAGCTCTCGGATGCGGCCGAAGCCCACCCCGAATTCGCCGGCGTTCCGGTGGTGTTCCTGCAGAACGCGATCTACGACGGCAGTGCGATCGCCTACCAGGACGGGCTCAGCACCGACTTCCTCACCGATCTGGGGCTGACCGTGCCGAGTGAGATCGACGAGTACGCGCCCGATGACGCCTCGGGCGGGCAGGCGTACATCCCGGTCGAGAACCTCGACGTGCTCAACGCCGCGGACGTGCTCATCTGGGGTGCGGAGTCCGAGGACGACATCGCGGCCCTCGAGGCGGAGCCCTTCGTGACGGCGCTGACCCCCATGCAGGACGGGTCCGTCGTCTACACCGACGGCATCACGGCCGGCGCCATCTACTTCTCGTCACCGCTGAGCCTGCCCTACGTGATCGATGCGCTCGTGCCGGCGCTCACGACCGCGGTCGCCGGTGAGGGCCCGGCCCGCACCGGGGAGTGACCGGAACGCGGACGATCCGGCGCGACCCGTCCACGGCATCCGCCGGACGGGTCGCGCTCGCCGTGGCGCTCGCGCTGATCGCCCTGCTCGCGACCGCAGCGATCGGCCTCACCGTCGGCACCCGGTTCATCGGCCTGGACACGGCGCTCACGGCGATCCTGGACTTCGACGGGAGCGATCTGCAGCTCGACGTCCGGGAGTCCCGCGTTCCACGGACGGTCCTCGGCCTCGTGGTCGGCCTCGCACTGGGCGCTGCCGGCGCGATCATGCAGGGGCTCACCCGCAACGCGCTCGCGGATCCGGGCATCCTCGGGGTGAACGCCGGCGCCTCGGTGTCCGTCGCGATCGCGGTGGCTGCGCTCGGGCTTTCCGACTTCCCCGCGCTGATGGCGTTCGCACTCGCCGGCGCCCTCGTGGCCACCCTCGTCGTCGTGCTGCTCGGCAGCGCGGGCGACGGCAGCCCTGTCACGCTCGTGCTGGCCGGGGTCGCGCTCGCCGCCGTCCTCGGCGGGCTCACCACGGCGCTCGTGCTGCTGAACCCGACCGCCTTCCTGCACATGCGCAGCTGGGAGTCCGGGGCGCTCGCCGGCCGCGACCTGGAGGTCCTCGTGTTCGCGGGCCCGGCGGTCGCCGCCGGACTCGTGCTCGCCCTCATGCTCACGCGCAGCCTCGACCTCCTCGCTCTCGGCGACGACACGGCCGTGTCTCTCGGCGTGCCCGTCCGCGCCGTGCGCACGGGCACGGTGGCCGCGGTCACCCTCCTCGCGGGCACCGCGACCGCGGTCGCAGGGCCGATCGCCTTCCTCGGCCTCGCCGCTCCGCACATCGCGCGCGGGTTCGTCGGAGCGTCGCAGAAGGCCATCGTGCCGCTCTCCGCAGCGGTCGGTGCGATCGTCGTCGTCCTCGGAGACGTGATCGGGCGTGTGATCATCGCTCCCCAGGAGGTGCCGGTGGGCATCGTGATGGCGTTCGTCGCGGCGCCGTTCATGGTCTGGCTGGGCCGTCGCCGGAGCCTGACGCAGCTGTGAGAAGGACGGAGATGCGGCGCGGCGTCGACCGGCGGATCGGGATCCTCGCAGGGGTCCTCCTCCTGGCGCTGCTCGCGAGCCTGTGCATCGGCGACACCGTGATCGATCCGCTGCGCGTGATCGAGGCGCTGTTCAGCACCGACGGCGGCATCCGCAAGGTCGTCGTCGACTGGCGGATGCCCCGGGCGCTGGCCGCGATCGTCTTCGGGGCCGCGCTGGCGCTCTCCGGCACGATCTTCCAGACCATCACGCGCAATCCGCTCGGCAGCCCGGACGTCATCGGCCTCACCGCGGGGGCATACACCGGAGCGCTCCTGGTCATCACGACCGGGGGATCGTCGGGCGCCGCCGTCGCGATCGGAGCGCTCCTGGGCGGCTTCGCCACGGCCGGGCTCGTGGCGGCGCTCGTGCTCGGACGCGGCGCCCTCGGCTACCGCATCGTCATCGTCGGGATCGGCGTGAGCGCCGTGCTCGAGGCCTTCAACGCCTGGATGCTCCTGCGCGCCAGGCTCGAGGTGGCGGTCTCCGCGGCGATCTGGGGAGCGGGGTCCCTGGGCGGTGTCGGCTGGACGCAGGTGGGACTGCCCTTCCTCGTCATCGCGGCGCTCCTGGCGACGCTCGTGCTCGCGCGCCGCGGACTCTGGCTCGTCGAGCTCGGCGACGACATCGGCGCCGGGCTCGGCGGGCGGATGGGACTCATCAAGATCGGCCTCGTCGCGCTCGCCGTCGGCCTCACCGCCATCGTCACCGCCGTCGCGGGGCCCATCGCGTTCGTCGCGCTCGCCGCTCCGCACCTCGCCAGGCTCGTCGCCCCTTCGGGCACGCGACACCTCGTCGCGACGGCGCTGATGGGGGCGACGCTGCTGTGCGCGGCCGACGTCATCGGTCAGAACGCGGTGCCCAAGCACGCGCTCCCGGCCGGAGTGGTCACCCTCGTCCTCGGTGGCGGCTATCTCATCTGGCTCGTCGTGCGGGGCGCGCGCCGGCATCGCTGAGGCGGCCGTGCGGTGGCGTTCGGCCAAGCCGGCGCTCCGGTGCCTCCTCCACGCGCGTGGCCTCTCGCCCTGTCTCGCTGCGTGGCCTCTGGCGTCCGATCCGGAGGAGTTCGCACGAAGGGGAGAAGAGGATCCCGTGGGGGATCCTCCGGATCGGGTGATGTCCTCCGGATCGGGCGGGTGCAGATCGGGCGTGCGCGGAGGACGAACGGAGCGACCGCGCTGCCCGCCCGGCTCCTGTTCGCGACACGCCCGGAACTCCGCTAGACTGTCCAGGTTGTCTGCCATCCGGCATCCGATGCCCCGGCGGACACGTGCACCACACCCTCCTGCTTCCGGGAAAGTCCCGGAAGCCGTTCTAGTCCGAAGGAGGTGGGTAAGTGACGCACCAGTACGAACTCATGGTCATTCTGACCCCCGAGATCGACGAGCGCCAGGTCGCCCCGACGCTCGACAAGTTCCTCAAGGTCATCACCAACGATGGCGGCACGGTGGACAAGGTCGACATCTGGGGCAAGCGCCGTCTGGCCTACGAGATCCAGAAGAAGAGCGAGGGCATCTACGCCGTCGTCAACTTCACCGCGACCAGCGAGGCCACCCAGGAGCTGGACCGTCAGCTCGGCCTCAACGAGCAGATCATGCGCACCAAGGTGCTGCGGGCCGAGGAGGCTCAGGCCATGGTCGCCGCCGAGGCGAAGCGCGCCGAGGAGAAGGCCGCTCGCAAGCCCAAGGCTGCGAAGGCCTGAGCTCATGGCCGGCGAAACCGTCATCACCGTGGTGGGCAACCTCACGGCCGACCCCGAGCTGCGGTACACGCAGAACGGGCTGCCGGTGGCCAACTTCACCATCGCCTCGACCCCGCGCAACTTCGATCGCGCATCGAACGAGTGGAAGGACGGCGAAGCGCTGTTCCTCCGCGCGTCGGTGTGGCGCGAGTTCGCCGAGCACGTGGCGGGATCGCTGACGAAGGGCATGCGCGTCATCGCGCAGGGCCGTCTGCGTCAGCGCTCCTACCAGGACCGTGAGGGCAACAACCGCACGGCCATCGAGCTCGAGGTCGACGAGATCGGCCCGTCGCTGCGCTACGCGACGGCACAGGTCACGCGCGCGGCCTCCGGCGGCGCAGGCGGCGGTCAGTCCCGCCCGCAGCAGCAGGTGTCGGAGGAGCCGTGGTCCACGCCCGGCTCGTCGACCAGCGCTGACGCATGGAGCACGCCGGGCAGCTTCGGCGACGACACTCCGTTTTGAGCCGGGTCGGTCACGGTCGCGCAGCGACCTTGACCCGACAGCGGCTCAAGGTTGAGCGAGCGCCCGCGGGGCGCGAGTCGAAACCTCACCGTTCAAGGATCTCTGGATGCGAGAGCATCCGAACTCTTCATCAAAAGGAAAACTCATGGCTGGAAAGTCGAGCGGCGACCGCCGCAAGCCGCGGAAGGGCGCGAAGAACGCCGCCCCCGCGAAGTCGATCAGGGTCGGCGTCATTGATTACAAGGACGTCGCGACCCTTCGCAAGTTCATCTCGGAGCGCGGCAAGATCCGCGCCCGTCGTATCACCGGGGTCTCGGTGCAGGAGCAGCGTCTGATCGCCAAGGCGATCAAGAACGCGCGCGAGATGGCGCTCCTGCCCTACGCCGGCGCTGGCCGCTGAGGGGTACCGACATGGCAAAGCTGATTCTCACGAACGAGGTCGCAGGGCTCGGAAGCGCCGGCGACGTGGTCGAGGTCAAGAACGGGTACGCCCGCAACTACCTCATCCCGCAGGGCTTCGCTACGGCGTGGACCCGTGGCGGCGAAAAGCAGGTCGAGCAGATCCAGGCCGCTCGCAAGGCGCGTGCGATCCACGACCGCGACGAGGCCGTGGCTCTGAAGAGCGCGCTCGAGGGCACCAAGGTCCGTCTGGCCGTCAAGGCCGGCGCGACGGGTCGCCTGTTCGGCTCCATCAAGACCGAGCACATCGCGGATGCCGTCGCGGCTGCCGGCCTCGGCGCCATCGACAAGCGCAAGGTGCACATCACCAACGCCATCAAGGCCACCGGTGAGCACGAGGCCACGGTCCGTCTGCACGACGACGTGACCGCTGTCATCACGCTGCAGGTCGTCGCCGCCAAGTAAGGCGCGACATCCTCGGAACGCCGTCCTCCTCCGGGAGGGCGGCGTTCGGCGTTCTCGGCGCCCCGCGTCGCGTCTCAGTCTTCTCCGAGGAGACGTCGCAGGCCGGTCTCGGGGGACGCACCGCGGTCGATGACGCGGCCGCGCCGCGCGGCGCGCAGGACCCGGGGATCGATGTAGCTGGCCCTGGCGACGGCGCGGGTGTTGCCGAGCACCGCCGCGACAGCGTCCACCGCATGCCTCTCGCGCTCGTCCGGATCGAGCGCGCCGCCCGCCGTCTCCGCGAGATCCCTGGCCGCCGTGGTCGTGCCGCGCAGCGTTCTGAGGTCCTTGGCTGTGAAGGATCCCGCGGTGACCTCGGCGATGTACGCGTTCAGCTCGCCGGGCATCAGCATCCGCATCCTGCGTCCGACCCGATGCCTGAGGACGATGGCCCGCCGCGGGTGCGCCGACTGGTCGCGGATCCAGGAGCGGAGATCCCCGTCGTCGAAGGAGACCGTCTGCGGCCGGCCGAGCTTGCCGGTGAACTCCAGGGTCACGGTCGTGCGGCGGAGATCGAGATCCGCCCAGCGGAGGGTGAGCAGTCCCCGGCTGCCGTACCGCTGCAGGTAGCCGGGCGACCCGATGCGGACGGCTCCCCGGTCCAGCATCCGGAACGCCGCGGCGAGCACGCGCCGGTGATCGTCCTCGCCGCGGAGATCGCGGGTGACGATCGCGCGGGCGGCGGGGAGCGCCGCCGCGAGCTGCAGGGCGCGGTCGAACTTCGCGTCGTCGCGTCGTGAACGCCAGCGCGGATGGTAGAGGTACTGCCGACGCCCCGCGGCATCCGTCCCGACCGCCTGGAGATGGCTGTCGGGATCAGGGCTGATCCACACTCTGGTCCAGGCGGGCGGGATCGCCAGCGCGGCGATCCGGCGCCTGGCCTCCTCGCCGACAGGGCGGCCATCGGGGTCGAGGTGGCGGAACCGGCCTCGGGCGCGCAGCCGGCGGATGCCGGGGGTCGATGCCGGGTCGATGCGATGGATGCGCGCCACGTCGCCTCCTCTCCTGAGCCGATCCCATCGCCCGGGAGCCCGTCCGTCAAACCCCTTGTGCGCGGTTGCGCTCTGCCGCACCCCGTCGGGGAATGACCGCTCGGAGGAGCGCCGGGTGGCGAGGACGCGCATCGTGCGCCTCCGGAGCTTCCGCACTGTCCGGCGACGTGCGGCTCCGCACGGTCCACGACGCGGGCGGATGCGGACGGGAGAGGCCGGATGCTCCGAGGACGAGATGCTCGGAGCATCCGGCGGGGTTGCGTCGGCGGGACGGGGTTCCGCGGCTGGAGGGGCTCAGCAGGCGGATTCCGCACGCGCAGACGCTCCGGTCGTGGCCGGTGACTCCTCCCCCGAGGGCACCGGCCGCTCCGGGGCTACGCCGCGGGGCGGCGCAGCCGCCCGACTCGAGCCGTCGCCGCCGCGGCCGAGTCGAACCGGAAGCGCGCTTCGCCCCCTCCGGCGGTAGCGAGCGCGTCACCTCCCGGTTCGGTGGGCGCGGTGCGATGTCCGGCGGAGTCGGGGTTCAGGTCGGTCGGCGGATCGGACATCCTCTGAGGGATGCCCGATCCGCCGACCTGAGGAACGGATGCCTCCACCGCCGGAGTCGAGGCCTGGGGAACCTGACTCTGAAACGAGGCCTGGGGAACCTCTTCCGCGACCGTGGCTTGGGGAGTCCGGTCGAGCGGAGCGGCGGTGGAGGCACCGGCTGGGCAGGTCCCGGGGATCCGGGCCTGAAAGCTGGGGGCGCCGATGATCGATGACGCGGCTCGCGTGATCGAGGCGGGGTGATGCGGGCGCCGCACGGGGGCGGACGCAGAGGTCGAGCGCATGACTCAGCTCCTGACGAGAAGGGTGATGTCGGAGGGTGCGCGCAATCAGGGGTGTGCGCGCAGCACCGTCTCACCGTCCACGAGGGACGGCGACATCACCGATCAGTCGGGAGCGACGTCGGTGTCGGCGACCGGAGACGACGGCAGAGCGTCATCGGCGGCGCCGGATGCCCGCTGCCAGGAATGCAGCGGGCTCGGAGAGAGCGAGCCCGGACGGGCGCCGTCACCGGATGCGCCCGCGCCGTTTCCGGCGGAGGACGAAGGGGCGGAGGCGGGAGCCGCGGGGGGAGCGGTGCCGACGGGATCGTCGGCGGGGGTCGATGCGGGTGCGGCGATGTCGTGCACCAGGACCGCCGCGGCTCCGGGGACGGCAGCATCGTCGCTCATGCGCGGCTGCTGCCAGGGCGGAGGCGCGGGGACGCTCGACACAGTAGCGGCGGCCGATGGGACCGCGGGCTCCGAGGCGGGCTCCTGCACGATTCCGGGGTCCGCGTCGGGAGTCTGGGGACCGGTCGGCTCCGCATTCGGCGGTGTCGAGGAGCCGGGCTCGGGGGAGATCGCGTCGACGATCCCCGGGACCGGGGCGACGACGACGTCGTCGATCACGCCGACGGCGCCGTCCACGATGTCGACCACGCCGTCGACGACATCGGTCAAGCCGGAGTCGTCGAGCACGGAGCCGACGACGGGAAGCCCCGTGACGAGATCGAGCACGGGGCCCGTGATCTGGGAGATCGGGTCATTCTGCAGGAGGTCGGAGATCGGTGCGACGACATCGCCGACGGTGCCGGACACGGTGTCGAGCACCGGCGTGGTGACCTGTCCGACTACCGGGATGCCGGAGACGACGTCCCCGACGGTGCCGACCGCCGAGGGAAGGGCGTCGACGACGGGCTTCGTCACGTGCGTGACGACCGGTTCGACGACCTGCGTGACGACGGGCTTGACCACCTCGGTGACGACGGGCTTGACCACCTCGGTGACGACGGGCTTCACGACTTGTGTGACGACCGGCTTCACGACCTCGGCGACGACCGGCTTCACGATCTGCTCGACCGGCTTGGTGACCGGCTTCACGACCTCGGCGACCGGCGAGACCACGTTCGAGACGGTGGCGGTCACGGTGCCGACGAGAGAGCTGAGCGGGTTCTGCGGCTGCGATGCGTCGTCGTCGGCGGCGTGCGCCGTTCCCGTTCCCGTGAGGAGCGCGATGCCCGTCCAGGCGAGCACGCCGAGAGCACCCCAGAGGACACCCGCGGAAATGCGGTGCCTGGATGCCGTGGCGTTCACGCTTACCTCCCCCTCCGAAGGGAAACGCATGCCGATGCGATGTGCATCGACCTGCCGAGAGTATCGCGGTCGTCGGGCCGTGTCCATAGCCGAGGGGGCGAACGCCCTCGGTCCGGCATATGACGCGCCCGGCCGGATTCGGACTTGACTTTCCCCAGGTTGTACACATGTCGCCGATCCGGGGGAAACCTTCAATCAGCTCTTTAAGGAGAATGTCATCCACAACCTGGGGAGACTAAAAATACCTGTTCGTGGTGCAATATTTTGGCAAAAGTCGGATGCTCCCACAGGCTTATCCACAGGTGTTCTGCACAGACACTCCGACGTTCTCCGCAACCTCTCCACAGAGTTATCCACAGGGCCTGTTGCATCGGGGGGAAGCCCCTTCTAGCGTGGTCGAGCGACACGATGTCGGAGGCCGGTGGTTCGCTGTGCTGGGTCGTAGACCATGTCGAAGCCGGGAGACCGGAACCCCATCTCGTCCACCGTCCGGAGGGAGCACTGTTGTCGATCGCGGACATCTCGGAGGAGCGTCTCGGAGGGCAGCGCCCCCCGGAGCGCACGCCTCCGCACGACCTGCTCGCGGAGCAGAGCGCGCTCGGCGGCATGCTGCTGTCGAAGGACGCCGTCGCCGATGTCATCGAGTCGCTCAAGGGTGCGGACTTCTACATCCCCAAGCACGAGCTCATCTTCGAGGCGATCCTCTCGCTGTACTCGCACGGCGAGCCGACCGACGTCGTCGCCGTCACCGATGAGCTCATCAAGACCGGCGAGCTGAGCAGGGCGGGCGGCGCGGATTACCTGCACACCCTGACTTCGATCGTCCCCACGGCCGCGAACGCCGGATACTACGCGGGCATCGTGTCCGAGCGCGCGATCCTGCGCCGTCTCGTCGACGCCGGTACGCGCATCGTTCAGCTCGGCTACGACGGACAGGGCGACGCGACGGATCTCGTCAACAACGCCCAGGCGGAGATCTACTCGGTCACGGGCTCCGAGACCGCGGAGGACTACGTCCCGCTGACGGTCGCGGTGGATGCCGCCGTCGAGGAGATCGAGGCCGCCAGCGGCCGCGACGGCACGATGACCGGCATCCCGACGGGCTTCAAAGAGCTCGACGACCTCACCAACGGCCTGCACGGCGGTCAGATGATCGTCGTCGCCGCCCGCCCGGCGATGGGCAAGTCGACGCTGGCGCTGGACTTCGCGCGCGCGGCGTCTATCGGCCACAACCACCCTTCGATCTTCTTCTCGCTCGAGATGGGCAAGAGCGAGATCGCGATGCGTCTGCTCAGCGCCGAGGGCGCCATCCCGCTGCAGAACATGCGCAAGGGAACGCTCGACCCCCGCGACTGGACCACCGTCGCGGCGACCCGCGGCCGCATCAACGACGCCCCGCTGTACATCGACGACAGCCCGAATATGACGCTTGTCGAGATCCGGGCCAAGTGCCGCCGGCTCAAGCAGCGCGTTGGACTGAAGATGGTCATCATCGACTATCTGCAGCTGATGACCAGCGGCAAGCGCGTCGAGTCGCGTCAGCAGGAGGTCTCGGAGTTCTCCCGTGCGCTGAAGCTGCTCGCCAAGGAGCTCCAGGTCCCCGTGATCGCGCTGTCGCAGCTGAACCGCGGTCCGGAGCAGCGTCAGGACAAGAAGCCGGCGATCAGCGATCTGCGCGAGTCCGGATCGATCGAGCAGGACGCCGACATGGTGATCCTGCTGCACCGCGACTCCGTCTACGACAAGGACGTGCGCCCCGGCGAGGCCGACCTCATCGTCGCCAAGCACCGCAACGGCCCCACCGCGACGATCAACGTCGCGTTCCAGGGGCACTATTCGCGGTTCGCGGACATGGCACCCGGTGACTTCGGCGGCGGAGGGGGCGGCGGGGACTTCGCCTGACACGGTTTGAGGCGGCCTACGTGGACGCTTCTCGGGAGGGACCGGGCGCTGCGGACAGGTGCTCGTGCACTGCCAGCAACCCTTCCGGGTGACGGGAGAACACGATGGTCTCCCGCTCGTGCACGGTCGACTCCTCACCCGGAGTGCCCGCGGTGGTCTCGACGAGATGCGTGAAGATCGCGGTGCTCCCGAGGATCTGCACCGTCTGTTCCGTGCTGCGGCAGTCGCTGACAGACCATCCCTCCGTGAGCCATCCCTCCCACGCCTCGCGATAGTCCGCCAGCGTCAGCACCGTCTCGTCAGCCGTGTGCAAGACGAATGAGGCGCTCAGGGCGAACGAGCTGAAATAGAGATCGGTGTCGGTTCGCGAGAACGCATCCACCAACCGGGCTGCTGCTGCGGTCACTTCAGTCGATGTCAGGTCGCTCATCATTCTCCATGCGGTCGGGGATACTGCTCCGATCATGTCCCGCCGGGTGCTATTCGGCAACCTGAGATGTCTAATAGTCATATTTAACTCACTCGTAACACGATCGAAAGATCCTCGACGGAGGGTGCGCCAACGCGGCATAAAACCCTTGAATATTGGCCCAGACCGCCCGCCTTGGCAAAGAAGGCGGAAATCTCTCGGACATATTGAGGATGCTCAAGAGACAACTTTTGATCCATAACAGTTGACTCAACCGCCTCATTGGTGGCACGGTGCTGGTACCCGACCCGAAGTGATTGGATTCCGCGTGAGCTTCCGACGATTGACTCTTGCCACCGCGACCACTGCGGTGGCCGCTCTCCTCCTCGCCGGCTGTGCTGCGGATGCATCGCCGAACCAGGAGACCGGAGCGGACACCCTGGTCTGGGGGCGTCCCGACCCGATGACCACCTGGGAAGGTGACCGGTGCGTCACCAGCGTGCCGACGAACCTCATGGTCTTCGACTCTCTCCTGCGCATCTCAGCCGATGGCCTCTCGGTCGAACCAGGTCTTGCAGAGTCGTACGAGTACGACGATTCGACCTACACCTACACGTTCGCGCTGCGTCCAGATGCCGCTTTCAGCAATGGCGATCCACTCACCGCCGAAGACGTCGTGTTCTCGATCGACCAGTGGAAGTCGGGTGAACTCAGTGGCGTGTACTACGAGCAGATCGACTCCGCGACTGCCGTCGATGACTCCGTGATCGAGGTGCAGATGAAGCAGCCCGACACGTTCCTGCCCGCCTTGCTGACGTGGTGCACGTCCAACGTCTACCCCGTCGACTTCGCAGGTCTGACCGCGGAGGAGTTCTTCGCATCGCCGATCGGCGCCGGTCCCTTCCAGATCGAAGAGACCGAGGATCTCGGAGGGGCGAACGAGCGTGTTGTCCTGTCACCGAACCCGGAGTACTGGAACGCCGATGCGATCGAGGTCGCTGGGCTCGAGATCGTCACGATCGGCGACGGGAACCAGCGGGTGCTGCGATTCCAGTCGGGCGATCTCCAGATCGTAGAGGGACTGGGAGATGCGGAACTGCGTCAGCTCGACAGCGGGGATCTGGTTCGTACGACGCCGCAGATCTGGAACGGCATCGCACTAAACACGCGCAGTGACATGCTCGGGCAGTCCGATGTACGCCGGGCGTTCGCTCAGGCGATCGATCGCGAGGCGATCGTGTCGGCACTGGGTGAGGGCGCCATCCCCACGCAGGGAATCCTGCCGACCAACCTCCCAGACATGGTCGGACCGGACGACCCGGCGGGGTACGACCCTGAGGCCGCCAGGCGGACGCTCGAGGCGGCGGGGATCGACCGACCGCTTCAGTATCTGTACAACCCCTCGGATGCCGTCGCCACGACGATCGCGAATGTCGTTCAGGCGCAGCTTTCGGAGATCGGCGTCAAAGTGGAGCTGATCGGTGCGGATGCGGCGACCATCCGCACCCTCGGCGACGAAGGGACCTCCTGGGACCTCGTTTCGACGTCTGCGAGCGCCATCTCTCCGAGCGCATTCGATCCGATCGGCTTGATGCTCGCCGACCACTACCCGAAGACCGCATCCGACACGACCGTACTCGCGGAGCAGCTGGCCATCGGAATGGCGGCGAGCGATTCGGAGGCGCGCACAAGCTCGATCAAGGAGATCCAGAACGACGCCGCAGCTCAGGCCGCGCTCATCGGAATCGCCGACATACCGCAGGTGTACGCGGTGTCGTCCGCCGTGCAGGGCTTCGCCCCGCTGCCAGAGCAGCTCTGGTATCCGGACGGTGTCTCGTACTGATCTCACGGCGTCACGAAGAAAGGGCCGAGGAGCATGCACGTCTCGTACTGGGTCGGTCGCATCGCGATACTGCCGCTCATGTGCCTGGCCATCTCGTTCATAACCTTCGCGATGGTGTACCTGGCCCCTGGCGATGTCGCTGCACTCATGGCGGGGCCACGAGCGGATGCTGCACAGATAGACCGGATTCGACAGGAGATGGGACTCGATCAGCCCTTCCTCGCCCAGTTCTCCGCGTATATCGGACGCGTCGCGACCGGTGACCTTGGGACGACGGCCGCGGGGACGCCGGTCGCGACGGTGATCGCCACGAATGCCGGCCCGACGGTTCTGCTGATCTCCATAAGCATCGTTATGTGCGTGGTGCTGACAGTGGGAGCCTCCCTTCTCGCGGCCCGCCGTCCGGGCGGGATCGCGGACGGGGTCATCCGGATCATGTCGACGGCGCTGCTCGGCATGCCCGCGTTCTGGACCGGGATCATGCTGCTGCTCTTCCTCGCACTGCCGACGGGGTGGTTCCCGGTCGGCGGCTGGCCGGATTCATTCGGCGGACAGGTGCGCGCGACAGTGCTCCCTGCCCTCGCGCTGACGCTCACGATCATTCCGGTGCTCATCCGGGGGCTGCGCTCATCGCTGATCGGTGTCCATCGATCTGACTACGTTGCGTTGGGCCGCTCGCTCGGCCTGCACGGTGCGCCGCTCACGGCACGCTACGTCTTCCGTAATGCGACGGTGCCGATCATCCCCCTCGTGGCCGTCATGCTCGCAACCCTGATCGGCAGCACCGCCGTCATCGAGGCCACCTTCGGGCTGCCAGGCCTCGGTCAGGCACTCGTGAACGGCGCGGTTCAGCGCGAAGCGTCTCTTGTACAGGGCATCACGCTCATTCTCGGAGTGTGCGTCGTCCTCATCCAGTTCGCCGCCGATCTCGTGCTGGCCCTGGTCGACCCGAGAGTGCGGCTGCGATGAGCTCGACGTCAGCCGCATCGGCATCGCGGTGGCGCACTCTCGCGCCGGGGCACCTCAGGAGGCGAGCGGGTTCGAGCCGAGGTCAGGGCATTACGAAGATGCTCGCCGGTGGCAGTCTCGTCCTCATCATCGTCGGTGCAGGACTTCTCGCGCCATGGCTGGGCCTTCAGGACCCCATCGCGCAGAACCTCGGCGAGCGCCTTGCACCCCCGTCCGTATCGCACCTGCTGGGGACTGATGCATTCGGACGAGATGTCTTCAGCCGGGTCGTCTACGCCGCGCGCATTGATGTGCCCCTCGCCGTTCTCGGCGCCCTCCTGCCCGCCCTCGTCGGGACGGCGCTGGGGACGCTCGCCGCCGTGGGGGGACGTGCGGCCGACTACGTCATCATGCGGGTCGGGGAGTTGGCCCAGGCCTTCCCCGCCTACATCTTCTTCATCGTCGCGGCGTTCGTCGTAGGGCCAGGAGTTTCGACGTTCCTCGCTGCGGCTCTCCTGGTGACGTGGGTCAGCTATGCGCGGATCGTACGAGCCCAGACTCTGGTGACCCGAGAGGCGGACTTCATGAAGGCAGCACACACATCGGGCATCGCGAGATGGCGTGTGGTGGTGCGGCATCTCGTGCCCAACGCCATACCGCAGGCTGTCGTCTACCTGGCCTCGGACGTCGTGTTCGCTCTTGTCGCGCTCTCAAGCCTCTCGTATCTCGGACTCGGCATCGCTGAGCCGACGCCCGAATGGGGGAATATGATCGCCGCCGGGCAGCCGTATCTGCGCTCGGCGTGGTGGCTCTCGACGGTTCCCGGGATCATGATCGTTCTCGTGGGCATCGCGTTCGTCCTCCTCAGTGAGGGCCTTGATGACGTACGGAGGATCGAACGATGACCCTCTTCACCCCACGGTCGGAGGCGCACGAAGCACCGGCGCTGGAGCTGTCGCACCTCGCGATCTCAGTGCCACGTGCGCGTGGAAGGGCGGAGGGCGTGAGCGACGTCTCCCTGACGATCGCGCCGGGCGAGCGCCTGGGCGTCGTGGGCGAGTCGGGCAGCGGTAAGAGCCTGACGATGCGCGCCGTACTCGGACTCCTTCCCAGCAGAGCCGAGGTCGTCCGTGGCGAGGTCTCCTATTTCGGTCGTCGGCTGAGCTCGCAGCGCGAGATCCAGCACATCTGCTCGGTCGTCTTCCAGGAGGCGCTGAGCGCGCTAAACCCCACCAGGCGCGTCGGCGATGTGATCGCGGACGGCGTGCAGGCGTCAGCGGGTCTGAACCGCCCGAGGGCGCGCGAGCGCGCCCTCGAACTCATGAACGAGGTCGGGATCCCTGAGCCGGAAACGCGGTATCGGCAGTATGCCCATTCGCTCTCGGGCGGGCTGCGCCAACGCGTCATGATCGCGGCGGCGCTCTCGACGGATCCGCAGGTGCTCGTCTGCGACGAGCCGACCACCGCGCTGGACGTGACGATCCAGAAGCAGATCATCGAC
The DNA here is from genome assembly GCF_054780175.1 of Microbacterium tumbae. NCBI lineage: Bacteria > Bacillati > Actinomycetota > Actinomycetes > Micrococcales > Microbacteriaceae > Microbacterium > Microbacterium tumbae. Next base: position 1,032,002 of record NZ_BAAGWV010000001.1, read on the forward strand.
CTGCTGATGCGACTCACGCAAGAGCGCGGTATGACGCTCGTCTTCATCAGCCACGATCTCGGCGTCGTCGACGAGCTGTGCGATCGTGTCGCGGTCATGTACGCCGGCCAGGTCGTCGAGATGGGGCCGACCAGCAAGGTGCTGCGAGCGCCACGGCATCCCTACACCCGCGCCTTGATAGACGCCACGCTGCCCGTGACCCACCGGGTTCCGTTCCGCCCCATCCCGGGGTCCGTGCCCGATCCGGTAGACAGCATACCGGGATGCCGGTTCGCGCCGAGGTGCTCCTTCGCGAGGGACGAATGCAGAGCGGCCGAGTACGCGCTTGATGCCGCAGGAGATCGCGCCAGCGCATGCGTCCGGCGAGCGGGGCTCGTAGAGGAGGGCGTACTGTGAACGTGCCGCTGCTGAGCGTGCAGGATGCATGCGTAACTTACCGGACTCGTGGCGGGTCGGGATCGCTGACCGCGGTGGATCGCGTCTCCTTCGATCTGGAGGCGGGCGGGAGCCTCGGCATCGTCGGCGAATCGGGCAGTGGCAAGACGACGCTCGTCTCCGCTGTGATCGGTACGGTCGCCCTCACGGGTGGGCGTATCCTGCTGGACGGTGCGCCGCCGACGCGCCGATCCCGCAGGCGTATGCAGATGGTCTACCAGGATCCCGTCTCGTCTCTCAACCCGCGGATGAGGATCGGCTCGATGCTGTCCGAGATCGTCGCCGCCCATCGGCCAGGCATCCAGCGATCAGCTCGCCGCGATCGCGTCGCCGAGCTGATCGAGCTGGCAGGGCTGCCTCAGGCGGTCGCCAGTCGTCGACCTCACGAGATCTCGGGGGGACAGCGTCAGCGAGCCGGCATCGCTCGGGCGCTGGCGGCCGAGCCGGCGCTGCTCATCCTTGACGAAGCCGTCGCGGCCTTGGATCTGTCCGTTCAGGCGGCGGTCCTCCGCACGATCCGCTCGCTGCAGGAGTCCCTCGGATTCGCGCTGCTGTTCATCTCGCACGATCTGTCCGTCGTTCGCCACACATGTGACGACGTGCTGGTCATGACCGCCGGACGAATCGTCGAGTCCGGCACTGTCGACGATGTCTTCGGCAGTCCGGCACACGACTACACGCGACGTCTTCTCGCCTCGACGCCGGAGATCGGCGCGGGCGGGCGAGCGATCACCGGCTCTTCATCCACCACCCACTGAGAAAGGCATGCCCCACAATGAACGAACCCGTCCTCACGTACCCTGAATCTGCCGTCGTCGGCGCCACGGATCTCCCGGCCATGGCGCTGTTCCTCGGAGCCCTCGGAATGCTTCCTCGCCCGATCCGCGAGGTGGACTCCGACGTCGCCCGCGCGCTCTACGGGCTGGACGCAGGAACGCGCGAGCTCGAGATGTACACCCCTGGCTCGGATCGCAGGGTACGCATCGTCGAGACCCCCAACGCCGCGATCCCGTTTGCGCCACTGGTCGCCGCTCCCTACGGCCTCGACTTCTTTTCGCGTGACCTCGATGTCACGATCGGAATGGTGACTGCGGCCGGGGGACACAACTTCACCGAGCTGGTCGGATACGGACTCGAGCCGAGCATGCATCCGGATGCTTCGGGCAAGTCGCTCAATTACGAGATACTCTTCCAGGGGCCGGATGAGCTGACGGTCTACGTCACGGACGTCAACAAGACCGACGAGCGCTATCCCACTCTGCTCGACGACGATCCAGCACTGGTGAACTCCGAACTGGTCATGCTCTGCTGGGTCACCGAGACCCCGGATCGTGAGCGAGAGTTCTGGGAGCAGGAGGTCGGAGTCGACGTCGTTTTCGACGGATACGCCTCGAACGACGGCATGGTGGATCTGATGTACCACCCGCATCCCACGCTGCTGCGCTGCATCAACATCACGGATACCGAGCGCAATACGAAGATCGAGCTGATGTCCTATCCGGATGAAGAGGTCGAGGTGCAGCCCGTCTGGCCGTTGCGCGGCGGATTGTTCGCAGGTCAGTTCGCCGTCGATGACCTGTCCGCCGCGATGGCAGCGCTTCCTTCCGCAACGTTCGGAGACGTGGTCGAGTTCTCCGAGGGTCAGACGAAGCTCAGAGCGGTCACGGCGCTGTCCCCTTCGCGAGTGCGCTTCGAGCTGCGCGAGACGGTTCGCTGAGCACGAGGCGCCGGCGGTGAGCCGGCGCCTCGTCCATGCTCAGGTGGCGCCGCTCCACGCGGCAGGCACGAGTACCCACATCAGCTCGGCACCTGTCTCGCTGCGCCACTGGTGCGGCTCGCGGCCGTCGAAGGTGACGGAGTCACCGGACGCGAGTTCCAGTTCGCCGTCGCTGAAGATAACGGTCACAGTGCCCTGCACGACGTGCAGAAGCTCGAGGTCGGAACTGATGGTGTAAAGGTCGCCGCCGCCGTTTCCTCCTGGCTCCACAGACGACCGGATGACCTGGAAGCGGCTGTTGTGCCGAGGACTCAGGAGCAGTTCCGTGGCGTCCACGCCGCCGAGGTTGATGCGCGGAGCCTCGCCGATACGGACCAACGTGGCATCGGTCGTGGCGAAGAGGCCGCCGATCTCCACGTCGATCACCTCGCATATCGCGATCAGGGTCGAAACGCTAGGAGAGGTCTCGTCGCGCTCAATGCGACTGATGAACCCCTTCGTCAGTCCCGTGCTCGCGGCCACTTGCGCGATCGTCAGGCGGCGTGCCTGCCTTGCAGCCCGCAGACGGCTCCCGATCGCGGCTTTCGAGGCCGGGGATTCTATGGGAAGGCCTCTGACCACTCGTCTCTCCGTTCGTTCCGCCGCGCCGTGGCGGCAACTTGGGTACTCCAGATTGATACCACGTTGGGCGTCACGCTTGGGTCGTATCATCAGTCGCGGGGGCGTAACACAGACTTAACAAGCGCGTTGTGCGCCTGCTGGGGATGCACATTGACAACTATTGTTTGCAGATGCTTTCCATTCTGCGCAGCGTAACCGGGACAGATCGCTCTCCTCGGTCATGGGGACGTCTCCGGGCAAATTGCATAGCAGACAACTTTGGATGCATAACAGTTGACATCCGAGGAATCCGGCAGACACAATTGGCTCACGGAGGACGGCACCCGGCCATCTTCACGAGTGCAAGGAGTCTGTATGGTAAACGACCACTTCAATGCCCCGCTCGTGAACGTACAGCTGAGCAGGCGCACGGTCGTGCGCGGCGCACTCGCTGGCGCGGGCGCTCTCGCGCTGTCGCGTCTGCTTGCTGCGTGCGCTCCGGCGGGTGGCCCCGTGGGGGCTGCGCCGACCGCGGGAGAGCCGACCGTCGCTCCTGCGGGAACCTCGACAGGATCCGTCAGCCAGATCCTGATCTCGGGAGGTGATGCTTCAACACCCAAAGGCAAAGCGATGCTCGCCCTGCGGGAGGCATGGCTCGATGCGAACCCGGATGCGGCACTCGAGCTCGAGAATCTCGCCTTCGACCAGGTGATCACGGCATCGCTCACACGCGCTCGCGCCGGCGAGCTGGCCGATCTGGTCCAACTCTATCCCGGCACTCTTCACGACGCGGCCTTCCCCGTGCTGCGTCCCTTCTCGCGCTCCATGCTCCCCGACCTCGACGGCAGTCTGTCGCTGTGGGACTACACGACCCTCGAACCCGGAGGATCGCAGATCGGTGTCCCGATCGGCAACCAGGGCGGCGCTTGGTATTACAACAAACGGCTCTTCGAGCGCGCGGGGCTTGAAGCCGACCGTACGCCGGAGACCTGGGGAGAGCTGGAGGAGATCGTTCGCGCGCTGAAGTCCGCAGGCATCATCCCCTTGGCGATGTCGCGCGGGTATACCGGCTTCTACCTCAGCGCGAGCATCACGGTGCAGTTCCTGCCGGATGTGGACGATATCGATGCCTTCCGCCGTGGTGAGATCTCCATCGAGGATGACCGGTTCCGCGTGCCGCTGACGGCGGTGTCTAGGATGGCGAAGGACGAGTGGTTCCATCCCTCCTTCCTCGACAAGGAGGACGACTCGGCGACCGGCGACTTCGCGCAGGGAAACACAGCGATGTTCCCCACGACCATCACGACCTGGGCGGACTTCGAGCGCATTCTGCCGGCGGAGGACGTCGGCGTCTTCCTTCCGCCGCCGCATCCCGAAGCGGAGGGCAAAGCCGCCTATGTCACGCCCGACACGATGTTCTGCCTCAACGCCGACGCCGCCAATCCGGACGCCGCGCTGTCCTGGGTGAACTACCTCGGTTCCAAAGAGGCGCAGGAGACCGCGCTCCGCATCGGCGGACAGATGCCCAATCGCGGCGACGTCGATGTCGAGGCGATCGCCGGGTCCGCGACGGCACGCACGATCCAGGACTGGATCGACACCGAGAAGACGAACGAGATCCCCTTCGACTTCTTCAACGGAACAGCATCCGGCACCTTCTACTCGCGACTGCCCACCGCTCTTGTTCAGGGTGAGATCGACGACCTCCTCGCCCAGCTTCAGGCCGAGCAGTCCGCCGACTGAACCCAGCCTTGACTCCCTTCTCACCCGCCGTCCCCCGAAAGGCCGTACACATGCCCGTCCTCACCTATCCAGAAACCACCATCATCGGAACCACCGACGTCGGCCGCATGGCCGCGTTCTTCAGCGTGTTCGGGGCGCAGCCCGTGCGTGTGTCGCCGATTCCGCGCGCAGCCGCCAGGGTGCTATACGGGATTGACGCCGAGCTGTCCCAGATCGTCCTCCACGAGCCAGGCATCGACACCACGATCCGCCTGATCGAGACGCCCCATTCGGCTCCGGCCTTCGAGCCTCTGAAGTACGGTCCTTACGGCATCGACTACTACACGCGTGACCTTGCCCTGAGCATGGACATCCTGCGCGCCGCCGGCGCCGACCGCTTCTCGCCCCTCGTCGGATATGGAGCTGAGGGCAATCGCAACTACGAACTGCTCTTCTTCGGTCCCGACGAACTCGGAGTGTTCCTGACCGACACGGTCGCGACCGACCAGCCTTGGCCGACGAAGCTCGTCGACGATCCTGCGCGCACCCATTCGGAGGTGCTCATGCACGTCTGGGTCGTGAAGGACGCGGAGCTCGAGCGTCGATTCTGGACGGAAGAGGCGGGCCTCCTCGTCGTGTCGGGGTCTGATGGCGACGCGTGGACCAACGAGACCCATCAGGAGTGGAACGACGAGATGCAGCGGTTGATGTACACACCGCGCAACACGCCCCTGCATGGCATCAACATCACCGACGCGGGTCGCCATCACAAGATCGAGCTTCTCGACTATCCCGAGGAGACCGTGACGGAACGCCCGAGCTGGCCGCTTCGCGGCGGGTTCTTCGCCGGAGCTTTCTACGTTGACGATCTTGACCAGGCGAAGGCGGGTCTCCCCTCAGCGACCTTCAGTGACACCGTCGTCCTCGACGAGGGGCGAGGGGAGAAGCGCGCAGTGACCGCGATGTCACCCGGCTGCGTGCGATTCGAGCTCTGGGAGCGTTGAGCTCGTGACCTCGGGCCAGGTTCTCTCACGCCGGAGCGTCCCATCGACATCGGGCGAGGGCGTGCCCGCCGAGCGGCGCGGCGGCGCGTCGGACGGTCCCCATCGGAGACGCCCTCGGCTCCGGCGGGGCGCCAACCTCGGCGCGCTCCTGTTCGTCGTGCCGGCTCTGGCGGTCGTGGTCTTCTTCATCGTGCTCCCGCTCGTGCGTCTGCTCTACCTGGCCATGACCGACTACGACGGCTTCACCACACCGACCTGGGTGGGACTCGCCAACTTCGAGTACCTCGCGACGTGGCCGGACTTCCGCCGGATCGTGTTCAACACGTTCATCCTGCTGCTCGGCATACCCGTCTGGGTCGTCGGTCCGTTCATCGTCGCGGTGGTCCTGTACGGATGGCGGACCGCCGGGGTCTTCCGCGGGCTCTTTCTGGTTCCGGCGCTCATGCCTCCGCTGGTCATCGGTCTCATCTTCCGCATCGTGCTCAGCGATCAAGGACCGGCCAATGCTTTCCTGCGGCTCATCGGGCTGGACTTCCTCGCGGTCGGCTGGGTGTCGGAGGACCCATGGGTTCTGGTGACCGTCGTGATGGTGATCCTGTGGGGGCTGTTCGGTATGGGTGTGCTCTTCTACTCCAGTGCGCTGTCGACCGTGCCGACCGAGACGATCGAGGCTGCAGTGCTGGACGGCGCGCACTGGCGGCACGTCGTCTGGCATATCCTGCGCCCCGAGCTCATTCCGGCGACACGCTTCTGGAGTGTGTTTCTGGCGCTGTCGACCGTTACGGCGTTCTTCTCCTGGATCTTCGCCCTGACCAGGGGCGGACCGGGGGTCGCCTCCACCACCGTGGACTACTCGACGTACCAGAGGGCGCTCGTGCTCGGGGAGTTCGGCGTCGCAGCGGCGATCTCCGTCGTCGGCATCCTCGTTCTGCTGGTCGTGGTCGCCGTGGTCCAGCTATTCCGACGCTTCGGAGGTGAGAAGCGATGACGCACCCGATGGCACTGACCCAGTCGCGGGTGTCCCGCACCGGTGGGCTTTTTATCATCGGTCTCGCCACTCTCCTCGTCGTGTTTCCCCTGGTCTGGGTGATCCGACTGTCGTTCCGCCCCCGCGACGCCTATCTGGCGGATCCGTCGGGTGTCGGAGGGGGTTTCACACTCGAGAACTTCATCGGTGCATGGCAGAACGGGCTTGGGCTCGGAATGCTGAACTCGATCATCGTCATACCCCTCGGCGCCGCTATCGCGACGGTGCTCGCGACCGCATGCGGATTCGCCCTCGCGAAGATGCGCGTGCCTCTGCGCCGGCTCATCATGGGCGTGCTGGCGTGCACTTTCGCCGTGCCGGTGACGTCCCTGGCCGTCCCCCTGTTCGATCAGGCGCTTCAGTTCGGATACCTGGGCACCTATACGGGACTGTCGCTGGTCTACGCCGCCCTTTTCACGGGGTGGGGCACGCTCTTCATGACGGCGTACTACCAGGGCTTCCCGGACGAGCTGCTTGAAGCGTCGGCAGTCGACGGCGCCGGCCCGCTGCGTTCGTTCGTGTCGATCGTGCTGCCGCTGGGCGCCCCCGCACTCGTCACGGTGTTCGTCATGAACTTCTTCATGATGTGGAGCGACATCATCATCGCGCTGGTCATGATGCCCGCGTCGGCGAGTCAGACGATCGCGGCGGTCGTCGCATCCATGCCGTCGGCCAGGGAGTCCAATGCGACCACTTCGGCGGCCGCGGCCGTCATCATGCTCATCCCGGTGCTCGTGCTCTTTCTCGCCAGCCAGCGCTGGCTTAGATCAGAGGTTCTGGCCGGCGCTGTCAAGAGCTGATCGCACCGAGCGTGCACCACCGCATCCAGTAAGAGAGGAAATCAGCGCGATGCTGGATAGTGACATCGAGTTCGACTCGACGATGGAGGTCTCCGACGGCAGGTTTCACCGGCTGCTGGGGCCGGAAGGCAGCCCTGGGTTCGCGGACCCCGGCGAGCTCGAGATGACGTGGGGGCGAAGATGGGGCGCGGCGGACGAGGTGGGACGTCTGCGCATGGTCCTGATGCGACGCCCCTCGGCCGGATTGGCTGACCTCACGGCAGATATGTACGACTCGGATCTCGATGCCCTGGTTGACCCGGATCGCCGCGGCTACTGGACCGGTCGTGAGGTGCCGGACATGGAGCGAATCCATCACGAGCACGACACCTTCGCCAGCCTGCTGCGGGCGCAGGGAGTGGAGGTGGTGTACGCCGAAGATCTGCCGACCTTCCATAAAGCGGTCTACACGCGAGACCCGGTTGTGACGATCCCTGGCGGAGCGATCATCACGCGGACCGCAGCTCGCATGCGTCGCGGCGAAGAGCAGACGATAGCCAAGGCCGTCGCCAATGCGGGAATGCCGATCCTCGGCACGATCACGGGGGAGGGTGTCGTCGAGGGCGGCACCTTCGTGAAGGTCCGCAGGCACACCGCCTTCCTCGGCACATCGGTGCGGACCACGGCCGCGGGCTTCGACCAGCTCGCAGTGCTTCTGAGGATTCACGACATCACGCTTCATCGAGTGTCGCTGCCGGGCTATGTCATCCACCTCGACATGTGCTCATCCATGGTCGACGACGATCTGGCCCTGGTGAATCCGCGCCTCGCCCCGTACGACTACATGTCAGCGCTCGAGGACCTGGACATCGAACTCGTCGATGTGCATCCGGAAGAGGAGTGGGCGAGCAATCTGCTGGTTCTCGACCGGCGCAAGGTGCTCATGCCCGACCACCTCCCTCGGACGGCCGATCGGCTCGTGGCTCGCGGCGTGGAGGTGCTGACGGTCCCGTACCGCGAGATCCTGAAGAACGGCGGCGGGCTGCACTGCTCGACGATGGAACTCGTGCGGGACTGGACATGAACGGCGCGAACGACGCTGCGCGGCGTGCATTCCTGGACGACTTCGCCGCCATGTCGGAATTCGGTGCGACCTCCGGCGGGGGCGTCGACCGGCAGGCGGGCACCGCGGCAGACCATGATGTGCGCACCTGGTTCTGCGCTCTTCTCGCCGACCACGGTCTCACGGTTCGCGTCGATGCGATCGGCAACCTGTTCGGTCTGTACGAGTTCATACCGGGCGCACCTTACGTGCTCTTCGGCTCTCACCTTGACAGCCAGCCGCTCGCGGGGCGTTTCGACGGCGCGTACGGCGTGCTCACCGCCGCGCATGCCGCGTTCCAGGTCATCGAATCGCATCTCGCAGCGGGCACGTCGCCGAGGTACAACGTCGCCGTCGTGGACTGGTTCAACGAAGAGGGAAGCCGCTTCAAGCCGAGCATGATGGGCTCAGCGGTGGCGACCGGCAAGCTGTCGTTGGCCGCTGCGCTCGCGACGGCAGATCCGCGCGGCACGACGGTCGCCGAGGCGCTGACGAGCATGGCGGCGGACGGCGACTTCGAGCTGCCGCAGATCGCTGCGTATGCCGAGATCCACATTGAGCAGGGGCCGTCCATGGAGGAGACGGGTGTCACGATCGGCGCTGTCGCGTCCACCTGGTGCGCCTTCAAGTACGAGATGGTCGTGCGGGGCGAGCAGGGGCACACCGGAAGCATGCGCATGGCGGATCGTCGGGATGCTCTCCTCGGGGCTGCCCACGTGGTCACCGCCGTGAACGAGCTGATCGAGGAGTTCGAGCCGGAGCAGCTCCACACGACGGTCTCAGAGCTCTACCTCGAGCCGAACTCGCCGGTGACCATTGCCCGAGAGGTGCGGATGCTCGTCGACCTTCGCGCAGAGTCCACGACTCTCCTGGAGACGGCGTTCGCCAGGCTCCAGGAGAGCCTTGCAAGGATCGAGGAGAGGACGCGGACCCGGGTGGAGATCCTCTCGAGCACGGTCTGGCGCAGTGGTCCCTTCGTCGAGGAAGGCATCGCCCTCGTCGAGCGGGCGGCGGAGTCGCTCGGCTATCGTCATGCCAGGGTGAAGACCCTCGCGGGCCACGATGCGACCAATGTCAAGGACGTGGCGCCGACTGTGCTCGTCTTCATCCCGAGTGTCGACGGGATCTCGCACAACGAGCGGGAGTTCTCGACCGACGACGACATGCTGGCGGGTCTTGGCGTTTTCACGAACGTGGTGCGCGATCTCGCGGCAGGTGCGCTGGGCTGAGAAGGCGCCTTCGGTCGGGGCGGAGCTGGAGGCTCTCGAACCTGAGGCCTCGGTGGCTGGGCCGCATCGTGCACTCCCAGAGAGACTGCCTCATATGCGGGGCGCGTGAAAAGCCCAACGTCCGTCGCTCAGCCCTTCACGCGCGCGGAGCGCCCTTCGAACGTCCAGCCGGGCGGTCGCCATCCGGCATCCGGCCAAGGGCGGCGCTCCAGAGTTCCGACCGAGGCTAGCTGATGCAATCGAGCACTGCGAGCGGTGACCCCGTCTCTCGGTCAGTTGCGGGCGCGAAGCACGATGTCGCTCGGCGTCCGCAACGGATGCCGAACGACACCCCTGACCTGCCGCGCGCCGGCGAGCACGTCGGCGGCCGCGAGCGGCCCGAACTCGATGCCCGTCGATCCGGCGATGTCCGCGACCGGCACTTGGAACGTCCGGAACCCGCCCAGCGGCGGCGGTGCGAGCACGCCTTCGCGGATGTCGACGAGCTCGGACTGATCCAGAAGGAACGCGGCGGCGGCGAGTCCGTCGCGACCGTGCCAGGCGGCGACCTTCCAGAACCGCAGCGGCACGCGGATCCCGCGATAGGGCGGATCGTCCGCGCCGTGCACGGGCGCGGTGAAGACCGAGATCCGCTGACGCGTCGCCTCGGCGTAGGCGAGCACATGATCCTCGAGGCCCAGCCAGAGCTCCTTGGACTGGTTGAAGCCGGCTGCCTGCGGCGCGGCGTTCGGGTAGAAGAACGTCGCTCTCATCGCCGCCTCGGCGTCGGCCTCGTCCCCCCATCCGGGATCGCGCCTGCGCACGAGGTGCCCACGGTCGAGATCATTCCGCGCGTAGACGGAGGCCCCGGTCTGCTCGTCCTCGCCGACTCGCGGGTCGAGCCGCCATTCGCCGGAGCGGGGCAGGCTGCGCAGGCTCGTTCCGTCGATGTTGACCGCCGTGACGGCCGCGAGCCGGCGGCCGGGATCGAGGAGCACGGAGAATCGCGGGTAGTCGAGTCGCCGCACCACGCTGCGCGGCGTAGGCAGCGGGACCGGGACCGAGAGGAAGTCGGGAGCATAGCCATCCACCATGGGTCCATGGTGCCCGGCGTCTCCGACAATCGGTTGCGCGGGTTCGGGCGCGCCACAGGGCGCGCGGGCTCCCGCCGGTTCAGATCTCGATGTAGTCGTACTCCTGGAAGGCCGCGACCTCCGGCACCCATCGTTCGGCGACGAAGGCGACGTGCAGCGGATGACCGTCATAAGCGTCGTATGCGCCCTGATCGGCGAAGCCCATGGCGAACTGGAAGGCGAGATCGCTCTTCGCGCTCACCTGGGCGTTGACGCGGAAGTCCTCCACGCCGGGGATGGAGGTGAGGATGTGACGCGCGTCGGCGAGGAATGCGCTCTCGCCGTCCGATCCCTTCGGATGGATCAGGCGGAAGTTCACGGTGTGCTGGATGCGGGTCATGCGATCATCCTCCCATCGCCGACTGCGCGTCGGACGTTCCGTCTCAGCCCGCCACGCGCGCGGAGCGCCCTTCGAACGTCACGACGTCCCCGCTCCGGAGCTGACGTCCCCGACGACGCTCCTCGACGCCGTTCACCGAGACGAACCCGTCGATGATGACCTCCTTGGCGTCGCCGCCCGAGTCGAGGAGGCCGGCGTACTTGAGGAACTGACCGAGGCGGATGCTCTCGCCGTCGATGGGGACGTCGTCGATCGGCGGAGGGGTCGTCATCCCTGAATGCTAACCCCCACGCCGGCGACCGGGTCGTGACCTCGCGGATCGGCGCGACCGGCCTTTCCGGAGCGGGCACGTCGTCAGGACCGTGAGCTCCGCGGCCTGCGCCGGACGACGATGCGCTTCCGATCGGACGGCTCCCGTCGATCGAACCAGACGTCCACCCTCTCCCCATCGACGACCGGATCGTTGACGGGGATCGCGGTGCCGAGCCGCACATAGCGCCGGGTGCCGGACTGATCTTCGAAGGCATAGGTGACCTGCGTCAGCAACGCGCTCGCCTCCGTCGGCATCACGTCGTACCCCTGGTTCGTCACGGTCCCCGTTACGGGTGGCGCCGAGCGCATGATCTCATCCTCGATCGCGAGCCGGTGAAGGCGTGAGCGCCGCGCGAATGCAGACAGGACGAGCAGCGCGATGCCGAGTACCCCGGTGATGATGCTTGCCGGGGTGGGCTGTGGCATCTGGATCCATGCGGGCGGGATAGGACTGAGGCTCGTTCCGAGCGCCACGCCGAGAAGCGCGAGGCTGGCAGGCGCCGCGATGCCCGGCAGCGCGGGATTGCGGGGCGCCAGCGCAGTCCATCGAAGGAACGCGAGGATGCCGAAGGCGGCGGCCACGACCATGGAGACGAGCGCGAGCACGCTCGCCGCATCGAAGATGTCGTTCTCGGCGGCGTTCGCGATCATCCGCGGCAGGAGGAAGGCAGGTACCGTCGGCAGGAGGAACACGCCCAGCACTGGCAGGCGCAGATCGCGCCAGCCGGGTACGCGATCGGCCTCGGCTCTGCGAACGGCATCCGGATCAATGGTGCTCATGCCCTCATCCGAACACAGATGCGTCCCTCCCGGTCACGGTTCCGGTGACGGCAAGCCGGTGTTCCTCACCCGAACCGTGACCGGATGCCGCGCGGAGGCTGCCTCAGAACCGAGGGGGCGCCGTGGTCGTCGTCCGGATCCGGTAGAGGCTCGTCGATGCGGTGATGAAGAGCTCCGTGCCGTCGTCCCCTCCGAAGCACAGATTCGCCACGATCTCGGGGATCGGCACGAAGAGCACCTCCTCGCCGTCCGGGGAGAAGACGTGAACGCCGTCTCCCGCGGAGGACCAGACCCGGCCCTCGACGTCCACCGCGATCCCGTCCGGGACTCCGACCTCGACCGAGGCGAAGTGCCGGCCTGCCGTGGCGGTCGCGCCGGTCACGTCGTAGGCGCGGATCCAGTGCCCCGGCCCGTCGTCGAGGCCTGCGGCGGTATCCGTGACGTACACGATGCGTCCGTCGGGCGAGAAGGCGATGCCGTTCGGGCGGTCGACGTCGTCGATCACCGGAGCGATCCCGTCCTCCGGCGACCAGCGGAACACTCGGCAGTCCCCGTATTCGCGGTCGCCAGGATGCCCCTCCTGCGGCTGTCGGATCCCGTAGTCGGGATCCGTGAACCAGTACGAGCCGTCCGGGGCGAGCGCCACATCGTTCGGCGAGTTCAGCCGATGCCCGTCCCAGTGCGCGACGATCTCGGTGAGCGTCCCGTCCGGCGCCTCGCGCTCCAGACGCCGGCGTCCGTGGGAGCACTGCACGACGCTGCCGTCGCGGTCCAGCATCCTTCCGTTGGTGAACTCCACGGCGGAACGGTGGACGGTGACCTCGGAGGTGGTCGCATCCCACCGCAGGATCCGGTCGCCGGGGATGTCGCTCCAGCGCAGAGCCCGCTCGTTCGGGATCCACAGCGGGCCCTCGCTCCAGGTCGCCCCGGTGGCGAGGCGCTCCAGCTCTGCCCCCGCGACGATCAAGGGTGTCTCGCTTCTCATTCGTGCTCTCCTGTCTTCTCGGCGGTCTCGGCTTCGCGATACGCCGCTCGGATCGCGCCCGCGATGCGTCCGGCGTCGGGGTGGGCGTCGATCAGCTCCGGCACGATCTCCTCCGCGGCCTGCTCCGGGGTGCGGCCCGCCAGGTGGGCATCCTCGGCGAGGGCGCGCACCTGGCGGAGGTACAGGCGGTAGGCGTCGATCAGCTCCACGCCTCCGAAGGGGCCGTGACTGGGGACGATGACCCGCGGACGCATGGCCTCCAGCTCGTCCAGGCTCTCCAGCCATCGGCGCATGCTCGACCGGGCGCTCGCGAACGACGGCGTCGGCTTCATCGCGATGTCCCCGGAGAAGAGGACTCCGTCCTCGACGACGAGGGCGACCGTGTCCCCCGGCGTGTGGTTGGGGCCCATGGCGCGCAGGAGCACGGTGACGCCGCCGAGATCCAGTTCCAGCGCATCGTCGAAGACGATGTCCGCGCTGCGGAACCGCGCTCCGTCGAGGAGCTCGGCGTAGTCGGCGGAGCGCAGCCGGAAGTCGTCGGCGACCCGCAGCCCGGTCTCCGCGATCTCGTCGAGCTGGGACCTCGCCCTGAGCATCACGGTATCGGCGGGGAACGCCTGCGCGCCCAGATCGTGCTCGGGATGCACGTGCGTGGTCACCAGGCGCAGCGGCAGGTCGCCGGCGAGTGCACGCGCCGCCCGCAGGACGGCGCTTCCGTTGCGCTCACCGATGCCGGTGTCGATCACGAGGGCGGCTCTGTCGCCGACCACGAAGCCGACGTTGGGAACGCCGGGGACGCTTCCGTCGGGGATCACGTGGACGTGCGCGGAGAGGCGGACGACGGCCTCCGGCCGCACCAGCGGCGGTGGCCATGATGTGTCGTTCATGACGGCAGCACCGAGGTCGACTCGCGCACGATCAGCTCGCACTCGTGCGCGATCGCGCCTCTGAGCTCTTTGCCCTCGAGGAGGGAGAGCACGGACTGCGCCGCGAGGCGACCCAGATCGTCGAGCCGCGCGTCCACGGTGGTGAGCATCGGGCGCGATGCCAGCGCCATGACGTCCCAGTTGTCGAAGCCGACCACCGACACGTCCTCCGGAACACGGATCGACTCCAGCTGGAGCTGCTCGACCATTCCTCGGGCGATCTGGTCGCTCCCGCAGAAGACGGCGTCGAAGGGGACACGGGAGCGGGCGAGGATGCTCGCCGCCTGCCGTCCCCAGGCCTCCGACCACTCGCCCCACATCACCGATCCCTCCTGCGGCTCGATGCCGGCCTCGCTCAGCTGTTGAAGCATGCCCGCATGCCGCAGACGTGCGGACAGATGCTTCTGCGGGCCGGAGACGTAGGCGATCCTGCGCCGCCCCAGGGAGAGCAGGTGCGCGGTCGCGAGACGTGCGCCCTGTGCGTCGTCGATGACGATCGACAGGTCCTCGGGGCGCTGAGAGGGGGAGAGCACGTAGCACACGGGCACGCGCGTGGGGATGCCGATGGGGGCGCGCGCCTCGGCGCGCCGCCCTGTGACGATGATCGCGTCGACCCGGCGGGCGAGGAAAGTCTGCAGATGGTGGTTCTCGCGGATCGGGTCGCCTCGCCCGTCGGCGAGCAGCACGGAGATCCTGCCCGTGCTCAGAGCGTCCTCGACTCCCAGCATCAGAGGGATCGCGAAGCGCGTGAAGCTGTCGGTCGTGAGCAGCCCGATCGTGTAGGAGCGCGCCGCGCGGGGCTCGCGCCGCGGAGGGCGGGCCGTGTAGCCGAGCCGCTCCGCCACCTCGGAGATGCGCGCTCTCGTCTCCTCGCGCATCCGCCCCGTCCCGCTCAGCGCCTTGGAGACGGTGCTGATGGAGACCTCCGCCTCGCGAGCGACATCCGAGATGGTGGGATGCGACGTTCCTGTCATCGTTGACCTCCTTGCGCAAGAGTTTTCCCTTTAGTTACAAGGACGTCAAGAAGGAGCATTGAGAAAGTCTGAGAAAAGTTTGGTGCTTGCGCATCCGTGCCTCGACACTGGCAACACAGCACGTCCCACTCAACGAGGAGCAACAATGACTGCAGTACGAAGGACTCTTGCCGCCGGCGCCGGTCTGCTGGCGGCCGCGCTCGCTCTCACGGCATGCGGCGGTTCGACGGAAGGCGGCGGATCGGCCGAGGCCGATGAGCTGACCATGTGGGCGCGTTCGTCCACCCAGGACTACACGCAGGCGCTCGTGGACGCCTACAACGCCGACCACGACACGCAGATCAAGCTGACGATCGTCGCCTCCGACAGCTTCCAGCAGAAGGTCGGGGCCGCGGCCGGCGCCGGATCGCTGCCCGACATCCTCGCCTCGGACGTCGTCTACGCCCCGAACTACGCGAAGCAGTCGGTGTATCTCGACATCACCGACAGGGTCGCCGACCTGCCGTTCGCGGACGATCTCGTCCAGGCCCACATCGACGCTTCGACCTTCGACGGCAAGACCTATGCGGTGCCGCACAAGGTCGACTCCAGCTTCATCTTCTACAACAAGGACCTCTTCGCCGCCGCCGGCCTCGACCCGGAGAACCCGCCGAAGACCTACGACGAGATCTACGCGGCGGCGGAGGCGATCACCGCGCTCGGCGACGACACCTACGGCTTCTACTTCCCCGGCAACTGCGCCGGCTGCAACGCCTACACGTCCTTCGGCGTCGCCCGAGCGGCGGGGGAGCTGCCGATCAGCGCAGATGGCACCACGGCCGACATCGACAGCGATGCGCTCGCCGAGTGGTTCGGCCTGTATCAGCGTCTCTACGCGGACGGACTCGTCCCCTCCGGAGCCTCGACCGGGGATACCACGACCCAGCAGGAGCCCTTCCTGCAGGGGAAGGTGGGCATCTGGCCGAACGGCTCGTACTCGATCCCCACGGTCAACGAGTCCGTCGATTTCGAATGGGGCTACATGCCGCTGGCGACCGCGGACGGCTCCGCGACCGGGACCTTCGTCGGAGGGGACGTCATCGGGGTGACGAGCACGACCAAGAGCCCTGACGCTGCGTGGGACTTCATCGAGTGGACGCTCGAGGACGAGGCGCAGGTCGAGATCGTCGCCAAGGCGGGGAACCTCCCCGTGCGCGTGGATCTCGCCGGCAACCAGTACACCGCCGAGGATCCCCGTCTCGCCGCCATCACGGCAGGCATGGAACAGGGCTACACCCCTTCCGCGCTTCCCTACGGCGAGGCGATCAACTCGCCGAACGGCCCGTGGCTCACGGCGGTGCGCGGCGTGGTGTTCAACGACGACCCCGACGCGCTCGCCACGGGGCAGCAGGCCATCCAGGCGCTGCTGGACGGAGCCAACTGATCGTGGTCGTCACCTCTGTTCCCTCGGGTCCGTCGCGCACGCGCCGGGCCCGAGGGGCGCGCAGCAGCGTCCGTCATCAGCTGGCGGGGTGGGCGTTCATCGGCCCCACGGCGGTGACCATCCTCGTGCTGTTCGTGCTGCCGCTCGCGATCGTGCTCTTCATGTCGCTCAGCGACTGGCCGCTGCTCGGCGCGCCGACCCTCATCGGGATCGGCAACTACGTCGACATCTTCACGGATCCCGGCTACATCGGCGCCATCCTGTTCACCCTCGGCTACACGGCGCTCGCGACGGTGGCGATCTTCGTCCTCGCCCTCCTGCTCGCCGCGTTCCTGAACACGCAGCGTCGAGGGGCGAAGTTCTACCGGATCGCGATCTTCGCCCCGTACGTCGTCGGCCTCTCCACCGCCAGCCTGATGTGGGTCGTGAACTACAACGACCAGGTCGGCATCTACGCCCAGGCGCTCAGATGGCTCGGCATCGCGGACGGCCCCGTCGGGTTCTTCGAGACGCCGTTGAGCGCGACGCTCGCCGTGACGTTCATGATCACCTGGAAGTTCGTCGGCTTCCAGGTGATCATCCTCCTCGTGGCGCTGCAGTCGATCCCCTCCAGCGTCAACGAGGCCTCCGTCATGGACGGGGCGAACTCCTGGCAGCGCTTCCTCTACATCACGCTGCCGTTCCTGCGCCCGACGCTGGCACTGCTGCTGGTGCTGTCGGTGACCGGATCCCTGCTCGCCTTCGACCAGTTCATGGTGATGACGCAGGGCGGCCCCGACAACACCACCGTGACGCTGGTGATGTCCATCTACAACACCGCGTTCACCTCTTTCGACCTCGGCAAGGCGGCTGCGCTGTCGATCATCATGCTCGTCGCGCTCGTGATCATCAACGGGCTGCAGCTCAAGTTCGTGAAGGGCTCGGACAAATGACCACGATCGACCGCACCCCCACCTCCACGACGCGCACCCAGCTGCTCACGACGGCTCAGGGCCGACGGACCCGGAGCGGGCGACGCACCCTGATCGGCATCCCGTATCACATCGTCGGAATCGCCCTGGCCTTCCTCTTCCTGTTCCCGCTGCTGTGGTCCACACTGAACTCGTTCAAGACCCCGGCCGAGGCGAGCTCCTCCCCGCCCACCCTGTGGCCGCAGCAGTGGAGCGGGGAGAACTACGCCGAGCTCGTCGCCAACGGCGAGGGCCTCGGCCAGTACGTCGGCAACTCGCTGATCGTCGCCGGCGTCTCGGTCCTGCTGACCATCGTCATCGCGACCCTCGGCGGCTATGGTTTCGCCCGTTTCCAGTTCCGCGGCAAGAACATCGTGTTCCTCGCCGTCATCGCGGTGCTGATGGTGCCGCATGCGACGCTGGTGCTCCCGCTGTACTTCATGTTCGCGAGAGCCGGCCTGCAGGACAGTCTCGTCGGCGTCGGGCTCGTGCTGACGGTCTTCCAGCTGCCCTTCAGCATCTTCCTGATGCGCAACAGCTTCGAGGCGATCCCCGTGGAGCTGGAGGAGGCCGGCCGCGTGGACGGCGCGAGCTCGCTGGGCGTGTTCCTGCGGATCTCCCTGCCCCTGGTCCTGCCCGGAGTGGTCACGGTGGCGCTGTTCGCGTTCCTGGTCTCGTGGAACGAGTTCTTCATCCCCCTGCTGCTGCTCAACGACGGCGCGAACTTCACGCTGTCGGTCATGCTCGTCAACATCCGCACCGGGGCGTACGGCTCCATCGACTGGGGGCTGCTGCAGGCGGGCACGACCGTCGCCATCCTCCCCTGCCTCGTCCTCTACCTCGTGCTGCAGCGCTTCTACATCGGTGGCCTCACCGAGGGCGCGCTGCGCGGCTGATTCCATGTCGACCCCAGGAGAACACATGCCATCCATCCACACCGCCTTCTCCCCCCTGCCGCTCGGGGCCGTCATCCCCTCGGGATGGCTGCGCCGGCAGCTGCGGATACAGGCCGACGGCCTGTCCGGATCCATCGAGGAGCTGTGGGACGACCTCGGCCCCGACTCCGGCTGGCTCGGCGGCACGGGCGAGAGCTGGGAGCGCGGCCCGTACTATCTCGACGGGCTGGTCCCGCTGGCGCATCTGCTCGGCGACGCCGAGCTGATCGAGCGGGCGCGCAAGTGGATCGAATGGATGCTTCAGAGCCAGCAGCCCAGCGGCCAGTTCGGTCCTGCGTCCAACGAGGACTGGTGGACGAGGATGGTCGCGGCGAAGGTGCTGCAGCAGCATGCGGAGGTGACCGGCGACGAACGCGTGCTGCCGTTCCTCGAGCGCTACTTCGCCTTCCAGCTGCGCGAGCTGCCCGGGCGGCCCCTCCAGGGCTGGGCGGCGGCGCGCGCGGTCGACAACGTCCTTGCTCTCGCCTGGGTCCACGAGCGCAGCCCCCGTGCGGAGTGGATCGAGCTGGCACGGCTGCTGTTCGCGCAGGGACTGGACTGGGAGCACGCGCTGGGCGAGGGGCTCATCACGGGGAGGGCGATGGGCTTCGACCATCGCACCCACGGCCCGAACGTGGCGATGGCGCTGAAGAACCCGGCGGTGCGCGCGATGATGCTCGGCGAGGGGGACCCGCACGAGGAGACCCGGCGCGCGCTGGAGAACCTGGATCGCTGGCACGGGATGGTGCACGGCATGTTCTCCGGCGAGGAATGGCTCGCCGGGCGGGAGGCTGTGCGCGGGGTGGAGACCTGTCAGGTCGTCGAGTACATGTTCACCATGGAGATCGCGGCGCGCGTCACGGGCGATGGCTCCTACTCGGATCTGCTGGAGGGCGCCGCCTACAATCTGCTTCCCGCGTCGTCCGATCCGCTCATGCGTGCGCACCAGTACCATCAGCAGGCCAATCAGATCGAGGCGTCGACGGCTGATCGAGACTGGGCATACAGCACCAACGGCGCGAACGTCTTCGGGCTCGAGCCGCACTTCGGATGCTGCACGGCCAACTACCACCAGGGGTGGCCGAAGTTCGTCGCGGCGCTGTGGATGACCGCGGACGACGCTCTGGCGGTGACCGCCTACGGGCCGTCGACGGTGACCGCCGAGGTGGGCGGTGGGGTGGTCACGATCGAGGAGGTCACCGACTACCCCTTCGACGAGACGATCACCTTCCGCGTCACGGGGACGACGGCCACGCGAGCGGTCGCGCTGCGCCTGCGGATCCCGGACTGGGCGGATGACGCCGATCTCGTGCTGAACGGGGAGCGGGTGGAGGTCGACGCCGATGCGCAGCGGTACGTCGACCTCACGCGCCGGTGGGAGGCGGGCGACGAGGTCGCGCTGACCCTTCCGATGCGCCCCCGTCGTGTCAAGCGGGAGCGGCAGGCGGTCGGCGTGCGACTCGGTCCGCTGGTGATGGTCGCGACAGCCGGTGAGCGCTGGCGTCCCGTCCCCGATGCCAGGGGCATGGGCGAGTGGGAGGTCTTCCCGGAGCGCAGTTGGAACTTCGGGCTGTACCCGGACGCGCCGGTGCCGCTCGAGGAGTGGCAGGTGCAGCGGCATCCCGTTCCCGAGGTGCCGTTCGGGCGCACGGGAGTGCCGGCGCGCGTCACGGGCGTCGGCATCCGCACGCTCTCCGAGTGGCGCCGGGACGGCGGCAACGCCGGGAACCCTCCGGACGGACCGGTTCCCGCACGCTGGGCGAACATCGTCGAGCTCGTCCCCTATGGCAGCGCGACCATCCGCATCGCGGAGTTCCCGACGATCGTGCCGGTGCTCGGGGCCAAGATGCCCGCGGAGTTCCTGCGGTGAGCGCGGCCGTCGCGCTCACCGCAGGCGACCCGGCCGGCGTCGGCCCTGAGCTGCTCGTCCGCCTGCTCCGGGAGCTCGGGGGACAGGATGACGAGCCGGTCGTGATCATCTCATCGAGGGCGGAGCTCGCCAGAGGGCTCACGCAGGCGGGGATCGACGCGGACGTGGATCGGCTGCTCGACACTCCCGGGGTCGTCCTCGAGGAGATCGACATCGAGTATCCCGAAGAGGTCGGCGCGGTCGGCGAGGCGAACGGGCGCTGGGCGCTGGCCGGGTTGGAGCGCGCGCTCGAGCTGCGCGCCGATGGTCGCGTGTCCGGCCTGCAGTTCGGTCCGCTGAACAAGACGTCGCTGCATCTGGGCGGGATGACGGAGCCCGATGAGATGCGCTGGTTCGAGGCGAGACTCGGCGCGGCGGCGAGCGCATCGGAGATCAACGTCAGCACGACGTTCTGGACCTCCCGGGTGACCTCGCACGTCGCGCTGAGGGATGTGCCGGATCTCGTCACGCCGGAGTCGGTGCGCGACTCCGTGCTCCTGCTGCACGGTCTGCTCGTCTCCTCCGGCGTCGCAGCGCCGCGCATCGCGGTGTGCGCGCTCAACCCGCACGCGGGGGAGCACGGCCTCTTCGGAGAGGAGGAGATCACGGCCATCGGACCCGGCGTCGCGCTCGCCGCGGCCGAGGGCGTGCAGGCGTCGGGCCCCTTCCCCTGCGACACGCTGTTCCTCCGCGGCTTCGACGGAACCTTCGACGGCATCGTCACGATGTATCACGACCAGGGGCAGATCGCGCTGAAGACCAGGGCCTTCGACGGGGGAGTGACGCTGGAGGCGGGGCTCAAGCTGCCGATCTGCACGCCGGCGCACGGCACCGCGTTCGACATCGTCGGGACGGGGCGGGCGAGTCTCGGATCGACCCGCAACGCCCACCGGCTGCTGCGCCGGCTGGCGGCGGACGCGACATGAGCACGCGGCAGTGCATCGTCGTCCTCGACGACGACCCCACCGGCACGCAGATGGCGACGGACGTCACGGTTCTGCTGACCTGGGACGCGGATGCGCTGGCCGAGGTGCTGGCGGACGAGGACCGCGTGTACCTGCAGACCAACAGCAGGGCGCTCGCGGAGGCGGAGGCGGTCGCGCTCGTGCGCGGCGTCAGGGACATCGCGGACGAGGTGTCGAGGCGCCTGGGCGTCGAGGTGAGACTCGTGCTGCGCGGCGATTCGACTCTGCGCGGCCACGTCTTCGCCGAGTCGCGCGCGGCGTCGGAGACCGGGGCGGTGACGCTCTTCGTGCCGGCCTTCCCCGACGGCGGGCGGATCACACGGGCCGGGGTCCATCTCGTCGCACAGGGCGGTCGGCTCGTCCCGGTCGCCGAGACGGAGTACGCCCGCGACCCGGTGTTCGGATTCGGGACCAGCGAGCTCGCCGCCTTCGTCGAGGAGGGATCGGATGCCATGGCGATGTCGGTCGGCATCGAGGCCGTGCGTGCGGGCGACGTGGAGCGGATCCTGCTCGATGCGCCGGACGGGGCGTTCGTGCTCCCGGACGCCGAGACCGGTGACGACATCTCCGCCATCGCCTCCGCAGTGCAGAGCGCATGGGATCACAGGCCGGTGACCGTCCGCTCTGCGGCGCCGCTGGCGGCCGCCCTCGCCGGGGTTCTCAGCGCTTCGCCGCTCGCTGTCGCCGAGCTGTGCAGCTCGCGCCCCGTGCTGGTCGTCTGCGGCTCGCACACCGACGGCGCGCGTGAGCAGCTGTCGCATCTGACGGAGCGGTTCGGCGAGCCCACCGTGATCGACACCGTCCGTGCGCTGCGCAACCCGGAGGCTGAGGGCGCGCGAGCGGCCTCGGCGGAGGCGGCGCTCTCCCGCCCCGGAGGACTGCGCCTCGTCGCGACCGAACGGCACAGGCGCAGCGCGCACGGCACCCTCGCCGACGGCGCCGCCGTGATGAGCGCGCTCACGACCGCCGCCGGTCTGCTCGCCGATGGGGTCGACCTGGTCGTCACCAAGGGCGGCATCACCTCCGCCGACGTGATCAGGAGCAGCCTCGGAGTCCGCCGTGCCCGCGTGCTGGGCCAGGTCGCCCCGGGGATCAGCGTGTGGCAGGTGGACGGCCGTCGCCGACACCGGTGCGTCATCGTGCCGGGGAACATGGGAGACCCGCGCATCCTCGCCGACATCGTCGCGTGGGCGACCGATCGGTCATGAACGGAGGCGGCGTCTCGCGCCGTTCGCGTTCAGCTGCGGATGGCCGCGACCGCGCTGTCGTAGAGGCGTTCCATATCCGCCTCTCCCTCGGAGTCGACCCACGCGTCGGACGCGACATCGACGCAGGCCAGCATCGCGGACACGATCGCGGCCGCGCGCAGCTCGGCATCCTCCGCGGGAATGCGCCTCGCCACGAGGGGGGTGAGAACTTCTTGCCAGTACTGACGCTTCTCCGAGCGGCGGGCTCTGAGCGACGGGGTGTCCCGCATCATGCGCGCGACGGCGAGATCGGAACGGGCATCGTGGAACGTCTCGGGTTGAGCATCCACCATCGCCCCGCGAAGGGCCTCCCAGGCGCCCTCGGTGGCCGGGCGTGCGGCGAGGGCACGTGCGACGGCGTCCCCCCTCGTATTCAGGTCGCCGAGCAGCACATCCTCCTTCGTGCCGAAATAACGGAAGAACGATCGTCGCGAGATGCCGACTGCATCCACGATGGCATCCACCGTCGTCGTTTCGAAGCCATGCCGAACGAACAGCTCCAGAGCCGCGTCGGCGATTTCTTGGCGGAGCGCCGCCCGCTGTCGATCCCACGCTGTCGCTGTCCTCATCAGGCCATCCTACGATGCCTATCTGGCATGCAGTGCCAGGTAGGCATATAGTGACAAGTATGACCATCGACTATGCGTCCCAGACCGTCCTCATCACCGGTGCGAGCTCCGGCATCGGCCGGAGCTTCGCCGCAGCGCTGGCCTCCCGTGGAGCGCGGCTCGTCCTCGTCGCCCGGCGTGTGGGCCGCCTCGAGGCGCTCGCCGCCGAACTGCGTGCCGATCACGGCGTGGAGGTCGCCGTGGTGCCGCTCGACGTCTCCAGCCCCTCTGCCGGGGCGCAGCTGAAGGCCGCCGTCGATGGGCACGGACTGGCCGTCACGAGTGTCATCAACAACGCGGGGTTCGGCACGTTCGGCGCATTCGAAGACGAGGACCCCGACCGTCTCGCCCAGGAGATCGCCGTCGACGTCGCGGCTCCGGTCCAGATCGCCGCCGCCTTCCTGCCGGATCTGCGGACGGCGGGCGGGGGATTCCTCATCAACGTGGCGAGCATGGCCGCGTACACGCCGACGCCCCACATGGCGGTGTACGGTGGCGCCAAGGCCTTCGTCCTCAGCTTCACCGAGTCGCTCTGGGCGGAGCTGCGGCAGACGGGCCTCACTGTTTTCGCCCTGTCGCCGGGGGCGACGAGCACGGAATTCAACGAGGTCGTCGGCACCGACGACGCGACCGCGGGTGCACGGATGCGCGCGCCCGAGGAGGTCGTCGCCACCGCCCTGCGCCATCTCGACTCCCGCAATCCTGGCCCCAGCGTCATCGACGGCGGCATGAACCGGGTCCTGGCCGCGGCATCGCGGCTCATCCCGCGCCGGACGGTGGCGTCCGCGATGCACCGCCTCACGGACCCGCGACGGCGCCATGGACGCTCCTGAAATGACCCCCGATCGGGGTGCCATTTCCGCCCATCCGCTGCCTGAGCATTCTGCGAGAGCCGTGGGCCGGTATGCCCTCCCGGCCCACGGCTCCGATCCCGGGACCCCGCCCGAGGGGGTCCGGGCACCCCGTGCGGGCGGTCCCAGCGACATAGGCTGGGATCATGACGAAGAACACCCTCTGGACCGTCGTCGGCGTGATCGTCGCCGTGGTGATCGCCTGGTGGATCGTCGGCGCGCTGTTCTCCCTGCTGTGGTTCATCGCCAAGCTGGGGATCGTGGCGGTCGTCGCCGTGGTGGTGTTCTTCGGGCTGCGCAGCGTGTTCAGCCGCGGCGACGACTGAGGGCGGCTCGGTCGACGGCCGCCTTCGCGATAGCATCCGCGGTATGACCAGACGTCCTCCGACCGCCGAGCGCCTCGATCTCGAACCGCATCCGGAAGGCGGCTGGTTCCGGCGGACCTGGACCAGCGCCGTCGCCGTCGAGACCCCGGGCGGCGCGCGCCCTGCGGCCACCTGCATCCACTACCTGCTGCAGTCGGACGAGGCCAGCGCCTGGCATGTCGTGACCAGCGACGAGATCTGGCTCTGGCACGGGCCGGGGCGTCTCGAGCTCAGCCTCGGCGGCGACGCGGCCTCTCCCGGTGTCGTGACCCCGATCGTCCTCGGACCGGGGGAAGCGGCCCAGGTGCTCGTCCCCGCCGGCGTGTGGCAGGCGGCGCGCCCGCTGGACGACGAGGAGGTACTGGTCTCCTGCGTGGTGTCGCCGGGGTTCGACTTCGCGGACTGGCGGCTCGCTTAGCCGCTCTCCGCCGGCCGCGGCGCCGGAGCCGGGCACGATCGTCTCCTGCCCCGAGGCCGGCATCGCCGCGCAGGAGGATGTCCGCCCGATCGTGTCTCCTCCTGCGCGCTCGGTCTCGTCGTCAGACAAGCCGGATGCTGCTCTTCAGCCGCGTCCTGACGTCGAACAGCTCGTTGCCGCCGACGGTGCGCGCGCCGGGGACTCCGGTGCGCAGGGTCGTGCGCAGAGCACTGCGGCGCACCGCCACGACCGGGAGGCCCGACACCGCACCGAGGGGGATCACGGGCTCGGCGAGGTCATCGTCGGGGAGTACGAAGACCGCCCCGCCGAAGCGCACGCGCGCGGCGCGGGACACCGAGCGGATGCGGGTGAGCAGATCGGCCACGGGCGTCGGCTCGCCGATGACATCACCGCCGCGGAAGCCGACCGGCCGGCCGAAGTCCTCGCTCGTGAGGCCGTAGAGGCCGGTGGGGCTCAGGACGACGTGATCGAGCTTCTCCTCGGCATCCGATGACGTCGCGACGTCGTGCCAGGCCGTGAACCCGATCCCGAGGTCGGCGATCGCCTGCGCGGTGTCCTCCTCGGCGAGGGCGTCGGCCAGCATCCTTCGCATCCCCCACGGCGCGGACCGGACGAAGGCCGGCGCGTAGGGGTCGGCGATGCCGCCCTCGGCCCGCTGCCGCGCCATGGCCAGGTAGCGTTCGCGTCGCCAGGCGCCTGCGACCCCGTAGGACCTCGCACGGGGCCGTGTGCCGGAGGATGCCGCGGCTCTCCGTCCCGCCCATTGCAGATCGTCCGCGCTCTCGCTGCCGCGATCGTAGGCGGCCCGCAGCTCGGGGGAGCCGATGAGCTCCCAGGCCAGCTGCACCTGGATGAACGCCGCCGCATCCCCGCCGGTGTCCGGATGCGTCTGCCGCAGCCGCAGCCGGTACGCGCGGCGCAGCTCGTCGTCGTCGACGTGGGAGGCGACGCCGAGCACCTCGTACGCCGATGCGGAGAGAGGACTGTCGAACACGACCTAGGCGTCCGGGGCCCGGCGCTCGTCGAGGACGAGCTGGAGGAAGGTGAGATCCAGCCAGCGGCCGAACTTCGCGCCGACCTGCGGAAGAGTGCCGACGCCGGTGAAGCCGAGCCGTTCGTGCAGCCGGATCGAGCCGACGTTGCCGCTCTCGACGGCCGCGACCATGACGTGCTTGCCGATCGTGCGGGCCCGCGCGATCAGCTCGACCATGAGGGCCTTCCCGATGCCGCGGCCCTGCTGGTCGCCGCGCACGTAGACGGAGTGCTCGACCGTGTGCCGATAGCCGTCGAAGGCCCGCCAGTCGCCGAACGACGCGTAGCCGAGGACCTCCGGACCCTCGGCGGCGACGAGCACCGGATAGCCGGACCGTGCGCGGTCCACGAGCCAGGCCGCCCTGTTCGCGACATCGACCGTGGTCTCGTTCCAGATGGCCGTGGTGTTCGCCACCGCGTCGTTGTAGATCGCGGTGATCGCCTCGAGGTCGGCGGAGGTGGCATCCCGGATGTGCACGTCGTTCTCCTGGTCTGCGCCGTCGGGTGCGCAGGATCGACGCTAGCAGGGCGCGGTGCGTCGTGATCGCGGCCGGACGGCGGCCCTCTCAGGCCTCGTCGTCCGCCCAGCCCGCGATGTCCACGCCGTGGTTGTCCGGGGAGGCGATCGTCCACCAGCCCTGCTCCGCGTTCCCGCCCACGAGCCGTGCGCCGGCTGCGACGGCGGCATCCACGCGGGCGCCCGCCTGATCGGCGGGGACCGATACGTCGATGTGCGTGCGGCCCCTGCCCGGCCGCGGCGGATCCAGCTCGTGGAACCACAGGTGCGGGCCTCGCCGGAGCGGATCGATCAGATCCTCGTCCCCGACCCTGACGTACCCGAAGGCCGCCTCCCAGAACGGGCGGGTGTCGATGCCGGCATCCTGGGCGACGGCGATCCCGACGACCTGGAGCATGCTCGGATCCGCCTGCAGGCCCAAGCCGTGCGCCGCCGCGCTGATCGAGGCGGCGAGCTCTGCGTCCTTGGAGCTCAGCGCCCCGTCCGCGCGGCTGCAGGAGCGGACCACGACGCCCTCCGGGCGCAGATCGACGTCCGGCTCGTGACCGACCGCTGCTGCGGCGTCGGCGATCGCGCCGACGAAGCGCGCGCCTTCGGCGAAGGACGGCGTCCGATAGAACACGTGAGCGCCCCAGAAGAGCACCCTCCAGTCCTCGACCCCGCCGGCGGCATGGAAGTCGCGCGGGTGCAGCTGGACGAAATCGGACATCTCGACCTCCGGATCTCGGAACCCATCCTCACGCGTGAGCGTACGCTTGAGGAGGAGTCTTCGACAGGGCGGCGCGGAGCGATCGACAGCCGCCTCTCAGGCATCCGGGACCAAAACGACGCCCTCGTTCGTTGTCCTGGATGACGCCGCGATCCGCGGCGCAGAACAAGGAGCAGCGATCATGACCGACACCGGAGCCATCACCCGCACCCCCGGCACCGAGACGGCCGTCCTGGCCGGCGGATGCTTCTGGGGCATGGAGGATCTCACCCGCCGTCAGCCCGGCGTCCTGGACACCCGCGTCGGCTACACCGGCGGTCAGAACGACCACGCCACCTACCGCAACCACCCCGGTCACGCCGAGGCCGTCGAGATCGTCTTCGACCCTTCGCAGACGACCTACCGGGACATCCTGGCGTTCTTCTTCCAGATCCACGATCCGTCGACCCTGAACCGTCAGGGAAACGACATCGGCACCAGCTACCGCTCGGCGATCTTCCCGCTCAGCCCCGAGCAGGAGCGCATCGCGCGCGACACGATCGCCGACGTGGACGCCTCCGGCCTGTGGCCCGGCAGGGCCGTCACGACGATCGAGCCCGAGGGCCCGTTCTGGGAGGCCGAGCCCGAGCACCAGGACTACCTCATCCGCTACCCGAACGGCTACACGTGCCACTTCCCGCGGGCGGGATGGGTGCTGCCCAGGCGCGCCGAGGTCTGAGCCCTCGTATCCCGCCTTCCAGGTCGCAGATCCTGCGCTCAATCTAGTTATCGCGCGTTCCAGGTCGCGGAATGTGCTGCTTCCGCCCCCGCGGAGCGACCGAATCTGCGACCTGGACGGGGGCACACAGGCTCGGTCCGATCAGTGCACGGCGGCGGGCGACTCCCCGCCCTCGGTGAAGCTCGGCTCGCGTCCGAGCATCCGCCCGATCAGCAGCACGATGCCGACGACGACGAGTCCCACCACGAGCCCGGCGATCGCGGACATCAGGGTCTCGCCGACCCAGACGACCACGCCGCCGAGCGGCTCGAGCAGGTGCTCGACATCGTGGAGCAGGTCCGAGAAGAACGTCAGCCCGACCTCGCCGAGGTTGGCGAGCAGCAGATGCCCGCCGACCCACAGCATCGCGACGGTGCCGACGACGCTGATGACGCGGAAGACCGCGGGCATCGATCGCACGATCCTGGTGCCGGTGTGCCGCACCCGCTGCGAGGGGTTCTTGGCCATCTTCAGGCCGATGTCGTCGATCTTCACGAGCAGCGCGACCGCGCCGTAGACGACGGCGGTCATGATCAGCGCGATCACCGCGAGCACTCCCAGCGTCATCCAGATGCCCATCCCGTCCTCGAGGTTGGACAGCGAGATGAGCATGATCTCGGTGGAGAGGATGAGATCGGTGCGCACGGCGCCGAAGACGAGCCTGTTCTCGTCCCTCGCGCCCTCCTCGGCGTGGCCGTGGTGGAAGCCGAACCACTCCAGCACCTTCTCCGCCCCCTCGAAGCACAGGTAGGTGCCGCCGAGGATCAGCAGGAAGGGAAGCACCCACGGTGCGAACGCCGTGAGGAGCAGGGCGATCGGGATGATGATGACGAACTTGTTCACCAGCGACCCGAGCGCGATCTTGGCCACGACGGGCAGCTCGCGAGCGGGGGTGATCCCCTGCACGTACTGCGGCGTCACCGCGGCGTCGTCGATCACGACGCCGGCCGCCTTCGCGGACGCCTTCATCGCAGCACTCAGGATGTCATCGACGACGGCGAGCAGACCTACCGACATGTGTTCCCCCTCGTGAGTGGCCCGGGGAAAACACTAGCGGCAGGCGGTCTCGGCGCCCATGTCGGCGCTCGATCCGGAGGAGAACGTACGAACGGGAGGTCCGGATGCGGGATCGCGTCCTCCGGATCGAGCGATCTCCTCCGGATCGGGAGGCCGTGCGCCCGGGGGAACGTGCGGGCGTGAAGAGGACAGCTCAGGCGCCGATCGTCTCCGCGTCGATCACGAAGCGGTAGCGCACGTCCGAGGCGAGCACGCGGTCCCAGGCCTCGTTGACCTCGGATGCCGCGACGATCTCCACCTCGGGGGAGATGCCGTGCTCCGCGCAGAAGTCGAGCATCTCCTGGGTCTCGGCGATGCCCCCGATGTTGGACCCCGCGACCGAGCGCCGTCCGCCGATGAGGTTGCCCACCCGTACGCTCAGCGGCTCAGGCGGGAGGCCGACGTTGACGAGCGCGCCGTCCAGCGCGAGCAGGCGCAGGTGGGCGTCGAGATCGATCACGGCGGAGACGGTGTTGATGATGAGGTCGAAGGAGCCGCGCAGCTCCCGGAAGGTCGCCGGATCGCTCGTGGCGAAGGCGCGGTCCGCGCCGAGGGCGAGCGCGTCGTCCTTCTTGGCGAGCGTTCGCGTCAGGACGGTCACCTCGGCGCCCATGGCGTGCGCGAGCTTGACGGCCATGTGGCCGAGCCCGCCCAGCCCCACGACGGCGACCCTGGTGCCCGGACCCGCGTCCCAGTGGCGCAGCGGGGAGTAGGTCGTGATGCCTGCGCAGAGCAGGGGTGCGGCCTTCTCGAAGGGGATCGACTCGGGGATGCGGAGCACGAAGGCCTCGGTCACGACGACGCTGCGGGAGTATCCGCCCTGCGTGATCGTGCCGTCGACGTCGGTGGCGCCGTAGGTGCCGATCGCGCCGTTCAGGCAGTACTGCTCGGATCCGGCGAGGCAGTTCGCGCACTCGCCGCAGGAGTTCACCAGGCATCCGACGCCCACGCGGTCGCCGACGGCGTATGCCGTGACGTCCGAGCCGACCTCGGCGACGGTGCCCGCGATCTCGTGCCCGACGGTGAGCGGATAGTGCTGCGGTCCCCAGTCGCCCTTGACGGTGTGGATGTCCGAGTGGCAGATGCCCGCCCAGCGGATGTCGATGCGGACGTCCTTCGGGCCGACGTCGCGACGCTCGACGGTTCCGGGAGTGAGGAGATCGGTGGCGGAGGGCGCGACGATGGCGGAGATCGAAGTGGGCATGTCATGAGCGTACGCCGGATGCCGGCCTGCGGAATCAGGAATCCGCATCGAGATCAAGAGAGATCGCGCTGGATCCTCTTGATCCGGGCGTCTCCTCCTGAATAGAGGCGTTGAAGGGGGTGAGGAGAGGGAATATCGACGGGTGGACAGTCGTTCTGAACGAATACCCCCTGGGGGTATTCTGAACGAACGTGATCGACGCGACCAGGAGGATCTGATGAGCGATCCGCACATGCATCACCACCACGCGGCCCCCGATGGCGACGCGGCCCATGGCGAACATGCGAGTCATGATCCGCACCGCGACCCGGACACGACGCACACGCATCACGACCACGACCACGACCGGCATGAAGCGCACGACGGCCCTCTCGACGACGACCACGCGGATCCCGCAGCGCACGGCGACCACGAGCACGCGGGTCACGATCACGACCACCACGCCGGTCCCGCGAACGCGGATCGCGGCCACGGGAGTCACGCCGGTCACGCGAACGGCGGCCACGCCGGTCACGTGGCGCAGTTCCGGCGGCTGTTCTGGGGGAACCTCCTCCTCGCGGTCCCCGTCGTCGCCTTCTCCGGGATGTTCGCCATGCTCATCGGCTACGAGCTCCCCGCCTTCCCCGGCGTGGAATTCGTCGCCCCAGTACTCGGCACGGTGATGTATGTCTGGGGAGGCCGCCCGTTCCTCACGGGCGCCGTCGGAGAGATCCGCTCCCGCCGTCCCGGCATGATGCTGCTCATCGGTCTGGCCATCACCGTCGCTTTCATCGCCTCCTGGGCGGCGAGCCTGGGCCTCGTGCACCACGAGCTCGAGTTCTGGTGGGAGCTCGCCCTGCTCATCGTGATCATGCTCCTCGGGCATTGGATCGAGATGCGCTCGCTGGCGGAGACGACCTCCGCGCTCGACTCCCTCGCGGCGCTGCTGCCCGATGAGGCGGAGCGCATCGACGGAGACGCGACGGTGCGCATCGCTCCCGCCGATCTCCGTGTCGGCGACCTCGTCGTCGTCCGTCCCGGCGGACGCGTCCCCGCCGACGGCGAGATCGTCGCCGGCCGCGCCGAGATGGACGAGTCCATGATCACCGGCGAGTCCCGGGCCGTCGCACGGGAGGAGGGGGACCGCGTCGTCGCGGGGACGATCGCCACCGATTCGGGGCTGCGCGTACGGGTCGTCGCGACCGGCGAGGACACCGCGCTCGCCGGCATCCGCCGCCTCGTGGCCCAGGCGCAGGCCTCCACGTCCCGTGCGCAGCGCCTCGCCGACCGCGCGGCGGCCTGGCTGTTCTGGTATGCGCTCGCCGCCGCCGTCGTGACCGCGATCGTCTGGACGGCGGTGGGCGACGTCGACTCCGCGATCGTGCGCACCATCACCGTCCTCGTGATCGCCTGCCCGCATGCCCTCGGCCTCGCGATCCCGCTCGTGGTGTCCATCGCGACCGAGCGCGCGGCGCGCGCCGGCATCCTCGTCTCCGATCGGCTGGCGCTGGAGAGCATGCGCACCGTCGACGCCGTCCTGTTCGACAAGACCGGGACGCTGACCGCCGGTGAACCGGCTGTCACGAAGGTCGCAGCGGCCGACGGCCAGGACGAGGACGAGGTGCTCGCCCTCGCTGCCGCTGCGGAGGAGGACAGCGAGCATCCCCTGGCCCGCGCGATCGTTCGCGCGGCGGAGGCACGGAGCATCCGGACGCTCCGTGCGACCCGCTTCGCCTCGGCGCCGGCCGTGGGCGTGACGGCGGTCGTCGAGGGACGCGAGATCCGTGTCGGAGGTCCGCGGATGCTCGAGGAGATCGGTGCGGTACCGCTGCCGGAGGCGGAGGGCTGGGCCGGCGAAGGGGCCATCGTGCTGCACATAGCTGCGGACGGGCAGGCCGTCGGCGCGCTGCGGCTGGCCGACGCCGTGCGCCCGGAGTCCCGGGACGCCGTGGCAGCGCTGCGTCGGCGGGGTGTCGAGGTCGTCATGATCACGGGCGACGCGGAACCCGTGGCGCGTGCCGTCGCCGCGGAACTGGGCATCGAGCGGGTCTTCGCCGGCGTGCGCCCGGAGGACAAGGCCGCGAAGGTCGTCGAACTGCAGCACGAGGGGCGCAAGGTCGCCATGGTCGGCGACGGCGTGAACGACGCCCCCGCCCTTGCGCAGGCCGATGTCGGCATCGCGATCGGCGCGGGGACGGATGTCGCGATCGCCTCCGCGGGCGTGGTGCTGGCCGGGTCCGATCCGCGTGCGGTGGCATCCGTCATCGAGCTGTCCGCGGCGAGCTATCGCAAGATGACCCAGAACCTGTGGTGGGCGGCGGGGTACAACCTCCTCTCGGTGCCGCTGGCGGCCGGCATCCTCGCGCCGATCGGATTCGTCCTGCCGATGTCGGTCGGCGCGATCCTCATGTCGGCGTCCACCGTCGTCGTCGCCCTGAACGCGCAGCTGCTGCGCCGGCTGGATCTGCGACCGGATCGCGTCGGCCGGCGGTGAGGCGTGGCGGGAGCATCCCGTGGAACGGATCATGGCGGATCGCGTCTTCTCGATCCGCGCAGGAGTCTTTGAACGTTTCAGCCCTTGTGCCCGGCGCGCCGCGGCGCGTCATGCCGCGCGCCGCCTACCGTTGCGGGGGAGACCGCAACGAGGGAGTTCGCAGACATGGCCGCACCGAGCAGCATCGCCGTCGTCGGATCCGGGTGGCGGGCGGAGTTCATCCTGCGCATCGCGGCCGCGCTGCCGGATCGGTTCGAGATCGCGGGGCTCGTGGTGCGCGATCCGGCGAAGGCCGAGCGGATGTCGGCCGCGTGGGCGGCGCCGGCCTTCCCCTCCCTCACCGAGCTGCTGGCGTACAGGCATCCGGACTTCCTCGTGCTGTCGGTGCCGCGCGAGGCGGCGCCCGCGCTGATCGAGGAGTCGGTCCGCGCGGACGTCCCGGTGCTGACCGAGACCCCGCCGGCCGATGCGCTGGACGATCTCATCGCGCTGCACCGTGCGGTGGGCGGTGCGCGGGTTCAGGTGGCCGAGCAGTACCACCTCCAGCCGCTGATCTCCGCGCAGATCGCGATCGCGCGCTCCGGCGTCATCGGCGACGTGAGCGAGTGCCGGGTGTCGATCAGCCACGGGTACCACGCGATCAGCATCATGCGCCGCATGCTCGGCGTCGGATTCGAGGATGCCGAGATCCGCTCGCTCCGATTCGAAGCGCCGCTGGTCGGCGGTCCCGGCCGCGGCGGCGATCCGGTCGAGGAGCGCTTCCTGACCGCCGAGACGACGATCGCGCACCTCGGCTTCGGCGGACGCCACGGCGTCTACGACTGGGCGCCGGCGCAGAACCGCTCCTGGGTGCGTGCCACGAGACTGCTCGCCCGCGGCGACCGCGGTGAGATCGACGGCCGCGAGGTGCGGTACCTGGCGGACTTCCGCACCCCGGTGCAGTACACGATCCGCCGGATGGACGCCGGACACGACACCAACCTCGAAGGGCACTTCCTGCGCGGTCTGCTCGCCGGCGAGAGGTGGGTGTACCGCAATCCGTTCATCCCGGCCGGCTTCCTGGATGACGAGCTCGCGGTCGCCGAATGCCTCGTGCGGATGGCCGAGTACTCTCGCGGCGGCGACGGCCTCTACGGGCTCGCGGAGGCTTCGCAGGATCACTACCTCGGAATGCTGGTCGACGAGGCCGCCGCCACCGGAGAGGTCGTGCGCTCGCACCGTCAGGCGTGGGCCGCCTGAAAGAGCGCTCTTCTCTTCTCGAAACGATTCGATAAAATAGTCGGATCCCCGTTCCCCTCCGGACCCTGTCGAGCTCTCCGTGTCACCTTCCCTCACCACCGGTGCGCCCTGGCGCGTCATCCTCGCGTTCTCCGTGCCGCTGCTGATCGGCAACGTCGTCCAGCAGCTGTACCAGTTCGTCGACACGGTCGTCGTCGGCCGGCAGCTCGGCGTCGACGCGCTCGCGGCGGTCGGCGCGACCGGCAGCCTCCTGTTCCTCCTGCTGGGCTTCGCCTGGGGCGTGACGAGCGGCTTCGCGATCCCGACCGCGCAGGCGTTCGGAGCCGGGGACGATCGCGCCGTGCGCCGCTCGGTCGCGACCGGGACGCTCCTGACCGCGGGCATGAGCGTCGTGCTGACGATCGTCGCCCCGCTCATCGCGCATCCGGTCCTGGTTCTCATGCGGACGCCGGCGGAGCTCATGGACGACGCGGTCGTGTTCGCCCAGGTGAGCTTCCTCGGGGCCGCGGCCACGATGTTCTTCAACTACCTCGCGGCGATCATCCGGGCGATCGGCGACTCCCGGACCCCGCTGTGGTTCCTCACCCTGGCGTGCCTGCTGAACGTCGCCCTCGTGATCCTCATGGTCGGCCCGCTGGGATGGGGCGTCGCGGGGGCCGCGCTCGCCACGGTCGTGGCGCAGGGGACCTCGGTCGTCCTCTGCCTGGAGTACCTGCGCCGGCGCCTGCCCGCCCTCCACGTGCGCCGCGAGGACTGGAGGGTCGCCCGCGCGGAGGTCGGCGAGCATCTGCGCCTCGGCCTGCCCATGGGCTTCCAGGCCTCGATCATCGCGATCGGCACCCTCGCCGTGCAGGTCGCGCTCAACGAGCTGGGGTCCGACGCCGTCGCCGCCTATACGGCGGCCTCGCGCGTCGACAGCCTCGCCACCGCCCTGCTCGCGTCGCTGGGCCTTGCGACGAGCATGTACGTGGCGCAGAACGTCGGTGCAGGGCGACCGGACCGCATCCGCCGCGGTGTCGTGCAGGCCAGCTGGATCGCCATCGGCGGATCCCTCGCGCTCGGCGTCCTGCTCATCATCACCGGCGCCGCGATCGTGCGGATCTTCGTCGGCGACGGAGCCGACGGGGTCGTCGAGCTCGCGCACCTCATGCTCATCATCAACGGTGCGACCTACAGCATCCTCGGTGTCCTGTTCGTGATCCGCGGGGCGCTGCAGGGGCTCGGGCACGCGATGATCCCCACCGTCACCGGCATCGTCGAACTCGTCATGCGCGTCGTCGCGGCGGTGGCGCTGGCGGCTCTGCTCGGCTTCGCCGGCGTCGCGTGGAGCAACCCGCTCGCGTGGGTGGGCGCGGTCGTCATCCTCATCCCCGCCTACGTGCGCGAGCACCGTCGCCTGGCGCGGATGCCGATCACCTCGACGGTCCTCACCGAGACCACACCGATCCCCGTCGTCGGGCCGACGAACAGCTCGCTCGTGGTCGATGCGGTCGTGACCTCGCCGATCACGCTCCCTGGGGCGATCAACCCTCCGCGAGGAAGGCGAGGGCGGCTTCGCGGAAGGCGCGGGACCCGGGTGCGTTGAAGTGGTGCCGGTCGGGGATCTCGAAGAACCGGCCCTGAGGGGTGACCGATGCCAGGTGGCGTGATCCCGCGATGATGGCGTCCTGCGAGCCGGTGGCGAACAGCACCGGCTGCTGCGGCGCGTGCGCGGTGTCCGGATCGATCGAGCGGGAGGCCCGCATGCCCTCCGCCAGGGCGAGCAGCGCCCTGAGGTCGTTGCCTGCGACTCGCTCGGTGAGCGCGATGTAGTTCTGCGTGGTGCGGTCGGTCACCGGCGTGCCGTCGGCGATGTAGGCGCGGACCTGCGCGATGTCGAGCCGGGCCAGGGGGATGCCGTCCGGCACGCCGCCCAGCACCGCGCGTGGGATGCGGTCCCGGAGGTCCTGGGTCACCTCCCAGCCGACGCGGGCGCCGAGCGAGTAGCCGATGTAGCGCGCCTCCTCGACGAGATAGGTGTCCAGGACCGTCTCGAGGTCGGTCGACAGGGTGCGGACCGTGTACCCGTCCTGCTCGTGCGGCTTGTCGCTCAGGCCGTGGCCGCGCTGATCGACGCCGAGCACGAAGTAGCCCGCATCCTCCAGCATCCTCGCCCAGCCGGTGAGCACCCAGTTGTCGCGCGTGCTCGAGGCGAAGCCGTGCACGATCACGACGGTCGGCGCGTCCGGATCGCCCCAGGTGTAGGTCGCGAGGCCCACACCGTCGCCGACGACGACGCGCTGCGGGCTCGGCATCCTGTTCAGGTCGGAGAGGAGAACGGCCATGACTCCATCTTGGCGCTTCCGCGCAGGGGCGGGGTCGCGCCCGGACCGGCCGTGTCTCCACGGGGATCCTGGCGAATGATTGATCCGCGGACACCTGTCCGGAACGGAGGACATGACGCGAACGGGAGGACCGAGCTCGAGGATCCGCTCCTCCGGTTCGAGCGAACTCCTCCGATTCGAGCGGCACGAGCAGGGCAGGTGAGGTGCGCCAGGAGGCAGGTAAGAGGATTGCCCAGACGGGATGCAGCGTGAACAAACAATTCATCCCACGTTGGAGTCGCGGTCACCAGAGCGGCCTAGCGTGGCGGCGTCGCGCATGCGGCATCCCCTTTCAGATGCGGAGCACAGGCATGAGACTCGTCCAGATCACCGATACGCACATCAGCCGCCTCGGCGGCAGCCCCACCGAGAACGCCGAGCGCTTCGTGGAGTTCATCAACGCGATGGAGCCCGACTTCGTCGTCCACACCGGAGACGTGACCATCCTCGACCCGGACGAGGATCGCGACCGCATCGCCGCGAAGGAGATCCTCGCTGGCATCACCGCGCCGCTGCGCGTGCTCCCCGGCAACCACGACGTCGGAGAGCCCGGAGACGACCCGTTCGGCGACCGGCCCGTGACGAGTGATCGCGTCGCCGCGTTCCGCGCACACTTCGGCGAGGATCGCTTCCTCGAGATCGTCGACGGCTGGGCGCTCGTCG
This sequence comes from Microbacterium tumbae, assembly GCF_054780175.1. NCBI lineage: Bacteria > Bacillati > Actinomycetota > Actinomycetes > Micrococcales > Microbacteriaceae > Microbacterium > Microbacterium tumbae. The sequence continues at coordinate 1,068,751 of NZ_BAAGWV010000001.1, forward strand.
GCGTGAACAGCGAGCTGTTCGACTCCGGGCTTCCGGAAGAGGACGAGCAGTGGGCATGGGTCGAGACGCTGCCGGAGCAGGTCGGTCCGCGTCCTGTCGCGTTCTTCACGCACAAGCCCGTATGGGCTTGGACGCCTGAGCATCAGAACACGCACCTCGCGGTCGGGCCCGCATCGCTTCCCCGGCTGGAGGCCGTGCTCTCCCTGCTCGACGTGCGCGCCTTCGGCAGCGGTCACCTGCACCACTACGCGGTGACGGAGCGCGACGGCGCGGTCGTCGTCTCGGCGCCGTCCACCGCGTTCGTGCACCGGGGCGCCGTCTCCGCGGACATCGTCGGGCCCGGCCTCATCCAGCTCGGCATCGTCGACTGGGAGCTCGCAGAGCGAGTCCTGCCGTCCTTCCGTGCTCCGATCGGCATCGTGGAGCCGGAGTTCCTCGAGGTCGAGCAGGCGCGCATCGCGCTGGACGCCATGGGCGTCACGCTCTGACCTGCATCCATCCATCCATCCATCCGCCCGCATCGCGGCGCCGTTCACCTGGGCGTCGCGATGCGGGCATCGACACGTGATAGACCGAAACACATGAACGCGCGAATCGCCGAGCCGCCGATCGGCGGGACCATCGACCACATCCTCTCGGTGCTGCCCTCGCTCATCCCGAGCGCGCAGCGGGTGGCCCGGATCTGCGCGGAGCGTCCCGAGGAGGTCGTGGAGATGTCCGGCGCCGACCTCGCCGCCGCCGCGGAGACCTCGCCGCCGACCGTCACCCGCACCTGCCAGGCGCTGGGGTTCCAGGGCTTCCAGCATCTGCGGATGCTCCTGGTCCGCGACCTCGGTGCGGCGGCGCGCGCGACGCGCTCCCTCGAGACGGGCACGACCGGCTGGCTGCAGGGCATCGCGGAAGGCGCCGGAGAGATCCTGAGGACGTCGCTCGCCTCGGTGGACGCCGCGGCCTTCGAGGCCGCGGCAGACGCCATCGTCGCCGCACCGCGGGTCCTGCTGGCCGGGACCGGCGCGTCGGGGCCGGCCGCGCAGGCGATCGCGCTCAAGCTCACGATCAACGGCCGGCTGTGCGAGGCTCCGGTCGACGGCGTCTCCCAGCAGCTCACGGCTCGCGTGCTGCGCCCGGGGGACGTCTGCGTGGTGGTCAGCTCGAGCGGGGCGAACGCCGTGACGCTGGCCGCCGCCGCGGCGGCGGTCGAGTCGGGGGCCACCGTCATCGGAGTGACGAGCTTCTCGCGTTCGAAGCTCGCCGAGTACGCCGATCTTCTCCTCGTCGCCGGCGCGCGCTTCCAGAGCTGGGATCAGGGGGCGGTCGGCGCGGGACTCGTGCAGTACCTGCTGCTCTCCGTGCTCCAGCTCGCCGTGGCCGATCGCATGGACGGGGACGACGCGGAGCGCGCCCGATGGGCGATCCGCGACGAGCTGGGCGCCCTCGTCGCCGAGCCGGGGGGATCGCAGGACGCCGAGGACGTCGATCCGGCCGGCGACGTGTCGTAACGTTCCCCGCCGCACTGCGTGCCGTTGACCTGACGTTCTCCCGCAATTCACTTTCACTGCCCAAACTCTCTATGTAAGCGAATTCCACGGGAGGGTCCCGCGCGACAGGTCGCTTGCAGGAGGCGACCCATGGGCACCATCCAGCTCCGCGGGATCGGCCGCAGCTTCAAGAGCACCGCGGCGGTCCGCGACATCACGCTCACCATCGACGACGGCGACTTCCTCGTCCTGCTCGGCCCGTCCGGATGCGGCAAGACCACGCTGCTGCGCATGATCGCCGGGCTCCTCGAGCCCACGACCGGACGCATCCTCCTCGACGGCGACGACGTCACCGAGCTGCCGTCGAAGAAGCGCGACCTGGCGATGGTGTTCCAGAGCTATGCGCTCTACCCGCACCTCAGCGTCCGGAGGAACCTGGCGTTCCCGCTGCGCGTGCAGAAGCTCGGCAAGGACGAGATCGAGCGTCGCGTGCGCGAGGTCGCGGAGGCGCTGGAGATCGATCAGTATCTCGACCGCAAGCCGAAGGAGCTCTCCGGAGGACAGCGCCAGCGCGTCGCGGTCGGCCGCGCGCTCGTGCGCGACCCGAAGGCGTTCCTGATGGACGAGCCGCTGTCGAACCTGGACGCCAAGCTGCGCACGCAGACCCGCCAGGAGCTCACGGCGCTGCATCGCCGGCTCGGCGCGACCTTCGTCTACGTCACCCACGACCAGGTCGAGGCGATGACGATGGCCACGAAGATCGTCGTCCTGAACGCCGGCCGGATCGAGCAGTACGGCACGCCGGAAGAGGTCTACGACCGCCCTGAGTCGGTCTTCGTGGCGGGTTTCCTCGGCAGCCCGGCGATGAATCTCGTGGACGCGACCGTCACCGCGGACGCGGGCCGGATCGCGGTCGCCGCCGGAGGCCTCGTCGGGGATCTCTGGGAGGGCGAGACCGCGCCGATCGACGTGGTGCTCGGCTTCCGCCCCGAGCACCTCGAGATCACGGATGCCGTCACGACCACGCCGGGGGTGAGCATCGCCGTCACCGTCGACATCGTCGAGAACCTCGGCGGCGAGCAGATCCTCACCTGCCTCACGGGCTCGGGCCGCGTGCACGTGCGCACCTCGCGCGACGTCCACGTCTCCGGCGGCGACGAGCTGACGCTGCACGTCGCTCCCGAGCACGTCCACCTGTTCGAGCGCTCGAGCGGACGCCGGCTGGAGTGGGTGCCGGACACCGCCTCGAGCGCTCAGACCGTCTCCTCCGCAGACCGCGTCCTCGTCCCCTGATCCGCACGACCTCCCAGCCTGCACGACCTCCCAGAGAGAGAAATCATGAACAACCGCTCCCGCCGCGCGGGCCTCGCCGGTCTCGCCGCCCTCACGGTCGCGGCGCTCGCCGGCTGCGCCGCATCCGCCGCATCTCCCGAAGACGCCACGGGAAGCATGGCGACGCTGTCCGAGGACGACGAGGTGACCATCACCTTCGAGTCCTACAACCTGTCCAACGCCGGCATCTGGTCGGACACGATCACGACGCTGATCGACGACTTCATGGCTGAGCATCCGAACATCACGGTCAACGCGCAGCCCTCGGACTCGACCTCCACGGCCGGCAGCGTGCAGAAGCAGCTCCTGGCAGGCGGCGCGCCGGACGTCGCGCAGCTGGTGTTCAGCGAGCTGGACTTCGCCGCGACCACGCTCGGTGCGCAGGATCTCAGCACCGTCGTCGGCGCGGATGCCCTGGCGGAGGAGTTCGGCGGCGAGTATCCGTACCACGAGCGGGCCCAGGGGCTCGCGGACTGGGACGGCTCCACCTACGGCATCCCGTACGTCTTCTCGACCCCCGTGCTCTGGCTCAACGAGAGCCTCTTCGAGCGGGCGGGCCTCGACCCCGAGACGGTCGACCTGTCCACGTGGGATGCCGTCGAGAGCGCCGGAGAGCAGATCACGGCCGCCACCGGCGAGCCCTCCGTCAGCGTGACCTGCACGGTCAGCGGCGGCAACTGGTGCATGCAGGGCCTGTTCCGCTCCGGCGGCGCGCAGGTGCTCAGCGACGACCGCGCGACCATCGAGTTCGGCTCCGACGCCGCCGTCGACACCGTGCAGACGTTCCGCGACATGTTCGACGCCGGGGTGCTCGCCAACCAGGACTCCACCTCGATGTACGAGGCCTTCGCCCAGGGCAAGACCGCGATCCACGTGAACACCTCCGCGCTGCAGGCCGCCTTCATGGGCGGTGCGTCGTCGGGCGGCTGGACGCTGGACGCGCGGGCGCTTCCCGCGTTCGACGACGCCCCCGTCGTGCCGACCAACTCCGGTTCGTTCCTGGCGATGTTCTCCACCGATCCGAAGAAGCAGGCGGCGGCCTGGGAGCTGATCCAGTGGATGACGAGTCCGCACGCCTACGAGATCATCTCCACCGAGATCGGCTACCTGCCGCTGCGCAGCACGATGACCGAGGAGGGCGGACCTCTTTACGAATGGGTCGAGGCGAATCCGCTGGTCAAGCCCAACCTGCAGCAGCTCGATGCGCTCGAGCCGTGGGTGTCCTACCCCGGTGACAGCTATGTCCAGGTCGACCAGGTGCTCGCCACCGCCGTCGAGGAGTCGATCTTCTACGGAGCCGACATCCCGGCGACCATGCAGGACGCCGCGGAGCGCGCTCAGGGGCTGATCGAATGAGCATCGCCGAAGGCGCACCCGTGCGCCGTCATGCCACACCGGGGGTCTACAACCTGCGCGACACCGGTGGGTACCGTGCGGCGACCGGCACGTCCCGATGGGGCAAGCTCTTCCGTTCGGATGCGCTCCACCTGCTGGACGTGCAGGGCAGGAGCCTGATCGCGGATCTGGGCATCGCCCATGTCGTCGACCTGCGCGGCAGCGAGGAGCAGCGCACGGCCCCCAGCGCTCTGGACGGCCTCGAGCTGCAGGTGCACCACCTGCCGGTCTTCGACGACGCGGCCCCCGCATCCCGGGCCGCTGTGCGGCTCGGCCTCGCGTCGATCTACGATCACATGGCCGACGAGCGCGGCACGCAGCTGGCGGACGCCATCCGCGTGATCGCCGCCGCGGAGGAGGACGAGGCCGTGCTCGTGCACTGCACGGCGGGCAAGGATCGCACGGGCCTCGTCATCGCCTTCGCGCTGACCGCCGCGGGCGTCGATCGCGACGAGGTCGTGGCCGACTACGCCCAGACCGCGGACAACCTGCGCGGCGAGTGGGCGGAGCGCATGCTCGCGGGCTACCGCGACGGCGGCTCCGAGCTGACGCCGGAGGTCGTGGAGCTCGTCACGGCGAGCCCCGCCGACATGCTCGGCGCTCTGCTGGACCGCATCGAACGGCAGCACGGTTCGATGCGCGGCTATCTCGGGGCGCACGGCCTCTCGGCCCCCGACCTCGATCGCCTCACCGCGGTGCTGGTCGCCTGAATCGAACATCTCGAAAGGACATCCCATGAACGACTTCGACGGGCAGTTCCCCGCCCCAGAGCACTTCATCCTGCATCTGTCGGACACGCACTTCGTCGGCGACGGCGAACTGCTCCACGACCGCATCGACTCGGACAGGAACCTCGCCGAGCTCTTCGAGGGCTTCGCCGCCTCGAACGCCCGCCCAGAGGCGATCGTGTTCACCGGCGACCTCGCCGACGCCGGCCGGCCGGACGCCTATCAGCGCCTGCGCGACCTCGTCGAGCCCGCCGCCGAGCGACTCGGCGCCCAGGTGATCTGGGTCATGGGCAACCACGACGAGCGCGTCGCCTTCCGCAAGGGACTGCTCGACCAGGACGCCGACGACAGCGAGCCGGTCGACCGGGTCTTCGACGTCAACGGCCTCCGCATCATCGCGCTGGACTCGACCGTGCCCGGCCATCACCACGGCGAGATCACCGAGGGACAGCTGGAGTGGCTGGCCGGCGTCCTCGCCGCGCCCGCACCGGACGGCACGCTGATCGCTCTGCACCATCCGCCGGTGCCGAGCCCGCTCGGCCTCCTGGCGCTCGTCGAGCTCAAGGACCAGGATCGCCTGGCGGAGGTGATCCGCGGCACGGACGTGCGCGGCATCCTCGGCGGTCATCTGCACTACTCGACGCACAGCACCTTCGCGGGCGTCCCGGTCTCGGTGGCGTCGGCCACCTGCTACACCCAGGACCTCAACGTCGTCTACCCGGCGGCGCGCGGTCAGGACGGCGCGCAGTCCTACAACCTCGTGCACGTCTACGGCGATCGGGTGCTGCACTCGATCGTCCCGATCGGGCAGTACCCCACGGTGTACGAGATGACTCCGGAGATGCTCGAGGGGTTCATGAGGATGAGCTCCGAGGAACGCCTCGCCGCGGCATCCGCGTCTCTGCAGGGCTGACGATGTTCGTCGCCGTCACCGCCCCTGAGGGCGTGGCCGAGGAGGCGGATGCGGCCCCGCGCACGCGCCGCCGCATCCGCCCCAGGGCGCTCGCGCCCTACCTGTACATCCTGCCCGGCGTCGTGTTCCTGCTGCTGTGGACCTACAGCCCGCTCGTGCAGACGTTCTCGCTGTCGCTGTACGACTGGAACCTGCTGCCGACGAGCCCGAAGACGTTCGTGGGCTTCGAGAACTACGCGGAGGTCGTGCAGCTGCCCGAGCTGCAGACCGCGATCGTCAACACCGTCGTCTACATCGCCGCGTTCCTGGTGTTCTCGCTCGTGCTGCCGATCGTCATCGCGCTGGTGTCGCGGCAGGTGCAGGGGAGGGCGCGCACGATCTACCAGGCGCTGATCTTCGTGCCGTTCCTCATCACCCCGGTCGCCACCAGCGCCGTGTGGCGCTGGCTGTTCGCGGAGCAGGGCGCGATCCCCACGGTCCTCGCCGGCCTCGGGATCGACATGCCCAACGTGTTCCGCGATCCGTCGCTGGCGATCTGGGCGGTCATCGTCATCGTGGGCTGGCAGATGCTCGGCTTCGGCGTCCTCGTCGTGGCCGCCGGCTTCGCCGGGATCAGCCCCGACTACGCGCAGGCGGCTTCCCTGGACGGAGCGGGTCTCGCGCGCATCACGCGCACCATCACGATGCCGCTGCTCTCGCCCACGATCGTGTTCCTCGGCCTCATGACGATCCTGCTGGCGGCGCAGTGGACGTATCCGATCATCGACCTGCTCACGCAGGGCGGCCCGTCGAACTCCACGACGAACATCTACTACCTGCTCTACCAGTTCGGCTTCCAGAACTTCGACGCCGGCATCTCGTCGGCTGCCGGAGTGATCTTCTTCCTCGGGTTCGGTCTGATCGCGCTGCTCTTCCTCGAGCTGCAGGACCGTCTGAGCTTCTACGACAACTGAGAGGTCCTCGCATGGCTTTCATCACCGTCGCGCCCCCGGCATCCGTCGCGGGCGGAGCGAACCGCGTGCAGTCCACGACCGAGGATCTGGCGGTGGGATCCCGGCGCCGCGGCGGGGTGGTCGCCGGGCACGTCGTCCTGGTGCTGCTCGCCGTGTTCAGCATCTTCCCCGTGTACTGGATGTTCGCGACCGCCCTGCGGGCTCCGGAGGACGCCCTCGACCAGACGCTCCTGCCCTGGCCGCTGAGCTTCGAGAACTTCGCGTACGTGTGGGACACCATCCCGATCGGGAGCATGCTGGTGAACACCTTCGCGATGTCCCTGATCCTCGCCGTCGCGCAGCTGCTGATCGCCGTGCTCGCGGCCTACGGCTTCGCGGTGTGGGACTTCGCGGGCAAGAGGGTGCTGATGTTCCTCTTCATCGGTTCGTGGCTCGTGCCGTTCCAGGTCACGATGATCCCGAACTACGTGCTGGTCTCGCAGCTCGGCCTGCTCGGCACGATCGGCGGCGTCGTGGTCCCGCAGCTGGCCGGCGCCTTCGCGGTGCTGCTGATGGTGCAGCACATGAGGGCGTTCCCGCGGGAGCTCCTGGAGGCGTCCGAGCTGGATGGGCGGTCGAGCTGGTCGACGCTGTGGACGGTCGTGGTCCCGAACATGAAGCCGGCTCTCGCGGCGCTCGGGATCATGGCGTTCATCTCGGCGTGGAACGAGTACCTCTGGCCCGCCCTGATCATGCGACAGGGCGACGCGCTCGTCCAGGTGGGCGTGCGGAGCTTCCTGACGGCGGAGGGGGACAACTGGGGGGCGACGATGGCGGCCGCGGGGCTCGCCTGCGTCCCCGTGCTGCTCATCTACATCTTCCTGCAGCGATACGTCGTGGACGCCTTCGTGCGCTCGGGCCTGAAGTAGCCCGAGGGCGCGCCTGAACCGGCGCCCGGCTCGAAGCGGAGGATATGACGCGAACGGGAGGACCGAGTTCGAGGGTTCGCTCCTCCGATTCGCGCGAACTCCTCCGATTCGGGGCATGACCGATGCCGCGTACATCTCCGGGATGACGGATTTGTCCCCCTTTCGGGGGATGGCGTCTCCGGTGGTCGCGACGTACCGTTGAGGCACGGAGTGAGTGCATCGGGGGGTGCGAGATGGTGACGTCGGTGAGCGTGGTCAGGGATCTGACCGAGGTGTTCGTGCCGATCGGCGTCTTCGGCGCGGGGATCGCCGTTCTGTGCGCGGTCGTGGCGATGATCGCGATCGCGGTGGGCCGCCCCGGTGCGGTGGGGATGGCCGTCGGCGGGTGGATCGTCGGCGCGATGCTGAGCGTCGCGGCGTCCTTCGCGAAGGAGTGGATGCCGTTGACGGTGTCGGGTGCTGCGCTCGTCGCGGGGCTCCTGCTCGGGCTGGTGGCGAGAGCGATCGTCGGATCGTTCACCCGCCGCGTGACGCCGGCCGGCTGACGCCGCCGGTCGATCTGCTGCAGCGTCGTCTGCGCCGGGTCGGATGGCGGGGTTCGGATGGCGTCTCAGGCTAGGCTTGCCTAAGTAAATCGTCCTCCCTCGTGATCCCATCAACCGAAAGGGTGCCTCAGCATGCCCTCCCCTCGTCGAAGTGTCCTGCTCATCGCCGCAGCATCCGCCGTCCTCCTGCTGGCCGGCTGCGCCGCGGAGAGCGCGCCGGTGTCTCAAGAGCCCGAGACCCACGAGATCGAGCACGCTCGCGGCACGACCGAGGTTCCCGCCGAGCCGCAGCGTGTGGTCGCGCTGGAGCCGCTGGAACTCGACACGGCCGTGGCGCTGGGGATCACGCCGGTGGGTGCTGCCGTAGCGAGCAACGTGGCCGGCATCCCGGCATACCTCGACGCCTCAGGAGTGGAGCCGGTGGGCACCGTTCCCGAGCCGGACCTCGAAGCCATCGCTGCCCTGAAACCCGACCTCATCCTCGGCACCGAGGCGCGGCACTCCGAGCTCTACGATCAGCTGAACAGCATCGCACCCACGGTCTTCATCGCCACTCAGGCGGACCCATGGCGTGACAACGCCGCCCTGATCGGCCAGGCGCTCGGACGCGAGGACGAGGTCGCCGAGCTGCTCGGTGCCGTCGATGACCGCTGCGAGGACCTCGCCGGAGGGTACGACCTCGACGGCGAGACGGTGCAGCTCATCCGCCCGCGCGACGAGACCACGTTGAGCCTGTACGGCCCGGTCTCCTTCGCCGGCAGCCTGCTGGAGTGCGTCGGATTCACCATCCCCGACCAGGATTGGGCTGACGGTCTGCAGGCGGACCTCTCCCCGGAGAACATCCTCGACGCGACCGCCGACTATGTGTTCGTCACCACGGCCGATGTCGACGACGAATCCTCCGTTCCGGCCGCGATCACCGAGAACGCCGATGCGTTCGGCTCCGTGACGCTCGTGGACACCAGCTACTGGGTGTCCGGCGTCGGTCCCAAGGGGGCGCAGTCCGTGCTGGACGACATCGAGACTTTCCTCGAAGAGACCCATTGACCGCTCGCCAGGCAGGGGCGAGGCCCGCTCAGGGCCCGCCCCGGCCGCGCGCCCTCCGCGTGACAGCGGCTTTGCTCGGGCTGCTCGCCGCACTGGGCGTCGTGGTCACCCTCTCCCTGATGCTCGGCGCCAACTCCCTGCCGCCGTCGGCGGTCTGGCAGACCCTGGCGGGCAACGGAACCTCCGAGACCGACTACGTCGTCCTCGGGTTGCGGATTCCTCGCACGGCTGCCGGCATCGTCGCCGGATCAGCCCTGGGCGTTGCCGGGGCTCTCATCCAGGCGTTCACCCGGAATCCGCTGGCCGATCCGGGGATTCTCGGCGTCAACGCCGGAGCCGCCTTCGCCGTGGCGATCGGCGTCGCGTTCCTCGGGCTCCGCTCCCCCGCCGAATTCGTCTGGCTCGCCTTCCTCGGGGCGCTCCTCGTGACAGTGGCCGTCTACCTCATCGGTTCCTCCGGGCGGGGAGCGGCCGATCCGATCCGTCTCACACTCGCCGGTGTTGCCCTCGGGGCCGTCTTCTCCGGCATCACCACCGGGATGACGCTCAGCAACCCCGATGCCTTCGAGGAGATGCGCAGCTGGAACGCCGGTTCCCTGCTCGGTCGCGGCTTCGACGTGATCATCCCGCTCGTCCCCTTCGTCGTCCTCGGTCTTCTGCTCGCCTTCGTCCTGGCGCCGGGGCTGAACGCGATCGCGCTCGGCGACGACGTCGCGCGTGCGCAGGGAGCGAATGTCGCCGGCATCCGGGTCGGCGTCATCGTCGCCGTGACGCTTCTCGCCGGCGCTGCCACGGCGCTGGCAGGCCCGATCTCCTTCGTCGGCCTCATGGTGCCGCACGTCGCCCGATGGCTGTTCGGTCCCGACCAGCGCTTGATCCTCCCGCTGTCCGCGGTGCTGGCACCGGTTCTCGTGCTGCTCTCCGATGTGCTTGGCCGCCTCATCATCGCCCCCGCGGAGGTGCCCGTCGGCATCGTCACCGCCTTCGTCGGCGCGCCCGTCCTGATCGCCCTCGCCCGTCGGCGGAAGGCGAGTGCGCTGTGACCGCCTCCTCCGCGCCGCGAGCGCTCGATGTCGGCTACCGCCGCTTTCTGCTGCGTCTGGGCCCGCTCGTCGTCCCGCTGCGATGGCGCAGCGCGCTCGCCGGCCTCGCCGCAGTGGCGGTCATCCTCGTGCTCGCGGTCCTCTCCCTCGGCCTCGGCACGTATGCAGTCTCCCCGGAAAGCGTCGTGCGGGTGCTCGGCGGCGGCGGAGATGCGATGGACCGCACCGTCGTGCTGGAGTGGCGGCTGGCTCGCACCCTCGCGGCGATCGGCATGGGTGCGCTGCTGGCGCTCGCTGGAGCGCTGTTCCAGACGGCCACGCGCAATCCGCTCGCCAGTCCCGACATCCTCGGACTCGCCAACGGCGCCTTCACGGGGATGCTGCTGACGCTGGTCCTCGTATCGTCGTCGTGGCCCGCGCTGACGCTGGGCGCTCTGCTCGGCGGGATCGTGACTGCGGCGGTCATCTGGATGCTGTCGCTGCGCGGCGGCATCCAGGGCTTCCGGCTCATCGTCGTCGGCATCGGCGTCTCGGCCATCCTCGCCTCGCTGAACACGTGGATGCTGCTTCAGATCGAGCTCGAGACCGCCCTGTTCGCGTCCTCGTGGGGGACGGGATCGCTCAACGGCGTGACCGGCGGGCCGCTCCTCGGCGCCGTGCTTTGCGCGCTGCCGTTCGTCGTGGCGAGCGGCGCCCTCGCACCTCGACTGCGCCAGATCGAACTGGGCGATGACATGGCGGCGGCGTCCGGTGTGCGCCCCGACGTCGTACGGACGATGGCGTTCGTCATCGGTGTCGCTCTCGTCGCCGCCGCGACGACCGTGGTGGGGCCGGTGGCATTCGTGTCGCTGGCCGCGCCGCAGATCGCACGGCGCGTCGCCCGCACCCCGCACATCTCGCTCGTCCTGTCCGCTCTGGTCGGCGCGATCCTGCTGCTGGGCTCCGATCTCGTGGCACAGCACGTGCTGCCGGCTGCTCTGCCCGTCGGCGTCGTCACCGTCTCGGTCGGCGGCGCCTACCTCGTCCTCATGATCATCCTGGAGGTCCGCCGTCGTGCCTGAGAGCACTCCCGCCGAGTCCCGGCTGCGCGCCGAGCGCATCACGCTGTCCTACGACCGCGCGGAGATCGTCCGCGAGCTGTCCGTTCAGGTGCCGCCCGGATCCTTCACCGTCATCATCGGCCCGAACGCCTGTGGCAAGTCGACTCTGCTGCGCGGACTCTCGCGACTGCTCGTCCCGGCGGGCGGAGAGGTCGTGCTCGATGGCCGGACGATCGGGTCGTACCCTGCCAAGGAGGTTGCCCGCAGACTCGGTCTTCTTCCGCAGAGCGCGACGGCCCCCGATGGCATCACCGTCGCCGACCTCGTCGGGCGGGGGAGATATCCGCATCAGAACCTCCTTCGACAGTGGTCGGACGCCGACGAGAGCGCTGTGCACGAGGCGCTGGCATCGACCGGCACGAGCGACCTCGCGCCTCGGCCCGTCGACGCGCTCTCCGGCGGTCAGCGACAGCGGGTCTGGGTGGCGATGGTGCTCGCGCAGCAGACCGACCTGCTGCTGCTCGACGAGCCGACCACCTTCCTCGACGTCGCCCATCAGGTCGAGCTGATGGAACTGTTCGCCGAGCTCAATGCGCGCGGACGAACGATCGTGGCCGTGCTCCATGACCTCAACCACGCCGCCCGCTACGCGAGTCATGTCATCGCCATGCGCGACGGCCGGATCTTCGCGGAGGGCTCGCCGGAGGAGGTCATCACCAGCGAGACGGTGGCGGAGGTGTTCGGCCTGGCGAATGTCGTCATCCCGGATCCGGTCACGGGCGGTCCGCTCGTCGTGCCCTTGCGCGGGACCGCTCCGCGGGCGGGAGCTCGTTCGTGACCGCGGACCGCCCATGGGCGTACAGCGCCTTCCCCGTGGAGGTGCGGACGACGAGACGGCTGAGTCCTGCTTTTCTGCGCGTGACGTTTGCCGGCGATGCCCTGCGGAACTTCGCCCCCTGGGGCGTCGACCAGCGGATCAAGGTCGTGCTCCCGCTGCCGGAAGGCGGCCTCGCGGAGTTCGGGCTGCTGGATGAGCCCACCCCGCACCCCTCGGACTGGTATGCGCGCTGGCGCGCGCTTCCCGAGGCGCGGCGCAACGTCCTGCGCACCTATACGCCTGCGGCGATCCGCGCGGACGACGGTGAGATCGACGTCGACTTCTTCCTGCATGAGCCCGAAGGGCCGGCATCCGCGTGGGCGCGTGCCGCTCGGCCCGGTGATCGGCTCGTCGTCACCGGGCCGGACGTCCGCATGGGGCGCACCGGGTATGGAATCCACTGGGTTCCGGGGGAGAACGCCAGGCGTTTCCTCCTCGTCGCCGATGAGACCGCCTATCCGGCAGTCCGCAACATCCTGCAGAGTCTTCCCTCGGATGCCGAAGCGCACGTCCTGCTCGAGAACGGGGATGCTGCCGACGACGTGGTGTCCTCGAGTGCTCCCGGCCTGGCCGTGATGCGGCCGGTCTTGCGCGGACAGGGTGAGGATCTGGAGAGCGCGGTACGGGATTGGGGTGAGCGGCACGGCGCCACGGCAGCCGCGGATGAGGGATTCTACGCATGGCTTGCGGGGGAATCCGGTTCGATAACGCGCATCCGCCGCCATCTCACCGGCGATCTGGGCATTTCCAAGGAGCGGGTGGCTTTTCTGGGGTACTGGCGTCTGGGCGGTCCGCTGACGGCCTGATTCCCGCCCCGCGGGCCCCGCCGTCGAGTCGGTCGTCGGCCGGCTCAGGTTCCGGAAGGCCCCGGGGTCGAGCCGGACGGGCATCGGGCACTTGCTTGCGTCCGCATCCTCCCCGATCTAGTATCTGCATATGCGTGAAGATTCGAAGAGATGCACATTCACCGCGGAGAGCCCCTACGTGGACATGGCGGTGGAGGTCTTCAGCCTGCTCGCCGATGCCACGCGCGTGCGCATCATCCTCGCGCTGCGCGACGCCGAGCTGTCGGTGAACGAGCTCGCCGAGCGGGTGGGGAAGACGCCGACCGCCGTGTCGCAGCATCTCGCGAAGCTGCGGTGGGGGCGCATCGTCAAAGTCCGCCAGGATGGCACGCGCATGTTCTACAGCCTCGTCGACGAGCACGCCAGGCAGCTCGTGACGCATGCCGTTCACCAGGCCGAGCACGCGGTCGACGCCGACCCGCGTCATCACGCCGCGCACCGTGACGACGCATGACCGCGGTGCTCGCGGAGTCGGCGGGGCGCACGCTCGCGCGGCCTCGGTCGATCTTCGCCACCGGCTCCCGGCTGCCCGAGGTGCGGTGGGCCGCCGCCGCCCTCGCACTGTTCCTGGCGGGATGGAGCGCCCAGGCGCTCGGAGCCCCCGCGCCGCTCTGGTGGGCGCTGCTGCTCGCCTGCTACGCGGCGGGCGGATGGGAGCCGGCGCTCGCAGGGCTCAGGGCGCTCCGGGAGCGGACGCTGGACGTCGACCTGCTGATGATCGTGGCCGCCATCGCCGCGGCATCCATCGGCCAGGCGCTCGACGGCGCGCTGCTCATCGTCATCTTCGCGACCTCCGGTGCGCTCGAGGCGATCGTCACCCAGCGCACGGCGGACTCGGTCGCCTCGCTGCTCGATCTCGCGCCCGAGCGTGCGAGGCTCGTCGACGGGAGCGAGCTGGATGCTGCGGAACTCGTGCCAGGGCAGCGCATCCTCGTCCGGCCCGGCGAGCGGATCGCCGGGGACGGCCGCGTCGTCGAAGGCATCGGCGAAGTCGATCAGCAGGCGATCACCGGTGAGTCCGTGCCGGTGCTGCGGCGGGCCGGCGACGAAGTGCTGTCGGGCACGGTCAACGGCACCGGCGCCCTGACCGTGGAGATCACGCGCCCGGCATCCGATTCCGTCGTCGCGCGGATCGTCGCGCTCGTGGCCGAAGCCTCCAGGACGAAGGCTCGCACGCAGCTGTTCATCGAGAAGGTCGAGCAGCGCTACTCGGTCGGGATGGTCGTCGCGACGCTGCTCGTGCTCGTGGTGCCCCTGCTGCTCGGCGACTCCTTCGACGTGGCGCTGCTGCGTGCGATCACCTTCATGATCGTCGCCTCGCCCTGCGCCGTCGTGCTGTCGACCATGCCTCCGCTGCTCGCCTCGATGGCCAACGCAGGGCGACGCGGCGTGCTCGTCAAGACCGCGACCGCGATGGAGGGCCTCGGGCGCACCACTCTTGTCGCCTTCGACAAGACCGGCACACTGACCTCCGGCGCGCCGGAGGTCGTCTCGATCGAGACGCGGGACGAGCCGGAGCTGCTTCGGCTCGCGGCGAGCGTCGAGCGGCTCAGCGAGCATCCGATCGGTGCCGCGATCGTGCGCTGCGCCGTTGAGCGGGGCGTCCCCTTCGCCGAGGCCGGCGGTTTCCGAGCCGTCCCCGGCAGGGGAGCGGAGGGCGTCGTCGACGGTGCGCTGGTCGTCGTCGACCGCGGGGAGCCCGCCGCCGGCTCCGTGGGCACCGGCGTGCGCGTCAGCGTCGACGGGGCGGTCATCGGCACGATCCTCCTCGCCGATGCGGTGCGCGCGGATGCCGCGGACGCCGTCGCCGCCGTGCGGGAGGCGACCGGGGCGGAGCCGATGCTCCTGACCGGGGACAACGCCGAGGTCGCCGGCCAGGTGGCGGCGGCGACGGGCGTCGGCGAGGTGCGGGCCGCCCTGCTCCCGGAGGACAAGGCGCGCATCGTGCGAGAACGCGAGGCGGAGGGGGAGCGCGTCATGCTGATCGGCGACGGCGTGAACGACGCCCCGGCTCTCGCGGCCGCGTCCACGGGCGTCGGGATGGGCAGGCGGGGAGCGGACCTCGCACTCGACAGCGCCGACGTCGTGATCGTCCGCGATGAGCTGGAGACGATCGCGAAGCTCATCCGGCTGTCGCGCCGCGCCCATCGCCACGTCGTCGCCAACCTCGCCATCGCCGCGACCTTCATCTCGATCCTCGTCGTCTGGGATCTCGCCGGAACGCTGCCTCTTCCGCTGGCGGTGGCGGGTCACGAGGGGTCGACGGTCATCGTCGCGCTGAACGGCCTGCGACTCCTCCGGGCGCGCGCCTGGGAGCGCTGAGCCGCGTTCGTCCTGTGCCGCCGAGACCCCGTTCCGTCGACGAGGCCTCTGCGGCCGGAGCAGATCGGACGGGGGCCGGATGGTCGAGCGGGTCCGGATGCCCGGACGTCGCAGGCGGTCAGAGCAGCGTCCCCGCCGGCTGCAGATGATCGCGCGCATCCTTCCACGGCTTGACCCAGGTCATCTCGGCCGCGGTGAGCACGGCGCCACAGGCGCTGCAGACCTGCCCCTGCGTGGTCTCCCCACCGCAGGCCTCGTGGATCATCGCCATGTGGGCGCCGCCGTCGGGCAGCGCGGTGTGGCGTTCGCCCCAGATCGCCAGCTGCTGCAGGACGGGCAGCAGCTCCGCCGCCGCCTCGGTCGCCGCGTATCCCTGCCGGGTGCGTGCGCCGTCCCGGTAGTCGACCCGTGCGAGCAGTCCGGCGTCGATCATCGCATGCAGTCGCCGGCTGAGCACGGCATCCGCGATCCCGAGATTCTCGCGCAGCGCGTCGAAGCGCCCGCGGCCGTGCAGGACATCGCGGATGATGAGCAGCACCCAGGGGTCCCCCAGCACATCCAGGGAGCGGCGTATCGGGCAGAGGCCGTCCGACCAATCGGATCGCAGAGGCATCCGGCTTCCTCTCGTCGCGCTTCTCTGGCTACACTGCGATTCTAACTTCTCTCAAGAAAGTCACAAGCATGCCCTCATCCAGGACGCCCCGCATCCATCCCGCGTGGTGGGTCGCGGCCGTCGCGTTCCTCGCGCTGCTCGCCGCCGCCGGATTCCGGGCCGCGCCGGGCGCGCTCATGGTGCCCCTGCACGATGAGTTCGGCTGGTCGACCAGCGTCATGTCGCTCGCCGTGAGCGTGAACCTGCTGCTGTACGGCCTGACCGCCCCCTTCGCGGCGGCGCTCATGGACCGCTTCGGCATCCGCCAGGTGACCGCGACGGCACTGGCGCTCGTCGCCCTCGGCGCGGGCGGCAGCGTGCTGATGACGGCGTCCTGGCAGCTGCTGCTGTTCTGGGGAGTGCTCATCGGGCTGGGCACCGGCTCGATGGCGCTCGTGTTCGCGGCGACGATCGCGAACCGCTGGTTCGAGCGCAACAGGGGCCTCGTGATGGGCGTGCTGACCGCCGGTTCGGCCACCGGTCAGCTGATCTTCCTCCCACCGGTGGCGGCCATCGCGGAGAGCGGCGGATGGCGCTGGGCCTCGCTTCTCGTCGCCGTGGCGGCCCTGATCGCCGTGCCGGTCGTCTGGTCGGTGCTGAGGGATCATCCCTCCGACCGCGGTGTGCTCCCCTACGGCGCCGCCCCGGGCCACGTCGTGCCGCCCCGCGTCACCGGCGGCGCCGTCGCTCGCGCGTTCGACGGACTGCGGTTCGCCTCGAAGCGAGGGTCGTTCTGGGCGCTCGCCGGGGCGTTCGCGATCTGCGGAGCGACGACCAACGGTCTGATCGGGATCCACTTCATCCCCTCCGCCCACGATCACGGCATGTCGCAGACGACCGCCGCAGGGCTCCTCGCCGTCGTCGGGATCTTCGACATCGTGGGGACCGTCGCGTCGGGATGGCTCACCGATCGCTTCGACCCGCGCAAGCTCCTCGTCGCCTACTACGGCTTCCGCGGTGTCGGCCTGCTGCTGCTCCCCTGGCTGCTGTCGGATACGGTCCATCCGAGCATGGTGCTCTTCATCGTCGTCTACGGGCTCGACTGGGTGGCGACCGTGCCGCCGACTGCGGCGCTGTGCCGCGAGATCTTCGGGGAGCGCGGCACGATCGTCTTCGGCTGGGTCTTCGCCTCGCACCAGATCGGCGCGGCGATCGCCGCGCTCGGCGCCGGCGTCATCCGCGACGTGTTCGGCGCCTACACCTATGCATGGTGGGGCGGCGCGGCGCTGTGCGTGATCGCCGCCGTGCTCTCCCTCATCGTCAGCCGTTCGGCGGTCGTCCGTAAGGCGACGTCGGTCGCGGATCCGGAGTCCGAGCCCGCGGCCTGACGGCGCGCGATCTGCTGACGGGGCCCCGACGACGCGCGATCAGGCGACGACGGCGAAGCCGAGGACGGCGCTCGCGATCGCGAGCAGCGCGAGCACGATCGCGGGAGCGGCCTGCTCCTTGCGGCGCACGTGCACGACGACGGCGCCGACCATGATGATCGCGAGGCCCGTCGAGGCGAGCGGGGTGAGGACCGGCAGGATCCTGGTGAGCAGCGGCAGGATGAGGCCGATGGCCCCGACGACCTCCAGCGCGGCGACGGTCTTGACCTGTGCGGCGGTGAAGTCCGTCGTCCACGCCATGCCCCGCTCGGCGAGGGTCGCCTTGGGCGTGATGAGTTTCATGCCGCCGGCGCCGAGCATGGCGAGCGCGAGCAGGCCGTTGACGATCCAGAGTGCGATCAGCATGGCGTTCCGTTCTGTGTGCTTGTTACGATCAGTAACCAACATTGGAGCAAACGGATGCCGGATGCAAAAGGCACATCGTTGTCACCGACGCGCGTCGAGGGCGCCGCGCCCGCCGGGTTCCCCGGCTACGAGAGCTGCTGCGAGCTGAACGCGGGCGACGGCAGGGCGATCCGGGAGGTGCTCGACCGGGTCGGAGACAAGTGGTCGCTGCTGCTCATCGCGACCCTGCAGCGGGAGCGGCTGCGCTTCAGCGAGCTGCTCCGGCACATCCCCGGCATCTCGCAGCGGATGCTGACGCTGACCCTCCGCCAATTGGAGCGCGACGGGTTGGTCGCCCGCACCGCGTACGCGGAGGCGCCGCCGCGCGTGGAGTACGAGCTGACCGTGCTCGGCGGGACCCTGATCCCCATTGCGCGGGCGATCGGCGACTGGGCGGTGGAGAATCATCCCGCGATCGAGGCGTCCAGGGCGGCCTACGACGGGCGGTGAGGCCGGGGCGTCGTTCCGGATCGACGGCGCTCTTTCGCCGGCATCCGTCTGGGGGAGAGCCTCGTCCGTCGGCATCCGCGCACGGGGCGGCGTCCCGCGGCATCCCGTCTGGCGGCGTCCCGTCTGGCGGCGTCGGCCGCCGGAGCGTCCTCCGGTCTGGCGTCCGCGTCGGGAGGTGTCTCGTTCTGCCGCATCCGCTGTGCGAGGTGCCTCGTATAGTCGGTTCCCCGCCTCGGAGGCGACCATAGGGGACCCCGCTCGCCCGGGGTGAGCATCCGGGGCGGGGCGAGCGATCGCAAATAGTCAGTAGAGACTGTATAGTCATCGTGTGCTGACCATTTCCTCTCGCCTCGACGTGCTCAACCGCCTCGGCAAGGCGATGGCCGATCCCTCCCGTTCCCGCATCCTGCTCGCGCTTCTCGACGGTCCCGGGTATCCCGCGGAGCTTTCCCGCACCCTCGACCTCACGCGCACCAACGTGTCGAACCATCTGGCGTGTCTGCGCGGCTGCGGGCTGGTCGTGGCGGAGCCGGAGGGACGTCGCACCCGCTACGAGATCTCCGATCCGCACATCGCCCTCGGCATCCGGACGCTGCTCGAGACGGTCCTGGCCGTCGACGAGGGATCTGCCTGCCTCGACACGGACTGCCCGTGCTGCCGGATCGCGGAGGACGCGTGACCGTCGCGACCGACCCTGCACGCATCGGGGTGCTCCGTCGTCGAATCCGGTGGATCGTGGGATTCACGATCGCGTACAACCTCGTCGAGGGGGTGATCGCGCTGCTCGCCGGAGGCGCGGCATCCTCGGCCGCCCTCATCGGCTTCGGCCTGGACTCCTTCGTAGAAGTGCTCTCCGCGGCGGCGGTCGCCTGGCAGTTCGCGGCGCCGGATCCGGAGAAGCGCGAGCGCACGGCGCTGCGCGTCATCGCCATCGCGTTCTTCGCGCTGGCCGCCTACGTCACCGTGGACGCAGCGCTCACGCTCACCGGTGTCCGCGAGGCGGAGCGCAGCCCGGTCGGCATCGTGCTCGCGGCGGTCAGCCTGGTGATCATGCCGTTCGTCAGCTGGCTCGAGCGGCGCGCAGGACGCGAGCTGGGATCCGCCTCGGCGGTGGCCGACTCGAAGCAGACCCTCATCTGCAGCTACCTGTCCGCCGCGGTCCTGCTCGGCCTGCTCGCCAACGCCCTGTTCGGCTGGGGCTGGGCCGATCCGGTCGCCGCTCTCGTCATCGCCGGGTTCGCCGTGCGGGAGGGCGTCGAGGCGTGGCGGGGGGATGCCTGCGCCGTCCCGGTCGGCGTGCTCACGGGCGAGATCGACGAGCATGAGCACTGACGTCGCCGGCGGTGCCGGCGAACGTGCTGGATCGAGTTCGCACCTCCCGTAGGCCGCGCAGGCGCCGAATCGAGCGGGCGACGTGCGGGATAGTGCTGAATCGAGCGGGTGCCGTGCGGGAAGGCAGGGATCGAGCCGGCGACGTGCTCGTGGGTATCGAACGGAGCAGGCCGGCTGCGGGTCCGGCTCCTGCGCGCGTCGCGCTGACCCACCGGTGTCGCTCGACGGCCGATTGGCACCCCGCGTGTCAGGGAATTGGTGGGTGCGCCATCCGGTATCCCGCAGGAACCCGGACATGCGTAGAAGCGTGTCAGGGGAAGTGCGGGTCCGAGGGCTTCTGAGTCGCAAAGACCCGGACACGCCCTCGCCCACGCGACACGTGGCACACTCACGCGACACGTGGCTTGTGGCACGGCGGCACACTCATGCGGCACGCGACAAACTCACGCGGCACGCGGCACACCCACGCGACATTCAGACGCCGTCGGGATCGAAGGCTGCTGACCCGCAGCCCCGACCGGATTCGACCCGAGATCGCGGACGGCTGCCTCAAGCGATCGCGTCAGCGGTGGTCGCGGTCCAGATGCTGGCCGGCCGCATCTCCTCCGGCGACCCGTTCGGCCTCGCGGGCGCGCAGCTCGACCCGGCGGATCTTCCCCGAGATCGTCTTCGGCAGCTCCGGCACGAACTCGATGATCCGCACCCAGAGGTGCGAGGAGAGTCGTTCGCGGGCGAAGGCGTAGATCGCTCCGGCGGCGGCGATCTCGTCCCCGGCATCCGTCCGCAGGCAGACGTACGCCTTCGGCACCGCGAGCCGCGTCGGATCCGGACTCGGCACGACGGCCGCCTCGACGACGAGCTCGTGCTCGAGCAGCACGGACTCCAGCTCGAACGGCGAGATCTTGTAGTCGGATGCCTTGAACACGTCGTCCGAACGTCCGACATAGGTGAGGTAGCCGTCGGCATCCCGGGAGGCGATGTCGCCGGTGTGGTGGTAGCCCCCGACGCGGGACTCCGCCGTCTTGGCGGGATCCTGGTAGTACCCGGCCATGAGCCCCAGCGGAGCCTCCGCGAGGTCGAGTGCGATCTCGCCCTCGTCGTCGACGGGGGTCCCGGTGGCGGGATCCAGCAGCACGACGGGATATCCGGGCAGCGGGCGTCCCATCGAGCCGTCCTTGACGACCTGACCGGGGGAGTTGCCCACGCACGCCGTCATCTCGGTCTGGCCGAAGCCGTCGCGGATCGTCCCGCCCCACGCCTCGCGCACCCGTGCGATGACCTCGGGGTTGAGCGGCTCGCCGGCGCCGACGAGCCCCCGCGGAGGGATGGTGAGGCGCGACAGGTCGGCCTGGATGAGCATCCGCCACACCGTCGGCGGAGCGCAGAACGTCGAGACGCGATGGGCGTCCATGACCTGCATGAGCGTGTTCGCGTCGAAGCGGTCGTAGTTGTAGACGAACACGGTCGCCTGCGCCAGGAAGGGCGAGTAGAAGCTCGACCAGGCGTGCTTCGCCCAGCCGGGCGAGGAGATGTTCAGGTGCACGTCTCCCGGCCGCACGCCGAGCCACCACATCGTGGACAGGTGGCCGATCGGGTAGGACACGTGGGTGTGCCGTACGAGCTTCGGGCGGTTCGTCGTCCCCGAGGTGAAGTACAGCAGGCCGGTGTCGGATGCCGGTGTCGGGGCGTCCGGCTCGAAGGCGTCCGCCGCGCCCGCCGAGTCGGCGAAGTCGGCCCAGCCGGCGGGCGCGTCTCCGACCGCGACGCGCACGAGGCCACCGGTCACGGGGTCGGTCACGGGTCCGCTGGTGCGCTGCACGGAGTGAGCGGCGCGAGACGAAGCGACGATCGCGCGCGCCTCGCCGTGCTCGATCCGGTAGGCGAGATCGGATGCCGACAGCAGCGTCGACGTCGGGATGGAGACCGCGCCGATCTTGGTGATCGCGAGCATCGTCTCCCACAGCTCGATCGTGTTGTCCAGCATCACGATGACATGGTCGCCGCGGCGGATGCCGAGGTCGAGGAGCCAGTTCGCGACCTGGTCGCTGCGGCGCGAGAGCTCGCCGTAGCTCCAGGAGCGCACGCTCAGATCTGCCGAGACGATCTGCACGGCGGCGCGGTCGGGATGCTCTGCCGCGACGACGTCGAACCACTCCAGCGCGAAGTTGAAGGTGTCCAGCCGCGGCCAGGAGAAGCCGGCGCGGGCGCCGGCGTAGTCGGTGGCGTGTGCGAACAGGAAGTCGCGCATCTCGCGGATGGCGGTCGTGGCGGCGGTGGCAGGACGGCTCATCCTTCCATCCTGCACCCGGCTTACCTTCCGAGTGCGCGCCGAGCCCGCCATCCGTCGTGGTCCGGGCTCGTTATCCGTCGTGGTTCGGGCTTGTTATCTGAGGTGGTCCCGGGCGTGTTGTCCGAAGTGGTCCCGGTTCGTTATCCGAAGTGGTCCCGGTTTGTTATCCGAAGTGGTCCCGGTTTGTTATCCGAAGTGGTCCGGGCTTGTTATCCGAAGTGCGCCCGGGTCGCTATCCGTCGCGCCCGAGGTCGCCTTCTACGTAGTCCCGTCGTGCACTCGGCGTGTCCCGGTGTGCGTCGCGTTGGGGCATCCTCACCCGCGGTCACCGTCAGAACGCTCTTCGTCAGGTACCTCGCGGGGGCGCTCGCCGGCAGCGCGCTGCTATTCCTCAAGTCGTGCGGCAGTTCTGGCCGTGCGCTGCGTGGATAGTCGCCGCGCCCTTCAGAAGGAGCAGCGCGGCACGGAGAGGAGCAGCGCGGCACGGAAAGGAGCAGCGCGGCACGGAAAGGAGCAGCGCGGCACGGAAAGGAGCAGCGCGGCACGGAAAGGAGCAGCGCGGCACGGAAAGGAGCAGCGCGGCACGGAAAGGAGCAGCGCGGCGCAGGAAGGAGCAGCGCGGCGGAGTGCTCTGACCGAGCGCGGGGCTCCTCGGGGCTCCCTAGGGGGCGCCGCAGAGGGATGCCGCAGAGGGATGCCGCAGCGGGCGCCGAAGGGGGCGCCGCAGCGGGGGCTCCTCACGCATCTAGACGAGCCATGCGCCGAACGCGTCGAAGGAGTACGGGCGGCCGAGGAAGGCCTCGACCAGATCCGCGGCATCCGCCGATCCGCCCGGGGCGAGGATCCGGTCGCGGTATCGCGCCGCCACGGCGGGGGCGAACAGGTCCGTCGGATCGAAGGCGCTGAACAGGTCCTTCGCGATCACCAGGCTCCACATGTACGTGTAATACGCGGAGCTGTAGCCGGTGAGGTGTCCGAAGCCCGCCTGGAAGTGGGTGTCCTCCAGCGGGTCGATGACCGAGTAGCGCGCGGAGAGCTCGCGCACCGCGGCGTCGTGATCGGAGGGGCGCTCCAGGTGCAGCCGATACGAGACGGCGGAGTAGAAGATCTGCGTCCGCGCCCAGCGTCCCCGGTCCGCGTCCGCGGCGCGGCGCATCCTTGCGACGAGGTCGGCGGGGATGGCATGGCCATCGGAGTCCTGCGCGAAGGTCTGCAGGATGTCGGCATCCCACGCCCATTCCTCGAGCATCTGCGATGGCGCCTCGACGAAGTCCCATTCGGTGGCGACGCCGGAGAACCGCGCCCAGGACTGGTCGCCGCCGAGGATGTGGTGCAGCAGATGCCCGAACTCGTGGAAGAGCGTCTTGACCTGCTCGTGCTCCATGAGTCCACGCGGGAAGTTGCAGACGAGCACCCCCTCCGGCAGCTGCGCCCCGCGCACCCCGGTGACGAGATCGAACTGCGCCGCATGCTTGTACTTGCCCTCGCGCGGATGCAGGTCGAGGTGGATGCGGCCGATGCGCTCGCCGCCTCGCAGCACGTCGTGGCTCGTGACGTCCTCGGCCCAGGCGGCCGCATCCACGGCGCGATAGGAGAGTCCGAACAGTCGCCCGGTGACGGCCAGCAGCCCTTCGCGCACGTGCGTGAAGTCGAAGTAGCGACGCACCTCCTGGGCATCCACGTCGTGCTGCTCGCGACGCAGGATCTCCCCGTAGTAGTCGGCGTCGGCGGACGTGATCCGCGTGATCGACGGATCGTCCTGCCTCGCGCGTGCGAGGAGAGCGTCGGCGTCGGCGCGGGCCCGGTCGCCGGACAGATCGCTGATCCGGTCGATGAAGGCGGCGATCGCCTCGCCCGTGCCGATCATCTTCACCTCGGCGTCGTAGTCCGGCCAGGAGGCGTAGCCGAGGAGCCCGGCCTGCTCGGCGCGCAGGTCCAGCAGTTCGTGCAGCAGCGGGTCGTTCGCCGGCCAGCCGCGGTTCAGATAAGCGCGGGAGATCTCCTCGCGGGCGGCCGCATCGTGCGCATAGGCGCGGAACGGCCGGAAATCGGGATAGTCGGTCGTGATCTCGACGAGGCCGTCGTCGCCGGCCGGATGCGCGGCGACGAAGTCCTCCGGGAGTCCGGCGAGGCGGTCGGGCGTGACTCGGATGCTGCGCACGTCATCGCGCACGTTGCGGGAGAAGTCCTGCTCGATCACGGTCGTGCGGGCGCTGATCTCGGCCAGCCGAGTCCTGGTCGCCTCATCGCGATCGACGCCCGCACGACGGAAGTCGCGGAGCACGCGGGTGAGCAGTCGTGCCGCATCGTCGTCGAGACCCGTCGGATCGATCGCCGCGAGCACGGCGTAGAGCTCGTGGTCCTGATCGCGTTCCGTGACGAAGGCGGAGGCGTCCTGGAGCTTGTGCTCCGCGAGCTCGCGCGTCGCAGCATCCGGATGCACCTCGGCCAGCAGCTGCGTGAAGCTCGACGCGTTCGCGGTCGCCGTCTCGCCGGCGTTCCACAGCTCCAGCGTCTCCAGCGGGGTGCGTGCGGAGCCGTCCTTGAGGCGCGAGACGACGTCTCGAGCGGCGGCGAGGGAGGCCTCCGCACGATCCTCGATGAAGGCGTTCCAG
Source organism: Microbacterium tumbae (assembly GCF_054780175.1). Lineage (NCBI taxonomy): Bacteria > Bacillati > Actinomycetota > Actinomycetes > Micrococcales > Microbacteriaceae > Microbacterium > Microbacterium tumbae. The sequence continues at coordinate 1,093,288 of NZ_BAAGWV010000001.1, forward strand.
TCGGCGGCGGGCAGGGCGAGAGGTTCCAGGGCCATGCGGATCAGCCTACGGCGACCGGATGCCGGCATGCGGATGGTGCCTTGGGCGAGCCCCGGAGACCGCGAAGCGCCCGAGCGGGCTGATTCGATGCCCCCGGGGTTCGATCCTCAACCGGGGTTCGTTCCTCACCGGGTTTCGATCCTCACCGGGTTTCGATCCCCATCTGGGCTCGATCCCCATCTGGGCTCGATCCCCATCTGACCTCGATCCTCGGGTCGAGGTCACCCCTCCGTGTCCGGGGTGTCGCGGGTACGTGGGGGCTGCACCGGCAACGACCCGGACACGCGGGGGACGGTGTCCGGGTCGTTGCGGGTCGGCGGTGCGCACACCCGCGATTTGTCGGACATCCGCGCGAGGGAGGAGGCGGGGCGCGAGGTCATGAGCGTCGGGCCGGTGGGGGTGAGCGTCGGGCCGGTTCAGGCCCGAGCCGGGGGTGGCGTCGGTCCGGGGCGGCGGGACAGCCCGGGGAGGGGGATGCATCGGCCGGGCAGGTTCAGGCCCGAGCCCCGACCCGACTCCTGAGCCGGCCGATCACCCCCTGCCTCGGCGCGAACAGATAGGCCAGCGCGAAAGCGCATCCCTGCACGACCACGACGAGTCCTCCCGGCGAGGCGTCCAGCCAGTAGCTGAGGTAGATGCCGAGGATGCTGCACGCCGCCGAGAGCACCGGGGCGATCAGGAGCATCCGGCCGAAGCGATCCGTCAGCAGGTGCGCCGTCGCGCCGGGGATGATGAGCATCGCCACCACGAGGACCACTCCGACGACCTGCAGGGCGACGACCGCCGTCAGGGCGAGCACGCCGAGCAGGAGCGCGCCGAGCATCCGCGGGGACAGCCCGATCGCGAAGGCGTGCGTCGGATCGAAGGCGTACAGGGTGAGATCACGACGCTTGACCAGCAGGACTGCGAAGGCCACGGCGGCCAGGATCCCGACCTGCAGCAGATCGCCGTCCGACACCCCGAGGACGTTGCCGAAGATGATGTGGTTGAGATCCGTCTGGCTCGGCGTGACCGAGATGAGGACGAGCCCCAGAGCGAACAGCGTGGTGAAGACGATGCCGATCGCGGCGTCCTCCTTCACCCGGCTCGTATCGCGGATGGCGCCGATCAGCGCGACCGCGAGCAGGCCGAAGACGAGGGCGCCGATGGCGAACGGCGCACCGACGACGTAGGCGAGCACGACGCCGGGCAGGACGGCGTGCGAGACCGCGTCGCCCATGAGCGACCATCCGACGAGCACCAGCCAGCAGGACAGCAGGGCGCACACGATGGCGGCCATGACGGTCGTCACGAGCGCGCGCACCATGAAGTCGTACTGCAGCGGCTCGAGCAGCCAGTCCCCGATCACGCGGCGTCCTCCGCATCCGTGTCCAGGCCGAAGGCCATCGCCAGCCGTGCCGGCTCCAGCGCGTCGGCGACCGATCCGTGGAACAGCACGCGTCGCAGCAGGAGCACCGCCTCGTCGGCGAGCTCCGGCAGCGCGTGCAGGTCGTGCGTCGACACCAGCACCGTCGTCCCCTCGGAGGCGAGCTCGCGCAGCAGGCGCACGATCGTCCCCTCGCTGCGCTTGTCGACTCCCGCGAAGGGCTCGTCGAGCAGCAGGATGCCGGCGCGCTGCGCGATCCCGCGTGCGACGAAGGCGCGTTTGCGCTGCCCGCCGGAGAGCCGGCCGATCTGACGATCGGCGAGGTCCGTCAGCTCGACGCGCTCCAGCGCCTCGTCCACGGCGGACCTGTCCTCGGGGCGCGGCCTTCGGGTGAGCCCCCGCCCGCCGTACCTCCCCATCATGACGACGTCGCGGACCGAGACGGGGAAGGACCAGTCGACGTCCTCGTTCTGCGGCACGTAGCCGACGAGCCCGCGTCGGCGGGCGGACGCCGGCTCCACGCCGTCGAGCAGCACCCCGCCCCCTGCGGGCCGGATGAGGCCCAGCATCGTCTTGAAGAGCGTGGACTTCCCCGAGCCGTTCATGCCGATGAGACCCGTCACCCGTCCTGCCCCGACGTCCACCGAGACGTCGTCCAGGGCGAGCACATCCCCGTAGCGGACGGTGACGTTGCGGACGGCGATCGCGCTCACGAGGCGTTCCCGGTCAGTCCGGCCGCGATGGTGTCGGCGTCGTGACGGATCAGGTCGAGATACGTGGGCACGGGGCCGTCCGGCTCGGAGAGCGAGTCCACGTACAGTGTTCCTCCGAACACGGCATCCGTCGCCTCCACGACCTGCTGCATCGGCTTGTCGGACACGGTCGACTCGCAGAAGACGGCGGGGACCTCGTGCTCCCGCACGAACTCGATGACCGCGGCGATCTGCTGCGGCGTCGCCTGCTGCTCGGCGTTGACGGGCCAGATGTAGGTCTCCGTGAGACCGGCGTCTCTGGCGAGGTAGGAGAAGGCGCCCTCGCAGGTCACCAGCGCGCGCTGCTGCTCCGGAAGAGCGGCGAGCTCGGACACGAGATCGTCCTGCACCTGCTGCAGCTCCGCCTTGTAGGCGGCCGCGTTCGCGGCGAAGTCGTCGGCGTGGACGGGGTCCAGCTCGCTGAACGCCTCCGCCATCGTGTCGACGTAGAGCTGCACGTTCGCGGGGCTCATCCAGGCGTGCGGGTTGGGCTTGCCGGCGTAGGCGTCGCCGGTGATGTCCATGACCTCGACGCCGTCCGACACGACGACGTGCGGGACGTCGACGCCCTCGATGAACTGCGCGAACCACGCCTCGAGGCCCAGGCCGTTGTCGAGGACGAGGTCGGCCTCGGACGCCGATCGGATGTCGCCGGGGGTCGGCTCGTATCCGTGGATCTCGGCGCCCGGCTTCGTGAGCGAGCCGACCTGCAGGTGATCGCCTGCGATGTTCTGGGCGATGTCGGCGAGAACGGTGAAGGTCGTCAGGACCACGGGTCTGTCATCGGCCGGACCGCCGGCCGGGGCGTTGCCGGTCGAGGAGCATCCGGCGAGGAGGAGGGCGGACACGATGAGGGTCGCAGAGAGACCAAGATTTTTAGGCATACCGAAAACCTATCTTTTAGGTACACCGAAAACAAGATGGCGACACGCCGATGACGCCGTCGCCCGAGGGGGTGGTCGACGGCGTCGCGGGGTGTGCGTCAGACGGAGGGGAGCCGGATCGTCCCGGTCCCGGGATGCTCGTGCGGCATCCGATCCCTGTTGTAGGTGATGCTCGAGTACCCGTGCGGGGCGGGATGCCCGTCCTCACCGAGACTGACGAAGACGATCTTCTCGATCGTCAGGATGCGCTTGCGCGTGATCATGTTCCGCACGACCGCCCGCATGGTGAGAGACGTACGCCCGAAGTGCGTGGCGGTCAGCCCCATCTCGATGAGATCGCCCTGCAGGGCCGAGGCCTCGAAGTTGATCTCCGAGATGAGCTTCGTCACCACCCGGTAGTTGCCGAGCTGCACGATCGCGTAGATCGCCGCCTCCTCGTCGATCCACTTGAGCAGGCTCCCGCCGAACAGCGAGCCGTTCGCGTTGAGATCCTCCGGGCGCACCCACTTGCGGGTGTGGAAGTTGATGCCGTCGTCGTGCGGATGCCATGCCTCAGCCATGTCCCCAGCCTAGGAACAGGATGCTTCCGGGGTGTTACGCCGCTGAGAGCGGAACGGCCGTCAGCGGATTCCGCCGCGGACACGGATGCCGCGGCGCACGCTGGAGCCATGACCGAAGAGAACCCCCTCCCGCAGTTCGGGCCCGAGGCCCGGCGCGCCCTGTTCCACGAGCGCGTGCTCGTGCTCGACGGCGCCCTCGACGACGACAACGGCACGCTGCTGATGACCCAGCTGCTGACGCTGTCGGCCGAGGATGCCGTCACCGACGTCTCCCTCTGGATCCACTCGCCCGGCGGTTCCGTGCCGGCGATGCTCGCGATCCGCGACCTCATGAGGCTCGTCCCGAACGACGTGTCGACGCTCGCGCTCGGGATGGCGGCCAGCGCGGGGCAGTTCCTGCTCTCGTCGGGGACCCCGGGCAAGCGCCGCGCGCTGCCGCACGCGCGGATCCTCATGCACCAGGGATCCGCGGGCATCGGCGGCTCCGCGGTGGAGATCGAGGCGCAGGCCGACGATCTGCGGCAGATGCGCGACACGGTGCTCGGACTCATCGCCGCAGACACCGGCCAGCCGGTCGACCGGGTCTTCGAGGACTCCCTGCACGACCACTGGTACTCGGCGTCCGAGGCGCAGGAGTACGGCTTCATCGACGAGCTCGTCACCTCCACCGCCGAGGTGTTCCCGCGCCGGCGCGCGCGGGTGGGACTGGGAGGACGGGCATGAGCGGCTACGCGATCCCGAATGTGATCGCCCAGCATCCGCGTGGAGAGCGGATCATGGACGTCTACTCGCACCTGCTCGCCGAGCGCGTGGTCTATCTCGGAACCGGCATCGACGCGGGCGTCGCCAACGCCCTCATCGCCCAGCTGCTGCATCTGGACGCCGACGCGCCGGAGACCGGCATCCAGTTCTACGTCAACAGCGAGGGCGGCGATCCCGGCGCGGCGCTCGCCGTCTACGACACGATGCGGCACATCCGCCCTTCGATCGCCACGACGTGCGTCGGCCAGGCGATCGGCCCCGCGGCTCTGCTCGTCGCGGCTGGCGCCACGGGGGCGCGTGCGGCGCTCGCCCACGCCAGGATCGTGCTGCATCAGCCCGCCGGCCAGTCCCGTGGAGCCATCCCCGATCTGATCCTCGCCGCCGACGAGGTGGTTCGGGTGCGGTCGGACCTCGAGTCCGTGCTCGCCCGGCACACCGGGCGCTCGGTCGCCGAGCTGCGCGCCGACACCGACCGGGATCGGGTGTTCACGGCATCCGCCGCGCTGGACTACGGGCTGATCGACACGGTGCTGGGGGAGCGAGGCGTCTGACAGCTGGCACTTTGGGGGCCGACACGCCGGATGCCGCATCGCAGGGGCCGTTCGGTCCGGCATCTGGCGTGTCGGCCCCCAAAGTGCGGGTGCGGGGGCGGCCGGGGGAAGGGGCGAGGGCGGATGCCGGACCCGGGCCGGACCCGGGGCGGTCGGTCTCGGATCAGGCTGCGAGAGCGAATGCTCCCGCAGAGGTGGATGCCGGCGCCGATCGCAGGTCGTCGGCGATCGCGCTGGTGAGCTCGATGAGGCTCGTGTCCAGCGCCCCGGCGATCGCCGCGATCATCTCGCTGGACGGCTCCTTGAGCCCGCGCTCGACCTCGGACAGGTACTGCGGGGAGACGCCGGCGACCTCGGCCGTCTCCGTGAGGGTCTCTTCGCGCTCGTGCCTTCGCCGGCGCAGCTGCTCCCCCAGCAGATGCCGCCAGAGCGGCTCCGGTGCGGAGGGACGGGGGCGGGGGAAGGGGACGAGCTCGGCCATGCTTCACGATAGGCCGCGATGCGTGAGCGCTTCGAGCCGTTCTGCTGTGAGCAGAACGTGCGTCCGAGAGCCCGCGACGGGAAGCGACCGGATCGGAGGACAACGCTCGAACGGGAGGAGCGATGCCAGCATCCGCTCCTCCCGTTCGAGCGTTGTCCTCCCGTTCGGCAGGGCGCCGGCGACGCGACGCTCGCGTCCGAGGACGGTGCTCGTCCGAGGACGGTGCTCGTCCGAGAACGGTGCTACAGGACGATCGTTCCGCGGATGCCGACGGTGGTCCTCCCGCCGACCCACACCCCTCCCGCATCATCGGCCGTGACCGTGATCTCGCCCGCCCTGTCCAGCCGCGCTCCCTGGGAGGCCGTGTACGAGGACGGCAGGGCGCCGGTCGAGGTCAGCCACTGACCGACGCTGGCGTTCATGCTGCCGCAGACCGGGTCCTCGTCGACGCCCACGCGGGGTGCGAAGCTGCGGATCTCGATGGCATGCGCCGATCCCTCGGGGTAGGCGCCGATCGCGCCGATCATCTCATCCGCGATCGCGGTGAAGTCGGGTTCGAGCGCCAGCACCTCGGCGGCGCTCGCCAGTCGCACGACCGCCCAGCCCGGACCGTTGTCGATCCACTGATGGTCGATGATCGCCGACCGCGGGATCCCGAATCCCGCCGCGATCCGCGTGACGTGCTCCTCGTCCATCGGGCCGGAGCGCAGCACCGGCGGAGCTGCGAACGACAGGATGTCGCCGTCCCGGCGGATCCGGACGAGTCCCGCGCCGCACTCCTGCACGATCACGTCAGGGGCGGACGGTGCACCCCCGGCGGCGAGCCAGGCGGCTGCCGACCCGAGCGTCGGATGCCCGGCGAAGGGCAGCTCGCCGCCGGGCGTGAAGATGCGCAGCCGGTAGTCGGCTACGGGGTCGGATGCCGGGAGGACGAAGGTCGTCTCGGAGAGATTGGTCCACCGTGCGAGGCGCTGCATCTCCTCGTCCGAGAGGCCTTCGGCGCCGAGGACGACCGCCACCGGATTGCCGAGATACGGCGTCGTGGAGAACACGTCCACCTGTGCGAAATCGTAGGTGCGGGGCATGCGGCTTCCTTTCGTCGTGGGACGAGCCTAGACCGCGGTGTCCCCCGTCCATCCCCGTAATCCCGGGCCAATCGGCCGCCATTGGAACATGCTGCGGCTCGAATCGCGCATATGGCCGCATCCTGCCCGCGGATGCGACCATATGCGCGATTCGAAGCGTCAGCGTGCCTACAGAGCCGCCGTCACCCCGGGGAGCAGCTTCGTCATGATCGCGCCGAGCTGCGCGCGCTCCTCCGCGCTCAGCGGATCGAGCACCAGCTCACGGATCTGCGCCACGTGCACGGGAGCGGCCGAGCGCAGCAGTTCGCGCCCGGCAGGGGTGAGGGTCGCACTGAGCGTGCGCTTGTCCGGGCCGCAGGACGAGCGCTTCACCCATCCGCGCTCCTCGAGCGAATCGAGGGCATGGCTGAGGCGCGATCTGCTGAGGCCCGCGATACGGGCGAGCTCGGTCATGGTGACCTGCTCCTCATCCTGGCCCGCGAGCATGATGAGGATCGCGTAGCGGGCGTGGTTCATCCCGACCTGCTCGCGCAGCGCGCGGTCCAGCACCTGCGGCAGCAGCTGGGTGAAACGGATCACGGGCAGCCAGGCGGCCATCTCCTCGTCGTCGAGCCGCCGCGGATGCCGCTCGTCGACGGACATCATGCCGCCGAGAGGTCGAGGGTGTGCGCGGTGTGGTCGCGCTTCGCCGCCAGGTAGCGCGCGTTCGCGTCGGACAGGTGCACGCCGGTCCGTACGCGTTCCGCGACGGCGATCCCGAGTTTCTCCAGCTGCACGGCCTTGTCGGGGTTGTTGCTGAGCAGGCGGATGCGCTCGACGCCGGCCGCCTTCAGCATCTGCGCGGCCGCCGTGTAGTCGCGCTCGTCCTCGCCGTGGCCGAGGGCGACGTTTGCCTCGTAGGTGTCGAGACCGGCATCCTGCAGCGCGTAGGCGTCGAGCTTGGCGTAGAGGCCGATGCCGCGACCCTCCTGTCGCAGGTAGAGGAGGAAGCCGCCCTCGGCGGAGATCCGCTCGGCCGCCTCGCGCAGCTGAGGGCCGCAGTCGCACCGCTCCGATCCGAACACGTCGCCGGTCAGGCACTCGCTGTGCGGACGCACCAGCGGCGCATCGCCCCCTGCGGCTGAGCGTTCGAGCGCGCCCTGCCAGTTCCCGAGGCCGAGCAGCAGGTGCTCCTTGCCGTCGGCCAGCCCGTCGAAGGTGAAGACGTCCGCCGTGGTGGCGTAGCCGTCCGAGAAGCGCATCGGCACGCGCACATGCGTGCGTTCGGTGGCGTCGGCGACGGTTGAACTTTCAATCATGTTGAGGTCCAACGTGCGCGGCGCCGGGCTATTCCCGGCATCTCGATGTGTCGTACTCCTGCATCCTCAAACGGGCTGACGAGTCAGTCGGCGGAATCCAGGGGCGCGACCCACGCGATGCCGGCGGATCGCAGGAGTTCAGCCCGCCTCGGGCTCCGGGCGTGGTCTGCCTCTGCGCCGGACGAGACGCAGCTCGCTGGCGAGGATGCCGACGACCACCAGGACTCCGCCCAGGAGCGCGGTGACGGGGAGGCGCTCGCCGGCGATGCGTCCGACCACGCCCGCCCACACCGGCTCGCCCGCGTAGATGATGGTGGCGCGGGTCGGCGACACCGACTTCTGCGCCCAGTTCATCGTGAGCTGGATGAGGCAGCTGGCCGCACCCAGTCCGAGGGCCGCCCCCAGCCATACCCAGGAGAACACGGGAAAGGACTCTCCGGCGACGGGCATCGTCAGCAGCGACAGGATGCCGGCGGACAGCAGCTGGATCACCGTGATGCGTCCGAGGTCGATCCTCCCGGCGAAGACGCTGACGAGGATGATCTCGCCGGCGATGGGGAGGGTGCTCAGCATCGTGACGATCTCGCCGGGACCGAGGGACAGCGCGAAGGCGTCGGGGCCGGCGATGAGGAGGAGCCCGGCGAAGGCGAGGCCGGCGCCGACGAACGCCATCGTCTGCGGGCGCTTGCGGAACACCGCCCACTGCAGCAGGGGGACCAGCGGCACGTACATCGCCGTGATGAACGCCGAGGTCGACGAGTCGACGGTCTGAAGGCCGAGCGTCTGCAGACCGTAGCCGAGGTGGATCATGAGGCCGATGGCCGCCCCTGCGCCGATGTCGATCCAGCGGATGCCGCGCAGCATCCTCCGGAAGATCACCGCGCTGATGATCCCCGCGGCGAGGAAGCGCAGCCCGACGAAGAACCACGGACCGGAGTGCTCCATCGCCCAGTGCACGACGAGGAAGGTGCATCCCCAGACCGCGGTGACGGCGATGAGGGCGAGTTCCTCGCGACCCAGGGGGATCCAGCGGAGACGAGAGGGCATCACGGCCCTTTCTCGACACTGCCTGGTCGATCATACTGCCGGGGTGAGGGCCGGATGATCTTCGGGACGACCTGTTCCCGTTCATAGCCGCACGGTTTAGGCTGAGGGGCGAGTTCCGCGCCGCCCTCCCCCTCTTCTGCGTACCGTCTGCACGGTCGCAACGCGTCAGAAAGGCTCACGCCATGAGCGACTCCCCGAACAGCGAATCCGACTTCTTCGACCAGCTGGTGCAGGGAGGGGGCGCCGCGCGCGAGCAGACGTCGTTCACGCAGGCGTTCCGCGGCTACGACAAGGGCGAGGTGGATGCGGCGATCGCCACGCTCCGCGCCCAGCTGCAGCGCGCCGAGACGGACGTCCAGCTGGCGCGCAACGGCGCCAGCGGCGAGGCGGACGCCGTGCGTGCGGAGGCGGACGCCGCCAGGGCTGGGGACCAGGAGCGCATCGCTGCTCTGGAGGAGCAGCTCGCCGCGGCGCACGCGCAGGTCGCCGAGTCGGAGCAGCAGGTCGCGACGCTGACCAGCGAGCTCGTCGACACGCCGAAGAAGGACGGTGACGACGAGGGATCCCGTCTGCAGTTCGAGGCGGTGCTGCGCGTGGCCGAGGAGCAGGCCAGCGTGCTCATCCAGAACGCCGCGATCCAGGCCGATCGTCTGCTGGAGGCCGCCCGCGAGGAGGCCGAGGCGAAGCGCGCCGAGCTCGAGGCGGACGTCGCGCGCATCACCGCTCAGGCCGAGCAGGACGCCGACCAGGTGCGTCTGCGCATCGACACGGAGTACACCGCGCACGAGGCGCGCATCGCCCGCGAGGCGGCGCACGCCGGCGAGAAGGTCACCCAGGCCGAGCAGGAGGCGGCGGCCGTCCGCACCGAGGCGGAGAAGGGCTCAGCGGCATTGCGGGCGATGGTCACGCGCGAGACGCAGCAGCAGCGTGCGGATGCCGAGCGCGAGGTGCGCGAGATGAACACCCGCGTCCTGGAGTTCGAGGAGAGCCTGACACGTCGGCAGAACGATGCGCAGCAGGAGTTCCTGACGTTGCACAATCAGGCGGTCGCCCATGCCGAGCGCATCACGGGCGATGCGAACGAGCAGGTCTCCGCAGCCCTGGAGCACGCCCAGCGCATCTCCGCGAAGGCGGACGACTACGAGCGTCTCATGCGTTCGCAGGCGCAGTCGATCGAGGCGGATGCGCAGATGCGCTCGCGCGAGACGCTGGAGCGCGCCCGCATCAAGGCGCAGAAGATCGTCGACACCGTGATCGGGCACACCACCGAGGTGCTCCGCGACGCGGAGGACCGCACGCGGCAGCTGCGCTGGCAGCAGCAGCAGCTCAACAGCTTCATGGCGGAGGTGCGCGAGCTGATCCGCCCCGACGGCGTGCTCGGAACGGATGCCGCGAAGGAGAGCGGTCTCGACATCGAGGACCTCGACTTCGATGCCGAGGAAGAGGCCGAGAAGGACGACGTCCTTGCTGCGGCCGACGAGAAGCTCGAGCCCGCGAACGAGGACTGACCCCCGTCGCGCGGAGCCGGTTTCTCCTTCGTCCGTCGGGTGAGGCCGGCGCAGCCGGTTTCCCCTTCGTTCGTCGGGCGGAGCCGGTTTCTCCTTCGCCCGTTGAGCGAGGCCGGCGGAGCCGGTTTCCCCTTCGTTCGTTGAGCGAGGCCGGCGCAGCCGCCCGAGTCGAAACGGGGTTCGTCGTAGGCCCCGTTTCGACTCGTTCGCGCTGTGCGCGTGCTCGCTCAACGAGCGGGGCGGGGTGGGGCGGTTGCGCTGCGGAGCTGGTTTCTCCTCCGTTCGTAGGGTGGTGAGGCCGGCGGAGCCGTCTTCTCCGTTCCGTTCGTTGAGCGAGGCCGGCGGAGCCGGTTTCCCCTTCGTTCGTTGAGCGAGGCCGGCGCAGCCGCCCGAGTCGAAACGGGGTTCGTCATAGGCCCCGTTTCGACTCGTTCGCGCTGTGCGCGTGCTCGCTCAACGAGCGGGGGTAGGGCACGCATGCTCGCTCAACGAACGGGGTGGGGGCGGTTGCGCCGCGGAATACGCTGGATCCATGTCCCACCTCGTGAGCGCCGCCGAGCTGTCCGAACTGATCTCCGCTGAGCCGCGGCTTCGTGTCCTCGACGTCCGTTGGCGTCTCGATCGCCCAGACGGGCGTCCCGAATACGACGCTGGCCACATCCCCGGCGCCGTCTTCGTCGATCTCGAGACGGAGCTGTCGCGCCACGGGCGTCCTGATGGAGGCCGGCATCCGTTGCCCGATACGGCGACCGTGCAGGCCGCCGCCCGCCGGTGGGGTCTGAACGACGGCGATGTCGTGGTGGCCTACGACGATGCCGGCGGCCTCCCTGCCGCGCGGGCATGGTGGCTGCTGCGCCAAGGCGGTGTGGACATCCGTGTCCTGGACGGCGGATGGCCGGCGTGGCGATCGTCCGGCGGCGCGGTCGAGACAGCGGACGTGATCCCCGAGCCCGGTGGGGTCGTGCTGTCGGATGTGAGCGACGACAGTCTGAGCATCGATGAGGCGGCGGCCTTCCCGGCATCCGGAGTTCTGCTCGATGTCCGTGCTCCCGAGCGCTACCGGGGCGAGGTCGAGCCCTATGACCCGATCGCCGGCCACATCCCCGGGGCGATCAACCTGCCGACAGGCGTGCACGTCGGCCAGGACGGCATCCTGCGCGGCATCGACGAGATCCGCGAGCGGCTCGCGCGGTCCGGCGTCGACGAGGGGACGCCGGTCGCCGCCTACTGCGGTTCGGGGATCACCGCCGCGCACACCGCCCTGGTGCTGGCCGAGGCGGGGATCGAGGCGAAGCTGTTCCACGGCTCGTGGAGCCAGTGGTCGAACACGCCCGGTCGTCCCGTCGTCACGGGTCCCGATCCGCGCTGATCCCGCGCTGCCAGAATCCTTCCCGCGCTGCCAGAATCCTTCCCGCGCTGCCAGAATCCTTCCCGCGCTGCCAGAATCCTTCCCGCGCTGCTGCTCTGGGTCCGCGTTACGGAAATCCCCGCAGCGCGAGTTCGGAATGACAGCGCGCCCCGGGAAACGGCAGCGCGCCCCGGGAAACGGCAGCGTGCCGCGAGGAATGACAGCGTTCCACGGGAAACGGCAGCGCAGAGCGAGGGCGGCGGCATGAGAGACGGTGGCGCAGAGCGGGGAACGGCAGCGCACTGTAGGGAACAGCAGCGCACTGTAGGAAACGGCAGCGCGACGGCTCACTCCCGCTCGCCGTACCCCCAGCGCAGCGCCAGCAGGCCCGGTCCGAACCGGCGTCGCACCTGGTGCACGCTCGTCCCGGCGTCCAGCGCGAGCGGGGTGGACGTCGTCCGCTCCGGGGTATCGATCATCTCGTCCATCCAGTCCGGGACGGCATCGGGATGGAACTGCGTCCACAGCAGCAGCTCACGGCACTGCCGGGCGATGCCGTGACCGGTCTCCTTCGTCGGCGGATAGTCGGGCGTGACCTCCATCCGCCACTCCAGCACCGTGGTCTGGGCCGTGTCGATGGGCTGCTCCAGTTCGAAGCTGAAACCGTGGACCTGCCCGGAATCGTGCGAGTAGAGCTGGGTGACGCGACCGCCGCCCAGGGCGACGAAGACCGGCGGCGGTGTGCGGACGCCGGGGGTGATCTCGACATAGGGGACATGGGTGATCAACCCCGACATCGACTGGAGGAGCGTGCGCGTCGTCCGGGAGATCACGTTGCCGTCCGGCCCCACGAGGGTGACGGCGTGCGTGGTCACGTCGCGTGCGCGGTCGGGGTTCGGCTCGCCGAGCGCGGTGAACACCTCCGTGACCGCCTGCTCCAGATCGCGTTCCCTCAGGGGGAAGGACGGGGTTCCGAACGGTCCCACGCGCAGGCTCCGGCCGACCAGGCCGGTGAGCGCTCCCGGTGCGAGGTCGAGGAGCCGTTCCATATCCTCGACGGCCGCCATCGACTGGGCGCCCTCGGGCCGGCGCGCCCCGGCGCGCCAGTAGCTCAGCGTCGCCATCGACACCGGGTTGCCATTGCTGCGGAGCCGGGCGTTGAGCCAGGCGAGGGTCACGCCTCGCGCGGTGATCGCCTCTCGCAGGGCGACGGCGAATGCGGCGTCCGAACTTGTCTCGGAGACATTTTCCTGTGCCATCACATCACTCCCCCAGGTATGTGAAGAAGGCTCGCCTACATTGAGGATACGACCACGCGGTTCGTCTCGGGGGCCCGTGACGAAATGGCGCGGTCACTCGGTCGATGCGGCATGGGCAGGAGCCCGATCTCGTTCCGCTCGCTCGACCTGGCGCAGTGACGCCCCCGCGCTGCGCAAGCGTGGAGTCCGGTGGCCTGACTGGGGATGGCCATCGGACTCCGACGCCTCCCGGCCGGGCGGTCAGTCGCGCGCGCCGTATCCCCAGCGCACCCCGAGCACGCCCGGCCCGAATCTCGGACGGATCACATGCACGGAGGAGCTCCCGTCGAGCTCTCGCGGCGTCACGGTCGTCCCCGCAGGGGTCTCCTCGAACTCCTCGAACCAGTCGGGCAGCGCGGACGGATGGAATCGCACCCAGATCAGCTGGTCGCGTCCGGAGCGGAACAGTCCATGAGTCTGCTCGCGGATGCGCGGGTACTCGGGCGGGAACTCGACGTCGAACTCGATGACGGCCGTCCGCGCCGCGGTCAGCGCATGGTCCAGCTCGAACACCACGCCGTGCACCTCCCGGAGCGGATGCGCGTAGCTGCGGGTCGTGCGCGCCCCTGACACGTTCCGGATCACGGGAGGGACCGGAGATCCGCCCGGCTCCACCTCGAGGAAGGGCAGTTCGGTGAGCGAGCCCGAGACCGCCTGCAGCACGCTGCGGATGGAGCGGGTGGCGAGGAACCCGTCCTCCCCCACGTCGACGACCATGTGGCTGCTCAGCTCGCGCAGATTCTCCGGCATCGCGGCGCCGAGCTCGATGAGCGACTCCGAGATGGCGCGCTCCAGGCGCTCCTCCTCGTAGAGCACCTGCGCGGCAGGGAGCACGCCGACCCGCTGAGTGGGCCCGATCAGGGCGGCCAGCGAATCCGCCTCCAGGCCCAGCAGCTCCTCGATGTCGTGCACGGCGGCGAGGGACTGCGGTCCCTCGGGTCGGCGCTTCCCCGAGCGCCAGTAGCTGAGGGTCGCCATGGCCACCGTGTTCCCGTGCTCGCGCAGGCGGGACCGCAGCCAGGCTAGGGTCACGCCGCGATCGGCGATGGCGCTCCGCAGAGCGGCGGCGAATCTGCTCGCCTCGGTGTCGTCGGCATCGTGCTCCCCGGTCATCACAGAGCCCCCGTGGTATGTGAACAGTGGATGGTTACATTTGAACACGGGCGCGGACACCTCGGGCGCACGAGGCCCGCCCCATCGGATCCTGAGGGAAGAGCTCTCCCGGACGCGGTCCGGATCGGTGCAGCGAAGCCCCCGCGCTGCACCGTCGTGGATTCCGGTGGCCCGTCTGGGGAGAGGGCCACCGGAATCCCGTGCGCCCGGCGCTGCTCATCGGCTCGCGTCCCCGCGCGTAGACTGGGAAGACCATCGCCAGGACCGAGGATCAGTCATGCCTGCCCCCGCTCGCACCGTCACGGTGCGTCACATCCAGCTGCTTCGCGCGTTGTTCGCCGCCGTCGCCGCGCTCATGATCACCTTCTCCTCGGACCATTCCGCCGCCGTCGGCCTCTCCGTGTTCAGCGGCTTCGCGATCGCGACCGCCCTCGTGCTCGCCCTCGGCGCCTGGCTGGCCGTGCCGAAGGGACGTCGCTGGTCTTACGTCCTGCTCGCGATCCTCTCCGCGCTGGCCGGGATGATCGCCGGCATCCCCGCGCTGCGCACCGACGACCTCTTCTTCGCCGTCGTCGTCAGCTGGGCGGTCGTGACGGGCGTCACGGAGATCCTCGCCGGCATCCGCGGCCGTCGCATCGGCGACGCGCTCGCCCGCGATGCGATCCTCATCGGCTCGATCGGCATCCTGCTGGGCGTCCTCCTGCTGCTGATCCCGTCCGGCTTCGAGACGACGTACATGATCGAGGGCGCCGGCGAGTTCGTGCTCAGCGGCATCATCCTGGGCGTCGGGATGCTGGGCGGCTACGCCGCGATCGTCGCCGTCTTCCTCGGCATCGCCGGGTTCACCCCGACTCGGGTGACGCCCCCGCAGCCCGCGGATGCCGAATCCGTCCAGGGAGGCGCGGCATGACCGACGACAAGCCGACACGACGCGAGCTGCTCCGGCCCCTGCACCTGCTCGGCATCGCCGCCGTCTGCGGCGTGTTCGCCGCGATCGTCACGCTGGTCTCCACCGGCGCCTTCACCAGCCGGGTGAACATCGCCATCGCGGCCGGAGACTACGAGGGACTCACCCCGATCGCGCTCGCGCTGGTCGTCGGCGGCGGCGCGTTCATCGCCACCCTCCTGATCCTGTCGATGCTGATCCTCGCGGTCGACCCCGCGCAGTACCAGCAGGAGGAGCTCGATCGTCCCGTCCTCTACGACGAGGAGGACGCGGCGGCCGAGGACCAGGGCGATGCGGCGAGTGGGGCGCCGGCATCCGACGACGACCGGTGACCGCTCCGGGAATACCGGCCGTCCCGCACGACTTGTCCCTGTCGTGACCGCCTCCGTCGAACGCGCCTCCGTCGGCCTGAGATCGGAGCGCGGACCGGTCCTCGGCGCGCTGATGCTCGCCACAGGGCTCATCGCCATCGATGCGACGATCCTCGCGACCGCGGTTCCCAGCATCGTGCGCGACCTCGGCAGCTACCAGCAGTTCCCGTGGCTGTTCTCCGTGTACCTGCTCGCCCAGGCGGTGAGCGTGCCGATCTACTCGCGCTTCGCCGACACGGTGGGGCGTAAGCCGATCATCCTGCTCGGGATCGGGCTCTTCCTGATCGGCTCTGTGCTCTGCGGGTTCGCGGGGAGCATGACGACGCTCATCGTGTTCCGCATCGTGCAGGGCCTCGGCGCCGGTGCCGTAGCCCCCATGTCGATGACGATCGTCGGAGACATCTACACGGTCGCGGAGCGCGCGAAGGTGCAGGGGTACATCGCGAGCGTCTGGGCGATCTCCTCGGTCGTCGGCCCGGCGCTCGGCGGGATCTTCGCCCAGCTCGACGCCTGGCGCTGGATCTTCTGGGTGAACGTCCCGCTCTGCCTCGTCGCGGGCTGGATGCTGCTGCGTCGGTACCACGAGGAGAAGCAGACCCGGCGACACCGCGTCGACTACACCGGTGCCGTGCTGCTCACGCTCGGGCTCACCGGCCTCATCCTCGGGATGCTGGAAGGCGGCAACGCCTGGGCATGGCTCTCCCTGCCGAGCGCGCTCTGCTTCGGCGTCGGCGCTCTCTCGCTCGTGGTCTTCGCGCTCGTGGAGCGTCGCGCCGCCGAGCCGATCGTCGATCTGCGGTTGGCGGCTCGTCCTCTCATCCTCACGACGACACTGGTCTCGCTGGGCGTCGGAGCGCTGATGATCGGCGTCACGAGCTTCGCGCCGGCGTACCTGGAGGGATCCATCGGCATCGCTCCGCTGCTATCGGGTCTGGCCGTCGCCGCGCTCACGCTGGGATGGCCCCTGTCCGCGGCCAATGC
This sequence comes from Microbacterium tumbae, assembly GCF_054780175.1. Lineage (NCBI taxonomy): Bacteria > Bacillati > Actinomycetota > Actinomycetes > Micrococcales > Microbacteriaceae > Microbacterium > Microbacterium tumbae. Next base: position 1,109,678 of record NZ_BAAGWV010000001.1, read on the forward strand.
CGGGCGGCTGTTCCTCCGGATCGGCTTCCGCCGAACCGCCCTGATCGGAATGGGCATCACGAGCGTCGCAGCCATCGCGCTCGCCGCCGTGGCGCCCTGGCCCGACCCCTACGCCGTCGCCGGGATCGCCTTCGTCCTCGGCTTCGGACTGGGCTGGACCGCTTCGCCGACGCTCATCGCCGCTCAGTCGTCGGTCGGCTGGGGGGAGCGCGGCGCCGTCACCGGGATGAACGCGTTCGCCCGTTCCGCGGGCAGCGCGGTCGGCGTCGCGGTGTTCGGGGCGATATCGAACTCGGTCATCGCCCGCGGCGGAGGTCCGCAGGACCCGCCGACGATCGTCTCGGCGTCCTTCTGGGTGTTCGTCGGCGCCGCCGCCGTCGCGGTGCTCACCCTCTTCGCGGCGTTCTTCATGCCGAGGGACGCCGGCGCCGCGCACTCCGGCCTGGGGCCGGTCGACCCCGCGGCTTGACCGGGGCCCGGTATCCCGGCCAGGCGTCGCGAAACCCCTCCTCGCCGCCGGCGGCCCATCCGAATCGCGTCCGCGGGGAGAGGGCTCGGCGACCGGACGGGTCTCGTCGGCGGAGCGGCGCGGGGACGCATACCGTCGCAGGGCAGGCTCCGATGTCGACCGGGGGGACGCCGGCTACCGCGCGAGCCGCTCCGCGATGCCGATGTAGGTCGCCGGCGTCAGCGCGAGGAGGCGCTGCTTCGCGGCATCCCCGATCTCCAGCCCCTCGACGAAGGATGCCAGCTCCGCCGCCCCCACGCGGTGTCCTCGGGTGAGCTCCTTGAGCAGTGCGTAGGGATCCGTGATCGTGGAACGACCGGCGGTGACCTCGCCGCGGATGACCGTCTGGATCGCCTCCGCGAGCACCTCCCAGTTGCCGTCGAGGTCCGCGAGCAGCGCATCGCGACGCAGTGAGATCGCGTTCAGCCCGCGGCGCAGGTTGTCCAGGGCCAGCAGCGAGTGCCCGAAGGCGACGCCGATGTTGCGCTGGGTGGTGGAGTCCGTGAGGTCGCGCTGCAGGCGGGAGGTGACGAGCGTCTGCGAGAGCGTGGCGAGCAGCCCGCCGGCGATCTCGAGGTTCGCCTCGGCGTTCTCGAAGCGGATCGGGTTGATCTTGTGCGGCATCGTCGACGATCCGGTGGCGCCCGCGACGGGGATCTGCGCGAAGTAGCCCAGGGAGATGTACGTCCAGACGTCGGTGGCGAGGTTGTGCAGGATGCCGCCGGCGTGACGGACGCGGTCGTACAGCTCGACCTGCCAGTCGTGCGACTCGATCTGGGTCGTCAGAGGGTTGAAGTCGATGCCCAGCGACTCGATGAACGAGCGGGAGATCTCCGGCCAGTCCGCGTCGGGATCCGCCGAGAGGTGCGCCGACCAGGTGCCGGTGGCGCCGGAGAACTTCGCCAGGAACTCGGATGCCTCGATCTGCGCCGCGACGCGCTCCAGCCGTGCAGCGAAGACCGCGAGCTCCTTGCCCATCGTCGACGGCGTGGCCGGCTGGCCGTGCGTGCGGGACAGCATCGCGGCGTCCGCGTGCTCGACCGCCAGCTCGCGCAGCTTCGCGATCACCTGCTGCAGCGCAGGCAGCCACACGCCGAGCACGGCGCGCTTGACGGTGAGGGCGTAGGAGGCGGAGTTGATGTCCTCGCTCGTGCACGCGAAGTGCGTGAGCTCGGCGATGGCGTCCAGCCCCAGGGACGAGAGCCGGTCGCGCACCAGGTACTCGATCGCCTTCACATCGTGCTGGGTGACGGCCTCCTTCTCGGCGAGCCAGTCGATCTCGGCCTGTCCGAAGTCGCGGTACAGGGCGCGCAGCCGCTCCCTGTCGGCATCCGCGAGCGGCGTGGTCCCGAAGAGGGAGCGGTCGGTGAGGGCGATCAGCCACTCGACCTCGACCTCGACGCGGGCGCGGTTCAGCCCCGCCTCGGAGAGGTAGTCGGAGAGCCCGGCGACGGCTGCGCGGTAGCGGCCGTCGAGCGGGCTGAGCGGCTGCGCGGGAAGGGGGGCGTGCGAAGTCAGGGGAGTCCTCCTGCTCAGGGCCCCTCGTGTACGGGGCGTCGTGCGGGCTGTCGCAGAGCGGGTTCGAGCTGGCGGAACAGGCCTCTGGTCGACGTCTCGATCATACCGAGCACGGCATCGAACATCTCGGGCCCGGCGTAGTAGGGGTCCGGCACGTCCATGACCTCGGCGGAGGGATCGAACGAGAGCAGCAGCGTGATCTTGCCCTCCTCGTCCTCGTCGTGCGCCCATTCGCGCAGGTTCCGCTCATGCGTGCGATCGAGGGCGACGACCAGGTCGTTGTCGCGGAAGGATGCCGCGGTGAACTGCCTGGCCCGATGCTGCGAGCCGTCGTAGCCGCGACGCTGGAGCGCGGCGAGCGTGCGGTGGTCCGCCCGCTCGCCGAGGTGCCAGTCGCCGGTTCCTGCGCTTCGGGAGACGATCCGGTGCCCGAGACCCTGCCGTTCGGCGAGGTCGCGAAGCACCGCTTCGGCCATCGGGGAACGGCAGATGTTGCCGGTGCAGACGAAGATGACGCGGAAGGGATCCGGGTCGGTCATCCCCCCATTCTGCCTGCTGGATCCGTGGAGCGGCAGTCCCCGGCCCTGCACAGCATGTGAGGAACGCGAGTTCTCCCCACCCTCGCGGATCGCTCACCTCGCCGGCCGGTCCGCGCCGCGCGCTCCCGGCATCCTTGACGCATGCACTCCATCGACAGCGCCCAGGCCTTCACCGCACCCCAGGACTTCTGCTGGTACGGCGCGTACAGGTCGGTGCTCGACGCGATCGGAGCTCTCGAAGAGGCAGGCACGGCGCTGCTCTCGCTGAGCGCGGACACCGGATGGCACGCGGACGGCATGCGATCCCTGAAGGAGGCCGTCGACGCCATCGGCGTCTGCTGCGGCACGGAGGCGACGGGCCTGCGCAGCCGGCTGTGGGAGCTGGAGGCCGCACGTGAGTGACGACGAAGACCTCACGATCATGCACGGCGGCGTGATCGAGGTGGACACCGACACGGTGCGCGACGTCGCGACGAGGCTGGCCGCGATCGCCGAGCAGGTGCAGACGGCCGCGGACGCCGCGTACCAGGCGCACCGCTGGATCACCGCGACGGCCGGTCTCTCGGCCAGGGTCGACACGGTGGCGCTGTGGGCGAGCGGCTCCTCCTTGGTCGCTCTCCGCTCCCGTGTCGACGACGTGGCGACCGGCACCCGGCTGATGGCCGATGCCTATGAGCTCGTCGAGCTCCGGGCGGAACGCGATGCGCTGGCCCTCACCGATCCGGCGGCCGCCGATGCGATGCAGGCCGAGATCGACGATCTGGAGGCGACGGACGACCGCCTCGCGACGATGGCCGACTACCTCGTCGCGAAGTGGGAGCTGCGTCGCTTCGAGGGTCTGGACAGCCAGTTCGAGCTCCTGGAGCTGACCGGGCTCGCTCCGGGGGCGATCATCGCGGCGGTCGCGATGGTGTCGACATCTCGGATGCACGGGCTGGTGCCGCCCGGCTTCGTGCCGGCGGGCGCGGCGGATCCCGTGTCCGTGCGACCCGTGCGGACCTCGTCGCCGATCGCCCCGCCGGCGTCGCTCGCGGACGCCTTCCGCCGCTTTCCCGAGACCGACGGCGCGCAGGTCAAGGTCGAGAAGTACACCTTCTCGAACGGGTCGACCAGATACGTGCTGTACGCGAAGGGCACGCAGTCCGGTCTCGCCGGCGGCGAGGAGCCCTGGGACATGCGATCCAACGCCCAGATGTACGTCGGCATGGACGCAGCCTCCTACCGGGCCGTCGTGGAGGCTCTGCACCAGGCGGGTGCGGGTCCGGGGGACGTCGTCGACGTGTACACGCACTCCCAGGCGGGCATGATCGGATCGTTCCTGGCGACGCAGGGCGAGTTCGACGTCCCGCTGATGGTCACCGCCGGCAGTCCGGTAGAGCCGGCCCTGGACGAGGATCAGCTGCTCATCCAGCTGCGCCACAGCGACGATCTGGTCAACGCCCTCGCCGGAGGAGGGTCGCAGCAGGGAACCGGAGCACCCGAGAGCTTCGTCGCGCAGCGCGAAGGCGACCCGCAGGCGCAGTGGAGGGATCTCCTCCTCGAGCCGCATATGATCGAGAGCTACATCGAGACGGCCGAGCTGGTCGACGACTCCGCGGACCCGCGGCTGGAGGCCTACCGGGAGCGGCTCGCAGAGCTGGCGGACGCCGAGGTGATCGAGTCCACCGAGTACGAGGCCGATCGCACCGGATGGGCAGAATGACCCATCGTCGGATGATCCGTCGAGCGTCTAGCCTGTCAGGGCTCGTGTCGCACGGCGAAGAAGGGGGACGACATGATCATCTGGCGAGGGTGGGGCATCCTGGCGATCGTCTACGCGCTGGTGGCGATGATCCTGTTCGCGGGGCTGGCCTCGACGGTGCTTCCGGAGGGGGCGCTGCCGTTCTCGATCGCCATCGGCCTGATCATCGCGGCGGCCGCGACCTGGTTCACCGGCGATGCGATGAACCGGACGAGGCCGCAGGGGAAGGTCGACGCCTGGGCGCGCAGCCGCCGGGAGCAGCTCGACGCGCTCGTGGCGAGCGGACGGTTCAGCCTCGGCCCCGGTCAGCCGCAGCCCGGCTCCCTTGCGGAGGCCCAGCAGATGGCCGACGCGCTGTTCGAGCACGAGAAGGGGCAGACGAGACGGGCCCTGAACGTGCACACCGTCTTCTGGATCCCGATGCAGTACCTCGCCTTCGTCTGGGCGGGCATCGCCATCGTCGTGCTCGTGCTCGGAGCGGTGTCGTCGCTGTCCGGCTCCCTGCGCTGACGCGGACGTCAGTCCCGGCGCGACTTCTTCTGCGGTCGCAGGATGAAGCCGAAGACGCCGTTGATGATCGAGATGAGGATCGCGGCGAGCACTCCCCACCAGAAGTCGCCGACGGTCAGGCCCCATCCGAAGCCGGAGGTGATCCAGGCGGTCAGCCACAGCAGGAAGCCGTTGATGACGAAACCGATCAGCCCGAAGGTGAGGATGTACAGGGGGAAAGCCACGATCTTCACGACGGTTCCGACGATCGTGTTCACCAGGGCGAAGATCGCCCCGATCGCCAGCAGCGTGAGCGTCAGCTGAAGGGGTTCGCCCGGCGTGAAGGCGGTGATGACGATCTGCAGGGCGGGGATCAACGACACCACCCACAGGGCGAAGGCGTTGACGACGACTCGGATGACGAAACGCATGGTGCCAACAGTCTCGCACGCGCGGCCGCATGCCGACAGGGCGTCGTTCCGGCCCAGCGATCCCGGATGAACCGCCCCGATGCCCGAAGCGCCCCGGTAGACTGAAGTGACCCGCCTGAGCCGAGAGGCCCGACGAGCCCTGAGGAGCCGCCTATGCTGACACTCCTCGTCGTCTTCCTCCTCGCCTCCCTCCTCCTCCCCGCGCTCGTGCGCTGGCTGGGCGCCCAGGCCTTCGCCATCGCGGCCCTCGTCCCGGCCGCGGCCTTCGTCCACGCGCTCGTCCTCACCCCGCAGGTCCTCGGTCCCGCATCGGCACCGTTCGAGTCGATCGAGTGGATCCCTCAGCTGGGCCTGAATCTGTCGATGCACATGGACGTGCTCGGCTGGGTCCTCACGCTGATCGTCACCGGCGTCGGCTCGCTCGTGCTGCTGTACTGCCGCTGGTACTTCCACGACGACGCCACCGGCCTCGGACAGTTCGCCGGCGTCCTGCTCGGCTTCGCCGGTGCGATGTACGGTCTCGTCCTCACCGACGACCTCGTGATGCTCGTGATGTTCTGGGAGGTCACGAGCATCCTGTCCTACCTGCTGATCGGGCACTACCGACGCCGCGCCGCCAGCCGCCGCGCCGCGCTGCAGGCGCTGCTGGTGACGACCCTCGGAGGGCTCGTCATGCTCGTCGGCGTCGTGCTGCTCGTGGTGGATGCCGGGACCACGAGCATCAGCGCGATGCTGGCCGATCCGCCCGCCGGGCCCTTCGTGAACGCGGCGATCGTCATGCTGCTCATCGGCGCGCTCAGCAAGTCGGCCATCTTCCCCTTCCACTTCTGGCTGCCCGGTGCGATGGCGGCTCCGACGCCGGTGAGCGCGTACCTGCACGCGGCTGCCATGGTGAAGGCGGGCATCTACCTCATCGCCCGGTTCGCGCCGATCTTCGCCTTCAGCGAGCCGTGGCGCCCGCTCGTCATCTCGCTCGGCGTCTTCACCATGCTGCTGGGCGGTGTCCAGGCGCTGCGGGAGACCGACCTCAAGCGCATCCTCGCCTTCGGCACCGTCAGCCAGCTCGGCTTCTTCACGGTGGTGGTCGGCTACGGCACGCAGGCCTCGGCGCTCGCGGGGCTCGCGCTCGTCATCGCGCACGCGCTGTTCAAGTCGGCGCTGTTCCTCATCGTCGGCATCATCGACCGCCAGCTCTCCACGCGCGACATCACCGAGCTCTCCGGCGTCGGTCGCCAGGCGCCCGTGATGGCGACCACCGCCTTCATCGCCGTCGCATCGATGGCGGGCGTGGCTCCGACGATCGGCTTCGTCGCCAAGGAATCCGCGCTCACCGCCCTGCTCGACGACGCGCTCGCCGGGTCCGTCTGGGGCTGGGTCGCGATCATCGGCGTCGCGCTGGGGGCGACGCTCACCGCCGCCTACGGCGTCCGGTTCCTGTGGGGCGCATTCTGGACCAAGCGGGACGAGCAGGGCGGGCGGATGCCGGAGACGCACTGGCCCGATCCCCCGGTGGGGTTCCTCTCGGCCCCGATCGTCCTCGCGGGCGCCACGATCGCCGCGGGCATCGGCGCCCCGGCTGTGGACGTGGCCCTGCACGGCTACGCCGTCACCGCCGAGCCCGGTCGTGAGACGGAGGGGCCGGGCCACCTCGCCCTGTGGCACGGCCTGGAGCCCGCCCTCGGCATCTCCCTCCTGTCGATCCTCCTCGGCATCGGGCTCTTCCTCCTGACCCGCCGCTCCGGGTGGGACCGGAAGCCGCGCGTGCTGCCGTTCACCGCATCCGACGCGTACTACCTCGTCACGCGCAGCATCGACCGTCTCTCGGTCGTGACCACCTCTCTCACCCAGCGCGGATCGCTCCCCGTGTACGTCGGCACGATCTTCATCGTCGTCGTGGTGGCGGAGATCACCGCGCTGCTGGCGAGCGACGCCCAGCAGCTCAGCCTGTCGCCGTGGCACACCCCGACCCAGATCGTCGTGGCGCCCATCATGGCGGCGGCCGCGGTCTTCGCCGTGCGGGCGCGCAAGCGCTATACGGGTGTCGTGCTCGTCTCGGTGACCGGTCTCGGCATGGTCGCGCTCTTCGCCACCAGCGGGGCGCCGGACCTCGCTCTCACGCAGATCCTCGTCGAGACGGTCACGATGGTGACCTTCGCCCTGGTCCTGCGCCGCCTTCCGGCGCGGATGGGCGAGCACAACGCCTCGGTCGGCCGTCTGCCTCGCGCCGTCCTCGGCGTCGCCGTCGGGGCGACCATGGCGCTGGTCGCGATCATCGCCACCCAGTCGCGCGTCGCGGATCCGATCTCCGTGCTGTTCCCCGATCTCGCCTATGAGCTCGGGCACGGCAAGAACGTCGTCAACGTCGCCCTCGTCGACCTGCGCGGCTGGGACACCATGGGCGAGCTGTCGGTGCTGGTGCTCGCCGCGACCGGCGTCGCCTCCCTCGTGTTCGTCACGCATCGCGCGGACCTGCTCGCCGCGACCAAGAGCGTGCCGCGCTCCGCGCGTCGCAAGGCACGGCACAATCCGCTCGTCGAGACCAACGAGGGCGTGCGGTTCCAGACCGCGGAGAACCGCAGCGCCCCTCGGGCGTGGCTCGTCGGCGGGCAGAAGATGAAGCCCGAGAACCGCTCGATCCTGCTCGAGGTGATCGTGCGCATCCTGTTCCACACCATCATCGTGGTGTCGATCTACCTGCTGTTCGCCGGGCACAACGGCCCGGGCGGGGGCTTCGCCGGCGGCCTCGTCGCAGGCATGGCGCTCGTCATGCGCTACATCGCGGGCGGACGCTGGGAGCTCGGCGCGGCCGCGCCGACGGATGCCGGGCGCCTCCTCGGCGCGGGACTCATCATCGCGGTCGGCACGGCCGTCGTCCCCCTCTTCTTCGGGCTCTCGCCGTTGACCAGCTCGTTCTGGGAGTGGGAGGTCCCGCTCATCGGGCACATGGAGTTCGTCACCTCGACGATCTTCGACGTCGGCGTCTACCTCGTCGTCATCGGACTGGTCCTCGACGTGCTGCGCAGCCTCGGCGCCGAGGTGGATCGGCAGGCCCAGGACATGCGCGCCAGGGGGGTGAACATCTGATGGACGTCTCGATGACCCTGATCGTCATCATGGCCGTGCTGTTCGCCTGCGGCGTCTACGCGATGCTCGAGCGCAGCCTCACCAGGGTGCTCATCGGCTTCCTGCTGCTGGGGAACGCCACCAACCTGCTGCTGCTGATCGTCATGGGGGTCCCGGGCTCCGCCCCGTTCTTCGGCACCGAGGGAACGATGAGCGACCCGCTCCCGCAGGCCCTCACGCTCACCGCGATCGTCATCACCTTCGCGGTCTCGGCGTTCCTCCTCGCGCTCATCTACCGCTCCTGGCAGCTCGGCCAGGCCGACACGGTCGAGGACGACGAGGCCGACATCGCCCTGCGCGAGCGCACGGACGCCGACGAGGACGTCATGGACGACGAGGGAGATGCGGAGGACGACGAGGCGACCACGGACTTCGTCGGCGTGCAGACCGCGCCCATCACGGTGCTGCACATGCGCGATCATCCCGCGATCCAGGACGACGCGCCGATGGACATGGCGTACGGCACGTCCGCTCCGCGTTCGGGCGGTCCTGACACGCCCGGTCCCGTGAGCGCGGAGGACGTTTCGACTCGGTCGGCTTCGCCGTCCTCGCTCAACGAGCGGGGAGAGTCGAGCGACCCCTCCTCCTCCCGTTCGTTGAGCGAGCTCTCCTCCTCCCGTTCGTTGAGCGAGCGCAGCGAGTCGAAACGCGATCCCCGTGCAGAGGACCTCTCGAAGCAGGACGACGAGAAGGAGGACCGCCCGTGAGCGCACTCGTCCCCCTTCTCGTCGCCCTGCCGCTGCTGGGCGCGGCGATCACTCTCGTCTTCGGGCGGAGCCCGCGCCTGCAGATCTTCGTCTCGGTCGCGACGCTCGCCGTCGTCGCAGTGATCGCCGCGGTCCTGCTCGTCGTCGTGGATGCCGGGACGCCCCTCGCCGTCTCGGTCGGCGGGTGGCCCGTGCCGTTCGGCATCGTGCTCTACGTCGACCGCCTGGCCGCGCTCCTGGTGCTCATCTCGAGCATCGTGCTGCTCGCGGTCCTGCTGTTCTCGATCGGCCAGGGTGCCGCGGACGGCACGGACGAGACGCCGATCTCGATCTTCAACCCCTCGTACCTGATCCTCGCCGCCGGCATCTTCAACGCCTTCATCGCCGGGGATCTGTTCAACCTCTACGTCGGGTTCGAGATCCTCCTCGTTGCCTCGTATGTGCTCATCACGCTCGGCAGCACGGAGTCCCGGATCCGCACGGGCGCGGTCTACATCGTCGTCTCGCTGGTCTCCTCCATCCTGTTCCTCGCCGCGATCGCGATGATCTACGGAGCGCTCGGCACCGTCAACATGGCGCAGATCGCGGAGCGGATGACCGAGCTCCCGCAGGAGACCCAGCTCGTGCTGCATCTGCTCCTGGTCGTGGCGTTCGGCATCAAAGCGGCCATCTTCCCCGTGTCCTTCTGGCTGCCGGACTCGTATCCGACGGCCCCCGCCCCGGTGACGGCGGTGTTCGCCGGCCTGCTGACGAAGGTCGGCGTCTACGCGCTGATCCGCACGGAGACCCAGCTGTTCGCCGAGAACAGCATCGACATGCTGCTGCTGATCGTCGCGCTGGCCACGATGGTGGTGGGCGTCCTCGGCGCCGTGGCGCAGGCCGAGCTGAAGAGGATCCTGTCGTTCACCCTCGTCAGCCATGTCGGCTACATGATCTTCGGCCTCGCGATCGCGACGCCCGCCGCGATCGGCGCCACGGTGTACTACATCGTGCACCACATCGTCGTGCAGACGACTCTGTTCCTCGCGGTGGGCCTCATCGAGCGGAGGGCCGGCAGCACGAGCATCCTGAGGGTCAAGGGGCTCCTGAAGGCCGCCCCCGTGCTCGCGGTGCTCTACTTCGTGCCGGCGATCAACCTCGGAGGCCTGCCGCCGTTCTCCGGCTTCATCGGCAAGTTCGCGCTGTTCGAGGCGGCGGCGTCCGTGGGCACGCCGATCATGATCGTGCTGATCATCGGCGGCATCGTCACCTCGCTTCTCACCCTGTACGCGCTCATGCGCGCGTGGAACCTCGCGTTCTGGCGCGAGGAGGAGGACTCCACCGAGACCGAGGGCCGCATCTCCTATCTCGGCAACGCCCCTGCGGCCGACGAGCAGCAGGAGCGCCGTCGCATCCCGAGGATCATGACCCTCGCCACGGGGGGCATGGTCGGGGTGACGCTGCTGCTGACGGTCTTCGCCGGCCCGCTGTACGCACTGTGCGACCGCATCGGTGAGGCCCTCCTGCAGCCGGTCAGCCTCGTGCAGCTCGAAGAGGAGGTCGGACCGTGAGCCCCGACTCGCCCCGCGGCCTCCTGCAGGCGTTCCTCTCCCAGCTGCCGTTCCTGGCGTGGCTCGTCGTGCTGTGGATGCTCCTGTGGGGACAGTTCACGGTGCTGGCCTTCGTCACCGGTCTCGTCGTGGCGATCTTCGTCACCCGGGTGTTCCGGCTTCCGACGATCGAGCTCAGCGGGAGGATCAACCTCTGGTACGGCGCGCTGTTCCTCGTCCAGTTCCTCTTCGCCGTGCTGCGCGGCGCCCTGAGCGTGGCGATCCAGGTGTTCGACTTCCGCCGCCAGCCGGGCGCGGCGATCATGGCGGTGCCGCTCAGGTACGCGGACGACCTCATGATGACGCACGTGTCGGTGACGAGCTCGCTGATCCCCGGGTCGCTCATCGTCGAGGCGGATCGGGACCGCGGCATCCTGTACCTGCACGTGATCGGCGTGCACACCGCGGCGGATGTCGAGAGACAGCGGCAGGGCGTGCTGCGCTGGGAGCGCAGACTCGTGCGCGCGCTCGGCAGTCCCGCACAGTACCGCGCCCTCAAGGAAGACCGGCGAGCGGGGGGTCCGCGATGAACGTCCTGCTGCTCATCATCATGATCGTCTTCGGCGTGGCCGCGATCCTCACCCTCATCCGGATCGTCCTCGGTCCGTCGATCCTGGACCGCGCGGTCGCCTCCGACGTCCTTCTCACCGAGGTGATGTGCGTGCTCGGCGCCGAGATGGCGATCGACGGCCACACCCGCACCATCCCCGTCCTGCTCATCATCGCCGCGATCGGCGTCTTCGGATCGATCGCCGTCGCCCGCTACGTCGCGAGAAGGGACAACACGACCTCATGAACATGCTCGGTCTCACCATCCCGGATGCCGTCATCGACGTCGCGGTGCTCGTGCTGATCCTCCTCGGGGCGCTGCTGTGCCTGTCGGCCGCCGTCGGTCTGCTGCACTTCCGTGATGTGCCCTCACGTCTGCACGCGGCCACCAAGCCGCAGGTGCTCGGCCTGCTGCTCATCTGCATCGCCATCGCCCTGTCCCAGCGATCGGTCGGCGGCATCCTGGTCGGCGCTCTGCTCGTGGCCCCGATCGTCCTCATGCAGTTCGCGACCGCGCCGCTGTCGGCGCACATGGTCGGGCGGCAGGCGTACCGCAACGGCTCGGCCGATCAGCGCAACCTCGTCGTGGACGACCTCGCCGAGTCGAAGCAGACCCCGCCGGGCGCGGGCTGAGAGGAGGACCGGAGGATGTCCGCACCTCAGGGGTGGTACGACGCCGGCGTACCGGGACGGCAGCGCTGGTGGGACGGCGCGCAGTGGACGGCGCACGAGCGGGATGCCTTCCCCGCCGCCCCGCCGATGGGCTGGTATCCGGTCCCCGGTGCGTCCGATGTGCGCTGGTGGGACGGCGCCGTCTGGACGCCGTATCGCATCCGCGACGGCAGGCCGAAGCCGGACTTCCTCGCGATCGAGCCCCCGAACGTCGGAGTCGTCCTCGGCATCCTGTTCCTCGGGATCGGCGTGCTCCAGCTGTTCAGCGCGATGCTGTCGCGCAGTGCGGGGCTGTTCGTCGCACCCGTGCTGTTCTTCCTCGCCGGCGCCCTCTGGATCGCCGGATCGATCCACTCGAGCGGTCTGCGGAAGCTGCCTCGTCCGGCGTCGGCACCGGTCATGGACCCGTCCGCGCGCCCGCTGCCCGGCGAGGTCGAGGGGCCCGATGCCGGCTGGTATCCGATGACGCGGCAGGTCACCCGATGGTGGACGGGCGCCCGCTGGAGCTGGTACATCCGCATGAGGTTCGGTCCGCGTCCTGGGCATGCGGGACCGCGGGGCTACCTCGTCTCGATGATCATGGGCTGGTTCCTGGCGGCGGTCGCGGCGATCGGCCTCGTCTCGGGGATCCTCGGCGTCGTGATGGCCCCGGATCCCGTGGCAGGATTCCTGAGCGTGATCGGGTTCGTCTTCGCGGTGCTCTTCGGAGCGCTCGCGGCGTTCGTGCTCCTGCTGACGCGCTCGCGGCGGAACGCGATGCTCCTGCCGAAGACGCCTCCGCCGCTGCGCTGATCGTCGTCGTCGGGTGGGGTCACAGCCGCTCGGCGAACTCCTGGATGAGACGAGCGGCGGGCGTCGAGTCGCTGATCAGCGTTCCGTGCCCGTGGTCGGGGATGACCTCGAGGACGGCGCCGGGGATGGCGTCGATGATCTGGCGGCACCAGGTCGTCGGGGCGAGCGGATCGCTCTCCCCGCGCAGCACGAGGACGGGGCCGTCCATCCGCGCGTAGGCCTTCTCGGGCTCGTGCACGATCGTCGCCCGCATCTTGCGCAGCAGGTGCGGTCCTCCGCGCAGGTACTCGCGCGCGCCGCGCCAGAGCACGGTCGGCCGTTCGCCCGCGAGGTCGCGCAGCAGGTACGTCGCCTGCGCCCGGATGCTCCGGGATGCGCTGTCGACGGTCGGGCCTGCGAGCACGACGCCGGCGACGAGGGAGGGATGCCGGGCGGCGACCTCCGCGGCGATCTGGCTGCCCATGGAGTGGCCGATGAGCACGACGCCGGTCTCGCCGACGCTCCGGAGGTGCGCCGCGACGAGGTCGGCATGGCGTTCCATCGTGAGGGTGCGCTCCGGCTCCGGCGCCTCGCCGAATCCGGGGAGGTCGTAGGCGATCACCGTCCCGGTCAGCTCGCGCACGAGGTCGAGATAGACGCTGCGTCCCATCCCGATGCCGTGCAGGAGCACGAAGGTGAGAGGCCCCTGCCCGAACGTCTCGGCGATCAGGGTCGCGCCGCCGTGCTCGAACTCGACGACGGATGCGGACTCGCCCTCCGGGGCGAGCAGGCGGTTCGGCATCCCTCCACGGTAGCCGAGTGCCGTCCAGCTCCTGTACCGCCGCGGTCAGCCGAGAAGACGGACGGGCGAGAATCGTGCGAGGTTTCGCTCCGCCGTTTCGGCGAAGTCCGGCCGTCCTGCCTCAGCTGCCGCGGCCGTCAGCGCCGCGGGTGCCTTGGCGAAGATGTCCTCGACGATGTTGTCCGCTTCGGCTCGCGTGAGTCCGATCCGAGCGCCCTCGCGAGCAAGGTTCTCCGGGTTGATCCGTTCGAAGGCCCGCTCATCGCCGACCCACATCGACGGACGGAGACGGCGGGTGTCGGCGTCGGCTTGATAGAAGAACGCCGCGGAGATCAGATCGTAGAGCGGAGCCAGCGAGACGCGGTCATGGTCCAGCATCACGCTGTAGTTCTTCGCGTGGGCGTCGGTTCCGAGTATCGCGATATTGAAAGCGAACCCTTGGAAGAAGGCCTTCGCGACCGCATGCTGATCGCCGGCGCCGATCCTCTGCCGGATGAGCTCGCCGACCTTTCGGATGCCCGGGCCGCCCTGATCCTGATACTTCTTCTCGGGCGGCACGGACAGCGCCTGGGTGAGATCCTCTTGATGGAGGCGGCGAATGGCGCCGTCCTCGCCGGTACGACGGTCGTACCTCTCCGCGACGAGCGCGGACAGGGAACCGTCCGGTGACCGCCATGATTCGGTCGACGCGACGTTCAAGCCTATGCGACGGGCGGCTTCCAGCGTGATGGCTTCGGCCTGGTCCATATCGGGCAGCGGCTGGTCGGAGCTGGCCGGCTTCAGGATGTGCGTCGTCGCCGTCGAGCGATCGGGATCCAGCCATCGTCCGTCCAGCGTGCGGGTGAGAGCGATCTTCGCTTGGGCGCCGGGCAGACTGAAACGGAAGTCGATGTTCTGCGTGGAGCGCCCGTCACGGTAGATCTCGATCGCCACCTGCAACAGTCTCGTGATCTCGTTGTCGTCGACCTCGCGACCCGAGGGCGGGGCCGCCTTGTCGTCCGGATCAGATCCCGGCGGCAGTAGTTGGAGGGCGCCAGGGACATCGCGTCCGACGCCGGTCAGCATGCCGAACAGCGATGAGGGCGTCGTGCGATACTCACGGGCGATGGCTTGCAGGGCGCCGGGACTGTCCGGCAGCAGCCCGGCAAGATAGGGACGGGCTGCACGCTGCCGGTGCTCGGGCAGGCTTCTCGGCATGGACAAGGAGATGGGGGTGCGGGTCGAGGCTCCTTCGTCGTATCGGAAGGTGATCGCACCTGCGGCACTCTGCTGGAAGGTTCCGACCGAGATGCCGTCGAGATAGGCGCGCAATTCAGGCATCGGAGCGCTCATCCCGGGCTTGGAGGACCACGTCGATGTCGAGTGCTCCGCAGGCGGCGAGGTAGAGGCCGAAATCGAACCTGCTCTTGCCGTTCTCGACTTCGTTCAACCACTCCCTCGACACGGCGGCGCGTCGAGCGACGGCTGCCTGGGTCAGTCCGCGCCGCAGTCGGACCGCCCGCAATGCGGCACCGGCCTCTGCCATGGTGTGCAACGTCGTGGTCATCATTCACCCTTCAGATGTGGACGATCTCCCTCACCTGTGAATATAGACGATCGTCCACAATCCCGAAAGTGTCTGATCGTCCACACGAGGGCGACCTCACCCGGCCGGTCGCAGCGCCAGCGTCTCGATGGCGGCCGCGGCGACGGCATCCGGGGTGAAGGCCCAGGCGCGCTGCCTGCCGGCCGCCCAGTCCTCCGTCTGATCGGTGTAGTGCGCGTGGAACGCGTGGCCGCTGGCACCCGTGAGATGGATCCAGGTCGACGCATCGAAGTCGGACAGGTCCACCACCATCCGCATCGAGGGGACGGTCGTCGTCGCATAGGACTCGCCGAGCTCCCACCCCGTCGCGTTCACGACGGAGGCGCCGCCGGACACCCGGTAGGGTCCGCGGTTGAAGAGCATCTCGATCGGAGCGATGCCCGACGAGCCGAGGGTGTCGCTGCGGAGGGTGATCGCATGCAGATCGCCCCAGTTCCAGCGAGCGACGACCTCGCCCTGCAGACCGACGAGCTCCTCGTACGCCTGCTCGGCGGACAGGGAGAGCATCTCGTCCATCCCGCTGACGTCGATGCTCTCGTTCGTCCAGAGCGGATCGGACGGGTCGTCGAGCATCGCTGCCACGACGGTGAAGAGCCGGCTCTGATCGTCCGTCGGCAGCGGCTCCTCGCGGTTCGCCATGATGTTCTGCACGAGATGCGACCAGAGCACGTTCGCGTAGGCCGCCGCCGCGGAGGACGCGGAGTTCTGGGCGTTCCAGGTGCGCAACAGCGCGACGGCTTCACGGGTGCCCGCATCCTCGATCGTGACCTCGCCCATGACGGTCGCGAGCCGCTTGCCGATCCACATCTCGTCGTCCATCTGGATCTCGCGCATGTCCTCGGCCGTGAGCGGTGCGGCAGAGGACCGCAGCTCGATGAGGTCGGCGATGCGCGCGGCGCGATAGCCGTGGTCCCAGTCCCGGGAGAGGAAGTGATCGTAGTCGTCGGCGACGATCGCATTGTTGGCCGTCACGATGTAGCCGCTCGCGGGGTTGTAGGAGACCGGCAGATCCTCGAAGGGGATGAACCCGGTCCAGTCGTAGGCGCTGTCCCATCCGGGCTGGGGCAGCCAGCCGTCGCCGGCACCGCGGACGGGAAGGCGGCCGGGGGTCTGATAGCCGATGTTGCCCTCGACGTCCGCGTAGACGAGGTTCTGCGCCGGGACGTCGAAGAGGGAAGCCGCATGGCGGAAGTCTTCGAAGTCCTGCGCGGTGGACAGGGCGAAGATAGCGGTCGCCGTGGTGCCGGCATCCAGCGCCGTCCAGCGCAGGCTGACCGCGCTCTCGCCGTCCGGGATCTCCGGCGCGCCCTCCAGGGGGAGCACGATCCCTCCGACGCCGACGACGGGATCCTCCGCGACGCGGGTGAACTCGTCCGTGAGCCCGGAGACGATCGGCCCGTGCACGGTCGAGCGCACGGTGAGATCGACGTCGTCGCCGCCGGCGACCTCGATCGTCTCCTCCCGCACCTGGAGGGGCACCAGCTCGCCGTCGTACCAGGCGGAGTCGCCCTCGATGCGCTCGACGTACAGGTCGGCGACATCGGTGGTGAGGTTCGTGAAGCCCCACGCCGCCTGGGCGTTGTGGCCGATCACGATGCCGGGAAGCCCGGAGAACGAGAACCCGCCGACGTCGAAGGGGCATTCCTCGCCGACCTGAGTGCACTTCAGCTGCACCTGGTACCAGACGCTCGGCAGCGAGGCGCCGAGGTGCGGATCGTTGGCCAGCAGCGGCATCCCCGATGCGGTGCGCGAGCCGGCGACCACCCAGGAGTTCGAGCCGATGCCCTCGCCGACGTCGCCGACGAGCAGGCCCACCGCCTCGATGACGCCGGACGCCTCCTGCCACTGCACGGAGGGCAGCGTCTGCGCGGCATCGTCCTCTCCGGGCGCCGTGTAGGCGGCGGTCTCGGCATCCGCGTCCTGCGAGAGGACGGGGACGTTCGAGATCTTCGGGACGATCACCGGGTTCTCGTCGAAGGGATACGCCGGGTAGAGCTTCTCGAGCAGGGACTGCGTCGCCTCCGGATCCGCCGGATCGGCCGCCCCCGCCAGCAGGGCGCGCGTCGTCTCGTCCTCGATGTTCGTCCGCAGGTCCCAGGCCATCGCCTTCAGCCACGCCACGGAGTCGGCGGGCTCCCACGGCTCGATCTCGTACTCGGGGTTCTGGATGCCGAGCACGGCGTACTCCAGGCTCAGCTCGGCCCCGTCGCGGGTCGCGAGGTAGGCGTTCACGCCGTCGGCGTAGGACTCGTAGTAACCACGTGCGGTCTCGTCCATGGCGGCGACCTCCGCCTCGGCGACCTGGCGCCAGCCGAGAGTACGGAGGAACATGTCCGTCGCGACCTGGGACTCGCCGAACATCTCGGCGACTCTGCCGGCGGTCACATGCCGGCGGAAATCCATCTCGAAGAAGCGGTCCTGCGCGTGCACGAAGCCTTCGGCGAAGAACAGATCATGCGAGGAGTCCGCCGTGATCGTGGGGATGCCGGAGGCGTCCCGCTGCACGGTCACCTCGGCCTGAAGTCCTGCGACCTCGAGGGATCCCGTCGTCTGCGGGAACGAGCGCTGGATGGTCCACGCCACGAAGAACGCCGCGGCGACGGCGATGACGACAAGACCGGCGACGATGCCGAAGGCGATCCTCCCGATCAGCGGTCCGATCCGGCGGCGGGTCGCCGCGGTGTCTGTCGTCATCGACTTTCCTTCGGGTTCGGGCGCGGACCCGATCCCACATCGGGTCCGTTCGCGAGCCGTGGCCCGCGTCCTGGCATCCTATCGGGGCCGGCGCCGGGCGCGCGGGGGCTGTGGACGCCCGCACGTCCGGGGCCGACACGCCAGATGTCGGACGCGACCCGCGCCGCGGTCCTGCGGGTGGTGTGTCGGCCCCCGAAGCGACAGGGGTGGGCGCCGGGGGCTACCCGATCAGGCTCGGCTGCAGGTCGCGAAGGGTGCGCCGGTGCGTCATCCTCGTCACGCCGATCGCGGCCAGCACCAGCGCGGCGACGAGCCAGACGGCCAGCACAGCGAGATCGCCACCGGCTCTGGCGAGGTTCCCGCCGTACATGAGCTGCCGCATGGCATCGACGACATAGCCCAGCGGCAGGACGTGATGGAGCGCGGCGAGCGGGGCGGGCAGCGTCTGCCAGGGGAAGGTCCCCCCAGCGGTCACCAGCTGCAGCACCATGAGGACGAGTCCGAGGAACTGGCCGACCGATCCCAGCCAGACGTTCAGCGCGAGGATGATCGCGGCGAAGGTCGCCGAGGCCACCACGAGGACGCCGAGC
Organism: Microbacterium tumbae; assembly: GCF_054780175.1. Lineage (NCBI taxonomy): Bacteria > Bacillati > Actinomycetota > Actinomycetes > Micrococcales > Microbacteriaceae > Microbacterium > Microbacterium tumbae. The sequence goes on from NZ_BAAGWV010000001.1 coordinate 1,127,986, forward strand.
GTGCCCAGCGGATTGTCGAACCGGAAGCCGAGCGTGATCGCCAGGATGCCCATCAGGCCCACCATCTGCAGGGCGCCGAGGGATGCCGGCGTCAGCCAGCCGGCGAGCGTGATCCGGATCGGCGAGTGCAGCGCGGTCACCGCGCGCCGCGAGATCGGCTTCACGATGAGGAACAGCGCGTAGATGCCGATCCAGGCGGCCAGCGCCGCGAAGAACGGGGCCAGCCCCGCGCCGTAGTCCTCGGCGGAGCTCACCTTGTCGCTGGACACGGTCACCGGGTCGGCGATCGTGTCGGCCTGCGCGCTGCGCAGCTCCGCCGTGGATGCCGGGATCTGCGCCACGCCGTCCGCGAGGCCGTCGCGCAGCTGCACGATCCCGTCGCGGAGCGTGCCGAGACCGGTCCGCAGTTCGGCTGCTCCGTCGGAGGCCGCCGCCGTGCCGGTCGCGACGGTGTCCACGCCGGAGGCGAGCGTCTGCGCCCCCGAGGCGACGGATGCCGCGCCGTCGGCCAGCTCGTCGACCTTGCCGACGGCGTCCTGGACCTTCGCATTGCCCTCGTCGACGAGATCGCCGAGCGGATCGAGCTTGCCGACGATCTCATCGACGTCGGCCTGGGTGAGGCCCTTGTCCAGGAGCGTCTGCTCGATGTCGTCGGCGATCGAGGGGAGCGCGTCCACGGCGTCCTGCACCGCGTCGCCCGCCGTGTCGGCGATGCTCGCGAGCTTCGCGTTGCCCGCGCTCACCTGTGCGGCGCCCTCGGCGAGCGTGTGCGCCCCCGCCGCGAGATCGGAGGTGCCGGTCTTCAGCTGCGCGAGTCCGTCGGCGAGGTCGGCGCTGCCGGAGACGGCGGATGCTGCGCCGTCGGCGATCCGGGTCGCGCCGTCCGTGGCGTCGACGAGGCTGTCGCGGATGTCGCTGAGCGCGGTGAGCAGCCGACCGGCGGCCTCGCTTCCCACCATCTGCGCGACCGTGCTGCGGATCTTCTCCACGGCCTGGGTGCCCATCGAGGAGGCGAGGTAGTTGTTCGCGTCGTTCGTCTCGAGCTCGATCGTCGCCTGGTGGGGGTCGTCTCCCGAGGCCGAGGTCAGCGCCGAGGAGAAGTCGGCGGGGATCGTCACCGTGAAGTCGACGCTGCCCTCCTGCAGGGCGTCGCGCGCCTCGTCCGAGGTCATCTCCTGCCAGTCGAAGGCGCCGCCCTCGAGCAGGTTCTCCGCGACGTCGGCGCCGTAGTTCACATCCTCGGCACCGGTGTCCTCGACGACGAGCGCGACGGGCACCTCGGAGAACTTGCCGTAGGGGTCCTGGTTCGCCCACAGGTAGAGGCCGCCGTAGAGGATCGGCACGCACATCAGGGCGATCAGCGCGACGATGCCCATCCTGCTGGCGGTGAGCCGCCGCAGCTCCGCGGCGATCATGGCCGGTACCTTCATCGCGTCGCCTCCTCGTCCGTCTCGGGCTCTTCGTCCCGATGGTCGGGGACGGCCCCCTTCTCCCGCTCGTTGAGCGAGGACGGCGGAGCCGGTTCGTCCTTTTCCCGCTCGTTGAGCGAGGACGGCGGAGCCGACCGAGTCGAAACGGGCCGGCCGAGGTCGTCCGTGTCGTCGGGGCGTTTCGACTCGCTACGCTCGCTCAACGAGCGGGGGGAGGCGGGCTCGGTCGGGGAAAGCTGGCGGGTCGGTTCCTCCTTCTCCCGTTCGTTCAGGGAGGACGGCGGGTCGGTCTCCTTTTCCCGCTCGTTGAGCGAGGACGGCGGAGCCGACCGAGTCGAAACGGATCGGCTGACGGCCCCCTTCTCCTCTTCGGTACGGCGTTTCGACTCGCTGCGCTCGCTCAACGAGCGGGGGGAGGGTTCGCTCAGCGACGGGGAGTCGGGTTCGCTGTACGAGGAGTCGGGTCCGCTGTACGAGGGGTCGGCGGTCTCGCTCAACGAGTGGGTGATGGGTTCGGTCAGGGACGACGAGGCGGGTCCGCTCAGCGAGGGGTTGGCGGGGTGCTCCGACGAGGGGGAGGCCGGATCCGGCTCCTCGAGGGCGAGCGGCTCGACCGGCCCGGAGGCGTTCACGGCGTCCAGCTCCTGCACTCTCTCCAGCGCCACGGCTGCCGAGCCGCCGACGATGACGAGCACGGCGTAGCCGCGATCGGCGAACTCGCCGGCGATCCGCCACCACCCGTCCGGGCTTCCGCCGTGCCGGTCGGGCGAGACGAGCACGATGCCCTCGGTGCCCTTGCGGAGGACGGCGAGCTCGCACAGGATCCGCACGCGCGCGGCCGGATCGACGTCCCCGATCGGGATCGATGCAAGCTCGCCGTAGCCCAGTTCGTCGAGCCAGCGTCGTGCGTGCAGCGGGGTCGCACGGCGTCCTGCGAACATGAGCTCCTCGGCGACGACGCCGGCGAGGGCGATGTCGGCGTGCGGGTCGCTGACGTCGGGGGCGTCGACGAGTGCCACCCTGCGACGCAGCATCCCGGCGTCGGCGATGCCGTCGATCGTGACGGTTCCCGTGGCGGGGCGCATCCGTCCGCTCGCGATCAGACCGAGCACCGTCGGGCGCTGCTCGGTCTCGGCGAGCGCGTAGCGGACCGTCCCGGTGCGGAACTCGAGGCTCGTCGGCGAAAGCGCATGTCCTTTGCCCACCTCGTGCAGTGCGATCCTCATCGGTCCTCCAGGATCTCCGGGTGCGCGTGGAGCAGCTCATCCGCCTCGCGCCAGGAGAGCCCGGCGATGCTGAGCACGGCCCGGACCGCCAGGCTCGCGGCGCCGGAGCTCGAAGCATCCGTGCGGGAGATGACGGTGCGGGCGATCTCCTCGATGAGGCGGGCGAGGGCGCCGGCGGACAGGTCGGTGCGGAAGCTGCCGTCGTCCTGGCCGCGGCGGGCGAGGACGGAGACCACACGGCGCAGCGGGCTGAGGGCCTCGGCTGTGCTCTGCACATGCGCCTCGTCGAGGGCGAGGGCGGCTGCCATCTGCACGTGCGCGGCCTCCTGCCAGAGTCGTGCGGCGAGCCGGGCGAGGGCCATGCGGGCATCCGCGTCGGCGACGGATTCCGCGATCGCGTTGAAGCGCTGCGCTCCCTGCGCGATGAGTTCGCGGATGAGGGCGTCGCGGTCGTCGAAGTGCCCGTAGAGAGTCCGCCGGGAGAGGCCCGCGCTGCGGGCGATCGCGTCGATGGATGCGTGCGGATCGCTGGCGAGCGCGGAGCGCGCGGCGCTCAGGATGCCGGCGCGGTTCTCGACGGCGTCGCGGCGGGGTGCACGGGTGGTCATGGACACCATGATACGTAACATGCACATCATTGTGCAAGATAACTGGGGGCGCATGGCCTGCAACGCCTGCAGTCCGGGGGCCGACATGCCGGATGTCGGACGAAAGCCGCCGAAGCGGCCGGCATGCGGCGCGTCGGCCCCCGGACTGCAGGACGACCGCGCGACCGCCTGACGGCGCAGACGACGGGAGGGGCGGATGCCGAAGCATCCGCCCCTCCCGTCGGAAGACCGCGTCAGTCGGTGCCGGAGTCGAAGGCGGCGCCCTCGGAGGCCTCGTCGACGGCATCCGCCAGCGCCTCCTCGGTCGCGGCGAGCGTCGTGCCCTCGACGGAGTCCGTGATCTCGGATGCCTCGCCGGCGGTGACGCGCCCGACGAGCTCGCCGGTCGCGCCGCCGACGAGGCCGAGGTGCGCGTACTGCTCGAGACGCGCGCGCGAGTCGGCGATGTCGAGGTTGCGCATGGTCAGCTGGCCGATCCGGTCGACCGGGCCGAAGGCGGCGTCGCCGACGCGCTCCATGGAGAGCTTCTCCGGAGCGTAGGAGAGGTTTGGCGAGACGGTGTCGACGATGGTCCAGTCGTCCCCGCGGCGCAGCCGCACCGTGACGGAGCCGGAGACCGTCGAGCCGACCCAGCGCTGGATCGACTCGCGCAGCATGAGCGACTGCGGCTCGAGCCAGCGGCCCTCGTACATGAGGCGGCCGAGGCGGCGGCCCTGCTCGTGGTAGGTGGCCAGAGTGTCCTCGTTGAGGATGCCGTTGACGAGCCGCTCATAGGTGATGAACAGCAGCGCCATGGCCGGGGCCTCGTAGATGCCGCGCGACTTCGCCTCGATGATGCGGTTCTCGATCTGGTCGCTCATGCCCAGGCCGTGGCGGCCGCCGATGCGGTTCGCCTCGTGCACGAGCTCCACAGGGTCGGTGTACTCGACGCCGTTGATGGCGACGGGACGACCGCCCTCGAAGGTCACGGTGACGTCCTCGGTCTCGATCGCGACGGAGGGATCCCAGAACCTCACGCCCATGATGGGGTCGACGGTCTCCAGCGAGACGTCGAGGTGCTCGAGGGTCTTCGCCTCGTGGGTGGCGCCCCAGATGTTCGCGTCGGTGGAGTAGGCCTTCTCGGCGGAGTCGCGGTAGGGGAAGCCGTGCGCGACGAGCCACTCGCTCATCTCCTGGCGGCCGCCGAGCTCGGTGACGAAGTCGGCGTCCAGCCACGGCTTGTAGATCCGAAGGCGCGGGTTGGCGAGCAGGCCGTAGCGGTAGAACCGCTCGATGTCGTTGCCCTTGTAGGTCGAGCCGTCGCCCCAGATGTCGACGCCGTCCTCCTTCATGGCGCGCACGAGCATCGTGCCGGTCACGGCGCGGCCGAGAGGAGTGGTGTTGAAGTACGTCTTCCCGCCGGAGCGGATGTGGAAGGCGCCGCAGGCGAGGGCGACGAAGCCCTCCTCCACGAGCGCGGTCTTGGCGTCGACGAGGCGCGCGACCTCGGCGCCGTACTCGAGCGCGCGGCCGGGGATCGAGGCGATGTCTTCCTCGTCCGGCTGCCCCAGGTCGCCGGTGTAGGTGCAGGGCACAGCCCCCTTGTCGCGCATCCACGCGACGGCGACGGAGGTGTCGAGTCCTCCGGAGAAGGCGATGCCGACGCGCTCGCCGACGGGGAGGGACTGGAGGACCTTGGACATGCTCTCCAGTCTATCGGCGCGCCCCGCGCCCCCCAGAACCCGTCTGTGGGGCGCTCGTCGACGGTTTCGCACCCGATCCTGTCGATACGCGCCTATAGCCGGGTCGGGGCGTGATGCGAGATGGGAAAGGTACCTCGGCGGAGCCTTGGAGGTACCTTTCCCATCTCGCATCGGGCTGAGCAGGCGGGGAGGGGGAGGGGAGGGGGCAGCGCGGGCCACCGGACGGCGTCATGCGCAGGCGCCCCGCCGTCCGGCGGCCCGCGCGCGGAGGATCGGGCACAGGCGGCGGGTTACGCTCGGAGTCGCCCGGCGGGATGCTGGCGGGACACCGAGGACAAAGGAGTTCTGATGACCGATACGACCCTCCGCCCGCCTTTCGACCCCGAGCTGGAGGCGGCCCTCGCCCTGGTCGGCGACCAGCTGCCGTCCACGCTCACGCCCGAGATGATCCCGCTCCTGCGCCAGTCGCCGGTGAGCGGGGACGAGGAGATCCTGCAGGTCCTCTCCGAGCGCGGCTTCTCCTGGCGCGATGTCCCCATCACCGGCCACGAGGGCGGCGAGATCGTCGTCACCGTGATCGAGAAGGAGGGGCGCACCGGGACGGGGCCGGGCTTCTTCCACACCCACGGCGGCGGCATGATCATCGGCAACCGCTGGCTCGGCGTCACCGGCTTCCTCGACTGGGCCGAGCGCTTCAACGGGGTGATCGTCACCGTCGAGTACCGGCTGGCGCCCGAGTTCCCCGATCCGTTCCCGGTGGAGGACTGCTATGCCGGCCTGCTGTGGACGGCTGAGCACGCTGAGGAGCTCGGCATCGATCCCGCCCGGCTGCTCATCGGAGGCGGCAGCGCCGGGGGAGGCCTGGCCGCGGGCACGACGCTCCTCGCCCGCGATCGCAAGGGTCCGGCGCTGATCGGCCAGCTGCTCATCTACCCCATGCTGGACGACCGCGACGAGACGGTGTCGACCAGGCAGATCGACGGTGTGGGCGTCTGGGACCGCGGGTCGAACCTCACGGGCTGGGGTGCGCTCCTCGGCGAGCGCCGCGGCACCGAGGACGTCTCGATCTACGCGGCGCCCGCTCGCGCTGCGGACCTCGCCGGTCTGCCGCCCGCGTTCATCGACTGCGGCAGCGCGGAGGTGTTCCGCGATGAGGATGTCGCCTACGCCACGGCCCTCTGGGCGGCGGGGGTGCAGGCGGAGCTGCATGTGTGGGCCGGCGGCTTCCACGGCTTCGACATGTTCGCTCCGCACGCCGCGGTGGCGCAGGCCATGCTCGCCGCGCGGGACGACTGGGTGAACCGGCTGCTCGGCTGACACCGTGCGGCACCGACGCCGTAGGGTGGAATCCCGCGCGATGGAGCCGACATGCAAGATCTGCTGGGGCGGCTGACCGCCCTCGACCCGGATGCGAGCGAGACTCTCAAGGTCGTCGCGTACTTCGACGCGCTCGTCGCGCGCTCGGTCGGAGTGGAGAGCATGCTCCGAGGCGCCGCGGTGCTCAGCGGCGCGACGGTCGGCCATCGTGACGGCGGTCATGTCGTGCGGGTGCGCGCCGACGGCATCCGCATCGACCCGGCCGGGCTCGACCCCGGCTGGCCGCTGCGCGAGAGCGGACCGGATGCGGTGGCGTGGATCGAACGCGATGGCACTCCGCACAGCAATGACGCGATGATCCTGGAGCGGCTCAGCCTCGCTCTCGGCATCATCCGCGCGCGGCGGTCGGTGGGATCGGAGAGCGCCGTCGAGCTCGCGATCAGCTCCTACGCCTCGGCCGACGAGCGAGCCGGGGCCGTCGCGCGGCTCCGGCTCGACGGCCTGCTCCGGGTGGTGGCCTCGCCGCCGGACCCCGCGCCTGCGTCGCAGCATCCCTCCGCCGTCGTCGCGACCCGGCACGGACTCACCAGGGCGACGATCCTGGATGCCGCGGCGGACGTCGCGAGCCTGTGGCCGGGGACGGCGCCGCGGATCGGCGTCGGCGCCGCGGGGGCGGGGACGGAGCTGGCCGCCTCCTGGGGCGCAGCCCTTGTCGCCGTGCGGCTGACGTCCGCCACGGAGCCGACGGTGGCGGCCGAGGACCTCGGCGCCTTCCTGCTCATCGCGGAGGCCGCGGATCGGGCGCCGCTGCATCCGGATGCCGTGGCGCTCGCCGCCCTCGATGCCCGCAGCCGGGAGCTCCTCGACGCCGTGATCGAGGAGCAGAGCGTGCGCGCCGCGGCCGTGCGGCTCGGCCGGCACCACTCCAGCGTGCAGGAGCGCGTGACGGCCCTGGTCGAACAGCTCGGCTATGACCCGCGCACCTCGCGCGGGCACACCCGTTACGCCCTCGCCCGGATGCTGCTGCGCCTCGCGGGCCCGTCTGCGGTTCCTTCCTGAGCCCGCCCCGCATCTGCGCCTGCCCCTGCATCGTTCCGGCCCCGCATCTGCGCCTGCCCCTGCATCGTTCCCGCCCCGCATCCGCGCCTGCCCTGCCCCTGCGCACCCCACGCTCGCGGGCGTGCCCCGCCTGGAACCCGAGCCGTGCCGCCGAATCGCACTCGCTCCCACGCTCGCGGGCGTGCCCCGTGCGCTCCCGTGCTCTCCCGCCCCGCCTCTCGTCCGCGTGCGGGCTCAGTTTCGTACCTCCGAGCGACCGCGGAGGTACGTTTTCGAGCCGGCACGGGTGATGGAGGCGCCGTTTCGAGCCGGCGAGTGCGGGACCGCAGCGCGGGCGCGCGTGGGCGGCCGGGCCCGGCTCAGTACCCCGGGTACTCCTCCAGCTTCTGCTCGAACTCCTCGCGGTCGGCCTCGCTGAGCAGCTGGGGCGCGATGAACAGGATCTGCAGGCCCTCCAGCGGCTCGCCGGTCCGCTCCGCCTGCGCCTGCCGCGACCTCAGGAACTCCCCCGTCTCGTCGTGCGAGGTGTCGTCGATCGTGGCGTAGAAGCGCCGCGGTCCCGGGTAGTCGTCGCTGTACCACTCCCAGGTGTCCTGCGTGCGAGGGTCGGAGCTGCCGTACAGCTTCTCGAGCATCCCCTCGTCGAGCCCGGAGGAGGAATCGTTCAGCGAGATGAGACCCCACAGGTCGTAGTCCGCGATCACGTCGTCGATCACGGCCATGACCGCCAGCTTGCGGTCGTAGTCCTGGATCGGCTCGTTGGTCCCCCACACCTGCGAGGTGTACTGCACGAGCATCGACTCGCCGCCGTAGCCGTTGCGCTCCGGCCGCAGATCCTCGTCCCCCGCCGGCGACCAGGTGTACCCGTACTCCGCGGTGAGCCGGGTCCTGATCGCCTCCAGCGCCTCCTCGCTCGAGGCGCGCACCTCTTCGAGCGAGGGCTGGGACAGGATCTCCGAGCTGGACACGTCCCGGATGCCAGGATAGGCCTCCTCGTGCTTCTGCTCCTCGGTCTTGACGCCCTCATAGCTGCCGGATGCCGAGGTCTGCACCGCACCCATCGCACCGACCGTCGCCGTGTTCAGCACGAGTGTGATCGACAGGGCGACGGCGCCGAGCATCCGTCCACGCCGTGTGACGAGCGCGGCGACGATCACGGCGACGACGAGCAGCTGCAGCGCGAGCATCGTCACGCCGTAGATCGTGTCCGTCCCGCCGGCGAGGAACGTTCCCAGCAGGATCAGCGCGAACAGGATGCCGGAGACCAGCGCGATCCAGCCGAGCGCGTTCGAACCGGCCTTCTCCTCTTCGGCGACCGCGACGGAGCCGGACACGGTCACGGGAGCCGACGGTCCCTGAGGACGTCGCGCGCCCCGGTAGCCGCCCGGCGGCGGGACCGGGGGAGCGCCATCGGAGCCGGCGAGGTAGCGCGCCCGCTGCTTCTCGCGGTCTACCATGGCCGGTCCGTCCCCGAGCCGGATCCCTCGTCGTCGCCCTGCTGCTGGTCCTCGCGCTCCTGCTGACCCTGATTCAGCCGGTCCTCGAGGTCGCCCAGCTGATCCTCGCTGGGCTGCTCCTGCTCTTCGGGATCCTGGGGCTCCTGGGGCTGCTCCTGCTCTTCTCCGGTGCTCTGCCGCTGCTTCTCCTGCAGCCGGTCCTCGAGCTCGTCGAGGGTCTCGCTCATGTCGCGCTCCGGATCGGGGGACTGGTCCTGCGCCTCCTCCGAGTCGCACTCCTCCGGTGTCTCGACGGTCACGGTCAGGGCCTCGCCGTAGAGCTCGGCCGCACCGACGGCGTCGCCCTCCCCCCTGGCCGCGTCGCCCAGCTGCTCGATCACGAGAGCGAGGTTGATCCGCACCGCGCACACCTCGAGACCGCTCGCCAGGGGGAGCGCCTCCTCGAACTTCGCGCGCGCGTCGGTCAGCTGCAGGGATGCCGCGAGGCCGACGCCGACGTTGTAGGGCGCCTTGTACGGCTCGAACCCGTTCAGGAACTCCTGGCCGTGCGCCGCTCGGATCGTCCCCTCATAGTCGCCGACGACGTAGGAGGTGATCGACTGATGCGCGAACGCGTACATGCTCAGCAGCTTGCCGGTGAACAGCAGCGCCGCGATCGTCAGGGGGAGCGTTCCGATGGCGATCCATCGGCGGATGTTCCGGCGACGTCGGTTCGCGGCGATCAGCGCCGCGGCGGCCTCCTGTCCGTTCGAATCGCGCGATTGGTCGGATTCCGGGTCGGAAACCGACCAATCGCGCGATTCCAACCGGTTCTGCGGGGTCGTCATGCCTCACCGCCCTTCGGCGTGGGAGCGGAGAGCCCGCGGAGGCGGGCGACGCGCGAGGTGGCGACGGCGAGCTCGATCGCGAGCAGCAGGACGATGAGCGCCGCGGCGACCCAGTACAGCTCGATGACGTTGCCGACCTCGCCGGATTCCGCATAGTTGCTCGTGGTGCTCGGCGCCTCGGGCAGCTCGACCGCGGCATCCGCCGTCCGGTGCTGATACGGGACGCCCAGCTCCTCGGCGATCGCCTGCAGGTTCTCCTCGTCGATCGTGGACAGGGCGTCCGCACCCTCGTAGGAGATGTACTCGCCGCCGCCCTCACCGATCGTCGTCGTGCGCATCGGGCCGCCCTCGGCCGTCCCGTAGCCGAGCACGGCGCCGCCGTCGACGTACTCGGCGCTGGAGGAGAAGGACTCGGGATCCGTCGACGCCGTCTGCTCGCCGTCGCCGAAGTAGAAGACCATCCGCGAGCGATCGGGGGAGGCCCCGGCGGCGCTCTGCAGCGTCTCGGTCAGCATCGAGCTCGCGATGCCGATGGAGCTGCCGCGCGACTGGGCGGTCACCTCTGGCCGCATCACCTCGAGGGAGGAGACCAGCGCGGTCGTGTCCGTCGTCAGAGGCAGCCGGAGCTCGGCGGCCGCGTCGAAGGAGATGAGGGCGAAGCGCGCGCCGGGATACTCGTCGACGATCGCCTGGACGTCCTCTCTGACCCCCGTCAGCCGGGTCTCGCCGTCGTCCCAGTCCTCTGCCACGATGCTGGCCGTGGTGTCGACGACGAGCACGATGTCGGTGTCGGTCGCGAGGGTCTCGGTCGCGCCGCCGGGGATGCCTGGGCGCAGCAGCATCGTGAGGCAGGCGAGCACGAGCAGGACCCGCATCGCCCACAGCATCCTCGTCGCGGCGGTCTGGCCGCGTCGGAGGAGGGCGAGGACGGCGACGACGGCGACGGGCGCGCAGATGAGGATGACGAGCAGCGGATGCAGGACGGGCTGGAAGATCACAGTCGCACCCTCCACAGCACCACGACGAGCCCGAGCATCGCGACCATCAGCGCGGCGATGTACAGGTTCGGCTGGTCGGTCCGAACCACCTGCGCCTGCCCCCGCAGCTCGGTGGCCTCCTCCTCCTGCACCTGGGTGATGATGTCTGAGACCGTGGTCGTCTCGCGCAGGCCGAACGCCTCGCCTCCTGTCGCGCGGGCGGCATCGACGAGCTCCTGGCTGACCTCGGTGTCCTTGCCCTGCACGGGGTTGAGGGCGAACACCCTGACGCCCCGGGAGCTCGCGTAGGCGGCGGCCTCCTCGATCGTGACGATGGAGGAGCCGTTCACCTCGTTGTCCGTGGCGAGGATGATCGAGCGGCTGCGCTCGTCGTCGACGTGGTCGAAGCGCATCGCGCAGGAGGCGAGACCGTCGCCGATCAGGGACGCGCCGGGGCCGTTGAGCGTGCCGACCCAGTGCTCCGGCACCTCCTCGAGGTAGTCGAAGCTCTCCCTGATGCTCTGCAGATGCTCGCGGATGAAGTCGTAGTCGTCCGTGAGGGGGAAGACCTGCACGGGCGAGCTGTTGAAGATCGTCAGGCCGATCCGCTCGCCTTCGAAGCCGTCCAGCAGCTCGTCGAACACCGTGAGCACCTCGACGTCGACGTCGCTCATGGAGCCGGAGACGTCCAGGCACAGCATGATGTCCCGGCTGGTGTTGACGGGCTGGATCGTCTGCGCGGTCTGCGGGCGGGCGGAGACGACGCCGGCGGTGAGGATGCTCGCGGCCGCGAGCACGAGGATGCCGGTGAGGGCGAACCCCCTCCGCCGCACCGCCTGGCGGAAGCTCGGGAGCGTGCGCAGGCGTTCTGCGCGCGCGACGGGTGCGATGTCCGCGGCGTCGTTGCGGCGTCTGCGGAGCAGGCCGACGAGAAGACCGGCGGCGATCGCGATCACGGCGGCGGCCGCGGCGGCGGCGAGCATCCACCCCTGGGCTAGTTCCATGTCGTCACCACCTTCCGTGCGGCCGCGGCGCCGGCGACGGGGTCGATCGCCGGCCCACGGCGGAAGACGCTGGGGTAGTAGTGCCGCCGCAGGGCGTCGAGGAGAGCGGGGTGCACGCCGAGGGCTGCGAGGTCGTCGAGGGCGAGGACCGGAGCCTCGAGGCCGCTGTACTCGTTGACGAACTCGCGCACCGTGCGACTGAGCTCGAGATTGGCCCGGCGCGGATCCATGCGCTTTGCGGCATATTCCGCCTCGACGCGATCGATGCGCTCCAGATACTCGCCGCGCAGCACGGCGAGGACATCGGCGGGCATGATCGCCGGCACGGCGGTCCCGGCGATCTCGAGGCGCCGGCGAGGGCGGGTGAGGGCGATGACGAGCCAGCCGGCCAGGACGAGCAGCGCCAGGATGCCGAGGGCGAGCAGCATCCAGCCCCAGCCGTACTGGGCCGGAGGGTAGAGCTCGTCAGAACCGGACATTCGCCCTCCGATTCAGCATCCGCAGCAGGTCGTTCACAGCGTCGTCCTGCGTGCCGAGATCGGCGCGACTGATCTCCAGCGCGTCGAGCACGTCGTTGCGGCGGGCGGTCTCGGCGGCCGTCTGCGCGAGGAGCTCCCGCACGATCGCGCCATCGCCCTGCACGAAGTCCGGCACGCGCCAGCGGCTGTAGACGTCGGCGCGGTCGCGGCCGGTCGGGTGGTCGAGGACGGGATCGGCGTCGTGCAGGGCGATCCAGAGGATGTCGTGCTGCACGCGCAGGCGCCGGAGAACCCGCTCCGTCTCCTCTGTCACCGGTGCGTCGTCCGTGACGAGCACGAGGATCATGCGCCGGGAGACCGTGCGGGCGACGTAGTCCAGCAGGCCGTCGCGGTCGCTGGGGGAGGTGCTCCGGTCGATCGCACGGTCGATCGTGCGCAGCGCGTGCTCGAGGGCCCCCTCACTGCGGGCGGGGGCGAGCCGCCGGATGCCGGATGCGTCTCCGTGCACCAGTGTGAAGTCGTCCCCATGGCGGAGGGAGAGGATGCCGAGCGCGCCGGTCGCGAGGATCGCGAGCTCCTTCTTGGGCATCTCGTCATGGGCGAGGGCGGTCATGCCCCGACCGGTGTCCACGACGAACATGACCGTGTGCATCCGCGTGGCGCGGTGGCGCTTGACCAGCGGCGTGCCCTGCTTGGCGGTGGCGCGCCAGTCGATGTCCCTGACCTGATCGCCGTACTCGTAGGCGCGCAGGTCCTCGAAGTCGTGGCTGCGCCCGCGCATCAGCGACGCGTAAGCCCCGTCCAGGGCGTGCATCGACTTCCGCGCCGAGTGGATGAAGAGCTTCGCCCTCACCCTGGTGATCAGACTGGACATGGTTCCTTCCGCTGAGCCTGGTTCGCTGAGCCTGTCGAGGCGGCCGGGATCAGGGGGTGGGGACCGCCGCGAAGATCTGGTCGATGACGTCCTCGCTGCGCACGCCCTCGGCGTCCGCCTCGAAGGTCAGCAGCACGCGGTGGCGCAGGACGAGGTGGCGGAGCGTGCGGATGTCCTCCGGCACGACGTGCGTGCGACCGCGGAGGAGGGCGAGCGCCCTGGACGCCTGCAGGAAGGCGATGGACGCCCGAGGGCTGGCGCCGTACTTGATGAGACGGGCGCGCTCCTCGCCGATGTACGGCGCCGGATTGCGGGTGACGTAGGCGAGCTGGACGATGTAGTTGCGGATCGAGGCGTCGACGTAGACGCGGCTCGCGATGTCCTGCAGCTGCTCGATGTCGGCGAGCGTGACGCTGCTCGCGACATGGCGGTCGGGGTTGAGGACGCCGGAGTCGATGCGGCTGAGGATCTCGAACTCCTCGGCGGGGCTCGGGTACTCGACGATCTCCTTGAGGAGGAAGCGGTCCATCTGAGCCTCGGGCAGCTCGTAGGTGCCTTCCTGCTCGATGGGGTTCTGCGTTGCGATGACGAGGAACGGCTCCGGGAGGTGGTGCACCTCGCCGCCGATCGTGGTCTGATGCTCCTGCATCGCCTCGAGCATCGCGGACTGGGTCTTGGCGCTGGAGCGGTTGATCTCGTCGAGGAGGACGAAGTTGGCGTGCACCGGTCCGAGCACCGTGCGGAAGGAGCCGGTCGCGGCGTCGTATATCTGGTTGCCCGTGATGTCGCTGGGCAGGAGGTCGGGCGTGCACTGGATGCGCTTGAACTGCGCCCTGACCGTGTCCGCGAGGGTGCTGGCCGCGGTGGTCTTGGCGAGGCCGGGAACGGATTCGAGGAGGATGTGCCCGCCGGCGATGAGGGCGATCAGAAGGCTCAGGCGCAGGCGCTCCTGGCCGACCATCTTCGCGGAGTACGCGTCGGAGATGATCTTCAGCACCTCGGTGGCCCGCGCGAGCTCGGCGTCGGAGGTCTGCTGCCTGGATGCCGCTCGGGTGCCCGGTGCGGAGGGGGTGGCGGATGCCCGGTCCGGCGTCCCGGCGGGAGCAGACGGCGCCGGAACCGGCGCGGCCGGCGCGCCGGTGCGGGGTGCGGGCGGGGGCGGTGGGACGGCCGGTCCGCCGCTGCTCGCAGGATAGGGCTCGTTCATCTCTGTCTCCTCGATCCACCGGGGAGACACGACCTCGCCCTCCCCCGCGGACTAGCGTAGCCCGTGCGTGCGTGTTCGATCCCTGGCCCGGATGGGCACCTCTATCCTCCGCGGACGGCCTCCGCGGCCCCGCGCAGAGCCTTCGCGTCCCCGCCCGCGTTGTCCGTGCTGTGCGCCGGCTCAGTTCGGTGCCTGCGACGAGGCTGGCAGGTGCGAAAGAGAGCCGGCGTGGCGGGGAGCGGTGCGGGATCGAGCCGTCACCGAGGAGTCGGCGTCAGATCGATTTAAGCGGTGCGGAGATCTCGGCGCCGGCCGTGCCGTCGGAGTAGGCGGCGCGGATCGTCGGATTGCTGAGACCCAGGTTGATGAGTGACAGGCCGAGGGTGATGGAGGTCTTGCCGCTGGAGTCGAACGTCCGGCTTCCCGCCTTCACCGAGCCGTACCAGACGGTCACGGTCGAGCCCGGCTCGCCGGAGAGGGAGAGCGTGTAGCTGGAGAGCAGTCCCGTTCCCAGGAGGCTGTTCGTCTTCTTCCCGGTGAAGGCGAGGGCTGCGGGCGTCGCGGCGGGCGGGTTGCTCGGCGTCGTGACGGGCGGGTTGCTCGGCGTCGTGACGGGCGGTGTGGTCGGCGTGCCGGTTCCCGGGTTCGACGTCCCCGGGTCGGGATCTCCCGGATCCGATCCGCCGGGGTCGGAGGGCCCTGGGCCGCTCGTGCCCGGCGCGTCCGTTCCCGGGGCGCTCGTTCCCGGGGCATCCGTCCCCGGGCTGTCCGTCCCCGATCGCCCGCGGTCCTGCTCCGTCGTCCCCGGATCGCTGGAGGAGCTCGACTCCCGGCCCTCGGAGCCCGGCGTCCCGGACTCGGCGTCGACGGCCGGATCCGTCTCGGAGTCCGCGAGGCGAGGCCGACCGCAGGCCGCGGAACGCGTGCTGCTGCTCGCCTCCCCGCCCGCGAAGGCGGGGCACGGGATGGTCGGCTTCGCATCCTCGGCCGGCTGCGCGGCCGCGGCGACCACCTGCGTCGGCGAATCGCCTCCGCCTTGCGGCATCAGCGCTGCGGCCGTGATCACGGTGATGCCGAGGACGGCGGCGATGGCTCCGGCCCAGACCGGCCATCCCCCGCCGACACGACGGGTGCCCGATCTGGCGCTCCGCACCGGCGGGGCCGCGGGCAGCTCGGACGCGGGAGCGGACTCGCGCATGTCGCGCCGAAGCCCTCCCGTGGTCACAGCCCTCTCCTCCGCCACGTCCCCACCCTATCGACGGGGAGCGTCCGCCGTCACGTCCGCTCCCCGCCGCCGGCCGACCCAGACCACGAGCAGCCCGATGCCGATGATCACGGCCGCGATCCCGACGACGTACCCCGTCACGCCCAGGTAGCCGCCGGGCGTGAGGTGCGGGTCGAGGAACGGATACGGATACCACCACGGGTCTCCCGTCGCCGGGGCGGTGATGAATCCGGCGCGCACGAGCGTGTACACCGCCCAGACGACGGGGAAGGCGGCGATCACGCCCACTGTGCTCCAGCCCAGAGCCCTGCGTCGCGGGGCGAGCAGGACATCGAGGAGCAGGACGAGCGGGATCACGACGTGCAGCGACTCGTTCGTCCAGACGTCCGACAGGCCGCCGATCGGGAGGTGGCGCAGCAGCAGGTTGTAGACGATCCCGGTCACGATCATGTACGTGCTGGCGCAGGCGAGCAGCGTCCCGAGCCACACCGGCTCCTTCGCGGCGTCGTGCCGATGACGAAGGAGCCAGACGGCGCCGATCAGGAGGACGATGATGGACGCGAGGTTGGAGAGTATCGTGAAGTAGCTGAAGAAGTTCGTCACGACGGTCGGCAGGTGCGATCCGGCGTCGAGCGCGTTTCCGATGCTCAACACCAGCTGTCGTGAGATCGCGGCGATGCCGAGCACCGCCGCAGCGAATCGGATCCAGCTCCACCAGGTCATCGTTACCTCCCGGAGTCACTGTACTGGGGCTTCCGTCGCTCGATATGCCGATATATCTCATGATCGGGCTGAGGAAAGCCGGGTAACATCACCACCGGTCGGCGGGGGCGTCGACTTCGGATGCGAGGACGCGGGGATATGGGGATCGAACCTCTGCCGTTGAACGAACGGCTGGACGCGCTGGCCGCCGGGCCGGGCCCGCTGAGCGACCGCGTGCACGAAGCGATCGCCGAGGCGATCGTCGACGGACGTCTCGCACCGGGCGAGCATGTCAGCGACAAGGCGCTCGCCGACGCGCTCGGTGTGTCGCGCACGCCTGTGCGCGAAGCCCTGCAGCGTCTGGCGTGGGCGGGGCTGATCGAAGTCTCGCCCAGCCGCTTCACCCGCGTCACGGAGCTCTCCGAGGAACTCGTCGTCCGGACGCTCGAGTACACCGGTCTGCAGGCCGGGATCGCGCTCCAGCTCGCCGTGCGCCGCATGGACGACGAGCAGCTCGTCGAGGCGATCGGGATGCTCGACCGGATGATCGACGCCTCCGATCGCGAGGATGCCGGCGATCTGATGCTCGCGTCTCGCCTGTTCGTGGGATATCTCACGCGCCATTCCGGGAATCCGGTGTTCAGCAGGGTGATGCACGAGGCGGGCCTGGTGATGCAGCGCAACCTCCGGGGGGTCAGCCGCATCCTCGGGACGCGTGATTCACGCGGCGAAGCGTATCGGCAGATGCGTGCGGCGATGCTCGCGCGGGATGCCGATGCCGCCGAGCGCTGGTTCCGCATCCAGCACGGGATCGGTGTCGACCTCGTCGCGAACTGACGTCGACACCGGCATCCCCTTCCCGGTGTACCGGTATATCGCTAGAGTCGTGGCCAGACGTTCACGAACACGGTGATGGAGGGCGCATGAGTGGGGGCGGGACGAACGAATCGGTCTCCGGGGAGAAGCGCCGGCTTCGGACACGGGCCGGGCTGAGCATCCAGTCCAAGCTCCTCATCATGCTGCTGTCGGTGAGCCTGGTGTCCTCGATCATCGTCGGCGCCGTCGGCTTCATGAACGGCCGGCAATCGCTGCACGACTCGGCGATCGACCAGCTCGTCACGATCCGCTCCATGCGTGCGGCCGAGATCACCACGGCCATCGAGGCCGTCAAGCGGGATGCCTCGTTGCACTCTCGCAACCTCAGTGCGCAGAACCTCTCGACAGCCGTCAACGCCGGCTTCGAGGAGCTGGCCGACCAGGATCTCGACGGGGACCGGCGCGCACAGCTCGAGGCCTACTACGCCGGCACATTCATCCCCGAACTCGAGTCCCGCACCGGAGACGAGTACGGCGACAGCGCCTTCATCCCGGAATCCACTGCTGGACAGTACCTGCAGCTGCAGTACACCACGAGGAATCAGGACCTCGACAGCGATTACGACGAGCAGCTCGTCTTCAACGACAGCGGCGACGGCACGTCCTATGCCGAGGCGGCTGGACGCTACGGCGACTACTTCACCCGTCTGATCGATGAGGCCGGATACGAAGACGCGCTGCTGCTCAATCTGGACGGCGACATCGTCTTCACGGCGTACAAGGGCGTCGAGCTGGGCACCAATCTCACGACGGGACCCTACCGCGACACGGTGCTGGCGCAGGCCTACGCCGATGCGATCGCCACGAACTCGGTCAACACCGTGCTGCTCACCGACTTCGAGCGGTGGATCCCTTCGCTGAACGTCCCGGCGATGTGGGTCGTCTCGCCCGTCGGCAACGACGACCGGATCACCGGGGCGATCGCCTTCCAGGTCTCGATCGACGCGATCAACGACCTCACCACCGGGAACGAGGGCTGGAAGCAGCAGGGGCTCGGCGACACCGGTGAGGTGTATCTGGTCGGCCTCGACGACCTCATGCGCAGCAGCTCTCGCCGTCTCATCGAGGACCCGGACTCCTACGCCCGGTTCGCGATCGACGGCGGCACGCCGCCGAGCGTCGCCGAACGGGTCGTGGAAGTGGGCGGCACCGTGCTGCTGCAGCCCATCAACACCTTCGCGGTCACCGAGGCGCAGGCGGGTCGAACGGGCACGACGACCGGGCCGGGGTATCTCGGCATCGACAGCGTCACGGCCTATGCACCGCTGGAGATCGAGGGGCTCGACTGGGTGATCATCGCCAGGATCGACTCGGCGGAGGCGTTCGGGCCGGTCGCGGACTTCACCAGGACGGTGCTGCTGTCCCTCCTCGGCATCCTCCTCGGCGTCTCGCTGCTCTCGCTGCTGCTCGCCCAGGTCTTCACGCGGCCCCTCGACCGTCTGGTGGGGGCGGTGCAGCGCGTGGCGGAGGGGGATCTCGACGTGCAGGTTCCGCAGGGTGCGCGCGACGAGTTCGGAGACCTCGGCGGCGCCTTCAACGACATGGCCTCGAGCCTGCGGATCAAGCAGGGGCTCATCGAAGAGCAGCGCGCGGAGAACGAGAAGCTCCTGCTCACGTTGATGCCCGAGAGCGTCGCCGCCAAGTACCGGCAGGGCGATGAGGCGATCTCCGAGGCGTACGAGAACGTCTCGGTCGTCTTCGCCGAGCTCACCGGGTTCGACGACTATGCACGGGGGCTCACCGCGGAGCAGGAGATCGGCCACCTCAACGCCCTCATGCGCGGATTCGACGAGGCGGCCGAGAAGGCGGGCGTCGAGAAGGTCCGCACGCTGCGCGGCGGCTACCTCGCCTCGTCGGGGCTGATCGTGCCCAGGGTCGACAACATCCGCCGCAGCGTGGACTTCGCTCGCAGCCTCCTCGGCGTCATCGAGCGCTTCAACGCGCAGAACGGCTCCTCGATCGGTCTTCGCGCCGGGGTCGACACCGGCACGGTCACGAGCGGTCTGATCGCTCGCACGACCCTCGCCTACGACCTGTGGGGGGATGCCGTGAGCATCGCCTATCGAGTGCGCTCGGTCTCCGGAGAGCCGGGCGTCTACGTGAGCCAGACCGTCTACGACCGGACGCGGGAGATCTTCGACTTCACCGAGGCCGGCACGATCGAGACCCGCGGCACGACCGAGACGGTCTGGAGGGCGGCCTGACATGCTCGAGGACGCGTTCAGCGACGGCTGGGGCTGGTGGGTGATCGGGCTCGCCGTCGGCGTTCCCGTCGTGCTCGTCGTGCTCACGGAGCTCATCGGCGCGCTGCGGCGGCGCGGGCATCCGCTGGCGGGTCCGCTGCGTCTCCTGCGCAACGGGGTCATCCCGGTCGGGGCCCTCTTCGCCCTGCTCGCCTTCGCCATCCAGTCTCCGGCCGAACAGGTGTGGACGCGCGTGGTGGCGACCGTGTTCGGATTCCTCGTCATCCTGCTCGTGCTGTCCGGTTTCAACGTCGCTCTGTTCGCGAAGGCGGCACCCGGATCCTGGCAGCAGCGCATCCCGTCGATCTTCATCGAGATCGCCCGGCTCGTGCTCGTGGCGCTCGGCCTCGCCCTGCTGTTCTCCTGGGTGTGGGGCGCCGATGTCGGCGGGCTGTTCACCGCGCTCGGCGTCGGGTCGCTCGTCATCGGCCTTGCACTCCAGAATGCTGTGGGCGGGGTGGTGTCGGGCCTGCTGCTGCTGTTCGAGCAGCCGTTCAAGATCGGCGACTGGCTCGACACCGGCGGGGTCAAGGGGCGCGTCGTCGAGGTGAACTGGCGCGCCGTCCACATCGACACCGGATCCGGCATCCAGATCGTGCCGAACTCCACGCTCTCCGGCGCCTCCTTCACCAACATGAGCGAGCCGGCGGGCCCATACCACGCGACGGCGTCGCTGAAGTTCACGACAGACGATCCGCCGCATGAGGTCATGGCCCTCCTGTCCCGGGTCACGGAGGCGCTGCCGACGCTGCTCCCCGGCGGGCGCGCGGAGGTCGAGTACTCCGGATCGGCGACGTATGCCGTCAGCATCCCCGTCGCGAGCCCGGCGGATGCATCCTCCACGCTGAGCCTGTATCTGTCGTGGGTCTGGTATGCGAGTCGTAGGCGGGGGTTTGCGCTGGACGGAGACGCCGACGACCCGCTCGCGGAGCCGGAGATGCTGATCTCGGCCGTGGAACAGGCGGCTCCGGTGCTCCACCTGGATGAAGCGGGCCGGGAGAGAGTCCTCGCCGCGGCACGCCTCGAACGCTACGGGATAGGCGAGACCGTCCTGCCGTCGGGGGTGATCCCCGACGAGGTGCGCATCATCCTCTCCGGGCGCGCGGCGCTCTTCGTCGAGGCGCAGGGCGGACGCATCGACGTGGGCGCCAGCGAGGTCGGTGACCTCATCGGTCAGACCGCGCTCACCCGAGAGCGGACGCAGGCGCGCACGACGGCATCCGAGATCCTGACCGTGCTCGTCGTTCCGCTCGCGACGGTGGACGAGCTGATCCGCACCCGGCCGAGGCTCGCCGCGGAGATCGGCGAGTCGCTCGAGCTCAAGCGCAAGGCGGCTGCGGAGGCGCTCGACGCCATCGGCATCCCCCGGTCGGCGATCGCCTCGCGGTGACGTGGCGATGATCGCGTGCGGGGCCTGACGCCGAGCCCCCCGAGGGTCAGAGCGCGCGGGCGAGCTCCAGCGCGCCGGCGACCGGCTCCTCCGTGAGCACGCGCAGACGATGGCCTGGAGCCCGAACGGCGAGCTCGGCCCGCAGCTCCTCCGCGAGCCGGGGCTGTCCCGCGATGACGCTGCCGGCGGCGACGACGTCCGTGCCGACGGCGCCGCGGCGGATCAGCTGCTCGACGAGGAGCGCGAGATGGGATGCCGCACCTCGGACGATCTCGACGGCGGAGGGCGCACCGGCATCCGCCGCGGCGAACACGGCTCGCGCCCGCGGGCCCCAGTTCGCCATGGTCGGCTCGTCGTTGACCGCTCTGGCGAGGCGCTCGGCATCCGTGACGTCGAACGCGGCGAGCAGCGCGGCGAGGAGTCCGTCGTCCGGGCGGGAGTCGTCATGATCGCGCAGCGCTCTGCGCGTCGCGTCGCGGACGATGCCGGCGGCGCCGGCCTCGTCGCCCAGCACCCATCCCCAGCCGCCGCTCGCGAGCGGGCGACCGGCCGCATCCTGGCCGACGCCGATCGCGCCCGTGCCGGAGATGAGCGCGATGCCCGAGGACAGGCCGGCGGCGGGGAGCAGCAGCGCGGCGTCGTTCACGGCCGCGACCCTGTCGTATCCGCGTGCGCGCAGCCCGGCCAGGACGTCGGCGACGACGGATGCGCTGTCGAATCCCTGCGCACCGACGGCGAGAGCAGTGACCGTGCTGTCGGAGGGAAGCGCCGCGCGCACCAGCGCGTCGATCCAGGCCGCCGCGGCGTCTCCGGGCTCGGCATCCCAGTCGGTGGAGGCGTGGGAGACGTCGACGATCTCTCCGTCGCCGTCCGGCTCCGCGCGCACGGCCGCCTTCGTGCCGCCGATGTCGAGACCGACCAGATACGCGCTCACACGTCCTCGCCGGCGGCGATCTTCGTGTCGGTGTGATGGAAGACGAACTCCTCGATCCGCACGTCCCTGATGTCGGCGACGGCCTCGACGAGGTCCTGGAGGATCACGGCCTCGACCAGAGGGCGCTGCGTGGCGGACACGGACGGCAAGGGAAGCGTCACCACCTTCGAGGAGACCGGAGCCGCGGCATCCGTCAGGAAGATGACGCGATGACCGGCGTCGGCCAGCATATCCGCCGCCGCGGCCTCCCGTGCGCCGCCGACCAGCACGTGCACGCCGTCCCCCGCGGACTCCATGGCCCCGTGCAGGTACTGGCGGGTGCCGAAGCCGGTGGACGGCACGCGCGCGACCTCGCGGAACAGGAGCGCCCCGACCTCGGCGCTTCCCGCCGAGGGGCCTTCTGCGGCGAAGTCCGCCGAGGTCGCGCCCGCGAACAGCCTCGCGCCGTCCGCGACGGTCGCCGCCAGCCGCTCGCGCGTCTCGACGAGGACTCCCGGAAGGCTCTCCCAGGTCGGATCGGCCGCGCCGCCGTCCCACGCCTCCGCGATCAGCGCGACCGCCATGGCGGTCGCGGTGTATCCGAGCGTCGAGGCGTAGCTGTCGGGGACGTCGCCGAAGTCGACGACGTGCTCGGCCAGGACGCCGATGGGCGACTCGGCGCGATTCACGACCGCCGCCCTGCGGTGCGGGGGGACCGACTCGAGGGCCGCGATGGTCTCGGTCGAGCGGCCGCTCTGCGAGACGCCGAAGATCAGGGCGTCCGACTCCGGCAGCGGGATCGGGTTGTCCCCGGCGGCCAGCCGCCACGCGTCGTGGCCGCGCTCGCGCAGCCGCCAGACACCGCCTGCCGCTGCGGCCAGGCTCGCGCCGATGCCGGTGAAGACCGGTCCCGTGCCCTGCAGCACCCCGAGGGAGCCGAGCGTCCCGATCCGCTCCCGCAGCCGTGGGAGCACGGCGGCCAGCTGCTCGGCCTGGGTCAGCCGAGCGCTGACGAAGGTGATGTAACCGTTCACGTTTTTCTACCTGTCCTCGTGGTTCAGGGGCATCAGCCGTGGTGGCCGTGATGCGAGTGGTCGTGATGCGCAGGATCCCCGTGAGCGGAGGATCCGTGCCCGCCGGGCGCGCAATGCGCCGACGTGCTCTCGGGGATGTCGAGCGCGGGATTGCGTCCGAAGAAGCCGTGCGGCTTCAGGACGAAGCCGGCGGTGTCGACCGGCATGACGGGCCAGTCCTCGACGCGGGGGAAATGGGTGAGCCCGAACGTGTGCCACAGCACGATGTCGGCGTCCTCCACGTCGCGGTCGGCCGCGGTCCAGGCCGGGAGCCCGGCCCCGCCGCGGTGGAGGTTCACGAAGTCCCCCGCCGGGTAGCGCTCGTCGGATGCGTAGGGGGTGACCCACAGGTGCTTCGAGGCGAAGGTGGCCCTGGCGTGGATGTCGGAGTCCTCGTCGGCCAGCAGCAGCGGTCCGCCCTCCGGGTAGAGCACCCAGCCGGTCGCATCGCCCAGGCGGTTCCTCGCCGTGGAGCTGGTCACCAGCCACACGCGCCCCGCGCGGCTGTCGGCGACTCTCTGCGCCTCCTTCTCGGTGCGCAGCCGCGTGCGGGTCTGGATGAAGCCGGTGCCGGAGGGGTTCTGCGCGTCGCGCGGCGCGCGGACGGCCTCCAGCTCGTCGACGGCGTTGAGATCGCCGTCGATCGCGACGTCGAGCCGGGCGCTGAAGAGATGCTGGTGATTCGGCGCGCCGAGCCCCGGCGCGACCTGCGTAGCCCAGGGATAGCCCTCGCCGGGGTAGGCCGAGGTGAACACCACGCCGGTCGCCTTGATCTCGAACTCGATCGTGCCGTCGAGTCCGAAGTACCAGTAGAAGCCGTAGTCGTAGTTGCCGACCGTCATGAAGAAGCTCACGACCAGACGGCGGTTCCGGCGCGACTGGCTGGATCCGTTCCAGTTGTCGGAATGCTTCCAGAGGATGCCGGCGTCCTCCTCGTGGATGCAGATCGCCTGCGGCACGATCCGCGCGCTGCCGTCGTTCGCTGCCATCACGGCATCGAGATAGGTGATCTCCCCGACGCAGTCGCAGCCGAGCTCCAGCGAGTTCGCGAAGCCGCCGAAGAGGTACTCGCCGCCGTCGAAGAAGTTCTGGAACCACCGCTGCGGGCTCGGGTCGCCGTAGGGGACGACCATCTCCGCGATGGAGGCGCGGTAGAGGACGGGGCGAAGGACGCCGTCATCGACGATGGCGACGTCGTGCAGCACGATCCCCTCGCGCTGGTCGAACCCGATCTGGAAGCGCCATCCCGCCCAGTCGAGCACGCCGAGCTCGTCCACGGTGAAGCTCGGGCCCTCCGGCTGGGCGATCTCGATCGGGCGCAGCCCCTCGCGGTCGGGGCCGCGCCACTCGGACAGGTGATAGTTGCCGTCCTCCTGAGGGACGGGAAGGTCGACGTGGTCGATCACGTCCATGACCTCGCCGGTGACGACGTCGACGATGGCCACGACGCCGTCGACGGGATGCGCCCAGCCGAGGTCGTCCGGCGTGCGCTGCACGAACGTGAAGCAGCGCTGGATGCGGTGGCCGCGCTCCTCGTCGGCGAGGACGCCGGCCGACAGCGGGTTCACCCGCAGCTGCGTGAGGTCGGTGAGGCCGCGCCTCGCCATGGCGGCGACCCAACGCTCGTCCTCGTGCACGACCTCCTCCACGTAGCCGAACTCGCGCAGGACGACGGGCACGGCGCCGTCCGCGTCGAGGTCGAGCCGGCGGGAGCTCACCAGGGCCCCCGTCGCGGGCTCGGTCACGGTGTCGTGCGAGACGCCCGTGCGCATGTCGATGAGGAAGGAGCGCACGAGGCGGCGGGCGTCGCCTCCCGCCCGTAGGACGCGCTTGTCCGCCTCGTCGAGCCCGACGTAGGAGAAATGCGTGTCGGCAGAGACGAGGTCGTTCTCCGCGAGGATCTCGCGATTGCGCTCGATCTCGGTCGCCTGCAGCGTCTGCAGGATCAGGGCCTGGCGGTCGGCGGGGGTCTCGGTCACAGCACGGCTCCTCTGGTCTCGGCGGACGATTCCGGCTCGATGGGCTCCCAGGAGCCCGACCGCATCGCGCGGTAGCAGGCGTCCAGGATGCGGTTGACGGTCCAGCCGTCGTAGAACGTCTCCAGCGGCTCGGTGCCGGCCTGGAAGTGCTGCACGAAGTGGCGCATCTGCTGCGAGAATCCGTAGGCGCGCGTCTCCTCCGGGACGGGGTGCACCCAGCCGGTGTCGACGTCGGCCTTCTCGACCAGGTAGCCGACGGGCTGGGTGATGAAGCCCCACACCGGGCTCACGGAGGTGTCGGTGACGAGACGTCCCGCGCTGCCCGTGAACTCGTGCCGGAGCTGCATGCCGCCCTGCTCCGCCCAGGAGGACTCGATGATCGCGAGCTGTCCGCCCTCGAAGCGCAGGAGGGCGACGGCGGTGTCCTCGCCGGTGGTCTTGTCCGCGTGCCGGAGGGTCGCTCCGTAGGCGAAGGCGGCGACGACGGGATTGTCCTTGCCGAAGAAGTGACGTGCGGACTCGACCGTATGACAGCCCATGTCCAGCAGCGCTCCGCCGCCGGCGGTCTCGGCATCCCAGAAGTGCGCGGCGTGCGGGCCGGAGTGCGCCTCGCGCGCACGCATGGTCAGCAGCTCGCCGATGCCGCCCGCCTGGGCCATCTCGTGCGCCTTGTGCACGTTGGGGGAGAAGACCGAGCTCTCGGCATAGCCGTGCCACACGCCCGCCTCCTCGACGATGCGGACGATCTCGGCGGCCTCCGCGCCGTTGCGGGCGAGGGGCTTGGTGCAGATGACGCCCTTGCCCGCTGCGGCCGCGATGCGGACGGCCTCGACGTGGGCCTCGTTCGGCAGCGCGATCACCACCAGATCGATCGTGTCCGAAGCGCACAGCGCCGCGGCATCCGTGGTGTGCAGTGGACTGCTCCAGCGTTCGGCAAAGATGCGTGCCCGCTCGGGGTCGCGGGAGAAGTTGCCGGCCAGCACCGCCTCGCGGACGTCGAGGAGGGCATCGGCGTAGCTGTCGGCGATGAACCCCGAGCCGAGGATTCCGACACGGATCACGAGTCCTCCTTCGATCGCGCCCCTTCGAGCGCTCGTTGATACATCGATACAACCATACACAAATCTTGACAATGAAAGATACCTCTTGCTACCTCTTTGGTACATCACTAGGCTGACCAGCGCGACGGGGCAGGTCCCGTCCGCGTCCCCGATCACGACCAGCAGGTCCCGATCACGACCAGCAGGAGAGCTGGGTGTCCATCAGCTTCGTCGGCCAGTTCCAGAGCGACTACCCGGCGCTCCTGGCGGCTCTCACCCTGGGGGCGATCCCGCTGGTGATCCTGTTCGCCGTCTTCTCCCGGCAGTACATCGCCGGGCTCACCAAGGGATACGGCAGGTAGCCGCATCCACCCCTCAGAAAGGCAGGCCACGACGTGGTGATCGCAACAGTGAATCCGGCGACGGGCGAGCTGCTCCAGCAGTACCCCGCGCACACCCCGGAGCAGATCGAGGAGATCCTCGCCCGTGCGCATGCGGCGAACGCGGCGATCCGCGCGACGACGTTCGCGCAGCGCGCGGAGTGGATGCGCCGCGCCGCCGACCTCCTCGACGCGGACGTGGAGCAGGCCGCCTCCCTCGCCTCCCTGGAGATGGGGAAGACCCTCGGCACGGCGACCTACGAGGTGACGAAGTCGGCGAACGGCATGCGCTGGTACGCCGATCACGCGGAGGAGTACCTCGCCCCAGAGCAGCCGGTCGAGCCGTCGACGGTCGGCGCGAGCGCGGCGTCCGTCGTCTTCCAGCCCCTCGGCACCGTCCTCGCCGTGATGCCGTGGAACTACCCGTACTGGCAGGTCGTGCGCTTCGCCGCGCCCGCGCCGATGGCGGGCAACACCGGCATCCTCAAGCACGCGTCGAGCGTGCCGCAGACCGCGATCTACCTCGGCGAGCTCTTCGAGCGCGCGGGGTTCCCCGCCGGGGCCTTCCAGACCGTCCTCATCGAGGGCGCCGCGGCGTCCGCGCTCATCGAGGACCGCCGCATCCGCGCCGTGACGCTGACCGGGTCGACCGGGGCGGGCTCGAAGGTCGCCGCGGCCGCCGGCGAGCACCTGAAGAAGAGCGTGCTGGAGCTGGGCGGGACCGATGCCTTCGTGGTGCTCCCCTCGGCCGACGTCGCCGCCTCCGTGAAAGCCGCGGTGGCCTCGCGCACGCAGAACAGCGGACAGTCGTGCATCTGCGCCAAGCGCTTCTACGTGCATGCGGACGTCTATGACGAGTGGTTCGCGGCCTTCGTGGCCGGCATGGCCGCCACCACGTACGGCGACCCCTTCGACGCGTCCGTCGCCTTCGGGCCGATGGCGACCGAGAGCGTGCGGGCCGAGGCGCACGAGCTCGTGGCCGACGCCGTCGCCAAGGGCGTCATGGTGCACACCGGGGGAGTGCTCCCCGAAGGGCCGGGCTTCTTCTACCCCGCGACGGTGCTCACGGATGTGACGCCGGAGATGCGCATCTTCCGCGAGGAGTGCTTCGGCCCCGTCGCCTGCGTCTACCGGGTCTCGTCCATCGACGAGGCGATCGCCGAGGCGAACGACTCCGACTTCGGCCTCGCGGCCAGCGTCTGGACGACCGATCAGGCGGAGATCGATCGCCTGCACGTCGAGCTGGAGTTCGGCGCCGTCTTCGCGAACGGCAACTCCGCGTCCTTCTTCGGTCTGCCCTTCGGCGGCGTCAAGGACTCCGGGTACGGGCGCGAGCTCGGCGAGTTCGGCATCCGGGAGTTCGTCAACGCGAAGACCATCTGGCAGGCCTGATGACCGCACGCGCGGGCAGGGGAGGGCGCGCCGGCGTCCTCCCCCTCGTGCTGCACGCGGTCATGCTGGCCGCCATGGTCGTGGAGATGGCCGCCTCCCACGCCCCCGCTGCCGTCCTGATGGCGGGGGCGGCGATGCTCGCCGTCGCCGCCGGAGCCGCGGTCGCCGCCCGCCGCGGCCACGGCTGCGAGGCGGTGGTCGTGGATGCCGTGGCGATGCTCGCGATCGTGTTCCTGCCCGCCGTCGGCGGCGGCCATCACTCCGCCATCGGGATGCCGCTGATGCTCCCGGCCGCCGTCGTGCTCGTCGCCTGGCTGTTCGCGCGCAGGGCCGTCGCCGTGCGAACGGCGACGGGCGGCTTCCGGCTGGAGGGCCTCCTCGCCGGCATCCTCGTGCTCGCGATGCTGGCCATGCAGCTGCTCCCACACTGAGCCCCGGCGCCCCGTGGCCGCGCAGGACCCCTGGAACGGTTCGGGCCCCCATTCCAGGTCGCGAATCCGGTCGTCATCCGCGCCGTAGAGCGTCAGGATTCGCGACCTGGACGTGGGGGAGTGCCGCAGAGCGACAGGATTCGCGACCTGGGGGCGGGGGGAGGGGAGCGGAGCGGCGGCTACGTGCGAGGCCCGGAGGCGCTCGCCATCGCCAGCGCGAACCAGGCGGTGTGCGGGATCCACTGCTCCGCCCAGCGCCAGGAGTGGTCGTGATGGCTCGTCCCAGGGGGCAGGAAGCCGATGTCGTGCTCGTCGTCCACGCCCGAGGTGATGCCGTTGACGATCCCGCCCGGGAGATTGGGGAACTCGACGGCGTACTCCACGTTGCCGTGCCCCCGTCCCTGCAGCATGCAGACGTCGAAGGGGTTGCGCCCGAGGATCCACTGCAGCTGATCGGCGGCGAACCGACGCAGGCGCGCAGCCAGGTCCGCGGGGCATCCCGGCACATCGGCGACCTGCGAGGCGGCCGCCGAGAGCGAGGAGATCCCCGCGTTCTCGCCCTGCCACCAGTAGCCGGTGTCGTTCGCATGCGGGAAGAAGAAGGTGTCGCGCTCCTCGCCGGTCGTCCAGCGGGCGCGCTGTCGCGGATAGCCGAAGGGGTTGGCGACGGCGTCCGTCCTGGCGAGGACGTCGGACATGATCCGGACGGCGGCGCCCTGCGCGGCCGCCGAGTCCGGCACGACCTCGGCGAAGCGCAGCAGGGCGAGCACCGGAAGCCCCGGCTCCACGGCGTGGAAGAACGGTCGTCCGTCCTGCGCGCCGACGAACCAGCCCTCGTCCCGATAGCGGGCCAGCAGCCGTGCGGCGCGGTCCCTGGCGGCTTCGGCGAACCGCTCCGTACCGGTCGCGGCGTAGAGCTCGGACGCCGCCAGCAGCGCGCAGTAGTCGTCGACGATCGACTCCGCGCTCGGGGTGAGCTCTCCGGTGTCGAGGTCGAGGCCGAACAGGTAGTCCCCGTTGTGCGCGAGGAGGTCGTCGAACGCCGTGATCGCGGCGTCGAGGTAGCCGGCGGAGTCGACGTCGCCGTGCTCGGCCTCCCGCGAGGCGCGTGCGAGCGCGGCCACCGCCATCCCGCCGCCGGCCCGGAAGGAGGCCTGGTACCGGTCCGTGCGCACGCATTCCGGGAGAGGCGCGTTGACGACGCGCTCGTCGAGTCTCTTCGTCAGCGCGTCGAAGATCCCGAGGTAGAAATGCCCCTCCGGCGCGCGGAACCGGGTGAGGAAGTCCGCTCCGTGCAGCGCCTCGTCGCGCAGCGCGGCGCCGAGGATGGCCGCGAACCGCGGATCGTGCTCGCGCAGCCGGTCGCGCGCGGCGAGCAGGCCCCACACGACGACCGGGATCTGCTGCGGGCTCATCATCGGCGTGTAGCTGAGGTGGCTCAGGAACTTGCTCGGATCGCCGCTGGCGTCGAGCCATCCGCCGCTGGCGTCGACGGTGCGGCCGGAGTCGTCGCCCTGGAGGAGCGCGGCGGCGTCCTTGCGGTCGATCTCCCCCGAGGACCGCATGGCGCGGAAGTACGCCAGCACATCCGAGAGCGTGGACCCGATGAGGCGATCGTCTCCGATCGCGAACGGCGCGGACTCCGCTCGCTCCCCTCCCGCCGTCGCCTCGAGCCGATAGCGTCCCGCTGTCGTGATGTCGTCGAACTCCACCCGTGCATACGCGCCTCCGCTCCAGGCATCGACCTGCTCCGCCGCGGATGCGACGAGCGGGATGCGCGTGCCGTCCTCGGCCACGAGCGCGACCTCGGGGATCCCGCCCGCCTCGTCAAGCCTCACCACGGCCGACTTCGGGCCCGTCCTGTCGTATCCGAGGTGGGAGGCGAGGACGGCGACGCTCACGGGACGATCACGGACTTGACGAAGCCGGCCGGGTGCGCGTGCATGAGCTCGAACGCGGCATCCACCTCGTCGAGGCCGAAGCGGTGGGTGATGAGGGCGTCGTAGCTGAACGTGCGGTCGGCGATCATCCGGATGCCGTCGCGCATCGCGCGCAGGGTGCGGGGGCGGTGCGGCGAGAAGCCGTTGACGACCGTTGCGCCCTTGTACCAGAGCTCCATGTCCATCGGCGCGTCGCCCGAGTGATGGTAGCCGACGACGCAGACCGTGCCGTAGGGACGCACCACCTGCGAGGAGGTGGCGAGGGCGCTCGTGACGCCCGCGGCCTCGATCACGACGTCGAAGCGCAGCTCGCGGGCTCCGCCGGACGTGAACTCCGCGGGCAGCGCGTCGGGACGGTGCACCTCGTGCGCTCCCAGCCGCAGGGCGAGGGCGTCGTTCCCGGGGCGCGGGTCGATTCCGACGAGGAGGCTCGGCAGGCGCAGCGCGGCGAGCTGCAGGAGGCCGAGGCCCATGAATCCGAGGCCGACGACCGCGACGCGGTCGCCGGGGCGGATGCCGGCGCGGGAGATCGCCTCCTCGAGGACCGCGAGCGGCTCGCCGAGGGCGTGCTCCGGAGCGATTCCGGCCGGCAGCGGCACGAGCGCGTCGGCGTCGAAGACCGCCTTGGTGGCGAATCCCTCGCCTCCGAGGCCCGTGACGACATCGCCCACCTGCCAGCGTCCGGCCTCGGAGCCGACGGCGCTGACGCGCCCGACGTTCTCATGGCCCAGGCGCGTGGGCGCGGATGCCGGATCGTGGTCCGACCAGGCCGTGCGATCGGACGTGCAGACACCGCTGGCGAGGATGTCGAGGACGACTTGGCGAGGACCGGGCACGGCGTCGGCGAGCTCGACGAGGGTGGAGCGGCGGGGGCCGACGACCTGACTGACGAGCATGGGCGTCCTCGCTTTCGAAACGGTATCGGTGGTGAACTCCGGATTGCATCAACCATACAACACGTCTTACAGTGGCAATTAGTGGTATTCATTTGGACTACACCCCGAGCATCCCAGAGAACGGACTCCTTCGTGGCACTTCGTACTGCAGCGGTCATCGCCGCCGGCTCCCAGGGCCGTGTGCATGCCCGTGCCTGGGCGGGAACGGCGGACGTGAGGCTCGTCGCGATCGCGGATCCCGTGGCCGAGGCGGCCGAAGAGCTCGCCGCAGAGCACGGAGCCACGGCATACCACGACGTGGCGACCATGCTCGAGCGCGAGCGGCCGGAGCTGGTGAGCGTGTGCACGCCCCCCGGAGTGCGGCTCGAGGCGGTCCGCCAGGCGATCGCCGCCGGTGCGCGGGCGATCCACGTCGAGAAGCCGATCGCCACGTCCTATCAGGACGCGCGGACGATGGTCGAGGAGGCCGAGGCGGCCGGCGTCCAGCTGACCGTGAACCTCCAGCGCCGGTTCGAGCCCGTGCACCGGCACGCCCGTCGGCGGATCGACGAAGGAGCGATCGGCGACATCGTCACGATCGAGGGCTACTGCCCCAACCTCGGGGACTGGGGCAGCCACATCCTCGACCTGATCCTCTTCTACCTCTCCGATGCGCCCCCCTCCTGGGTCATCGGCCAGATCGACGTGACGCTGAACCGCTATGTGTACGGGGCGTTCGCCGAGACCTCCTCCCTCACCCAGGTCGCCTGGCCCTCCGGCATCCGCGCCGTCGTCGCCACCGGGCGGGAGCCGCAGACGCCGGTGCTGAACCTCGCCAACAACACCGGGCTGATCGTGCAGGGCACCGCCGGACGCATCGAGAGCAGGGGAGCGCGATGCGTGGTGCAGCGCTTCGGCGCGGAGACCGAGATCTTCCCCTCCCCCTACGCGAGCGACCCGTCCACCTGGGAGCGCGGCATCGATCCGGCCATCTTCGCGGCCACGGCCGACGCGATCGCCGACGTCGTCGACGCGCTGGACTCCGACCGCGCGCCGGAGCTGACGGCGCGGCGCGGCCTCGCCGGCGCCGAGCTCATCTTCGCGACCTATGAGAGCAGCAGATCCCGTCGCCGCGTGGACCTGCCGCTGGAACCGACCGACAACGCCCTTCTCGACGGGCTGAGCCAGGGCTTCTGGTCTCCCGTCGGCGAACTGCGATCCACCTACTGAGGCGCCGGGATGACGACGACCCTGACTGAGGATGCCGCGCGAACGGCCCTGGCGCCGATCGCGCGCCGCGCGACGGTGCTGCTGGGCGGCGACGACGTCTACGAAGACCTGTTCGGCGTCGCGGACGCTCTCGTGCTGCTGCTTGCCGAGCACCGCATTCCCGCGCGCGTCCGCGTCGGCACGGCCGCTCTGGGCGAGAACGACGCCGATCTGACCGTCCTGGTCACCGCCGTGCCCGAGCTGTCCGCGGAACGCGTCGATGCGCTGCGCGCCGACGTCCGCGCCGGCATGGGCCTTCTCGTGCTGCACGCCTCCGCCGTGCTCTTCGAGAGCGGGCCGGAGCGGGCGCTCGCCGCCCTGGCCGGGGCCCGGTTCGTCTCGCACGGCCCCCGTCCGCACGAGAGCCGGTTCGCCGTCGAGCTCGACCCCGCGCATCCGGCGACCGCCGGACTGGCGTCCTTCGACGTCGACCACGAGCACTACCTGCTGGAGCTCGCCGACGATGCGACGCCGATCGCGTGGCGGCGAACGGCAGACGGACGCGAGCCGATCCTCGCCGTCCGCTCCGAAGGGGCGGGGCGCGTCTGCTACCTGCAGCTCGGACACGACCCCCGACCTCTCGCCGAACCCGCCGTGCGCGCGCTCCTCGGGCGCTGCCTCGGATGGCTGACCACCCCGATGGAGGGCTGAAACATGCGTGCGCTCGCCCGCCGGATATTCTTCTACCTGATCACAGCCTGGGCGGCGATCAGCCTCAACTTCCTGATCCCGCGCCTCATGCCCGGCGACCCGGCGACGGCGCTGATCAACAAGTTCCAGGGCAAGCTCAGCGCCGAGGCCATCGCGGCGTTCCGCGTGCTCTTCGGCCAGGACGACAAGACGCTCTGGGAGCAGTACCTCGACTACTGGGGCCGCGTCTTCACGGGCGACTTCGGCATCTCCTACGCCTACTACCCCTCGCCCGTCGCCGACGTGCTGGGCCTGAGCGTCGGATGGACGCTCGCCCTCGTCACGATCTGCACGATCATCGGCTTCGTCCTCGGCACGGGCCTGGGCATGTGGGTCGGATGGCGCCGGGGCAGCTGGACGGACTCGATCGTCCCCGTGACGAACTTCCTCTCGTCGATCCCATACTTCTGGTTCGCCATCATCATGGTCTACGTCTTCGGCATCCTGCTCGGCTGGTTCCCCATCTCCGGCGGCTACCGGGTCGGCACGACGATCGGCTTCAACTGGCCGTTCATCTCCAGCGCGATCGAACGTGCGATCCTGCCCTCCCTCACGATCGTCGTCTCGTCGATCGGCGGGTGGCTGCTGGGCATGCGCAACATGATGGTCACCACCATGGGCGAGGACTACGTGCGCCTCGCCGAGGCGAAGGGCTTGAGCCGGAGCCGCATCATGTACGCCTACGCGGCGCGCAACGCGGTGCTGCCGTCGTTCTCCTCCTTCGCGATGGCGCTCGGCTTCGTCGTCGGCGGGTCGATCGTGACGGAGATCGTCTTCAACTACCCGGGCGTGGGGTCGGTGCTGTTCAAGGCGGCACAGGCACAGGACTACCCGCTGATGCAGGGGCTCTTCCTCATCATCACCCTCGTCGTACTCGTCGCCAACCTCGTCGCGGACACCGTCTACGTGATCCTCGACCCCCGGACAAGGGAGCACTGACATCATGGCCATCGCCGCCGCACCCGACACCGCCGCCATGGTGACCGCACCGCGCGCGAAAGGTCAGCGCTTCGCCTGGCTGCGCGCCTTCCGCAAGGGCGGGACGCTCGTCGGTCTCATCCTGGTGAGCTTCTTCATCGTCCTCGCCGTCATCGGCCCCGCCATCGCACCGTACGACCCGGCCCAGGTCAGCTACGACTATCTCCAGCCGCCGAGCGCCGCACACCTCTTCGGCACGACGCAGACCGGGCAGGACGTCTTCTCGCAGGTGCTCGAAGGCGCGCGGATCTCAATGATCGTCGGCGTGACCGCCGCCGTCCTCGCGGTCCTGCTGTCGATCCTCGTCGGCGTCACCGCGGGCTTCATCGGTGGCCTCGCCGACGACCTGCTCTCGATGCTGGCGAACATCTTCCTGGTGATCCCCAGTCTTCCCCTCACCGTGATCCTGATCGCCTATCTCCCCAAGAGCGGATCCTTCGGCGTGACCCTCGTGATCGCGGTCACCGGCTGGGCATGGGGCGCCAGGGTGCTCCGCTCGCAGACGCTCTCGCTGCGCAGGCGGGACTTCGTCGAGGCCGCGCGCGCCACGGGCGAGCGCACCTCCGCGATCATCTTCCGCGACATCCTCCCCAATCAGCTCGCGATCATCGCCACCTCGTTCCTGAGCACGGTGATCGGGGCCATCCTGGCCCAGGCCGGCATCGCCTTCCTCGGTCTCGCCGACGTCACCGAGTACTCCTGGGGCACGATCCTCTACTGGGCGCAGACCTCCAACGCGCTGCTCGGCGGCGCCTGGTGGTGGTTCGTGCCCGCCGGCCTCGCGATCGCGCTGCTGGGCACCGGCCTGTCGCTGGTGAACTTCGGGGTGGACGAGTTCATCAACCCGCGGCTGCGGCTCGCCGGCATCGGCACCCGCAGGGCGCAGCGCGCCGCCGCCCGTCGTCCTCGCGTCAAGAAGACGCCCGGCGTCCGCGCGCAGCGCGCGTCCGCCGCGCCCTTCACGCAGGGGAGCACGGACGTGCTGCTGGAGGTGCGCGATCTGCGCGTGGAGTACGTCGCGGAGAACTCCCGCACGGTCGCCGTGAACGATGTCTCCTTCACGCTGCGGCGCGGGGAGGTGCTCGGCATCGCGGGCGAGTCCGGATCGGGGAAGTCCACGCTGGCCTACGCCATCACCCGGCTGCACAAGCCGCCGGCATCCATCGCCGGAGGTCAGATCCTCTACACCAAGCCGGACGGCGAGGTCATCGACGTCCTGCAGATGGAGCCGGAGGAACTGCGCCGGTTCCGCTGGGAGGAGCTGTCGATCGTCTTCCAGTCGGCGATGAACGCGCTCAACCCGATCATGAGGATCGGCGAGCAGATCGACGACGTGCTCAGGGCCCACCGTCCCGACATGGCCGAGGAGCAGCGCAGGGCAAGGGTCGTCGAGCTGCTCGCGCTGGTGGGCATCAGGGAGGACCGGATCGGCGCCTATCCGCACGAGCTGTCCGGCGGCATGCGCCAGCGCGCCATGATCGCGATCGGCCTCGCGCTCGATCCAGAGGTCATCGTGATGGACGAGCCCACGACGGCGCTTGACGTGGTCATCCAGCGTCAGATCGTCGAGAAGATCATGGAGCTGAAGGACCGGCTCGGCTTCGCGGTGATCTTCATCACCCACGACCTGTCGCTGCTCATCGAGCTCTCCGACACGATCGCCGTGATGTACGCGGGCCGCATCGTCGAGATCGCCGAGGCGCAGGAGTTCTACCGTCGTCCCGCCCATCCGTACAGCCGCGGTCTGCTCGGCTCGTTCCCGACCCTCGGCGGCGAGCGCCGTGAGCTGACCGGCATCCCCGGCGCGCCGCCCGACCTGAGGGCGCTGCCCTCCGGCTGCTCCTACGCGCCGCGATGCCCGCTCGTCCAGGAGAGCTGCCATGCCGCGATGCCGCAGCTGCTCCCCGTCCCCACGGCCGGAGCGGTCCGCTCGACGCAGGCGCGATGCGTGATCTACCAGGAGACGGCCGAGCCGGCCGCAGAGAGGGAGACGGTCTGATGCCGACCCAGGAGAACACCACGTCGACCGGCACGGCGGTCCTCGAAGCCGTCGGCGTCACCAAGCACTTCCGCGTGCACGGCGGAGGGATGCGCCGAGGAGCGGCCAAGGTCGTGCACGCCGTGGAGGACGTCTCGCTCGGACTCCACTCCGGCAGGATCACCGCCCTCGTCGGGGAGTCGGGATCGGGGAAGTCCACCCTCGCCCGTCTTCTCGCGCAGCTCTATCCCGTCACCGGCGGCGAGATCCGGCATCGCGGGGAGCCGGTCCACGTCCGCGGCGGCCGCGCGTTCCGGCGGTACGTGTCCGCGGTGCAGCTCATCCTGCAGGATCCCTTCGGGTCCTTCAACCCCGTCGCGCGGATCAACGTCACGATGATGCGCGCCGTGCGGATCCACCATCCGAAGGCATCGCAGGCCGAACGGCAGGAGATCGTGGACGCCCTGCTCGAGCAGGTGAACCTCGTGCCCGCCCGCCAGTTCACCGAGAAGTTCCCGCACGAGCTGTCCGGCGGACAGCTGCAGCGCGTCTCGATCGCGCGGGCGCTCGCGGCGGATCCCGAGGTGTTCCTCGCGGACGAGCCGGTCTCGGCGCTGGACGTCTCGATCCGCCTCGGCATCCTCAACCTGCTCCGCCGCCTGACGGACGAACGAGGCGTCGCTCTGCTGTACGTCACGCACGACATCGCGTCCGCCCGCTACTTCGCCGAGACGACCGCGGTCATGTACGCGGGCGAGCTGATCGAGTCCGGTCCCTCGGAGGAGGTGACCCAGCGCGCCGCCCATCCCTACACGCGGCTGCTGATCGACTCCGCCCCCGACCCGTCGCGCGTCGACGCGGACGATCGGGTGCAGGACATCGGCAGCCCGCCCAGCCTCATCTCCCCGCCGTCCGGATGCCGGTTCCATCCGCGCTGCCCGTTCGCCGTCGACCGCTGCCGCCAGGAGAAGCCCCCGGCGTTCGAGATCGGCGGCGGCCACTGGGCGCGGTGCTGGCTCTACGGCGATGACGAGCAGGCCGCACGGCATCGGGCCGAGGCGGATCTGCCGCAGGGGATGACCGCCGTCCTGCGCACGGGGAAGGAGGGATCGCTGTCCCGCGAGGCCGAGTGAGGCGTCGCACCCGAGCACCAACCGGTCCGCCGCCTGACGGACCGCCCCCGTTTTTCTCTGAAAGGATGACCATGCGAATCACGCATTCCGCACAGCGCACGCTGAAGCGCACCGTCGCCGCGGCCGCCGCGGTGATGATCGCCGCCGGCGCACTCGCAGGATGTGCACCTGGCGACGATGCCGCTGCAGACGGCGTCTGGGTCAACGTCGGCAACGGCTCAGACAACCTCACCCAGGTCTTCAACCCGTTCCTGCCTGACCCGTCCGCGCTCAACATGATCGGCGGCACGAAGGGCTCGTTCATCTACGAGCCGCTCGTGCAGATCAACTTCTCCGACATCGGGAACGACACCCCGTGGCTCGCCAAGGAGTGGGAGTGGAGCGAGGACAACAAGAGCTTCACCGTCCACCTCCAGGAGGGCGTGACGTGGTCGGACGGCGAGGACTTCACCGCCGACGACGTCGTGTTCACCTATGAGCTCGTCAAGAACGACCCCGCACTCAACCGCAGCGGCATCGAGTTCGACACCGTGACCGCGCCGGACGACGCGACCGTGGTGTTCACGTTCGACAAGCCGTCCCGACAGGCGTTCTTCAAGATCGTCGCGCTGCCGATCGTCTCCGAGCACGTCTGGTCGAAGGTCGAGGATCCCACGACCTACGAGGACAAGGAGCCGGTGGGAACCGGGGCGTTCCTGCTCGACACGTTCTCGCCGCAGAGCATCTCGCTGAAGAAGAACCCGGACTACTGGCAGGAGGGCAAGCCGCAGATCGACGGCCTGAACTTCATCCCGTACAAGGACAACACCGCCCAGCTGGCGGCTCTCGTGCAGGGCGACATCGACTGGGCGGGGACGTACATCCCGAACGTCGAGGACGCCTATCTGTCCAAGAACGAGAACTTCAACTACTGGACTCCCACCGTCGGTATCGACGGCCTCATCCCGAACCTGGAGACCTGGCCGCTCAGCGAGCTCGCCGTGCGTCAGGCCATCAGCGTCGGCGTGGACCGCTCCCAGCTGGCGGCGTCCCGTGACTCCCAGGCGGCCTCGAGCGTCATCGGCCTGCCGATGCCGGCCTTCGAGTCCGTCATCTCGCCGGAGTACCAGGGCGTGGACTTCTACCAGGACAAGGACGAGGCCGCGCAGATCCTCACGGACGCCGGGTTCGCCAAGGGCGAGGACGGCATCTGGCAGAAGGACGGCAAGAAGGTCGAGTTCGCGGTGAGCTTCCCGTCGGCGTACACCGACATCGCCGCCTTCGCGCAGGCGCTCGTCTCCCAGCTGGCCGACATCGGCATCACGATGACGATCAACGGGGTGCAGCCGAGCGATATCAACGGCCTGACCGCGAAGGGCGACTTCCAGGCGACCCTGGGATACCCGACCGACTCGGTGCCCGACCCGTTCTCGTACTACGACGTCATCATGAACCCGCAGAACTACGTCCCCACCGGTGAGAACAACGAGACGCTGCGCAACATCGAGCGCTTCAACGATCCGGAGGCCAAGGCGCTGTTCGAGGCCTACCCGCTCGCCCAGACCGACGAGGAGCGGACCGAGATCTTCAACAAGCTCCAGACCATCTGGGTGGAGCAGCTGCCGATCATCACGATGTTCTACTGGGGCTACTACGCCGACTGGAGCGACGAGAAGGTCACCGGGTTCCCCGACGAGGACAACCCGTACGCCAATGCCGGACCCAACGCGGTGACGGCGATCAACCTGGTGCCCGTCGAGAACTGACGGCATCATCCGCGGGGGCGGGCGTGAGCCCGCCCCCGCGGAAACCATCCGAAAGGCTTCACATGGCTTCGCGCGCACTGGTCCTGATCAACGGCGACGACATCCATCACGACCTCATCAGCGCCTCGCTGGTCTTCCAGCAGCTCGGCATCGAGGCCGGCTTCGCCACGCGGCGAGGCATGGGGCTCAACCGCTTCGTCGACGCGCGACCCGAGACCGCCGACGCCGACGTCCACCTCTTCTACACCGCGGGCGGCGGATTCCCCACCGAGCAGCAGCAGGCGCTCGCGGACGCCGTCGCCGCGGGCAAGGGCGTCGTCGCCGTGCACGGCGCGAACATCATGGGGATGCGCGACGACGGAGGGCTCGATCCCGCCTGGGCGCCGCACTTCGCGACGATCGGCAATCGCTACCTCTCGCACGGCCCCGGTCATCACGAGGGGCGGCACAC
This sequence comes from Microbacterium tumbae, assembly GCF_054780175.1. NCBI lineage: Bacteria > Bacillati > Actinomycetota > Actinomycetes > Micrococcales > Microbacteriaceae > Microbacterium > Microbacterium tumbae. The sequence goes on from NZ_BAAGWV010000001.1 coordinate 1,166,836, forward strand.
CATCGAGATCGTCGCGGAGCACCCGGTGACGGCGGGCGTGACCGACTTCGAGCTGTTCGACGAGTACTACGAGTTCGAGCTCGCCGACGAGGACGTGCAGATCCTCGCGCAGCGGCGTCGTGCGGACGGCGCCGTGATCCCCGTGATGTACGCCAGGGAGGTCGGCGCTGGACGGGTGGTGTACCTCGCGCTCGGTCACGACATGCGCTCCTGGGGCGAGCCCTCCTTCCGCCGGCTCGTCATCCAGTCCCTGCAGTGGGCGGCACGCGCATGAGCATGCAGGACATCGGTACGCCGCTGCCGGGAGCCGCGGTCATGCTCTACACCGTCGACGCCCTGCTCGACGACGACTTCGAGGCCACGCTGCAGCGCATCGCGGACCTCGGCTACCTCGGGGTGGAGACGTACGGTCTGCACGGGCACGGCCCCGCCGAGGTGCGCGGGATGCTGGAGCGCACCGGCCTGCAGGTCATCAGCTCCCACGCGCCGTTCCCCTACGGGGAGGACGCCCGCCGCATCCTCGACGAGTACGCCGAGCTCGGCGCGCCGAACCTCGCCTGGAGCATGGAGGCGGAGGAGTTCACGGGCGTCGAGGAGATCCGCCGCGGCCTGGAGCGCGTGAACGGCGGCGTCGACGAGGCGGCGGCGTACGGCATGACCGTCGCCTACCACAATCACAACGCGGAGTTCCGGCAGAGCTTCGACGGGCGAAGCGCATACGAGATCCTGCTCGAGAACCTGCATCCGGCCGCGCGCGTCGAGCTGGACCTGTACTGGGTCGCCGTCGGCAAGGCCGATCCGGCAGCGGTCGTCGCCTCGATCGGCGACCGGCTGCGCTACGTGCACGTCAAGGACGGGCCGGCCCTCACCTACGGGCAGGACGTGCTCGTGCCGATCGGCGATGGCGTCGTCGATCTGCGTGCCGCGCTGTCCGTGCCGTCGACGCTGGAGTGGCACATCGTGGAGCTGGAGACCCTCGCCGTCGACGTGTTCGAGGCGCTGGAGAAGTCGTACCGCTACCTCGTCGAGGGCGGACTGAGCAGGGGAGCACGATGAGTCTGAAGGTTCTCTTCCTGGGGGGCGCCGGCATGATCGGCACCGCCGCGGCGCGCGAGGTCCTCGCCGCCGGTCACGAGCTGACGATCGTCACCCGCACCGAGCCGAAGCGTCCCGTCGCCGCGGGCACCCGTCGCCTGGCGGCCGACGTCCGCGACGCCGCGTCGCTGGACGGCGCCCTCGGCGGCGAGGAGTTCGACGTCGTCGTGAACTGGGTCGGCTTCACCGCCGACGACGTGGCGGGCGACATCGGTCGCTTCGCGGGCAGGACCGGGCAGTACGTGTTCATCAGCACCTGCTCGGTGTTCGGCCGTCCCGCCTCGCTCCCCCTCACCGAGGCCTCGCCGCGACGGAGCCCGCGCTTCGCCTATCCGCGCGGCAAGATCGAGGCCGAGCTGGCACTGGAGGAGGGGCATCGCGAGAGGGGGCTGCCGCTCACGATCGTGCGGCCGATGCACACCTACGACGACACGACGATGATCTTCCCCGCGTCGTGGACCACCGTGCAGCGCATGCGCGAGGGGAAACCGGTCGTGGTCCACGGCGACGGCACCTCGCTGTGGACCCTCATGCACGCCGACGACTTCGCGCGTGGTTTCGTCCCGCTGCTGGGCAACCGGCATGCCGTGGGGGAGTCGGTCAACCTCGCCGGGTTCGACGTGCTCACCTGGGATGAGATCTATCTGACGCTCGCCGACGCCGCCGGCGTGCGCGATCCGCAGCTGGTGCATCGTTCGAGCGAGAGCATCGGCGCGGTCATCCCCGGCTGGGCCGAGGTCCTCCAGGAGGACTTCCGGCACACGCTGCTCTTCGACACCGCGAAGCTGCGCCGCCTCGTGCCGGGCTTCGCCCCGCGGGTCTCGTTCTCCGAGGGGGCGCGGCGGATCGTCGCCTGGCATGACGAGGATCCGGCGCGGCAGCAGCACGATCAGGTGCTCGCCGACGCCTACGATCGGCTGGTCGCGTCGTGACCGGGCTGTCGGTGCAGCTGTACAGCGTGCGCGACGACCTGGGCGAGCGGACCCCCGCGGCCCTCGCGCGCCTGCACGCCCTCGGCTATCGCGACGTGGAGCCCTACGACATCGTCTCCGACCCCGCGCTGCTGGCGGGCAGGCTGGCGGATGCCGGGCTGCGCGCCCCGACCGCGCACTCCAGCTTCCTGCGCCGCGAGGCGCCCGAGATCCTCGCCGCCGCGCAGGTCGTCGGCGTCGGCACCGTCATCCAGCCCTGGGTGGAGCCGGAGCGCTTCCAGAGCCGCGAAGGCATCGCCTCCGTCGCCTCCGTCGTGAACGGCGCGGCGGCCCTCGCGGCCGATCGGGGCGTCGCGGTCGGCTATCACAACCACGACTTCGAGTTCGCCGCCATCGTCGACGGCAGGCCGGCGTGGGAGATCCTCGTCGACGAGCTGGATGCCGGCGTCGTGCTCGAGCTCGACGCCTACTGGGCGAGCGTCGGCGGAGCGGACGTGTTCGACCTGCTGCGCCGCTACGCGTCCCGCATCCGCTTCCTGCACGTGAACGACGAGCCGCCGGAGCCCGACGATCCGCCCACGCTCGGCGTCCCGCTGGTCGGTCGCATGGACGAGGTCGTCGCCGCCGGCGGCGAGGGGATCGAGCTCGCCGTCGTGGAGGTCGTCGTCGACGGCGACCCGTTCGCGGCGCTCGCCCGCAACACCGCCTACTTCCAGGAGGTGCTCGCGCGATGACCGCTCCGATGCGCGTGATCCTCATCGGCGCGGGGAACATCTCCGACGAGTACCTCGACGCGCTGACGTCTTATCCGGAGATCGAGGTCGCAGGGATCGCCGACCTCGACGTCGACCGCGCCGGAGCGCAGGCCGAGCGATACGGCGTCGCGCACAGCGGCTCCGCCGCGGAGATGCTCGCCCTGGACGGGGTCGAGCTCGTCGTGAACCTCACGATCCCCGCCGTGCACGCCGAGGTCGCCCTGCAGGCGATCGCGGCGGGCAAGCACGTGTGGAGCGAGAAGCCCTTCGCTCTGGACCTGGAGTCCGCGCGGAGGGTGCGCGATGCGGCGGCGGCGCGCGGCGTGGTGCTCGGCAACGCCCCTGACACGATCCTCGGCCGCGGCATCCAGGGCTCGCACGCCCTCATCCGCGAAGGGCGGATCGGCGCGCCGCGCTCCGTGCTGACCCTCATGCAGGGGCCAGGGCCAGACGGCTGGCATCCGCGGCCCGAGTTCCTGTTCCAGCGCGGTGCGGGGCCGCTGTTCGACATCGGCCCCTACTACATCGCCGCCCTCGTGATGCTGCTGGGTCCGATCGAGCAGGTCCAGGCCAGCGGCGGTCGCGCCTTCGACGTGCGGACCGTCCCCTACGGTCCGCGCGAGGGCGACCGCATCCCGGTCGAGGTGCCGACGCATCTGAGCGTGCTCACCCGGTTCCGCTCCGGTGTGATCGGCACCTCGGTGTACAGCTTCGACTCGCCGGTGCGGCGGCAGCTCTTCGAGGTCACAGGCACCGGCGGCACCCTCACCGTTCCGGTGAGCGGCTTCGACGGTCCGAGCATCCTCGTCCCCTCGCACGTCGAGAAGCCGGATGCCGTGACGATCGACCCGGCGGGCGGCGAACGCGCCAGGGGCGTGGGCGTGCTCGAGATGGCGCGGGCGATCCGCGCAGGGCGGGCGCCGCGCGCCGGCAGCGACCTCGCGTTCCACACGCTCGAGGTCATGGTCGCGATCGAGGAGGCCGATCGGACCGGCGCGCCGGTGCCGGTCGCCAGCACGGTCGCCGACGTCCCGCCCCTCGCCGACGAGTGGGATCCGCGGGTGCCCGAGGCGCCGTGAGACGCCGCCCGGTTCTGAGTGGATGCTGCCCTGGCTATAGTGGTATACGTTTCGAGCTAAGGGGGTCCGCGTGAGCGGGACGCGGAGCGGCGACGTCGGCATCCGACCGGACTATCCGGAGGCGCTCTGGGTGCAGGCGCGCAACCTCATCGCCTCCGAGATCTCCTCCGGCGTGCTCGAGGCCGGGCGGCGGCTGCCGCCGGAGCGGGAGCTGTGCCAGCAGCTGAACATCTCCAGGGTGACGCTGCGCAAGGCGCTGTCGAGCCTGGTCGAGGACGGCCTTCTGAGCTCCTCGCACGGGCGCGGCTGGTACGTCTCGTCCACGGGCCGGTCCACGAGCCCGGAGTGGCCGAACAGCCTGGAGTCCTTCACGGAGACCGCGGCGCGGATGGGACTCGAAGCTTCATCGCGGGTGCTCGCCAGCTCGGTGGTCCCCGCGAGCTACGACGAGGCCGAGGAGCTCGGGCTCGCGCCAGGCACCCCGGTCTTCGCGCTCCAGCGCGTCCGACTCCTCAACGGCGTGCCGATCGCGGTCGACAGCGCGCGGCTGCCCGCCGATCTGGATCCCGCCTTCGCGGAGGCCGACTACGAGACGGATTCGCTCTACGCGCGCCTCTCGGATGCCGGGATCTCGCTCTCCCGGGCCGAGACCACGATCGAGGCGCGCAAGGCCGACGGCGAGGTCGCCCAGTACCTCGGGCTGCAGGAGGGCGAGCCGATCCTCGTGATGCACCAGGTGGTGGTCGACGAGTCCGGCCGCCGCGTCCTCGCCTCGGACATCCGCTACAGCGGCGAGCGCTATCGCCTGCGCACGACCTTCACCCGCACGAGGTAGCGATCTGGCCCTGCTCCAGGGGCCGGACAGCGCCTTCGATAGGATGGGGGAGCCCGACTCGGGCCAGCTCATCGGCCGGTGCAAACCCGGCGAAGCAAGGGGGTTCACCCATGCCAGGAATCGTGATCGTCGGCGTCCAGTGGGGCGACGAGGGCAAGGGGAAGGCCACCGACCTGCTCGGCGAGCGCACCGACTGGGTCGTGAAGTTCAACGGCGGCAACAACGCCGGGCACACCGTCGTCATCGGCGACGAGAAGTACGCGCTGCACCTGCTGCCCTCCGGCATCCTGTCGCCCGGCGTCACCCCGGTCATCGGCAACGGCGTCGTGATCGACCTCGAGGTCCTCTTCAGCGAGCTCGAGGCGCTCTCCGCCCGCGGCATCGACACGTCCCGGCTGCGGGTCAGCGCCAACGCGCACATCATCACGCAATACCACCGCACGCTCGACAAGGTCACGGAGCGCTTCCTCGGCAAGCGTCAGATCGGGACCACGGGACGCGGCATCGGGCCGGCATACGCCGACAAGATCAACCGCGTCGGCATCCGCGTGCAGGACCTCTTCGACGAGAACATCCTGCGCCAGAAGGTCGAGGGGGCGCTCGATCAGAAGAACCACCTCCTGGTGAAGGTCTTCAACCGCCGTGCCATCACCTGCGACGAGATCGTCGAGGACCTGCTCTCCTACGCCGAGCGGCTGCGCCCGATGGTCGCCGACACCGGTCATCTCATCGCCCAGGCCCTCGACCGCGGAGAGGTCGTCGTCTTCGAGGGCGGGCAGGCGACCATGCTCGACGTCGATCACGGCACCTACCCGTTCGTGACCTCGTCATCGGCGACGGCGGGAGGGGCGGCGACCGGGTCCGGCATTGGGCCGGGAAGGCTCGATCGCATCGTCGGCATCGTGAAGGCCTATACGACGCGCGTCGGCTCCGGCCCCTTCCCGACCGAGCTGTTCGGCGAGCAGGGCGAGTGGCTGCGTTCGGTCGGCTTCGAGTTCGGCACCACCACCGGCCGGCCTCGGCGGGTCGGCTGGTACGACGCCCCGATCACCCGCTACGCGACGCGGATCAACGGCATCACCGACCTCGTGCTCACCAAGCTCGACACGCTGACCGGCCTCGAGCAGATCCCGGTGTGCGTGGCCTACGACGTCGACGGCGTGCGCTTCGACGACGTCCCGGTCAACCAGACCGACTTCCACCACGCGAAGCCGATCCTGGAGAGCTATCCGGGGTGGAGCGAGGACATCTCGACCGCGCGCGCCTTCGAGGAGCTGCCGCAGACCGCGCAGGAATACGTGCTCGCGCTGGAGCGGATGAGCGGCACGCGCATCTCGGTGATCGGCGTCGGCCCCGCCCGCGACCAGATCATCGTCCGCCACGACCTCGTCGACTGAGCCGCCGCCGCGCCGAGCCCGTCCACACGGCGCGCGGATGCGGTTCCGGGACCCGCTGTATATGGAGGAGTGACAGACATGACGCAGTTCTGGGTCGGCGGCTACGGCGCCGACATGGCGGGGGAAGCCCTCGGCATCGGCGTGCTCCGCGGCGACGAGGGGCGCGAGCCCGCCACGCTCGCGCTTCGAGGCGTGGCCGCGTCGGCTCCTTCGCCGTCGTGGCTGGCGCAGCATCCCTCGCTCGACGTCGTCTACGCCGCCCTCGAAGGCTCCGGCGCCGTGCAGGCCTTCTCCCGGACGGGGGCGTCGACCCTCGTCCCGCTCGGCGATGCGGTCCCTGCGGGAGCCGCGGTGTGCCACATCGCCGTCGCGCCCGGCGGGACGTACCTCGTCGCCAGCTGCTACGGCGACGGCCGGGTGGTGCGGATCGGACTCGACGCCGCGGGTCGCCTCGTCCCGGATGCCGCGGACAAGGCCGCGGCGCTGCGCGCGGCGCTGCTCGGCGGGGACGATCCGGGGGCCGACACGCCAGATGTCGGACGCGGCGGCCCGGAACGGCCTGCGGACGGCGTTCCGGCCCCCGGACCGTCACGCGGCATCGCCGCTGCGGCATCCGACCCCTACGCGCCGGCGACCTCGGCGGGCGGCGCTTCCGCCCCGGCCGGCGCCCGCGTCTCGCACGCGCACGCCGCCGCCTTCCTCCCCGACGGACGCATCGCGACCACCGATCTCGGCTTCGACCTCGTGCGGATCTGGCGCCCCGGCGCCTCCCGGCTGGGCCTCGACCACGAGGTCGTTCTGCCGCAGGGCGTCGGCCCTCGTCACATGGTGGTGCATCCCAGCGGCCACCTCCACGTGGTGACCGAGTACTCCTGCGAGGTGTTCACGCTCGCGCCGACCGAGTCGGGGACCTGGCGCGTGGTCACCGCCTCTCCGGTCTCGCCGGTCGCCGTGGTCGGCGTCGACTACCCCGCCGAGCTCTCCCGCTCCCGCGACGGCGAGACGCTCTACGCCGGCGTCCGCGGCAGCAACACGATCGCCGCGCTGCGGGTGCGCGGCGACGGCTCGCAGGTCGAACCGCTCGCGCTCGCCGACTCCGGGGTCGACTGGCCGCGTCATCACCTGCTGCACGACGGCTTGCTGCTGGTCAGCGGTCAGCGCTCCGACGAGATCGCCGTGCTCGACGTCGATGAGCGCACCGGCGCCCCGCGCGGCATCCGTCACCGCGCCCCCGCTCCCGCCCCGACGCACCTCCTGCTCGCCCGCTGACTCGCCGCCCGCCGCGCGCGCTCCCGGGTCCGTCCCCGGGGCCCGCGTGTCGCCCAGCCCGCTCTTCTCCGAAACCGCGACACCACGCCGAGCGGTAGGCGGAACGACACCGTCTCGGCGTGGTGGTGCAGTCTCGGGGAACAACCGGCCCGTGACATGACGTTGCAGTTCAGCGAGACTGGAAGCGACGGAAGGCACGACGATGGCGACGGACGAGTACGACCTGATCGTGCTGGGCGGGGGACCGGTCGGCGAGAACGTGGCGGACCGCGCCGTCCAGGGCGGGCTCACGGCCCTCATCGTGGAGGGCGAGCTGGTCGGCGGGGAATGCTCGTACTGGGCGTGCATGCCGTCCAAGGCGCTGCTGCGCTCCGGGCAGGCGCTGCGCGCGGCGCAGCACGTCGGCGGAGCGGCGGAGGCCGTCACAGGGGCGATCGACGTCCGGGCCGTCCTCTCTCGGCGCAACTCCTTCACGAGCGACTGGTCCGATGACGGTCAGGTGGCCTGGCTCGATCAGGCCGGGATCGCCCTCGCCCGCGGCCACGGCCGCCTCTCCGGAGAGCGCGAGGTCACCGTCACCGCCGCCGACGGCGCCGTCCGCGTGCTCCGCGCGCGCCACGCGGTGGCGATCAGCACCGGCACGGACGCCGCCATCCCGCCGATCCCCGGGCTGGCGGACGCGAGGCCGTGGACGAGCAGGGAGGCGACGAGCGCCCAGGAGGTGCCCTCGTCGCTCGCCGTTATCGGCGGCGGCGTGGTGGCCGTCGAGATGGCCACCGCATACGCGTCCCTCGGCGCGACGGTCACCGTCATCGCCCGCGGCGGGCTGCTCTCGGCGTTCGAGCCGTTCGCCGGCGAGCGGGTGGCGGAGGGGCTCCGCGAGCTCGGCGTCGAGGTGCGTACGCACACCGGGACCGAGCGCGTCGCCCGCGACGGCGGGCGGGTGACGATCACCCTCGCGGGCGGTGAGGAGGTCACGGCGTCGGAGGTGCTCGTCGCGACCGGTCGCACTCCGCGCAGCGACGACATCGGCCTCGACGTCGTCGGTCTCGAGCCCGGCCGTCCGATCGCGGTCGACGACACGCTGCGCGTGCCGGGGATCGACTGGCTGTACGCGGTCGGCGATGTCAACGGCCGCGTCCTGCTCACCCATCAGGGCAAGTACCAGGCGCGCGCCGCCGGCGACGTCATCGTCGCGCGCGCGGCGCAGGATGCCGTCGACGACGCGGCGTGGGGACGGCACGTCGCCACGGCCGATCACGCCGCCGTCCCGCAGGTCGTGTTCGGCTCGCCGGAGGTCGCCTCGGTCGGCCTCACGGCGGACGCCGCGCGCACGGCGGGATACGAGATCGAGGTCGTCGACTACGACCTCGGCCACGTGGCGGGGGCGAGCCTCATCGAGGACGGCTACAGCGGCCGGGCCCGGATGGTCGTCGACACCGCCCGCGACGTGATCCTCGGCGTCGCCTTCGTCGGGCCGGACGTGGCCGAGCTCCTCCAGGCGGCGACGATCGCGATCGCCGGCGAAGTGCCGATCTCCCGTCTGTGGCATGCCGTTCCCGCCTACCCGACGGTCAGCGAGATCTGGCTGCGACTGCTCGAGGGCTATGGACGGCAGTCGGCCTGAGGGCTCCCGTCCGCTCCCCGGCCGCGCCGAAAGCCTCATCGGACCGCGCGCAATGTTTCTCACATTGACATCCCGTGCGCAAGGCTCTCGGCGGTGTCCGAACCCTCTTATACGCTCAGAACCTGAATCCGAGGAGGACAGGAATGAAGGCTGTACTCGCAGGAACCGTCATCGCGCAGGCCGAGGACGACGATCTCATCTCCATCGAGGGCAACTGGTACTTCCCGCCGTCCTCGATCACGCCCGGCGTCCTCGTCGAGAGCCCGACGCCGTACACATGCCCGTGGAAGGGCGAATGCCAGTACTACTCGGTGCGGACCCAGGGCGAGACGTTCGCCGATCAGGCCTGGTCGTATCCGCACCCCTATCCCTCGGCGTTCGATCGGGTGGGTGAGGACTTCTCCGGTTACGTCGCCTTCGCCCCCGACGTCCGGGTCGGCCCGTGACCCCCGATCGGAGACGCCAGCGATGATCGAGTTCCGTTCCGTGTCCAAGCGATTCCCCGACGGCACCCTCGCCGTGGAGGACTTCAGCCTTGTGCTGCCCTCGCGGAAGACCACCGTGTTCGTCGGATCCTCCGGATGCGGCAAGACGACGCTGCTGCGCATGATCAACCGGATGGTCGAGCCGACCGGCGGGGACGTCGAGATCGACGGAGAGAGCGTGCTCGGCGGCGACCCGGTCGCGCTGCGGCGCCGCATCGGATACGTCATGCAGAACTCCGGCCTCATGCCGCACTTCACGGTCATCGCCAACGTCGCCACGGTGCTGCGGCTGAACGGCGTGAAGAAGAAGGACGCCTATGCGCGCTCGCTCGACCTGCTCGACACCGTCGGGCTCGACCGCGCGCTCGCGGAGCGGTATCCGAGTCAGCTCTCCGGCGGCCAGCAGCAGCGCGTCGGCGTCGCGAGAGGCCTCGCGGCCGATCCGAACATCCTCCTCATGGACGAGCCCTTCGGCGCCGTCGACCCGATCGTCAGGGCCGACCTGCAGCAGGAGACCATCCGGCTGCAGCACGAGCTGGACAAGACCGTCGTCTTCGTCACGCACGACATCGACGAGGCGTTCCTGCTGGGCGATCAGGTCGTGATCCTCGACAAGGGCGCGCGCATCGTGCAGGTCGGCAGCCCGAGCGAGATCATCGAGAACCCCGTCGACGCCTTCGTCGAGGCGTTCATCGGAGCCGATCGGGGCCGGCGCGCTCTGCGCCTGAAGCAGACCGCCCGCGGCACGGTCGTCGTCGATTCGGAGGGGCGGACGCAGGGGGCGCTGATCGAGGACGCCCCGTGAACTGGGTCGTCGACAATCTCGGGCTCATCCTCGAGCTCGCGCTCGTCCACCTGCAGCAGAGCGCGATCCCGATCGTGCTCGGGTTCGCGCTGTCCGTGCCGCTGGGCTGGGTCGCGTGGCGGTACCGGCTGGTCCGCGGCCCGGTCATCGTGCTCACAGGGCTGCTCTACACGATCCCCTCGCTCGCGCTGCTCATCCTGCTGCCGACGGTGTTCGGCTATTCCGCGATCAGCCCGGAGAACCTCGTCATCGCGCTCACGATCTATGCCGTGGCGATCCTGGTGCGCTCGGTCTCCGACGGTCTCGACTCCGTCGACGAGGCCGTCCGGCAGGCGGCCACCGCCGTGGGATACGGCAGCGCGCGCCGATTCTGGACGATTGACCTCCCGCTGGCCGGCCCGGTGATCCTCGCGGGTCTCAGAGTCGCGGCGGTGAGCACGATCTCCCTGGCCACCGTCGGCATCCTCATCGGCGTGAGCAACCTGGGATACCTGTTCACGAACGGGCTGCAGCGCCGGATCATCGCCGAGGTTCTCGCGGGCGTCGTCGCGGTCGTGGTCATCGCGCTCGTCATCGACGGCCTGCTGCTGCTCGCCGGGCGAGTCCTGATGCCATGGACCCGTGCGAGCTCAGCGCCCATGCGCCGGCAGGCGCGGATCGCGGTGAGGGCGGCCGCATGAACATCTTCCTCGAGGCCTTCGCCTGGCTGTTCTCCCCGGAGCGGCTGGAAGGCTCCTACGCGCTGCCCGTCCTCTTCGGCCAGCACCTGTGGTTCACCGCCGTCTCGGTCGTCATCGCGGTCGTCATCGCGGTCCCGCTGGGCTGGCTGATCGGCCACACCGGCAGAGGGCGCGAGATCGCCGTCGCGGTGTCCGGCGCCGCCCGCGCGGTCCCGTCCTTCGGACTCATGGTGCTGCTCGTGCTTCTGCTGGGGGTGCTGCGCATCCCGGAGGCGGCCGTCATCACGTTCGTGCTGCTCGCCATCCCCTCGCTGCTCGCCGGCGCCTACACCGGTCTCGAGGCCGTCGACCGCCGAGTGCTCGACGCCGCCCGCGCCGTCGGCATGACCGAGTGGCAGGTCTTCTGGAAGGTCGAGGTGCCGCTGGGGCTTCCCCTTCTCGTCGGCGGCCTCCGTGCGGCCGTCCTGCAGGTGATCGCGACCGTCACGATCGCCGCCTACGTCAATCTCGGGGGCCTCGGCTGGCCGATCATCCAGGGGCTTCCGCTGCGTCGTCTCGACCAGGTGATCGGCGGGGCCGTCCTCGTCGCCGTCCTCGCTCTCATCGCCGACCTGCTTCTCGCCCTCGCGCAGCGCGCCGCGGTGCCCGCCGGCATCCGGGTGCAGCAGTCCGGAGCACGGCGCGCGCGTCCGCGCGCCGCCACCGCCTGAATCACAGACTCCCACCAAGAGAGGAACATCATGTTCACCGCACGAAAGTCACGCCTCGTCCTCGCGGGCGCCGCCGCCATCGCGGCATCCCTGATCCTGGCGGGCTGCTCGAACAGCAGCCCGCTCGACACCCCGTCCGACGACTCCGGGTCCGGAGAAGCGGGAGGCGACACCATCGTCATCGGCTCGCAGGCCTACTACTCCAACGAGATCATCGCCGAGATCTACGCGCAGGCGCTGGAAGGCGCCGGGTTCGAGGTCGACCGCCAGTTCAACATCGGCCAGCGCGACGCCTACATCCCCGAGATCGAGTCCGGTGCGATCGACCTGTTCCCGGAGTACACCGGCAACCTCCTGCAGTTCTACGACGCGGATGCCGCCGTGACCAGTCCCGAGGACGTCTACGCCGCCCTGCAGGACGCCCTGCCGGACGGGCTCACGGCGCTGGACTACGCCGACGCCAGCGATCAGGACACCTACACGGTGACGAAGGAGTTCGCCGCGGCGAACGACCTCACCACGATCGGGGACCTCGCGGACGTCGAGGGCACGGTCACGCTCGGCGGCGCACCGGAGCTGGAGGAGCGCCCGTACGGTCCCACCGGCGCCAAGGACGTCTACGGCATCGACCTGGCGTTCTCGGCCACCGCCGACACCACGTTCGAGTCGCTGCTGGCCGGCGAGATCCAGGTCGCGGACATCTACTCGGCGGATCCGCGGTTCCAGACTGAGGACATCGTCGCGCTGGAGGACCCGGAGAACCTCATCCTGGCGTCGAACGTCGTCCCCATCGCGTCCAGCGACGTGGCCGACGAGATCGCCGACGTCATCAACGGGGTCAGCGCGGAGCTGACGGTGGAGGACCTCGTCGCCCTGGGCGTGCAGAGCACGGTCGACCAGGCCTCGTCCGCGGACATCGCGACGCAGTGGCTGACCGACAAGGGCCTCATCTGAGGCTCGTCCCCTCACCGAAACTGCGACACCACGCCGAAACGACTGCGGGTTACCGCTGTCTCGGCGTGGTGTCGCAGTTTCGGGGGAGGATTCGGAGGATCAGATCCTGGCGTCCTGCCGGGGGATCCAGACCTTCTTGATGATGATCAGGATGGATGCCGTCACCGGCACGGCCACGAGGGCGCCCAGCAGGCCGAGCAGGGTGCCGCCGACCAGGGCCCCGATCACGACGAGGGACCCGGGGATCGACACCGCGCGATTCATCACCCGGGGAGTGAGCACGTAGGCCTCCACCTGCATGTACACGAGGTAGATCGCGGCGAACACCAGCGCGAAGACGAGGTTGTCGCCGAAAAGGGCGATCCCGGTGCCGATCACCCAGAACAGCAGGGAGCCGACCAGCGGGATGAGCGTCACCAGGAACGCCACGACCGCGAGGAGCAGCGGGAAGGGCAGCCCCAGCACGGAGTAGAGGATCATCACGACGATCGCGTTGATGAACGCCAGGGTCACCATGCCCATCACGTAGCCGCCGACCGAGTCGGTGATCTGATCGGTGATGATCTCGGTGTTGGCGCGGTCGCGGGCGGGAACGAGGCGGAGCATCGCCTGCTTGATCCCGGGGAGCGTCGCGGTGAAGTAGATGATCAGGACGAGGACGACGACGACTCCTGAGATGCCGTTGGCGATCGACGCGCCCACCTGCAGCGCCCCTCCGCCGATCGCGGCGAGGTTGCCCGGGTTCGAGAGGAAGCCCTGCACGTCGGCGACGAGCGACTCGAACTGATCGCCGAACTGGTCCTCCAGCGTCGCGTAGAGATCGCTTCCCTGGAAGTCGGAGATCATGCCGGGGACGTCTCTCACGAAGCTCGCGATCTGCTCGACGACCACGGGGATGATCGCCCAGACGATGAGCGCCAGAGCGACGATGAGCCCGACGAGCACGGTGACGACTGCGAGCGGCCGCGTGAAGCGGCGCCGTTCGAGGAATCGCACGGCGGGGTCGAGACCGAGTGCGGCGAAGAGCGCGAGGGCGATGTAGATGATGACGGTGGACAGGTTGGACAGCGCGAGACCGAGGAGGATCGCCGCGAGAGCGCCCAGGGTGACGAGGAAGCCGAACACGAAGGGGCGGTCGATGCGCGTCCAGAACGAGCGGCCGGAGGGAACGGGCTCGACGACCGGTTTGGGCGTCAGCTCCGGTTCCGCCTCGGGCTCCGGTCTCGTCCTTCGGCCGGATCCCCGCTTCGGCGCCGGATGCGGGGCGGGCATGGCCTCGACCGGATCCTCGTCGGATGCCGGCGCCGCGGTGTCATCGGTGCTCATGCGATCACTCTAGGGCGCGGGTTGGATATCGTGGGGGCATGACAGATGACGCACGGAGTGAGCTGCTGCGCCTGCGCGCCAGCATCGACAACATCGACGCCGCACTCATCTTCATGCTGGCCGAGCGCTTCCGGGCGACGCAGCAGGTCGGGCACCTCAAGGCCGAGCATTCGATGCCGGCATCCGATCCCTCCCGCGAGGAGCAGCAGGTCGCACGTCTCCGCGCCCTCGCCGAGGAGGCCCATCTGGATCCCGAGTTCGCCGAGAAGTGGTTCAACTTCGTCGTCGCCGAGGTCATCCGCCATCACACCGAGGCCGCCGAGAAGCGCTGAGCGGCCGTACGCTCCGTCCTGCACACCGCGGCGGAGCGCCGTATGCCACGCGTTCCGCGTACGGGTCCGAGCGCCGCGTGCCGTGACGCGAACGAGGGGTGCCGCGGTTGCAACCGCGGCACCCCTCGAGCAGTCGATGCCGGTCCTCGCGCTCCCCAGCGCGCTTCCCCAGTGAGGACTTCGACGTGCCTCCCTCGCTCCGGCCCTACCCGGACGCTCCACGTGACATCGTCTGAGTATCAAGAGCGGGCTCCCTCCGATCTGATACATCGAATGGAGAAAATCTTCCCGGAGGTCTCTCTCCTGCGCTCCGCTGGCTGCCGCCGCCTGCTCACAACGCGGCGCCGTGCACCTGGAAAGAGGTGCGCGCGCCGGTGGACGCCGAGGCCGAAGCCAGCGCGACGGCGGGATCCTCGCCACGGGCGAGGCGGGAGTGGACGGCGCTCAGCAGCGCAGCGGCATCGTCGTCCGGCACGACCGCCGGAGCCGCGATCACACAGCGCGCGCCCGCATGGAGCCACACGCGGGTCATGCCGAGCGCCTCCTCGCCCCATCGCACGGACGAGCGTCCGAGCTCGCACGCCGACAGCACCACGGTGTCGGGAACGCGCGGGACGAGATCCACGTCATAGCCGAACAGCGCACCGTCGGCGAGCTCGAAGCCGGCGAACATCGGATTGTCGACCGCGTGCCTGCCGTGCGCGGCGATGTGCAGGACGTCCACGCGATCCGCCAGGGCGGTGACGGCGTCCACGCGGGCGGCGTCGCCCGTGAGAACGGTCGCCTCGGCGCCGCGGTCCGTCCAGGCGGACCCGGCTCGCTCGATCTCCTCGACGGCCCTGGGCACGCGGGGCCCCGCGGCGAACCCGGCATGGCGGGGCGTGCGGTCGGCGGTGCGGTCGTCGAGCCACCGGGAGGCCGAGGTCGCGAGGGTGAAGGGACGGCCGTCCATGTCCGGGAGCATGCCCCACGGGATGCCGGCGAGGGCGCCGGGCACGGTCAGGACCAGCCGGGTCGCCGGGGCGACGCGCATCGGCGCGAGCAGTGCGCCGCTGAGGCTCTTCAGGCGCTCGTCCAGCGCGCGCGCGACGACAGAGGCCATCGGACCCGTGCGGACGGCGGCGGCGACGTCCAGGTCGGCGCGCAGCCCCTGCGTGGCCTGCTGCACATCCGGCCAGGACAGGCGCACGATCCGCGCCGAGGTCGTCGTCGTCACGACGCACAGCAGCTCGGCGCCGGTGAACACATAGGAGAGCATGGCGGTTCCGGCGTCGAGGGCGCCGCGCACCGCGTCGAGCGTCGTGCGCGGCCGGGCGTCGCCGGCGCCGGTGGTCGTCCACTGGCGTTCGCGCACCCGGTCGCGCAGCGCCCGCACCTGCGGGTGCGTCGTCCACTCGCTTCCGGTGAGCTCGGCGCGCAGCATCCGCAGCGCTGCGAGATCGGCGGCCAGCGCCGGATCGTGCGGCGGGCGCACGGGCGCGACCTGCTGGCTGAGATGCCGCGCGCGCTCGGACCAGTCGAACAGGATGCCCGGACTGCCGCTCCGTGCCGCTGAGCGGAGTCCGGCGAAGATGAGTCCGGTGCCGTGCATCGCCACGGAGGCCTGGAGATCGAGTGCGCCGAAGGACCGCTGCCAGTCGGAGAGCAGATCGAGGCCCTCGGCGGCGATCCGTCGTGCGCGCGAGGGCGCGGCGCGCGCGGCGCGGACCTCTGCGGCGCGCAGTCGCAGCGGGGTCGGCGCGTTCCTGGGCAGGCGGGGGAGGCGGCCGGCATCCTGCCCTCGGAGCGTGGCGGCCAGCGACCCGCTGAACCGGACGGCGATGGCCTCGGCGGGGAAGCCCGCCGCAGCGAGAGACTCGGCGGTCGCGGCGAAGTCGGCGGGCGGGGGCGGCGCACCGTCGGCCAGCAGGGCGTCCAGGCGGATCGCCGTGCTCCTGGCCGTCCAGCTCTCGCTGCCGAGCGAGCGGAAGCGCCGGGAGGCGTCCCGCGCGATCCGCGCCGCGCGGACAGGGTCATGGCCGAGCAGGGAACGCGCCAGGTGGAACTCGGCCTCTGCGCGGGCCTGACGCATCCGGGCGGCGCCGAAGGTGGCTGCGACGGACTCCAGCAGACGCTCCGCCTCGTCGACAAGGCCGGCGTCGCGCAGGACCTCGGCACGGTCGAGATCGCTCATGGCGGCGCTGACATCCGATTCGGCGGCGATCATCGGCCGTGATCGGGCCATCAGCTCCAGAGCGGTGACGAGGTCGCCGGCGAGGAGGGCGGCGTAGCCGAGGTTGTGGCGCGACTCGGCGGCGGCCGCGGCGTCGCCCTCGGCCTCGTAGAGCGCGGTCGCACGCTCCAGGTCGGCGGCGCAGGCCTCGAGCGCACGGCGCTGCATGTGCACGAGCGAGCGGTTGAGCAGGCAGTTGGCCAGGGCGATCCCCTCGAGTCCGGCGACGGCGCGGGTGAGCATCTCGTCCGCCTCGTCCAGGCGTCCGGCGCGGCTGAAGAGCACGCCGAGCTGGCCGCTCAGGATCGCGGCGGTCTCGGCGCTCAGGCCGTCGCGGGAGAGAGCCTCGCGACAGAGCGCCTCCGCCTTCGCGGGCTGTCCCGTCTGGGCGATGACGTATGCCAGGGTTCCGGCGATGCGCGCGCGGAGGTCGGGGTCGGCGCCGGGGCCGGCTGAGGCGCGTTCGAGCAGCCGGCGCGCCTGGGCGTACCGCTGCGCATTGCTCGCGGCGCGCCCGCGTTCGTACAGCTCGTACGCCGATGTCCCCATCCGACAAGGATGCCCCGTGCACCGCCGCGATGCGAGCGCGGCGTGCCTGCGGATGCCGTGCGCAGCGAGCTCGCGGGTCTCCGGAGCGCTTTGGACGGCAGCGATCCGTCTGAGAAGCCGGCCAGCGCCGCCTTCGAACCGTCGGATCGGCGATCCTCTGGACGTCGTCAGGGTGCGCCCGGGAGATTGTGCGTGACCGGGTAGAGCTGCGACATCTTCTCTGACGTTCCCGAGAGCGTGCCTTGGAATGGCCGGTGGCCGGCCCTGAGGGCGACATCTTCTGGGACACGCCCGGAGGCGCGTCCCAGAAGATGCGAGTGCCCGCAGGAGGCTTCCACACCTTCCCGGACACGCTCTACGGGATCGAGGGCAGCGAGACCGGCGGGGAAGGGACGAGGGGGGAAAGACAGCCGGATCAGCCGAGCGCGGCATCCGGCGGAAGCGTCTTCAGCACCGCATCCACCGCCTTCTGCGCCTTCGCCGCCGCGACGACCGGTGCCTTCCCTGCCGATCGATCCAGCAGCGGGCCGAGCAGGGCGGCGATCCGCCCTGCGACGTACGGGGCGGCGAAGGATGTTCCGCTCCAGGCGGCGAAGCCGCCGCGGTAGTCGTCGGGGTCGATGGTCTGGCGGTCGAAGCCGTCGAAATCCGCACGCGTGGCCGCCTGGGCGCCGCCCGTGAACGCCGGAGTCGTCGACACGATCGCCGCGCCCGGCGCGTAGACCCGCACCCACGGGCCGACGTTCGAGAACAGCGCCAGCGAGCGCCACGAGGGGTTCAGCGCCCCGACCGACACGAGGGGCATCCCCCTTTCCGGCCTCAGACCGTTGTCCGCACCGGGCCACGGCCACAGCGAGGCGGGGAAGGACGGACGGTCGATGGCGTCGTTGCCGGCCGAGCAGACCACGACGGTCCCGGACTCGCGCGCCGAGCGCAGCAGCTCGTACAGCGTCAGGGAGAACAGGCCGTCCGCCGGGGTCTCGTGATAGTAGCCGAGGGACAGGTTCAGCACGTCGACCGGATGCCCGCCGGCCTCGCCGGCGACGTACCTGCGCTGCAGCTCCACGACCCCGGCCAGTGCCTGCAGGAACGTGCTCTCGTCGACCACGCCCAGGGAGCCGGCCACGCGGATCGAGAGGATGTCGGCGTCCGGAGCGGTCTGCCTCAGGATGCCGGCGATGAACGTCCCGTGCCCTGCGACGGCATCGATCTCGCCGTCGAGCTGCCCGTACAGGTCGGGGTAGCGTTCCGGGTCGTCGGGACCGGTCAGACCGATCGGGACCCCGTCGATGGAGATCCCGCGCGTCACGACCGTGTCCGGCAGCCAGGCGTGGACGCCGCAGCCGGTGTCGAGCACGGCGACGACCGCGCGCCGCCCCTTCTTCGGGGCGGGACCCCGCACGGGCTCCGGTCCGATCCAGGCGATCGGCTGCCGTCCGCCGCGGCCGGGCTCGAGGTAGTCGTCGCTGCCGACGGCTCCCGCCCCCCGCACCGGGTTCGTCCGGGTGAACGGGTTCGTGCGCGTGAAGGGATTCGTCCGGGTGAAGGGGTTGAGCCCCACCGGATCGATCGACAGCACATGCTCGAGACCGGCCCGCGGCAGCGGCCCTCGGGCGATCCGCCTGGCCCGCTGCAGCACGCGCCAGGCATCCGGCGGCACGGGTGACTCTCCCTCGCCCGGCTCGTCGGGCGTCGTGAGGCGCGCGCGGTGCATGCCCGCGATGCCGGGGAGGCTCTCGCCGCGCAGGCCGCTGCGGATGAAGTCGTCGTCCTCGACGTCCAGCCGCCAGCCGAAGGAGTGCGCGGCGTCCCTCAGGATCTTCAGATCACGGTCGTACGCGTCGTTCGTCTCCTCCGGGTTCTCGGCGATCAGCATCCGGTCCGGCAGATACGCGGTGGGATACGCGCGGATGCCGTCGACCGGATCCACGCTCGGATCCAGTGCCGTCCCCCGGGGGATCGACCCCTCGGCGCGGTCCTGCCAGCTCCAACCCCTCGGCTGCTCCATGCTCTTCCTCTCCACGGTGCGGATGCCCGCCTCGTCACACCTCGAACTGAGGCGTGAGCAGATCCTTCGCGTCCCCGGCGGTCACCAGCAGAACCCGGCAGAGTCCGGGCGGGACGTCGTCGAAGGCGAAGCGGCCGCTCTCGGCCGGGATGACCGACCACGTGCGGCCGCCCTGGGTGAGCCGGATCTCGTCCGTCTCGGCATCGACCCAGCCGTCGACGCGCCGGTGGTCCCGCTCGGTGCGGCTGACGTGCAGCAGCACGCTCGACGTGCCGTCGCTGAACTGCAGGGTGGTGGTCTCCGCCTCCCCGCGGACGGGAGAGGCGACGCCCTCGATCAGCGTGAGGAGCGCATACTCGCGAGACAGATCGGCGACGGCGATCGCGGCGATCATGCGGTCGGCGAGGTCGGCGGGAACGGGATCGAACTCCTCCGCCGCATCGCGGAGCCGCCCGAACAGGAGGTCGTCAGGGTCGCTCATCGCTGCTCCCTTCCAGGGGAGCCGGGAAGCCCGTTCCGACGAGCGCGGTGCGCAGCTTCGCTAGGCAGCGCTTGCGGGTGGGGCCGATGCTGCCGACCGGCATGTCCAGCTCGACGGCGATGGAGGCGTAGTCCGGCCGCTCGTCGAAGGCGACGACGCGCAGCAGACGCTGGCAGCGCTCGGTGAGCGTCTGCACCGCCGCCCACAGCCGGGCGTTCTCATCGGATGCCGAGACCCGGGCCTCGGGGGACTCCTCGACGGGCAGCAGCGGTTCCAGGACGTCGTCGGACGTCGCATCGGCCCTGCGATGCTGCTTGCCGACCCGCCACGCCTCGCGGCGGGCCGTGACGGTCAGCCAGCCCGAGATCGCCTGGGCGTCGGCGATGGAGTCCTGGCTGCGCACGAGAGCCAGCCAGGTGGTCTGCACGACGTCCTCGGCGAGCGAGCGCTCCAGACCGTAGGCGCGGACGACATGCCAGAGCACAGGCGTCATCAGACGCACAAGGTCGTCCATGGCGCGCGCGTCGCCGGAGCGCCAGCCGGCGAAGAGCACGGCCGCCCGTTCCCAGCGCGCCGACCCGTCGCTGACGGCGCCTTCGGGGGAGGCGTCGGTCATGGTGCCCATTGTGCTCACACCTACCAGGAGCACGGCAAGGGGTTTCTGATACATGGACGGCGTCCATTCTCCGGTGGGGCCCCTCGCCCCTCGTCGAGCGAGCCGGAGACTCTCCTCCGTTCGTCGAGCGAGCCGCTCTCCTCCCGCTCGTCGGGCGAGCCGCTCTCCTCCCGTCGAGCGAGCTGGAGACCCTCCCGTTCGTTGAGCGAGCTGGAGGCGAGTCGAAACGGAGTTCGTCCCTGGTGCGTTTCGACTCGGTAGGCTCCGCCGTCCTCGCTCGACGAACGGCTGTAGCGCGGGAGGGCCGGCTCCGCCTGCCTCGACGAGGGGAGAGGCGGATGCTCGCATGAATCGCCTAGCGTGGGAGGGTGATTCCCCTTGCGATCGTCCTGTTCCTCAACGCCGCCTTCAATGCGATCGTCTGGCCGCAGTTCTACAGGCGTGTCGCGGCCGACCCTCGTTCCCGTGACGAGAACGGCCGGCCGACCAGGTTCCTCACGGTCCACGCTGTGCTGATCGCGGTCGCCCTCGTGCTCGCGCTCGTGTCGGCGCTCGTCGGCGTCGCCGGTCTCGCCGGGGTGCTGTAGTCGCGGCATCCGCACCTCGGGTTCCGGCTCCGAGACCCCTCGCCGTCGCCGAGGCCCGTCTGAGTCGTGCCGGTCAGGAGGGGTCTCGACGATGCTCAGGCCCGGACGACCGGCTGCTGCAGTTCGGTGACCCAGTCGGACTGGTCCGCTGAGACTGCGCGGACGTACAGCTCCCGACACGGACCAGTCGGAACGAAGCCGCGCGCGAGGATCTCGGTATGGATGGCCTGCCAGCTCCGGGCGATGCCCTCCATCGAACCGAGATGGATGCCGCAGACGGCCTCGTCCGCGGCGGAGAGGTCGATGAGCTCGAACCCGTCGCGGGCGTGCCCGCCGTATGCGTATCCCGCGACCACCTCGGTGCCGTCCTCGGTCTCGGTGTACTGTGCGATCGGCGTCGTCAGGGATCCGCACTCGTCGCCGATGACCGAGGCGATCGCATCGAACGCCGGACCGACGATGTCCGCGATCTCAGGCTGGGACGCCGCGACCGCCCGCCGCGCGGCCAGGCGCACCGCAGGCAGCGGCTTCTCGATGATCTCGATCTGTGTCATGTGCTTCTCGCTTTCGATGAGATGGAGGCGCCGTTCCACGTCGACGAGTCGTGCGGCGGCGACCCGGTGCTCCTCCTCGACCTCGGCACGACGGATCCGCAGCAGAGCGGAGATGCGCTCGGCATCCACCCCCTGCTCGAGGATCAGCGCGATGTCGTCGAGGCCGAAGCCGAGCTGGCGCAGCGCCACGATCCGGTGCAGCCTCTCCAGCTGCGAGGGGTCGTAGGAGCGGTAGCCGCTGAACTCGTCCACGTGCGCGGGTACGAGCAGACCGGCGGTGTCCCAGTGCCGGAGCATCCGGTGGGTCACCTGGCCGATCTGCGCGAACGCCCCGATGGATAACATGTCTCTGTTCTCCCGCCTCACACGGTGTCAGGGTCAAGCATCCCCGGTCATCCGTTCTCGAACCGCTTCGCGTGCGCCGCCCAGCCGGCCTCGGCGGGAAGCGCCCGCAGCGCCTTGTTCGTGACGGCGAGCAGCACGGCGACGGCGCACAGCGCGGCGCTGAGGAGGATCGTGTTCTGCCGGCCGAGCCACGTGAGCCCGAACCCGGCGATGAGAGGGGCGAGGGGCATCGCGCCCATCCCGAGGACGCCGGCCGCGCTGTTGGCGCGTCCGAGCAGCCCGGTGGGGGTGGCCACCATGAAGTACCCCATCATGGCCGCGTTCAGAGCGGGCAGCAGGAAGACGGAGACGCCGAGCACGAGCACGATCCACCACGGCGATTCGATCATCGACACGATCACGGCGGCGATCGTCGTTCCGCTGATTCCGGCGATCGTGAGGGTTCCCGCCTTGACGCGGGGGACGAGCAGCGGGGAGACGACGGCGCCCGCGAGCATCACCGCACCGATCGCCGCGGACATCGAGCCGATCGTGAGCTCGGAGTGGCCGGACTGCTGGAGCGCGTAGATGACGGTGGTGGTCGCGGCGTTGAAACCGAGGTTCACGATCGTGATGATGAGCAGGACGCCTCCGAGGTCGGGGCGGGAGAACAGCCAGGAGAAGCCCTCGCGGATCTCCGCCCAGGCGTTCGGCCTCGTCCGGGCCGCGGACGCCTCGGCCGCGGCCGCCTCGGCGCTCACGGGCGTCGGGCGCGGCGCGGCGGGCTCCTCCACGAGGGAGGCCGCCCGGACGGCGTCCAGCCCGCCGTGCGGCAGAGCGGCCCCGGGGACGTCGGCGCCGGACGGCACACCGAGAGCGCCCTCCGGCGGAGCATCCGAACCCTGCGCGGGACCGTCCGCGATCCCCGCGCGGCGCGCGGACCTGCGCAGCAGCCCCGCCGTCGCCGCTGCGACGGCGTAGCAGAGGGTCATGACGACGCCCACCAGCCAGGAGCCGAAACCGAGCAGCAGGCCGCCGAGCGGCCCGCCCGCCAGCTGGAGCGCGGCGTCCCTGCCCTGGTTCGCGGCCTGGGCCCGCCCCATCGCCTCGTCGGGCACGAGCTCCTTGAGCGCGCTCTCGCTGGCGGGTTCGAACAGTCCGGCCCTGACCATCAGCATCATCTCCACGGCCAGGATCGTGCCGAAGGTGAGCGCGCCGACGAGTGAGAGCAGCGTGAATCCGGCGGCGAGCACGGTCGCGAACAGGCCGCCGAGGATCATCAGGCCGATCCGTCCGTGGCGGTCGGCGAGGACGCCGCCGTACAGCGTCACGATCAGGCGCGTCACCATGCCGATGCCGCCGATGATCCCGGCCTGGGCGGGATCGTTCGTGACCACGAGGGCGATCAGGGGGACGGCGAAGCTCGCCAGCGTGGTCGCGAGACCCTTGCCGGTGTCGCTGATCAGCCACAGCACGTAGCGGCGGTTGGTCCAGAGCCCTGCGCTCCTCGTCACGGTCGTCATGGTACTCACCGTAGATGCGCAAGGAGTATTGCGCAAGTTAAATTGCGCAATTTTGGTTGTGAGTATGATCGGGGCATGGCCGAGGAGAAGACGGAGATGCCTTTCGGGGATGCGACGTGGATGACCTCGGCGATGCTGAAGTCGTACTCGCATCCTCTGCGCCGGCAGATTCTGCGACTCCTCGCCCGTCGCGAGTTCCTGCGCGCGGCGGACATCGCCGCCGAGCTCGGGGTGCCGCCGAACAGCGCGAGCTTCCACCTGCGCACGCTCGCCGACGCCGGCCTCATCGAGGAGGCGCCGGAGAAGGCGCGCGATCGGCGCGACCGGGTGTGGACGGCCCGCAAGGGCGCGCTCAGCGTGGGCGGCCCCGACAGGCCCGTCGCCGACGAGGCGCTCGGAGACGCCGTCATCGCCGCCCTCGCCGAGGACCATCAGGACCTTGTCCGGCGTGTGCTCGCCTGGACGCCCGAGTATGTCTCCGGGCGGACGACCGCGGTGCACGCCGCTTTCAATCAGCGGACGATCCGGCTCACCGAGGCGGAGTTCGAGCGGGCGATGACCCAGATCCATGACGTGCTGAACGCGGCCGACGAGGCGCACGACTCCTCCGACCCGTCCGGGCGGTTCTGGCAGCTGGACCTCGTCGCCGCGGACGACACGATCTGAGCGGGTGCCGTCCGGCACCCGCTCAGATCGGCACGCGCCTGCGCCGGTCCTCGTCGCGAGCCCCGGCCGTGTCGGACGGAGCCGACCGGGGCTCTGCGCTCGACGGCGAGGGGACGCCGGCGAGCGGACGCTCAGGGGATCGCGCGGCGGAACGCGAGGAACGAGACGCCGGCCAGCGCCGCCACGACGACGAGGCCCCACAGCGCCAGGCCGAGCGCACCGAGCCACTCGATCGCCTCGCCCACATGTCCCCACAGCTCGAGCCGGGTGGCGAGGAACACGAGGCCGACGAGCACCAGTGCGAGTACGACGCCGACGACGGTGATGACCGTGGGGCCCCAGCTCTTGTAGATCGTGGCGCCGGTGAACCCGGCGACGAAGAAGAACAGCGCGAGGGTGAAGTAGACCACGAATGCGCCGAGCGGACCGGCCTCCCACAGCCAGGGGAGGTAGAACATCCAGCCGTTCACGCCATAGCCGTTCGTGAGGCTCTCGATGGCGCCGCCGAGCAGGAACAGCAGCCCGATGAAGGCGCTTCCGAGCACGGCGGTGAGCATCGTGCCGAGGAAGAACTCCCGACGGGTGATGCTCATCGCCTGCGAGAACGGGAAGGTGAGCGTCATCGCCGACAGCCCGATGGCGAAGAAATACCACAGGGGCGCCTGGCCGCCGCCGCCGTACTTCGGCTCGTCGACGGGGATCATCGCGTAGATGAGCACGGAGATGACGGTGGCGGCGCCGAGAACGATCAGCGGCACCCAGATGAAGGTCTGCCGGTTGATCAGCTGCAGGCGGATGACGTTGAGTACGCGTCGCATCAGTGGACCTCCTTCGCGTTGGCGGCGTTCTGGGTGAGCCGGACGATGAGCTGCTGCAGGGAGACGGGGGCGAGATCGAGACCGGCCGCGGTGAGCTCGGCGTGCTCGCCGGGGGTCAGGGCGCCGAAGACCGTCGCAGACGCCACCCGGCCGAGGGACTCGCGATGCAGCACCTCCTTGCCGGTCGTGAAGGCGTCGACCGCGGCGGCATCGCCGACGATCGTCACGGCGCGGTCGCGCACGGCATCCGTGTTCTCGTTCAGGAGGATCCGGCCGTTGTCGATGACGATGACCTTCTCGATGAGGTTCGAGACCTCGTCGATCAGATGCGAGGAGAGGATGACGGTGCGCGGATGCTCCGCGTAGTCCTCGATGAGGCGGTCGTAGAAGATCTGGCGGGCCACCGCGTCGAGGCCGAGGTACGGCTCGTCGAAGAACGTGATCTCGGCGCGCGAGGCGAGGCCGATGATGACTCCCACGGCGGAGAGCTGGCCACGGGAGAGCTTCTTGATCGTCTGCTTCATGGGCAGCTGGAACTGTTCGATGAGCTCATCGGCGAGCGACTGGTCCCAGTTCGGGAAGAACAGGGCCGAGGCCTTGAACGCATGCTTGGGGTACGCGTCGTCCGGGTACTTCTGGCTCTCGCGGACGAAGCAGATCCGGCTGAGCACGTGGGCGTTCTCATAGGGGTGCTCGCCGAACACGCGCACCGTGCCTGAGGACTCGAAGTTCTGCGCCGTGAGGATCGACATGAGCGTCGTCTTGCCCGCGCCGTTGCGCCCGAGGAGGCCGTAGATGGCGCCTCCCTCGAGACTCAGCGTCACGTCGTCGAGGGCGTTCTTGTCCTTGTAGCGCTTGGTGAGGTTCTGCACCTCGATGACAGCGGTCATGCGGGGGTGTTCCCTTCTGTGCGCGCGGCGCGCTCGGCGAGCAGCGCCGCGAGGTCGGAGGCGCCGAGGCCCAGTGTGCGGGCCTCGGCGAGCAGGGGATCGATGTAGCGATCCGCGAAGGCGGCGCGGCGCTCTCCGAGGAGCAGGTCGCGCGCGCCGGCGGTGACGAACATGCCGACGCCGCGGCGCTTGTGCAGCACGCCCTTGTCGGTGAGCATGGCGACTCCCTTGGCCGCGGTGGCCGGGTTTATCCGGTAGAAGGCGGCGAGCTCGTTCGTCGAGGGGGCTTGGGCCTCCTCGGCCAGGCTGCCGTCGAGGATCGAGTCCTCGATCCGCTCGGCGATCTGGAGGAAGAGCGCTCTGCCTTCTTCGATCACGGTGCCCCCGGTGGTCGGTTGGTTACTTACTTGACTAAGTAACCATGTCACCTGCGCGAGTGTCAAGGGTCGTACGGAACGGGGGCCGACACGCCAGATGTCGGACGGATGCGGCGGACGGGTCTGCGAAGCGGCGTGTCGGCCCCCGACGCGAAGGGCGGTCAGCCGCGGAGGTCGCGGGCGCGAAGCGCGAGGGCGGATGTCGCGGCCAGGACGAGTCCCAGCCCCCAGGCGAGCGCGAGGCCGCGGAGGTCGACGCCGTCGGCGAGGGGCGAGCGATGGTAGACCCAGGCGTACGGGGAGAGGACGTTCAGCCACTCCAGGTTGTCCGACTGCTTCGCCAGCGCCTGGAGGATGTATCCCAGCACGGCGATGCCCGCGCCGACCCCGGTCGCCCAGATGCGGCGTCCCGTCGCGGCTCCGGCGAGAAGCGCTGCGGAAGTCGTCAGGAACGCGAGTCCGACGAGCGCCGCGCTCGCGCCGACGACACGGCCGGGTTCGAGATCGAGCTCAGCCGAAGCGTCGAGCGCCCAGACCACGGCGCCGGAGAAGGCCCCGAGCCAGATCAGGCGCACGAGCACGGCGAGCGCTGATTCCAGGGCGTACCCGGTCCGGCCGACGCCGTGGGCGAGGTCGAGTTCGAGGCGTCCGCTCTCCTCCGCGCCGGCGATGGCCGCGGATCCCCAGATCACCGCCGCGATCGTGAGGAGCAGGAAGCCCATCAGCCCGTAGAAGGTGCTCTGGGTGTAGCCGGCTCCGCTGGAGATCTGGTCGTATCCGATCGTCTCGACCAGTTCCCTCGGCAGCGAGTCGATGAGCTGCTGCAGCTCGGCGCTCGCGCCGAAGGAGGGGTAGAGCGGCAGGTAGAGGAACAGCACGGCGGCGAGCCCGATCGTCCAGCCGGCGAGGCTTCGCCAGGACTCGCGGATGCTGCGCCGGAACACGGGCAGGATGCCGCGCATCTCACTCGCCCCCTTCGCGCGACGAGGGTCCCGTCGCGGGGGCGTCCGTGCCCTCGCCGCGCCCCGTCGCTCCGTCGAGACCCCTCCCGGTGCCCGAGACCCCGTGCCGACGGCGCGACGCCGGAGCGGTCTCCTCGCGCAGGACGGGTTTCGACGGAGCGGGCGTCGAACCCCGGCGGGCCTCGGTGCCGGGATCGCCGTACAGGCGCAGGACCGACTCCTCGAGATCCGGCTCCTCGACGGTGAGCGCCGTCACCGGGAACGCTGCGAGCGCCTTCACGAACGGGTCGATATCGCCGTCGACGGTGGTCGAGACCTGGACCGTGCCACTGTCCTGGACGATGTCGATCGCCTCGACGCCGGGGACGCGCTCGAATCGGACGCGGGCCGCGGCCGCATCCGTGCTCCGCAGCTCGGCGCGCACCCGGCGGATCGAGCCGAGTCGGAGCGAGGCGACGTCGCCGTCCGCGACGATCCGTCCCGCGCTCAGGACGGCGACCTCGTCGGCGGTCTGCTGGATCTCGCTCAGCACGTGCGAGCTGAGCAGCACGGTCTGCCCTGCAGCTCGCGCCTCGCGCACGAGCTGCAGGAACTCGCGCTGCACGAGAGGGTCGAGTCCGCTCGTCGGCTCGTCGAGGATCAGCAGCTCGGGGCGATGCATGAAGGCCTGGACGAGTCCGACCTTCTGCTTGTTGCCCTTCGACAGCGTGCGCACCGGCCGCTCCAGGTCGATGCCGAGCCGCTCGGCCAGTTCGTGCGCCGTCCGGAGGGAGGAGGCCGGGTCGCTGCCGGAGACCTCCGCGTAGAAGGACAGCAGACGTCGTCCGTTCGCGCGGCCGTCGAGCCGCAGCTCTCCGGGGACGTAGCCGATCCGACGGCGCAGATCCGCCCCACCGCGCCGCGGATCCTCTCCGAGCACGCGGACGGCGCCGGACGTGGGCCGGATCACGTCCACCAGGGTGCGCAGGGTCGTGGTCTTGCCCGCCCCGTTCGGTCCGATCAGGCCGAAGACCGTCCCCGGGCGCACACGCAGATCGAGCGCGTGCAGGGCGGTCCGGCGTCCGTACCTCTTGTGGAGCCCCTCGATCGCGATCGTGTCGCTCATGATGCCTCTCCCTCCAGGGTGTCGCGCACTCCCTCGAGGAACGCGTCGGTGGCGTAGATGCCGTGCGTGAGCAGCTCCATCATCGGCAGCGTGGTGCGCAGGAGACCCGCGGGGCTGAGCTGGTCCTCGCCGAGCGCGCGGGCGATCTGCCCCCGCATCACGACGGGGCCGAGCCCGATGAGGGCCACGAGCAGGGTCGTCATCTCCGGGTCGCTCATCGGCTCGAGCAGACCCGCCTGGCGCTGCGTGTCGAGCACGTTCCTCGTCGTGGCGAGGATGCTGTCGAAGAGCCGGTCGGAGGCGGGAGAGGCGTCTCTGAGCATGTGCGCGAGATAGTCGATGTAAGGCCCGTATCGCTCCAGGTCGTGCAGTGCGATCCTGATGCGGTCGGCGGTCGGGGCCTCGATGACGTCGTGCCTCTCATCGGTGAAGATCCCCACGACGTAGTCGTCGCACTCGCTCTGGAGCGACTCGCGGTCGCCGAAGTGATGCACGATGAGGGCAGGGCTGACCCCGGCCTCTCGTGCGATCGAGCGGAGGCTCGTGGCGTCGAAGCCGTCTCGGGCGAAGGCGGTGATGGCCGTGTCCCGGATCCGCGCCCGGGCGGTGAGATCATCCGATGCTGAACGCATGTACAGCAGACTAAACGCGTGTTCAGCCCCTGTCAATCTCCATCCCTTTAGCGCTCTGCGGGACTGGGCACAAGCCCCGCGGTCGATCCCGGTGCCGTCAATACCGTGGGACGCGACGCAGAAGGAGGACCAGCATGGAGATTCTCGCCGTAGGAGCATCCCTCGCTCTGGGCGCCAGTCTGCTGGGCTTCGCCGGGCTGCTGGCGTCCCGTTCGCGTCGCGAGGCGCGACGTCGCAGCACCTTCGTCCCCGTGCGGTCGGCGATGCGCCACCATCCGTGATGGCTACAGTGGGCAGGTGAACGGGTTCGCGTACGAGAGGCTCCGTCGGGCCCCCGACGTCGAAGCGGCGAACCTGTTCGCCTACGACCAGACCGATCGACTCCTCGTCGATCGGTCGCTGACGGCGGTTCCGTCCCCGCAGGCGAGGGAGATCGCCGTCATCGGCGACGGGTACGGCGCCCTCACTCTCGCACTCGTCGACGCGGGGCTCTCCGGCGTGCGCGTCCATCAGGATCTCGCGACCGGGCGGAGGGCGCTGGCGCGCAATGCCCGCGCCCTCGGTCTCGCGTGGGAAAACGGAGATGAGGTCGATGCCGCGCGGCATGTCGCACCAGGACGCACCGATGAAGGCCTCGATGATCTGGGATACCCTGCGGCCTTCACGACGCACGAACTCGATGCCTCGCTGTTCGACGGTGCGCGGCTGGTGCTGTTGCGTCTTCCGAAGTCCCTCGCCGAGCTGGAGGAGATCGCGGATGCCGTCGCCCGATGGGCGACGGACGACGTCGTCCTGATCGCGGGCGGGCGCGTGAAGCACATGACGCTCGCCCAGAACGAGGTGCTCGGCAGGTACTTCGGATCGGTGCAGGCGCAGCGCGCCGAGCGGAAGTCCCGCCTCGTCGTCGCCGCACGGCCGCGTCCTGTGGCCGATGCGCCGCCGTTCCCGGTGCGGTCCGAGCATCCGGAGTTCGAACTCGCCCTCCTCGCGCACGGCGGGGCCTTCGCCGGCGCCCGCATCGACATCGGCACCCGCGTGCTGCTCGAGGTCCTCGCCGAGGAGCGGGCTCGTTCGGGAAACCCGGACCGAGGGGATGTCGACCGGCGTGTCGAGCCAGGACACGCCGACGCGGATGCACTTCATCAGGGTTTCCCGACCACGAGGGATGCCCCGGTCGTCGTCGATCTCGGCTGCGGAACCGGCGCCCTCGCCGCGTTCTGGGCTCTCGGCCATCCAGAGGCTCGGGTCATCGCCACGGACCGCTCGGCGGCAGCCGTGGCATCCGCACGGGCGACCGTGGTCGCGAACGGCCTCGCCGGTCGGGTCGCCGTCACCCACGACGACGCCGGATCGGGGATCCCGGATGCTTCCGCCGACGTCGTGCTGCTCAACCCGCCGTTCCACCTCGGCACGAGCGTCCACACCGGCGCCGCGACGCGCCTGTTCGAGGCCGCGGCGCGGATCCTCCGTCCCGGCGGGGAGCTGCTGACCGTGTACAACTCCTCGCTCGGATACCGCTCCGAGCTCGCGCGTCTGGTCGGTCCGACGGAGCAGCTCCGGCGCACGCCGAAGTTCACGGTCACGCGCAGCGTCCGCCGCTGAGCGGCGGTGGGCCCGATCGGTCCGAGGCGGCATGTTTCGCCGACGTTTCCCTCGACGGTCGTCGCCCCGCGATCGGTGCGCCCTGGGTTTCGGGCATGTTTCTTTGATGTAAAACTCGATATCTTTTTATGTTTGAGACGAACATTTTTGCGTATATTCGTGAACTATCCGATTCAGAATGATGATCCATCACAACTCCGGGAGTTCACATGCCACAGGTCGCACCCGCTGTGCGAGACGCGATCACCGATGCCGTCGAACGCGGTTTCGACGATGCGGTGCAGCTGCTGCGCGACATGATCGACGTCCCGAGCGTCGGCCCGTGGTTCGGGGAGCCGGAGCAGGTCTCCGGTGAGGGAAGGATCCAAGCGCTGCTGCGTCGACGTCTGGAATCCCTCGGCGCTGAGATCGACGAATGGGAGCCCTCCGCGGCAGAGCTCGCCCATCACGCGGGTGGTCCCGGCTACTTCGCGGATCGGGACTTCACCGGACGACCGAACCTCGTGGGCACGATCGCCCCGACCGCCCCCGGAGCGCGCCAGGACGCACCCGCGCTCATGTTCCTGGGCCACTGCGATGTCGTGCCAGGCGGAGCCGGATGGACCAAAGGGGGGCCGTTCGCGAGCGTCCTCGTCGACCGGCGGGTCTACGGACGCGGCGCCTGTGACATGAAAGGCGGCATGGCGGCCGCACTGGCTGCCATAGAAGCGGTGCAGGCGGCAGGTGTGAAGCTGTCCAACCCTCTTTCGTTCGCCTCCGTCACCGAGGAGGAGACCGGAGGCATGGGGACGCTCGCGCTCGTCGACCGCGGCTACCGTCCCGGCATCGGCATCGTCATCCCGGAGCCGACGAGCCTCAAGGTCGCCCCCCTGTGCCGCGGGATCCTCTGGGGCGAGATCACGATCCCCGGCAAGAGCGGTCACATCGAGATCGAGCAGCCGTCGTGGCGCGAAGGCGGCGCCGTCGATGCGATCGCCTACGGACGGCGTCTGCTCGACGCGATCGACATCATGAACGAGGAGTGGAGCGCCCTCCCCGAGAAGACGCACAGGTACATGCCCCTGCCGTGCCAGATGAACGTGGCCGTCATCGACGCCGGCACGTATCCCAGCGCCTGGGCCGACGCCTTCACGATCCGCTTCGACATCCAGTACCTGCCGGCCGAGCTCGACGAACGCGGAGGAGGCGGCATCGTCCGGGCCCAGATCGAGAAGCTGCTCGCCGACTTCGCCGAAGGCGACGACTGGCTCGCCGAGAACCCGCCCGTGCTCACCTGGCTCGTCGATGCGGACTGCGGGGAGACCGCCGACACCGAGCCCATCGTCGCCTCGCCCGTCGACGTGATGCGCTCCCTCGGCATGGAGCCCGTGCTCGAGGGCGTCACAGCCCACACCGACATGGGGCTGCCGATCAAGGCGGGAGTGCCCGCCGTCACGTTCGGCCCCGGTCTCCTCTCCGTCGCTCACCAGCCGGACGAGTTCCTGGACCTCGACGAGTTCAAGCAGGCGATCCGGGTCATGGCGCTCATGATCGTCGACCTCTGCGCGAGCGAGGGGCGATGAGCGAGTTCGAGGATCTCGTCGCGCTGCTCGCGCACTGGGGCGTGCACGGAGTCACCGCGATCACGCCGACCGCGAGCGAGCTCGACCGCACCCTGCTGGTGACAGCGGAATCCGGGAACGTCGTGCTGAAGATCTCACCGGCGGGCAGCTCGGCGCCCCGCATGCAGTCGGAGCTTCTTCAAGCGGTCGCCGTCGGAGCGCCGGCGCTTCCCGTGCCGCGGGTGCTCCTCGACGAGCGGACGGGCGCGCCCGTCGACGCGGCTGGGACGACTTTCGTCTCCACGATGCTGCCCGGCCATCCCCTCGAGGCGGTCTCGTTGACCGAGCGTCTGATCGATCAGATCGCCGAGGCGCAGGCGACGCTCCTCTCGGCGCTTGCGCGCGTCGACGCCGTCCGGGCCGCGGTGCCGGCCACGAACGAGTGGGCGATCGATGCCATCGAGCGCTATGAGCCTCTGTTCGCCGTGCACCTGGACGTTGCGCAGCGGGACACGGCAGGCCGTGTCCTCGAGGCGTACCGTTTGCTGAAACCGGCGCTCGCATCGCTCCCGGTGCAGGTGCTGCACGCGGATTTCAACCTGTCCAACCTCTTCGTGACGGATGGCAGCCTCTCCGGGATCATCGACTTCGGCGATGCGATCGAAGCGCCTCGCCTCTTCGACATCGCTGTGACGGTGGCCTATCTCTCGATGCATCTCGGTTCGACGACGCATCCGCTGGTCGACCGCTACATCGGGAGGATCGGCCCCGCCATCGCGCTCGACGCGAACGAGAGCGCCCTGCTGATCCCTCTTGCCCTGTGCCGGATCGTCCTCGTCCTCGTCCTCGGACGCGAGAGCGGCCGGCGGCGGCCGGATCGTGCGTCCTACCAGAAGAGATACGACGCGCTCGCGACGCGCATCCTCGCCGCCGTCGACTCCGCCATCTCACCGACCGCGCACTCGCAGGGGAAGAACCACCAGTGACCACCACCAAGCCCGCAGGCACCCAGATGATCAACAGATTCGATCCGGCGAAGGCCGGCGGGCTCTCCGAGGCCGACCAGGCGCTGCTCGCGCGCCGGCGCGCCGCTCTCGGCGATATCTATCCCCTCTTCTACGAGAAGCCCGTGCACGTGGTGCGGGGCAGCGGCGTCCGACTCGTGGACGCCGACGGCGTCGAGTACCTCGACGCGTACAACAACGTCCCGGCGGTCGGCCACGCGAACCCGCGCATCGCCGAGGCCGTCTACCGTCAGCTGACCCGCATGAACACGCACACGCGCTATCTGCAGGACGGGGTGGTCGAGTACGCGGAGCGATTCCTCGCCACGTACCCCGCTGCGCTGGATCATGTGATCTTCACGAACTCCGGCTCCGAGGCGAACGATCTCGCGCTGACGATCGCGGCCTGGCGCACGGGGAATCTGGGTGTGATCGTGACGCGGATGGCCTACCACGGAACCACCGCGCTGCTCGCCGGCGTCTCGCCCGAGAACGGGCCTTCCATGCCCCTCGCACCCTATGTGCGGGTCGTCGACGCACCCGACACCTACGCGCACGGCGAGAGGGCGGGCGAGGTCTTCGCCGACGCCGTCGCGGCGGCCATCGACGACCTGAACGCATCGGGAATCGGCGTGCGCGCCCTCCTGCTCGACACCATCATGTCGACGGACGGCATCTACCCCGGCGCCAGGGGGATGCTCGCCGAGGCCTTCTCGCGCGTGCAGGCGGCGGGCGGCCTGGTCATCGCCGACGAGGTGCAGCCCGGCATGGGCCGCCTCGGCGAGCACATGTGGGGCTTCCAGCGTCACACCGATGCGGTCGACATGGTCACCAGCGGCAAGCCGTTGGCGGGCGGGATGCCGATCGGAAGCCTGGTGATGTCGTCCGAGCTCTCGGACGGATACGCGAACGGCCATCGCTACTTCAACACCTTCGGCGGCAATCCCGCGTCCATCGCCGCCGCCACCGCGGTGCTCGACGAGATCCAGGACCGGGATCTCATGACGAGCGCCCGGGAAGTGGGTGCGCGCCTGCAGCAGGGCATCGGCGTCGCGAGCGCCGGCAGCGAGCTCGTCGGCGATGTGCGCGGCGCGGGGCTGTTCATCGGCGTCGAGATGAGAGCGGCCGGCGGACGCACCGCCCGTGAGGTCTCGACCGCCGTCGTGAACGGACTCCGGGACCGCAACGTGCTGATCTCCGCCGTCGGTCTCAGCGGCCAGGTGCTGAAGGTGCGCCCTCCGCTCGTCTTCACCGACGACGACACCGCGGAGTTCCTGTCGATCTACGCAGACGTCCTCGGCGACGTCGAGAAGAAGGGAGTCGCTCGATGAGTGGAGAAGTCCTCACGGTCACGGACGTCGGCAAGAACTTCGGTGCCGTCACGGCGCTGCGCGACGTCAATCTCGCCGTGCACGCCGGTGAGATCGTCGCACTGCTCGGCGACAACGGCGCCGGCAAGTCGACGCTCATGAACATCATCTGCGGCTCCCAGCCCGCCGACCTCGGATCCGTCCAGGTCAAGGGCGAGGAGCTCGCATCGCTCGCCGATGCCCGCAGGCTCGGCGTCGGCGTCGTCTACCAGGACCTCGCGCTGGCCCCCGACCTCAGCGTCGCCGAGAACCTCTTCCTCGGCAATGAGATCGTCCGCCGGGTCGGTCCGCTCCGCATCATGGACCGCGCCGCCATGCGCGCTGCGGCGAAGCAGGCCATCGAGCACCTCGGGATCTCCACCCTGCGCGATGTCCGCCTCCCCGTGCTCAGCCTCTCGGGCGGGCAGCGGCAGGTGCTCGCGGTCGCCCGCGCCATGAAATGGGCGGAGAACGTCATTCTGCTCGACGAGCCGACGGCGGCACTCGGGCCGAAGCAGGTCGGCATGGTGCTCGACTCCATCAAGCGGGCCGCCGACCACGGCCTCGGCGTCATCCTCGTCTCGCACGACATCCCGAGCGTGCTGAAGCTCGCGGACCGGATCGTGGTGCTGCGCCACGGAACGATCGCCGCCGATGTCCCGCCTGCGGGGCTCTCCGTATCCGACGTCGTCACCGTCATGGTGGGGGAGGACTGATCATGAGCGAGACAACGAAGGCCGCGCTGGATGCCGCTGATTCCCTGGGCGGTCCGGCAGCCGCTGCCAGACACGGCATCGCCAGGGTGCTGTCGAACCGGGCGGTGCAGATCATCCTGGTGGAGATCGTCGTCATCGCGATCTTCCAGGCGCTCTCGCCGGGGGGAGCGTTCCTCAGCGAGGCGAACATCCGGGGCATGATGCTGACCGCCTCGCAGGTGCTGCTGCTCGCCATCGGGCAGGCGATCCTCATGTCGGCCGGTCAGATCGACATCTCGCAGGGAGCGGCCGTCATCCTCTCCTCGGTCCTCTCCGGGCAGATCATGATCGCGATGGTCGGTTCCGTCCCCGTTCCCGTCATCCTCCTCGTCGGGCTCGTCGTCGCGATCCTCGTCGGCGTGCTGATCGGTGTCGTCAACGGCGTCATGGTCGGCATCGTGCGCGTCAACGCGCTCGTCGCGACGCTCGGCATGCTGTCGGTCGCGACCGGCGTCGCTCAGGTCGTCACCGGCGGGGTGAACCTCTTCGGCATGCCGCGAGAGCTGCAGAGCTCCTTCGGATCGATCTCCTTCGGCGCCCTGCCGCTGCCCATGCTCGTGAGCCTCCTCGTGATCGCCGCCCTCTGGGGCCTGTACCGATTCACCCCCTGGGGGACGCACACGCTCGCGATGGGCTCGAACAAGCTGGCGGCACGGCGCGTCGGCATCCGGACGCTCCGCAACACCATCGTCATCTTCGCCCTGTCGTCGGGCCTCGCCGGCCTCGCCGGATTCATCGACCTCGCCCGGTACTCGACGACCAACATCTCCGGCCACCTGAACGACTCGATGGCGGCGATCGCCGCGGCGCTCATCGGCGGCACGGCGCTCACCGGAGGGCGGATCAGCTTCCTCGGGGCGATCGTCGGCGCGTTCCTGGCGATCATCCTGCAGTCCGGGCTCGTGATCGTGAACCTCTCGCCGTTCTACCAGACCATCGCGATCGGGGTCATGCTCCTCGTCGCGGTCAGCTTGGATCGCTCCAGCCGCGCGTCGGCCAGCCGCACCGGCTGACGCCGGGATCCGAGACCCTCGCAACACCCGCTCCATCGCAACACACCCGTTCGTCCACATTCATTTCCCGAAGGAGAACCACATGTCTCACAGCATTCACAGGCGTTCGCGCTTCGTGCTCAGCACCGGCGCCCTGCTCGCCGCGGGCGCGCTGATCGCCGGCTGCTCATCGTCGGCCCCCGGGGGCGATCCCTCGACATCGTCCGAGGGCGACAGCGACATCACCGTGGCGCTGGTCACGCCCGAGAGCACAGGAGAGTTCTACGGGGCGATGTACTGCGGCGCCGGGGATGCCGCCGACGAGCAGGGCATCACGCTCAACATCCAGGGATCACCGGGCACGTCGACCGAAGAGGTCATGCAGGTGCTGCAGTCCGTGCTCGCCACCGATCCGGACGGCCTGCTCCTCACCGTCTGGGACAACAACGCCTTCAACTCGACGCTCGAGCCGTTCACCGAGTCGGGCAAGCCGCTCGTCATGCCCGACTCGTTCCTCTCCAACGAGGAGTATCTGCAGAGCATCCGCACGGACAACTATCAGTCGTCCTACGACGCAGCGCTGCAGGCCGTGGAGGACTTCGACGTCGCGGCCGGCAAGGTGCTCGTCGTCACCGACGCGCCGGGAAACGCCGTGCAGTCGGCCCGTGCTGAAGGATTCCGCGACGCGATCGAGGAGAACACCGACCTCGAGGTGCTGGAGTTCCAGTACGTCGGCGGCGACTCCGCAGAGGCGTCGGCGGCCGTCTCCTCGGCGCTGGCGGCCAACCCCGACCTCGGCCTGGTCTTCACGACCAACATCGGCGCGGGCACGGGAGCGGCCAACGGCATCCGCACGGCCGGCGCCGACAGCGTGCTGATCGGCTTCGACACGGCGTCGGCCCAGGTCGAGGAGCTCAGGGAAGGCTCGTACGACGCGCTCATCGCGCAGAGCCCGTACCAGATGGGCTATGAAGCGACGACTCTGATCGCCCAGGTGCTCAAGGGCGAGGTCGACCCCGACTCGATCAGCGAGCAGGACGTGTGGTCGCCCTGGGCGCTCGTCACGGCCGACAACGTCGACAGCGACGAGATCGCGCCGTTCCTGTACACGAGCGACTGCGGCTGATCGCCCGCGGACCCGGCGGGCGTTCCGCCGACCGCCGGGTCCGCTTTCCCTTCCCACTCAGGAGACAGAACAGGAGGAGCGCACGTGGATGCTCTGAACGCGAGTGCCGGGGTGGCCCGAGTCCGCTCGCGCCTCCTCGAAGGGCGCGTGTCGGTCGTCGAGCTCGCGGAGCGCGCCCTCGCACGGCTCGCCGTCCTCGACGACCGCAGCGAGGGCCATCCGGGGCTCGGCGCGGTGCCGGTGCGCGATCCGCATCTGCTCTCCCACGCCGCCGTGCTGGATGCCGAGCTGCACGCGGGCGCCCCGCGCAGTCTCCTGCACGGGGTGCCGTACACGGTGAAGGACAGCTTCGCCGTCGTCGGCCTCACCAACGCGGCGGGCTCGCCGGCGTTCGGCGACCTGGTCGCCCGTGCCGACGCCGTCGTCGTGGAGCGGCTCCGCGCGGCCGGCGCGCTGCTCATCGGCAAGACCAACATGCCGCCCATGGCGATCGGTGGCGGTCAAGCAGGTCTGTACGGACGCACGTGCAGCCCCTACAACCCGGAATGGCTCGCCGCCGCATGGCATTCCGGCTCCTCCATCGGCTCCGCCGTCGCCGTCGCCGCCGGGTTCTGCGCCTTCGGGATCGGAGAGGAGACCGTCTCCTCAGGGCGCTCTCCGGCTTCGAACAACGCGCTCGTCGCGTACACCCCTTCGTGGGGCGTCATCCCGAGCGCGGGAAACTGGCCGCTGCACCCTTACCGCGACGTCGTCGTGCCGCACACGCTCAGCGTCGGCGACCTGCGCGACGTGCTGAGCGTGATCGCCGGCGTGGACGAACGAGACGTCTGGCAGCGCCAGGACGCCGTCGACGTCTCGCCGGCCGCGGAGGTCGCAGCGCGACTTCATGAGCGTCGATCGAACGCGGCGTCGATCGCCGGCATCCGCCTCGGTGTCCCGCGCCTGTACGTCGGGGAGGACTCGGGCGATGTCGCAGGCATCCCGCTGCGCCCCTCGATCCGGGCGCTCTGGGAAGCCGCGACGACTGCGCTCGCCGCGGCCGGAGTCGAACTCGTCCCGGTCGATTTCCCCCTCGTCGAGGCTTATGAATCCCGCACGCGATCCCGGCCGAGTCTGGAAGAAGAGGGACTCCTGAAAGCATCTTGGACTCGGTTCGAGCTCGGCGATCTGCTCACCACGGCATGGCAGGAGCATCTCGACGTCTACGGTGACGGACGTGCGCTCCGCACCGTCGATCCCGCGCGTGTGCGACCGACGCCTCCGGGCGCTCTGGACGACGCGGCCGGGGATCCGCACCCCGGGCGGGACACCTTCGATTTCCCTGCCGTGCTCACAGCGACGCCGCTGTCCGCGCGGCGAAGAGCCGAGACCGTCCGTCCTGCGCTCCGGGGAATCGTCGCCGCGCGCGAGCGTCACTTCGATGCATGGCTGCACGAGCACCGCCTCGATGCGGTGCTGTTCCCCGCGAACTCCGACATCGGCCGATGGGACAGCGACACCGTCGCGGCGTCGGCTGCGGCATCCTGGGCGGATGGCGTCCTCTTCTCGACGATGAACCACGTCATGCGCCGCGTGGGTCTGCCCAGCGTCACGCTGCCGATGGGGGTGATGGCCGATACGCGGATGCCGGTGGGGCTGACGCTCGCCGGAGCGGCGTACAGCGACGAGCGCCTCATCGATCTCGCCGAGCGGATCGAGACGCTGCTGCCTCCGCGGGTGCCGCCGCAGCTGCCGCCGGAAAACGCCCCCGCACTTCTCTGAACCGTCACCCGCAAGATCAGGAGTACACGATATGCCGTCCACCACCGAGCAGCCGCTCGTCTTCTGGAGCGCCACCCGTCTTCGCGACGCGATCCGCGATGGCGAGCTCACCGCCGTCGATGTGATGACGGCGTTCCTCGACCGCATCGAGGCGACGAACGACGCCGTGAACGTCATGGTCTTCGTCCTTCCCCGCGAAGAGGCGCTCTCGCTCGCCCGTGAGGCGGACCGCGCGCGAGCCGCGGGGGAGCCGCTCGGCCCGCTGCATGGATTGCCGATCGCGATCAAGGACCTCGTCGACGTCGCCGGCATGCCCACCTCGCGCGGGTCGCGCTCTTTCGCCGGAAGGGGTCCTGCGCCCGCGGACGCACCGCATGTCGCGAAGCTGCGTGCGGCAGGGGCGCTCATCATCGGCAAGACGAACTCTCCCGAGTTCGGCGTCGGCACCGTCACGTGGAACGACGTGTTCGGCATCACGCGCAATCCTTTCGATCTGGAGCGGCACGCGGGCGGATCCACCGGCGGAGTGGCCGCCGTCGCCGCAGGAATGCTCCCCTTCTGCGACGGCTCCGACTCGGGCGGAAGCCTCCGATACCCGGCGTCCTTCTGCAACGCCGTGGGCCTGCGCACGACCCCCGGCGTGGTCCCGGCGGTCGCCGGGGGAGGCTCGTGGTCGCCGCACTCGGTCAACGGACCCGTCGCGCGCACCTGTCGCGACGCGGCCCTGCTGCTGTCGGGCATGAGCGGCTCCGACGCGCTGAGCCCGCTCTCCGCGCGGACCTCGCCGACGTCCGAGCTGGGCGAGATCCGCACGGCGCCGCTGCGTGTCGCATGGAGCGAGGACCTCGGCGAGCTGCCGATCTCGGACGAGGTCCGTGTCGTCTTCGCGGAGACCAGGGCGAAGCTCGAGGCCGCCGGGGTCGAGGTCGTCGACGTCGACGTCGACTTCTCCGGGGCCGGCCGCGCCTGGGAGGTCATCGAGCTGGTCGGCTGGTTCTCCCTGCTCGGCCGAGACCCGATCGAGCATCCGGAGAAGTACCGTGACGACTTCTCGCGCAACGTCGCGGAGGCGGCCGAGTTCTCCACGACGGACGTGATCGAGGCGGAGGCGCTGAGATACCGTCTGTTCTCGGAGTTCGTCGCGCTGCTCGGCGACTTCGACGCCTTCATCTGCCCCGGGGCGCCCGTCGTGGCACCGCCGGCCGACGTCAAATGGGTGGAGCAGGTCGCGGATCAGCATTTCGACCGTTACTTCCAGTGGCAGCGGCTGGCCTGCTACGTCGTCATGACGCAGCATCCTGTCCTGGCCCTGCCGGCGGGTTTCTCGGAGGGGCTGCCCGTGGGCCTGCAGGTGATCGGCCGCTACGGCGAGGACGTCGAGCTGCTCGCCGTCGGAGAGCAGCTCGAGTCGATTCTCGGGGTGTCGGATGAGCACCCCCGGCTCCCCTGAGATCGTCGGAACGTCGGCTGGAGGCTAGGTTCGCCTGTGAGGGCGGAGAGAACGCAGGATGGAGGAGGATGTCTTGAGCAACAAGAGGCAGCGGCAGCAGAGGATCATCGAGCTGTTGGAGCGAGGGGGGAAGGTCGAGACGGCCGTGCTCGCACAGCAGCTCGGCGTGACCGAGCTCACGATCCGTCGCGATATCGACCAGCTCGACGATCTGGGCATCGTGCGCCGGGTGTTCGGCGGCGCGGTGCTGAACTCAGGACGCAGCTTCGAGCCGCCCTTCGCCGTGCGGCTGAAGGCGAACGTGGAGGGGAAGAAGGCGATCGCCGCGGCGGCCGCGGCGCTCATCTCCCGCGGCGAGAACATCTCCATCGACTTCGGCACCAAGACCTATTATCTCGCGACGGAGATGCGTCGCCGGCATGTCCAGGTGCTGGCGGCGCCGACCAGTCTGCAGGTCATGGAGGTTCTCGGCAACGACGCCGACATCCGGGTGGTCTCCCCGGGAGGGGAGCTGAAGCAGGGCGAGATGAGCCTCCGCGGCTCGGCCGCCGAGCAGTTCTTCCGTGAGCGGCGCTGGGACGTCGCGTTCGTCGGCGTCGCAGGGATCAGCGCGGAGACCAACCTCATGTCGGACTACGACGAGACGGATGCGCGGCTCAAGACCGCGATGGTGGGCGCGGCGGACCGGGTCGTTCTGCTCGCGGAGAGCAAGCACCTCGGCGCGATCTCCTTCGCTCCCGTCGGCTCGCTCGATCAGGTGACGACGATCGTGACCGACGCGCGCGGCGAGGACGACACGCTGACGGCCCTCGAGCAGCGGGGCATCGAGATCATCAGGGCAAGGGGTACGGCATGAGAGTCAGCACCGGGGCCGTGGCGCGCGTCGCCGCGGCGTACGCCGCGATCGAGCGCACCGAGCGACCCGAGGTGTGGATCACGATCCGCGACCGCGCGGAGGCGGAGCGCGAGGCAGCCCGGCTCGACGCGCTCGCCGCGGCAGGCACGGAGCTGCCGCTGCTCGGGACGGTCGTCGCGGTGAAGGACAACATCGACGTGCACGGGCTCCCCACGACAGGGGCCTACCCTCCCGCGTCGGTGCTCCCCGATGCCGATGCGACCGCCGTCGCGCTTCTGCGCGCCGCAGGCGCCATCGTGATCGGCAAGACGAACATGGACCAGTTCGCGACCGGGCTCGTCGGCACGCGCAGCCCCTATGGGGTCGTCCGCGGCGCCGTGCACGCCGACCGCATCAGCGGCGGTTCGAGCTCGGGCTCGGCCGTCGCCGTCGCGCTCGGCATCGTCGACATCGCTCTCGGCACCGACACGGCCGGCTCCGGACGCGTCCCCGCTGCTCTCAACGGGATCGTGGGCATCAAACCCACTCTCGGTCTGGTCTCCACGACGGGGATGCTCCCGGCCTGCCACCCCTACGACACGATCACGGTCTTCGCCCGTGATCTCGACACCGCCGTGCATGCTGCGCGGATCATCTCCCGCCCCGACGCATCGGATGCGAGATCGCGCGCCTGGCCCTCGGACGTGCGCGTCGGCGGGGCGGACCGTCCGGTCATCGCGGTCCCGTCCGCGGCGGATCTCTCGACGCTGGACGCTGCGTCGCGCGGATCCTGGGAGGGGGCGGTCGAACGCCTGCGTGTCATCGCGGAGGTGCGCGAGGTGGCCATCGCGCCGCTGCTCGCCGCCGCCAGGCTGCTCTACGAGGGCGCCATCGTCGCCGGGCGCTACGCGGCCGCCGGCGGCTGGGTGGACGCCCCGTCCTCCACCGGGCAGGAGACGCTCGACCCGACGGTGGCATCCATCGTGCGCGGGGCCCGTGACGTGCGCGCGGCTGACTACGTGAGCGATCGCGCCGAGCTCGACCGCATCGCGGCGCTGGCGCGCGTCCTCCTCCGGGGCTGTGAGGCGCTCGCCGTCCCCACGGCTCCGCTGCACCCGACGATCGCGGAGGTGCGTGCCGATCCCCTCGGGGTCAACGCGCGCATGGGAACGTTCACGAATTTCGTGAACCTGCTCGACATGGCCGCCGTCTCCGTTCCGGCGGACTCTCGCGACGACGGCGAGTTCGGTGTGACCTTCATCGCCGACGCGTTCGAAGACCAGCTCGCGCTGGACGCTGCCGCAGGCTTCCTCGCGGGGCGCCGCACGCGGGCCGCCGCGTATGCGCCGGCGGACGCGACGGTGGAGCTGGCGGTCTTCGGCGCGCACCTCCGCGGCGAGCCGCTCAACGCGCAGCTCGTCGATGCGGGCGCGCGCTTCGCGGCCGAGATCTCGACCCGTCCCGACTACCGCCTGTTCGCCCTCGACACCGTGCCGCCCAAGCCGGGCCTCGTCGAGGTCGCCGCCGGAGGGGCTGCCATCGACGGCGAGCTCTGGCGACTGTCCCCGGCGGCGCTCGGAGCCTTCCTCGCCGCGCTTCCCGCCCCGATGACCCTCGGGCGCGTGACCCTCGCCGGAGGTGAGGAGGTCGTCGGCTTCGGCTGCGCACCGGGCGCACTCGAGGGCGCGCTCGACGTCACGGGGTTCGGCGGCTGGCGCGCATACCGCCGCGCGAAGGCCTGACTCCTCGTCAGAGGATTCCCGGTGTCGGGAATCGGTCGGCGCGGGGCAGCGCGTCGACCAGGTGCCGTGCGAGCCCGGCCGTCCACTCGATGTTCGCGGCGATGCCGTCGTTCGGCAGGTCGTCCGGCTGGTGCAGCCGGTGCAGGTCGTTGAAGGTCATGAAGGCGCTCGGCACCCCGGCGCGATAGAACGACGCGTCATCGGTGCCCGTCGTGGGAGGAAAACGCGACACCAGTCTGAGGTCGCGTCGTGTGTGCGCTGCGTAGGCCTCGATCTCCTCATGGAGCACGGTGTCGAACGTCTCGGGCGAGGCGAAGGCCTCCATCAGCGATCCGCGTCCGAGACCGTCGATGTTGAGCACGAAGTCGAGGTCGGCGATGGCGTCAGCGGCCGATGCATCCGGACCCGCACCGAGTTCGACATAGTGCCGCGATCCGCCCAGATGCCACTCCTCCGCGGTGAAGAACACGACCCGCACGGAGCGGGAGGGGGGCGTGGCGGCCCAGTGGCGGACGAGGTGCAGCAGGGCGATCGTTCCGCTTCCGTTGTCATACGCGCCGACGGTGTTGAAGAAGGTGTCGTAGTGAGCGCACACCAGCGCGCGGTCGGGCGAGGCGCCCTCGATGTCGACGATGAGGTTGTCGCCGACGGCAGCGTCCGTGTCGTGCGCATCGCACTCGATCTCGACGACCGGATCCCGCTCGTCCTTCAGCCACTCGGTGAGCTGTTGCGCATCGAGATGCCCGATCGCGAGATGCGCGACCATACGGTCCGAACCGGAAGGCAGCGGCTGCGGGGCTGCGGGGCCACCATCGCGACCGTGCAGATAGGCCAGCACCCTGCCGTCGTCGGCGAGGACGACGAAGCGCTGCCAGATCTGCGAGTCGCCCCACAGCCCCTGGGGTCCGAGCTCTTTCACGCGGCCACGTACGGGTCCGGTCGTCGCACCGCTGCCGAGCATCGGCCAGGCGGGGAGCGTTCGTGCGAGCGGAGTCACGACCGTCACGCGGGAGATCGTGCCGGGGAGCCAACCGGACAGGCTGACCGGCTGACGCCGCACGCGGGGACCGACCGCCGTGATCTCCTGCTCGAGCCAGTCGGCGGCCGCGCGGACGCCGGCTCCGCCGTGGAAGCGAGGGCCGTGCGAGACGAGAGCCTGCAGATCGGAGAGGGCGCTCACGCGTGCACCTGCGGGGCCGGCTCGACGTGGGCGAGCTGCCGGGCGACGTCGTGGACGGCCGAGACCGACCCGCGGAACCACCATGTCAGGAAACGGTCGGTGATCGGGAATGCGCTGCCATCGGCGCTCCGTACGGCGCTGATCGGAGTGCCGCGCGCCTCGAGCTCCGCGAAGCCGCCGAGCCCGCCGTCGTCGTTGTAGATGTGCAGCGCGTCGCCGCGATGGCCGGGGGCGATGTCCGGCTCCTCCGCGTAGCCCAGCCCCGCCCACACCGGGCTCGCACGCACCACGATCACCGCGCGGTCCTCACCGAGCTCGCGGAGGTATGCGAGACGGCCCGTGACGTGCGCCGAGGTGAAGCCGATCTTGTATCGGTCGGCGCCCGTGATCGTGACGGCCGTGCCTCCCGGACGGCGTTCGAGGAGGTCCCCGACGGGTTCGTAGTAGTCCGTGACGCGGGTTCCG
This sequence comes from Microbacterium tumbae, assembly GCF_054780175.1. NCBI lineage: Bacteria > Bacillati > Actinomycetota > Actinomycetes > Micrococcales > Microbacteriaceae > Microbacterium > Microbacterium tumbae. Next base: position 1,211,223 of record NZ_BAAGWV010000001.1, read on the forward strand.
GATGCGCCGGGGACGAGCGCGGTCCCCCCGGGGCGCACCTGCACGAGCATCCACGACTCCGCATCGACGGGGGTCCCCGCCGCCTGCGAGAGCGTGAGCTCCGTCGCGTAGCCGCCATACTCCACGCACTCCGGCATCGTGGCGGTGTGGCGCAGCGGATTGGGCGTTGCACGGATCCGGACGGTGAGATCGAGCGATGTGAAAACGTCGCGCCCCTCGGATCGGGAGCGCCGGTGCGCTCGCAGCCGCATCTGCCGGTGCAGGATCGGCTCGTCCTCGGCGCCGGAGAGGACATGCGTGGCGGGATCGATCGAGGCGGGCATGTCGTAGGTGTCCCAGTATCGGTCGCGGTCAGGGATCATGTACTCGATCTCCGGGCCGACCCAGATGCGGTCTCCGCCCACGTTCCAGGCTCCGCTCCCGTGCAGCGCGGCGAAGTCGGTGGGATCGTGGAACGCGTCCGGCAGCCAGGTCTCCGAGGCATCCGCGCCGAAGAACGGGCCGTAAACGCGAGCACCGTAGGAGGAGACGATCACGACGGCGTCGTCTCCGACACGGACACGGCGGAAGGCGATGCCGCGCTCGGTGAGGCGCGACTCGACGGTGCCGAGGTCGATGGCGACGGCCGGGACGCTGGTCATGCGGGCTCTCCTTCATACGCGGCATCGTGGAATGCGTTCTCGGCGGCGAGCATGCCCGAGAACCAGGCTGACAGCAGGACGTCATCCGGGTCGTCCGGTGGCAGGCGGTCGACCATCGACAGCCAGAACGCCGCTCCCTCGGCGAACGACGCGGTGGAGTGCAGCTCGATCCAGGTCTGCACGGCAGGAGGCCGTGCGGTCGGAACGGCCGCGGCTCGCGTGCACCAGCCGCTGTAGAGGGTCTCCGCCGCGGCGAGGCAGACCGGCACCGCGTCGTCGCCGTACCGCGCGACGAGCCCGAGCGCATAGCGTGAGAGCGGGTCGTCGGGTGCTGCAGATGCCGCGCTGCGGGTCTCACCGCGGCCGGTCTCGGCGAGGAAGTACTCGCTCTGCTGGTCGCGGAGCTCGTGCAGAATCCGCTCCAGGTGCGCCCGGGTGGAGCTGTCGTACTCGCTCGAGAGGAGCCGTGCGACCAGGCCGGCGGCGGTGGCGACGAAGCCCTCCTCGAGCGCGAGGTACCGGGCGAAGACCGGCGCCGGGACGGTGCCGTCCGTCATCGCGACCAGGAGAGGGCGCGAGATCGCGACGGAGAGATCGTCCGCATGCTCTTCGAGGAGGAGTTCGGCGCGGCTCACGGCTTCTGACTCGCCCAGCCCACGATGCCGTTGAACAGCCTGCCGTATCCGTCCCAGTCGTCGCTGAACGCGGGCGGCGCCCAGTGCGGCGAGCAGTCGCTGGTGAAGACGGCGGACCGCCCCTCGCCGTATTCCCACACGGCGACGAGGGGATCCTCGCCGATCGTCGCGAGCACGCTCGCGCCTTCCCTCGGCAGCGTGCGGTTGTAGCCGAGGAGCGCCGGCCATTCGCCCTCGACGCCGCCGAGGGCGGGGTGATCGACATCCAGCACGGTTGCCGTGACGCCTGCGGGGCGCTCGACGTGATCGTCTCCCGGCAGCATCTCGACGGGGAGCACGGCCGCGATCTCGGTCTCGCGGTAGGCCGCGAGCGCCTGGAAGCCCGTGAACGACAGATAGCCGCCGATCATGACGAGCGCGCCGCCGTCGGCGACCCACGTCGCCAGCTCATGCAGCCTGTCGTGACCGGGGATCGACTGCTCGAAGACACGGGGGGCCAGCTGCACCGAGTTCGAGCCGATGTCGGAGAGCACGACGACATCGAACGCATCGAGCTGCGCGCGTGTCTCGGGGAAGTCCGTCGGCACGCGGTGGCCGGGCATGTGCACCACCTCATGGCCGCCGTCCTCGAGGGCGGCGCGAAGCTGGGCGACGCCCTCGACGTAGGAGTGCACCGTGAAGGCGTCGACGCCCTTGGTGTGCGTGCTCGTCGTCATCCAGCTCTCGCCGGCGATCAGAATGCGGGCCATGCGTTTTCCTTTCCCCTCATTCGTGGGCGGCACGCTCGAAGAGCGTCCGCACGTTCGTGGTGTTGATGGATCGTGCGGTCGCCTCGTCGACCCCGAGGCCGATCAGCCGATCGATGAAGATCGCGGGGATGTAGGCGAGACCGTTGCCGCCGTTCTTGCGGAGCATCCCCTTGAGGAAGAGGTCGTGGCTCATCAGCAGTCGATCCCCGAAACCGGCGTCGCACAGCCGTCTGATCGCCAGCGCGCTCTCCTGCGGTCCGGGGGACTGGCCTTCGCCCGGGAGTGTGAAGCGGTACGGCATTCCGATCATGTCGAACTCGAGCCACACGCCGCGGTCGGCGAGCGAGCGCTGGTACTCGGGGTCGCTGCCCGAGGGGTCGATGTGGCACAGGACGACCGCTTCCGGAGTGACGCCCTCGTCTCGCAGCACGACGTCGAGCACGCGCCCGCCGTGGCGCATGAAGCCGGGCAGATGTATCCAGAGGGGGAGCCCGATGCTTCGCTGAAGGCGGCACGCCGCGCGAAGCGAGTTCTCCTCTCTGGCGGTGAACGCGGGGGAGATGCCGATCTCCCCGATCACGCCCGAGAGCGGACGGTCGTCGCCCGCGGGTGCATAGTCGGCGAGGAGAGCCGCGGTCATGGCGTCGATGTCGTCCCCACGGGTGACTGCGGGATGGTAGGGCTCGAGGTACCAGCCGCCTCCCGCGATGATCTGCACGCCGGTCTGTGTGGAGAGCCGGGCCAGGCCGGCGCGATCGCGACCTTGACCCTCCGCGGTGACCTCGATCACGGTGGTCCCGCCGAGGGAGGCGAAGTGCCGGAGCTCCTCGGCGGCGTCCTCCGGATCGTCCAGAGCGCAGTTGTCACGGTTCGCGTAAGGACGATCGCGGAGCAGCCACGCGATATCGGGGGTGACGGGGGCGTCGAACAGCTCGGGGAAGTCGGGGTCCGGTAGGAGCGCGCCCGCCTCGATGCTGTTGAGCAGATGCTCGTGGGGCAGCGTGAATCCGAGGGCTTCGCTGGGGACGACGCCGGTCACGGTGCGGACATCGGTCATGAGCATCTTTCGGAGCGGTGGGATGGGAGAACGATTGCCAAGAATTGTTGCTAGTAAGCGTGTTGTCCGTGTGTTGCAGGCGAAGTCATCCTGTGTTTCCGTTGCGTAAATTGCACGTTGACACGGCAATGGATTGCCGAAAATACGGTCATACGCGTTTCCGCAACCGCTAGATTTACGACATGGGCAACGTGACTCTCGCAGACGTCGCGAAGGCGGCGGGAGTCTCGACCGCCACGGTCTCGCGGGTGCTCGCCGGTTCCAGACCCGTCGGCGCCGATATCGCAGATCGCGTCCGCGCGGCCGCGGACCGGCTGGACTACAGCAGCAACGGCATCGCGCGGGCTCTGCGCCAGCAGCGCACGGATACCGTCGGCGTCGTCGTGCCGAGCATCCTCAACCCCTTCTTCACAAGCCTCGTCGACAGCATCGAGGGCGCACTGCACGACAGCGGCAAGCAGCTGATCCTGTGCGACTCTCGCCAGGATCCAGAGCTGGAGGACAAGCACCTGCGGCTCCTGCTCGAGCGTCACGTCGACGGCATCGTGGTGAGCCCGTGCGATTCGGTCGGCAGCGTCGACGCGGTCGCGCGCACGGCAGCGGTCGTCCCCCTGGTCCAGCTCGACCGGCGCGTCGACGTCGCCGACACCGACTGGGTGGGCCTCGACGACGAGCGGGCCCTCGGTCTGGTGCTCGAGCACGTACGCGATCGCGGAGGCCGCCGCGTCGCCTTCGTCACATCCCGGATGACGAACTCCTCGACGGTCGACCGGTTGCGCGGATTCAGGGCGGGCGTGGAACTGCTGGGCCTCGAGGCGGCCGAAGACGGCATCGTGCTGGGGGAGTTCTCGGTCGACAGCGGCGAGCGCGCCGCTCTCTCCCTTCTCGACCGTCCCGCGGACACCAGGCCGGACGCGATCGTGTGCGCCGACGATCTGCTGGCGATCGGTGTGCTCCGCGGCTGCCAGGAGCTTGGAGTCCGCGTGCCGGACGAGGTGCAGGTGACCGGAATCGACGACATCGTGTTCAGTCGCTTCGTGTCGCCGCGACTGACGACGCTGGCCCAGCCGACCGCTCAGATGGCGCAGGAAGTTCTCCGTCTGCTCGCGCAACGCGCGGTCGCCGGTCGATCGCAGGGGCCGGCGACCCGGATCGCGCTGACTCCGCGGCTCGTCGAGCGCGAGAGCACGAGGCGCGCATCGTGACCGTGCGGGAGCGTGAGACGATCGCTCTGCTGCGCCGACTCATGGGGCACGATTCGACGACGGGCACGGACGGCGAGCGTCGCGCGCTCCACGACGCGGCCGACATCATGCGCGCGCTGACCGGTGACGCCGATGCGGTCAGGGTCGCGACCGGAGGCGACGCGTTCGTCGTGCTCCCGCCGGCGGTCGAGGGGCGGGTTCTGCTGTTCTCGTGCCACATCGACACGGTTCCTGCAGGCGACCCCGCCGACTGGGAGTTCCCGCCCTTCGATGCGGTCGTCGAATCCGGGTTCCTGCACGGACGCGGAGCCTCCGACATGAAGTCCGGTCTGGCGGCGGCGATGACCGTCGTCGCGGAGGGGATCGCCGCAGGATCTCGGGTGGCGCTTGCCGTCACGATCGGGGAAGAGGCGGGCTGCTTGGGCGCCCCCGCCGTGCACGAACTCCTGACGCCTCGTGAGAGGGCCGACGTCGCTGCGGTGATCGTGCCGGAGTCGACCGGCAATCGGATCGCGCTCGGGCACAGGGGTGCATACTGGCTCACGGCCGGGGCGGAAGGCGTCGCCGCGCACGGCAGCACCCCCGAGCGCGGCGAGAACGCCGTGCTGAAGATCTCCGGAGTTCTGGGGGAGCTCGGTTCCCTCCCGCTGCGCACCCACTCCGAGCTCGGCGCGGAGACGGTGAACGTCGGCACCTTCACGGGAGGCCTCGCTCACAACATCGTGCCGGCAGGAGCGCGAGTCGGCGTCGATCACCGTGTCGTCGATGCCGACGTCTCGGCGATCGAGCGCTGGTGGACGCAACGGGTCGATCATGTGCGCACCGATCTGCGGCTGGACCCGGTGTGGTCGGATGCCTCGGACCCGTGGATCCGCTCCCTGCCCGCGCCGCTCATGACGGAACCGGTCGCGTACTTCACGGATGCATCGGTCCTCGTGCGGTCGTTGAATCCGGGCACGCCGATCGTCGTCTGGGGTCCCGGCGATCCGACCGGCGTCCACGCGAAGGACGAGAAGGTCTCGCTCGAGGCGGTCGTGCGGGCGCTCGAGAACTATCGCGTCGTCGTCGAAGCCTGGTCGAAGGAGGGCTGATGCGAGCGGTGCAGTACGTCGGACCGGAACGGGCGCAGGTCGTCGAGCTCGCCGATCCGGCCGTCGGCCCCGGCGATGTGCGGATCGCCGTCGAACGCGTGGGCGTGTGCGGCACCGATCTCCACGTGCACCGCGGCACGATCCCGGTGGCGTATCCGGTGGTCCCCGGGCACGAGATCGGCGGGATCGTCGATGAGGTCGGCGAGCATGTGACGACGCTCTCCCCCGGGCAGCGCGTGGCGGTGAACCCGAACGTACCGTGCGGCGTCTGCGCGGTGTGCCGCCGACGCCCGTCGATGCAGTGCCAGAGCCTGCGCAGCTTCGGCGTGCTCGAGAACGGCGGGGCCGCCGGCTTCATCGTCGTGCCCGAGGGCAACGTGTTCGCGGTCGGCGACATGCCGATGGAGATGACGCCCTTCGTCGAACCGGTCGCCTGCGTCATGAACGGCTTGGACCGTCTCGCGCCCTCGGCGGGCGAGCATGCGCTCGTGTTCGGGGCCGGTCCCTCGGCGGCCGTCATGATCGCCGGGCTCCGTCATCGCGGCGTGACCGAGGTGACGGTCGCCGCGCCCGACGGCTTCAAGCTCGAGGCCATGAGCGGGTTCGGGGCGACCACGCTCCTGCCACTGGCTCGGGATGCCTCCCCGAGCGGGCAGCCTGCGCTCGCCGAGGCGGCACGCGGATCCCGCTTCGGACTCGTCGTCGACGTCACGGGCGCCCCTGCCGTCGCGGAGGCTGCGCTCGATCTCGTCGGCGACGGCGGTTCGGTGATGCTCTACGGCGTGGCCGCACCGGAGGCGACCATCAGACTCCGACCCTACGACCTCTTCCGCCGGGACCTCACGGTTCTCGGTTCCTTCGCGCAGACGTCGTCCATGGCGGCGGCGATCGAATTCCTGAACGCAGGGGCTTTCGATCCTGCTCCGCTCGTCACCCATCACTTCGATCTGGCGGACTGGTCCGACGCTCTCCGCGCACTGGAGGAGGACCGAACGGTGCACAAGATGGTCATCGACGTTCGAGACTCGTGGTGACGCGCAGCATCCATCGCCGGGCGATGGCGCGCGGCGCGCCGCCTGGTGAGGAATCCCCGTTCACACGAGGATTCCCGCAGTTCGCGACACGCCGGGATTTGGCTCTGATCGGCCATTTCGTTACGTTGGAATGCGGGCCTTTCGGCCTGAAGACCAGTCCGCGGCCGCGTCCTTCTTTCGAAAACAGCTGTGCTACGAAGAGGCGCGGGCGTACGGTCGATGTCCTTCGCGGCGATCCGAAATCGCTGCCAGAGCCGCCAGCGCAGCGCTGTCGAAACGGCCTCGCGGACATCACCCGGGCGTAACCGAAGCAGGCTCGCCGAGCCCGAACAACGGTGAGCCGCGCGGGGGAAACGTGACCGAAACCGCTCTGCAAGCGCGCCATCTCTTCAAGGTGTTCGGACGGAGTCCGAGCCAAGCCGTCCGCCGGCTGAAGGCCGGCGAGTCGAGGACCGACATCAAGGATGCCGGCACCGCCGCGGTCATCGATGCGAGCTTCACGGTCGAGAAGGGCGAGATCTTCGTCATCATGGGCCTCTCCGGCTCGGGCAAGTCCACCATCATCCGCATGCTCAACGGCCTGCACGACACGACCGCCGGCAGCGTCCAGGTCGGCGGCGACGAGATCACCGGCATCCCCGCCTCTCGCCTCCGTGAGATCCGTCGCGACCGTGTCTCGATGGTCTTCCAGCACTTCGCGCTGCTGCCGCATCGCACGGTCGCCGCGAACGTCGCCTATCCGCTCGAGCTCAAGGGCGTGGGCAGGGCGGAACGCCTGGCGAAGGCGGAGGAGGTCCTCGCGCTCGTCGGACTCGCCGGCTGGGGGGAGAAGCTGCCCAGCGAGCTCTCCGGAGGGATGCAGCAGCGCGTCGGCATCGCCCGCGCGCTCGCCGCCGACACCGACATCCTGCTGATGGACGAGGCGTTCAGCGCTCTCGACCCGCTCATCCGCCGCGAGATGCAGGAGCAGCTGCTCGAACTTCAGCAGAAGCTGCGGAAGACGATCGTGTTCATCACGCACGACCTCAACGAGGCGATGTTCCTCGGCGACCGGATCGCGGTCATGCGCGATGGGCGCATCGTCCAGATCGGCACGCCGGAGGACATCCTCACCGATCCGGCCAACGACTACGTCGAGCAGTTCGTGCAGGATGTCGACCGGGCGCGCGTGCTCACGGCGTCCCATGTCATGGAGCGTCCGCGGCCCGTCGTGGCGGAGTCGGCTGGGCCCCGCACGGCGCTGCGCCAGATGAGGGACGCCTACATGTCGGCCGCATACGTCACCGGGCGCGATCGCAAGCTCCTCGGCATCGTCACCGATCGGGATGCCGTGAAGCTGATCCGCAAGGGCGAGACGCAGCTGGCGAGCGTCATCAAGCCGGTGCCGCAGAGCGTCCGCGAGGACGAGGTCCTCATGAACCTGTTCGTCCCCGCGGTCGAGTCGCCGCTGCCGCTGGCCGTCACGGATGCCGAGGGGCGCCTCGCCGGCGTGATCCCCCGCGTCACCCTGCTCGCAGCGCTCGGACCCGGCCCCGGTGCCACCGAGGAGATCGCGTTGCCGCTGCCGCCGGTCTCCCAGGCGGAGATCGCCGCCGTCCTCGGCGAGGCGGCCGATGCCGTGACCGATGGCGCCCCGAGCGAAGGGGAGGTGCGCTGATGGACGGTTTCCCCCGCATCCCGATCGGCGAGTGGGTGGCCGCGGCCGTCGACTGGATCAAGGACAATCTGGACGGACTGCTCGACGTGATCGCGCTCGTGGTCCGCTTCCTCGTGAACGGGCTGACCGACGTGCTCACCGGCACCCCGATCGTCGTGATCATCCTGCTGGCGGCGGTGATCGCCTGGGCGGTGCGCTCGGTCTGGATGACGCTCGGAACGGTCGTGTCGTTCCTGCTGGTCCTCAGCCTCGAGCTGTGGATCCCCGCGATGCAGACCATGTCGCTCGTGCTCGTCGCCGCGGTCGTCGCCCTGCTCATCGCGCTCCCGTTGGGGATCTGGTCGGCGCGCAACGACGCCGTCCGCGCCGTGCTCAAGCCGGTGCTCGACTTCATGCAGACGATGCCGGCGTTCGTCTATCTCATCCCGGCGATCGTGTTCTTCAGCATCGGCGTCGTGCCGGGCCTCGTCGCGACGGTCATCTTCGCGCTGCCTCCCGGCGTGCGCATGACCGAGCTCGGCATCCGCGGCGTGGACGCGGAGACGGTCGAGGCCGGGAAGGCCTTCGGCGCGAAGCCGGGGCAGATCCTCCGCGGCATCCAGCTCCCGCTCGCGATGCCCACGATCATGGCGGGCGTCAACCAGGTCATCATGCTCGCGCTGTCCATGGCGGTCATCGCCGGCATGGCCGGCGCCGACGGCCTGGGCAAGCGCGTCGTCGAGGCGATCTCGACCGTGAACATCGGCAAGGGCGTCGAGGCCGGCCTCGGCGTCGTGCTCATCGCCGTGTTCCTCGACCGTGTGACGGCGGCCCTCGGCACGCCGAACGAGTACCCGTCGTCGCTGCTCGGGATGCTGTCGCGTCGCCGCGGTGCGGCACGGGCCGCCCGGACCGATGCCGTGGCAGAGGCGCGCGCGGAGGCCGAGGAGCTCGTCGCGGCCGGCCCCCGTAAAGCGGCTCCCTGATCCCACCCCGAACCCATACGTAACGCACCAGAACATACGAAAGGAAGCACCATGAAGAACCGAATCACAGCAACCGTCGCTCTGGGGGCCGTCGCAGCACTCGCCCTCGCGGGATGCGCGACGGGCAACGATGCCGCCGGAGGCGATGGCGGCGAGGAGAGCAAGGGCACCATCACGCTCGGCTTCATCCCCACCTGGAGCGACGGCCTGAGCATGGCCTACCTCGTGCAGGATCAGCTCGAGAAGCTCGGTTACACGGTCGAGCTGCAGACGCTGACCGATGCCGGCCCGCTCTACACGGGCCTCGCGCAGGGCGACATCGACATGTTCCCCTCGGCGTGGCCGGAGGTGACGCACGCCGAGTACATGGCGACGTACGCCGAGGACCTCGAAGACCTCGGCGCCTATTACGAGAACGCGAAGCTCACGATCGCGGTTCCGAGCTATTCCTCGATCGACTCGATCGAGGACCTCAAGGACAATGCCGACCTCTTCGACGGGAAGATCATCGGCATCGAGCCGGGTGCCGGCCTCACCGCCAAGACGCAGGACTCGATGATCCCGGCCTACGGCCTCGACGGCGAGTACACCCTGGAGACGTCGTCGACGGCCGCCATGCTGACGGTGCTCGGCGAGGCCATCGACAACGAGGAAGAGGTCGTCGTCACGCTCTGGCGCCCGTTCTGGGCCAACAGCGCCTATGACGTCAAGGACCTCGAGGATCCGCTCGGCGCCATGGGCGAGGCGGAGACGCTGAACTTCATCGCGCACAAGGGCTTCGCGGAGGAGTTTCCCGAGGCGGCGGAGCTCGTGGAGCAGATCACGCTCGACGACGACCAGTACGGCTCGCTCGAGGACCTCGTTGTCAACGAGTACGGCGAGGGCAACGAGGCCGAGGCCATCGACGCGTGGCTCGAGGCCAACGGCGACCAGTTCGACTGGGTCGTGGAATGACCCGGGGCTGAAATCGGGAGGGGGCGTCGCGGTCGCGGCGCCCCCTTTTCCGTTCGGGCCCCGCGGCGACGGTGTGCCGCAGGGCCGGGACGATCAGCGGATGCGGTGACGATCCGCGGACGTCTCGGTCCGATTCATCCGAGAGCCGTCACCGCATCCGTGGAACGTCGCCGTCGCCGAACTGTCGGCGGGTGCCGTCCCACGGTGCAGCGCCCCGCGATGACCGGGTGCGGTCAGGGCACGATCGAGTCCACGTAGCCGCCGTCGACGCGCACCGCTGCACCGGTCGTCGCCGAGGCGAGCGGGGAGGCGAGATAGGCGACCATGTTCGCGATCTCCTCGGGCTCGATGAGACGCTGCAGCAGCGACTGCGGGCGATGCAGGCGCATGAACTCGCGCTGCGCCTCGTCCCAGGGCAGTGCGGTGTCGACGAGCTCGTAGACGAAGTTCTCGACCCCGCCGGTGTGCGTGGGGCCCGCGAGGACGGAGTTCACGGTGACGCCGGTGCCCGCGGCGTCCTTCGCGAAACCGCGCGAGACGGCCAGGAGCGCGGTCTTGGACATGCCGTAGTGGATCATCTCCACGGGGATCACCACCGCGGAGTCGCTGGCGATGTTCAGCACGCGTCCCCAGCCGCGGGCCTTCATCCCCGGCAGCGTGGCGCGGATGAGGCGCACCGCGGCGAGGACGTTCACCTCGAAGTAGCGTCGCCACTCGTCGTCCGAGATCTCCAGCGCGGGCTCCGCGCCGAAGATGCCGAGGTTGTTCACGAGGACGTCGACGTCGCCGGCGGCCCGCAGCACGGCATCCGCGCCCTGCGGCGTCGTGACGTCGCCCGCCGCCGCGACGAGCGCACGACGCGGGTTCTCCGCCTGCAGCTCGGCGATGACGGATCCCACGGTGTCCGCGCTGCGCCCGTTGATCGCGACGCGCGCTCCGGCATCGGCGAGCGTCGCGGCGATCGCGCGGCCGATGCCCTGGGTGGATCCGGTGACGAGGGCGGTCTTGCCGCCGAGGTCGATGCGCATGGTGTTCCCTTCGTTGCTGTCGACCGTAGGGGAAACAGAGGAGGAGGTCGATCCATGCCCTGGGAAGTGTGACATGTGTTTTCCTGCACATCAGTTCGTTTCGAAAAGTTGTCCACCGTTCGTGCGCTGGAGTCCTCTTACCGTCGGCGCATGCTGGCATTCTTGGCGGTGACCACGGATCATGGAAGGGTGATCGCTTTGACGGAGCCGCAGATCTGGACGGCGCTCGGCATTCTCGCCGCCGCGCTCACGGGCATGATCGCTGTGACGACTCAGCTGATGATGCGGACGATCTCGGCGCAGTTCGACAGCGTGCGTGCGGAGTTCGGCAGCGTGCGTGCGGAGTTCGGCAGCCTGCGTACCGAGATGATCTTGCGCTTCGAGGCGGTCGACCGTCGCTTCGACGCCACGGATCAGCGCCTGGACAAGGTCGAGATGCGCCTGGACAAGGTCGAGAACAGACTGGACGGGCTCGATGGCGATGTGCAGGCGCTGGCGCGCCGCGTCATGCCGGATTGACGCCGTCGGCGCCGCGCAGCGGCGGTCGAACACCGTCGCCGTGGTTCTTGTGTGGGCCGGCGATGGTGAGGGTTCAATCGTGCCTCGCGCGTCAGTCGAGCGCCACGACGGCTCCGCCTGCGGCGGCGGACGCCTGTGCCGCCTTCACGATCTCCACCGTGCGGATGCCCACCGCGGCGTCCGGCTGGATCTGCCGCCCTTCGCGCAGACCTTTCACGAAGGAGGCGAGAAGCAGCGTGTCCAGGTCGGGACCCGTGGGCGACCAGGTCTCACCCTCCGCGTCATGTCCGGCGACGCCCCGGGCGAAGGGGCTCACCGTGATCGTCCCGCGCTCCGCCACGATCTGCAGCGTGAGGCCGCCCCAGGTCGGCGAGCTCGCCGGCCAGCTCCAGGAGCAGTCGATCGTGGCGATCACGCCTCCGGGGTAGGTCACCGTCACCATGCCGCCGGTCTCCACGGCGAGACCGTGCTCGGCGTACAGGATGTCGTTCGAGACGGCGCGGACGGTGGATGCGCGCTCACCGAGCAGCTCGTCGAGCAGATCGGCGCAGTGCACGACGTGGTCCACGAGCGCGCCGCCGCCTGCGAGCCCCGGGTCGGTGAACCACGCTCGGTCGGCGGGAAGCTTGCCGTTGTTGATCCCCGTCACGCCGATGACCCGGCCGAGCGCTCCGCTGCGCACCTGCGCCAGCGCGTCGCGGAATTCCGGGGCGAAGCGCACCGGGTATGCCACCGCGAGGATGACGCCGGCGCGCTCGCACACCTCGCGCATGGCGACGGCATCGGCGACGCTCGTGGCGAGCGGCTTCTCGCACAGCACGTGCACGCCGGCCTCGGCCGCGCGCAGCACGAGGTCGCGATGCCGCGCGTTCTCGGCCGTGACGATGACCGCATCCGGCTCCCAGGCGAACGCCTCTTCGTAGGTCTCGACGTAGGCGACGCCCAGCTCGGCGGCGAGCTCCGCACCCCGCAAGGCCTCATCGGGCGCGGAGGCGCCATCGGGGTCGGTTGCGATCAGCTCCACGTCCGGCAGCTGCTTCAGTGCTGCGACGTAGCTGAGCGCGTGACCGTGGGCGAAGGAGAGCACGGCGATCCTGAGAGTCATCGGGAGGCCTCCGAGAGCGGGACGGGACGACCGGTGGCGATCGAGGCGTAGGCGGCCTCGGCCACGGCGACGGCGGCGATGCCATCGGCGCCGGACACGCGCGCGGGGCGTTCCTCTCCGATCGCAGTGAGGAAGTCGGCGAGCTCGCGGAAGTACGGGCTGTCCTCCGGCGACATCGGGGGCATGTAGTCGCTCGCAGCGGTGGCGAGGGTATCAACGAGCAGCGCGGTGTCGGTGCCGCTGCTGTAGGTCAGGCGTCCGCGCGAGCCGGACACCTCCACGCTCGTGCGGAACGGGATGCCCGGCGCCACCCACGTCGCCTGGAGATGGGTGATGACGCCGTTCGCGTGCGTGAGCACGACCTGCGCAGTGACGGGGGAGGGCACGAGGTCGTCGGACGTCGGCGGGTTCTGCACGGCGTAGACGTGGGTCGCGGGACCCGCGAACCAGAGAGCCTGGTCGATGTCGTGGATCATGAGGTCGCGGATGACACCGCCGCCGGTCGACTCGCGGAAGAACCACCCCGCCGACGGCGCAGCTCCCATGCGGAAGAAACGCTGCGTCGCGAGTCTGCCGATGGCCCCCGCCTCCAGCTGCTCCTTGATCCGGGAGTACTCCGGGAAATAGCGCACCACATGTGCAGGGAACAGGCGCACACCGGCCGCGCTCGCCGCCTCGACGATCTCCTCGGCCTGTGCGGCGTTCGGCGCCAGGGGCTTCTCGCACACCACATGCCTGCCGGCGGCGATGGCGGCGAGCGCGATGCCCGGATGCGTGCCGCTCGGGGTGACGATGTCGACGATGTCGACCTGGTCGAGCAGTGCGGGAACATCGGCCGCTACAGTGAAGCCGTATTCCGCCGCGATCTCCTCCGAGCCGGCGAGCGAGGTCACGACGCCTCGGACGCCGAGGGCGCGCCAAGCGTCGGCGTGCACGCGGGAAATTCCGCCGGCGCCGATGAGGCCGACTGTGAGCTCGGGCATGGAGATCCTTAGAGAGGGGCCGGCGCTTGCGGCAGCGGGGTGAGCGGGGGAGGGGACATCTGCGGGATGCCATAGATGTCACTCGTGCAACGGGCGAAGGCGAAGGCGAGTGCGCCGTGGGCTGCCGCGTCCGCGCCGAGCCGCGCGCCGACGATCGGGACGTCGATGGGGAGTCCGATGTGCCTTGTCACCGCCTCCCGCAGCGGGGCGAGCAGGCGCTCCCTCGCGAGGGAGAGCCCGCCGCCGATGACCACGATCGCCGGGTCGACGGTCATCACGAGCGTGGCGATGCCGTGAGCGAGCTCGTCGACGAAGGCGTCGAGCTCGCGGCGCGCATCGGCGTCGCCCTCCTCGGCGCGCCGGAAGACGGCCTCGGCGTCGGCGGCGCTTCGCCAGTCGATCTGGCCGGTCCGGGCGTTGAGTCCGCGGAAGGCCAGGCGCCCGATGTCTCCGGCCACATTGTGCACGCCGCGGCGCGGTCGTCCCTCGAGGATGAGGCCGGCGGCGACGCGGTTGCCGACCGACAGATAGAGGACCTCGTCGATGAGGCGCGCGGCGCCGAGATGGTGCTCGGCCACGGCGGCGAGGCGTACGCCGTTGTCGACGACGATCGGGCAGGAGAACGCGGAGCGAAGGTGGGCGACGATGTCGATGCCCGCCCAGGTCGGGATGACGACGGATGCGAGGACGCGGCCGCTGTCGTCCACGATGCCCGGCAGTGAGACCCCGATCGCACGGAACCGGGTCGCGGAGACGCCGGCCTCCGCTGCGGCCGCCGACATCACCGAGACGACCTGGTCGAGCTGCGTTGCGCCGTCGGCGTCCGGCCGTAGGCCGGGAGCCGAGGTCTGCGCGAGGACGACGCCGGCGAGATCCGCCAGCAGCACGCGGATGCTGTGGGCGCCGACGTCGACGCCGACGACGACGCCGTGGGACGACTGGAACGCGAACCGCCTGGCCGGCCGTCCGGCGCCCTTCGTGGTCGAAGCCGGAGCGTCTGCGGCGATCCCGCTGCCCTCGAGGCCGACGAGTGCGGTCTCCACCGAGGTACGGGAGATCTCCAGTGCCTGAGCGAGCTCGGTGACCGTATGGGGGCCATGCTCGCGCAGGTGCAGAGCAAGACGGACGGCGACGGGCGCGAGTGCTGTGCGGCTCATCCGTCCTCCTCGTCTCCAGGTCTTCATCAACGTGCGAACAAATTAGCACACTCGATTCGGGAAAATCGAGATCTCTAGGTCCGTAGATCAAGGCCCGGATTCATGCGGTTAACAAACTCGTTACATGAGAACGCTTGACCAATTATCACATTGCAATGTCATAATAGCTCCACCCCTGGACGGTCCCAGCAAAGGAGCACCATGCGATTCAAGAAAATCATCGGCGCGGTCGCAGGACTCGCCGCCGTCGGCCTCGTGGCCGGATGTTCTTCCGGTGGCGGAGACGCCGCCGGAGGTGACCAGGAGGTCACCGTCTGGATCTACCCCGTGATCGCGGACGAAGCCGCGCACAAGGACTTCTGGGACCAGACGATCGCCGACTTCGAGGCCGAGCACGAGGGCGTCACCGTCGACTATGAGATCTTCCCCTGGGCCAACCGCGACGAGAGCCTGCAGACCGCGATCGCCGCGAACAAGGGTCCTGATCTCGTCTACCTCGTGCCCGACCAGCTCGCCGCCTACGAGTCCTCCATCGAGCCCATGGACGACTACCTCACCTCGGAGTACAAGGACTCGATCCTCGACAACGTCACCGACTCGATCACGCTCGACGGAAACCTGATGGGCGCCCCGATGCTCACCAGCGTCCAGACGCTCATCTGCAACAAGGCCGTGTTCGACGTGGCGGGGGTGACGGAGTTCCCCAGGACCTGGGACGACCTGCTCGAGATCGCGCCGAAGTTCGTCGACGCTGGGCTCTACGTCGCCAACTATCCCGCCTCCGCGGAGAACACCCTCAACATAACCTTCTACCCGCTGCTCTGGCAGGCCGGTGGCGACGTCTTCACCGATGACGGCCAGGTCGGCTTCGACGGCGACGCCGGGGTCGAGGCGCTGTCCTTCCTCACCGAGCTCGCCGACCTGGGCGCGCTCGACCCCGACGCACTGACGACCTCGGTGCCGCTGGAGCAGACCCTCATCGCGCAGGGCAAGGTCGGGTGCACGTGGAACAACGTCGTACCCGAGGTCGAGCCCTTCTGGGGCGAGGAGAACATCATGGTCCTCCCGCCGCTGAGCGACGAGGAGTCCGTCGCCTACGGCACGGTCGGCACGCTCGCCATGCTCAAGGGTGCAGGTGAAAAGGAGGCGGCAGGCGCCTTCGCCGAGTACGCCACCAGCCCAGACGTCATCGCTCCATATCTCGAGGAGTCCGGGTACTTCTCGGCGCTGGAGGGCGACCCCATCTATCCGGCGGACTCGCTGCTCGGCCAGGTCGAGCAGTACGTTCCGAACACGACCGTCGGCGAGATCGGCAGTGCCTCCCGCGAGGTGATGGGTGTGCTGTCACCGGAGATCCAGGCGGCGCTGCTGGGGCAGAAGACTCCGGAGCAGGCGCTGAAGGATGCCGCCTCCGCCGCGGCACCGCTGCTGAACTGACGCTGATCCGACCACGATGGGGGTGCGGCCCCGACCGCACCCCCATCACCCCGACACGAGGTACTGATATGACGACGGCGCGGCCGATCACCCAGCCCGCGGGCATCACGAAGCGCGTCCTGGCGCGACGGGAGGCGCGCGTCGCGCTGCTGTTCGTACTGCCGGCCTTCCTCCTGTTCCTGGCCTTCCGCTTCGGACCGGCCATCGTCGGGGTCGCGCTGAGCTTCTTCGAGTACGACATCTCCGGTGAGATCGCCTGGCGCGGCCTCGACCACTTCCAGCGTCTCGTCGCCGATCCCCTCTTCTGGCGGGCGATGTCGACGACGCTGATCTACACGGTCTTCGCCGTACCGATCTCGCTCGTGCTCTCGACCGTCATGGCGCTCGGCGTGCGCCGTGCCTTTCGCGGCTCCCGCTTCTTCCGCTCGATCTTCTTCCTGCCCGTCATCACCTCGCTCGTGCTGGCAGGCTCCATCTTCGTGTGGATCTTCTCCAGCAGCGGACCGTGGGCGGCGCTCATGGCTCCGCTCGGCCTCGGCGGCTCATGGCTCGCGAGCACCGTCCTCGTCGTGCCCGCGATCGTCGTCGTCGGGGTCTGGTCCCGGTTCGGCTACGGGATGATGATCATGATCGCGGCCATGCAGGACGTCCCCCGCGAGCTGGAGGAGGCGGCGCTCGTCGACGGCGCCAACGCCTGGCAGCGCTTCCGGTACATCATCCTCCCGTACCTGCGACCGACGATCTTCTTCCTCGCCGTCATCGAGACGACCGCCGCGTTCCAGGTGTTCGACGTCATCTACGTCATGACTCAGGGCGGACCCGCGAATGCGAGCTACTCGCTCGTCTACTTGATCTACGACCAGGGCTTCAAGTACTTCAACTACGGCTACGCCGCCGCCGCCGGCGTAGCGCTGTTCATCATGACCCTCGTCGTCGCGCTCATCCAGCGTCTCGTGATCGGAAAGCAGAAATGACCACCGCAGTGCCGGCCGTGAACCCTCGCGGGAAGCAGCGCTCCTATCGGGCACTCGAACCCAACGGGAAGGGCGTCTTCCTCCGCTGGCTGTGGCTCGGCGTCGCCGCGATCTTCAGCTTCTTCCCCTTCTATGCGATGGTCGTGCTGAGCCTGAAGCCGGGTGCGGTGGTCGACTTCCCCTCGTCGCTGCTGCCCTGGGGCGGGGTCTCCCTGGACTCCTACGCACAGGTGCTCGGCGGCCAGAACATCCTCATCTGGCTGTTCAACACCCTGGTCTACTCGCTCGTCTCGGTCGTCGCGGTGCTGTTCCTGTCGGCGCTGGCCGGATACGCCTTCGCCAAGAAGCGCTTCGCGGGCAAGGAGGTGATGTTCTGGTCGTTCCTGTCGATGGTGATGGTGCCGTTCCACGTCACGCTCATCCCCACTTTCATCCTCATGGCGAACATCGGCGGCGTCGACGAGTACTGGGGGCTCATCCTGCCGACCCTGGCGAACGCTCAGGCGGTGTTCCTCATGCGCCAGTTCATCGAGGGCCTGCCGGACGAGCTCTTCGAGGCGGCGCGGATCGATGGCGCCGGGGAGTTCCGCATCTTCCTGCGAATCGTGCTCCCGTTGTGCAAGCCAGTGCTGGCGACGCTCGGAATCTTCGTGTTCCTCTGGCACTGGAACGACTTCCTCTGGCCGCTGATCATCGCGAAGTCGAACGACATGTTCACCCTCACGGTCGGCATCTCCTCGCTGCAACAGCAGAACGTACCGCTGAGCGTGATGCTGGCGGGTTCGGTGGTCGCGCTGATCCCGATCTTCATGGCCTACCTGATCGCGCAGCGCTATGTGCAAGAGGGCGTCACCGGCACGGGGATCAAGGGCTGATGGAAGGGAAGGACCACGTGACACAGCAGGGATTCGCCTCGGAGGCGGAACTGGAGGAGGCGCTCGGCACCCCGAGCGCCGGACTGATCGAAGACCTCGCGAAGGGGTCAGGGGATCTCGTGATCCTCGGGGCGGGCGGGAAGATGGGGCCGACGCTGGCCATGCTCGCCCGTCGCGCGTTCGATGCCGCCGGTCGCATCGGGGACACCGTCTACGCGGTGTCCCGGTTCGGCGATGCGGCGATCCGCTCGCGCCTCGAAGCGGCGGGCGTCCGGGTCGTCCCGTTCGATCTCATCCAGAGCGACGATCTCGCGAGCCTTCCCGACGCGGCGAACGTGGTGTTCATGGTCGGCGCGAAGTTCGGCGCGGCCACGAACGCCTCGTGGGCGTGGGAGGTCAACGCCGCTCTGCCCGACCGCGTCGCGCGCCGCTACCGCGACAGCACGATCGCGGTGCTGTCCACGGGCAAC
Organism: Microbacterium tumbae; assembly: GCF_054780175.1. Lineage (NCBI taxonomy): Bacteria > Bacillati > Actinomycetota > Actinomycetes > Micrococcales > Microbacteriaceae > Microbacterium > Microbacterium tumbae. The sequence continues at coordinate 1,229,759 of NZ_BAAGWV010000001.1, forward strand.
GTCTACCCCTTCGTGCCTGCATCCTCCGGCGGCGCCACCGAGGAGGTCGCTCCGGCGCCGATCGGGGAGTACGCGCAGTCCTGTCTCGGTCGCGAGCGCGTCTTCGAGTTCGGGGCGCAGGAGCGCGGCACGAAGGTGTCGATCATCCGGCTCAACTATGCGATCGATCTCCGTTACGGCGTCCTCTCCGACATCGGGCGGTCCGTGCAGGCGGGCGAGCCGGTGTCGCTCGCCACCTCGAACGTCAACGTCATCTGGCAGGGCTACGCCAACGAGGTCGTGCTGCGCAGCCTCGTGCACGCCTCCTCCGATGTCTTCACGATCAATCTCACCGGTCCAGAGCTGCTGAGCGTCGAGGCGATCGCCCGCCGTTTCGGCGCACTCCTGCAGAAGGACGTGACCTTCGTCGAGGAACCGCAGCCGACGGCGCTGCTCAGCGACGCCCACCGGTGCATGGCGCTGTTCGGATACCCCTCCGTGTCGGCGGAGACCCTCATCGCATGGCAAGCGCAGTGGCTGCGCGACGAACTGCCGCTCATCGGCAAGCCCACCAAGTGGGCCGTGCGGGACGGGAGGTTCTGATGGGCGTCGTGCCCGCGCTGCGCACCGCCGCAGCGCAGACGCTGTCCCGCGGCGCCGTGATCCCCGCGCATCCGCTCGCTCTCACCGCCGAACGGCGGCTCGACGAGCGGCGCCAGCGCGCGCTGACCCGCTATTACATCGATGCGGGAGCCGGCGGAGTCGCCGTCGGCGTGCACACCACCCAGTTCGAGATCCGCGATCCGGAGCACGCCCTCTTCGAGCCGGTCCTCGCGCTCGCGGCCGAGGAGCTCGAGGCGCGCGCGGATGAGCGGCTCGTCCGCGTCGCCGGTGTCTCGGGCGGCACGGCGCAGGCCGTGGCCGAGGCGGGGCTCGCCCGCTCCCTCGGCTACGACGCCGTGCTGGTGAGCCCGCGCGTGCCCGGTGCGGACGACGCCCAACTGCTGGACAGGGCACGCGCGGTCGGCGAGGTGCTGCCGATCATCGGCTTCTACCTCCAGGAGGCGATCGGCGGGCCGGTGCTGGAGCGCGGCTTCTGGCGGGAGTTCGCGCAGATCCCCTCCGTCGTCGCCGTGAAGTCCGCGCCGTTCGACCGCTATCGCACCCTCGAGCTGGTCCGGGGTGTGGCGGAGTCGGGCAGGGCCGACGAGATCGCGCTGTACACCGGCAACGACGACGCGATCGTCTCCGACCTGCTCGCCGAGTTCCACGTCGACACGCCCCAGGGCACGCGCACCATGCGCTTCGTGGGCGGGCTGCTCGGCCAGTGGGCCGTCGGCACGCAGGCCGCGGTGCGGATGCTCGCGACAGCGCATCGCGCGGCGGCCGGCGACGTTCAGGCCTACCGCGAGCTCGGTGCCGTCTCGGCCGACTTGGTCGACGTCAATCAGGCCGTGTTCGATCCGGGCAACGCCTTCCACGGCGTGATCGCCGGGGTCCACGAGGTGCTGCGCCAGCAGGGGCTCTTCGAGGGCGTCTGGTGCCTCGATCCCGCCGAGGGGCTCTCGCCGGGCCAGGCGGAGGAGATCGAGCGGGTGCGCAGGGCCTACCCCGAGCTACACGACGATGCGTTCATCGCCGAGCATCGCGACCAGTGGCTGGCATGAGCTCTCCGACGATCGCCGCCGTCGTCCCCGAGGCGCTCTCGGCCGAGTTCTTCTCGGCCGAGGACCTCGACCGTCTGGCGGCGGCGGCCGCCGCGTTGGGCGGCGGCTTCGCGCGCTACGACGATCTGAACGAGATCCCGGATGCCTCCGGCATCCGCGTGCTCGTCACGAGCTGGGGCGCGCCCCCTTTCGACGCCGCGCTGCTCGCGCGTCTGCCTGCCCTGGAGCTGGTGGCGCACACCGGCGCGAGCATCCGCTCCTTCGTGACCGATGAGCTGTTCGATCGCGGTGTGCTGGTCACTCAGGCCGGTGCAGGGATGGCGCGTTCGGTGGCCGAGGTGTCGCTGGCGTTCACTCTCGCCCTGCTGCACGGAATCCCCCGGATGCACGATGCGCTGCGTGCCGGTGACGGCTGGGACACCCGGGGGGTGGCGCAGCACGAGATCCTCGGCGCCCGGATCGCGGTGATCGGCGCCTCCCGCACCGGCCGGGCCTATCTCGGGCTGATCCGCGCGCTCGGCGCCGAGCCCGTGCTCGTCGACCCCACGCTGACCGCTGCCGAGGCGGAGGCGCTCGGAGCAGAGCTCCTTCCGCTGGACGAGGCCCTCGCCTCGGCCGCGGTCGTCGCCCTGCACGCGCCGACGCTGCCCGAGACGCACCACCTGCTCGGTGCGCGCGAGCTGGCCCTGATCCAGGACGGCGCAGGTCTCGTGAACACCGCGCGGTCCTGGCTCGTCGATGAGGACGCCCTGCTCGCGGAGCTCGCCCGTGGCCGCCTCACCGCTGCCGTTGACGTCTTCGACGAGGAGCCGCTGCCGGCCGGCAGTCCGTTCCGTTCGGTGTGCGGCGTGCTCCTCACCCCGCATCGGGCAGCGGGGACCAAGGAAGGGCGCCTCCGTCAGGGCCGCATCGTGGCCGACGAGGTCACGGCCTTCGCCGCCGGCGACCCGCTGCGGCACACGGTCGACCGCGAGCAGCTCGAGGTCATGGGCTGAGCGATGAGGATCGCGTTCGCCGGTGTCGCTCACTCCCACGCCTTCGCGGACGCGGCGAACCTCCGAGCACGCGGTGCGATGCTCATCGGCGTGTGGGACGAGGACGATCCAGCACAGCGCGATGCCTTCGCAGGGCGCCTGGCCGTGTCCGTCGTGCCGCGACTCCACGATCTTCTCTCGGCGGGAGCGGATGCGGTCGTCGCGACCGTGCGCACCTCCAGGGCGGCTTTGGTCGCCGCCGCGTGCCGCGACGCGGGTGTCCCCGCGTTCTTCAACAAGACGGTGGCGGCCGATGCGGCCGGTGTCGCCGCCTGGGAGGCGGTGGGGCATCCTCGGCTCTTCACCTCCTCCGTTCTGCGCTTCGCCCCGGCGCTCCGGGCGTTCGCCGCGGAGGTCGCAGGCGTCCCGCTGCGTGGGCTCGACGTGCTGGTGCAGCACGACATCGCCGGGTTCCTGGCGCCGGGGCGCTCGTGGCAGGACGATCCGGCCGGAGCCGGCGGGACGCTCGTCAATGTCGGTGTGCACGCGTGGGAGATGGTCGATGTCCTCCTGCCCGGAGTCGGAGCCGAGATCCTGTCGGCGTCGCGCACGCGGGGGGATGCCGGCACGGCATCCGAGGTTTTCGGCGTCGTCCATGCCCGGATAGGAGAGCTGGCCCTTACGGTGACGGTCTCCGGCGTCCGAGGCCCCGATCGCTACGCGGCCAGGGCCTGGACGGACGACGGCATCCGTGAGCTCGTCCTGGCCGATGACGCGGAGGCGCTCGGCTACGGCGGCGCAGCGGATGCCGTGGCGGTGCTCGCACGAGGCGGTTTGCCGCCCGTCGAACCCGCACGGACCCTCGCGGTCTATCGCAACGCCGTCGGCGCCGCAGCGGCCGCGCGCTCTCGAACCCTGGGGAAACCATGCGGGCGTTGCCCGCACCCGACCGCGGCTCAGCCGCAGGAAAGCGAGGACACATGACGGACATGCTGCAGGACGCCTCCAAGACGGGTGAGGGGCGCACCAGGCGGATGGTGCTGGCGGGCTTCGGCGCTGCAGCGCTGGGCGGGATCGCGGCCGTGGGCGTCGCGAACCCGGCCCAGGCCGCGCAGCCGCAGATGGTCCCTGCCTCGCGCGACGCCGGGTCTATCGGGACCGTGGCGGAGCTGGCGAAGGAGAGCGCGAAGGCGAACGACCTCATCGCCGTCGCCGGATACGCCGCGGCCGGTGACGGTGGCGGAGGGCTGTTCCGCTTCATCGCGAAGCACAAGCCGGACGTGAACGGCGGCACGGTCGTCGCAGGCAGGAAGGGCGTCTGGGCGCGCGTGCACACCGGGACGCTCGACTTCCGCGCTTTCGGGGTCTTCGGGCCTGAGGTCTCGGCGGACGACGCTCTCGACGCGATGGTGGCCGATGCCGGCATCCGCCGCATCGAGGCGCACACCGATCTCAACTTCGTCCGCAGGCACGTCTTCGACCGATCGAACATCGTCTTCGACTTCGGCAACCACCTCATGACGACCGAGGGCATCGAGGACGCCGGGGCCGACGATCCCTTCGCCGCGGTGATGTGCTTCCGCGGCACAGTCACCGGAGACGTGCACGAGGCGACCCTCGGCGAGGTCGTCCCGGATCTCGCGGACGTCTTCCCGGTCCGTGACTCCTCGTTCTTCTCGGTCGGCGCCTGGTATGCGGCCGAGGTCAGCGCGCTCTCGGGTCGGTGGGAACGCGAGCTGCAGCGTCTGGTCCAGGTCACGCAGATCGTCGACGGCAGCCACATCAGGGTGAACTACCAGAACGGCTGGCCGCTGGCGAAGGAGCGCTCGATCACGTGGCGGCGGGTGGAGCCGGTGCAGGACATCCGGGTGTCGAACCTGCGCTTCCGTGGCAAGGGCACCGATCAGTACACCGGCTCGCATCCCCTGGCGTTCGAGTATGCGGTGCGCTGCGACGTCGATCACATCGACGGGAGGGCGACGTTCTGGCCGCTCATCATGCGTCGCTGGAACACGCACTTCACGACGGAGTCCTGCAGCCTGGCCAACCCCACGTCGGTCACCTACGGCGGCGCGGGCTACCTGACCCAGCAGATCTACTGCCTGTACGGGTATGTCGCGAACTCGCACACCTCGAACGCACGGCACCTCAACGATTGGACGGCCAGTTCCTACTGCCTCGTCGAGAACTGCCACGGCGACGGGGATGATCAGGGTCCCTTCGTCACGCACGGCCAGTACGAGCACGACCTCACGTACGTCGGCAACTCCGGTCTCATGACCTTCGCCAACTCCGGTGCGGCATGGGGGTCCGCTGCCAAGCGCATCACGGTGCGCCAGCACGTCTGCTCGTGGTTCGTCGCCAGGGTGAAGATCACCGACCTGACCCTCGAGGACGTCAAGGTCATCGGCAAGCCGTCGCTCGAAGGCTCGGGGATGCTGTGGATCAACGCCGACGGCGCGCAGCTGCGCGGATGCTCCGCGACGGACACGCTGGTCATCACGCAGGCCTCCGACGCCTCGAAGCGGCCGACCGTGATCGAGGCCTCCGAGTTCACCTTCGTCGCCGCGGGTGATCTCACCGACGCGACGGTGACGAAGCCGGTGACTTTCGTGGACACGACTTTGTCCGGAGTCAACGGCATGAGGATCGGCGGCGCAGGAGGCGTCGTCTTCCGCGGTGGACGGCTCGTCGGTGGCGGACGGGATGCCGCGTTCGGCTCCTCCGCTGCCCGGCTGCGCTTCGACGGGGCCGAGCTGTCAGACGTGCGGGTGGCTGCGGCATCGGGGACGGCCGTCGAGATCGTCGGCGGCTCGGTCGTCGACACCGCGAAGGGTGCGGCCGTGTCGCGCACGGGGGACGGGGAGCTCTCGGTGCTCCTCGCCGACAGCACCTTCACGGGCAAGGGCGCGCACGTCTCGCTGACGAACGGCGCGAACCACTACCGCGCGGTTGGATGCCGTTTCGATGGCGGGTCGATCGAGCTCGCGGCCGGTGCGTTCGGCTCGGACTCGACGCTGCTGCACTCCGCGAACGTCGAGACCTCTGTGTCGCGTACGGTCCCCGACGAGGCGGCCAACGTGGTGCTCGCGGGGAACGTGGTCGTCTGAGCCCGACGACTCGGTGTCAGCCCGACGGGGGTCGATGAGGTGCGCTGCCGCACCTCATCGACCCCCGTCGGCGATGGGTGGACCGGCGGGCTGGATCCGGGCCACGGCGGTACTGACGTGCTCGGCGATCACCTGCTTCGCGCGTTCCGGGTCGCCGCTGCTGATCGCGTCGAGGATCTGCTGGTGGCTCTGGACATGCTGCTCCTGCTCCGCGGGATCGAGAGCCGCGTTGGCGGCGTGCAGGAAGCCTGCGATCCGCCCGCGAAGCTGCGCGCTCAGCTCGTTCAGGACCCGATGCTCCGCCAACTCGGCCAGGGTCTCATGGAAGAGCCGATCCTGTCTCAGCACCTCCGCGATGTCTCCGGTCCTCGCTCGGGACATCGCGGTGATGATCAGGCCGAGCCGCTGGGCCGCCTCATCGTTCCAGCGTTCCTGCACGCGGATCGCCATGAACTGCTCGAGGACGATTCGCAGGCTGGAGATCTCCTCGAGGTCGCGCGCGGTGAGTTCTGCGACGCGTGCGCCCCTGCGCGGTTCGCGGACGACCAGCCCTTCCTCCGTCAGCCGCGTCAGTGCCTCTCGGACGGGAATGTGGCTCACCCCGAGCTGTCCGGCGATCTTGCGTTCCACCAATCGGTCGCCGGGGGCGAGCTCGCCGGAGTGGATGGCCGTTCGCAACTCGCTGGTGACTTGCTCGGCGATGTTCTGATCCGAGACGCTGCGCATCATCCCCTCCTCGTGGCGGCGCTCGCCGACCTCGTTGACCGATGCTATGGCAGATTCGCCGGCGATGAGGGAACTTGTCGGCGCAGAGGCGTAATGAGAACGTAACCGGCGGTGCCTCAACGACACTGGACATGCCATGAGTTTTGCTACATGCTATAGCGAAGTACTCACCCGAAGCATCACACCCATTGAGGAGCCCTCATGTCGCGTCGCCGTGTCTGGCTGGGAGGAGCAGCATTGCTCACCTCAGTCCTCCTGGTCGCAGGATGCAGCGCAAGTCCCGCCACTTCCGGCGACGAAGCTCAGGAGGGCGGCACGCTCACTGTCGCCGCTGCCCAGGGCGTCCCGCAGCTCAACCCGGCGATCCGCACGTTCGCCTGGGAGGAGACGCTCTTCCCGCTTCTGTGGAACGGTTTGACGAAGACCGACGAATCCGGCGAGATCGTCGGAGACCTCGCGGAGAGCTGGGAGGCGTCGGACGATCAGATGACCTGGACATTCACGTTGCGCGGAGGGGTCACCTTCTCCAATGGAGACCCGTTCGCGGCCGAGGACGTCGTCGCCACCTTCGACTACTACCTGGACGACGCGACCGCCACGCAGGAGAAGAACAAGATCTCCATGATCACCGAAGTGACGGCAGCGGACGACGACACGGTGGTCATCACCCTCGGGGAGCCCGTGGCCACGCTGCCGGCCGGAATCGTCTGGGTGAAGATGCTCGACGTCGGCTCGTTGGACACGATCGACAAGGAGCCGATCGGTACGGGACCCTATGTGGTCGAGTCCTTCACCCCGGACGACAGCCTCACCCTGGTGCCGAACGAGTCGTACTTCGGGGATGCTCCGGCCCTCGACGAGATCAGGATCGTCAAGGCGGCCGAGTCGACGGCGGCTGTGACAGGACTCCGGTCCGGGGACATCGACGTGCTCTGGTCGGTCCCGCAGGGCGATGTTGGGCAGCTGGAGGGGAGTGGGGACATCGCGCTCGTCCGGCCGGACAATCCCAGCCAGTGGCCGTCGTGGGAGGTCGACACAACCTCTCCGCCGTTCGACGACGTGCGGGCTCGACAGGCACTCGCCTATTCGATCGATCGCGACGCGATTCTCGAGGCGGCCTACTACGGCCAGGGCACCTCGTCACCGGCCAATAATCCGCTCGGTGAGGTCAACCCCTGGTATGGCGGCGATCTGACCGACTACTCCTACGACCTCGACAAGGCCAAGGAGCTGTTCGCCGAGGCCGGAGTGACCCAGGGCAGCACGCTGACCTGGTGGGGCGTCGCCGGTCAGTACCCGGAGTGGAACACCAGCGGCGAGATCCTCCAGGCCAGCCTGAAGGAGATCGGGATCGATCTCGTGATCGACAACAACGACGTCGGAACCTGGGTCGACTCGTTCTATCCGGCAGGGAAGTCGTTCCCCGGATACATCGTTCCGAACTTCCAGTCCACGCCGCCGGAGCCCGCGTACTCGCTGAACTTCTATCTCGAGGGACGCTGCGAGTGCAACTGGTCCAACCCGGACTTCCAGCAGGCCTTCAGCGATGCGATCGCCGAGCCGGACGAGACCGCGCGCGCCGAGAAATGGGCGGAGGCGCAGACGATCATCAATCGGGAGGTGCCGCTGATCGTACCGCTGCAGTCGACCGTCGTGACGGCGACGAGCTCGAAGGTCGATGGGGTCTGGGTCGAGGGCGGCGGGCAACTGCACCTGGAGCAGGCCCGGCTGAAGGGCTGACGTGACCAGATACGTCCTCAAACGGGTGGCGATGAGCGTCGCGATGCTCATCGCCACCTCGCTCCTCGTGTTCGTGATCCTGCGACTCCTGCCAGGCGATCCCGTCATCACTCGTCTCGGGTCGACCCCGGGCGTCGATGAGGCCATGCTGCAGCGCCTGAGGGAGGAGGCCGGCCTCGACGCCCCCGTCATCGAGCAGTACCTTCGCTGGGTCGGCGGTGTGGTGACCGGGGACTTCGGCCAGTCGTACTTCAATCAGTACTCGGTCACGGAGCTGATCGCCCAGCGTCTGCCCGCGACTCTGGAGCTCACGCTCATCGGCATCCTGCTCGCCATCCTGATCGCGACGCCCGCCGCCGTGATCGCCTCGCTCCGCCCGCTCGGCATCGTCGACCGGATCCTCACGGCGATCTCGACCGCCGGGATGGCGCTGCCGCAGTTCCTCATCGGCATCCTGCTGATCGTGGTGTTCGCCGTGCAGCTTCAGATCCTGCCGGCGCGAGGATTCACGCCCTTCCAGGAGGATCCGGGGGAGAATCTGCTGCGGATGCTGCTGCCGGGACTCACTCTCGCCTTCGCCGCCGCACCGCTGCTCATGCGCTTCCTGAGGGCCTCGATGATCGAAGTGCTCGACGCACCGTATATCCGGACCGCACGCGGCAAAGGGCAATCCGCGTTCGGCGTCGTCGTCGGGCACGGGCTGCGCAACGCCCTCATCCCGAGTCTGACCATGCTGGGGCTCATCGTCGGCTACACGCTCGGCGGTGTGGTGATCGTCGAGTACGTCTTCGGGGTCCCCGGACTCGGATCGCTGGCGATCGACGCGGTCTTCAAGCGCGACTATGCGGTGCTGCAGTCGGTCGTCCTGCTGATCTCCGCCCTGTTCATCCTGACCACGCTGATCGTGGATCTGCTGTACGGGGTCCTCGATCCGCGTCTGCGGATGAGGGGTTCCCGTGGCTGAGCGCGCCGTCACCGCCGTCCGTCTCAAGCGGATCCACATCACGATGAGACCCGCGACGTGGATCCCGGTCTGCATCCTCGGGATCATCGTGATCGCCTGTGCTCTCGCCCCGGTGATCTCGCCGTTCGACCCGGCGGCACAGTCGTCCGATCGATTCGCCGGCGTCTCGGTCGTCCACCTATTCGGCACGGACGAGCTCGGCCGCGATCTCTTCAGCCGCGTGCTGTACGGCGGTCAGCTGACCGTGTTCATCGCAGGAGGCGCGACGCTCATCGCGATGATCCTCGGAATCGCCTGGGGAATGACCGCCGCGTTCGTCCGCGGATTCACCGACGAGCTGCTGATGCGTCTCGCCGACACGGTCATGGCCATCCCGCAGATCCTGTTCGCGCTCGTGTTCATCTCGGCGTTCGGCGCCGATCCTGTCAAGCTCGCGCTCATCATCGGCGTTCTCCTGACCCCGACGACGGCCCGCCTCGTGCGCTCCTCGGTGCTGAGCGAACTGCAGGAGGACTACTTCACCGCCGCCGTGGCGTTCGGCTCCCGCAGAGGTCGGCTGATCTTCGCGGAGGTACTGCCCAATGCGCGAGGGCCGATCGTCGTCCAGGCCGCGATCAATGCGGCCAACGCGATCCTGCTCGAGGCGTCGATGAGCTTCGTCGGTCTCGGCATCGCACCGCCGGAGGCCACCTGGGGCACGCTCGTTCAGCAGGGATATCAACGGATGTACCAGTCGGTCGGCTACGTCGTGTTCCCCGCGCTGTTCATCCTCGTCACGATCTGGCTGCTCAACGTCCTCGCCGATCAGCTCGGCGGATCCGATCCGAAGGGAGGACGTCGATGAGCGGATCGACGGAGGCGCCTGTTCTCGAGGTGCGTGACCTCACCGTGGGCTACGGCGAGACGACTCCGGTGAAGGGGGTCTCCTTCACCGTGCGTCCCGGCGAGCGCATCGGTCTGGTCGGCGAGTCGGGATCCGGCAAGTCGCTCACGGCGCTGTCGATCATGCGGCTCAGCGACCCGGCGCGCCTCGGCGGCGAGGTCCGACTCGGAGATCGTGATCTCCTGCGGCTGACAAACCGTCAGATGACGCGAGTTCGCGGCGGAGAGATCGCGATGGTCTATCAGGACCCGATGAGCTCGCTCAACCCCGTGCGGACGATCGGGCAGCAGCTCATCGAGGCGATCAGGCTCCACGAGCCGATGTCGAAGACCAGAGCGAGTGAGCGGGCGATCGAACTGCTCTCCGAGGTCGGCGTCCCGCTGGCTGCGGAGCGCCTAGCCCAGTATCCGCACGAGTTCTCCGGAGGCATGCGGCAGCGGGTGATGATCGCGATGGCGATGTCGTCGCGTCCTCGGGTGCTGATCGCGGATGAGCCGACGACGGCACTCGATGTCACGACGCAGTCCAGGGTCATCGATCTGCTGGACCGCCTCGCCGAGGAGCATGGGACGGCCGTGATCCTCATCACGCATGACCTCGGCGTCGCGGCCGGGTTCTGCGAACGCATCCACGTCATGCGCCACGGGCGGATCGTCGAGGAGGGCCCGGTCGAGCGGATCTACTCTGCGCCGGAGCATCCGTACACACGGGCGCTGCTGGGTGCCGTCGTCGACCTCACGATCGATGTCGACCGTCCGATCCGCACCGCGGCCGAAGTGCTGGAGCGAGGGACGGATGCAGTCGCAGGACCCGTCTCCGCTGCCGAGCCGCTGCCGGGGTCCGGTGAGGTGCTCGTCGATGTCTCGGGGCTCAGCAAGCGGTTCACCCTTGGCTCTGGCAGGGTGGTGACCGCTGTCGACGACGTGAGCTTCCAGATTCGTCGCGGAGAGACCTTCGGCCTGGTCGGCGAGTCCGGGTCCGGGAAATCGACGGTCTCCAAGGCGGTTCTCGCTCTCGACGGCATCGATGCGGGCACGGTGGACTTCGACGGCAACCGTCCGCATGAGATGGCGGCGGAGCCGTTGCGTAAGCTGCGCCGTCGGATGCAGATGGTCTTCCAGGATCCGTTCTCGGCGCTCAACCGGCGCCAGACGGTCGCACAGATCATCGAGGCCCCATTGCTCGCGCATGGCATCGGCACGAAGGCGTCCAGGTCCGCGAAGGTGCGTGAGGCGTTGCACCGGGTACGGCTGGACGAGGGGTTCATCGACCGTCTGCCGCGCTCGATGTCCGGTGGCCAATGCCAGCGCGTCTCGATCGCCAGATCGCTCGTGCTGGAGCCGGAGTTCATGGTGCTCGACGAATCGGTGTCGGCACTGGACGTCTCGATCCAGGCGCAGGTGCTCAATCTGTTGCGTGAACTGCAGCAGGCGCTCGGACTGACCTATCTCTTCATCAGTCACGATCTCTCGGTGGTCCGGTACATGGCGACGACGATCGCGGTGATGCAGAGCGGGCGGATCGTGGAGATGGGGCATCGGGACGAGCTCTTCTCCGATCCGCAGCACGAGTACACGCGAAGCCTCATGGCGGCGATCCCGGTCGCCGACCCTGCGACCGAGCGGCGTCGGAGATCCGAGGCGGCCGCGCTGTGGGCGCGCGAGGAGGTGAACGTCGCGAGTGGGCACCCTTCGGCCACCCGCCGTGAGCGACGGCGCGCCGCGGCGCGGGGATGATCATGATGGGATGCAGAGACCGCAGGAGAGGACGAACACCGTGACAACATCCCGCACCACGGTCGGCGACCGCATCCGGGTGCCGCGAAGTGCGCTGCAGGTCGGCGTGGCGCGGCGTGACATCACGCCGCCGACCGGCATCAGGGCGAAGAACTGGGGGCCGGCCGACTGGGAGCGCTCCGAGGGCGTCCATCGTCCCTTCACCCTGACGGCGCTCGCGCTCATCGGGGAGGACGGGCGAGCGCGCGTGCTCCTCGCCGTGGACGGCACCTGGTGGCGACGCGTCGCAGACGAACGGGAGGTCCGAGAGGCGATCCTCGCCGGGCTCGAGGTCGATGCCGACCAGGTCATGCTCTCGCTCTCACACACCCATGCGGGCGCGGTCCTCTGTGCCGCGGACGCGCACCTGGCCGGCGGTGAGCTCATCCCGGGATACCTGGCGAGCCTCGCCGACGCCGGGATCGCGGCTGGCCGGGAGGCGCTCCATGCCGCGGCGGACGGGCTCATCGAGTGGACGTCCGGCCGTTGCACGCTCGCAGCCGACCGCGAGCTCGACCTCGACGGCCGCGCCCTGGTGGGGTTCAACCCGCAGGGTGAAGCGGACGACACCGTCCTGATCGGGCGGGTGTCCGACGCGTCGGGAGCCGTCATCGCCACCCTGGTGAACTACGCATGCCACCCCACGACCCTCGCCTGGCAGCACCGCGAGGTTTCACCCGACTACGTCGGGGCGATGCGCGAGATCGTCGAGGCGGCGACGGGTGCGCCGTGCCTCTTCGTGCAGGGCGCATCCGGCGAGCTCGCTCCTCGCGAGCAGTACACCGGTGACGTGACGATCGCCGATCGGCACGGGCGCTCGCTCGGACACGCCGTCCTCGCCGCACTCGATGCGCTCCCTGCGCCGGGGATGGAGGTGGAGCTCACCGGCGTCGTCGAATCCGGTGCCCCGCTCGCGATCTGGGCGGCGAGGACGGCAAGCGGCGGCGCTCTGATCGATGGCGTCACGGCGAGCGTCGAGCTGCCGCTGCGCGATCTCCCCACGATCGAGCAGCTGGCCGACGAGTGGCGCGACATCGATCCGCGCTCGCGTGAGGAGCGTCTCGGTCGCGCGCACAACCTTCGCGAGGACTACATCGACGGCCAGACGGTCCGGCATCCGGTCTGGGCGTGGCGGCTCGGCGACGCGATCGTGCTCGGGCACCCCGGCGAGGCATACTCGCGGCTCCAGCGGACGCTGCGCACCCGCTTCCCGGAGACGCCGATCGTCGTCATGAACCTCACCAATGGGCCGGGGTTCGTCTATCTGCCCACTCGCGAGGCCTACGAGCGGGGTGCCTATCAGGCCTGGCAGACGCCTCTGGCCCCCGGAGCGCTCGAACTGCTCGAAGCGCATGCGGTCGCGCTCGTCGCCGCACTTCTCGACCCTGAACACCGCACGCAAGAACCGAAGGATTCGCAATGACCACCATCTCCGCACCTCTCGCCGTCATCACCGGAGGCGCTGCCGGCATCGGATGGGAGATCGGACGCCGGCTCGTCGCGGACGGTCACCGCGTCGTCGCGGCCGATCGCGTGCCGGGGCTCACCGCCGGCGAGAATCCCGCCGGCATCCTCTGGCGGGAGCTCGACGTGACCGATCCGCTCGCCGTCGACCGCGTGTTCACGGAGGTGGAGGACGAGCTCGGCCCCATCGACGTGCTCGTGAACAACGCCGGCATCCAGCGTCACCGCGGCATCGAGGACCTCACCTGGGACGAGTGGTCCGCGGTCGTGGACGTGAACCTGCACGGCGTCTTCCTCTGCCTCCAGGCAGCCGGGCGGCGGATGCTGGCGCGGGGAGCGGGCCGCATCGTGAACATCTCCTCGGTCTCCTCGCGCGGATCGGCCGGCCGGGCGCCCTACGCGACGACGAAGGCGGCGGTGATCGGTCTCACCGCGACTGCTGGAGCGGAGTGGGCGGCCAGAGGTGTCCGGGTGAACGCGGTCGCCCCCGGCTACGTGGACACCGGGGTGTTCCGGCAGGGCATCGAGCAGGGCACTCTCGATCTGGACACGATCCTGAACCGCATCCCCGCTCGCCGGCTCGCCGACGCGAGCGAGATCGGTGCGGCGGTGAGCTTCCTCGTCGGCGAGGAAGCGGGCTACATGAACGGTCAGACGCTGTACGTCGACGGCGGGTTCATGGTCGACTACGGCATCCCGCTCGCGAAGAAGCCGGAATGAGCGTGATCTCCTCCGTCGGCACGGCGACTGCCGTCCTCCCCCTGCCCGCGCCGCTCCGGCTGGGCGCCATGACCGTCGTCCGCCGCGAGTACAGCGCCGTGCAGGTGCGCGACGACGAGGACGTGACCGGCCGTGCCTACTGCCTGTCGCGGGAGGCGCCGATGGCCGAGCTCGTCGAGCGCCTCGTCGCCCCCCATGCGCTCGGCGCGGATCCCGACGATCCGGCTGCGGCCTGGGACCGGATGCTGCGCGGCAGCGCCATCGTCGGCAGGGTCGGCCTCGTGCGCCGCGCCATCGGCCTCGTCGACATCGCCCTGTGGGACATCGCGGCGCGGCGCGCAGAGCTCCCCCTCTGGCGGATGCTCGGAGCGGGGGACGCCCCTCGTCCCTCGATGCTCGTCGCCGCCTATCCGACGCCGGACCGCCCGCCACGGGAGGTGGCCGACGAGGTCCTCGCGCAGGCGGACGGCTGGACGAACGTCAAGATCTCCCGCCTGCCGGATCCGGTGTACATGCGCGAGCTCCTCGGGCTGCTGAATGCGGAGCTTCCCGCGGAGACCGGCCTCGTCGTCGACGTCGGCTTCGGCTGGCGGAGCCCCGACGAGGCGATCGCCGAGATCGCGCAGTGGGGTGATCCGCGACTCGCATGGCTGGAGGATCCGCTGCTCCCAGAGGATGTGGCGGGGTGCGCCCGCATCCGTCGCGAGTCCGGGCTGGCGCTCTCCGTCGGCGACGAGGTGACCGATCCAGCCGTGCTCCGTGCGCTCGTCGAGCGCGAGGCCGTCGACGTGCTCCGCCTCGACGTCGTCGCGGTGGGCGGAGTCACCCCCGCCAGGGAGCTCATCGCCTGGGCGGCCGAACACGGCGTGCCGGTCTCGGGCCATGTGTATCCCGAGGTCACGGCGCATCTCGGCATCGGAGTCGAGACCTTCGCACGAGGAGGCAACCCCTATGACCCCTCGCCGACGCTCGTGACGGGTGGTCCGCGCTTCGAGGGGATGGTACGTCCGCCGGCGGAACCCGGGCTCGGCTTCGGATTCACGCCGTCCGTCTTCGATTTCGAGGGAGCGATGTCATGAACGCAGCGAGAAGCGTCGTCGTCACCGGCAGCGGAAAGGGCATCGGCCGCGCGATCGCCCAACGACTGACCGCGGACGGGTGGAGCGTCGTCGGCGTCGAGCGCTCGCCTGGGTCGGGAACGGTCGAGGAAGGCGTCTGCGCCGAGGTCGTCCTGGGCGATACCGCGCAGCGCGGCACGCACGACCGGGCGGCGGCAGCGGCGATCGCCCTCGCGCCGCTGGCGGGCTGGGTCAACAACGCCGGCATCACGAAGCGCACGCCGCTGCACGAGCTCGACGAGGATCTCGTTCGAGAGATCGTCGGGATCAACGGGTTCGGGTACCTGTGGGGGAGCTCGGCGGCCGTCACCGCGTTCATCGACCAGGGCGTCGCCGGCTCGATCGTGAACGTGGGATCGATCCACGGTCGCGCCAGCTTCATCGACCATGCCGCTTACGAGTTCACCAAGGGCGGCATCGACGCTCTGACGCGCAGCGTCGCCGTGACCTACGGCGGTCTCGGCATCCGCGCGAACGCGGTCGCGCCCGGCGGGGTGATGACACCGCATCTGCAGGCTCAGATCGCGAGCGATCCCGACCCGGAGGCGGCGGAGCGGGCCCTTGCCGAAGGGCCGCCCATGGGGCGCATCGCCAGGGCCGAGGAGGTCGCAGCGGTCGCGGCGTTCCTGCTCTCGGAGGAGGCGCCGTACCTCAGCGGCCAGTCGATCGCCGTCGACGGCGCGTGGACGGCCTCGTTCGGCGATATCGCGCTCGATCCGGCGCTGCGCGCCCGCTTCGGACGCCCTTCTCCCCGTTGAGCGAGGAGCGCATCCCGTCTCAGGCCTTGAGCATCGACGCTCGTGAGATGAGCCCGTCGATGACGTCGAAGGTCGCGATCGTCTCGGTCGTGACGCCGGCGTTGATCACCTGCTCATGAGCCACCACCCAGCGGGCTCCGAAGAGCACCTGTGCATCGATCTCGCACGACAGCTCAGGGTTCGCCAGACGCGGCTCGTAGAAGGCGCGGATGGCGGCTCGGCCGGAGACGGGGTCTGCGGCGACGCCGGTGATCACGGCATCCTCCGCGTAGGTGGCGACGAAGGCGTCGAGATCGTGGGCGTTGAACGCGTCGAGCTGCGCCTGCACGGTCTGTGATGCGGTGCGGTGCTCAGTCAATGCGAACCCCTCCGTTGACGTCGTAGGTGGCTCCGGTGATGAAGCGGGCGCGATCGGAGGCCAGGGCGGCGATGATCCAGGCGACGTCCGCCGGCTGGCCGAAGTCGCCGAGAGGGATGGACGAGGCCAGCCTCGCGCGATTCTCGCCCTGCAGCTGATCGGTGATCGCGCTGGCGACGGGGCCGGGGGTGACGGCGTTCACGCGGATGCCCTCGGGGGCGAGGTGCCGCGCGAAGCTGCGGGTGAGCGCGAGGATCGCGCCCTTGCTGGCTGCGTAGTGCATCCCCGTCTGCAGGGCGCCCACCTGGCCGGCGATGGAGGAGAGGTTCACGACCGAGCGGTCGCCATCCGCGGCGCGCAGCAGGGGCAGGGATGCTCTCGTGAGCAGGAACGTTCCCCTGGCGTTGGTCTCCATGACGGCGTCCCACTCGTCGATGTCGATCTCGTCGTACGGCGTGTAGGGGCAGACGCCGCCGTTGTTCACGAGGACGTGCAGCGATTCCCAGCGCACGGCGATGTCGGCGACGAGCGCGTCGACGGATGCCGGGTCGCGGAGGTCGAGGCGGGAGACGACCACCTCTGGCGACCCGGCCGCGCGGCACTGCTCCGCCACCTGGGCGGCCTCCGCCGCACGTCCCGTGTAGGTGATCCAGAGCGAGTTCCCCTCGGCGGCGAGCTCCAGGGCAGCGGCGGTGCCGATACCCGAGCTCGCGCCGGTGACGAGTGCGCGGCGAGTGGTCATGGGTTGATGCTATAGCAAATTCGGCAGAAGTGAGAGTGTTGATGCTATTTGCTATAGCATCATGAACATGACCTCTCCGCTCATCGTCGTCAGCGACTGCGACCTGCCTGGCACCGTCATCGAGGACACTCTGCGCTCTACCGGCCTGCGTGCCGTGCGCGCGGCATCCGGATCGCTCGACGACATCGTCGCCGCCGGCGTCGACGCCCGCGGTCTGGTCGTGCAGTGGGCGCCGATCACGGGCGAGATCATGGATCGACTGCCGTCGCTCGAGATCATCAGCAGGGTGGGCATCGGATACGACATGGTCGATGTGGATGCCGCGACCGCGCGCGGCATCGCCGTCGCCAACACTCCCAGCTACTGCATAGAAGAGGTCGCGGCGCACACGATCGCGATGATCATGGCGCAGGGGCGGGGACTTCCCGCCTATGACCGCGCCGTCCGCGCAGGGGAATGGCGGGCCGTGGCTGCGCGTCCTCTGGCCGTGCGTCCTTCGAAGACCACGGTCGGAGTCGTCGGGTTCGGCAGGATCGGCTCCCTCGTCGCTCGTGGATGCCGCGCATTGGGATTCCGCGTCGTCGTGGCCGACCCCTATGCCCCGACCGAAGCCGTGCGCTCGGCGGGCTGCGAGCCCGCCGAGATCTCGGACGCGATCGCGCAGGCCGACATCCTCACCCTGCACGTGCCCCTCACCGACGCGACCAGGCACCTGATCGACGAGGACGCTCTCGCGACCATGAAGAACGGCGCCGTGGTGGTCAACACCTGTCGCGGGCCGCTCATCGACGAGGAGGCGCTCGCCGCATCGCTGCGCTCTGGTCACCTCGGCGCGGCGGCACTGGACGTCTTCGACGGTGAGCCGCTCGCCGCCGGTTCGCCGTTGCGGGCGCTCGAACAGGTGCTGCTCACCCCGCACGCTGCCTGGTTCTCGCCGGAGGCGCTGGAGGATCTGCCTGTCCACGCCGCCGAGAACATCATCCGTCACCTTGCCGGTGAGAGCGTCCCGATCGTGAATCCCGCCTATCAGGACGTCAGCTGAACATGAAGGAGCAGCCATGGAACTCATGAGACTCGGTGCGCTCGGCCATGAGCGCCCCTATGTCCGCGACGATGCGGGGGTCGTCCGCGACCTCTCGTCGCTCACCACGGACATCGATGGCGACTTCCTCGCGAAGGACGGCATCGCCCGTGTTCGCCGGGAGCTGGCCGCGCGGACTCTCTCGGTGGCCGATACCGATGGACTCCGGATCGGAGCGCCTGTCGCGCGCCCACAGGCGGTCGTGTGCGTCGGGATGAACTACGCGGCCCATGCGGCCGAGTCGGGGGCGCTGCCGCCCGAGCAGCCGGTGATCTTCTTCAAGCATCCGAACACCGTCGTCGGACCGGATGACGATGTGCTCCTGCCGCCCGGCGCCGAGAAGTCCGACTGGGAGGTCGAGCTCGCCGTGGTGATCGGCCGCCGCGCGCGCTACCTCGCCTCGCCCGAGGAGGCGCGCGCGGCGATCGCCGGATACGCCGTGTCCAACGACGTCTCGGAACGGGCCTTCCAGCTCGAGGTCTCCGGGGGCCAGTGGTCGAAGGGGAAGTGCGCGGAGACCTTCAATCCCCTCGGGCCTGTTCTCGTGCCGGCCGACGAGGTGGATCCGCAGCGACTCCGCCTGCGCTCCTGGGTGAACGGCGAGGCGCGGCAGGACTCGTCCACCGCCGACATGGTGTTCGGCGTCCTGGAGCTGGTCCATCAGCTGAGTCAGTACATGGTGCTGGAGCCGGGGGACGTCGTCAACACCGGGACCCCGGAGGGGGTGGCGCTGTCCGGACGCTTCCCATACCTCGCGGAGGGCGACGAACTGCGCCTCGGGATCGAGGGACTCGGCATGCAACGGCAGCGGGTGCGCCGCGCAGTCGTCTGAGACGGCGGGTTCTGGAGAGGGCCGGTGCGCGGCGATCGACGGATGCGGTGATGGTTCACGGACGAATCGGACGGATCCTCCCGTGAACCGTCACCTCGTCCGTGTTCCGGACGAGCGCGGCGCCCGCAGGAGCACGGCAGGAGCGATTCAGCCGGCGAAGGGCACGACGGAGAGTCCGGCGACACCCGCCTGCACCGCGTAGACGGAGCCGGCCGGTGTGCCGTGATCCTTCGGCAGGTTCTCGGCGGAGGTCGTGATGAAGAGCGTGGTGAGGCCCACCCCGCCGAAGGTGCAGGCCGTCACCTGTGGAACGGGTAGCTCGACGCGCTCGCGCAGAGCGCCGTCGTCGTCGTAGCCGTGCACCGCACCGCCGGCCCAGAGCGCCACCCAGACGCTGCCGTCCGCGGCGACGGTCAGACCGTCGGGGACGCCCAGCCCTGCCGCGAGCTCGGCGAACGGACGTCGGTCGAGCAGGTCGCCCTCGTGGACGTCGAAACGGTCGATTCGGCGCGTGTCCGAGTCGACGTAGTAGGCGGTGGTGCCGTCCGGCGAGAACCCGATGCCGTTGGACACCGTGACGTCTTCGAGGATCGTCCGCGCCGCGCCGCCGGCATCGATCCGCAGCACGCGACCGGCAGCACCGGCATCCGGCCCTGCCATCGACCCGGCCAGCAGTCTGCCCTGCGGATCGACCGTTCCGTCATTGAAGCGCGCATCGCCGAGATCGAAGGAACGCACCCCGTGGGCGGATCCGTCCGGCTCGTCCGCGAGATACAGGGTTCGCGCGCCGAAGGCGACGAAGCCGCCGGATGCCCGGGGGCGGACGAACGCCGCGTACTCGTCGTCGAGGTGCAGACGGTGGATGCCTTCGTCTCGCAGTGTCAGCAGATCGCCGGCGTGGCCGTCGACCCAGCGGAGCCCGCCCCAGCCGGGCCACCAGACCGGACCCTCGGCATGGACGCTGACGGGACCGGTGACGTTCTCCGCCCTCACCTG
This sequence comes from Microbacterium tumbae, assembly GCF_054780175.1. NCBI lineage: Bacteria > Bacillati > Actinomycetota > Actinomycetes > Micrococcales > Microbacteriaceae > Microbacterium > Microbacterium tumbae. Next base: position 1,249,646 of record NZ_BAAGWV010000001.1, read on the forward strand.
CGGTCGTCCTCGGTGCGTCGCGAGAGTGGTTCGGGACCCGCCGAGGGGACGTCGTCGGATGCGGTCGGATCTGCGTCGCCGGCGTCGATCTCGCGCGCCACCTTCTTCTCGAGCACCTCGACCGCGGCATCCGAGAGCAGGATGAGCCCGTCGAGCTCTTCACGCACCCGTTTGTAGGCGACGTTGCGCTCGGCCTGCGTGGCCGACTCGTCCACCGCGACCTTGAGCAGCTTCTGCGCGCGGTCGAGCTTCTTGCGCTCCGCCTCGCTGAAGGTGGAATCGCGCAGCCGGCGGGCGTCGCGCTCGGCGACCTCGAAGGCGACGGCGTAGTCGCCGACGGCATCCAGGTATTCCGAGACCTCGCGTTCGGTGACCTTGGCATCGGCGGATGCCGGACGCAGCGTGTCGGCGATCTTCTTCGCGCGGAGGAAGGCGGCGGTCAGGGGCTGGCGGCCATCGCTCATCGCGGGGAAGGCGATGAGCTTCGCCACGTCGAGCTCGTAGTCCAGCCACCGCGCAGTGATCTCGTCGTGCTCGGCGAGCAGCCGCTCGAGAAGCTGATTCGGGGCGATCGACGGTGCGGATGCGACCTCCACGGGCTTCGTCGGCGCCTTCTGGCCGCGGGCAGCGATCTGGGCGGCCTTGATCTCGCCCTTGACGCGGATGGTCTCCAGCTTCCGCTGGTGGCGGCGCTTGGCGGCGCGCTCCGAGGAGGCGTAGAGCGCACGGGCTCCGCCGATGAGGACTCCGCCGAGGGGGAAGACGATCCACCACATCGGGCCGAGCCAGTTCCAGAACGCCTCCATGATGCTCTCAGCCTAATCGTCCGGCGGGTCGGCGCCCCGGGATTCTTCGCGGCGTTCGGTGGAGGCCACGGCCGACAGTCGCCGGCCCCCCTTCAGCGTCCGAGGCGTCCCGCGCAGTCGACGCAGTGCTCGGCGAAGGGGCGGGCCTCCAGGCGGGCGGCGGGGATGCGGCGCCCGCACTCCGCGCAGACGCCATAGGCGCCGGCATCCCAGCGGATCAGGGCATCCTCGACCTGGCGCAGCTCGGCCTGCGCGGCATCGGCGATCCCGGTCAGACGCGACCACTCCGAGGACAGCGTGACCCCTTCCGGATCGTGCTCGTCGTCGTCGTTCGAGCTCTCGCGGTCGTGCGTCAGCGCGGCGAGTGCCGTGATCGCGGACTCGACCCGGCCGAGGGCGTCGTGACGCAGGCTCTCCAGGCGCTCGCGGGCATCAGAGCTCATCGGGTGCCACCCTGCGCAGCGTCGTCTTCGCGAACGCCGTGCGCAGGGTGTCGGAGGTGGCGATGTCGCCGATGCCGATCATGAGCACGGAGAACACGATCTGCTCGGCCACCATCCAGAACGGATACAGCCCGGGGATCGCCGCGATCACGAGCGTCACCGTCGGGAAGATGCGGGAGAAGAGCCGCAGTCTCGTGTATGCCCAATACCAGCCCTCCGCGGCTCGGATGGCGAAATAGCCGAGGCCGACGGTGAGTCCGAGCACGACCAGTCCGCGCATCCAGACCGCGAGGTTGTCCGGCGTCCCGTTCAGCAGATGGGCGAGAGCGATGAGGACGGCTGTCAGGCCGATCAGGATCTCGGCGACGAGGATCCATCCGACCGCGCGGAGCCGGCGTCGCACGGCCGGCGCGTTCATCAGGTCCTCCGGTGCGCGGAGATCGCGCTGGCGGCGTCCGGCCGCGATGCGATCGACGCGGCGGAGGACCGCGGGGATGCCGGTCAGGACACTCGTCATGCTTCGATTCTGCCTGGTCCGGGCGATCGGTGCGGCCTGCGTCGCTCCCGGCGCGCTCCTGCGGCATGTCATGCAAGGTGCGGGTCATCGAAGGAGCCGTCGTCGATGCCTCAGAAGGGGTGGGTTGCACGGGCGCGCACACGACTCTTCCCTGACACGCGCTCGGCTCAGCTAGTGTCACAGAAGATGCGAGTTGCGCCGAAGCGCACCCGCTTGTTCCCTGACACGTGATTCGTTGATGTCTCAGAAGAGGGGGGTTGCCCGAGAGTGCACCCGCTTCTTCCCGGACATCCCAACGGACGAGGGTGGGCCCAGCCTGATGTCGGCGGTGGGGGTCAGGCGGTGGAGGGTCAGGCGGAGGGTCAGTCGGCGGATGCCGCGCGTCGGACATGACTGCGGGCGTGCTCGAGCGCAGCATCCATGTCGGCGAAGAGATGGTTGTGGTGACGCAGCGAGGCGAGCACCCCCACGGTGCGGAACAAACTCTCGTGCGCCGGCTGCACGCCCTTGATGAGCACGGTCACGCCGCGCCGCTCCAGTGCCTGCACGATGTCGGAGAGCGCGTGGGCGCCGGTCGCGTCGACGTGTTCGAGCTGGGACATCCGGAGGATCACGACCAGGGCATCGCGATCTTCGGTCACCTTCTCGAACACCCGCTCCGAAGAGGCGAACATGAGCGGACCGTCGATCCGCACGACGCTGATCCGCTCGTCGCCGTCCAGGGGCTCGCCGGGGACCGGCTCTCTGCGGACGCCGGTGCCGCGGGTGAGATTGCGGATCGCGAAGACGCCGGCGAACGCGATCCCGATGACGACGGCGACGATGAGGTCGAAGGAGACCGTGATGACGGCGGTGAGCACGAAGGCGGCCGCGTCCGACCGCGTCGAGCGCAGGATCGAGCGGACTGTGCCGGCGTGCACCATCCGCACCGCCGTGAGCATGAGGACGCCGGCGAGCCCGGCGAGCGGGATCAGACCCACCGGTCCTGACAGCACAAGCACGAAGAGCAGCAGGACGAGGGCGTGGACGATGGCGGACAGGCGGGATCGTCCGCCCGAGCGCACGTTGACCGCCGTGCGGGCGATCGCTCCCGTCGCCGGCATCCCGCCGAACAGTCCGGATCCTATCGAGGCGATGCCCTGCCCGACGAGCTCGCGATCGGGGTCATAGGGGCCGGTGTCGTCGAGGGAGGCCGCGACGCGCGCCGAGAGCAGGGACTCGATCGCGGCCAGCGCGGCGACCGTCGCAGCCGGCGCGGCGAGGGAGAGCAGGCCGGCGGGTGCGAGGGACGGGAGGACCGGCGCCGGCAGTCCGCTGGGCAGCGTTCCGATGAGAGCGAGCGGAGTGGGCACCAGGGCGCACAGGGCGGTCACGACGACGATCCCGACGAGCGATCCGGGGATGCCGGGGCGGATGCGCTGGGCGATCAGCATGCACGCGATCACGATCAGTGCTGCGCCGACGGCCCACGGGAGGTAGGACCAGTCCGTCGTCGAGAGCGACTGGATCGCGGCGACGAGGGCGTTGGAGCTGTGGGATGCGGCATCCGGCTGATGCCCGGATGTCAGCGAAGGCACCTGCTGCAGGAAGATGATGATCGCGATCCCGAGGGTGAAGCCCTCGATCACCGGCCAGGGGATGATGCCGACGGCGCGCCCGAGTCGCAGCGCTCCGGCCGCCAGGACGATGAGACCCGCGAGGATGCTGACCAGCGCTACGGCGCCTGCACCTTGGGTCGCGACGATCGGCAGCAGGACGACCACCATCGCGCCCGTCGGACCCGAGACCTGTACGGGGGAACCCCCGAAGATCGCCGCGAGGAACCCGGCGACGATGGCGGTGACCAGGCCGGCTTCAGCGCTGAGGCCGGAGCTGACGCCGAAGCCGAGGGCCAGCGGGAGCGCGACGATGCCGACCGTGACGCCGGCGACCAGATCGCCTCGCCACGTGCGCCGCAGAGCGCGGTAGTCGTCACGCGAGGGGAGCAGGCTGCGGATGCGGGCGACGGCCCTGGTCGGAGCGCTCATCGGGTCGGTGCGGTCAGCGCTGGCGTCGTGATCGCGGGGAGGGCGTTCGCCTCGTCGAGCCGTTCGCCGTCGTTGCGGAGGATCTCGAGCAGGAGGGCGCGCGCGATCCCGAGCATCTCGGCCGTGCGGCGGTCGGCGAGCGAGTAGAAGACATGGCTCGCCCGGCGGTCGGACACCACGAGCCGGTAGCGGCGCAGGACCGACAGATGCTGGGAGAGGTGCGAGGCCTCCAAGCCGGTGGCGTCGAGGAGGTCGGCGACGCTGAGCTCCTCGGACTCGGAGAGCAGCTCAAGGATCCGGATGCGGAAAGGATGGGCGAGGCCCTTGAAGAGGTTCGCCTTCACCTCGTAGAGCGGGCGATGAGCATCATTGAATGGCATGATCAATTCATCATATCGCGGTTGATCTGATCGCCCGACGCGTGCTCGAATCGTCGGTCTGGTTCGGTGGCGGGCCGGAGAGGTGTCTCGTCTGGTCGCCTCGCGGTGGGCGAAGCAGCCAAACGAGCCACCTCTCCGTTCGAGACCTGACCAGTTGGGGCACCCGGCCGACTGCGGCGTGATGTCGCCGAAGGTCGGGATCACAGGGCGGGTGACCGGAGGGGCACCTCGTCTGGTCGCCTCGTGATGAGTGAAGTAGCCACACGAGCCACCTTGCGGCGGGGGAAGTGACCACACGAGCCACTTCGTCGCTCGAGACCCGCCCGCTCGGGACGGGGCTCATCCGAGCAGCAGCGACAGCACGGTCGCGCCGCCGCCGCCGAGGATGAGCGCGATGATCGTCACCCAGGCGACGATGCGGATGCGGCGGTTACGACGTTCGCCGAGGTCGCCGTAGTCGTCGTCGAGCTGATCGAGATCCGTCATCGGTGACTCCGTTTCGACTCGCTTCGCTCGCTCAACGAGCGGGTAGTGGTTCTCGCTCAACGAGCGGGTGGGGAATGAGTGTTGTTTGCTCGGTGAGCGTGGGGGAATGGACGGTGCTTGGTCAGTGGACGGTCGGGGGATGCTGCTTGTTCGGTGAGCAGGTGGGGGATGGATGTTCTTGCTCAACGAGCGGTGCGGGCGGCGGTGCTCGATGGACGGGTGACTGTGCTCGGCGGGCGGGTGGGGATCGTTCGACGGGCGGTTGGCGTGATGCTCAGGCGCCGACAGGTTCCGCGACGGTCGGGCCGAAGTACGTCGGCAGGGTGGCCTGCGAGCGCTCGCGCAGCTCGGCCGCGGAGAACGTGAAGACGTCCTGCACCTCGAGCTGCGACTCCGTATCGGTCACGCCGATGCGCAGCACCGGGTAGCCGCGTCCCTCGCAGAGCCCGCGGAACTTCACGTCGTCCTCGCGGGGGACGGTGACGAGCACCCGGCCCGTCGACTCCGAGAAGAGGGCGGTCGCGGCGTCCACGCCGTCCCGCTCCATGATCCCGCTCAGCCAGACGCGCGCACCGACCCCGAAGCGCATGACGCCCTCGGCGAGGGCCTGGGCGAGGCCGCCTTCGGAGAGGTCGTGCGCGCTGGAGACGAGCCACTCGTCGCGGGCCGCGGCGATGAGGCCGGCCAGGCGCTTCTCCGCGGCGAGGTCGACCTTCGGCGGGAGGCCGCCGAGGTGGTCGTGCACGACGTCGGCCCACGCCGAGCCGGACAGCTCGGTGGAGGTCGTGCCGAGCAGGTAGATGTTCTGGCCCTCGTCCTGCCAGCCCGAGGGGATGCGGCGCGAGACGTCCTCGATGAGCCCGAGCACGCCCACGAGCGGTGTCGGGTGGATCGGCACGTCGCCGGTCTGGTTGTAGAACGAGACGTTGCCGCCCGTCACGGGGGTGCCGAGTGCGAAGCATCCGTCGGCCAGCCCGTCGACGGTCTGGCCGAACTGCCACATGACCTCGGGGTTCTCGGGCGATCCGAAGTTCAGGCAGTCCGTGATGGCGGTGGGGACGGCCCCCGTGACGGCGACGTTGCGGTAGGCCTCCGCCAGCGCCAGCTGCGCGCCCGCGTAGGGATCGAGCTGGCAGTAGCGGCCGTTGGCGTCGGTCGCGATGGCGAAGCCGAGACCGGACTCCTCGTCGACGCGGATCATGCCGGCGTCGTCGGGGAAGGAGAGCGCCGTGTTGCCGAGCACGTAGTAGTCGTACTGGTTGGTGATCCAGCGGGTGTCGGCGAGGTTCGGGCTCGCCACGAGCGACAGGAACTGGTCGCGCAGCACCTCCGGCTCGTTCGAGCGGGGGAGCAGCTCGGCGGCATCCGCCTGCAGCGCGTCGATCCACGTCGGGTAGGCGACCGGGCGATCGTAGACCGGACCGTCGACCGCGACCGTCGACGGGTCGACGTCGACGATGCGCTCGCCCTGCCAGTCGATGACGAGGCGGCCGTCGCCGGTGACCTCGCCGAGGACGCTGGTCTCGACGTCCCACTTCTTCACGACCTCGAGGAAGGCGTCGAGCTTCTCGGGGGCGACGATGGCCATCATGCGCTCCTGCGACTCCGACATGAGGATTTCCTCGGCCGTCAGAGTGGGGTCGCGCAGCAGGACGTTGTCGAGGGAGACGTGCATGCCGCTGTTCCCGTTCGCGGCCAGCTCGCTCGTCGCGCAGGAGATGCCTGCGGCACCGAGGTCCTGGATGGCCTCGACGAGCTCGCCGCGGTAGAGCTCCAGGCAGCATTCGATGAGCACCTTCTCCGCGAAGGGGTCGCCGACCTGCACGGCTGGACGCTTGGTCGGGCCGCCGTCGGCGAAGGTGTCCGAGGCCAGGATGCTCGCACCGCCGATGCCGTCGCCGCCGGTGCGGGCGCCGAAGAGGACGACCTTGTTGCCGACGCCGGTGGCGTTGGCGAGCTTGAGGTCCTCGTGGCGGAGCACGCCGACCGCGAGGGCGTTGACGAGCGGGTTCGCCTGGTAGACGGCGTCGAAGACCGTCTCGCCGCCGATGTTCGGCAGACCGAGGCAGTTGCCGTAGAAGCTGATGCCGGCGGTCACGCCGTGCACGACGCGCGCTGTGTCCGGGTGGTCGATCGCGCCGAAGCGGAGGGCGTCCATGACGGCGACGGGGCGCGCGCCCATCGAGATGATGTCGCGGACGATGCCGCCGACGCCCGTGGCCGCGCCCTGGAAGGGTTCGATGAAGCTGGGGTGGTTGTGCGACTCCGCCTTGAAGGTGACGGCCCAGCCCTCGCCGACGTCCACGACGCCGGCGTTCTGCCCCATGCCGACCATGAGGCGCTCCTTCATCTCGTCCGAGACCTTCTGGCCGAAGCGGCGCAGGTAGTTCTTCGACGACTTGTAGGAGCAGTGCTCGCTCCACATAACGGAGTACATCGCCAGCTCGCCGGAGGTGGGGCGACGGCCGAGGATCTCACGGATGCGCGCGTATTCGTCATCCTTCAGGCCGAGGGCGCCGTAGGGCTGCTCCTTCTCGGGAGTCGCGATCGCGTTGTCCACGGAGTCGGGGACATGCTGACGAGCGGATGCTTCAGGGGTGGTCACGCGCACTCCAAGGGGAAGGGCCGGGCGGGGCGGTGTCCAGTCTACCGGCGGTTCAAGCGCTTGAATCTGCGTCGCGTGCGCGGCCTCGAAACGCCTCGGCCTTCGCCCTCATGGGCTGAGCCCGCGCGGATAACGCCTCGTCCGGGTGGAGGCAAGCCCCTCTGTCTCGACAGAACGCCGGGGTAGCAAGGCCAGGTGGGACAGGAGACGACATGACTGCAGGCGACATCGAGACATTCCACCGGGGTGGCACGTGGTTCAACCGGACCGTAGGGCAGTCGCGCACCCTCGGCGCCGGCTTCGAGAGCCGGGAGGACGCCGTCCACGTCGGGCGGAGTGCCGCTGCGGCCAGACAAGTCGCGCATGTCGTGCGCGATGAGGATGGACCGGGCGACGACCGAGGGGTCTCCGGGATGCATCCGCGCGAGGCGGCGCTCTGACTGGGCAGGGGGCATGGTCACGGTCGTGACGCGAGTTCCTCAGCGCCTCCGGCGGTCATGAGACGCTGAGCGAGGCCCGTCGCGGCATCCGACAGCGCCGCGGGGCCGACGATCGTGAACGGCGCATCGAAGCGTGCGACCGAGGCGAGCACGCCGATCCACGACCAGGATCCGACGTGCACGCGGCAGACGCGCTCGGAGACCTCTGTCACCGAGTCCTCGTCGATCCATGGAGCGACCTGCGAGAGGGGCAGCTCGAGGAGGATCTCGCCGACGCATGGCCAGCGGTCCTCGGCATCCGATCCCTTCGTCCTGGCGGCGAGAAAGGTCTGGGCGTCGGGCGAGGGAAGGGTGCGGGGCGTGAAGGAGGGACCGTGGGGCACGCGCGGATGCAGCCGGTCGAGCCGGAAGAAGCGCCAGGCGCCGCGTTCCAGGTCCCATGCGATGAGGTACCAGCGGCCGCGGCGGGCGACGATGGCATGCGGCTCGGCGCGGCGGGCCGGCCCATCGGCCGATCCGTAGTCGAAGCGCAGCACCTGCCGCTCGCGGACCGCGCCGCTGACCGACTCGAGCACGGCGGCGTCCGCACGGGCATCGTTCGCGGTGTCGGAGAAGCGGATGCCGTCGACGCGGTGCCGCAGGCGCGAGGGCATCACCTGTCGCACGGTGGCCAATGCCCGTTCCGCTCCCTCGCGGACGTCGATCCCGCTGGACGGGATGGTCTGCAGAGCCACGGCGATGGCCACGGCCTGGTCGTCGTCGAACAGCAGCGGCGGCAGCTCCGAGCCGGCGCTCATCCGATATCCACCGTCCGGCCCCTTCATCGCACTGATCCGGTAGCCCAGTTCGCGCAGGCGGTCGATATCGCGGCGTACCGTGCGCGCGCTCACGCCGAGTCGATCGGCGAGCACCCGGCCCGGCCAGTCGCGCCGTGACTGCAGCAGCGACAACAGCGTGAGCATGCGCGAGGACGTCGGAGCCATGTCCTCATTCTCGTCCGGAAGAGGTCGGAAACTGACCGCTTCTGCTGTGATCGTTGGTCCGACGGCGGGATCCCGCCGCATGAATCCGAGAGAAGGGCATCTCCATGAGCATCACGACCACCACGCATCTCAACTTCCGCGGCAGCGCGCGTCAGGCGCTCGAGTTCTACGCCGCCGTGTTCGACGGTCAGGTCACCGTCGTCGCCTACGGCGATCTCGGGATGCCGGCCGACGTCCCCGGCGCCGACAAGATCATGTTCGGTCAGATCGAGAACGCCGCCGGCTTCCGTCTGATGGCGTACGACGTTCCAGGGCAGGACGACCAGGACGCCGCCGCCATCGCCGGCTCGACGCGGCGTGAGAACGGCACGACGATCACCGATCGCACGTTCTTCCAATCGGTGCGCGCCGACTCTCTCGAGGAGATCGCCGTCTTCTGGGAGGCATTGGCGCAGGGGGCTGAGATCATCGAGCCGCTCGCGGCGTCCGCCTGGTCGCCGGGATTCGGCATGCTGACGGACCGTTTCGGCGTCACGTGGGTGCTCGATGTGCAGGCGGCCCCCGCGGGTTGAGGGGGCAGGGGCGGATGCGGACTCGGCATCGGTGGTGTTCCGGCATCCGGCATCCGGCGCTGGAGAGGAGGACGGCGACGGCTCCGAAGCTTTGGGCCCGTCGCCGTCCTCCTCTCCAGCGCGTTGCCCGAGAGGATCAGTCTTCGCGGCGCGAGCGGTCCACGAGGCGCCAGGTCGCGGGGAGCAGCAGTGACATCGCGACGATCTTCACGGCGTCGCCGATGAGGAACGGCGCAACGCCGAGCGTGAGCGCCGTTCCGAGGTCGACGCCGAGGAAGGCGGCGAGCCAGGGGACGCCGCACGCGTAGATGGCGAGCGATCCGATGGCGGCGAGAGCGAGGGTCGACCAGATCGTGCGGTCGGAGCGACGGCGAGCGAGGGCGCCGACGATGAGGGATGCTGCGACGTAGCCGAGGATGTAGCCGAACGAGGAGAACGCCCAGCCGGATGCGCCGTGTGCGAAGAGCGGCACGCCGATGAGGCCGAGCGCGAGGTAGAGTCCCGCGCTCGCCGTGCCGCGCAGCGGGCCGAGGGCGGCACCGGTGAGCAGCACGGCGAAGGTCGCGAGCGAGATCGGCACCGGGGTGAACGGCAGGGGGATCGTGATGTAGCCCGCGACGGTGATGAAGGCCGTCCCGGCGAGTGTGAGCGCGATGTCGCGGACGCGGGCGCCGGGAACGAGGTCGGCCAGGACGGGAGACGGGCGGGATGCGGCGATGGACATGATTTCCTCCTGAACAGCGTTCACTTGAACACCGTTCAGGTACACTAGCACCATGACACCAGGGGAGCGGAATGCACGTGGTGACGTCGTCGATGCGGCGCTTCGCGTGCTGGAAGAGCACGGGTTGCCCGGTCTGTCGATGCGGAGGATCGCCGAGGTCCTCGAGGTGCAGGCGGGCGCGCTCTACTGGCACTTCCCGAACAAGCAGTCGCTGCTCGCCGCGGTGAGCGAACGCATCGTCGCTCTCGGGCCCGACGATGCTGCGGGTGGTCTGCTGTCGATCGCGACAGCGCTGCGTGCTCGGCTGCTCGCTCATCGCGACGGCGCGGAACTCGTGTCGAGCTCGCTCGCATTGGGGCTTCTCGAGCTGCCGAGTCGCGGGCTGCTCATCGACGCCGCTCAGGATGCCGGCCTGGATGCGCGCTCGGCGGCGATCGCCGCCGACACGATCGTTCATTTCGTCATCGGCTCGACGTTCCATGAGCAGCAGCGCATCCATGCGGCCGTCGTCGGTGCGGCGGATGCCTCCGTCGATATCGTTCCGAGCCGGATCGGCGATGAGGGGGATGCGTTCGCCGAAGGGCTTGCGATGGTCGTCGCCGGGGTTCGGGGTGCGGTGCGGTCCGCACGCTGAGTGACTTCCGTCTGGTCGCCAATGTGTGCTGTGCTCCCGTTTGGCCGTCGTCGGTTTGATTGACTCCTGCGGGGGAAACATGCGATGGGGTCAAGTCCATCTACACGGGGAGTACGCGAGACGCTGGGCGAGGTCGTCGCTGTTCGAAGAATCATCCCCGCCTACGCCGGGAGCGTGGCCACCGTGACCAGAGACCCCAGAGGGAGAATCATCCCCGCCTACGCGGGGACGGCGAGCACTACGACCTCACCATGCGCCAGCTCTATTACCAGGGATCATCCCCGCCTACGCGGGGAGCACTCCCGGCCTTGTAGGCGAGGGGAGAGCGGGGGCGGATCATCCCCGCCTACGCGGGGAGCACGCAAGCGTTCCGGACGCGCGGTTGTATGCGCCGGGATCATCCCCGCCTACGCGGGGAGCACTCTGCGACACACGGCTGCATCACTGGCAATCAGGGATCATCCCCGCCTACGCGGAGCACGACGAGCGCCGGGTGAACTTCGGGTATGCCTTCGGATCATCTCCGCCTACGCGGGGAGCACGGAACCGGAGACCACGCGAAGCGGCCGGGGTCCGGATCATCCCCGCCTACGCGGGGAGCACTCGCCCTTCACGGTCTGGAACCAGCCGTGCTCGGGATCATCCCTGCCTACGCGGGGAGCACATGTCGGGCCTGTCCACCCGGGTCTCTGACGGGGGATCATCCCCGCCTACGCGCGGGGAGTACCCGGGATCACCGTCGAGCTCGCCCCTGCGCCGTTGGATCATCCCCGCCTACGCGGGGAGCACATCGTGACCGATGAAGCGGTACCCGGAAACTGGGGATCATCCCCGCCTACGCGGGGAGCGCTCCTCGGGGACGACGACGCGGGCGTTGATCGTTTGCAGGGTCATGCGGGATCATCCCCGCCTACGCGGGGAGCACCAACAACGACAGGATCGTCAGCACGATCCGCACGGATCATCCCCGCCTACGCGGGGAGCACACCGACAACCTCGCCCAGTTCGAGAAGCCGCTGGGATCATCCCCGCCTACGCGGGGAGCACGCGTGTCGAGCCGTGACGCTCTCCCCGTCGTAGGGATCATCCCCGCCTACGCGGGGAGCACCTTCTGGATGATGGACCGGGACACGCCCAAGACGGATCATCCCCGCCTACGCGGGGAGCACGCTGAGGGTGGCGCGAATGTCGAAGATGGCGAGGGATCATCCCCGCCTACGCGGGGAGCACGACGACCCGACCGACGACGGAGTGCGCGCCGTGGGATCATCCCCGCCTACGCGGGGAGCACAGGGCGGCGTCTCCTGTAGCCATTGGGGTCTCCTGGATCATCCCCGCCTACGCGGGGAGCACCGTTCGAGCTTCTGGTCGACAAGTCTCTGCGTGGGATCATCCCCGCCTACGCGGGGAGCACACGGTGAAGCCGCAGGAGGACGGGTCGATTCGGGGATCATCCCCGCCTACGCGGGGAGCACCAGAGGACCATGCGCTCGCGGAGGGCCTTCGCGGGATCATCCCCGCCTACGCGGGGAGCACAGTGGGCCACGACCGCCGCGTCCAGCGTCGGCCGGATCAATCCCCGCCTACGCGGGGAGCACGGTCCGGCAGCGTGCTTGCTGGGCTTGTTGAAGGGATCATCCCCGCCTACGCGGGGAGCACTACTGGTCGCTGTGGTGTGACGGGTCGGGGCAGGGATCATCCCCGCCTACGCGGGGAGCACTCTCCGGATACGGACACCGCCGTGGTGAACGCGGGATCATCCCCGCCTACGCGGGGAGCACGGCGAGAACTTCTCAGAGCTCTGGCACTGGACCGGATCATCCCCGCCTACGCGGGGAGCACCTCGACGGAGGAAGCTGCGCCGAGATCGAGACGGGATCATCCCCGCCTACGCGGGGAGCACTTCACGGACAAGACGACGGTAGCGAACCGTAAGGGATCATCCCCGCCTACGCGGGGAGCACATCAAGCCGGCGTTCGATGCGATCGGTGCGGTCGGATCATCCCCGCCTACGCGGGGAGCACTTGACGATGATCGCCCAGTCCGACTCTGACCTGGGATCATCCCCGCCTACGCGGGGAGCACTTCGGGCTGCAGGACAGTGATGGCCACAACGTGGGATCATCCCCGCCTACGCGGGGAGCACGCCGCCTTCCTCCGGCCCAACAGCATCTTCAAGGGATCATCCCCGCCTACGCGGGGAGCACCGGTCGAAGCGGTCCAGAAGCTGGAACTCCCAGGGATCATCCCCGCCTACGCGGGGAGCACGCCGTGCCGGGGATCGCCTTGCCGAGTACGTAGGGATCATCCCCGCCTACGCGGGGAGCACCGGCAAGTACGCAACGACAACGGCGTCTGGCTGGGATCATCCCCGCCTACGCGGGGAGCACCCTCCATGAACCATCACTGACGTGTCAGTGCTGGGATCATCCCCGCCTACGCGGGGAGCACACAGCGATTTCGGCAATTTCTGACGCCTGTTTCGGATCATCCCCGCCTACGCGGGGAGCACCAGAGCGGACAGGGCGCGGTCGATCTGGTCCGGGGATCATCCCCGCCTACGCGGGGAGCACGCAGTGCCGACCCATTGGGAGCCGAGGTCGATGGGATCATCCCCGCCTACGCGGGGAGCACTTCCCGCTTCCTGCGGGATACGTTGTTGGCCGGGGATCATCCCCGCCTACGCGGGGAGCACTGCGAGCCACTGCTCGGTTGCCTCGAAGCGCCGGGATCATCCCCGCCTACGCGGGGAGCACGCCACAGAGATCGGTTGGCACGACCCGATGGTGGGATCATCCCCGCCTACGCGGGGAGCACGTCGCTCGGGGTCCCGCTGAAGGTCGCGATCAGGGATCATCCCCGCCTACGCGGGGAGCACGATGCGAAGTCCGCGTTCCAGTTCGACTTCGAGGGATCATCCCCGCCTACGCGGGGAGCACTCGACGGGAAGAACAAGCTCAAGGACCTCAAGGGGATCATCCCCGCCTACGCGGGGAGCACCCCTACGTCCCGCCGGCCGAGCGCGCGATCGCGGGATCATCCCCGCCTACGCGGGGAGCACGCGGCCGGCGTCACCCGGAGCGATGCGTAGTCGGGATCATCCCCGCCTACGCGGGGAGCACCAGCCGGGACACGGGGTTCATCGCGTCCAACAGGGATCATCCCCGCCTACGCGGGGAGCACGCTGACGGGGTTCTGCTGCTGGCGGATGCGGTGGGATCATCCCCGCCTACGCGGGGAGCACTCGAGCCGTTCCGATAGGCCGCTGATGCGCTGGGGATCATCCCCGCCTACGCGGGGAGCACGCTGGGCCTCTTGGCCCGGCGGACATCGCCCAGGGATCATCCCCGCCTACGCGGGGAGCACATCAGGTGCGGGTCCGCACCTGTGAGAGTCGCGGGATCATCCCCGCCTACGCGGGGAGCACTTGAGGATGCCGAACACGAAGTCGGCGAACGCGGGATCATCCCCGCCTACGCGGGGAGCACGGAAGGCGATCTGGGAGGAATTCACCCGTTTCCGGATCATCCCCGCCTACGCGGGGAGCACGCGGCCGATCCCGAATGGACCGCCGCCATCAACGGATCATCCCCGCCTACGCGGGGAGCACAGGCCGACCCTGCCGTCGACCGTCAGCGTGGCGGCGGATCATCCCCGCCTACGCGGGGAGCACGCCGCGGCGCTTCCCGCCGCATCCGTGCGGGCGGGATCATCCCCGCCTACGCGGGGAGCACGTTGCCTTTCGAGGTCCGGTAGCCCTCCTGCTGGGATCATCCCCGCCTACGCGGGGAGCACCCGGGCCACGCGCGAGCCGGACGGCGCGGTCATGGGATCATCCCCGCCTACGCGGGGAGCACGAGGCCGACGAAAGCGTTCTCGGACTGATCGAGGGATCATCCCCGCCTACGCGGGGAGCACGTGCCCACGCAACGGCGCTAGATCTACTCCCAGGGATCATCCCCGCCTACGCGGGGAGCACGTCTACTACGTCGTGGCGAAGGCATCCGGCTCGGGATCATCCCCGCCTACGCGGGGAGCACCTCATGGCCGCACAGGCATGGTGTCGGGACGAGGGATCATCCCCGCCTACGCGGGGAGCACACGATCGTGTGGTTGTCGGTCGCCGATACCGAGGGATCATCCCCGCCTACGCGGGGAGCACTTCGCTGGTGGCGCGGTCGGCGCCCGGGCGAGGATCATCCCCGCCTACGCGGGGAGCACAGGGCTTCGACGGTCAGGGTCCCGGCGGTGCCGGGATCATCCCCGCCTACGCGGGGAGCACTAGTGGCTGCCCATCATCGTCCCGGTGATCTCGGGATCATCCCCGCCTACGCGGGGAGCACGCGCTCGGCAACCTGCTCGAGTACGGCGGAATGGGATCATCCCCGCCTACGCGGGGAGCACCACTGCGGGCTGATGCCTCCTGAGGTTCAAGCGGGATCATCCCCGCCTACGCGGGGAGCACGGCGAGAACTTCGACGAGCTCTGGCACTGGACCGGATCATCCCCGCCTACGCGGGGAGCACTGGCCGTCGGACTTCACGCCAGGTCGCGGCGGGGGATCATCCCCGCCTACGCGGGGAGCACCTGATCGGCCTCGGCGCGGATCTCGCCGCCCAGGGATCATCCCCGCCTACGCGGGGAGCACACTGCCTGATCAGGCTATTCTCCCAGAAGTCTCCTTACGTTCCTTCACTTCTGTTCAGATGCCCACGAAGTGATCATCCGTGTCGCGCTGCGGAAGTCGCCCCGGGCCTAGGATGCGGTTGATGCCGATTCCAGCCGGGGTGAAGGGCGATGTGACCGTGGACGTGGACGTCGATCTAGGACAATCTCTCGGTAAGCGGGCGCGCAGCGTCTGGGCCAAGAGCCATCGTGATCGCGCGAAGGGTCCTGATCTTCTCGGATGGCTGCCGCTCTATCAGCATCTCGATGATGCCGCAGGGATCGCGGCACGCCTCTGGGATGAGTGGGCGCCCCGGTCTATCACGAGGATGCTCTCGGGAGCCTTCGGCGGCGAAGACGCTGCGCGTTCTCTTCTCGTCTGGCTAGCAGGCACCCATGATGTCGGCAAGGCTTCACCGGCATTCGCCATGCAGGAGCCGGAACTCGCGCAGGGCATGGTGAAGTTCGGTCTCTCTGTGCACCGTCGCCTCTCCGAGAGCGACGACCGCCGCCGTGCTCGCCACGAGTTGGTGAGTTTTCTCGCCATCCGCGAGTGGTTGCAGCGTAGCCATGCGTTCAGCGATTCGCAGGCGGAGCAGCTTGCGAGTGTGGCCGCCGCGCATCATGGTCGCCCTGCCGCACACCCCGAGATCAGTCTGGCCAGGGAGATGCCGCATGCTGTGGGCGATGCGCACTGGGCTGAGACACGGGAGGAAATCCTGGATGCCACCGTTCGCGCCTTCGTCGCAGACGGGATGATCTCGCGGTGGCGCGACGCGAAGATCACGCAACCTGCTCTTGCCGTGCTCAGCGGTCTTGTGATCGTGGCCGACTGGATCGCCAGTAGTGACTTGTTCCCATCTGCGCCGCTGGGAGCCGATCCAGGTCGTACGACCTCGGAGCGGGTGGCTTCCGCGTGGGCGGCGCTGCGCTTCCCGCGGCCGTGGGCTTCCTCACTGGAGACAACGGATCCGGCAGAGCTCCTGCTGCGTAGGTTCGACCTTCCCGCCGACGCACGGCCCCACCCCGCCCAGGCCGCCGTCATCGAGCAGGCACTTCGGATGTCCGGTCCCGAACTGATGATCCTCGAAGCCGAGATGGGTTCGGGCAAGACGGAGGCTGCCCTGCTCGCCGCCGAGATCCTCGCCAGCCGATTTCAGCTGGGTGGGATTTTCATCGGCCTGCCGACGCAGGCGACGGCGGATGGCATGTTCTCACGGATGCTGTCGTGGGCGGAGCGGTTGGACCTGGAGACGCCGGCGAACGTCTTCCTCGCCCGTGGGCGGGCAGAGATGAACCCCGAATACGCACGGAAGACGCGCGAAGCATACTTCCGCTCCATCGATGAAGAGTCAGGGAAGGCGGGGACGGGCGACGAGATGCTCATCGCCCATCGCTGGTTCAGCAATCCGCGCCGGGGTCCGCTTTCCGATTTCGTCGTCGGGACCGTCGATCAGGCGCTGTTCGCTGGTCTACGCAGCCGCTATGTGATGCTCCGGCATCTCGCTCTCGCAGGCAAGGTCATCGTCATTGACGAGGTGCACGCATACGACGAGTACATGGGGCAGTTTCTTGCACGGGCCTTGGAATGGCTCGGCGCCTATGGCGTGCCGGTCATCCTGCTTTCGGCCACCCTGCCCTCTGGCAGGCGGAGGGAGTACCTCGAGGCTTACGATCGGGGGCGTGACGCGCTGTCGCCTGCGCCTGCGGCGCCGAGGCTGTCCTGGGCGGAGAAGCGGGCTCTCGCGGAGAAGGGGCTTCCTCTTGCGGCGGACAAATACCAAGAGATAGCGAGACAGCTTCCCTACCCCTCGATCGTCGCGTCCAGCGCGGACGGACATCCGACTGCGGTCTTCCCGCCGACATCGCGCGAGTCGCGGGTAGTGCAGCTCGATCTCCTCACGGATGATCCGGCGGTGGTCGTCGGGATGCTGCGTACTGCCCTCCGCGACGGTGGCAACGTCGCGATCATCCGCAACACGGTGCGTCGCGCACAGGAGACGGCCGCCCTGTTGCGTGCTGAGCTTCCTGACGTCGAGGTGACGCTGACGCACTCACGATTCCTCGGCGTTGATCGTGCGCTTAAGGACCAGGCGCTCCTTGACACCTACGGCCGTGCCGGTGAGCGCCCGCAGAAGAGCATCGTCGTCGCGACCCAGGTGATAGAGCAGTCCCTCGACGTCGATTTCGACCTGTTGGTCTCCGACCTCGCTCCGATCGATCTTCTGCTGCAGCGCAGCGGGCGGATGCATCGACACGATCGACCGGAACGCCCCCGGCCGTTGCGGGAGCCGCGACTCGTGCTCACCGGTGCGAGCTGGGATGCCGGTGCCCCGGATTTCGACGGAGGAAGCGAGCGGGTCTACGGGCGTGCCGTGCTCCTGCGCACAGCGGCCGTGCTCCACGGGAGGGGCTCTCTCTCGATCCCCGACGACATCGCTCCGCTCGTCGAGCTCGTGTACGGCGACCGTACGGATTTCATCCCCGATGGGTGGCTTTCGTCGCTCGCGGATGCTGAGCGCGTGCGCATCGCAGCATCGACGGAGCGGATCCGGAACGCGAGGGCGTTCACGATGGGCCCGGTGAACGCCGACGATCCTTCGTTGATCGGCTGGGTGCATGGTGCCGATGTCGATCCTGAGCTCACGCCGCCGGGCAGAGGGACCGTTCGCGATGGTGAGGCGACGCTGGAGGTCATCGTGCTGCAGCGTGATGATGATGGCGTCCTACGCACCCCCGCCTGGTTGGAGCGAGATGGCGGTGTGCAGATCCCGGAGGCCGAGGTCCCGTCTCCCCGGCTCACTCGAACGATCCTCGGATGCTTCCTCCGGTTGCCGGCTGGCATGTGCCGGGGGAATGCCCTCGACTGGCACATCGACACCTTGGAACGCTCTTTCGACCTGCCCTACTGGCATGGCAGCCATGCCCTCAAGGGAGAGCTCGTCCTCGTGCTGGACGCTCGAGGGAGGGCAGCGCTGAACGAGTTCGATCTCAGCTACTCGCCGGAGGACGGCCTCGACTACGTCCGACGTGCGTCGATGTGACGTTCGCGCTTGCGATTGACGAATCCTAGATTTCAAACTTGACGAAATCTAGATTTCAGACTTGACGAGATCTAGATTTAAACCTTGACATTTTCTAGACTTCAGTCATGATCGAGTACCGACATCGTGTGGTTGACGCGGAACTGCGTGAGCGGATGGCCGTGATGGGCGCCATGCTCGTCGATGGCCCCAAAGCGGTGGGGAAGACATCGACGGCCGAGCAGCTGGCCGCGACGGTCACGCGCATGGACGTGGACCGAAACGCGCGCACGGCACTGGATGTGCAGCCGGAGCTGCTGTTCGCAGCTCCTACGCCGATTCTGTTCGACGAGTGGCAGGAAGCCCCCGAACTGTGGAATCTCGTGCGCCGTGCGGTTGACGATCGTGAGGAGAAGGGGCTGTATCTGCTGACCGGATCATCTCGTCCCCGCGACGATGCGCGCATGCATTCTGGCGCGGGACGCATAGGGCGGCTTCGGATGCGGCCCATGAGCCTCTTCGAGAGCGGGCACTCGCACGGGAGGGTCAGCCTTCGCGGAATCCTGGCGGGGGATGTCCCCGCAGAGCAGGGAAGCGGCATGACCGTCCCGGATCTTCTCGAGCGGATCGTCATCGGCGGATGGCCCGCTCTCCTCGGCGCTGATGAACGTGCGGCGCGGTCCTGGATCCTCGACTATCTGCGCAACGTCGCCGAGGTCGACGTTCCTGCACTGGGGCCACGCAGGAACCCCCGCAATATCGAGCGTCTGCTCGCCGCACTCGGACGGGCGGTTGGAACGCCGCTCAATCGTGCGGCTCTGGCCGCCGATATCGGCGGCGCGGCTGGGCCTCTTACCGCAGAGACCCTCGTCAACTACCTGGAAGCCCTGGACAGGCTCATGCTCGTCGAGCCCCTTCCTGCATGGCGACCGCATATGCGCTCGCGTACTCGGTTGCGGACCTCCGCAGTGCATCATTTCGTCGATCCGTCGTTGGGGGTGTCGGCTTTCGGCGTCGGCGTCGCCGAGTTGCAGGCGGACTTGAACGCGGCGGGATTCCACTTCGAGTCCCTCGTCCTGCGCGATCTGCGCGTCTACTCGCAGGGACTGGATGCGACGCTCTCCTCCTGGCGGGACTCGAGAACGGATGCCGAAGTCGACGTCGTGCTCGAACTCCCGAACGGCAGATGGGCGGGAATCGAGATCAAGCTGGGGGAGTCCGCGGCGGACGCGGGTGCCGAATCTCTGTTGCGCTTCGCCGGCAAGATCGACACCTCCCGGCACGGGGAGCCGCTGGCTCTGATCGTGATCACCGGCGGGCGGTTCGCGTACAAGCGTCCGGACGGGGTCGTCGTCGTCCCCGTCTCTGCACTGGGGCCGTAGGCGGGCAGAGCTTCCCATTCTCCTTCTCAGGGGCAGGGGGTATGGTCTGACGGACTCCCCGCACAGCGGGGATGACCCGACATGGTTGCATGAGGGTTTGTCCTCCCCGCCTCTGCGGGGAAATGAACAGGAAATCAACTATTAAATAAATACATGTTTGTAAGAGGGGAACGGAGAAAATTTTTCTTGCCTTTGGTGTGACACTCGCACTACGCTCCAATCACGGCTCAACACTGGCATCGCCCTCCGACATCGGGGGCATCGCCCGTCTCGCCGTCTTCCCATCCCGCAGAGGAGCAACGATGCCGGCAGGTGCGATCCGCCAGGAACGGACGAATCTCGTGGACGAGCTCGGCTGGATCCCTGTTCACTTCCTGGACGGCACGACGGCGGAGCTCCCTATCCGCGAGGTCTTCCACCGGGCACATGAGATCCGTGAGATCTCCGGCGAGGTCCCGACCCAGGGGTTCGCCATCCTCCGGCTCCTTCTGGCCATCCTGTACCGTGCCCCGGGTGGCGGACCGATCACCGTCGCCGTATGGCGAGCATGGCAGGAGAACGGTCTTCCCCTCACGGACCTCGACGAGTATCTCGATGCGTTCCGCGACCGCTTCGAGCTGTGCGACCCCGAGCGCCCGTTCTTTCAGGTCGCGGACCTGGCGACCGCGAAAGGGGAGCGAAAGGACGTCGCGCCGCTGATCTTCGACCTGCCGAGCAACAACCGGCTCTTCACCACCAGGTCCAGGGAAGGAGCTGCGGATCTCTCCTTCGCGGAGGCTGCGCGCTGGCTCGTGAACGTCCAGTCATTCGAGGTCAGTGGCATCAAGTCCGGAGCCGTCGGAGACCCACGAGTGAAGGGGGGTAAGGGCTATCCCATCGGAATCGGATGGGCAGGCCTCCTCGGTGGCGTCTATGCGCAGGGCCGAACCCTCCGCGACACCCTGCTCGCCAACCTCGTCGGCCATGATGCACTCCCCAATGCTCGTCCCGAAGGAGATTTACCACCGTGGGAGGACACGGCGCCCGACACCGCTGCTGAACGTGAAGGACTCCTCCCTCACGGGCCGGTGCGCCTCTATACGTGGCAGTCACGGCGTATCCGGCTCTTCGCCGAGGGCGACCGTGTCGTCGGATGCCTCGTCGCCAACGGTGACAAGCTCACCCCGCAGAACATGCAGGGCATGGAGCCGATGTCGGCCTGGCGCTACAGCGACCCGCAGACGAAGAAAGCGAAGCAGACCACGTACATGCCTCGCGAGCATCAGCCGGGGAGGGCGCTGTGGCGCGGCATAGGGGCGCTGCTGCCCGGTGTGTCCTCGCCGGTCCCGAAGAGCGATCTCGCGAGCAGTCTCCCCCCTGCGGTGGTCTCCTGGCTCGGACTGCTGGACTCACGCGGCTACCTGGAGGCGGCGGTGATCCGGCTCCGCTCCATCGGTGTCGTCTACGGCAGCAACAACTCCGTCGTCGACGAGATCCTCGACGACCAGGTGATCCTGCCTGTGGCCCTGCTGCGTGAGCGCAACCGTGCTCTCGCCCATCAGGCGGAGGAAGCCGTCCGGCTCGCCGACGACGGCGCTTATGCCGTCCGTCGTCTCGCCGAGAACCTGGAGCGCGCCGCGGGCGGCACAGGCGATGCATCCGGTGCGGGAGCAATCGAGCGCGCCTATGCCGAACTCGACCGTCCCTACCGGGAGTGGCTCGCAGGACTCGGTGAGAACGCCGACCCCCTGGAGGCCGTCGCGGAGTGGAAGAGTATCGCCCTCACCGTGTTGCGCGCGGTCGGCGATGAGCTGATCTCACAGGCAAGCCCTGCCGCATGGATGGGACGGGAGGTCTCGCGTGGCGGTCAGATCGAGCTGATCACGACCCCGCGCGCCGAGGGATGGTTCCTTCGGGCACTCGGCAAGACCTTCGGCACACCCATCAGAAAGGACGAGGCCGCGTGAACACGGCATCGACAGAGACGCTGACAGACCGGTTGCGTCGGCTGGTGGCCGGTCGAGCCTCCAAGCTCCAGACCGACTATCGAAACAATCTGAGCTCCGCCGTCGCGGACCTCGCCATCCTGCGGCGGGGGGTCGGTCGCCGTCCCGGCGAGGACGCCGAGTTGCTGGGAAAGACCGTCGCCGGTCTCCACCGCGAGACGAAGGGGCTTCCCGATGAGCCGACGAATGCAGAGCACGCGGCCCATGCCGCTCTGACGCTCTTCGCCCTGCACCAGCAGTCGCACAGGGAGGCGTCGATGCACCGCAAGGATTACTCCTTCGGTCGCTCCGCGCGTCTGCTTGGCCGTCGCATCCATGCCCAGGATGCAGTCAGAGCACGATTCACCGCAGTCGCCACAGCGACGAGCTGGGACGAGCTCGTTCACCATGCGCGTGGCCTCATCCAGCAGTTCCGTGCGCAGGGCATCCCGCTCGACTACGGACGGTTCGCGGTGGACCTGTACCGCCTGCAGTTCCCGGACTCCGCAGAGCGCGTCCGCCTGCGCTGGGGTCGCGACTACTACCGCGTGCTCCATCCGGAGGACGACGGTGAAGCCGAGGCAGCACCCACCGACGACTGACAGAACGATTCCCCCGACCCTTCTCCCGCTTGGAGCCAGCATGACCCGCACGATCCTCGACATCAACATCCTGCAGACTGTTCCGCCCAGCAACATCAACCGCGATGACACCGGAAGCCCGAAGACCGCCGTATACGGCGGCACCCGGCGGGCGCGCGTCTCGAGCCAGGCCTGGAAACGGGCCACCCGCCTGCTGTTCGAGGACATCCTCGATCGCGGTCAGCTCGGCGTCCGGACGAAGCGGGTCGTGGAGCTGGTCGGCGAACGGATCCTCCAGAAGAGCCCCGAGCTCGGCACCGAGCGGGCACAGGAGCTCGCGGGTCTCGCCCTCGCCGCAGCGGGCATCAAGCTGACCGCACCGCGCAAGTCCACGCCGGAGAACCCGCTTCCTGACGAATCCGGCTATCTGCTGTTCCTTAGCTCGCGCCAGGTCGATCAGGTGGCCGAGCTGTGCGTCCAAGCTGACGCCACCGATGATGCGAAGGCAAGCCTCAAGGGGCCTGAGATCAAGAAGGCCCTCGACACCGAGCACTCCGTCGACCTCGCGCTGTTCGGGAGGATGGTCGCCGAGGCCACGGACCTCAACGTCGACGCGGCATGCCAGGTCGCGCATGCCCTCAGCATCCACCCGGTCGACAACGAATTTGACTATTTTACGGCGGTCGACGACCACAAAGCGGGCGATGACGATGAAGACGCGGGCGCCGGGATGATCGGAACCGTCGAGTTCAACGCATCGACACTCTACCGCTACGCGACGATCGACGTGGATGCGCTGCAGCGCAACCTCGGCGACTCGGATGCGGCGCGCCGCGCCGTCGAGGCATTCGTCCGCGCCTTCACGACGAGCATGCCGACGGGCAAGCAGAACACGTTCGCCAACAGGACGCTTCCGAACGCGGTCGTCGTCAGCGTGCGCGACTCGCAGCCGGTCAACCTGGTCGGTGCTTTCGAGGAGGCGATCGTCACCAGGGACAGCCGCTTGGCGACGGCCAGTGCGCGCCTCGCGGCCGAGGCCGTCGACATCGACACCGCGTTCGGCACCACGCCGGTTAAGACGTGGGTCGTGCGCACCGGGAATGCGACAGAGGCGCTTGACACCCTGGGCGACAGGGTCGCTCTCGATGAAGCCATCCACCAGGTCGGCGAGGTCGTCTCCGATCGGCTCGAAGGCCGGCCGTGACACCACGAACGCTGCTCATCCGGCTTGCAGGTCCGCAACAGGCCTGGGGCTCGCGCAGTCGTTTCGCGACACGCGACACTGAGCGCGCGCCGACCAGGAGTGGTGTGATCGGCCTCGTCGCCGCAGCCCTGGGCCTGGAACGGACAGCTCCCCTCGACCGATTCGCATCGCTCCGCTTCGGCGTCCGCATCGATCGTCCCGGCCGTATCGAGCGTGATTTCCAGACGGCGCGAACCCTCGACGGGAAGACGTCCATGCCATTGTCGCAGCGGCGGTATCTGGCGGATGCGGTCTTCGTCGCGGGGCTGGAGGGCGAGGGCACGGAACTGCTCGACGAGATACAGAGCGCTCTGCGGCGTCCACGGTACCCGCTGTACCTGGGGCGAAGGGCGTTCCCGCCCGCAGGGCCGCTTCGGACGGAGATCGTCAACGGCCCCCTCCAGGATGCTCTCGAGAACTCCTGGTGGCCAGAGACGGTGGGGGGCGACACGTCACCACTGGAGATCCTCGTCGACGCGGTACCTGGAGAGGACCCGGACCTGACGCTGGAGGACATCCCGATCAGCTTCGACCCCCGACGACGGAGGTATGGGCGTCGCGACGTCCGGCTCGTGATTGCTAGCCGTCCTGGAGCGGGCGCAGCCGAGGCAAGACCGGATGCATCGGCATCCGGCGGTTTCTCGCTCCCCCCGCATGATCCGATGCTCCTCGTGAGCGACGAGGAGGTCTAATGTACCTGTCGCAGATCCAGCTGAACCCAAGGCGTCGTGAGGCCGCACGTGTCCTCGGGTCGCCGCATGTCCTGCACGCCGCCGTGCAGGCCGCGTTCCCCGACCCCGCCGCCCGCGAGTCGGGCCGCGTGCTCTGGCGGCTCGACACAACGGATCGGAGTACGCGCCTGTATATCGTGAGCCCTGAGCGACCCGATCTCACCCATCTCGCGGAACAGGCCGGCTGGCCGAGCATCGAGGACTCCTGGTCGGTCCGGCCGTACGGTCCCCTCCTCGAACGCATCGCGCCTGGGCAGCGCTATGCGTTCCGGCTGACCGCCAACCCGGTGCACAACGAGAGACTTCCCCATGGACGACGGGGCAAGGTCTACGGGCATGTCACCGCGACGCAGCAGGAGCAGTGGCTGCTCGACCGGCAGGAGCGTCTCGGGTTCTCCGTCGAGAACGCGATAGAGCCGGAATCCGGTCTGCCTTTTCCCGGCCCGTCCGGTGAGCCGGAGAAGGCTCTGACGGTCAGAGACCGTCGCACGCTGTCGTTCTCACGCCGTGAGACCACGGTGACACTGCGCGTCGCCACGTACGAGGGGCTGCTCACCGTGACGGATCGGACCGCGTTCGCGCATGCTCTGAGCTTCGGCATCGGAAGGGCGAAGGGCTATGGTTGCGGCCTCATGACGCTCGCTCGGGTGGGGTGACGGGTGGCGATCGGCGCGAAGCCTCCTTCGCTCCCCGAGCTGGTGCGGGCGCAGGACCGGCTGACCTTCATCTACCTGGAGAGATGCGCGGTGCATCGGGATGCCAACGCGATCACCGCGACGGACGAACGCGGAGTGATCCACATCCCCGCAGCGAGCCTCGGCGCGCTGCTGCTGGGGCCGGGGACGACCGTGACGCAGCAGGCGATGGTCCTCATGGCGGAGAGCGGATCGACGGTCGTCTGGGTCGGCGAGGAGGGCGTCCGCTACTACGCGCACGGGCGCTCGCTCGCGCACAGCTCGCGCCTGCTCGAGGCCCAGGCCGCACTCATGACGAACCAGTCGTCGCGGCTCAGGGTCGCTCGGGAGATGTATGCCATGCGCTTCCCCGGTGAGGACACCAGCGGGCTGACCATGCAGCAGCTTCGCGGTCGCGAAGGCGCCCGGATCCGCAAGGCCTACCGGGAGCAATCGCGGGAGCATGGTGTCGCGTGGAACGGGCGTACCTACGACGTCGAGGCGTTCGAGGACGGAGATCCCGTCAACCAGGCGCTGTCTGCGGCGAACACCAGCCTCTACGGCGTCGTGCACTCGGTCATCGTCGCCCTCGGATGCTCACCGGGGCTCGGGTTCGTGCACACCGGGCACGTCCGCTCGTTCGTTTATGACGTGGCCGACCTGTACAAGGCCGAGTTGACCATCCCGCTCGCTTTCGAGCTGGCCGCTGAGCAGCCCTTCGACATCCCCGGCGAGGCTCGGCGGCGCCTGAGGGACCGATTCCATGGCGGCACGTTCCTCGCGCGCTGCGTGCGCGACATCCGGCACCTGCTGCTGCCCGATGAACCCGTCGAGGAGGGCGACCTCGGTCTCCTCGACGAGAACGTCGTGCGGCTGTGGGACGGGTCGCGCCGTGCCGTCGCCGGCGGCGCGAACTACGACGACGGGCCGTTCTGATGATCGTGCTCGTCCTCACCGCGTGCCCGCCCGGCCTACGGGGCTTCCTGACGCGCTGGCTGATCGAGATCTCGGCAGGCGTCTTCGTCGGCAAGGTCACCCGCCGTGTGCGGGAACTCCTTTGGGAGCGCACGGTGGGGATGGTCCGCACCGGACGCGCGATCCTCGTGTTCTCGGCGAGGAACGAACAGGGACTGTCGTTCCTCGTTCACGGCCACCATTGGGAGCCGATCGACATCGACGGGATCACGCTGATGCTGCGCCCTTCGGAACAGCAAAGACAGCAGAGGGCGCCGGGCGGTGACTCCGCTCAGCGCCCTCAGCCGGCGATCGGTTGGAGCAAGGCCGCCCGCCGTCGCAGGACCTGACGGCGCCTCTACTGCACCGACCACCCTCCGTCGGAGGCGAGGATCGCGCCGTTGATGTTCACGGCGTCGTCCGAGAGCAGGAAGGTGATGGACGCCGCCAGGTGCTCGGCCGTTGCGACGGAGGGGATCGCCTGCTGGAACGGGGCGAGACGCCCGGAGCCGTACTCGGACATGTGCGGAGGCATCGGGATGCCGGTGGCGACCCCGCCGGGAGCGACGGAGTTCACCCGGATGCCCTTCGGGCCGTACATGAACGCCGCGGACTTCGTCACGCCGATGATGCCATGCTTGCTGGCCGTGTAGGCGTTGCCGGACGCGTTGCCGCGCAGGCCCGCCTCGCTGGATACGTTCAGGATCGCGCCGCGGCCGGCCTTCTCCATGATCGGCAGGACAGCGCGCATGAGCTTGAACGGGGCGGTCAGGTTGATCGCGATGACGCGGTCCCAGACGGCATCCGGGGTCTCGCCGGCGGGGGAGAAGTCGTCGTTGATGCCGGCGACGTTCGCGAGACCGTCGATGCGGTCGCCCGCGGCTGCGATGACCGCGTCGATGGCGTCCTGCTTCGTGAGGTCGCCGGCGACGGTGACCACATCGGGGAGCTCGGCTTTGAGCGCGTCGAGCTTGTCGGCGGCGATGTCGCTGGCGATCACCCTCCCGCCCTCCCGGGCGATGCGGGATGCCGTGGCCTTGCCGATGCCTGACGCTGCGCCGGTGACGATGACGGTCTTGCCGGCGAAGCGGCCGGAGGTCGGCTTCTCGACCCAGCCCTCGTCGGCATCCGCCTCGGGGATCTCCCCGCCGTTGGCGGAGCGGACCAGGTCGTCGACGACCGACTGCGGGAGGGATCCCTGGCTCATCGCCACGAGCTGCTGGAGCGGAAGGCCCAGCACGGGAGTGAGCAGTTCTGGATCGGCGCCGGTCTTCTCGAAGAGGCCGCGGATCAGCGGTCCTCCGACCGGATCGTTCAGCCATTCGCCGATGGTGGAGTGCGCGGTGAGGGCCATTCTCTTCTCCTTGTTCGAGTATTACGCAACGGCGCGTCTACTTATTTCCGAGTGTACGCCTCGATACCCTCGGATGGTGGCGCGACCTCGCAGTGAGAAAGCCCGCCAGGCGGTCCTGGCGGCGATGCGTGCCGCGCTCGCAGACGGCGGCTATGTCGCGGTGACGATCGAGGGGCTCGCCGCTGAGGCGGGGGTGTCGAAGCAGACGATCTACCGGTGGTGGCCGTCGAAGGCGGCGATCCTCGGGGAGGCGCTGCTCGATGAGGGTCTCCCGGTCCCCTCGCTGCCGATGACCGACGATCTGGCAGCGGACCTGCGCAGCTGGTTCGCCGGGATGTCGGCATCGCTGGGAACTCCTGAGGGCGTGGAGCTCCCCCGGGCTCTCATCGCCGTGACGGCGACGGATGCCTCGCTCGGCGCCGCGCTGAACGAGAAGCTCGCCGCTCCGATCCGGGAGTGGGTGGCGACGCGGCTTGCGCGGGCAGCAGATGCCGGTGAGGTGCGCGCCGATGTGGATGCTGCGCTGATCGCCGAGCAGCTCATCGCGATGTCATCCTATGCGGCCTTGCAGGGCAGGCCGTTGAGCGCGGCGCAGGTGGATGCCACCGTCGATGTGCTGATGCGGGGCGTGGCTTCCTTTCCCGTTCACCGAATGAGGACGCCGTAGGCCAGTGCGCCTAAGCGCGTGCGCGGGCGGTGGCGCCGTCCACCATCCTTGCGGACGCCCGATCATGGCGCCGCCCGACCTCGACGTGCGCGGTGGCCTTCGCCAGTCCCATCCTCTTCGTCGACACGTAGATGCTCTCGGCCCGCTCGACGAGGAACGTCTCGTGCCAGACGCCCACGGCGCCCGGCGCCTTCCTGGCGGCCTTGTTGAAGGCGGTCCACGCGGGACGGTGCTCCTGATCCGGTGCGGATGCGTAGGCGTAGAGCTTCTCGGTGGATGACCAGTACTGCACGACGTAGGGCCCGCCGCCGCCGAAGAGGAGTTCGTACCCGAGAAGGCCCGATCCCGTGTCGACGGACAGCTCGCGCAGCATCCTCGGCATCGCGAGGAAGGCGGGGAGCCAGAGGTCGGGGCGCCACCAGCGGTTGATCTGCATCCCGATGTGGAAGACGACGAGTTCACCGTCGTGGTGGTGGGTCATGCGGCCCGTGATGACTTTCGGCATGGCATCCTCCTGGTGGATAGCGACGCTATCTATTATGGATAGCGATACTATCGACGTCAAGGGGTGAGCCATGAGGATCTCAGAGCTCTCGGCGAAGACCGGGGTCGCGGTGCCGACGATCAAGTACTACCTGCGCGAGCGGCTGCTGCCAGAGGGGGAGCGGAGCGCGCCGACGCAGGCTGCGTATGGCGAGCCGCACGTGCAGCGGCTGCGGGTTATCCGGGCGCTCGTCGGCTCGGGAGTGAGCATCGCGGAGACGCGGCGCGTGCTCGCGGCGCTGGACGATCCGCCGGAGAGCGCGCACCTGCTGCTCGGCGCGGCGCACGCTGCCATCACTCCCGAGGCCGATGAGGCGCTCGACGTCTCCGATGCGCGGGAGCTCGTCGAAGGCCTCGGCTGGAAGCCGGGCATGTGCGACGAGGCGGTGCTGCAGAGCGTCGCGCGCGCGCTTCAGGGGCTTGAGGATGCCGGTTTCGATGTGCCGCGCGATGTTATGCCGGTGTATCTGAAGGCGATGCGGGAGATCGCGGATGCCGAGGTGGCCGGTGTGCCGGGTGAGTCCGCGGAGGCGGCTGTGCGCTACGTCGTGCTCGGGTCGGTGATGGTGGAGCCGCTGCTGCTGGCCCTGCGGAGGGTGGCGCAGCAGGTGAGCTCGGCGGAGCGGTTCGGCGGCGGCGTCCCGGTCGCCTCCTCGGCCCATTGAGCTCCCTGCCTCCCACTCCCGTTCGTTGAGCGAGGCCGCGCAGCGCCCGAGTCGAAACGGAGTTCCGTCGAAGAAAACCCTCGCCGGGCTCACTCCCGCAGCAGCCCCCGAAGGGTCTGGATCGTGTCCGCATCCGCCGGAGTCTTGTCGGGCCGGTACCCCTTCACGCGCGCGAAGCGCAGGGCGATGCCACCGGGATAGCGGGGTGAGCGCTGGACGCCGTCGATCGCGATCTCGACGACGAGCTCCGGTCGGAGGAAGACGGCGTAGGGCGTGCGGTACGTCTCATGCTCGGGGAACGTCTCGGTCTGCCACCGCAGCAACTGGTCGGTGAGTCCTTTGAAGGTCTTGCCGACCATGACGAAGTCGCCGGGTTCACCGAACTCTCCCTCTGCATCTCGCGCGCCGAGGTTCAGGTTGGAGAGCATCCCGTGCCGCCGGCCGGACCCCCACTCTGCGGCGAGCACGACGAGGTCGTAGGTCAGCACGGGCTTGACCTTCACCCAGGACTTCCCACGGCGGCCCGCCGTGTACGGCGACTCGATCGCCTTGACGAGGACGCCTTCATGCCCGGCGGTGAGGGCCTCCAGGGAGAGCCGCTCTGCGGCATCCGGATCGGCGGTGACGATGCCGGGCATCCGCCACTGCCCCGCGACGCGGTCGAGTTCGTGGAGCCGCGTCGACAGCGGGTCGTTGAGGAGATCGCGTCCGTCGATGTGCAGCAGATCGAAGAACCAGGGACGCAGGGCCAGATCGCGCGCCACGTCGGCGCCGAAGCGCGACATGGTGTCCTGAAACGGCCGGGGCGCACCGTCCTCGTCGAGCGCGAGGGTCTCGCCGTCGAGGATGAGATCGCGCGCAGGCAGTGCGCGCACGATGTCGACGATCTCGGGCACGCGGTGGGTGATGTCGGCGAGACTGCGCGTGTACACGCCGACCTCATCACCATGCCGGTGCACCTGGATGCGTGCGCCGTCGAGCTTGTACTCGACGGATGCTTCGCCGGTGATCTCGAGCGCCGCGGTGGGAGTCGTGGCGGTGGCGGCGAGCATCGGCAGGACGGGGCGGCCCACTTGCAGGCCGATCGCCTCGAGGTCGTCGGCAGAGCCGGTGAGGGCGAGCAGGGCGGTCTCGCCGAGGTCGCCGGAGAGCATCGCCGCACGCCGCACCGTGGCGGCGGGGCGCTCGGATGCCCGGGCGATCGCGTCGAGCAGGACGCCGCCGAGGGCGCCGGTGCGCAGCTCACCCAGCATCGCGCGGGCGAGGAAGTCCCATTCTTGGACCGTGGCAGCGGAGGCGAGCCGTACCAGGAGCTCGGTGCGGCGGGCTGCGGAGCCTGATCCGGCTGCGTGCGCAAGAGCGTCGAGAGTGTGATCGACGTCGGAGATCGTGAGCGTCGCGTGTTCAGCGTGCGTGATCTCGAGGGTGGCGAGGCTGCGCCAGCCGACGCCGAGGCGACCCTGGCGAGGCGAGGCGAGCAGCAGCCCGATGAGGGCGGGGATCTCGTCGGGGGCGGCGCTTGTGAGCAGCTGTGCGAGCGCGTCGATCTTGGCGAGGCGCGAGGAGGTGGCCGCGACCTCTGCGGCGGCCCGGGCGACCTCGTCGAGTCTCATGGAGAGATTGTCGCACCGGGGTGGGACACCAGGCGATGTCCTGTGCCACCGCGCCCGGGTCTGGCCGGGGAAGAGACGGGTGACATCGGTCTCCGCCCGACAGTACTGTGTGTCCATCGGGAGGCATCATGGCCCGCATCGAAGGGGATCGGCGAGATGAGACCACTGCGATACGCGATCAACGTCACGCTCGACGGCTGCGTGCACCATGAGGCGGGGGTGGCTCCGGACGAGGAGCTGATGGGCTTCTGGACCGCGGACATGGAGCGCGCCGACGCCCTGCTGTACGGCCGGGCGACCTACGAGATGATGGAGTCGGCATGGCGGCGTCCGGTGTCAGGGGTGTGGCCCGACTGGATGGAGGGGTGGGAGATCCCCTTCGCGGAGGCCATCGACCGAGCCCCGAAGCACGTCGTATCGGGCAGCCTCCCCGCAGTCGACTGGAACGCCGAGTTGGTGCAGGGCGATCTGTTCGAGGCGGTTCGGCGTCTCAAGGCGCAACCGGGCGAGGGGCTGTCCGTCGGCGGGGTGACTCTTCCCCTGGCATTGGCCGAGCGGGGGCTGATCGACGAATACACGTTCGTCGTGCATCCGATCGTCGCCGGGCACGGTCCGAGGCTGCTCGACGGTCTGCGCGAGCGGATCCGGCTCGAGGCCGTGAACCGGCGCGAGTTCCGGTCGGGAGCGGTCGCGGTGCGTTATCGACCCGTCTCCGGGTGAGCCGGCGGCGCTGGCCTCGGTTGGCTTTCGAGTACCGTGCGCGGCGGCTCCGGTGACTGCGGATCGCTGAGGTAGTCGTACGCCCTGAGCATTCCGCGGATCAGGAGTATGGGGTAGATGTTCCGGATGACCATGAGCAGGGCGTCTAACACCGCAGGTGCGAGGTCGTCCGGACGTGGACGCGCCTGCTGTTCGCCGTCGACGAGCAGCAGGCGATGCTTCGAGCGGCCTTGATCCAGTCGAGCTGCGTGAACGCCGGGTCGTCCGTGCCGAACTGCGTCTCGTTGATCTGCCCGAACTTCTCGTTCTAAACGCCCGGGTCTGGTTCGCACGCTGGTTCAGGCCGTGGTGTGTGATGGGGCGGCATCGTGAGAAAGTACTAAGTTGAGGTGATGGACGGACCGCTGAACCCGTCTAGACCGGGTGCCGCGCTTAGCAAGCCGGCCCCGGGTCGACGGCGGAACATGCAGGCAAACCGCAGACGGGACACCAAGCCCGAGCTGAGAATCCGATCACTCCTGCACGCCGCGGGCTTCCGGTACCGGTGCGATCTCCGGATCGACCTTGTTGACAGCCGGACGCGGCCGGACATCGTCTTCACGCGAAAGCGGGTCGCTGTGTTCGTAGACGGATGCTTCTGGCATTGCTGCCCCATTCACGGGGCGCCTCCCCGCGCCAACTCTGACTACTGGAAACCCAAGCTTCGGCGCAACGCTGCTCGCGACATCGAGCACACTCAAGCTCTGAAGGCGGCCGGGTGGACGGTCGTCCGGGTGTGGGAGCATGAGGATGCGCGTGAGGCTGCGATACGCATTGGATCAATCGTCAGGAACGCTCCTTCGCGGTGACGTGGAGACCCATTGTCCGTGGCGAGCCTTACGATGATGTGGTGCCAGAGAATCTCCGTCGCGAAGCCCAGTCCATGACTGTCGTAGAAGCCTGCGCGGGTGCGGGAGGGCAGTCCCTCGGTCTGCATAAGGCGGGTTTTTCTCACTCTCTCGCGATCGAGATTGATGAGACCGCTGCGGAAACACTGCGGTCAAATCTCGGTGTTGAGGTGGTAGTGGGTGACGTTGCCGATACAACAGTGTGGAATCCGCAGAGTTATGAGGGCATCGACCTCTTCGCGGGTGGGGTGCCGTGTCCGCCATTCTCCGCGGCGGGCAGGCAGCTGGGAACATCAGATGAACGCGATCTGTTCGCTTGGGCGATCGAGCAAGTCGCGGTGATCCGTCCCCGGGCACTGATGCTAGAAAATGTCCGCGGTCTATCGACACCGAGATTCGCTGCCTATCGTCAGCGGGTTCTAGACCGCCTGGATGCGCTCGGGTACATCGGTGAGTGGACGCTACTGCATGCCGCTGATTTCGGGGTTCCCCAGCTTCGCCCTCGATTTGTGCTTGTCGCGATGCCAGCTGAAGAAATGCGCTACTTCTCGTGGCCCGAGGCGACTGCGAGCTCGCGGACGACCGTGGGCGACGCTCTCTTTGAGCTGATGGCTGCCGACGGATGGCGATATGCCGATGCTTGGCGAAGGGCGGCGAGTGATATCGGACCGACGCTCGTTGGCGGAAGCAAAAAGCATGGTGGCGCTGACCTTGGTCCCACGAGGGCAAAGGCGGGGTGGGCGAAGCTCAACGTTGATGGGCGAGGCATTGCGGACGCGCCCCCGAACCGCAAGTCGCACTCGTTCCGCACGACGATGCCGCGACTGACCATCGAGATGGCAGCCAGAATTCAGGGCTGGAGCGCTGAAGACGGGTACGTTTTCTCGGGACGGAAGACAGCGCAGTACAGGCAGATCGGAAATGCGTTCCCTCCTCCTGTGGCCGAGGCGATTGCTCGAAGCATTGGTGCTGCGCTCAATCACGAAGGCATAGCACGCTCCGAACAGCCAGGGACGATGGATCTCCAGGACCCTGTCTATCGTGCGCTTGTCAGAAGCACGCGGCCGTTGAGCCTCGACGAGCTTGTTGATGCCTACAACGAGGGCACCATGGCTGCCGTCCAGCAGCGGCTTGCGGCGATTGGGCGGGACTTCGAGCTGCACAAGCTTGAGGTTGAGGGAACTGAACGATATTCGCTCGGGGAGTTCAAGGGATTCACTGGACAGGCGGATCATCGTAGGCACGATTTCTTCGAACGACACCGCAACCGCGTGAGCTAGCTCACATGATCGATGACCTTGCTCGTTCGGTGATGGACCCCGGCGGTGTTTGTCAGCCTGACGAACGCAAAGGAGGCCAGCCGCCTTCGCATCTGATCCTGGATCCGATCGACGATCAAGAGCTGATGACGGTGTATTCGTGGCTTCGTGCGATGCCCGTTGAGAACTTATTGCGCGTGGCGGTCGATGAAGCGGTGAAGTATGTGCTCGATGGAGCTCGCACTTGGCGTTTTGATCTCATGGATCCAGCAGTCGATTCAGACGAGCGTTCGTCTGTGGGCACTAAATTGCAATATCACATCATCAGTCAGTTGGGCCTCAAGAAGGAACCGCCACTGGACACGAACATCTCGGGCGTTGCCGTCGAGATCAAAGGAACTGTCCGAAATACATGGATGATCC
This sequence comes from Microbacterium tumbae, assembly GCF_054780175.1. Taxonomy (NCBI): domain Bacteria; kingdom Bacillati; phylum Actinomycetota; class Actinomycetes; order Micrococcales; family Microbacteriaceae; genus Microbacterium; species Microbacterium tumbae. The sequence goes on from NZ_BAAGWV010000001.1 coordinate 1,283,612, forward strand.
CGCGTGAGGGGCAATGCGCCGTGACGTTGCTTGTGAGGATCGATGCGCGCAAGCATACGTTTGAAGTCAAGCTAATGCGCACGCATCGTGCTTGGTTAACGGGCGGTAAGGGGAATCGAGATCTGAAGCGGTCACCTCGCGCTGAGGCGATTCGTAGATATGCCCTGACAGTGGTCGCCGAGACTTCGCTACCGCCTGAACCCCTTCGCGACCTGTCGTCTTCAGAGCTGGAGCTTGTTTTCGGCAACGGAGGGCTCCGGCGCCGCTTGGTTGCTCTCTTTCGAGCGAAGCCCGCAGTGGTGATCCCGAGGGGATCCATCGCAATAGTAGGGGCGGGGCTTAAGGATCCCATGAAGCGAGCTCGCGAGGCAAAGAAGGAGCTTCGGGACGATCACGGGCTCATCGTGCTCGTTGGCACCTGGACAGACGAGCGCGAGATCGCGGCGCATTTCGGGTACGACTTGAAGGACGAAGCCTGGGTAGCGGTCCCTGTCGAGTTCTTTGCAGAGTCGGGGATCCTCATTCCTCCGCCCCGATGATCTTGCCGCGACATCCTGCGGGGACGGTGCACAAGTCGTTGCGCGCGGAGAGCCTATCGACTTGCTCACGCTCGGATGTGCTGGACCGGTTCTTCCCGGGTATCCCTTTTCGATGGGAAAGGTTGCTGCGAAGTCGGATTGCGGTCGTGTGAGCGCTAGGTGCAGTATCGCTATCGACGTCGGATGCTCCGATCGTGAGGGTGTTCCGGGCGTCAGGGGAACCGCGTTGGGCGACGACGCAGGTGCTGCCGCGCACAAGCGGCTCTGACGGGTGACGGGTCCGATCCGTCGGGCCCACGTCCAGTACCGGAAGGATGATCTCGATGTCCTTGAACCTGTTCGTCTCGTCGACGGGATGCGACCGCAAGCCCGTAAGGCGGGAGGGTGGCGGCGATCGGCGCGATGCGCGCCGTCTTCGACGCGGGGCTGCAGGTGCCGGAGGACGTCGCGGTGATCGGCATCGACGACGTCGAGGAGGGCAGATTCGCCCGTCCCTCGCTCAGCACGATCTCGCTGGACACCCCCTTCATCGCCCGCGAGGCGGTCCGGCGGATCATCGCGCGGATCGACGATCCGGACCTCCCCGCGACGGAGGTCGTCGCGCCGCACCGGCTCCTCGTCCGCGAGAGCACCCGACCCGCCTGACCGGATAGACCGCCTGACCGCATCGAGGTGTGGGAATGCCGGGATCCTCGCGGGAAAAGCATTAGCACTCTCGTAATGAGAGTGCTAATCTATCTGTAGTTGAGTCGATAGGGCTCAACTATCAAGACCCGGATCGGACGCGATTCCGATCCCCGCGAAAGGAGACGAGATGGCAACCTATGATCCGCTCCGTGAGATGGAGCGACTCGCGAACAGCTTCTTCGACGGAGGCCGACGCGGACCCCGGCAGATGCCGATGGACCTCTACCGCGAGGGCGACCACTACGTCCTCGCCGCAGATCTGCCCGGCATCGATCCCGGCTCGGTCGACATCGACGTGGACGGTCAGCTGCTGACGATCCGCGCCGAGAGGACGCTCTCCGCGGGCGAGGGCGTGAAGTGGATCACCCGCGAGCGCGCCGCCGGCAGCTTCCTGCGCCAGCTCAGCCTCGGCCAGGGCATCGACACCGAGCAGATCTCCGCGAGCTACCGCAACGGCGTGCTCAGCGTGATGATCCCGGTGAGCGAGCAGGCCAAGCCGCGCAAGATCGAGATCGCGACCGATCTCGATCAGGCCCCGGCGCTGGAGGTCGGCGAGACCGTCTGATCACCGTGTCGTGATCGGGGTGAGCGGGCCCCGGGGAATCCTCACGGACTCCCCGGGGCCCGCTCGTGTCCATCGACAGGAATCCCCGGTGCGCGCCGACCGCGCTCAGTCCGCCCGGCGCACGCGCAGCACCAGCGCCACCAGCGCCAGCAGGATCACCACGATGCCGTAGCCGACGCACACCGCTCCCAGCCCGGCGACGCCGACGAGCACGCCCGCCAGCACGGTCGGCACCCCGAAGGCGAGGTAGGCGAGCAGGTAGATCGCGGCGAACGCGTCCGCGCGCTCGGTCGCGGGGATCCTCGGCGCGAGCGACGCCACCACGCCGGAGAACACCGTGCCGAAGCCCATGCCCGTCACCGCCGTCGCCGTGAGATAGAACGGCAGCGATCCGATCGCGAGAGCGAGCAGCGATAGCGTCGTCCCCACGGCCAAGGCCGCCGTGCCGAAGACCACGCTCGTGCGCGGCGATCGCCGGCGCATCGCGAAGGCCGTGATCGCGCCGGTCCCGGCGAGAACCGCGACGGCGAATCCCTGCCAGAGGTGATCGGTCCCGCCGAGCTCGCCGCGCACGATGTTCGCGCCCAGGGACAGGAAGAGCCCGCCGGTCGCCCAGCCGGCGATCACCGCCGGCGCGGCACGCCAGAAATCGGAGCGGATCCCCACGGGGATCGACAGCCGGAAGCTCAGCGATCCCCACGCGCCCGCTCTGCGCGGGGCGGTCTCCGGCACGAGCAGGAACAGCAGGGCGAGCACGACATACGCCGCCGTCAACGGCGCGAACACGTCGAGCAGCGCATCCCGGGCGGCATCGAGCACGATGCCGGACACGAGCGCGCCCAGTGCGAGCCCGATCCCGGGGCTCAGTGCGTTCCACAGGGCGGCCGTGCTCTGGCGTCCGGTGGGCGCGAAGTCGAGCACGGTGGCCGACAGCGCCGAGATGAGCAGTCCGCTCGCGACGCCCTGCAGGATGCGGGCGAGGAACAGGGTGCCGACCGCATCCGCATGCCAGAAGAGCAGCATGCTCGCTGCGAGCAGCACGAATCCGGCGATCGCGACCGGACGCCTGCCGACGTGGTCCGAGAGGGAGCCGGCGGTGAGCAGGGTCAGCAGCAGCGCGATCGCGTAGACCGCGAACACCCCGCTGATCACGATCGCGTCGAAGCCGATGTCCTGCGCGAGCACGGGATAGAAGGGCGACGGCGCGCTCGCTCCCACCATCATGACGATCTGCGCGACCACGGCAAGCGCGAAGCCGAATCGGCGGCGGGCCGGGGGCTCGAGGCCCGAGGGAGACGCCACCGCTGCCGGGGTGCGGATCGGCTGGGTGGTGGTCATGGGCGGCTCCTTCTCGGTTCGAGAATATTCGAACTATCGGAGCGTACTCGTCTTCCCGCGATTGTTCAACTATTCTCGAACCATGCCAGGCGTCGTCGATCTCCCGCATCCGGAGCGCTCCGAGATCCAGCTCACGGACGTGCTCTTCGCGCTCAGCGATCCGGAGCGGCTCGCGATCGCGCGTCAGCTCGTCGACGGTCCGCTCGACATGGCCGCCTGTCACGCCACCGATCCGAACCTGCCGAAGTCGACGAAGTCTCATTTCATGAAGGTGCTCCGCGAGGCGGGCGTCATCCGCAACGAGCCGAACGGTCGTCGGCGCATGCTCACGCTGCGCCGGGAGGATCTGGATGCCCGCTTCCCCGGACTTCTCGATTCGGTGCTCCAGGCCTGACCGAACGTCTCCGACGGCGCGCCGTCCGATGCGCGGTCGGCCCGGGCTACGACGCCAGGCGGCCTGCGCGCGGCCCGGTTTCGGAATCCGCGCCGATCTCGGCCCAGATCGCGTCGAGGGAGAGGCCGAGCACGTCGGTGATGGCGGCGATCGTCGAGAACGCCGGCGTCGCGACGCGACCCGACTCGATCTTGCGGAGCGTCTCGGGGGAGATCCCGGCGTCGAGCGCGACGGCGAGCATTGAGCGCTCGCCTCTGGCGCGGCGGAGCACGCCGCCCAGGCGCACCCCTCGCTCCACCTCGGCGGCGCTCAGCGGCATCCGGACCATCATGAGCCCATTCTATTACCGGGATAGTATTACCGGGATAGTTATCGGAATCCGGAGAGCGCCCATGATCGAGATCCTCACCCGCGACGAACTCGCCCGAGCACGGGACGCCGGCGCGCTCGTCGCCGACATCCTGCAGGCCATGAAGGAGCGCAGCGCCGTCGGCGTGAACCTCCTCGACATCGATCGCTGGACGCGGCGGATGATCCTGGACGCCGGCGCCGAGTCGTGCTACGTCGACTATGCGCCGTCCTTCGGACGCGGCCCCTTCGGCCACTGGATCTGCACCGCCGTCAACGATGCCGTGCTGCACGGCATGCCCCGCGACTACCTCCTGGCCGACGGCGATCTGCTGACGCTCGACCTCGCCGTGTCGCTGAACGGGATCGCCGCCGACGCCGCGATCAGCTTCGTCGTCGGCGAGACGCGCCCGCAGGAGAGCATCGCGATGATCGAGGCGACCGAACGGGCTCTGGACGCGGGGATCGCAGCGGCGGGTCCCGGTGCGCGCGTCGGCGACATATCGCATGCGATCGGCGACGTGCTCCGCACTGCCGGATATCCGATCAGCCTGGAGTTCGGCGGGCATGGGATCGGGGCGACCATGCATCAGGACCCGCACGTCGCGAACGACGGCAGGCCCGGCCGCGGCTACCGGCTGCGTCCCGGTCTCCTGCTCGCCCTGGAGCCCTGGGTCATGGCGGACACGGACCGACTGGTCACCGATCCCGACGGGTGGACGCTGCGCAGCGCGACCGGATGCCGCGCCGCGCACGCCGAGCACACGATCGCCATCACCGAGGACGGCGCCGAGATCCTGACCATCCCCCGTCGTCGGGTCCGGATTGACGGCTGATCTCCAGCTAAACGACATATCGTCGACTATCGCTCACCATACGGAGGTCAACATGAACGGTTCCTTCCCCTCTGCGGGGCTCGGTGCGGGATTCGGTGCGAACGGCCCGGCCGGCGCCCTCTTCGACGCCTTCGAGCAGCTCCGCCAGGGCTTCGAGCAGCGCACCGGCGGTCCCACGCGCATGGCGCGCGGCGACGTCCGCACCGCGGTGCTCTCGCTCCTCGCCGAGCAGCCCATGCACGGCTATCAGATCATCAGCGAGATCTCCGAGCGGTCGGGCGGGGCGTGGAAGCCCAGTGCCGGCTCGGTCTACCCCACCCTCCAGCTCCTCGCGGATGAGGGTCTCCTCGTCGCCGAGGAGCAGAACGGCCGCAAGACGTACTCCCTCACCGAGGCGGGCGTCGCCGAGGCGGATGCCGCGTCCGAGAAGCCGGCCCCGTGGGAGAGCTTCGCAGGGAGGGCATCCCAGCTCACTGCCCTGCCCAAGGCGGGAGCCGAGCTGGCCGGAGTGGTCGCCCAGGTCGGGCGGACCGGATCGCCGGAGCAGGTGCAGGCCGCCGTCGACGTGCTCGACGAGGCCAGACGTAAGCTGTACGCGATCCTCGCCGGCAACTGAACGGAGCGCGCATGGGGTCGGACGACCGCGCGGAGAACGGTGCGCTCCCCGTCTCGGCGGCGTCGCCCGGATCGCCTGGGCGCATGGACATGTCGGAGCGAGCCCGATCGGCCGCGCCCGCCAGGGGCCCACGGTACCGGCGCATCGTCGGGTTCGCCGCACGCGAGCTCCTGAAGATCTGGTGGTTCGAGCTGGTGCTGCCGCGCCTCGGGCTCTCCTCTCTGGCCGAGCGCACGCGCGCCGCCAGGATGCGGCGCTTCGCCCGCCGCTTCCACGATCTCGCGATCGGTCTCGGCGGACTCATGATCAAGGTCGGTCAGTTCATGTCCTCTCGCCTGGACGTCCTCCCGCCCGAGATCACCGCCGAACTCGCCGGCCTGCAGGACGAGGTGCCCGCCGTCCCGTACGCCGACATCAGGGCGCTCGCCGAGGCCGAGCTGGGCGTGCCGCTCGATCGCGCCTACGCCTGGTTCGACGAGACGCCGCTCGCGGCGGCATCCCTCGGGCAGGCGCATCTCGCCCGGCTCTCCGCGCAGGATGCCGCGGACACCGGCCTGGGCAGCGTCGTCGTGAAGGTGCAGCGGCCGGGCATCGACGCCGTCATCGCGACCGATCTCGCCGCGCTCCGCCGTGTCAGCGGGTGGCTGCGCCGCGTACGCGTGGTCTCCGATCGCGTCGATGCGCCCGCGCTCGTGGAGGAGTTCGCGCAGACCAGCCTCGAGGAGATCGACTATCTGCACGAGGCCGCCAGCGCCGAGCGGTTCGCGGAGGACTTCGCCGGCGATCCGCGCGTCGGCGCCCCGCAGATCGTCTGGGAGCGGACGACCCGCAGGGTGCTCACCCTCAGCGATGTCACGGCGATCAAGATCAACGACACGGAGGCTCTGCGCGCCGCGGGGATCGACCCCTCGGAGGTCGCCCGCGTCTTCGCGGAGGTGATGTTCGACCAGGTGTTCACGCACGGGTTCGTGCATGCCGATCCGCATCCGGGGAACATGTTCGTGACACCGGCCGCCGAAGCATCCGCCGCCGCCGCGGGCTGGCGGATCACGTTCATCGACTTCGGGATGATGACCGAGGTGCCGTCGAATCTGCGCGCGGGGCTCCGGACCCTGCTCATCGCCGTCACCGGTCGGGACGGCAAGGGGCTCGTCGCCGCGGCGCAGCAGATCGGCGTGCTGCTGCCCTCCGCCGACACCGCCCAGTTGGAGAGGGCGCTCGCGGCGCTGTTCTCGCGCTTCGGCGGGATGGGCTTCGCGGAGCTCGCCCAGGTCGATCCGCGCGAGTTCCGCGACTTCGCCGACGAGTTCGGCGACATGGTCCGCTCGCTTCCCGTGCAGCTGCCCGAGAAGATGCTGCTGCTCATCCGCGCCGTCTCCCTGACCTCGGGGATGTGCAGCGGCCTCGATCCCGCGTTCAACGTCTGGGATGCCGCTGAGCCCTACGCCGCCCGGCTGATCCGCGACGAATCGGGCAACCTCGTGCAGGACGTCGCCGCGCAGGCGCTGTCGACCGTCACCACGACCTGGCGCCTGCCGGGCAGGATCGACGCGATCATCGGTCGCATGGACGCGGGCGACGTGACCTTCGACACCTCCCGCCTCGAGCGCCGCCTCGACCGGCTCGAGCACGTCGTGCGCCGCATCGCCTCCGGCGTCCTGTTCGCCGGGATGCTCGTCGGCGGTGCGATCCTGCTGGTTCCCGCCCCGCCCCTGGGCATCACGCTCATGGCCGTCTCGGTGCTTCCGCTGCTGCACGCGGTCTTCGCACGAGGACCCCGCTGACCCGGCGACCGTGACGTGACGTGCGGTGTGCCGTGCCCGGACAGCTGTCGGTCGAGTTCGCAGTCGTCAGTCGATCCGGCCGATCCTGACCGCCGACCGCGCTCTCGTCCGGCGGGTGTCGGATCCGCTCGCCGCATGCATGCGGCTCGGCCGCAGGCGCGAACTCCTGCGGCTCGTCCGATCGCGTTAGGACGAGACTCGACCTGCCCCGCTCACGCTCTCGGGGGAGAGAGCAGCCAGGTCGCCAGCCTCCGGAGGACCTCGCCCGCCACGGGCGCCGCATAGGCCGTGGGGTCGTGGCCGAGCGAGGAGTACCCGGTGCGCCGCCCGTCGCGCTCGACGGTCCAGCACGCCGGGTGGACGTCGCCGTCGTGCGCATGCACGAGGCGGACGTCGGCGTCGGGCGACACGCGGAGCCGGGAGTACGCCTCATCGATCGTCCTCCGCTCGGCGAGGTCGCCGAGCGGAGGAGAGGGCGAGGCCGCGCGGAGATGCAGCGGCCCCCGTTCGGGATGCATCGAGACGCCGCGGACCCATCGCCCGCCGAGAGCGTCCTCCCACTCGTCGTGCTCGGGGAGCAGGGTCGCGGCGACGTGCAAGGCCAGCAGGGGGCCGTGGTACCCGGCCAGGATGCTCGCGAGCCGATCATCGAGAGGATGCGGCGCAGGACCGCCTCCGGCGTTCACGACCAGCAGGTCGGTCGTGTCGAGCGCGCGGGACAGGGCGTCGAGGGTGTCGACCACCGCGACGTCGTGGCCGTCGCCGCTCAGGATCGCGGACACGATCGCGGTCGTCTCGGCGAACGGATGCCACGGATCGACGTAGTCGGCGCCGCCCGAGAAGACGAGGATGCGGCTCACGACGTCTGAGCGGTCGATGCGCGCAGGACGAGGCGGGGCTCGACCTGGATCTGGAGCGGAGGCTCGGCGCTCGGCTCCCGGATGAGATCGATCAGCAGCCGCGTCGCGAGGGCGCCCACGCGTCGGCGGTCGGGAGCGACGGCCGAGATCGGCGGGTCGGCGCGCGCCGACACATCGTCGTCATAGGCCACGATCGAGAGCCGCTCGGGTACCGCGAGGCCGCGGGTGCGTGCGCTCTGCAGGAGGCCGAACAGCGAGTTCTCGTCTCCGTGGCAGAACAGGGCGGTGGCCCCGATGCGCTCGACGGCGTCGAGCACGACGTCGGCGCTCCCGCGCTCCCAACGGGGGCCGGCGCCGAGTTCGTCCGGCCCGAGGATGACGCTCTCCTCGTCCATGCCGAGTCGGCCCATCGCGTCGCGCCATCCCCGTCGTACGAACTCCGAGCTCTGCGAGCTTCCACGACTCACCATGACCAGGCGGCGATGGCCGAGATCGTGGAGATGGCTCAGTGCGCCGAGCGCGCCCCGCTCATGGGCCGAGCGCACGGACGAGACCATGCCCAGTCCGCCACCGGGCATCTCGCGCTCGACGAAGACCACCGGCACCTGCAGCCGCTCGACGGTCTCGCGGAACTCGGCGGGCGCTTCGCGCTCCGACACCGTGGGAACCCAGAGGAGCCCGTCGACGCCCTCGCGGACGAGCTCGTCGACGAGCCGGTACTCCTCCTCGAGGTCGTACTCGGAGATCACGAGCTTCATGTCGCCGCCGGGAGCCAGGGCGTCGTCGATCCCCTCGACGACGTAGCGGTAGTAATACGAGGTCGGGACGACGACGCCGATCGTGCCGGTGAAGGCCTCGCGGGCCTGGTGGGGAGCGTGGTCGCCGCGGAGGACGGCCCCGCCGCGCACCTTGTCGAGGATCCGTTCGGCGACGAGGGCGTCGAGGTCGCGGCGGATCGTGACATGGGAGACGCCGATGTCATCCACCAGAGAGGCGATGCGCACGGCGCCATCACGCTGAGCGCGATCGAGGATGAGTGCCCGGCGCTCGGCTGCGAGCATGTTCCCCTCCTTGGGCTGAGTCGGTCACCCCATCATAGGGCGGCGAACGGTTTCGATCATTGTTACGCCAAAAGTGACCACTGGATGACAGTAAGTATACAAACCTTGCGCTTTGTTTCTATATGTGTCGATACTGAGGCGCCGGCGATGACGCCGACTCAACCTTCGAAGGAGAAGTCATGTCCCGACGACGAGCGAGTTCGATGCGGAGAGCGGCGGTGGTCGTCATGGCTGCCGTGCTGGGCGGGGCGGTGATCGCCGCGCCGCCCGCCGCTGCCGCCACGATCGAACAGGTCGCAGTGAGCCAGGGCGGTTACAGCGCCGGGGGATACAAGGTCGGCTTCGCCGTCGCAGACGGTGCCATGCCGGGGGCAACGAGCTGCCGCGTCCTGCAGGGCGAGACGGTCGTGCTGCCGTCGTGCACGCTTCTGGATCGGGGCATGACCTGGGGCGACCGCGTATATCAGGTCGACTTCAGCGCCTTCGACGACGTCGGGACCGACTTCGCGCTCGAGATCGGAGGCGTTCGTTCCCCGCGCTTCGCGATCGAGGAGAACGTGTGGGCGGGCTACCTCGACGAGATGACGGCGTTCTACCGGCTGCAGCGCTCGGGCGTGGACACCGAGGACGCCTACCCTGCCGGCTACAGCAGCATCGCCCCCTCGGACAAGGTCTTCCACGCTGCCGGCCACCTCGACGACGCCGCGTCCGAGGACGGCACGCAGCACTACGACCTCACGGGCGGCTGGTACGACGCCGGCGACTACGGCATCTACGGCGGCAACCAGTGGGTCGCGGGCAACATCGCCATCACCTACCTGCGCTACGGCGACACCCCCGAGGTCGCCTTCGACGGAGACTCGAACGGCGCGCCCGACCTCGTCGACGAGGCCTGGTTCGGCAGCGAGTACCTGCTCCGGATGCTCGATGCGTTCGGCGGCCCGTTCTGGGACATCAAGGGCAGCGGCGGGTTCCAGCATCCCGAGGACCACACTGACGGGGTGATCGGCACGGCCGACGACCGGCGCATCTCGGGCATGGGCGTCGGCGGTTCCGCCAAGGCGGCCGGATCGCTCGCCGCCACCGCTCGGGCGATCAGAGCCGCGATCGACAGCGGCGACATCGCCGCCGGGGACGCTGCGGCCTGGGAGGCTCTGGCCGCGGAGGCCGAGGACGGCGCGATCGCGTTCTACGACTACGCGGACGCGCACCGCGCAGACCCGCTCGGCGGGTATTCGACCACGCGCGGCGGCATTGCGAACTCGCTCCTCTACGCCGAAGTGCAGCTGCATCTTCTGACGGGCGACGCCGCGTATCGCACGTCGGCCGAGGCGACGATCGCGGCGACGCCGTTCACGATCCTGTCCAATACGAACTACTGGGACATGGGGCCGTTGTCGATGGCGGAGCTGTACCCGGCGGCGACCGCGACCGGCAGGACCGATATCCAGCGCTACCTCAAGAAGCAGTTGGACTACGTCCTCTCGTCCACCGACGACACCCCGTACGGCGTGATCAACCAGTTCAAGAACTTCGGTGTGAACGAGCCGCACGTCTCCTACATGGCCGACACGCTGCGCTACTGGGAGCTGTTCGGCGACCAGCGTGCGCTGCGAGCCGTGCAGAAGGGGATGTACTGGGTGTTCGGCAACAACCCCTGGGGAACGAGCTGGGTCTCGGGCGTGGGCGAGAAGCACACGATGTTCCTGCACACGCGGCTCGACGAGCAGGCGCAGACGCCGGGCGGAACGGGAGTCGTCCTTCCCGGGGCGCTCGTGTCTGGCCCGAACGCGAAGGACCCGCTCGATGCGACCAGCGCGAGCCCCTGGTATGAAGATCGCCCCGGTTCCGCAGACGTCGGCCAGCAGTGGCGGTACAACGAGTACAGCGTCAGCATCCAGGCGGGGCTGTTCTCCGCCATGTTCGGGCTCACCGCCGCAGGCGATGCGCCCTGGTCGACCGGGACGCCGCCGACGGCGCTGACGATCGGATCGCCGCAGATCGGTCAGTACGTCACCGACGAGGTGACGGTGTTCGCCCAGAGCGGCTCATCGCTCACGGGACACGCGCTCGGACCGGACTGGACGCCGATGACCTCGTCCGCCGGCGTCTCGACCGGAGTGGTCGACGTGAGCGGCCTCGCGCCGTACACGAACGCCCGCATCGACGTGCGCGGCACGCAGGCGAGCGGAGCGCACAGCTACAGCTCCACCCACTACACGGTCGCGCCGCCTCTGCCGACCCCCGACGCCCCGCTGCTCTATGACGGGTTCGGTCGTGACGGTCTGTTCGGCGTGCAGGGCTACACGTGGGCGAACTGGTACAACAACCATGCCGGCGTGGGGCAGGTGACCAACACCACCGTCGACGGACGCACGGTGGGCCGGTTCTTCCAGAATCCCGCCACCGCGATGTCCCAGGCGAAGTTCCAGCCGTGGCATCACTCGGTGGATGCCGACGGGTACCGCTATCTGTCGGTGACCATGCGCAGTCCGTCGCCGAACCTCCGCCTGCGGATCGAGGTGTCGGACGGAGACTCGAACCACCGCGTGACCGGGACGACGCCGATCGCGATCTCGGACGACTGGACGACGTACGACTTCGATCTCGCGGCGTTCCCCGGACTGGATCGCTCGCAGGCCGAGATCGTGTTCTGGCTGCAGCAGACGGCCGACACCGACGGCGAGCTGCTCGTCGACTCCGTGGAGTTCACGAACGAGGCCGCCGGGACCGCGCCAGTGCTCTCGGATGTGAGTCACACGGCGGGCGCGTTGACGCCGTCCACGCCGGTGACGGTCGAGGCGACGTACACCGACGCCGACGGAGCGGCTCCCTTCGCGGTCGAGCTCGTCGTCGACGGCGTGATCCACCGGATGTCGCCCGTCGACCCCGGCGACGCCGATGTGACCGACGGTGTGGGGTACGCCGTCGCCGTCTCGCTCGTCAAGGGGGTGCACAGCTACTTCGTGCGCACCACGGATACGACCTCCGCAGTGGTCGAGACTGCTGTGGTGACCGGCGTCGCCGTGGGCTGACCTGGGAGCGGATGCGGCGGGGGAGCCTCCCCGCCGCATCCGTCTGTCCCTGCCCGTTCCGTCAGGCGATGATGCCCAGCGACTCGCCCTCGACGCGGTGCGCGGGCGGGAGGCCGCGACGCAGTCGATCGATCTCGTCGAGCGCCGAGTCGGCCAGCCGCCCGGTCTCCGCGTGCATCGCACCGGCGATGTGCGGGCTGAGCACGATCCCCGGCGTGTCGAACAGCTCCGAGTCCCGCGGGAGCGGTTCCGGATCGGTCACGTCGAGGATCGCACGGAGAGTGCCGGCGCGGCAGCGCCGGACAAGGGCGTCGGTGTCGATCAGCGTTCCCCTGGCCGTGTTGATCACGACGGCATGCGGGCGCAGCAGCGCGATCCGTCGCTCGTCCAGCAGATGGTGCGTGTCCGGCAGCTCGGGGGCGTGCACGCTGACGATGTCGCTCGATGAGAGCATCGCGTCGAGATCGACGAGGCGGGCGCCGACGGCGGATGCCTCGGCGGCGGTGGCGTGCGGATCGGCGACGAGCACCTCGAGCTCGAACGCGCGCAGGAGCTCGGCGACGCGGCGACCGACCCGCGACAGGCCGATGATGCCCACGGTTCCGCCGAAGTTGACGGCGGAGGGGATCGTGTCGCGCCAGGCTCCGCCGACCTCTCGGTGACGTCGGTATCCGTCGATGTAGGTCGCCGCGCGCTTGCCTTCGAGAAGGATCGTGGCGAGGGTGAACTCGGCGACGGGGATCGCGTTGGCGTCGGCGGCGCTCGTGACGAGGATGCCGTGGTCCCAGAACGCAGGCGAGACATGCTGTTTGACCGAGCCGCCGGTGTGGATGACCGCACGGAGCGCGGGAGCCGCCGCCAGGGTGTCGGGGCCGAGCACAGGAGACCCCCATCCCGTCACCAGGATCTCTGCGCGTGCGAGGCGAGCCGCTGCGTCGGGACCGTGCAGGTCGTCGAGGCGGATGGGGTCGTCGAGGGCGACCAGCCCGTGCAATCTCGCGAGGCGGGCGGGGTCGAAGAGGTCGGCGAACGCGCGCGCGTTCATCAGCAGGAGGCCCGAGGGGCGGTCTGGGCCTGTGTGCTCTCCGCTGAGGTGTGCCATGCAGACAATAAGAGCACAGAGAAAACTAAGTTCACAAGATTGAAAGTCATGTGAAGCTAAATGATCAAAAAGCTTGCGAACTGTTTCGACTGTCTGCATACTGGGGCGAGACGCACGACGTGGTGTTTGACCGGAACCTCCGGACGCCGCCTGTCGGCGACCATCGCGGCTGCAGCAGGCGGCCGCGCCGAAACGGAGGAATCATGCATCGACGCAACCGGCGCGCTCTCGCGGCGCTCGTCGTGGTCCCGCTCCTCGCAGGCACCGCTGCCTGCTCGAGCGGCCCGAACGAAGGGTCTGACGAGGCCGGCGACGGAAAAGTCACCATCACGATCATGGGCAAGCCCGCGGCGACCAACACGGCGGCGGTGGAGCTGTTCGAGCGTCAGGTCGCCGAGTTCGAGGAGGCGAACCCGAACATCACCGTCGAGGCATCCGACGTGCCGTGGGATGCGAAGACCTTCGCCACCCGCCTCGCGGGCGGCAGTGCGCCGACACTCCTGCGCGTCCCTCTCACCGAGCCGCCGGCGCTCATCGAGCGCGGTCAGGTGGCCGACATCTCCGAAGCGGCCTCGGAACTCGACAGCTTCGACGATCTCAACCCGAGCGTCATGCAGTTCCTGGAGCGTGACGGGGCCGTTTACGGCATCCCCGAGAAGAGCTACGCGTTCGGCCTCGTCTACAACCGAGACCTGTTCGAGCAGGCCGGCCTCGATCCCGACAGCCCGCCGGAGACCTGGGACGAGGTGCGCGAGTACGCCGCGCAGATCGCCGAGGCCACGGGCAAGACCGGGTTCGGCGAGATCACCACCAACAACAGCGGCGGGTGGCACCTCACGGGCTACGACTACACCTTCGGCGGGCGCATCATCGAACAGGACTCGAGCGGAGCGTGGAAGGCGTCGTTCAACGACGACAGCGCACGGGACGTGCTCGAGCTGTGGAAGGCGATGCGGTGGGAGGACGACTCGCTGGGCGACAACGTGCTCGGCAAGCAGGAGGACCTCGTCGCCGAGTTCACCGCCGGCAACGTCGGCATGTGGGTCTCCGCTCCGCCGGACGTGTACCCGAACTACATCGCGGCCGGTGGCGACCCCGAGGCGTTCGGCGCCGGTCCCATGCCCCAAGGCGGTGCCGACGCGACCCTCGCGGGCGCGACGGTCCTCATGGTGAACGCTCAGGCGACCGAGGCCGAGAAGGCCGCCGCCGTCAAGTGGATCGACTGGCGGGCGCTGCGGCCGAACTACGACCTGGAGGTCGCCGCCGAGACGGCGGAGGCCTCGGCCGCCGACGGGCTGCCGGTCGGCGTTCCCGTCGCTCCGATCTTCAGCGACGAGGCCTACACGGCTTACCGCGAGGCCATCGACGAGTACGTCAACGTCCCGGTCGAGAACTTCGCTCCCTACGTCGCATCGCTCGAGGCGTTCGAGTACGTTCCGGAGCCCGAGGTCGCCTCGCAGGAGATCTACGCGGCGCTCGACCCTCTGGTCCAGGCGATCCTGACCGATCCGAATGCCGACATCGACGCGCTCCTCACCGACGCCGAGACCCGGGTCAACACGATCCTGGCCCAGTACGCCTCATGACGATCGCCCCCGAGCGCCTGGACGGTGCGGTCGCCGACCGCACCGTCCAGGCGGCGCCCGCGGCGCGGCGGCGGCGCGGTCCGCAGCGCAGCAGGGCGGCGGTCGCCGCCCTGCTGTTCCTGCTCCCGGCGCTGGTGACGTTCGGCTACTTCGCCTGGTGGCCGATCCTCCAGAGCGCCGTTCTGGCCTTCCAGCAGACGAATCTCGTCGAGCCAGCCGAATGGGTGGGTCTGCGCAACTTCGAGATCCTGTTCGCCGATCCACTGCTGCCGAAGGCCGCACTGAACACCCTGTGGTTCACGGTGCTCTCGCTCGCGATCGGCTTGCCGGTGCCTCTGCTCTGCGCTGTTCTCCTGTCGGAGCTGCGCCGTGGCGGCACCCTCGCCCGTGTGCTCGCCTACCTGCCCGTCGTCGTGCCGCCCGTGGTCGCGGTGCTGCTGTGGAAGGTCTTCTTCAGCCCGGGCGAGACCGGGGTGGTCAACTCCCTCCTCGCTCTGGTCGGCATCGGTCCGCTGCCGTGGCTCCAGTCGCCGGAGCTGGCCATGCCGAGCCTCGTCATCGTCGCGACCTGGTCGGGGGCGGGCACCGCGATCCTCATCTACCTCGCAGCCCTCGCGGGCGTCAGCACCGAGCTGTACGAAGCGGCGGAGCTCGACGGGGCCTCGGTCTGGCAGCGCGTCCGGCACATCACCCTGCCGCAGATGCGCGGCGTCATCCTGGTGCTCCTGCTCCTGCAGATCATCGGTGCGATCCAGGTGTTCACCGAGCCGTACGTCATGACCGACGGCGGGCCGGCGAACGCCACGGTCACGATTCTGCTGATGATCTACCGCTACGCCTTCCTCTTCGGCAACTACGGCGTCGCGACGGCGCTGAGCGTGCTGCTCGCGGTCGTCCTCATCATCGTCTCGGCCGTGTACCTGAGGCTGACCCGATCCTGGAGCTCACGATGACCGCCCCCACCACCCCGCACCGCTCGCTGCGTCGCGCGCCCCGCGTGCGCGAGCGCGGACTGCTCTCCTCCTTCGACTGGCGTCGTCCGCGCATCTTCGTCGGATGGCGTGCCATGCATGTCGCCCTCTTCGCCGGCCTCATCGCCTTCGGGGCGATCCCGATCGTCTGGATGCTGCGCGCCGCGATCTCGAGCACCACCGACCTGGTGCAGCGTCCGCTCAGCCTGATCCCCGACCCCGCGCGCTGGGAGAACATCCCGACCGCCTGGAACCTGCTCGACATCGGCCACTACCTCGTGAACACGGTCGTGCTCGTCGGAGGATCGTGGGTGGTGCAGCTGCTCGTGTCGGCCACCGCCGGGTACGCGCTCGCCGTGATCCGTCCCTGGTACGGCCGGTACGTCTACGGCGCGTTCCTGGTGACGCTGTTCGTGCCAGGCACGGTGACGCTCATCGCCCTGTACCTGACCGTGCTCGACATGCCGCTCCTCGGGATCGGGCTCGCCGACACCCCCTGGGCGGTGTGGCTGCCGGCCGGGGCGAACGCGTTCACGATCCTGCTGGTTAAGCAGTTCTTCGAGGAGATCCCCCGCGACCTGTTCGAAGCGGCTCAGCTCGACGGCGCCGGATGGTGGACGATCTTCTGGCGCATCGTGCTCCCGATGTCGCGACCGATCCTCGCCGTGGTGTCGCTCCTGTCGATCATGACGGCCTGGAAGGAGTTCCTCTGGCCGCTGATCGTGCTGACCGATCCGACCACCCAGCCGCTCGCGGTCGCGCTTCCGCGCCTCGCCCAGGCGACCGATCCGGCGTACCTCATCGCCGGGATGCTGATCGCCAGCATCCCCCCGATCCTCATCTTCCTGATCTTCCAGCGCTCCATCGTGCGGGGGATCGGATTCACCGGCCTCAAGGGCTGAGCCGCTCGACTCGGAAGGACCCGTTTCACCGTGCCCGCACACCTCCCAGCCACCGATGCCTCCGACCTCGTGTGGCGCGACCTCAACGGCAACGGACGCCTCGACCCGTACGAGGATCCGCGTCTGACTCCCGCGGAGCGCACGGCCGACCTCCTTGCGAGACTGAGCCTCGAGGAGAAGGCCGGGCTCATGTTCCACACGGTCATCGAGGCCGGCCCGGAGGGGAGTCTCCTCGAGACGCCCGGTGCGCTGAGCAAGTCTCCGACGAGCACGGTGGTGCTCGGCAAGCGCATGAATCACTTCAATGTCCACGCGCTCGGACGGGGCCGCGACGCGGCGCGCTGGGCGAACGCCCTGCAGCGCCTCGCCGTGCAGACGCCGCACGGCATCCCGGTCACGATCAGCACCGACCCGCGGCACGGCTTCTTCGAGAACGAGGGCATGTCGTTCGCCGCGGGGTCGTTCTCGCAGTGGCCCGAGCCGCTGGGGCTGGCTGCACTGGACGACGAGGACATCCGCGAGTTCGCCGGCATCGCCCGCCGGGAGTATCTCGCGGTGGGGATCCGGATGGCGCTGCATCCGCAGGTCGACCTCGCGACCGAACCGCGCTGGGGACGCCAGCTGCACACCTTCGGCTCCGACCCGGAACGCACCTCGCGCGCGCTCGCCGCCTACATCGACGGCTTCCAAGGCGCTGCGCTCGGACCCGAATCGGTCGCGTGCGTGACGAAGCACTTCCCGGGAGCCGGGCCTCAGAAGGACGGTGAGGACGCGCATTTCCCCTACGGCCGCGAGCAGGTCTACCCCGGAGGCGCGTTCGATCTCCACCTCGAACCGTTCCGCATGGCGATCGCGGCCGGCACCGCCGGGATGATGCCCTACTACGGGATGCCGGTCGGCCTCGAACGCGACGGCGTCCCGATCGAGGCGGTCGGATTCGGCTACAACCGGCAGATCGTCACGGGACTCCTCCGCGAGGAGCTCGGATTCGACGGGGTGGTCGTCACCGACTGGGAGCTCGTCAACGACAACGTCGCTCAGGGGCAGGTGCTCCCGGCGAAGGCGTGGGGCGTCGAGCACCTCGACCCGGCGGAGCGTCTTCTCGCGGTGCTCGACGCGGGATGCGACCAGTTCGGCGGCGAGGAGTGCGTCGACTTGCTGATCGGCCTCGTCCGGGCGGGTCGGGTGAGCGAATCCCGCATCGACGAGTCGGCGCGGCGCCTGCTCGAGCTCAAGTTCCGCCTGGGCCTGTTCGACGACCCGTTCGTCGATGAGGATGCCGCCGAAGACATCGTCGGCCGCCCTGAGCACCGCGCTGCGGGCTTTCGTGCACAGGCGGAGGCGGTCACGATCCTCCGCGACGCCGGGCCCGATGGCACTCCGGTGCTGCCGCTCGCCGCGCAGTCGGGCCGTCGCGTCTACGTCGAGGGAATCGACCCGGCCGCGGCGAGCCGCCTGGGCATCGTCGTCGAGCGGCCAGAGGACGCCGATCTCGCCGTGGTGCGCATCGCGGCGCCGTTCGAGCCGCGCGACGATCTGCTGTTCGAGTCGCGGTTCCGTCAGGGCTCGCTCGACTTCCGGCCGGGACTCGTGGCGCGCCTCTCGCGCATCGCCGCGCTCGTGCCGCTCGTCCTCGACGTCGCGCTGGACCGGCCCGCGATCCTCGCCCCTCTCGTGCCGCTGACCGCCGTGCTGGTCGCCACGTTCGGGACGAGTGACGCCGCGCTGATCGCAGCACTGACCGGAGCCGTCGAGCCGCGTGGCCGGCTGCCCTTCGAGGTCCCCCGGTCGATGGAGGCGGTGCGGCATTCGCGAGAGGACGTGCCGGACGACACCGCCGATCCGCTCTATCCGGTCGGCTTCTCCCGCGCCCCCGGACATACCAGCCACCAACAGGATGAGGACGATGATGTTCAGGATCTCGATGAGGAGCGCGCCGAAGTCGACGGTCGCGCTGATGGTCGCGACCGCGCTGCTGATCACCCCGATCGACGCGAGAGCTGACGTGGCTCCCGAGACACGCGTCAGCGGGTTCTCGGCGGACGCGACCGTCGCGGATGAGTTCGACGGACTCAGGGACAAGTACCGGACCATGCTGACCGGGGGAACGGGCTACAGCCTCTCCGACCCGGACATCGCAGCGCGGGTCGGGCAGATCACCGACACGGCGCAGGGGCACTGGGACACCATGCAGAAGGCGCCCGATCGCGTGCGCCTGTGGAACGATGCGTCGTTCGGCAACGACTCGGCGAGCATGACGACGACCTACGGTCGGCTCAGGGACATGGCGCTCGCCTACGTGACTCATGGCTCCGAGCTGGAGGGGGACATCGCGCTGAAGACCGACCTGATCAGCGCGCTGGACTGGATGAACGCCAACAAGTTCTTCGACGGCGTCTCCATGTATCAGAACTGGTGGCACTGGCAGATCGGCGCCCCGCTCGCCCTGAACGACATCGTCGCCCTGATCTACGACGAGTTGACGCCGACTCAGGTCTCCGAATACATGGCGGCCGTCTCCTACACCCAGCCGAGCGTGACCATGAGCGGAGCCAACAGGCTGTGGGAGAGCCAGGTCATCGCGCTCTCCGGGATCAACGACAAGGACTCCTCCCGGGTCGCCGCGGGACGGGACGGAATGAGCGCCCTGTTCCCCTACGTCACGGCAGGGGACGGATTCTCGACCGACGGCTCCTTCGTCCAGCACAGCTTCTACGCGTACAACGGCGGCTACGGCGTGTCCCTGCTCGCGGGGATCTCCGACCTCCTGTACCTGCTGCACGGCTCCACCTGGGAGGTCGTCGACCCGGACAGGGCCAACGTGTTCCAGTGGATCTACGACTCCTATGAGCCCTTCATCTACAAGGGAAATCTGATGGACATGGTGCGGGGCAGGGAGATATCCCGCCATGGGGCCCAGGACCTCGACGTGGCCGTCGACGTCCTGGAGGCCATCATCCGGCTGTCCCAGGTCGCTCCGTCTGCGGATGCCGAGGCATTCGAGAGCATGATCAAGCACTGGCTGCAGCTCGATACGGACAAGACCTTCCTCGAGCAGGTCCCGGTCGATCTGATCATCGCCGCGAACGAGATTCTGAGCGATCCCTCCATCACGGCTCGTGGCGAGATCACGACGCACCGGCAGTTCTCCGCCATGGATCGCGCCGTCCACCTCCGACCCGACTTCGGGTTCGGGATCAGCATGTCCTCCAGCCGCATCGGCAACTATGAGGCGATCAACGCGGAGAACAACAAGGGCTGGCACACCGGCGACGGAATGACGTATCTGTACAACGACGATCTGAGCCAGTTCAACGACGACTTCTGGCCGACGGTCGACAGCCACCGGCTGCCGGGCACCACCGTGCTGGAGAACACCACCCAGGCGGCGAACACCCGCAATGGCGAGGATTGGGTCGGCGGGGCCGGTTTTCGCGGGCAGTACGGCGTCACCGGTATGCAGCTGCACCCGGCGGGACGGAGCCTGGAGGCCAAGAAGTCCTGGTTCATGTTCGATGACGAGATCGTCGCGCTCGGGGCGGGCATCAGCAGCACCGACGGGATCGCCGCCGAGACGATCGTGGAGAACCGGAAGCTCAACGGCGCCGGCGACAATGCGCTCACCGTGAACGGCTCGGCAGAGCCGACCGCTCTCGGATGGTCGGAGACGCTGACCGGTGTCGACCACGCGCACCTCGCGGGCACCGTGCCCGGTTCGGACATCGGCTACTACTTCCCGGGCGGTGCGACGGTCGACGGGCTGCGGGAGGCGCGGACGGGGAACTGGAAGCAGCTGAACTCGTCATCCGCCTGGGGCGATCCGACTCCGCACACCCGGAACTACCTGACTCTGGCGCTCGGCCATGGAACGAACCCGACCGACCAGTCCTACTCGTACGTCCTGCTTCCGAACAAGACGAGTGCGCAGGTGGGCGACTACGCGGCGGCGCCCGACATCAGCATCCTGGAGAACTCCGACTCCGTGCAGGCGGTCAAGGAGAACGGCCTGAACGTCACCGGGATCAACTTCTGGAAGGACGAGCCGACCACGGCGGGCCCGGTCACCTCCGACCGCAAGGCATCGGTCATGATGAGCGAGACGGCCGACGAGCTCGAGCTCTCGGTCTCCGACCCGACGCAGAAGAACGTCGGCATGATCTACCTGACCGTCGACACGAGCGCGACCGGGCTGATCTCGAAGGACCCTGAAGTCACCGTCATCCAGTACCACCCCACGGTCATGCTCAAGGTGAACGTGAACAACATGCGGGGCAAGGTCCTCACGGCGAAGTTCTCCCTGAGCGGTCCGCAGGCGCCGAACCCCGCGCCGATCGCGATCCCCGATCCCTACGAGGCCGAGGCGCTGCCCGTGCACTTCCGCACCGACTCCGTCTCGATCTACACCGACGCGAACGCCAGCGGGGGAGGGAAGGCGGGCATCAACAACAACGCGGTCGGCGACTATGTCGAGTTCAGCGTCGACGTGACTCAGCCCGGGACCTACGACGTCATCGCACGGGTGCTGAAGGCGAGCAACAACGGCATCTACCAGCTCTCCGTCGACGGGGTGGATGCCGGAGCCCCCCAGGACCTGTTCTGGAGCACCTCCGAGACCCGGAAGGACTTCAATCTCGGGACGCATGCCTTCACGACCGCGGGGAGCCATCTGTTCCGGCTGACGACGACGGGCAAGAACGCGAGCGCCTCGGGCTACAAGCTGATGCTGGACTATCTCAGCCTCATCCCGGCCGGCGAGGGGGGAGGCGATCCGCAGCCCCCGACGACGCCGACGGATCTGACGGCCACTGCCGTCTCCGTCTCGCAGATAGACCTGAGCTGGACGGCCTCGACGGGCGACGACGGCGTCGCCGGCTACCGGATCTACCGCGACGGATCCGAGGTCGGCAGCTCGCCGACAGCATCCTTCAGCGACACGGGACTGGCGCCGTCGACCACCTACATCTACACGGTGAGGGCGTATGACGATGCCGCCCGTCTCTCGGAGGCCAGCGCGGCGGCGACCGCCACGACCGCAGGCGTCAGCAACAGGCTGGAGGCCGAGGCGCTGACGGCCAGCGCAGGAGTCGTCAAGAGCAGCGCGGACGCCAGCGGAGGCCAGTACCGCATCTTCAACGCGTACGGCGTCGGGGAGCACATCGACTACACGGTGACCGTGGCGGAGGCCGGCACCTACCGTCTCACCGTCCGAGCCATGAGGTTCAGCGACAGCGGCACGTACCAACTGCAGATCGACGGGAACGACGTCGGCGGGCCCATCGACCTGTATCGACCGTCGGGCAAGGTGGTCGAGGTCGACCTGGGGAACGTGACCCTGAGCCAGGGATCGCATGAGCTCACGTTCACCGTCACGGGGAAGAACACGAGCTCATTCGGCTACAAGCTTCCGCTCGACTGCCTTCAGCTGGACGCCGTCTCCGGGTAGCTCCAAGCCCTTCTCGCAGGTGAATCCGCTTTCGGATGATACGAGGACGATGGGGCGACCGGAGCCCTGTCGCTCCTGTATCCGCTGCTGATGGTCCTCCAGGACGGGCCGCCGCTTCGGCAGGACGGCGGTGGCTCCTGACACGCGGTGCCGCCGCCGGACGGTGTGTCATCCGAACGCCGGTCGTGTCATCCCCACGCCATCGCGACAAGAGGATCTTGACATCACCGCGATCGCGTCATAACGTACAACCAAATGGTTGCACAAACAGAACTGACCGAAGCGGAGACCGACCGTGTGTTCCACGCGCTCGCGACGTCGACGCGCCGCGACATCCTGCGCAGGACGATCGCCGAGGAGCAGTCCGTGTCGGCGCTCGCGGCCGAGTACGACATGTCGTTCGCGGCCGTCCAGAAGCACGTCGCCGTTCTCGAGGCCGCGCATCTCATCATCAAGCGCGCCGAGGGACGCGAGCGGCTCGTCCGCGCCGACCCGGCGATGATCGCCCGAGCCAGGGCGCTCCTCGCCCGGTACGAAGACCTCTGGCGGGCACGCATCGCCCGTCTCGACGACCTGCTGGCCTCGCCGGCATCCGACACCATCCAAGGAGAATGACATGCCCGTCACCGACGTCATCACCGACGCTGACAATCTGACCATGACCGTCGTCGCAGACTTCGCGGCGTCGGTCGAACGGCTCTGGGACGCCTACAGCGACCCCCGGCAGCTCGAACGGTTCTGGGGTCCTCCCGGATGGCCGGCGACGTTCACGGCCTGGGATCACACCGTCGGCGGGCGTGCGATCTACATGATGCACGGACCCCGCGGCGAGACCTCCACCGGATCCTGGGAGTTCCTCTCGATCGATGCGCCGAACGGCTTCGAGGTCATCGACGCCTTCGCGAACGAGGACGGGACGCCCCTGGACGGCTTCCCCGCCATGCGGATGGTCTTCGCATTCGCCTCGACCGATGAGGGCAGTCGCATGGTCAGCACCAGCTACTTCGACTCCGCCGAGGCGCTCGAGCAGGTCGTCGCGATGGGCGCGGTCGAAGGCACCCGCATGGCGATGGCGCAGATCGACGCCGTCCTTCAGGACCTCCGCGAGTACGCGCAGGGCAAGGGCACGAGGGTCGAGCTGCTCGACGACACGCACGTCCGCATCACGCGGCTCGTCGAGGGCCCGCGCGAGCTCGTCTGGCGGGCTCACCACGAGCCGGACCTCATCAAGCAGTGGATGCTGGGGCCGGACGGCTGGGAGATGACGGAGTGCGTGGCCGCCACAGAGGTCGGCCAGAGCTACCGCAACACCTGGGCGCCGGTCGGCGACACCCCGGGCGAGGCGTTCGGCTTCGAGGGCGAGCTGCTGATGTTCGACGCTCCGCGGCGCGCGGTCACCACCGAGCGGATGCAGGGGCAGCCGGTCGAGACGCTCAACGACCTCAGTCTCTACGAGGAGGACGGCGCGACCCTCGTCACGGTGCTGATCGAGTACCCCGACGTCGAGACCCGCGACAAGATCCTCGCCACCGGCATGGCGGACGGCATGGAGTCCTCGTTCGCCCGACTCGAGCGCACGGTGCTCGCCGGCACGCGCTCCTGACGTCGGCAAGGGGCGGTTCGAATCGCGCAAATGGTCCCATCTGCGACCCAGATCGGACCATTTGCGCGATTCGAACCGGACTCAGATCAGGCGGCGCAGCGCCTCTTCGAGGGAGACGCCCTGTGCATCCGCGCGGTTCTGCAGACGGGAGCGCTCGGCGGAGGTGAGGGAGAGGCGGATCTCGATCGGGACCGTGAGCTCGGCGACCGTCTCCAGGCCGTCGAGAAGGTCGGAGGGCTCGGCCCAGAGCAGAGCGCTTCCGGATGCCGCGGCGGCGGGCGACGGGGCGGATGCCGCGGCCGGCGCCGATGCGAGGGGCTCGCGCATGGCATCCGCCCCTGCCGTGAACCCCGGGCCCCGGTTCGGCTCCTTCTTCTGCTGGTAGGCCTTGGCCGCCGCGTTGGCCCGCTCGTCCGCCGCTTCGTTCAGCTCATGGCCTGCGTGGCCCTTGACCCACTGGAAGCGGACGTCGCGTCCGGCCATGGCCTCGTCGAGGGACTCCATGAGGTCGCGGTTCAGCACCGGGGCGCCATCCGCCTTGCGCCATCCGCGGCGCTTCCAGCCCGGCATCCACTTCGTGATCGAGTCGATGACGTACTTGCTGTCGCACAGGACGATGAGCGCATCGTCACTGTCCGCCGTCGCGCGCAGCAACTCCAGCACGGCCTGCAGCTCGCCCTGGTTGTTCGTGCCGTGCGGGGACCCGCCCGCGGCCCAGTTCGCGTCGTCGATGTACCAGGCCCAGCCGTTCGGGCCGGGGTTGCCCAGGGCGGAGCCGTCTGCGGCGGCGGTGATGGTCATCCTTCGAGCGTAGCCGTGGCGGGCCGTCGGCGACGTGCACGGCCTGGGGGCCGGGGCGACGCCCCGCGGGACGTTCTCGGTGGATCGGTCCGACATCCGGCGTGTCGGCCCCCGAAGTGCGGACCCGGGGTGCGGGAAGTGGGTGCGAACCCCGGGTGCGCAGCCAGGCGTGCGGGACCCGGGAGCGCGCGTCCTGGCGAACGCCGCGCGCGTCAGGCCCGGCGGAAGGTGAAGTATCCGGACACCGCGCCGTGGTTGACCACGCCCTCTCCGGTGCCGAAGATGCGGGCGGAGGTCGTCGCGCCGCTCTCCACGAACGTGTACCCGGTGTGCTCCAGGCGCCAGCCTGCCTTCTCGACCTCGCCCAGGAAGTATCCGACGCTGTCGTCGGTCGTGAGGGAGTTGCCCGCCGATCCCCAGGACGAGGCGGCACCCGTGAGTAGGCTCACATCGAGCTGGAGGTGCAGCAGCACGTCTCCCCGTGCGTGCGCTTCCTGTGCGAGGCGCAGTTGGCGCGCAGCTTCGTCGGCAGTAGGCATGTGTCCCCCTCGATCGCGAGCATCGTGCTCGAGATCAGAGTAGTCGGCGCGATCGGACGATCGACGTGCGACGGCACGCCAGGAGGGATGCGCAGAGCGGTCCGCGTTTCGGGAGGGCTTTGCGCCGGGGCGCAGGCCCGCTCCCGAGCCCGGCTCAGGCGGGGTCCTCCGGCTCGCCTTCCGCGTGGTCGGCTGCTTCGGACGCCGGCGGCGGGACGGGGAACACGATCCACTCCGCCGCTGTGGTGTCCAGGCCCATGCCGACTTCGAACGGGTCGACGTCGGAGACCGGAAGGGCGTCCGAGGCGTCCGTGTTCAGCGGCTCTCCCGGCAGGGCCGCCCAGGTGTTCTCCTCTTCGGGGCGCTGTGTGAACATTCCCATGCGTCCATTGTGCGCCACTCGTGGTCGTATCGGGCTGGGCAGGTGTCTCCTGTGGCCACGCGCCGCCGGGAGGGGTCTTGTGTGGTCGGGTGTCTGGGGGTGAGGCGGTCACTCGGGGTACTTCCCGGTCGTGGGGTGGGGGTGAGGCGGCCACGGGGCACCTCCCGGCCGGGCTCCGGTCAGGCGGAGGACGCCTCGCGCACGGCGTCGACCAGGGCGCGCCATGGACCGGTGAGTGCCGACTCCGGGAGATCGCGATCGTGCTGTTCGGGGGTGCGGGCTCGGATGCTCCAGACGAAGCGGTCCGCAGAGCCCGGTGCCTCTCGCGAGCCCGACGACACGCACGGCTCGTCCTCCCACGGGCATTCCGCCACGAGCCCTCGCCAGTACTCGGCGTCGGCGGCCACGGCATCCACCTGCCAGTGCCGCCGTCGGCCGGCGAAGCCTCCGGTGCGCACGACGACGATCGTCACCGCCCTGTCATCGCCGCCCTCGGGATCGCTCATCCGTGTACACGCCCACGGTCGTCCACGACTCGCGGACCGCCGTGACCACCTCCGACTCCTCACCGTACAGCCGCGCCGCCGCCTCCGCAGTGGCATCGGCGAAGGCCCGGAAGTCGGCCGTCGCGGAGAGACCCCCGGTGAGCGCGGCGTACCAGACCTGACCTGCGCGCTCCCAGGCGCTCCCGCCGAGGGCTCGTGCCGCGAGCGCGAAGGCGCGGTTCGGGATGCCGGAGTTGATGTGCACCCCGCCGTTGTCCTCCGTCGTGCTGACGTAGCCGCTCATGTGCGCCGGCTGCGGGTCCTTGCCGAGCTCGTCGTCGTCATACGCCGTGCCCGGTTCGAGCATGGAGCGCAGCGCCGTGCCCTCGACCTCGTCGGTGAAGATGCCCGAGCCCACCAGCCAGGAGGCCTGGTCCGCGGTCTGCCCTGCGGCGTACTGCTCGGTCAGCGTCCCGAAGACGTCGGCGATCGATTCGTTGAGCGCCCCGGGCTGCCCCTGATACTCGAGCGCCGCGGTGTGCTGGACGACGCCGTGCGTCAGCTCGTGGCCGATCACCGACAGCGCGCCGGTGAAGCCTCGGAACACCTCGCCGTCGCCGTCGCCGAAGACCATGCGCTCGCCGTCCCAGAAGGCGTTGTCGTAGTCGGCGCCGTAGTGCACCGTGGCGTCGAGCGGTGCGCCCGCATCGTCGAGGGAGTTGCGCCGGAACGCGCTGAGCAGCAGCTCGAACGTCGCCCCGAGGCCGTCGAAGGCCTCGTTGACGGAGGTGTCCTCGACCGGATCGTCGTCTTCGGTGCGGACGATCAGCCCCGGCAGGGTCTCGGTGTTCTGCGCATCGCTGATCGTGCGATTCGGGGCGTCGCCGAGCTCGGCGACGAGGGAGCCGTCCGCATCGATGGACAGGGTGATCCTGGCCCGGAACGGCGGGCGTCCGGCGAGCAGGGTCTGGCGTGCGGCATCTGCCGCCCGCGGGAAGCGACCGGACTCGGCCAGGCGCGCGAGCAGGTAGGCGGGGACGATGCCGTGTGGGGTGCTCATGCTGCGACGATACGCGCGGCATCCGACACGCACCGTGGGCCCGGCATCCGACACGCGCCGTGGGCCCGGTGTCCGCCCGGGCAGATCGGGGGCCGACACGCCGGATGCCGGACCGATGGACCCGAAGCATCCTGCATCCGGCGTGTCGGCCCCCGGAGGCGCGGGCGACCCGGGAACGGACGCGTGCGGGGAACGGGCCCTCCCCGAAGCCGCGGTCGGCAGGCGGATCATGCCCGCGGGGCGCCACGGCACGGACTCCGCCCAGGTCGCTCGGGTAAAATCGGTGCAATGACCGATGCCAGCGATCCCGAGCTCAGCGCGACGACCGGCATCGACCCCGAGGATCTCGCCACGACGCTCCGCGTCCTCGCCTCGCTCCACGAGATCGACCAGGACCACCCCGACTTCATCACGGTGCGACGCGCCACGGCATCCATGTTCAAGGCCGCCAAGCGCGTGCGCCGCAAGGAGATCCGCGACGCGATCGCGGAGGCCGACAAGGCGGTCGTGGCGAACACCGCGACGGGCGCCCCGGACCGGATCGACGACGAGACGCGCGGGATCCCGCTTGCGGCATCCACCGAGGCGCCGACCGCTGGAACGCTCCTCAAGCCGCGCAACTGCTACATCTGCAAGCAGCCGTACACGCAGGTGGACGCCTTCTACCACCAGCTCTGCCCGGACTGCGCCCGATCCAGCCACGCCAAGCGCGACGCGCGCACCGACCTGAACGGCCGGCGCGCCCTGCTCACCGGCGGGCGCGCCAAGATCGGCATGTACATCGCCCTCCGGCTCCTGCGCGACGGCGCCCATCTCACGATCACGACCCGGTTCCCGCGGGATGCCGTGCGCCGGTTCACGTCGCTGCCGGACTCGTCCGAGTGGATCCACCGTCTCCGGATCGTCGGCATCGACCTGCGAGACCCCGCCCAGGTGATCGGACTCGCCGACTCCGTCGCGGCCCAGGGCCCTCTCGACATCCTCATCAACAACGCCGCCCAGACCGTGCGGCGCTCGCCGGGCGCGTACTCGCTGCTCGCTGATGCCGAGCTGCAGCCGCTCCCCGACGGACCGCTGCCCGAGATGGAGACGTTCGGACATACCGCGGATCCGCATCCGCAGGCGCTGCAGGCATCCGTCGACGCCCATCCGCTGCTCTCGGTCGCCGCCCTCGCGGGAACCGTCGCCGAGCGGGGCGGGCAGGCGCTGACCGCGCAGGAGCTCACCGGGCTCGCCATGGCGCCGGGGTCCTCCTCGCTGGTCAAGCACGCCGACGGCACGGCGATCGACGCCGGCGGCCTCGTGCCGGACGTCGCGAGGGTGAACAGCTGGGTGCAGTCTGTCGACCAGGTCGACCCGCTGGAGATGCTCGAGGTGCAGCTGGCCAACACGACGGCGCCGTTCCTGCTGATCAGCAGGCTGCGGGCGTCCATGGCGGCATCCGAGTACGACAGGAAGTACATCGTCAACGTCTCGGCGATGGAGGGGCAGTTCTCGCGCCGCTACAAGGGGCCGGGGCATCCGCATACGAACATGGCGAAGGCCGCGCTGAACATGCTCACGCGCACGAGCGCCGGGGAGATGTTCGAGACGGATCGGATCCTCATGACCGCCGTCGACACCGGCTGGATCACGGACGAGCGCCCGCACCACACGAAGGTGCGCCTCGCCGAGGAGGGCTTCCACGCCCCGCTCGACCTCGTCGACGGCGCCGCCCGCGTGTACGACCCGATCGTGCAGGGCGAGGCCGGGGTGGATCTGTACGGCGTCTTCCTCAAGGACTACGCGCCGAACCCCTGGTGAGGCCGGCGCCGCGCTTCACGTCGGGCGCGGCCTCCCGGCGGGCCCGGTGTCACGCGCGTCACTTCGGGGGCCGACACGCCAGATGTCGGACGGATGCCGCGGAGGAGGCCGTCGCGTGGCGTGTCGGCCCCCGATGTGTGCGGGAACGCCGGGCGAAGTCGCACCAGGACGGCGTCAGTGCGCCGCATCGCCGAGATTCGCGGACGCCCACCGGCCGAGCTGGTCGAGGATCGGCAGCAGGCCGCGGCCGCTGTCGGTGAGGGCGTACGACACCGAGACCGGCGGTCCGCTCTCCACCGTCCGCGCCACGAGCCCTGCCTGGGCGAGCTCGGTGAGCCGGTCGGACAGCACGGTGTCGCTGATCCCGCCGACCGAGCGGCGGAGCGCCGCGAAGGATGCCGGTTCGGTGCCGAGCGTGGAGACGATCATCCCGTTCCAGCGCTTCCCGAGCACGCTGAAGGCCAGAGTCACCGCGGCGTCGCATACATGGACGCTTTCTTCGGCATCGGCCATGACTCCAGTGTACCGGTGCTACGCTGAAACTAGCCGCTAAGAAAAAGATAGCGACTACGAAACCGAAAGGAATTTACATGTCGCTCTTCCGCCTGGATGCGAGCATCCTGCCCGCGACCTCCGCCAGCCGCTCGCTCGCCGACATCGTCGAGGCGGAGTGGACCGCGGCCCATCCCGACTCGACGGTCACCCGCCGCGACCTCGCCCTCGACCCCGTGCCCGCGACGGCCTGGGCGGAGGCGGTCACCTCCGGTTTCCTCGAGGAGGCGCAGCGCACGCCCACCCAGCTCGCCGCGCGCAACCTCGCCGCGACCCTCGCCGACGAGCTCATCGCGGCCGAAGCCCTGCTGTTCGCCGTGCCGCTCTACAACTACGGCGTCTCGCAGCACTTCAAGACCTGGTTCGACCTGGCGTACACCGATGCGCGCATCGACCCCACCGGCACCGCCCTGAACGGCAAGCCGGCCACGCTCGTCACCGTCCTCGGCGGCAACTACGCTCCTGGAACCCCGAAGGAGGGCTGGGACCACTCCACTGCGTGGCTGCGCCGCGTGCTCGAAGACGTCTGGGGACTCGATCTGCGCGTCGTGCAGCGGCCCTTCACCCTCGTCGGCGTGAACCCGGCGATGGATGCCTTCGCCGACGCCGCCCAGGAGCTGAAGGACGCCGCGGAGCAGGACGCGCGCACCTACGGCCGCGAGATCGCGGCCTCCCGCAACTCGGCGGCCTGAGTCCGTCGGCTCGGATCAGGAGCGAGCGGGCACCGGTCGGTGACTCAGGCCGGGGTGGAGGCGCCCCCGGCCTGAGAGGCAGGCATGAGCGCTCGAGCGCTCGCGTCGCAGGGGGGCTCGCAGCGCTCGCCCATGCCCGCCCGCATCCCCGACGGACGGCGAGCGGGCAGCTCGCTCGCCGTCCAGGGTCTGCGGCGCGCGGACGTCCGCGGAGACCCGGAACCCGTTCCCGGTCTCCGCGGAAGCCTCTCGCTGTGGGCCCTCGAGCACGGATCGCGACACGGCGCTCCGTCCGCTGTCAGGTTCCTTCCACGGATACGTGGCACTATGAACTCCGACCGGATGCTGTCGAGGATGGGTGCCAACGGATGTACATCGAGCCCGTTCGCGACCCCCGGACCGGCCTGTGAGCCTCGTGGCGGACCTGCCGTCCGCGCCCACGCTCCAGACCCTCCCCGAGGGGATCTCCGAGAACATCCGCACGATCAGGGCGCGCACGTCCAGCCGCGTCATGGCGGTCGTCAAGGCGGACGGCTACGGCCTCGGACTCGTCCCGATGGCGCTCGCCGCCCAACGGGCGGGCGTCGAGGCGTTCGGTGTGACGGACATCGGCGAAGGCGTCCTGCTGCGCGAGGCGGGCGTCACGCTTCCGGTGCTCGCCTGGCTGCACCCCGCCGGCATCGACGCGGCGCTCGCCGCCGCGCACGGCATCGAGATCGCCGTCGGATCGCCCGCGGAGCTGCGCTCGGTGATCGCGGATGCGCCGGACGCCGTGCGAGTGCATCTGAACATGGACACCGGCATGGCCCGCGGCGGCTGCGCATTCGGCGACTGGCCCGAGCTCCTGGAGATCGCGCGCGAGGGGGAGCGGTCAGGGAGGATTCGCGTCGTCGGCGTCATGGGCCATCTCCCGCTCGCCGACCAGGCCGACCCGCAGGCGAACGTCCCGGCGGTGCGGCGGATGCAGGCGGCGCGGGATGCGGCGCTGCGCGCCGGATTCGGACCGCTCATCGTGCACCTCGCCGCGACGGCGGGCGCGCTCACCGACCCCGACACGCATTTCGACCTCGTGCGCATCGGCGCGGGACTCGCCGGGATCGATCCGTCCGGCACGACGGAGCTCGTGGACGCCGGACGCCTCACCGCTCCGGTCGCGCACGCCTCCTTCGTCGAGGCGGGCACCCCGATCGGCTACGGCGGCACGTATGTGACCGAGCGCGCCACGCACCTCAGCGTGCTCGGCGTCGGCTACGCGGACGGCATCCCGCGGGAGCTGTCGCCGCAGGCGGGAGTGGAGCTCGGCGGGCTGCGGCATCCGATCGTCGGGCGCGTGTCCATGGATCAGATCGTGGTCGCCACCGGGGACGTCGCCCATCCACGGGGCGCCGTGGCGACGGTCTTCGGTCCCGGCGGAGGTGCAGTCCCGTCGCTCGCCGACTGGGCGGACTGGGCGGGGACGATCCCGCACACGATCATCACGGGCATCGGGCCCCGAGTGCGAAGGAGCGTGGCATGACGCAGCGGGTTCTCGTCATCGGCGGAGGGGAGAGCGCGGAGCACGACGTCTCCGTCGCCTCGGCGGCGGGCATCGCCGCCGCGCTCCGCGAGCGCGTCTACGAGGTCGACGAGGTGACGATCGGCAGGGACGGCGTCTGGACGCACGCGGGAGCAGCGCTGGGGACGACTCCGGCGGAATCCCTGCAGGGCGCGCTGGGACTCGTCGCGGCGTCGGACGCCGTCTTCCCCGCGATCCACGGCGTGCTGGGCGAGGACGGCACACTCGCCGCGCTGTGCGCGCTCGCCCATGTCCCCGTGGTCGGGTCGGGGCTGGGGACCGGCGCGATCGGCATGGACAAGTGGGCGACGAAGCTCGTCGCGGAGGCCGTCGGCATCCGCACCGCCCGCGGCGTTCTCGTGCGGGCCTCCGGGATCGACGCGGTGGAGTACGCCGGTCCGGTGGTCGTGAAGCCCGCATCCGAGGGGTCGAGCTACGGCGTGAGCCTGGTGCGGGATGCCGTGCAGCTACGGCCCGCCCTGGAGGAGGCCGCCCGGTTCGACGATCGCCTCCTCGTCGAGGAGGTCGTCTCGGGGCGTGAGATCGACGTCGCGGTCATCCTCGAGGCGGATGGCATGGGGTGGGCGGCTCCGCCGTTGGAGATCCATGCGAGCGGCTTCTTCGACACCGAGACGAAGTACGACGGCTCCGCGCGCTTCACGGTTCCCGCGGAGCTGGATGCCGGCGAGAAGGCCGAGCTGGAGCGCGCTGCACTGACGATGTTCGATGCGCTCGGATGCGCGGGCGTCGCCAGGATCGACTTCTTCCTGACGGAGGACGGCCCGGTGCTCAACGAGGTGAACACGATGCCGGGGATGACGGCCGCCTCGCAGGTGCCGCGGATGTTCGCCGCCGCCGGAGTGGACTACCCGGAGCTCGTGGACCGGCTCGTGCGTTCCGCTCTGGTGCGTCCCGCCCGCTGAGGCCTCCCGCCCGGTGCGGGCGTTTCGACTCGGTCGCTGCGCGTCCTCGCTCGACTGGCGGTGGGGGAGCGGGTCGGGGTGGATTTCTTCGGTTCGTCGGGCGTGCCCGGGTGGGGCGTTTCGACTCGGTCGCTGCGCGTCCTCGCTCAACGAGCGGGTGTGCGCGGGGCGGGTCTTCTTCCGTTCGTTGAGCGAGCCCGGCCGGAGGCCGCGCGAGTCGAAACGGGTTTCCGTCCGGCTACAGCCGATCCACCGCCGTCACGGTGATCACGGCCTCACCTGCCTCGTCGGATGCCGCGAGGTCGATCGTCGCCGAGATGCCCCAGTCATGATCGCCGGCGGGGTCGTCGAGGATCTGCCGCGCGGTCCACTCCGTCGCGCCCTCGGTGAGCAGCAGCAGCTTCGAACTGCGGGCATCGCCGCCGGTCAGGATCTCCTCGTGGTCGGCGAAGTACGCGTCGAGCGCCGCATCCCATCCCGAGACGCCGAAGTCGGGATCGAGCGCCGCGAGCGCGTCCACGTCCTCGCGGGCGGCGAGCTGCACACGGCGGAAGAGCTCGTTGCGCACCAGGATGCGGAACGCGCGCACATTGCTCGTCAGCCGCTTCGGGGCGGGCGGCACGATCGGGCCGCCGTCCGGCCGGTCGAAGGCGCCGTTGTCGGTCCCGGCGCGCAGCTCCTCCCACTCGTCGAGCAGGCTGGAGTCGACCTGGCGCACGAGCTCGCCGAGCCACTCGATGAGATCGCGGAGATCCTCGCTCTTGAGATCCTCGGGGATGGTCTGGGACGCCGCGCGGTAGGCGTCGGAGAAGTAGCGCAGCACGACGCCCTCCGAGCGGGCGATCTTGTACTGCGCGACATATTCCCCGAACGACATGGCCCGCTCGTACATGTCGCGGACGACGGACTTGGGGCGCACCTCGAAGTCGCGGATCCACGGCTGGGCGGATCCGAACGTCTCGAACGCCGCCTCCAACAGCTCCTCGAGAGGCTTCGGATAGGTGATCTGCTCGAGCAGCTCCATCCGCTCCTCGTATTCGATCCCCTCCTGCTTCATCGCCGCGACCGCCTCGCCCCTGGCGAGGAACTCCTGCTGGCCGAGGATCGCCCGAGGATCGTCGAGAGTCGACTCGATGATCGAGATCATGTCCAGGGCGAAGGTCGCCGCTTCGGGGACCAGCAGATCGAAGGCTGCGAGGGCGAACGGGGACAGCGGCTGGTTGAGCGCGAAGTTCGGCTGCAGGTCGACCGTGAGATGGATGCGCCCGTCGGCATCCTGCTCGACGATGCCCGACTCGCGCAGTGTCCGGTAGATGCCGAGCGCTCGCAGGGCGAGCACCCGCTGGCGCGAGCGCGGTTCGTGGTTCTCATATACCAGTGCGCGCATATTCCCGAACACGTCGCCGCCGCGCGCGATGACGTTGAGCATCATCGCGCTCGTGATCTGCATGTGCGAGGTGAGGGTCTCGGGCTCCGCGTCGATCAGCTTCCGGAAGCTCGGCTCCCCCCAGGAGACGAAGCCGT
Organism: Microbacterium tumbae; assembly: GCF_054780175.1. Classification (NCBI taxonomy): domain Bacteria; kingdom Bacillati; phylum Actinomycetota; class Actinomycetes; order Micrococcales; family Microbacteriaceae; genus Microbacterium; species Microbacterium tumbae. Next base: position 1,317,598 of record NZ_BAAGWV010000001.1, read on the forward strand.
CCGGCGCCTTCTTGCGGATGATCTTGCGCTTCTTCTTCGGGTCGTCGCCCGCCTTCCTGATCGCGGCGATGTTCTCGGACTCGTGCTCCGGCGCCTGCGCGACCACTGTCCCGGCGGTGTCGAAGCCGGCGCGCCCCGCGCGACCGGCGATCTGGTGGAACTCGCGGGCGTTCAGCTGACGCATCCGGGTGCCGTCGAACTTCGTCAGCGCCGTGAGCAGCACCGTGCGGATGGGGACGTTGATGCCGACCCCGAGCGTGTCGGTGCCGCAGATGACGCGGAGGAGCCCTCGTTGGGCGAGCTGCTCCACGAGGCGCCGGTACTTCGGCAGCATCCCGGCGTGGTGCACGCCGATCCCCGCGCGCAGGAACCGGGACAGGGTCTTGCCGAAGGAGGTCGTGAAGCGGAACTCGCCGATGAGGTCCGCGATCTCGTCGCGCTGCTCCCGGCTCGCGATCCTCGTGCTCGACAGCGCCTGGGCGCGCTCCATGGCCGCCGCCTGTGAGAAGTGCACGATGTAGACCGGCGCCTGACCGGTGTTCAGCAGATCCTCGATCGTCTCGTGGATCGGCGTCGTCTCGTAGAAGTAGTGCAGGGGCACAGGGCGTTCCACGCCGGTGACGGTCGCGGTCTCGCGCGAGGTGCGCCGGGTGAGATCCGCTGCGAGCCCCGTCACGTCGCCGAGCGTCGCGGACATCAGGACGAACTGCGCCTGCGGGAGCTCCAGCAGCGGGATCTGCCACGCCCAGCCCCGGTCGGGATCCGCATAGAAGTGGAACTCGTCCATCACGACCTGGCCGACCTCGGCATCCGCGCCCTGTCGAAGGGCGAGATTGGCGAGGATCTCGGCCGTGCAGCAGATGATCGGAGCATCCGCGTTCACGGACGAGTCGCCTGTCACCATGCCGACGTCGTCGGCTCCGAAGATGTCGACGAGCGCGAAGAACTTCTCGCTCACCAGGGCCTTGATGGGGGCGGTGTAGTAGCTGCGGCGGCCGTGGACGAGGGCGGCGAAGTGGGCGCCGACCGCGACGAGCGACTTCCCCGTCCCTGTCGGGGTCGAGAGGATCAGGTTGTTGCCCGACACGATCTCGATGACCGCTTCGTCCTGTGCAGGGTAGAGGCGGATCCCCGTCGACTCCGCCCATTCGACGAACGCCAGGTAGACGGCATCCGCATCGGCGCCGGCGGGGACGAGGGATGCTGCGAGCGAGGAAGGCATGATCCTTCGATCATCCCCCATCGGGCATCCGACCCGCGTGAGAACAGGCGTTCACGCGGCAGCGGGCGGACGCGGCGCGCGATCGCCTGCTGCCGCATGATGGCCTGCTGCGGCGCGCGGCTCAGCCGGTGGCGGCGCGCAGCGCGATGCGGATCATGTCGCCGAAGGTCTGCTCGCGCTCGGTCGCCGTGGTCTGCTCGCCGGTGACGATGTGGTCCGAGACGGTGCAGATGCTCAGCGCCCGTCGCCCATGGTAGGCGGCCAGCGTGTACAGACCGCTGGTCTCCATCTCCACGCCCAGCACGCCGTGCCGGACGAACGGCTCGTTCAGCTCGGGACGGGTGCTGTAGAACTGGTCGCTGGAGAGCAGCAGGCCGACGTGGACGTCCGCCTCCGGCGGCTCCGACTCGCTCGCCTCGACCGCGGCGCGCAGCAGCGAGAAGTCTGCGACCGGAGCGTAGTCCAGTCCATGGAAGCGCACCCGGTTCACCCCGGAGTCGGTGCAGGCGCCGTTCGCGATGACGATGTCGCGGACCTTCAGTCTTTCCGTCAGCGCCCCGCAGGATCCCACGCGCACGATCGTCTGCACGTCGTAGTCCTGGAACAGCTCGTTCGCGTAGATCGACATCGACGGCACGCCCATGCCGGAGCCCTGCACCGAGACGCGGTGTCCTTCCCAGGTGCCGGTGAACCCCAGCATCCCTCGCGTCTCGGTGTACAGCTCGGCATCGTCGAGGAAGGTCTCCGCGATCCACTTCGCCCTCAGCGGGTCGCCGGGGAAGAGGACGACGGGGGCGATCCGGCCGGGCTCGGCGGCGATGTGCGTGCTCATGGGATCAGCGTAGAGGAGGGGGCTTACCACGATGACCGGCGGCGCTCAACGGGGTGTGCGGCCGGCGGGCCGCAGGGGGAGGGTCGGCGCATGACGAACAATGAGGCATGGACCGAACCCGTCACCGCCGACGCTCAGGCGATCTGCGAGCGGCTCGAGGCGATACACGCCCTGCTGGCTACCCTGACCGAACGGCAGGGGACCCAGGGCCTCGGATGGACCGGCGGCCCGGGCCCGGATCAACCTGAGCCGCAGTAGCTCCGACCCCGTCCGGCCGGTGTTCCGGTCGCACTCTCTGTCGTCATCTGGTGTGCAGAGCGACAGGTTTCGCGACCCAGCGCGCGTGCGGCGTGTCGGAACGACAGGGTTCGCGACCTGGAGACACCGTCGTGCTCAGTCCTCGCCGACCAGCTCTCCGCGGATCCGGCGGAGATCCTCGAGGAGCGAGCCGATGAGGATCCAATGACCGGACGCCGGAGGCGTCACCTGCAGGGGAGCGGTGAGCGCGGGGACGGCGGAGGTCAGCGCCGCAGGCTCGGGTGCGACCTCCGCGACCTGAACGGCGAGCCGCACATCGTGCCCCGCCCTGCGCAGCTGCTCGGCGATGGCGTGCACGGCGGGCTCGCCTCCGAGCTCGTCGTCGTAGTGATCGAAGTAGGCGCGGGTCATCCCGATCACCTGCGTGACGATTGGGGACAGCTTCTCGAACAGCGCGCGCATCTCGCGCAGATCGTCCCGGTGCGTGGAGCGGCGCGGATTCAAGGTCAGCGACTCCTCGCCGGCGGAGATGGACGCCTCCGCCGAGACCTGCATGGGTCGGAGCAGCCGTGCCTGCAGCATCAGCTCCTGCAGCTGCGCCTGCGTGCGGGCCGCGGGAAGGGCGGCGGCCAGCCGTGCCATGCTCGCGGCGAGCTCCCCGCCGAGCAGGCCGAGATCGCGGCGGGCGGGGTCCACGAGGACCGGGGGCACGATGACCACGTTCACGATGAGACCGATCGCGACGCCGATCAGCGTCTCCAGGATGCGATCGAGGGCGTAGTCCGGACTCGATGAGCCCAGCGCGAGCACGAGCATCGCGGAGATCGCCACCTGGTTGCCTGTGCCGGGCGTCGCCCGCAGCGCCCATGCCGCCAGCATCGCCACGACGATCGCGAGCAGCACGACCCAGCTCTGCGGACCGAGCAGCAGGCTGAGGCCGACCGCGATGAGCACGCCGGCGATCACGCCGATGCTGCGCTCCAGCGCTTTGGCGAGCGACTGGTTCACGCTGGGCTGCACGACCAGCAGGGCCGCGATGGCGGCGAACACCGGAAGAGGTCCGGGGATGAGCCAGCCGGCGATCAGCCAGGATCCGATCGTCGCGACCGCGGACTTCACGACCTGCACCAGGGAGCCGCGCTTCGCGCTGCGCACCGCCGTCGTCATCCGCATGCTCCCACGCTACTGCGCAGGATGCCGGGGCGCGGGTGACGTACCGGTGCGGGATTGTCCCCCGTTCGGGGGTCAAACGCGCGATGGGAGTGAAGCCGCCCCCGCTCGCCCGCTACGTTTCAACTCGGGGAGCAGGACACGGCAACTTCTGGGGAAGACGGATCGCGGCGCCCGCCGCGTTGGGGTAGACGCCAGGGGAGACTGACGTGAAGAAGTTCATCGCCGCATCGGCGAGCCTGGTGACGGCGGCCGCGCTGTCCGTCGCCTTCGCACCGGCCGCATCCGCAGCTCCGGGGGACGGCACCATCACGGTCACCGTGGTGGCCGACCGTGACGTCGACAGCGCATACGACGCGGCGGTGGACGCGCCGCTGAACGGGGTGACGGTCCGGTTCACGGACTCGTCCGGTCACACGTTCACGCGCTCCACGAACGCCTCCGGTGAGGTCGCGGTCACCGCCTCCGACGGGGGGAACACCCTGGTGGGAGGGCGGTACCGCATCGAGGTGACGAACCCGAGCGCCACGAACTACACCGAGGCGCATGTCCTCGACGGACATGCCTTCCCCCAGTTCTCTCCGACGACCTCGTTCGTCGACGTCTCCGATGGCGCGGCGGCCCAGGTGGCCGTCGGCTTCACCGACCTGAGGACCGTCGGCGCCGGGAACGCCACCATCTTCTCCGCGATCCAACCAGACAGCATCTGGCCCGACGCGAGCGAGACCAATGAGATCTATCGGGTTCCCTATCGCCTCGATGCGGCGGTCTCCGGCGTCACCAGCCGCATCACCACGGGGTCGGTGTACGGAATCGGACTCGACCAGGACGTGCAGCAGCTCTACGCCGGCGCCTACGCCAAGCGCGGCTCGACGTACGGTCCTGGCGGTCCTGGCGCGATCTACCGCGTCGACCCGTGGACGGGCGCCACCGAGGTGTACGCCACAGTCGCCGACGCCGGGACGACCGCGCACGACATGACCAGCACGAACGCGGCGGGTCACCAGACGCAGGACTACGACTTCCGCACCGCGGTCGGGCGGGAGAGCCTCGGCGACGTCGAGGTCACCGAGGACAGCCGATTCCTCCTCGCGGTCAACATGCACACGGACTCCGTGGTCGTGTACCCCGTTCAGGAGGCCGCCGGCCCCGCCCCGCTCCAGACGCTGCCGATCCCTGCGATCGCATGCGCGGCCGACGAGGACTGGGCCCCCATGGCCCTCGCCGAGAACGACGGCAGGATCTATGTCGGCGCCGTCTGCGGTGCGACCTCCGCCACGAGCGTCATCGAGTACGGCATCTCGGATGCCGGTGAGCTCTCGGCGACCGGCGTCGCCTGGACGGGCGACCCCATCGTCACTCCCGGTCGCGCCGGAGTGGCATCCGGAAACCTCGCCGTCTCCGCCACCTGTCGCGACGCGGACTGGCTCCCGTGGAGCGATGATGTGGCTCAGGACTGCATCAATCGGGCAGCGGCCGCCACGCCGATCAATCCGGCGGGGCAGGGGCTGGCCGGTCAGTTCTCCGTGCCGCAGCCGATGCTCTCTGACATCGCTTTCACGGAGACCGGCGGGCTGCTCCTGGCCTTCCGCGACCGCGGCGGCGATCAGTACAGCACCCTGCTGTACTACGGCACCCGGGACGACGGCCGCGCCGCATACTCCGCCTACATCGCCACCGGCGACATCGTCGGCGTCTGCGCCAGCGGGTCCTCGCTCGACTTCGACTGCCGTGGCGACCTGGCGCGAGGCGGCGACTTCGACGACTACGGCGGCCTCCACAACGAGGCGGCGTTCGGCGGCTTCGTCCATGTCCCGGGTACCGACCGCATCGTGATCAACGAGATGGACGCGACCGGGCTCTGGACGAACGGCCTGCGCGCCTTCGACCCGGCCACGGGAAACCAGGCCGCGGGTTCGACGGGAACGGCGAACCGCCTCGTCACCGGTGACTTCCAGAAGGCGCAGGGTCTCGCGGACATGGAGGCGCTGGTCCTGGAGGCGACCCAGCAGATCGGCAACCGCATCTGGCTGGACGACGACGAGGACGGCATCCAGGATCCGGACGAGCCGATCGCCGCCGGAGTCCTGGTCTCGCTCTACGACGTCGACGGCACCCTGATCGCGACGACCGAGACCGACGAGAACGGCGAGTACTGGTTCGACACGGACGACGGCCTCCTGCCGGGAACGCCGTACCAGATCCGGCTCGACCGCGCCGAGGACTTCGAGGCGGGCGGCCCGCTCGCCGGCGTCGCCCTCACCGGCACCGCCGTCGGCTCCAACCGGAACATCGACAGCAACGGCTCGACCCGGACGGTGGGCGGCGTCCCCACCGTCGTCGCGGACCTCACCACGCCGGCCGAGCACCGCAACGACCACTCGATCGACTTCGGGTTCATCCCCGCCAAGGTGTCGATCGGCGACTACGTCTGGATCGATGCTGATGACGACGGTCAGCAGGATGCGGGAGAGGCGCCGGTCGCCGGCATCGCGGTGCGGCTGCTGGACGCCGACGGCGAGGAGGTCGGCTCGACGACCACGGACGCGGACGGCTACTACTCCTTCACCGATCTGCGCGCCTCGAGCGACTACACGGTGGTGTTCCCGACCACCGTGACGGTCGACGGCGCCGTCTACCGCCTCACCGAGCCGGCCCGCGGCGCGAGCGCCTCCGACTCGAACCCCGCCGTCGCCACCGGCGAGGCTCCGGTGCGCACCCCCGAGTCGGGGAACAACCTCGGAACGCCCGGGGACGCGGACGACCCGACGATCGATGCCGGATACATCCCGGTCGTCTCCGTCGGCGACTACCTGTGGATCGACGACGACGGGGACGGCATCCAGGACGACGACGAGATCCCCGTCCCGGAGGGCACCGAGATCCGGCTGCTGACGCCGGACGGCGACGAGGTCGCCACGACGACCACCGATGCCGACGGATACTACGTCTTCCCGGATCTGCCCGGCGGCGCCGACTACGTCATCGAGTTCCCGACGTCGATCACGATCGACGGCATCGAGCACCCGCTGACCTCGCCGGGACAGGGCGACGACGACGCGGCCGATTCGGACCCGGATCCCTCGGACGGCCGCGTGGACATCACGACGCCGGCATCCGGGCAGAACTCGACCGAGCCCGGTGAGGCGGACGACCCGACGATCGACGCCGGCTACACGCCGAATGTCGTCTCGATCGGCGACTATGTCTGGATCGACGCGGACCGCGACGGCGTCCAGGACGCGGGCGAGACCCCGGTGGCCGGCGCCACGGTGCGACTGCTCAGCGCGGACGGCGAGACCGAGATCGCGACGACGACGACCGACGAGAACGGGTTCTACTTCTTCGCCGACCTGCCGGCCTCGACGGATTACGTCGTGGAGTTCCCCACCACGGTCACCGTGGACGGGATCGTCCACGCACTGACCGTTCAGACGGCGGGCGACGACACGTCGGACGACTCCAACCCCCTGCCGGCGACGGGCCGCGCGCCGGTCACGACGCCCGCGGACGGCGACAACCTCACCGGCCCCGGTCAGACCGACGACCCGACGATCGACGCGGGATACTCCGCGCCGCTCGTGTCGATCGGCGACTACGTCTGGCTCGACCTGGATGCCGACGGCATCCAGGAGGAGGGCGAAGCACCGCTCCCCGGCATCATCGTCGAACTGCGCAGCGCCGACGGCGAGACCGTCATCGGCACAGCGGAGACCGATGAGAGCGGCTACTACGCCTTCACCGACCTCGAGCCCGGCACCGACTACCAGGTCGTGTTCCCGACCACGGTGACGATCGACGGCATCCGCCACGAGCTGACGCAGCAGGTCGGCGGCGAGACCTCCGCCGAGGACTCGAACCCGACCCCCGCCACAGGCATCGCCACCGTCACCACGCCGCTGTCCGGGAACAACTCCGGTGAGCCGGGCGAGGCGGACGATCCCACGATCGATGCCGGCTACACGCCGACCCTCGTCTCGATCGGGGACCACCTGTGGATCGACGCGGACCGCGACGGCATCCAGGACGAGGACGAGACGCCCGTCGCCGGAGCGACGGTGCGGCTGCTCACCCCGGACGGCGAAGAGGTCGCGACCACCACGACCGACGAGAACGGGCACTACGCGTTCGGGGACCTCACGAACTCGACGGACTACGTCGTCGAGTTCCCCCGCACCGTGCCCTTCGATGACCGCGAGTACTCGCTCACGTCCCCGGGCGCCGGCGACGACGATGCGGCCGACTCCAACCCGGACGTCGCCACGGGCCGTGCGCCGGTGACGACGCCGGTGACCGGCTCCAACTCGACCGAGCCCGGCGAGGCCGACGACCCGACGATCGACGCGGGCTACATCGCCCCGCTCGTCTCCATCGGCGACTACGTCTGGATCGACACCGATCGCGACGGCGTGCAGGACGTCGGAGAGGCGCCGATCCCCGGCGTCGAGGTGCGCCTTCTGACGCCGGAGGGCGAGGAGATCGCGACGGCCACGACCGACGAGAACGGCTACTACGTCTTCCCGGATCTGCCGACCTCGACCGACTACATCGTCGAGTTCCCGACGACGGTCACGGTCGGCGGCGTGGACATCCGTCTCACGACGCCGGACGCGGGATCGGACGACGCGGCCGACTCGGATGCCGACATCGAGACGGGCAGGGTGAACGTCACGACGCCGGCCGCCGGCTCGAACTCCACGGAGCCCGGTGAGGCCGACGACCCGACGATCGACGCGGGCTACCTGCCGTCGCTGGTCTCGGTGGGCGACTACGTCTGGCTGGACGCGGACCGCGACGGCATCCAGGATCCGGGCGAGAAGCCCCTCCCCGGCATCGAGGTGAAGCTCTACGACGCCGACGGCGAGCTCGTGAAGACGACGACCACCGACGAGGACGGCTACTACGCGTTCACCGACCTCCTGCCCGGCACGGAGTACTCGATCGAGTTCCCGAAGACGGTCGTGATCGACGGCGTCGCCCACGACCTCACGCCGCCGGACAGGGGAGACGACGACGGCCGAGACTCGGACGTGGACCCCGAGACGGGCCGGATCACCTTCACGACGCCGCTGAGCGGCTCGAACTCGGGGCTCCCGGGTGAGGCCGACGGGCCGGACATCGACGCGGGCTACGCGCCCAGGGCGGTCCTGGCCGGCACCGGCGCTGCGACTCCGTGGCTGATCCTGGCCGCGGCGATGACGATGCTGCTGCTCGGCGGGACCATTTCCCTCCGGCGCCGACGGGTTGCATGACATCGATGCGGGTGCGGGGACGTGGGGCCCCCGCACCCGCAGGCCCTTCACGGCGAGCATCCGGGTGCGGATGAGACGGAGCCTCGTATCCGGCCTCGTCACGGCGCTCGTCGCGATGACGCTGGCGGGATGCGCTCCTGAGGACGGAGCGCCCGTCGCGACGTCGGAAGTGGTGCGCGTTCCCGAGGACGCGAGCCTCTCGGAGGCGGGAACCCTCGTCGCCGACGGCGGGATCATCCTCATCGCGCCCGGCATCTATACGGAGAGCCTCGAGGTCTCGGCGGACGATGTGACGGTGCGCGGTGAGGATCGCAACGACGTCGTCATCGACGGCGAGCTCGTCCGCAGCAACGGGGTGGTCGGCACCGGGGAGCGCATCACGGTGGAGAACCTCACCGTGCGCGATCACCTGCAGAACGGCGTGCTCATCACCGGCGCCACGGACGAGGACGGGGCCGGCGTCGCGCGAGGTCCGGACGGCTATCTGCCGGATGACGTGCCCGACCCCGTGCCCGGCTATCTCGTGCAGGCCGTGACGGCGGTGAACAACGGCCTCTACGGCATCTACGCCTTCAACCGCACGGACGGCGTCATCCGCGACAACCTCGCCAGCGGCGGCTCCGATTCCGGGATCTACGTCGGCCAGTGCGCCGAATGCCGGGCCGTTATCCAGGACAACGTGATCGTGAGCAACGCGGCCGGCCTCGAGCTCGCCAACGCCTCCTCGGTCGTCGTCACCGGGAATCGCATCGTCGGCAACCGTCTCGGCATCAGCGTGCTCAGCAACTATCTGGAGGCGCACGGACCGACGACCGGAGTGCAGATCGTCGGCAACGTCGTCGCCGACAACAACGAGCTCGAGACCCCGGAGCAGGCCGGGGGCGCCTTCGGCGTCGGGATCGGCCTCGGCGGCACGGTGGACGGGGAGGTGAGGGCGAACCTCATCGCCGGCAACGATGCGGTCGGTCTCTGGATCACGTCCTCGGAGGACTTCGCCCCGATCGGGACCGTGGTCGACGGCAACGCGTTCGACGGCAACGCCCTGGACGTCGCCTTCGCCCCCTCGGCGGCCGCCGCAGGATCCGGAAACTGCTTCGTCCTCGGTCCGGAGGTCTCCACGGAGCCGATCGGCCTCGAGGGATGCGCGAACGCTCCCGGTGAGCTCCTCCCGCCGGAAGGGCCCCGCGGCGTGATCTTCTCGCAGGTGCCGCCGCCCCCGGAGAGACCGGGTCTCGACGAGGTCGACGAGACGCCGCGCTCCCTGCCGGCCCGCGTCCACCCGCCCGATCTCTCCATGGTCCCCGTCCCCTCCGCGGACCTTCTCGCGGACCCGGCGCCGTGAGGCGTCCGATCGCGGTCGCCGGGCTGCTCGCCGTCGCACTGGCTCTGACGGGATGCCGGGCCGGGCTGTCCGAGGCCGGCGAGCCGCTCACGATCGAGCAGTCCGAGATGCTCGCGCAGGCCCGCTTCCGCGTCGCCACGGAGGGAGCGCGTGTGCTCGAGATCAGCATCGGCGCGGCCGGCGACATCGATCATCTCGAGCTGGATGTCACCTACGATCCGGTTTCCGACGCCGCCTGGGGGACGATGCTCCGCGGCCCGGAAGGCCTCGCGGTGACGGAGCGGGTCGCCTTCTCCCCCGACGCCTTCGCGCAGCTCGCCGGCGGGGAGTGGACGGTCGGCGACCTCGCCGCCGGCCCCAGTCCGATGCTGGCCGTCGTGTTCGTGCTCTCGTCCGACCGGCCGGAGAACGCGCAGCTGCTGCGCCAGTCCGATGCGCGCTTCCTCGGCTCCGTGGACGTCGACGGCGAACACCAGCAGGTATACCGGATGCCGAGCGCCGACGGCGGGAGCGTCGCGACCAGTCGGCTCTGGCTCGACGAGGACGGCCGGATGCGGCGTGTGGATGCCGGGGACGACGAGGCCCTCGTGATCCTGCTCACCGACGAAGAGCCGCAGCCTCCGCCGGACGGCCTCGTCATCGGGGAGGGCGGGGCCGCCGATGGCTGAGGGACCCGTGCGCGACACCGCGCCCGGGGGCACGACCCGCCGAGCGCTTCTCCTCGGAGCCGGGGCGGCGGTCGCGACAGGCGTGGCGGGCTGGGCGCTGCGCGGTGCGGCATCGGATCCACCCGGCGCCTCGAGCACGCCGCCGCCCGCAGCGGATGTGGAGGCGGACGACCGTCGCGCGGGGATCACGGCGCCGGCGGTGCCGCAGCGACGCCTTCTGCTCCGCGTCCTCACGATCGGCGGGATCGAGGCCTCCTCGCTGCCGGCACGCGTGCGAAGCGCGATCGACGGTCTCCCCGCGGCGCCGGCCGACGCCGGCGAGCTCACCGTCACCGTCGGGTATGCGCCCGCGCACGCGCGCGCACTCTGGCCGGACAGGGCGTCCGCAGCATCCGATCTCCCCGCCTTCGCCGGCGACGACGCGGGAATCGTGACCGGCGGAGACCTCGTCGTGCAGGTGTGCGCGGAGACGGCGTCCGCCGTGCGGGACGCTGCCGACGCGGTCGTCGCCTCCCTCGGCGCCGCCGTGCTCTGGGAGCAGGGCGGGTACCGGGACGCGCCGTCATCGCGAGGGACCGCCCGCACATCGACCGGATTCATCGACGGCATCATGAACCCCCGCACGAAGGAGCAGCTCGAGGCGGGCGTCTGGGCGGACACCCGGCATCGCGACACGCATCTCGTCGTGCGCCGTATGCGCATCGATGCCGAGTTCCTGTCGAGGCCCGTCGGCGACCAGGAGCAGGCGATCGGCCGGGAACGAGGATCGGGGGCGCCGCTGTCCGGCGGCACGGCCGAGGACGAGGTCGACCTGTTCGCCAAGACCGCGGACGGCCGGCTGCTCACGCCGAAGGCCAGCCATGCGCGCCGGGCGCATCCGGGCAACGTCGGGCGTCCGCTCATGCTCCGCCGCAGTTACAGCTTCGACCCGCAGGAGGGCGCGGGACTGCTGTTCATCGCCTTCCTGTCGGATCCCGGGACCTTCGTGATGACGCAGCGTCGTCTCGACGAGATGGACGAGCTGATCGCCCATACCGCCACGGACGCCTCCGGATGCTTCTTCGTGCCGGGCGACGCTCCCTGAGCTGCTCCGGGCGTAACGGTTCCGTCTCCGGTACTGAGGCGATCCTCACCCTCTGGTAAATTAGGGCAGGCTTACCAAAGCTTCGGCGCATCTCGCGCCACTCCACCTGTACCCGACTCGAAAGGGATGCCCGTGCGCACCTCCCGTCTCCTGAGCATCGGCGCGGCAGCGGTCCTGGCCTTCGGCCTCGCCGCCTGCTCCTCGTCCACGCCTGAAAGCACCGATCCCGGCAGCGACTCCGGCACCGCATCCGAGGGGAGCTTCCCCGTCACCGTGGAGCACGCCTTCGGCGAGACCACCATCGAGCAGAAGCCGGAACGGGTCACCACGATCGGCTGGGGCAACCAGGACGTCGCGCTGGCCCTGGGCTTCGCTCCGGTCGGCGTCGACGACCAGACCTGGTCGATGGACGGCTCCGACGGCCTCGGCGTGTACGACTGGACGCTGGACGCCTACGCCGACCTCGGCGCCGAGGAGCCCGTCGTCTTCTCGACGGCGGACGGAACGGACTTCGAGGCCGTCGCCGGCACGCAGCCCGACGTGATCCTCGCCGGGTACTCGGGGCTGACCGAGGAGGACTACGCGACCCTGAGCGAGATCGCCCCGACGATCGCGTACCCGTCGGACTCCGCCGCGTGGCTCACGCCGTGGCGCGATGTCATCCGCATCGACTCCGAGGGACTGGGACTGGCGGACGAGGGCGAGGCGCTGGTGGCGTCGCTCGACGAGCAGATCGCCGATGCGACGGCAGACTCCGCGTTCGAGGGCAAGAGCGCGGCGTTCTTCTACATGAGCGCCGCCGACCTCTCCACGATCTCCATCTACGGCGAGGGCGACTCGCGCACCGCCTTCCTCGGCGACCTCGGCTTCGAGATCCCAGAGATCGCGAAGGGCAACGACACCTTCTACGCCGACATCACGGCCGAGAACGCCGATCAGCTCGCCGACGTCGATGTCATCGTCAGCTACGGCGTCGGCGACGAGCTGCTCACCGCGCTGCAGGCCGACCCGCTGTGGAGCACCCTCGACGCCGTGAAGAACGGTGCGGTGGTCACCGTCGGTGCGGGAGACGCGCTCAGCGGCGCCGTCACCCCGACCGCGCTGTCGATCCCGTGGATGCTCGAGGACTACGTCGCCCTCCTGGACGCCGCCGCCGCACAGGTTCAGTGACCGCGGCTCCACCCGTCGACGACGAGCGTCGCGCCTCCGCCACTCGGGCGGGGGCGCGACGCCGCGTCCTCATCGTCGTCGGAGCGCTCCTCGCCGTGGTCGTCTCCGTGGTGATCTCGCTCTCGTTCGGCTCCCGGCCGGTGTCCATCGAAGAGGTCGTCGCCGGCCTGTCCTCCTGGCTGCGCGGCGAGATCCCCGAGGACATCGGCGCGATCGCCGTGCAGCAGCGAATTCCGCGCACCGTGCTCGCCCTCGTGGCCGGAGCCGCGCTCGCGCTCTCCGGCGCGCTCATGCAGGCGATCACCCGCAACCCGATCGCCGACCCCGGCATCCTCGGTGTGAACACCGGCGCCGCCCTCGCCGTGGTGTGCGGCATCGCCTTCTTCGGCATCACCTCCGCCTTCCAGTACCTCTGGCTGGCGCTGATCGGAGCCGCGCTCGCCGCGATCTTCGTGTACATCGTCGGATCCGTCGGCGCCGGGGGCGCCACCCCCATCAAGCTCGCCCTCGCGGGCGCCGCGACGACGGCCGCGCTGTCCTCGCTCGTCAGCGCCGTGCTGCTGCCGAGGCTGGCGGCGATGGACGTGTTCCGCTTCTGGCAGGTGGGCGGCGTCGCGGGCGCGGACTGGCAGACCATGGCCACCATCGCGCCCCTGCTGCTGATCGCCGTCGTCGCCGCCTTCCTGTCCGCGCCCGCGCTGAACGCCCTCGCCCTCGGTGACGACGTCGCCGTCGGTCTCGGTGTGAAGATCGGTCGCACCCGGCTGATCGCGGCGATCGCCGGCGTCGTCCTCTGCGCCGCGGTCACCGCGGTCGCGGGTCCCATCGGCTTCGTCGGGCTCATGGTGCCCCACGTGGTCCGCATGCTCGCCGGCCCCGACCAGCGCTGGCTGCTTCCCCTTTCCGCGCTCGGCGGCGCGGTCCTGCTCACCCTCGCCGACACGATCGGCAGGCTCATCGGCTATCCGGGGGAGACCGAGGCCGGCATCGTCACCGCGTTCGTCGGCGCTCCCGTGCTGGTCGTCATCGCCCGTCGCACCCGGATGAGGGCCCTCTGACATGACCGTCGCCTCCGTCTCCTCCGATATCGAAGCGCGCACCGCGACCGTGCGCGCCGGCCGGCTCCGGCGCTCCCGCCGCCGGCTGATCGCCATCGGCATCCTCAGCACGGCGCTGGTGCTGCTCCTGATCGCCATGATCATGCTCGGCAACACGATCTATCCCGTCTCCGACGTCCTGGCCGTCATTCGCGGCGAGCACGTCGCCGGCGCCTCCTTCACCGTCGGGACGCTGCGGATCCCGCGCGCCATCGTCGGCGCGCTGGCCGGGCTCGCCTTCGGCGCCGCCGGCACGACGTTCCAGACCATGCTGCGCAATCCGCTCGCGAGCCCCGATGTCATCGGCATCAGCTCCGGCGCGAGCGCCGCGGCCGTGATCTCGCTCGTCGTCCTGCACTGGAGCGGCGCGGCGACGGTCACCATCGCGCTCATCGCGGGCGTCGTCACGGCGGCGGCCATCTATCTGGCCGCCCGAGGCGGAGAGTCGACCGGCGGGCGGCTGATCCTCATCGGCATCGGGATCGGCGCGATGCTGGAGTCGGTCGTCGCCTACGTCATCCAGCGCGCGGCGGAATGGGACGTCGCGGTCGCGATGCGCTGGCTGACCGGCAGCCTCAACAGCGCGCGCTGGGGGGACGTGGCTCCGCTGGGGATCGCCGTGGTCGTGCTCCTGCCGCTCATCGTCCTGCTCGCCCGCGAGCTGAGGGCACTCGAGCTCGGCGACGCCACGGCGACCGCGCTCGGCGTCCGCGTGGATCGGGCGCGCGTGCTGCTGATCATCGCCGCGGTCGCCCTGACCTGCTTCGCCACGGCGACCACCGGCCCGATCGCGTTCGTCGCCTTCCTGGCCGGACCGATCGCGAGCAGGATGGTTGGCGGCGGCGGATCTCTCACTGTGCCGGCCGCGCTCATGGGCGCCTGCCTCGTGCTCGTCTCCGACCTGATCGGCCAGTTCGCCTTCGACACGCGCTTCCCGGTGGGGGTCATCACGGGCATCCTCGGCGCTCCCTACCTGCTCTACCTGCTCATCCGCACGTCCCGTCGGGGAGGATCGTCATGACCGAACACCATTCGCTCGCCACTACCGGCCTGGTCGCAGGCTACGGGGGCAGGACGATCGTCGACGGTGTGGATCTCGAGATCCCCGCCGGGCGGATCAGCGTCGTCGTCGGTGCGAACGCGTGCGGCAAGTCCACCCTGCTGAAGACGCTCTCGCGGCTGATCCCGCCCATCAGCGGGGGTGTCGTGCTCGATGGGAAGAAGATCACGGAGATCCCGACCAAGGAGCTGGCCCGCACCCTCGGTCTCCTCCCGCAGCAGCCGATCGCGCCGGAGGGGATCGCGGTCGCCGACCTCGTCGGACGTGGTCGGCACCCTCATCAGAAGCTCTTCCGCTCCTGGACGGCGGCCGACGACCGCGCGGTCGTCGAGGCGCTCGAGGCCACGGGGGTCGCGGAGCTGGCCGATCGCTCGGTCGACGAGCTCTCCGGCGGTCAGCGGCAGCGGGTCTGGATCGCGATGGCCCTGGCGCAGGAGACGGACATCCTGCTGCTGGACGAGCCGACGACCTTCCTCGACGTGACCCATCAGATCGACGTCCTCGACCTGCTCACGGATCTCAACCGGAGCAGGGGGACGACGATCGTCATGGTGCTGCACGATCTGAACCTCGCCGTCCGCTACGCGGACACCCTGGTCGCCGTGAAGGACGGCAAGGTGCACGCCATCGGCGCGCCGGAGGAGATCGTCACCCGCGAGCTCATCGAAGAGGTCTTCGGGCTGTCCAACCAGATCACCACGGACCCGGTGTCCGGGAAGCCGATGGTCACGCCGATCGGGAGGCATCATGTCCGCTGAGACCACCGCCAGGAAGAAGCCGTCCTACGTGCTCGGACGCGGCGAGGTCCGCGCCGTCGAGCGCGTCTCGCCGAACTTCGTCCGCGTCACCTTCGGCGGGGCGGAGCTGTCCGAGTTCGGTACGCCCGGCGATGTCTACGATGCGCGGATCAAGCTCGTGTTCCCGCCGGCGTCCGGCATCCTCCCGCCGCTCGACCGGGACACCGACGACTGGTGGGGCTCGTATCTGGCCGTGCCGGAGGAGGAGCGCGGCTCGATGCGCACCTACTCGATCCGGGAGCTGCGGGTGGGCGATGAGGGCACGGAGGTCGTCGTCGACTTCGTGCTGCACCTCGCGCCGGGCCTGACCGGCCCTGCCTCGCTGTGGGCGAGTGCCGCCGAGCCGGGGCAGGAGCTGTTCCTCGTCGGACCTCGTCGCGGCCGTGCGGATCACGGCGGCGCCGAGTACGCGCCGGGGGACGCGTCGAGCGTCCTGCTCGTCGGCGACGAGACGGCGGCTCCCGCCATCGCCCGCATCCTGGAGGACGCCCCGCGCGAGCTCCGCGGGATCGCATTCATCGAGGTGCCGCTCGAAGACGACATCCTCCCGATCGACGCGCCGTCCGGTGTGGAGGTGCACTGGCTTCCCCGGGGGGAGAAGAAGCACGGGCTGCGGCTCATCCCGACGGTGCTCGACTACCTGGGCGACGAGGAAACAGCGGAGATCGTCGTCACCGACATCGACGGCGAGGACATGGTCTGGGAGACGCCGGACTACTCGGGGCTCGGCGAGACGATCACGACGTCGGAGGCGGGCGACGACCGCTACTTCTGGATCGCCGGGGAGAGCGGGGTCGTCACGACGCTGCGCCGTCACCTCGTGAAGGACCTCGGCATCGACCGCTCGCAGGTCGCCTTCATGGGCTACTGGCGGCACGGCGTCGCGATGCGCGGCTGAGCGCTTCGTTCGCGACAGGGCGGATCCCCCGCGTTTCGTTGAGCGGGCGTGCTTCCTCCCGTTCGTTGAGCGGGCGTGCTTCCCTCCGTTCGTTGAGCGAGCGGAGCGAGTCGAAACGGGTTTCGGTACGGGTGCGTTTCGACTCGGTCGGCTGTGCCGTCCTCGCTCAACGTGCGGGGAGGGGGCTGTGCGAGCGGGTTTCCTCCCCGCACGTTGAGCGAGCGTGCTTCCCTCCGTTCGTTGAGCGAGCGGAGCGAGTCGAAACGGGTTTCGGTGCGGGTGCGTTTCGACTCGGTCGGCTATGCGGGGACGACGCCGTGCGAGCGGGACGTGTCCGCGCCGCATGGTTCGATGGAGGCATGGATCAGAGCGACCGGATGCTGCAGGAGACCCGCGCCATCTGGGCGACCGCGATCTGCTTCCTCCTCGGCACGGCCGCAGGGACGCTCGCGCTGTGGGGCAGTCCGCGGCCGATCGCCGGCGAGGGATCCATCGGGATGCCCGCGGCCCTCACCGCGGGCGCCATCGCCGCGGCATCCTTCGTCGTCAGCACCCTGCTGCACCGCCGGGGCGAGACCACGCCGATGCCGCGCTGGCAGGCGGTCGTCTCCGACCTCTCGGCGATCGCGCTGACCATCGCCTTCGCGGGGGTCACCGCGCTGGGCGTGCTCCTGACCGGCGAGATCCTCGGAGCGGGACTGCAGGGACTGGAGCTGTCCGCGATCGGCGGCGGCATCGTCTCGGGAGTCGCATCCGCGGTCGGCGGCCGCTTCGCGTTCGGGGCCGGGGTGGGACTCACGACCGGCGATCTCGCCGGATTGATGTTCGCGTACCTGATGATCGGCACCCTGTTCGCGATGGTGACGGCCGTCGATCCGCGCTGGTGGGAGCAGAACTTCTCGCAGCTCGGCATCGGCGAGGGGTCATGGGCGTTCAACGGCACGCTCGTCGTCGCCGGGCTGCTCGTGGCGACCGTCGGCGCGTATATCGGCCGCGATCTGCACCGGATCCGAGGAGATGCGGCCCTGTTCCGGATCGGATGGGCGGTGGCGCTCTGGGCGGCGACCGGCGTCGCCCTCGCCTGCGTCGGCCTGTTCCCCGTGCACCGGATCGTCGTCGCCCACAACCTCTCGGCGATCGCGACGCTGGCGCTGTTCCTGGCCGCGGGGATCCTGACGACCGTCGTGATGCCCGGCCCGCCGAGGCCGCTGCTGCTGACGACGGTGGTGGTCGCCGTCCTCGTCGTGATCGCCGTCCTGCTGTGCGATCCCTTCCAGCTGTACTCGCTGACGGTGCTCGAGACGATCGTCATCGGGCTCGGGATGCTGTGGCTGACGACCCTGGTGCGGGTGCTCGAGGTTCTCACGCCGGAACAGTCTCGGCTGTCGGGCCGTACTTCGCTGCTGCGCGCGTCCGCTCCCGTTCGTTGAGCGAGTAGTCCCGTGCGCCCGTGCGCCCGTGCGTTTGTTGAGGAGTGGTCCCGTCCTCCCGACCGTTCGTTGAGCGAGCGAAGCGAGTCGAAGCGCGGTTCGTTGCGGACGCGTTTCGACTCGCTCGGCCTGCGGCCGTGCTCGCTCAACGGGCGAGGGAGGGGCCTGCGGCCGTGCTCGTTCAACGGGCGAGGGCGTCGGGTTCGTTCAACGGATGGGATATCGCGTTCGGGCGAGCGGTCCCACCTTGCCGTTCGTTGAGCGAGCGAAGCGAGTCGAAACGCGGGTTGCTGCGGACGCGTTTCGACTCGCTCGGCCTGCGGCCGTGCTCGCTCAACGGGCGAGGGAGGGGCCTGCGGGCCGTGCCTGCTCAACCAACGGGGAATCGAGGGACACTACTTCGAGAGGAATGTCTTCAGCGCGGCGTTGACCTCGTCGGCGTGGGTCCAGAGCAGGCCGTGCGGCGCACCGTCGACCTCGACGTAGTCGGCCTCGGGGACGGCCTGGT
Organism: Microbacterium tumbae; assembly: GCF_054780175.1. Lineage (NCBI taxonomy): Bacteria > Bacillati > Actinomycetota > Actinomycetes > Micrococcales > Microbacteriaceae > Microbacterium > Microbacterium tumbae. Next base: position 1,336,386 of record NZ_BAAGWV010000001.1, read on the forward strand.
GGAAGCGCCGCGCCGTGGCGTCGATCGGGAGGATGTTGTCCTTCGTGCCGTGCAGGATCAGGGTCGGCTTGCCGCTCGCACGCACCGCCTCGACGTCGCCGCGGAAGTCCTCGATCCACGACGAGACGACCGCGTAGGCCGCCACCGGGGCGCTGCCGATCGCGACGTTCCAGCTGCTGGTCACGGCCTCGGGGCTGATGCGGCTGCCGAGGTTCTCGTCCAGGTTGTAGAAGTCCTTGTAGAACTGCGTGTACCAGGCGTAGCGGTCGCCCTTGGCGGCAGCGACGATGCCGTCGAAGACATCCTGGGGGACGCCTTCCGGGTTGTCTTCGCGCTGCACGAGGAAGGGCTCGAGGGAGGCGAGGAAGGCGAGCTTGGCGACGCGCTCGTGGCCGTAGCGGGCGACGTAGCGGGCGAGCTCGCCGGTGCCCATGGAGAAGCCGACGAGGATGACGTCGCGCAGGTCGAGGGTCTCGAGCAGCGTGTTGAGGTCGGCGGCGAAGGTGTCGTAGTCGTAGCCGGTCGTCACCTTCGAGGACTGCCCGAAGCCGCGGCGGTCGTAGGTGATCACGCGATAGCCGTCGGCGAGCAGCTCGCCGGCCTGACGCTCCCAGCTGTGGCCGTTCAGCGGGTAGCCGTGGATGAGCACCACGGGCTGGCCGGCGCCGTGGTCCTCGTAGTACAGCTCGATGGGGGTGCTGTTCTCGTTGCCGACCGTGATGTAACCCATGATCTTTCCTTTCCGAAGCGGTGAGAACGATCGTTCTCGCCTGATGCATCCGAGAATAGAGAACGTACGTTCTCGTGTCAAGTAGAATCCTCGTATGGATGAGAAAGAGGCGAACGAGCGCATCCTCAACGCTGCGGAGGATCTCTATTACCGCAAGGGCTACGCGGCGGTCGGGATGGACGAGCTGCGGACCGTCGCCGGCGTCTCCCTGCGTCGCCTCTATGCGCTCTACCCGTCCAAGACCGATATCGTCGCGGCCGTGCTGGCGCGCAAGCACGTCGAGTGGGAGGACGGCCTGGCGCGGGCGGTCGCCGACGCCGGCGACGATGCGCGCGCGCGGCTGCTCGCCGTCTACCGCTACCTCGAGGACTGGTTCTGCGACGAGGACTTCCGCGGCTGCGCGTTCATCAACGCCTTCGGCGAGCTCGGCGGGACGAACCCGGAGGTCGCTCGGATCGTGCGGGAGCACAAGGCGTCCTTCCAGCGCTACATGACGGGGCTCGTCGCCGGCATCGGCGGATCGGAGACGCTCGCCGCACAGCTGTCGATCCTCGCCGAGGGCGCCCAGAGCACGGCCGCCATCTCCGCCGATCCGAACGTCGCCGCACAGGCGCGCGGCGCCGCCGAGGTGCTCATCGGCGCGGCGATGGCCGGCTGAGCCGCATCCGAATCGGGGCGCATCGTCCGCGTCGCCTCCGAACCGGAGGAGAACGCGCGATCCGGAGGATGGATCCGTGCTGCGAGCCCCTCCGGTTCGGGCGGACTCCTCCGGATCGGCTCCGATAGAGCGCCGCGCCAGACGCCGAGCGTCGCCACGGCGCGCATCGCCAGCACAGGCGCGTCTCAGATCACCAGCCGGTAGCCCATGCCCGACTCGGTGAGCAGGTGCACCGGCGCGCTCGGCTCCCGCTCCAGCTTCTTGCGCAGCTGCGACATGTACAGCCGGAGATAGCCGGTGTCGGCGACCTGCTCGCTCCCCCAGATCTCCTTGAGGAGCTCCTGACGGGTGACGAGAGCGCCGGGATGGCGGCTGAGGTGCTCCAGCATCCGCCACTCCGTCGGGGTCAGATGCACCCGCTCGCCCGCGCGCGTCACCGCCCTGGCCGAGAGGTCCACGATCACGTCGCCGAAGGACACGACGGACTCGCCGGACGCCGGCTGCGCGCGGCGCGAGAGCGCGCGCAGCCTCGCCAGCAGCTCATCGATCTGGAAGGGCTTGGTGACGTAGTCGTCGGCGCCGGCGTCCAGCGCCTCCACCTTGTCGGCGGAGCCCGTGCGCCCCGACACCACGATGATCGGCACCGTCGTCCAACCGCGCAGCGCCTGGATCACCTCCACACCGGACAGCTTCGGCATCCCGAGGTCGAGCAGGATGATGTCGGGGCGGGCCTGGGCCGCCGCCGCGATGGCCGCGGCCCCGTCGGATGCGGCCACGACCTCGTAGCCGTGCGCGGCCAGGGTGATGCGCAGGGCTCGCACCATCTGCGGATCGTCGTCGGCGATGAGGAGCTTCACGCGACTCCCTCCCTCTCTGCCGGGTCCGCCAGCGGCAGCGAGACGACCATGGTGAGCCCCCCACCGGGGGTGTTCTCGGGGGTCAGAGTACCGCCCATCCCCTCGGTGAACCCTCGTGACAGGGCGAGGCCGAGGCCGAGGCCGGTCGTGTTGTCCGTGTCGCCGAGCCGTTGGAAAGGTTGGAAGATGCTGCTCTGCCGCTCCGTCGGAACGCCGGCGCCCCGATCGACGACGCGGATCTCCGCGCGTTCGCCGAGTCTGCTCGTCGAGACGATCACCCGGGAGCCCGCGGGCGAGTGGCGCAGAGCGTTGGTCAGCAGGTTGACGAGGACGCGCTGCAGCAGGACCGGATCAGCGCACAGTGCCGGAGCCGAGGAATCCAGGGCGAGCTCGACATCGTCCGGTCCGAGCGACAGCTCGTCGAGCGCGGCGAGGATGCTCTCCCCCGCATCGACGCGGGTCGTGGACACGGCGAGCACACCCGCCTGCACGCGGCTCACGTCGAGGAGATCGGTGACCAGGGCCGAGAGGGTCGTCAGGCTCTCATCGGCCGTGGCCAGCAGCTCCTCCCGATCGGATGCGGAGAGCCGGTGCGCTCCGCGGAGCCCCCCGACCGCGGCGACCGCCGAGGCCAGCGGGCGCCGAAGATCGTGGCTGAGTGCGGAGAGCAGCGCGCTGCGCACCTGATCCGTCTCGGCGAGAGCCTGCGCCTGGTCGGCCGTCGCGCTGAGATCCGTGTGCTCGATGGCGGCCGACAGCTGCGCGACGATCACGTCGAGCAGCCGCCGCGACGGGGCGTCCAGAGGCGCTCCGTGCAGTTCGAGGCGGGCGCGCGGCGAGCCGTCGGAACCGCGCCCGACCGGGAACGTGGTCGAGGTGCCGTCCGGCAGGGGCTCGCCATCCCGGGCGAGGACCTCGCCATCCGCCGCGACGAGGCGCACGCCGCTCAGGCCGAACGCCTCGCGCGTACGGGCGACCAGGGCGAGCGTCGCGCTGTCGCCGCGCAGGACATTGCCCGCGACGGAGGCCAGCAGCTCCGCCTCGGCGGTGGCGCGCTGCGCGGAGCGAGCCCGCCGAGCGGCCTGATCCACGATGATGCTGACCAGGATCGCGATGATCACGTACAGGCCCAGCGCGATCGCATGCAGAGGGTGCGCCACCGTCACGGTGTACAGCGGCGCGACGAACAGGAAGTCGAGGGTGACGCCGGAGAGCACCGCCGCGAACACGGCGGGCCTGATGCCGCCGATGAGCGCGACGACCACGACGAGCAGCTGGTACGAGAGCACCTCGGAGGTGATGGACTCCGGGCTGCGCAATGAGAACATCAGCCACGAGAGCAGCGGGCCTCCGACGAGCGCGACGACGAAGCCGAGCACCTGTCGCCGCCATCCGAGCGCACCGCCGGTGATCCGGGGGAGGGCGACGCGGCTTCCGGCCGCGGCGTGCGTGACGATGTGCACGTCGATGTCTCCGGATCGGCGGATCACCTCGGTGCCGATGCCGGGACCGGTCAGCGCGGCGGCGATGCGGCCGCGCCGGCTCACCCCGATCACGAGCTGCGTGGCGTCCACGGTGTGCGCGAACTCCACGAGCGCCTCCGGCACGTCGTCGGAGACGATCTGGTGGTAGCTGCCGCCGAGATCCTCGACGAGCGCACGCTGCGTCGCGAGCGCGCCGGGGGTCTCGGAGCGCAGGCCGTCCTGCGTGGAGACGTGCACGGCGATGAGCTCGCCGCCGGCCGAGCGTGCGGCGATGCGGGCGCCCCTGCGCAGCAGGGTCTCGCCCTCCGGGCCGCCGGTGAGGGCGACCACGACGCGCTCCCGCGCCTGCCAGCTGCCCTCGATCCCCTGCTCCGCACGGTAACTGCGCAGTGCGCTGTCCACCTCGTCGGCGAGCCAGAGCAGTGCGAGTTCGCGGAGCGCGGTGAGATTGCCGAGACGGAAGTAGTTCGACAGGGATGCGTCGATCCTCTCCGCCGGATAGACGAAGCCGGCCGCGAGACGGTCCCGGAGGGTCTGCGGGGCGAGATCCACGACCTCGATCTCGTCGGCGCCGCGCACGACGGCGTCCGGGATCGTCTCGCGCTGCGCGACGCCGGTGATCTTCTCGACGACGGAGTTCAGGGACTCGATGTGCTGCACGTTCACGGTCGTGATGACGTCGATGCCTGCGGCGAGGATCTCGTCGACGTCCTGCCAGCGCTTCACGTTGCGCGAGCCGGGTGCATTCGTGTGGGCGAGCTCGTCGACGAGGGCGAGCTGGGGACGCCGGCGGAGCACGGCGTCGAGATCCATCTCGGTGAGCTCGACTCCGCGGTGCTGCACGCGCCGCCGCGGGATGAGCACGAGTCCGGCCGCCTGCGCCTCCGTGGCCGCGCGTCCGTGCGTCTCGACGACGCCGATCACGACGTCGATGCCGTCCTCGCGCAGCCGGTTCCCCTCGGTGAGCATCTCGAAGGTCTTCCCCACGCCGGGGGCCGCCCCGAGCAGGACCCGGAGGCGGCCGCGTCGGGCGGTGCGCTCTTGCGTCATCACCCCTCCCGCTCGTCCATTGCGAGGTTGAGCTCCACGGCGTTGACGCGCTCCTCCCCGAGGAATCCCAGGTCCCGTCCTTGAATACTAGACTCCACGAGCTTCCGGACCTCGGCCTCGCTCCACCCGCGCGCGCCGGCGACGCGGGCGACCTGCAGCAGGGCGTACGCGACGCTGATATGCGGGTCCAGGCCCGAGCCGGACGCCGTCACCGCGTCGGCGGGGACCTCGGAGGGATCGACTCCCTCGCGCTCGGCGATCGCCGAGCGGCGTTCCTCGATCGCCGCGACCAGGTCGGGGTTCTCCGGGCCCAGGTTGCTGCCGCTCGAGGCGCGACCGTCGTAGCCGTCGCCCGCGGCGGATGGCCGGGACTGGAAGTACTGCGGAAGAGCCTCGCCGTCGGCATCCGTGAACGGCTGGCCGATCAGCGAACTGCCGACGACGGCGCCATCCGCGTCGGTGACGGCGGAGCCGTTCGCCTGCCACGGCATCAGGAGCTGCCCGATGCCGGTGACGAGAAGCGTGTAGCCGATGCCGAGGACCAGCGTCAGGACGAGCATCGCGCGGACGGCGACGCCGGTGGTGCGCACCGTGGTGCGGAACTGAGACATGGGATGCCTTTCCAGGAGAACGTCAGAAGCCCGGGATGAGGCTGACGAGGAGGTCGATGAGCTTGATGCCGACGAACGGCGCGATCACACCGCCCAGACCGTAGATCAGGAGATTGCGCTGCAGGATCTGCGCGGCGCTCGCCGGCCGGTAGGCCACTCCGCGCAGTGCGAGCGGGATGAGGAACACGATCACGATCGCGTTGAAGACGATCGCGCTCGTCACGGCGGATGCCGGGGAGTGGAGCTGCATCACGTTCAGGGCCGCGAGCCCGGGGAAGACCCCCATGAACATCGCCGGGATGATCGCGAAGTACTTGGCGATGTCGTTGGCGAGCGAGAAGGTCGTGAGCGCCCCTCGGGTGATGAGCAGCTGCTTGCCGATGCGGACGATGTCGATGAGCTTGGTCGGGTCCGAGTCCAGGTCGACCATGTTGCCGGCCTCCTTGGCGGCCGACGTCCCCGTGTTCATCGCGACGCCCACGTCGGCCTGGGCGAGCGCGGGAGCGTCGTTCGTGCCGTCGCCGGTCATCGCGACCAGCCGGCCGCCCTCCTGCTCGCGGCGGATCAGGGCGAGCTTGTCCTCCGGCGTCGCCTCGGCGAGGAAGTCGTCGACTCCGGCCTCCTTGGCGATCGCGGCCGCCGTGAGCGGGTTGTCTCCGGTGATCATCACGGTGCGGATGCCCATGCTGCGCAACTCGTCGAAGCGTTCCCGGAGACCGTCCTTCACGATGTCCTTGAGGTGGATCACACCGAGGATGCGTCCGGTCCCGCCGCCGTGTCCTGCGGAGACTGCGGGGGCATCTGCAGCTCGAGCAGGATCCGAGAGCCCGGCCGGGTCCGAGGGCGTGCGACGCGGCGCAGGCGACGACGGCGCGATCATGGCGACGACGAGCGGGGTGCCGCCGGACGAGGCGATGCCGTCGGACAGGCGCGCCGCCTCGTCCGATCCGGCCCCCTCGGCATCGAGCCAGGCGCGGATCGCGGAGCCGGCGCCCTTGCGGATCTGCGTGCCGTCGGCGAGATCCAGGCCAGACATGCGGGTCTGCGCGGTGAACGGCACCGCGGTCGCGCCGTCGGGCTCGGCGGCGACGACGCCCCGCGCGGCGGCCAGCGCGACGATCGAGGCGCCCTCGGGGGTCGGGTCGGCGAGCGAGGAGAGCGCTGCGGCGCGCAGCAGCTCCTCGGTCTGGACGCCGGACAGCGGCAGGACCTCGTGCGCGCGCCGGTTGCCGTGGGTGATCGTCCCCGTCTTGTCGAGCAGGAGCGTGGTGACGTCGCCTGCCGCTTCGACCGCCCGCCCGGACATCGCCAGCACATTGCGCTGCACCAGGCGGTCCATCCCGGCGATGCCGATCGCGGAGAGCAGCGCTCCGATGGTCGTCGGGATGAGGCAGACGAGCAGGGCGATGAGCACCGGGATGCCGACAGGGGAGGCCGCGTACGACGCGATCGGGTTCAGGGTGAGGACGACGACGACGAACACGACGGACAGGCTGGCGAGGAGGATGTTCAACGCGATCTCGTTGGGTGTGCGCTGCCGGTTCGCGCCCTCGACGAGAGCGATCATCCGATCGACGAAGGTCTCGCCCGGCTTCGAGGTGATGCGCACGACGATCCGGTCGGACAGCACCCGGGTGCCACCGGTGACGGCGCTGCGATCACCGCCCGACTCGCGGATGACCGGAGCGCTCTCGCCGGTGATGGCCGACTCGTCCACGGTCGCGATGCCGGCGACGATGTCGCCGTCGCCCGGGATCAGCTCTCCCGCGGAGACCACCACGACATCGTCGCGCCGCAGCTCCGCCGAGGAGATCTCGACGGTCTCGGCACCCTCCGCCGCGGCATCCGCCTTCTCGTCGTAGCAGACCACGCGACGGGCGAGAGTGCTCGTGCGGGTCCTGCGCAGCGTGGCGGCCTGCGCCTTGCCGCGCCCCTCGGCCACCGACTCGGCCACGTTCGCGAACAGGACGGTGAGCCACAGCCAGAAGGCGATCCCGGCGGTGAATCCCGCGGGCACAGCCGTGCCGCCGGACTCCGCGGCGCCGCCGAGGAACGGCTCGGCGATCGCCAGGATCGTGGTGAAGGCGGCGCCGACCCAGACGAGCAGCATGACGGGGCTGCGGACCAGCGAGGCGGGATTCAGCTTGCGCAGCGCTCCGGGGAGGGCTCCGGCGAGCTGGCTCCAGCCGAAGGAGCGGATGGGCTTCTTCGACGGCGCGGATGCCGCGGCATCCGGCTGCCCTGCCTCCGCGATCGTTGAGCGGGCGGAGCGGGACGAGACAGGCGGGGTCATGAGACGAGTCCTTCGGCGAGCGGCCCCAGAGCGAGGACCGGGAAGTAGGTGAGCGCGGTGACGATGATCGACACGGCGAGGAGGAGGCCGACGAACTGCGGCCGGTGGGTGGGCAGCGTGCCCTGCGTCGTCGGGACCCGGTCCTGGACGGCGAGAGCGCCGGCGAGGGCGAGGACGAGGACGATCGGCAGGAATCGGCCCAGAAGCATCGCGACGCCGAGCGCCGTGTTCATCCAGGGAGTGTTCGCCGTGAGGCCCGCGAACGCGGAGCCGTTGTTGTTCGCGGCGGAGGTGAACGCGTAGAGCACCTCGCTCATCCCGTGCACGCCGGGGTTAAGGATGCTCGTCGACTCGACGTCCGCGCGGATGCCGGGGACGGCGAAGCTCAGCGCGGTGCCGCCGAGGACGAGAGCCGGCGTCACGAGGATGTACAGGCTCGCGAGCTTGATCTCGCGCGGTCCGATCCGCTTGCCGAGATACTCGGGCGTCCGGCCGACGAGCAGCCCGCCGACGAAGACGGCGATGATCGCGAGCACCAGCATCCCGTAGAGACCGGATCCGACTCCGCCGGGTGCGATCTCACCGAGCATCATGTTGATCATCGGCATCATGCCCCCGAGCGCCGTGTACGAATCGTGCATCGAGTTCACGGCTCCGGTCGAGGTCAGCGTGCTGGCGCTGCCGAACAGCGTGGAGCCGATGATGCCGAAGCGCTGCTCCTTGCCCTCCATCGCGGCTCCCGCGAGCTCCGGCACGGTGCCGCGGCCTGCGAGCTCGAGGGCGGTGAGCGCGAACGTCGAGACGAGGAAGATCGTCCCCATGACCGCCGCGATCGCGTATCCCTGGCGATGATCGCCGATCATGCGTCCGAAGGCGCGGGGCAGGGAGAACGGGATGGCGAGGATGAGGAGGATCTGCAGCAGGTTCGTCCACGCCGTCGGGTTCTCGAAGGGGTGGGCGGAGTTCGCGTTGAAGAAGCCGCCGCCGTTGGTGCCGAGCAGCTTGATCGCCTCCTGCGAGGCCACCGGCCCGCCGGGGATCGGCTGCGTTCCGCCGGCGATCGTCGTTACGTCGGTGAAGCCGGCGAAGTTCTGCACCACGCCGCCGGCGATGAAGGCGAGGGCGCTCAGCACGGCGAAGGGGAGGAGGATGCGTCCCAGTCCGCGGATCAGGTCGACCCAGAAGCTGCCGATCGTCGCGGAGCCGCGGCGCGCGAACCCGCGGATGAGCGCGACGGCGACGCCGAGGCCGACGGCGGCGGAGACGAAGTTCTGCACCGTGAGGCCGGCGAGCTGCACGGTGTAGCCCATGGTCTGCTCGGGCGAGTATGACTGCCAGTTGGTGTTCGCGACGAAGGAGGCGGCGGTGTTGAACGCGAGCCCCTCGGGAACGGCCGGCAGGCCGAGCGACTCCGGCAGGACGGTCTGGAGGCGCTGCAGCGCATAGACCAGGACGAGCCCGGCCGCCGAGAAGATCAGGACGCTGCGAGCGTACGCGCGCCAGGTCTGCTCGGAGGCGGGATCGACGCCGATCAGGCGGTAGACCCCGCGTTCGAGGCGCAGATCGCGGGGGGAGGAGTACACCCGCGCCAGGTAGTCGCCCAGCGGGCGGTAGATGAGGACGAGTGCGACGACGATGGTCCCCGCCTGCAGGATGCCGAACAGGATCGAGGCGTCCATCAGAACCGCTCCGGGGCGATGAGGGCGACGACGAGGTAGACGATCGCGGCGACGGCGAGGGCGGCCGCGGCGATCTCGAAGACCATCACAGCTTCTCCACCCCCTTCGCTGCGGAGGAGACCAGGGCGAACAGCGCGAGAGTCAGCGCGAGGTAGATGAGATCGAGCACGAGAGTCGATACAACTCCGACGCGGCCCGGTGCGCATCGATCCTCACGGGATTCCTACACGTCGGCGCCGGACTCATACGCGACGCTCACGCGAGGGCGTCGTCCGGAGGCCCGGCCGGGCGGCGCACGCGCCGGCCGGCCGGGCCTCCGGCGACGACGGGACGACCGGCCCGCTCCTGCCCTGGTACCGGTCGCGAGCGGCGGCCGTAGACCACCTCGGACGAGTCGAGCAGCCACGGCACGAGGGTGATCGTCACCCCGTGCACGAGCATGAGCTGGCTCGCCAGCCGCCGGGCGCGCCGGTTGTGCAGGAACGTCTCCCACCAGTGGCCGACGATGTACTGCGGAAGGTAGACGGTCACGACGGAGGCGCCGTGCTTCTCGCGATACTGCGCGATGAACTGCGCGATCGGCTCCGCATAGGAGCGGTACGGAGACTCCAGGATCACGAGGGGAACGGGCATCAGATGGTCCGTCCACTCCTGCTGCAGGCGGCCGGCGGCCTCGCCGTCCACGGCGACGTGCACGGCGAGGGTCTTCACATGCTGGGCGGCGACGGCGTAGTCGAGCGCCTTCACCACCGGCTTCTGCAGCCTGCTCACGAGCACGAGGGCCACATCCCCGGTGGCTCCGAAGTGCGTGGTGTCGTCGATGGCGATCTCGTGGTCGACGTCGCGGTAGTAGCGCTTCACGCCCATCATGAGGAAGGCCAGGATCGGGATGGCGAAGAAGACGAGGTAGGCGCCGTGGGTGAACTTCGTGATCGTGACGATCACGAGGACGAGCACGGTGAGCACGGCGCCCGCTGAGTTGATGACGAGACCGGAGACCGCGCTGCGGCGTTCGGCGGTTCTGCCGGTGCGCAGCATGCGCCGCCAGTGCCGGACCATGCCGATCTGCCCCAGCGAGAACGAGACGAAGACGCCGATGATGTACAGCTGGATGAGCGTGGTGAGGCGTGCCTGGAAGATCACCAGCACCACGATCGCCGCGATGCCGAGGACGATCATGCCGTTGGAGAAGACGAGGCGGTCGCCGCGGGTGTTCAGCGCCTTGGGCGCGTAACCGTCGCGGGCGAGCACCGCTCCGAGCAGCGGGAAGCCGTTGAAGGCCGTGTTCGCGGCGAGCAGCAGCACGCAGGCGGTCGCGGCCTGGACGACGAAGAAGAGGATGCTCCCGCCGCCGAACGTCGCGCTCGCCACCTGCGCCATGAGGCTCGGCTGCGGCGCCGTGCAGTCGAAGCCGATGAGGTCGCAGGGGTTCTCGGCGTAGTGCACCCCGGTGATGAGCGCGAGGGCGGTGAGACCGGAGAACAGGCAGATGGCGATCGTGCCCATGAGCACGAGCGTCGACTGCGCGTTGCGCACCTTCGGCGCCCGGAACGCCGGCACGCCGTTGGACACGGCCTCGACGCCGGTGAGGGCCGAGCATCCGCTGGAGAACGCGCGCAGGATCAGGAGGATGACCGCCGCCTGGCTGAGGTCCTCGGCCTGCACGGCGAAGTCGGCGCTCGAGGCGACCGGGGCGTCCCCGAGGAGGGCGCGGACGAGGCCCGTGACGATCATGAGCGCGACGGATCCGATGAACACGTAGGTCGGGATCGCGAACGCGAAGGAGGCCTCTCGGACGCCGCGGAGGTTCACGACGATGATGAGGACGACGAATCCGACGGCGAGCTCCACCCTCAGCGGGTCGAGGCCGGGGACAGCCGAGATGATGTTGTCGACGCCGGAGGCGACGGACACGGCGACGGTCAGCACGTAGTCGACGAGCAGCGCCGCCGCGACGATGACGCCGGGGACCTCGCCGAGGTTCTTCCTGGCCACCTCGTAGTCGCCGCCGCCGGAGGGATACGCCTTGATGAGCTGGCGGTAGCTGAGCACGACGACGACGAGGAGCACGACGACCGCCACGGCGACGACCGGCGTGAAGGAGAGGAAGGTGAGACCGCCGATCAGGAGGATCATCACGAGCTCCTGCGGCGCATAGGCCACGGAGCTGAGCGCATCCGAGGCGAAGATCGGCAGCGCGCGGCGCTTCGGGAGCAGCTGCTCCGAGCCCTCCTCGGAGGAGATCGGCTCGCCGAGGAGGATGCGCTTGACCAGTTGCGGGTCGCGGGGCTCGTTCGTCACGTTCCGCGACACTATGCCCCGCGCACGGATCCTGACGCGATCCTCACGGAAACCATACGGCCAGGACGTCGGCGCTCACGGCATCCTCACGGGCGGGGATCCCGGTCCCCTCTCCGGCAGCGGCTCACGGACGCCAGGGCTGCGGACGTCGGCGGTGCGCAGCGGCGCTCCTGATCGCCGTCATCGGGAACGCACAGACGTTTCCGATCACGAACGCGTAACGTCGGGTGCATGACGACCGTTGACGTCACCGAGGACACCATTCGGCAGACCAAGGAGCTCCGCGACGAGTTCCAGCGCTTCCTCCGCGAGTACGAGTTCGGGATGCGCGAGGTCGAGACGAAGATCTCCATCCTGCGGGACGAGTTCACGCACGACCACGCGTACAACCCGATCGAGCACGTGAAGAGCCGGCTCAAGAGCCCGGACAGCATCGTGGAGAAGATCGCCCGCAAGGGCATCGGCGAGCCGGACTTCGACCGCATCCGCACGGAGATCACCGACATCGCAGGGGTCAGGGTCACCTGCAGCTTCGTCGCGGACGTCTACCGGCTGTTCGACCTGCTCACCGCGCAGGACGACATCACGGTCAGGATCGTGAAGGACTACATCGAGAACCCGAAGCCCAACGGCTACAAGAGCCTGCACGCGATCATCGAGGTGCCCGTCTTTCTCTCCACCGGTGCGCTCTCGGTGCCGGTGGAGGTGCAGTTCCGCACGATCGCGATGGACTTCTGGGCGAGCCTGGAGCACAAGATCTACTACAAGTTCTCCAACCAGGTGCCCTCGCATCTCGTCGACAGCCTGTCGGATGCCGCGGACGCCGCCGCCGAGCTGGACCTGCGCATGGAGCGTCTGCACCGCGAGGCGCACGGATCGCCGAACCGCGAGCTCGCCCCGCCGCCGCCCCCGCGCATCGTCGAGGTCTGACCCTCCCGGCTCTCCGCGGCGTGGCCGGCCGGCCCGTGCACTCGGTGAACCGCCTTCGCGCCGCGTCGCCGGCTCAGTTCGGCGCCTTCCCGCCGCCCTGGGGGTGCGAAGCTGAGCCGCCAGGGGCGGGGGTGCGAAACTGAGCCGGCCAGGGGATGCGGACGGGCGGGATCAGGCGAGGACGAGGACGGTGGCGACCGTCCCCCAGCCGAGCTCGATCCGGCGGTCGAGGCGCCAGCCCGCGGGTGCTCCGAGGGCGGCGATCGATGCGGAGTCGCGCATTCCCGTGCCCCTCGTCGCGTAGGCGATCAGTTCGTCGCCCGCCGCCTCGCCGAGCGCATCCGGTCTGGCCTCCTCGATGACGACGGCCTTCCGCGCGGTGCGGGCGAGGCCGGTCAGGAGGTCGCCGGCCTCGGCATCCGTCCGAGGGGCGAGCGCCAGGGCGAGCACGGCGAGGTCGACGGCCTGATCGTGCCGTGCGGGCAGTCCGTCGCCGGCGCCGCGGATGTCGAGGTGCGCGAGACCGGCATCCTCGAGCCCGGCGGCGACGGTCCTCGAGCCCGGTCCGATGAGGACGCAGCTGCCCGCCTCCCGCCAGAGCGGATCGGCGAGCAGTCCCTCGAGCAGGTACGCGAGTCGGTCGGCGTGCTCGGCCAGCTCCTCCGCGATCTCCGGATCGCTCTGCGAGGCCTCGGCGAGCGTCCGGCCGTGATGCTCGGCCCAGGAGGACCGCCCGGCCAGGATCGCCGGAGCCAGCGACGCCAGGCTGAGCAGGACGTCGGCGTCGAGTCCCAGGTACTCCTCCTGCTCGTGCTCGTCGAGCAGCTCCTCACCCGCGGCGCCCAGGCGCAGCCCTCCCGCCTCGTCGACGACGATGCCGTGCTTCGCGAGCACGGGCAGGAGCGCCGCGAGGCCGGCGGGCGTCGCGCCGGTGCGCTCCGCCAGCGCTGCCGGCGTCAGGGCGCCATCGGCGAGCGCCTCCACGACACCGAGCCCGAGGGCGGCGCGGACGGCGAACCAGGGGAGCGGGTCGGGGACGGCGGGGAAGGCCGGGACCGCGGCATCCTCGTGGGCGTCCTCGGCGTGCCAGTATCCGGTGATGTTCACCCGGTCCTTCGGGATGCCGCGCTCGCGCTGGTAGTACCGGCGCAAGGGCAGCAGCGCCCGGCTCTCGGCGGCTGCCCAGACGTAGCCCTCGCCATCGGGGAGCGGCAGGGCGCGCGCGGCGGCCTCGAGCGCCGCCGCGTCTCCGCCGCGCGCGATCGTCCAGGTCAGCGTGTCCGCAGGAGTGGTCGGGAGGTCCTGGATCGCCGACTCCTCCTCCACCGTGACGAGCACATGCGCGGGGCAGGGCACCGGCCGCTCCTCGAGGAAGCGGCCCACGGCCGGGAGACCGGTCTCGTCCGCGATCAGCACGATCCAGTCGAGCTCGTCGGGAAGGCGCACGGACGACTTGGGGCCGACGAAGTGGAGGTCGTCCCCCGGGCCGGCGGACAGCGCCCATGCGGCCGCGGGCCCGTCGCCGTGCCGGACGAAGTCGAGCGCGATCTCGCGCCGCAGCGGATCCACGCGGCGCGGCGTGTAGTCGCGCGTCACCCGATTCTCGGAGGCGGTCCACTCGATGCCCGTCGCCACCTGGCGGGGCAGAGCGGCGTCGATGTCCCCGTCGGAGGCGAACACGAGCTTCACGTGATCGTCGAATCCGGGGGCCGCGAACCCGCGGTGCTCATGTCCGTCGACGAGGCGGGCGTCCAGCCCCTCGCCGCCGACCACCACCCTCCTCATCCGCGGGGTGACGTCCTCGACGCGGAGCACCGTGACCCGGCGGACGACGAGCGGATGCGTGGTGAAGGCGCGCTGTGCCACAGAGACCTCGGCGGAAGGAAGGGGACGACTCGGGTAAGGTGAGCCTATTCTCACCGGCTCGTGCGCACGCGACGGAAGGCAACACGGGCGGTGAGGGGAACGACATCCGAGGGGAGTCCCATGGCGATCACCGCGCTCGGGTCGCTCGTCGAGGAGACCGCGATCCGGTTCCTGGGTCATGACGAGCACGTGCATGCCGAGCCGCATCTCGTCTTCGTGGTCGGCGGCAGCGTCCGCCTCATCGTCGACGGCCGGAGCCACGAGCTGCGCACGCACGAGGCCGCCTGGCTGCAGGCGGAGGTCCCGCATGCGCTGCGGATCGACGAGGGCGGCATGGTCCTCGGCCCCCTGCTGGACCCGTCGGCGGCGCCGCCGGCGCGGATGGTCCGGCTCGGCGTCGTGCCCGCGCTCGTCGACGCGATGATGACGATCCTGGTCGCCTCGCCGTCGACGCCGGAGCAGGTGCTGCCGTTCCGGCGTGCGCTGGGCCGCGTGCTCGGCGACGTGTCGACCCCGTACTTCGCCGTCGACCTTCCGGCTCACCCCGCCGCCCGCCTCCTCGCCAGGGAGGCGATGCGCTCGCCGCGGACGCTCGAGGACCTCGCCGCCCGGCACCGGATGAGCGTGCGCCAGGTCCAGCGGATCTTCGCCGCGGAGACGGGCTTCCCGTTCGCGCGCTGGCGCACGAGGACGAGGCTCAACGTCGCCGTCGCCCACGTCCTCGGCGGGGGCGATCTCGCCGCCGCGGCCCGTCTCGCCGGCTACGCGACGCGCTCAGGCCTCCTGCGCGCCCTCAGCCGCGAGACAGGCACGCCCTCTTCGCAGATCGCGCGCGATCCCGTCGGGGTGCTCGGCGCCGCGTGAAGCCGTCTCAGGCCAGGAACTCCCGCGCCGCGGTCTCCATCGCCGTCACGCCGATGTCGATGGTGGGGTGGATCACCGGGGCGAAGAACGGGGAGTGATTGGTGGGGATGTCGCTGTCCACGGCGCCCCGTGCGACGGCATCCGCGTAGGTCGCAGCGTCCAGACCGCCCCAGAACCAGAACACCAGCGGCACGCCGGCGTCCCTCGCGAACCAGGAGACGTCCTCGCTGCCCGTGAAGAGGCCGGGGTCGATGACGGCGTCCTCGCCGAGCTTCGCCCGCAGGGCGGTCTCGACGCGGGCGGTGGCCTCCGCATCGTTGATCGTGGCGGGGAGGGTGTGCAGCGTCGTGATCTCCGGTTCGCGCTCGGCGCCGGATGCCGCCGCCTCGGCGCGCACGATCCGCTCGACGCTCGCCAGCACCTTCTCGCGCATGGCGTCGGTCGGGTAGCGCAGGCTCAGCTCGAGCCTCGCCTCGATGGGGATGATGTTGTTCTTGAGCCCGGCGTGGATCGCTCCGACCGTCACGACAGCGACCTCCTTCGGGTCGATCTCCCTGGAGGCGATGGTCTGCAGCCGCATGACGGTGGCGGCCGCCATCACCACGGGGTCGATCGTGGTGTGCGGGCGCGAGCCGTGGCCACCTCGGCCGTGCAGGGTCACGGTCAGCCCGTCCGACGCCGACATCTGCGTGCCGCTGCGCACGCCGATGATCCCGGTGGGGAAGGGCGTGACGTGCTGGCCGAGCACGATGTCCGGCTTGGGGAAGCGATCGAGGATGCCGGCATCCAGCATCGCTCTCGCCCCTGCGCCGAACTCCTCGGCCGGCTGGATGATCACGACGACCGTGCCGGACCACTCCTCGCGGGTGGCGATCAGCCGCTCGACGGCGCCGATCATCGCCGTGACGTGCATGTCGTGTCCGCAGGCGTGCATGACGGGGACGTCGTGCCCCTCGGGGTCGATCCCGTGCACGGTGCTCGCGTAGGGCAGCCCGGTCTCCTCGCGCACCGGCAGGGCGTCCATGTCGGCGCGGAGCCAGACGACCGGGCCCGCGCCGTTCGCCAGCAGGCCGACGACGCCGGTGATCCCCACGCCCTCCTCGACCGTGAGGCCGAGATCCCGCAGGTGTCCCGCGGCGATGCCGGCGGTGCGGGTCTCCTGGAACGACAGCTCCGGATGCCGGTGCAGATCGGTGTAGAGCGCCTCGAGGTCGATCGTCATGCCCTCACCCTAGCCCGCGCTCACCGGAGGCTCAGTAGGGGTGGCGCGGCTGAAGGACGATCAGATCGTCGCCGTCCACGAGATGCACGAGCCGGTGCGCGTCGGTGATGCGGCGCGACCGGGCCCCCTGGGCGCCGTACGTGAGCTGCTCCGGTTTCCCGATGCCTGCGAAGGGATCGTGAAGACACGCCTCGATCAGGGTGCTGATGCGCGTGAGGATGCGTCGATCAGCGGTCAGCGCGCGTAGTCGTCCAGCTCGGGCCCGGGACGGAGCACGCCGTTGACGATCGCGCGGATCGCGAACTCCGTGGCGCGGCCGAGCTCGACGAGGTCGGGATGCAGGAGCCATTGCAGCTGCAGCCCGTCCATCACGGCGAGGATGGCGGCGGATGCCGAGGCGACGGCTCCCTGATCGGTGACGCCCTCCTGGGCGCACAGCTCCTCGAACGCCTCCGAGACCTCGCGGCGCAGTGTCGTGTACCGCTCCTCGAAGTACTCCCGTCCTGGATGGTCGTCCGTCACGGACTCGGAGGACAGCACGGTGTAGGCCTGCACGATCCCCGGCCGGCGCTCGTTCGCGAACGCGGTGCGCACGAGGTGCAGGAACAGCTCGGGCCCGCCCGGGATGTGCTTCTTGTCGAGGTCCTGCACATCGGCCTGGTCGCGGTAGGCGAGCACTTCGAGGAGGAGCTTCTGCTTGGAGCCGAAGTGGTGCAGCACGCCGGCGTGCGTGATCCCGACCTGCTCGGCGACATCGGCGAGGGTGCCGTTCGTCGACCCCTTGTTCCCGAAGATCTCCACCGCGGCCTTGAGGATCTGCTCGCGCTTCGCGCGCGTCGCGGGACGGCTTCGCACAGCGTCGTCGGTGCTTGCCACAGTGCCCTCACTTCTGCTCGGCCCCCGCACTTGCCATCGTAGTGATCGGCGGGTACTGTCAGCGTAACTTACTTTCTCGACAGTAAGTTTTGTATTTCCCGCCGCCGGGAGAGGATGACCGGTGGTCCACAGCACAATGACCGTGCCCAAGGAGAAGCAATGAAGCTCAGAAAGTCCCTCATCGCCGCCTTCGCCGTCGCTGCCCTCAGCGCCTCGGTGCTGGCAGGATGCTCGTCGAACGACGACACCGGCGACGCCCCGAGCGGGGAGAACCCCGCCCTCACGATCGCGAAGCCGGACGGCGCGATCACCACCGAGTCGAACAACCCCTGGGTCGGAGACTCCTCGGCGAACAAGCTCGGCTACAAGAACGTCCTCTTCGAACCGCTCGCGATGGTCAATCCCGTCGGCGACAACGAGACGACCCCGTGGCTCGCCGAGAAGGTCGAATGGAACGAGGACTACACCCAGCTGCGCGTGACGCCGCGCAGCGGCGTCGCCTGGAACGACGGCGAGGACTTCACCGCCGACGACATCGTCTTCACCTTCACCCTCATCAAGGACACGCCCGCGCTCGACACCGGCAACCTGCAGCTGACGGACATCGTGCAGGACGGCGGAGACGTCGTGCTGAGCTTCGCCGAGTCGAAGTTCGTCAAGCAGGCGCAGGTGCTGAACATCGCGATGATCCCCGAGCACGTCTGGGCGGACGTCGACGACCCGACCACCTTCGCCAACCCCGACCCGGTCGGCACCGGCCCCTATGTGCTCGACTCGTTCAGCACGCAGTCCGTCACGATGACCGCGCGCGACGACTACTGGGGCGGCGACCTCGCCGTGCCGACGCTGTACTACATCTCCTACAACGACAACACGGCGCTGACCACCGCGCTCGGCAACGGCGACGCCGACTGGGCGCAGGCGTTCATCTCCGACGTGCAGAGCGCCTTCGTGGAGAAGGACCCCGAGCACAACGTGTTCTGGGCGGCGAACACCCTGTCTCCCGACGTCCTGTTCGTCAACCACCAGCGCAAGCCCTTCAACGACCTCGCCTTCCGTCAGGCCGTGAACATGGTCATCGACCGCGCGGCGCACACCGAGATCGCGCGGGAGAACGCGGGTCCGGAGCTCACGTCCGTCACGGGGCTCCCCACCCCGGTCGGCGACAAGTACATCGGCCCCGACTACCAGGGCGAGGAGTTCTCCATCGACGTCGATGGGGCGCGGGCGATCCTGGAGGACGCCGGCTACACCTGGGACGGCGACGCCCTGATCGACCCGGACGGCGAGCCGGTCTCCTTCACGCTGCAGGTCCCCCAGGGATGGAACGACTACGTCACCGGCATCAGCCTCATCTCCGATCAGGTGAAGGAGACGCTCGGCGCCGACGCGAAGGTGGACACCCCCGACGCGGACACCTGGTGGGCCAACAAGCGCTCCGGCGACTTCGACGCCATCATGCACTGGACGGACGGCGGGACCACCCCGTACGACCTCTACTCCGACACGATGGACGGCCGCTGGCTGCTGGTGGGAGACGACGTGGACTACAACTTCGGCCGCTACGAGAACGCCGAAGTCACCGAGCTGCTGAACACCTACGCCACCTCCGCGAGCGACGAGGAGCGCACCGCCGCCCTCTACGAGATCCAGAAGACCTTCGTCGAGGACGTCCCGGTGATCCCGGTCGGCACGCACCCGGTGCTGGGCGAGTACAACACCCGCGGCTACGTGGGATGGCCCAGTGAGGAGGACCAGTACGCGACGGCCGACCCCACGCAGGTCACCGTCCCGATGATCCTCACGAAGCTGAAGCCCGCCGAGTAGTCCGACACCACCCCTTCGCTCGACCCCGGTCCGCTCGTCGGGCGAGCGCAGCGAGTCGAAACGCACTCGTGATGACCTGCGTTCCGACTCGGTGCTGCGCTCCTCGCCCGACGGGCGACCGGGGGCGGCAGGATCGAGGAATCCCCATGCCAGACACCCTCCTCACCGTGCGCGACTTCTCCGTCGTGTACGACGTCGAACCGCCCGTCGAGGCGGTGAAGCACGTGACGCTCGAGCTCGAGCGCGGCGAGATCCTGGGCCTCGCGGGCGAGAGCGGATGCGGCAAGACGACGCTCGCCTACGGCATCCAGCGCCTGCTGCGCGCCCCGGCCGTCATCACCGGCGGCGAGGTCACCTTCCACGACGCCGCAGGCGACGACGTGGACGTGAACGCGCTGGACGCGGAGCAGATGCGCCGGTTCCGCTGGGACAAGGTGTCGATGGTCTTCCAGGGCGCGATGAACGCCCTCAACCCCGTGACGACGATCGGCGCGCAGCTCGAGGACGTCTTCGAGGTGCACCGGCCCGACCTCGGACGCCGGGAGCGGCGCGCGGCCGCAGAGGAGCTCCTCGAGATCGTCGCCGTCGGCCGGGAGCGCCTGCGCTCCTATCCGCATGAGCTCTCCGGCGGTATGCGCCAGAGGGTCATGATCGCCATGGCGCTCGCGCTGCGCCCGCAGCTGATGGTGATGGACGAGCCGACCACGGCCCTGGACGTGCTCGTCCAGCGGGAGATCCTCCGCCAGATCTCCCAGCTGCGCCACGAGTTCGGGTTCTCGGTGATCTTCATCACGCACGACCTCCCGCTGCTGCTGGAGATCAGCGACCGCATCGCGGTCATGCGTCAGGGGGAGATCGTCGAGCTCGCCCCGGCGCGGGAGCTCTGGGAGCATCCGCGGCACGAATACACGAGGACGCTGCTGGCATCCTTCCCGCGCCTCACCGGCGAGAGGGGGGTGCTGGTCCGATGACGACGCTGGAATTCCGCCATGTCACCAAGCGCTACCGCGTGCGCGGCAGCTCTCCGATCCTCGCCCTCGACGACGTGAGCTTCACGCTCGAGAGCGGCAAGACCATCGCGCTGGTCGGCCAGTCCGGCAGCGGCAAGTCCACGATCGCCAAGATCCTCACCCAGCTCGAGACGCCGACCAGCGGCGACGTCCTGCTGGACGGCGCGCCCATCCCGGTGCGAGGCCGGGGGCTGCGACGCTACCGCCAGAAGCTGCGGATGGTCTTCCAGGACCCGTTCGCCTCGCTCAACCCATACCACTCCATCCGCTACCACGTCGAGCGTCCGCTGCAGCTGGACCGCGTCGTGCCCAAGGCGGAGGTCGACGCGGAGGTCCGCCGGATCCTCGAACGCGTGCGACTCGACGTGGACGCCGTGATCGACCGCCGCCCGCACGAGCTGTCCGGCGGGCAGCGCCAGCGCGTCGCGATCGCACGCGCGCTGGCGTCGCGCCCCGCGCTGCTCGTGGCCGACGAGCCCGTCTCGATGCTCGACGTGTCCATCCGCCTCGGGGTCCTGAACCTCCTCGCCGAGCTCCAGCGGGAGGACGGCCTCGGCGTCCTGTACATCACCCACGACCTGGCCACGGCCCGCCACTTCAGCGACGAGATCATGGTGCTGCACCACGGGAAGGTCGTCGAGTACGGCACGGCGGACGACGTCATCCTCCACCCGCAGGACGCCTACACCCGTGAGCTGCGGGCGGCGTCCCCCGACCCGGAGAAGCACTTCGCCGAGCCGGCGGCCCGTCCGTTCGGAGACATCGCATGAGGATCCCCTACCGTTTCATCGCCGGTCGCACCTTCTTCTACCTCTTCACCGCATGGGCCGCCATCACGATCAACTTCTTCCTGCCGCGGATGATGAAGGGCGACCCCGTCACCGCGTACATGCAGAAGAACGCCGGGCTCATCACCCCGGAGGCGGAGCGCTCGCTGCGCATCCTGTTCGGCCTCGACCAGGACAGCACCCTCTGGGAGCAGTACATCGACTACTGGAAGCTGCTGTTCTCCGGCGACCTCGGTCGCTCCTTCTCCAACGGGCTCGCGCCGGTGGGCGACGTCATCGCCTCGGCCCTGCCCTGGACCCTCGGGCTCGTGGGCATCGCGACGATCCTGTCGTTCGCCATCGGGACGGCCGCCGGAGCGGTCATCGGATGGCGCCGCGGCAGCCGTGCCGACGTCATCGTGCCGATCTCGACCTTCTTCAGCACCGTGCCGTACTTCTGGCTCGGGCTCATCGCGATCGCGGTGTTCTCCTCGACGCTCGGATGGTTCCCGGCATCCCACGCCTATGACAAGGGATCGCGGCCGGAGCTCACGATCGACTTCATCGGTCAGGTGATCGCGCACGGCGCGCTGCCGGCGATCACGATCGTCATCGCGTCGCTGGGCGGCTGGATCCTCGGCATGCGGAACATGATGCTCACCGTGCTCGACGAGGACTACATCACCGTCGCGCAGGCGAAGGGGATGCCGAACAGCCGGGTGCTCTGGAACTACGCCTCGCGCAACGCCGTGCTGCCGCAGCTGTCGAGCTTCGCGCTGTCGCTCGGGTTCATCGTCGGCGGCACGATCGTCATGGAGATGGTGTTCTCCTACCCGGGTGTCGGAAAGCTCCTGCTGGACGCCACCAACGCGAAGGACTATCCGCTCATGCAGGGGCTGTTCCTCATCATCACCCTGGCCGTGCTGTGCGCGAACAGCCTCGCCGACATCGCCTACGCCGTCCTCGATCCGCGCACCCGTCAGTCGGAGGCCTGAGATGACCGTTCCCACATCCGCCGAGAGCACGGCGCAGGCGGGCGCCCCCGTCCCGACCGGGATGCCGGAGACCGCGACCCTGCGCTCGCCCGCGACGCGCCCGCCGGCGAAGAAGACCTTCTGGTCGCAGCTCGGCTCGTCCTTCGCGATGTTCCGCAACCGCAAGTCGCTCGCGGGGCTCATCATCCTCGGCGTCTTCGTCCTCGTCGCGCTCTTCGGCGATCTGATCGCGCCGTACGGTCCGCTGGAGAAGGACTACACCTCGCTGCGGCAGGCGCCGTCCTGGTCGCATCTGCTCGGCACCACGCACATGGGCGAGGACATCTTCAGCCAGATCGTCTACGGCACCCGCGGCGTGCTCGTCGTCGGCTTCCTCGCCGGCATCATGGGCACCTTCATCGCGGTGATCATGGGCGTCGTCTCCGGGTACACGCGCGGCTGGCGCAGCGAGTCGCTGTCCGCGCTGACCAACGTGTTCCTCGTGATCCCCGGCCTCCCGCTGATCATCATCGTCGCCTCCCAGTTCGAGGATCCGCCGCTCGTCCTCGTCGCCGCCGTCCTGGCCGTCACGGGCTGGGCCTGGGGCGCCAGGGTGATGCGCGCCCAGACCATGTCGCTGCGCAACCGGGACTTCATCCAGGCGGCGAGGGCCAACGGCGAGCCGCTGCGACGGATCATCTTCGTCGAGATGCTGCCGAACCTCATGGCGATCATCGCGTCGAGCTTCGTCGGCACCGTCACGGCCGCCGTCCTCGGGCTGACCACGCTCGCGTTCATCGGCGTCATCCCGATCACGAACCTGAACTGGGGCACGATCCTGTTCTGGGCCCAGCAGAACGGGGCCTTCCCCAACTACTGGTGGTGGTACGTCCCTGCCGGGCTCTGCATCGCGATCCTCGGCGTCGCCCTGTCGCTGATCAACTTCGGCATCGACGAGTACGTCAACCCGCGCCTGCGCTCCGCCGGCGAGCGGGCCAGGGCGATGAAGAAGAAGGGGCTCGACGTCAACGACGCCGTGACCGCCGTGCGTCCGCAGACCGCGTCCGCGAAGAACACGAAGAACACGAAGAGATGACATCCCAGACCGAGACCCTCCCGTACCTCGACACCGCCCTCTCCATCCCCGAACGCGTCGCCGACCTGCTCGGTCGCATGACGGTCGAGGAGAAGATCGGGCAGATGCTGCAGCTCGACGCCCGTGAGGACCTCGACGACCACATCCTGCGCCGTCACGTCGGCTCGATCCTGCACACCTCTCCCGAGCGGATCCTCCGTGCACGCGAGCTGACGCTGAAGACCCGGCTGCGGATCCCCCTGCTCGTCGGAGAGGACTGCATCCACGGGCACTCCTTCTGGCCGGGTGCGACGATCTATCCGACGCAGCTCGGGATGGCGGCGTCCTGGGACCCGGAACTCGTGGAGCGGGTGGCACGGGCGACGGCGGAGGAGGTCGCCGTCACCGGCATCCACTGGACGTTCTCCCCGGTGCTGTGCATCGCGAGGGACCTGCGCTGGGGGCGCGTGAACGAGACCTTCGGCGAGGATCCCTTCCTCATCGGCGAGCTCGCCAGCGCCATGGTGCGCGGCTATCAGGGGGATGGACTGGACGACCCGACCGCGATCCTCGCGACGGCGAAGCACTTCGCCGGATACTCGGAGACGCAGGGCGGGCGGGACGCGTCCGAGGCGGACATCTCGCGGCGCAAGCTCCGCAGCTGGTTCCTGCCGCCGTTCGAGCGGGTCGCGCGGGAGGGATGCCGGACGTTCATGCTCGGCTACCAGAGCACCGACGGTGTGCCGATCACGGTGAACGACTGGCTGCTCAGCGAGGTGCTGCGCGGCGAGTGGGGCTACACCGGGATGCTCGTCACCGACTGGGACAACGTCGGGCGCATGGTCTGGGAGCAGCGGGTGCAGCCGGACGACGCGCACGCCGCCGCGGCGGCCGTGCAGGCGGGCAACGACATGATCATGACGACGCCCGGCTTCTTCGAGGGCGCGCGGGAGGCGGTGTCCCGCGGGATGCTGGGCCCGGACGACTTCGACGCCGCCGTCGCCCGCATCCTGACGCTGAAGTTCGAGCTCGGACTGTTCGAGGACCCTCGGCTGCCCTCCGATCGGCTCGGCGAGGTGGTGGGCAGCGCGGCGCACGCCGAGCTGAACCTCGAGGTCGCGCGACGCTCGCTCGTGCTGCTGGAGAACGACGGGACGCTCCCGCTGAGGCCCGCTGCCGCCGATGCGCCTTCGGTGGGGGTGCGCAGGATCGCGGTCGTCGGACCCCTCGCGGACGAGGCCCAGGAGCAGCTCGGCGACTGGGCCGGGGGCTCGGGGCAGGCAGGCTGGCTGGACGGGCAGCCGCGCGAGATGATCACGACGGTGCTCGACGGCATCCGCGACATCGCTCCGTGGTCGGTCGCCTATGCGCGCGGCGCCGACGTCGGCACGCTCGGCGCCGATCCCCGCGGGGAGACCTTCCCCGACGGGCAGCCGCGGCCTCCGGTCGTGCACCCGGCCGCGCCGGACGACGACATGATCGCGGAGGCGGTGGCGGCGGCATCCGATGCAGAGGCGGTCGTCGCGGTGGTGGGCGACATCGTGGGCCTGTTCGGCGAGGCGCGCTCCACGGCGACGCTCGAGCTCGTCGGCGCGCAGAACGCCCTGCTGGACGCCGTCATCGCGACGGGGAGGCCCGTCGTGATCGTCCTGCTCGCGTCGAAGCCGCTCGTGCTGCCGGCATCCGCGTCGAAGGCCGCCGCCGTGATCTGGGCCGCGAACCCGGGGATGCAGGGCGGGCGCGCGCTCGCCGAGCTGATCACGGGGGCGATCGAGCCCTCGGGCCGGCTGCCGATCTCCTTCGCGCGACATGCCGGGCAGCAGCCGACCTATTACAACCAGATCCGCGGACAGCACGGCGACCGCTACGCCGATCTCACCCAGGCGCCGGCCTGGGCGTTCGGGGAGGGGCGGTCGTACACGACCGTGGCCTACTCCGACCTCACCGCCGTCGTCGGCGATCCGGTCGAAGGCACGATCGTCGCGGAGGTCACCGTGACGAACACCGGTGCGCGGCCGGTGCGCGAGACGGTGCAGGTGTACGTGCGCGACGAGGTGACCTCGGTCAGCTGGGCCGACCGCGAGCTCAAGGCCTACCGGCAGGTGGAGCTGGCGTCCGGGGCGTCGGAGCGCGTGCGCATCGAGCTCCCCGTGTCGGCGTGCACGATCGTGGACGCCGGTGGCGACCGCATCGTCGAGCCGGGGGAGTTCGCCCTGTTGGTCGGGCCGAGCTCGCGCGAGGAGGCGCTGTTGGCGGCGTCGTTCACGCTGCGTGCGTAGCACGGCGGAGAACCCAGATCAGTCTGTCTGTCCGTGGCGTGTCCGGTGGCGACACGCCGGGTGGCGAGCGGTGGATCTGGGTTTTCCGACGCGCGTTATGCGCGGGCGCGGAGACGCGCGGCGGCATCCCACGCCTGGGCGGCGATCTGGACCGCGTCCCAGGGAGAGCCGAGGGGCGGGGTGTAGGAGAGGTCGAGGTCGCTGAGCTGGTCGATCGCGAGTCCGGCATGGAGGGCGGTGGCGTAGGTGTCGACGCGCTTGGCGATCTCGGTGCCCCGCCGCCCGACGAGCTGCGCGCCGAGGAGGAGGCCGTCGTTCGCGTCGCCGGTGATCCGGAAGCGGATGGGATGCGCGCCCGGGTAGTAGCGCTTGTGGTCGTCGGCGGACGAGGCGACGGTGACGGGTGAGATCCCGGCGGCGATCGCCTCCCGGTCGCGGAGGCCGGTGCGTGCGGCGACGAGGTCGAAGACCTTGACGACCTGGGTGCCGACGGAGCCGGCGAAGGAGCGGCTCCCGCCGACGGCGTTCTCTCCGGCGATGCGACCCTGCTTGTGGCTCGTGGTGCCCAGCGGCAGATAGGTCTGGCCGAGCAGGCGGTGATGGGTGATGACGCCGTCGCCGGCGGCCCAGACATGCGGGAGCCCGGTGCGCATGTGCTCGTCGACAACGATCGCGCGGCCCGCGCCGAGTGAGGCCCCGGCGTGCTCGAGGAGCTCGGTGTTGGGGCGAACGCCCACGACGACGAGGACGAGGTCCGCGGTCCGCGAGAAGGGCTGGTCGTCGCGGATGCCGGTGACGGCGAGCCCGGCGGGAGTCCTCTCGATGCCGGTGACCGTCGTGCCCGTGACGACCTCGACGCCGTGGGCCGTGAGCTCGTCACGGACGAGGGCGCCGAGCTCGGGGTCGAGGGTGGAGAGCACCTCGGGGCCGCGCTGGAGCTGGGTGACGGTCATGCCGCGGGCGATGAGCGCTTCGGCCATCTCCAGCCCGACGTACCCTGCGCCGACGATGATCGCCGACTGCGGCTGCCGGCTCGTGAGGTGCTGGTCGAGTGCGAAGGTGTCTCCCATGGAGTGGATGACATGCACGCCGTCCGCCGAGGTCAGGGACTCGAGCCCGGCGATGCCTGCGTGCGAGGGGAGTGCTCCGGTGCCGACGATCAGCTCGTCGTAGGCGATGTCCTCGGTCGAGCCGTCCGGGGTCCGTACCGTGAGCCGCCGGTCCGAGACGTCGATGCTCGTGGCGAAGGTGTTGAGCCGCAGCCGCATCCCGGTCGCCTCGAGGTCGGCGGCGGTGCGGTGCGCGAGCGACTGCCAGGGCTGCACCTCGCCGGTGAAGTAGTACGGGATGCCGCAGATGGAGAAGTTGGGGTACTCGTCCGCCACGACGACGGTCACGTCGGTGGCCGGATCGAGCTCCCGGGCGCGCAGGGCCGCGGAGATGCCGGCGTCGGAGCCGCCGATCGCGATCAGATGGGTCATGGACGAGCCTTTCGATCCGGGAAGAGCAGGAGCACGAGACCGACGCTGACGACCGCGCCGACGATCTGGGCGGCGAGGAACCAGCCCGCGGAGGCCGGGGCGATGCCTGCGGAGGCGTCGGTGAAGATCCGTCCGATCGTGACCGCGGGGTTGGCGAAGGAGGTCGAGGAGGTGAACCAGTACGCGGCCCCGATGTACGCGCCGACGGCGGGGCCGACGATCGCGGCGCGGCCGGTGCGGACGAGCGCGAAGACCACGAGGATCAGCCCTGCGGTGGCGACGACCTCGCCGAGCAGCGGGGCCGGTGCGGCACGATCGATCGTGGACAGGGCGGTCGGGGCGTCGAACATCAGGTGGGCGAGAACGGCGCCGCCGATGCCGCCGAGGAGCTGCACGACGATGTAGACGCCGATGTCCGCGCCGGCCGGCCGTGCGCCGAGCGCACGGCCGGCGAGAGTGACGACCGGGTTGAGATGCGCCCCGCTCACCGGTTGGAGGATCAGGATCAGCACCGTCAGCCCGAGCGCGGTCGCCAGCGAGTTCTCCAGGAGCTGCAGCCCGGCATCGTCGGGGGAGAGGCGCTGCGCGGCGATGCCGGAGCCGACCACGATCGCCACCAGCAGGGCGACGCCCAGCAGCTCGGCGGCAGCACGCCGCCACAGCGGCACGGTCTCGGTGTTCATCGCTGCCCATCTTGACGACTTCCCATCGCTCAGTCAAACTTGAGTCAATGAACATTGAGGAAACGACTCTGGCGGATCGGGTCGCACGGCATGCGGCGCTCGCCGATCCGGTTCGGCTGCAGATCCTGGACCTGCTCGCGCTGGGCGACATCGCACCCGTCGAGCTGCAGCGCGGCCTGGGCGTCTCGTCCAACCTGCTCGCGCACCACCTGAACCAGCTCCAGCAGGCGGGGCTGATCGTGCGCGGTCCTTCGGAGGCCGATCGGCGCCGCACCTACCTGCGCGTCGTGCCCGGGGCGCTCGACGGCCTCATCCCATCGCGGACGCTCGCGGTGCGGCGGGTGCTGTTCGTCTGCACGGGCAACTCCGCCCGCTCCCCGCTCGCCGCCGCCCTCTGGCGCGACAGCAGTGACGTGCCCGTCGCCTCCGCGGGCACGCATCCGGCGGCGCAGATCGATGCCGGCGCGCTCGCCGCCGCCGACCGGCACGGACTCGCTCTTCACGATCCCGCGCCGCGCGCCCTGGAGGACGTGCTCGACGCGGACGACTTCCTCGTGACCGTCTGCGACGCCGCCCATGAGGAGCTCGGAGGCGACCGGGGCGTGCACTGGTCGGTGCCCGATCCCGTGCGGGACGGATCCGACGCCGCCTTCGACGCCGCGTTCGCCGATATCGTCTCCCGTATCCGGGGCTTGGCGCCGAAGCTCATCGCGGCAGGGTGACGTCCTCGGCGTCTAGGGTTGATCTGCCCGCTCGGGCGCTCACCCCTGGAGAGACATGACGTCCGTCGACCGCATCCGATATCGCGCCCATCCGACCGTCCTCGACGCACTGAAGAGCCCACGGATGCTGACGAGGGAGATCCTCGCCGGCCTCGTCGTCGGACTCGCGCTGATCCCCGAGGCCATCGCTTTCTCGGTCATCGCCGGCGTGGATCCGAAGGTCGGGCTGTTCTCCTCGTTCATCATGGCCGTATCGATCGCCTTCCTCGGCGGGCGTCCGGCGATGGTCACGGCGGCCACGGGCGCCGTCGCCCTGGTCGTCGCCCCGATCGCGCCGGCGTACGGCCTGGACTACCTCATCGCCACGATCATCCTCGCCGGCGTCTTCCAGGTGCTCCTCGGGGTGCTGGGCGTGGCCCGGCTCATGCGCTTCATCCCCCGCAGCGTCATGACCGGCTTCGTCAACGCGCTCGCCATCTTCGTGCTCGGCTCCCAGCTCCCGCAGCTCATCGACGTGCCCTGGCTCGTCTACCCCCTGGTCGTCCTCGGCGTTCTCGTCATGCTCGTCGTGCCGCGTCTCACGAAGGTGGTGCCGGCGCCTTTGGTGTCGGTGATCATCGTGACCGCCGTCGTGCTGGGTCTCGCGCTGAACGTGCCCACGGTCGGCGACCAGGGCGAGCTCCCGCGCAGCCTGCCTTCGCTGTTCCTGCCGGACATCCCCTGGACGTGGGAGACCTTCGCGATCATCGCGCCGTTCGCGCTCGGCGTCGCCGTCGTCGGGCTCATGGAGTCCCCCCTCACCGCGAAGCTCGTCGATGAGATCACCGACACGCGCTCGAGCAAGACACGTGAATTCTGGGCGCAGGGCGCCGCCAACATCCTGTCGGGGCTCTTCGGCGCGATGGGCGGATGCGCCGTGATCGGTCAGACCATGATCAACGTCAAGGAATCGGGCGCGCGCACCCGCCTGTCGACGTTCTGCGCCGGCGTCTTCCTGTTCCTCCTCGTCGTCGTCTTCGGGGACTTCGTCGCGACGATCCCGATGGCGGCGCTCGTGGCTGTCATGATCATGGTCGCGATCGGCGCCTTCGACTGGCACAGCGTCCGTCCGTCGACGCTCAGGCGGATGCCCAGGAGCGAGACCTTCGTCATGGTGGCCACCGTCGTGCTCGTGCTGCTCACCCACAACCTGGCGATCGGCGTGGTGGGAGGCGTCCTCGTGGCGTCCGTGCTGTTCGTCCGTCGGGTCGCCCACGTCGTCACGGTGACGCGCACGGCGGATGCCGACACCGCTCGCTACGTCGTGGACGGGGAGCTGTTCTTCGCCTCCAGCAACGACCTCACCACCCAGTTCGCCTACTCCGAGGATCCGGAGTGCGTGATCATCGACCTCTCCCGATCGCATGTCTGGGACGCCTCGACGGTGGCCGCGCTCGACGCGATCGAGACCAAGTATGCCGCCCGGGGCATACGCGTGAGGCTGGTCGGACTGAACGAGGCGAGCGGACGGTTCCATGGCCGGCTGACGGGCGGCTTCCCCCCGGCATGAGGGGTCAGGTCGCGTCGAGACGGCGAGGACCCGCGCCCGAATCCCCGAGCGAGTCGTCCGGATTGAGCAGCCCGCAGGCCTTCATCGACAGGCATCCGCAGCCGATGCATCCGGTCAGCTCGCGTTCGAGGCGTTCGATGCCCTCGCGTCTTCGCTCGAGATCCTGCTTCCACCTCCGCGACGCGCGCTGCCATTCGGCGTGGCTCGGGGTGCGCGTGAGCGGGACCTCGGCGAAGGCCTCCTGGACGTCGGCGAGCGGGATGCCGAGGCGCTTCGCGACCGTGATGAGCGACACCCGGCGCAGCATATGGCGGGCGTATCGGCGCTGATTGCCCGATGTCCGGCTGGAGGCGATGAGCCCGAGCCGTTCGTAGAAGTGCAGCGCGGAGACGGCGACGCCGGTGCGGCGACTCATCTCGCCGACCGTCAGCAGCTCGTCCGGGGCGCGCTCGGATGCCGCGGGCATCCGGAACCTCCTCGATTTGACCTCAAGTATGCTTGAGGTCTTAGCGTATCGCTGAAGCGAACGAAGGAAGCCGATGCCCTCTGAGACGCCGTCCTCACCCGCCCCGACCGACGTGGGCGAGGGGCTGAAGGCCGCCTTCCGCACGCACCCGGCCGGCGTCGCCATCATCACGGCCGCCACGGATGCGGGGCCGGTGGGCCTCACGGCGTCCAGCGTCTCCTCGGTCGCCGTCGACCCCGCGGCGATCATGTTCTCCGTCACGCGCGCCACCGGAAGCGCGGGGGCGATCCTGGGTGCTGCGACGTTCCTCGTGCACCTCGTCGACTCCGAGCACGCCGATCTCGCGCAGAACTTCGCCGTGTCCGGTGCCGAGCGCTTCACCGCCGATCAGGGCTGGAGCAGGCTCGCGACCGGCGAGCCGTATCTGGCGTCGGCGAGGGCGGCGCTGCGCTGCCGTCCTCTGCACACCGTCTCGGTCGGATCCTCGACGGTCGTCATCGCCGAGGTGCTGGAGGTGATCATGGGGCAGCCGGGACGTCCCGTCGTCTATCACGATCGACGGTTCCACACGCTGCCCGCTGCCTGAGCATCCCGCCTTCGCGCGGTCGTCCGAGCCGGCGCGTCAGTGCCGGGCCGTCGTGCCGCGCACGATGAGCTCGTAGGGCAGTTCGCCGTGGACGGCGGGCGGCGTCGTCTCCTCGAGCTTCGCGAGCACGGCGGCCGCGGCCCGCTCGCCCTGGCCGATCGGGAACTGGTCGACGGTCGTGAGCCGGAAGAACTCGCCGAGCTCGTGCCCGTCGATGCCGACGATGGAGAGGTCGTCAGGGACCCCGAACCCCAGATCCCTGGCGGCGAGGATCGCTCCGATCGCCATCTCGTCGGATGCGGCGAACACGGCGCTCGGCCGGGGGCCGGGGCGTCCGAGCAGCTGCTTCGCCGCGCGATATCCGCCCTCGACCGTGAAGTCCGCCGGCTCGAGGAATCCGGGGCGCGGGGTGATGCCGGCATCCGCCAGCGCCCTCTCGAAGCCCTGCCTGCGCTGGGTCGGGATGTGGAAGTCCAGGTCGAACTCTGGATTTGCGCCGATGTGCGCGATGTCGCGGTGGCCGAGCCCGAGCAGATGCTCGGTGGCGAGCTTCGCGACGGCGACGTCGTCGACCGTGAGGGTGTCCAGACGCGGGTTCGGGCCGCCGATCGCGATCACGGGAAGGCCGAGCGCGAGCAGCTGGCCGGTCTCGACCTCGTCGAGCTCGATCGACACGGCGATGATCGCGTCCACGCGCTGACGACGCAGCGCGGTGGCGAACACCTCGCGGCGGACGTCGCGATCGGAGGTGATGTTGTACAGGGTGATGTCGTAGCCGGCGCGCATGAGGGCGCTGGAGACCCCGGACAGCACGGTGCTGAAGAACCAGCGGTCCAGGAACGGCACGACGACGCCGATGTTGCGCGTGCGGCCGGAGGCGAGCGAGGAGGCGCGCGAGGAGACCACGTAGCCGAGCTGCGCGGCGGCGGCGAGCACGCGCTCGCGCGCGGCGGCGGAGACATGCCCGCGACCGCTCAGGGCGCGGGAGACGGTGGCCGTGGAGACGCCGGCCAGCTGTGCGACCTCATCGATGCTCGTCATCGTGCGCGACTTCCTTCTCGGGGCTCCGAGTCTGCGACACCACGCCCAGTAGTAGACGTATCGCCGTCGTCTCGGCGTGGTGTCGCAGACTCGCGGAGGTCAGAGTGTGTACCAGACCGCGGTGTCGACCGGCAGGGCGGAGCCGGAGAACGGCTGGCTCTGCACGACGAAGGCGGCGCCGGCCGGCAGCTCGATCGGCTCCGCGCCGAGGTTCACCGCGACGTGGAGGTCACCGCGGCGGAACGCCACGGCATCCGGGCCGAGGTCCTCCCAGACGAGCGAGCCGGTTCCGAGCGAGCGCTCGCGGCGCAGCCTCAGCAGCCGCTTGTACAGCGCGAGCGTCGATGCGGGGTCGGCCTCCTCCGCGTCACGGGCGTAGGACGCCCACTCCGCCGGCTGCGGAAGCCAGGATGCTCCGGTGGTGTTGAACCCGAACGCCGGGGCGCCGGCCTCCCAGGGCAGCGGCACACGGCATCCGTCGCGGCCGTAGCGCTCGTGATCCGTGCGGAACCAGGTCGGGTCCTGGCGGAACTCGTCCGGGATCTCGATCGCCTCGGGAAGGCCGAGCTCCTCGCCCTGGTACAGATACGACGATCCGGGCAGCGAGAGCATGACCGTGGTGGCCGCGCGTCCGCGGGCCAGTCCCACCGCCGTGTCCGGCTTGCCCTCGGAGAGCGGGCCGATGCCCTCGCCCTGCGGGTTGTCGGCGGTGAGGGCCAGGCGAGATGCGTGCCGGACGACATCGTGATTGGAGAGCACCCAGGTGCTGGGCGCTCCGACCCTGCCGAACTGGTCGAGCGACTCCCTGATGACCGCGCCGAGCGCCTCGGCATCCCACGGGGTCATCAGATAGGGGAAGTTGAACGTCTGGTGCATCTCGTCCGGACGCACCCACAGCGCCGTCTTCGCCAGGGTCGGGAGCCAGGCCTCGCCGCACAGGGCGCGGTCGCCGTCGTACTCGGCCAGCACGCGGTGCCAGTCGCGGTAGATGTCGTGGACGCCGTCCTGGCCCCAGTAGGGGACGTTCTCCTCGCCGCCGCCCATGGAGTCCGCATCCGCGACGGGGGCGTAGTCGGGCAGGCCCGCCTCCTTGACCATGCCGTGCGCCACGTCGACGCGGAAGCCGTCGACGCCGCGGTCGAGCCAGAAGCGCAGGATCGAGCGGAACTCCTCCCGCACGTCCTCGTTGGTCCAGTCGAAGTCCGGCTGGGAGACGTCGAAGATGTGCAGGTACCACTGACCCGGCGTGCCGTCGGCCTCGACGACGCGCTCCCACATGCCGCCGCCGAAGACGCTCTCCCAGTTGTTGGGCGGCAGCTCTCCGTTCTCGCCCCTGCCGTCGCGGAAGACGTAGCGGGCGCGCTCCGGGCTGCCCGGCCCCGCCTTCAGGGCCTCCTGGAACCAGACGTGCTGGTCGGAGGAGTGGTTGGGGACGAGGTCGACGATGACGCGGATGCCTCGGGCGTGCGCCTGTGCGAGCATCTCGTCGAAGTCCGCCAGCGTGCCGAACAGCGGATCGACGTCGCGGTAGTCCGCGACGTCGTAGCCGGCATCCTTCTGCGGCGAGGTCATGAACGGGCTCAGCCAGATCGCGTCGACGCCGAGCTCCCGCAGGGAGTCCAGCCGGCCGGTGATGCCGGGAAGATCGCCGATGCCGTCTCCGGAGGCGTCCGCGAAGGATCGCGGGTAGATCTGATAGATCACGGCGCTGCGCCACCACTCGGCACCGGGGGCGGCGGACTGTTCAAGCTGGGTCATGCGATGAGCCTACTGCAAGCGCTTACAGTTCCGCGAGCGCCGCCGATCCGCGGCATCCGGGGCCGCTGATGCGGCCCGCGGGATCAGGTGTTGAGCACCACGTTGATCGGGGACTCCCCGGCGAGGAGGCGCTCGATCTGGGTGCGGATCAGCCGTGCGATGCGCGGGTTCATCGCCGTCGACGCTCCGCCGACATGCGGGGCGATCAGGATGCCCGGCGCGCTCCAGAGCGGATGCTCCGCAGGCAGCGGCTCCTGTTCGAGCACGTCGAACGCGGCGCGCAGCCGGCCGGCCTGCAGCTCCGCGAGCAGGGCGTCCGAATCGATGAGCGATCCCCGTCCGACGTTGACCAGCAGTGCGCCGTCCGCCGCGCGGGAGAGCATCTCCGCGTCGAAGAGGTGGTGGGTCTCGGCTCCGCCGGGCAGGCTCAGCACGACGATCTCGGCATCCGGGAGCAGGTCGGGCAGCTCGTCGATGCCGTGCACGGCGATCTCGCCGACGCCGTCGACGGTCTCGGTCCGCGCGGTGCGGGCGACGGCGGAGAGCTCCACCTCGAACGGGGCGAGGCGCCGGGCGATGGCGGTTCCGACGCCGCCGAACCCGACGAGGAGGACGCGCCGGTCCGCGAGGCTCTCCGCGAAGACCGGTGACCACTCGGCCTTCTCCTGGGCCAGCACGAAGCGGGGGAGCTGCCGCTGCGCCGCGAGGGTCAGCGCCACGGCGAGCTCGGACGTGGACGTCTCGTGCACGCTCGAGGCGTTCGCGAAGCGGATGCCGGCGGGCAGGCGCTCCGCCATCCCGTCGTAGCCGATCGACTGTCCCTGCACGAGTCCGATCGACACGCCGTCGAGCGCCCGGAGGGCCTCGGGCTCTCCGATGTACGGAGCGACGACGACGTCGATCCGCTCCGCGGGCGCCGGAGTCGTCAGGTCCCAGAAGTGGACTTCCACCCCCTCGGGGAGCGGGGCGATATCGGTGACGAGTCTCTCGGAGGGAACGGTGACGACGAGTTTCACGGTTCGACCCTATCGTCCGTGGCGGCGCCGGACGTACACGAGGAGGGGTCAGCGGGTCTGGGGATCGTCGTGCGCGAGCGCCTCCGGAACGCTCGCCGACAGGCTGTGGGCGACGTGGCGTCGCGCGAGGCCCTCCGCGCCGTCCTCGTCGCCGGCCCGCACCAGCGCGAGCAGCTCATGGTGCTCCTGCAGGTCGTCGATGCGCGGCTCGTCGCCGCCCGGCAGGGCGAGACCCAGCCGCCGGTACCGGTCCGACTTGTCCCAGAGGTCGTCCAGCATCCGGATCATCACGTCGTTGCGGCTGGCGAGGTAGACGGCGCGATGGAAGTCGCGGTGCGCGGCCACGGCGTGCTCGCCGCCCTCCCTCGTCACGGGGACGAGCCGGCCGGCCGCTTCGGCCATGCGGGCGAGATCCTCGTCGTCCCGGCGTGCGGCGGCGAGGCGCGTGGCGGACGGCTCGAGGGCGAGCCGTGTCTCGAGGAGGTCGGACGCCTCGCTCGCGCTGGCCGTGGAGACGCGGACGTCGCGATGGGCGACGACCGCGACGAGCCCCTCGCTCGCGAGCTGGCGGATGGCCTCGCGCAGCGGGGTGATGCTCATCCCGAGGCCGGCGGCGAGCTCGTCCTGCGCGAGCCGCGAGCCCGGCGCCAGCTGGCCGTCGAGGATGCGTCCGCGCAGCGCCGCGTAGGCCACGGCTGCCTTGCTCGAGAACACGGCTGGTGTGGACATCGCTCTCCCGGGTCTTGTCGTCGGCTTCCTCCCACGATACCCTCTCTTACATCTTATAAGATGCATCGAAGGAGTCCCGTGAAGATCGTCTCGGCGCACGCCGGCACCATTCCCATCAGCTCGTCCATCCGCAACGCGTTCATCGACTTCACGGGGATGGACTGCTCGATCCTCGCGCTCGTGAGCGACGTGATCGTCGACGGGCGTCCCGTCGTCGGCTACGGCTTCAACTCGAACGGGCGGTACAACGCGACGCCGCTCATCCGCGAGCGGTTCCTCCCGCGACTGCTCGGCGCCGATCCGGACGCCCTCCTCTCCGACGACGGGCAGCTCTCGCCGGAGAGGGCGTGGGACATCATGATGACGAACGAGAAGCCGGGCGGGCACGGCGAGCGCTCCGTCGCGGTGGGGGTCATCGACATGGCGCTCCACGACCTCGCGGCGAAGATCGCCGGCGTCCCGCTGTACCGATGGATCTCGGACCGCTACGGCGACGGCGCGCCGGACGACGACGTCTTCGTCTACGCCGCCGGCGGCTACTACGCGCCGGGCAAGAGCATCCGCGATCTGCAGGACGAGATGCGCCGCTTCCTCGACGCCGGGTACGAGGTCGTCAAGATGAAGATCGGCGGGGCGGACCTCGCCGAGGACATCACGCGGATCGAGGCGGTCATCGACGTGCTCGGCGGCGACGGCTCGCGGCTGGCGGTCGACGTGAACGGCAGGTTCGACCTCGAGACCGCGCTCGAGTACGGCAACGCGATCCGGCAGTACGGTCTGTTCTGGTACGAGGAGGTCGGCGATCCGCTCGACTATGCGCTGAACGCGGCGCTGGCGGAGCACTACCCGGCGCCGATCGCGACCGGGGAGAACCTGTTCTCCGTGCACGATGCGCGCAACCTCCTGCGCTACGGGGGGATGAGGCCCGATCGGGACTGGATCCAGGTCGATCCGACGCTGGCCTACGGCCTGACCGAGTACCGCCGCGTGCTGGGCGAGCTCGACGGGCACGGATGGTCGTCGCGGCGCTGCGTCCCGCACGGCGGGCATCAGTTCTCGCTGCACATCGCGGCGGCCCTGAAGCTCGGCGGCAACGAGTCCTACCCCGGGGAGTTCCAGCCCGCTGGCGGCTTCGCCGACGATGCCGTCGTCCGCGGCGGCCGGATCGCGCCGGGGGACCGCCCGGGGATCGGCCTGGAGGGGAAGGCCGCGTTCTTCCGCCTCCTGCGCGAGCTGCACGCCTGAACGGAGCGACGAGGAGCCGGGACATGACCTACGAGCTGTGCGCCAACCTGTCGATCCTCCTGCCGGACCGGCCCCTGCACGAGAGGTTCAGGGCGGCCGCCGACCTGGGCTTCCGCGCCGTCGAGCTGTGGTGGCCCTTTCCCGACGCCGTGCCGCCCGCGGGCGAGGTGGACGCCATGGTCGCCGCGCTGGACGCCGCGGACGTCCGCCTCGTCGGGCTGAACCTCTTCGCGGGGGACATGGCCGCCGGCGACAGGGGCATCGCCTCGCATCCGGGACGGGAGGACGAGTTCCGTGCGAACGTCGAGACCGTCGTCGGCATCGCGGAGCGCACGGGATGCACGCGGTTCAACGCCCTCTACGGCGCTCCCGTCGACGTGAGCGGCGAGCCGGAGCAGGAGCGGACCGCACTGCGCAATCTCGTCTTCGCCGTGCAGGCGCTGGATGCCGTGGGCGGCACGGTGCTCATCGAGCCGCTGAGCGGCGTGCCCGGATTCCCGCTGCGCACCGCCGCCGACGGCGCCGGTGTGCTGGACGCGGTCGTCGCCGAGGCGGGATACGGTCGCGCAGGACTGCTCTTCGACACCTTCCATCTGTCGAACAACGGCGACGACCTGCACGAGGTCCTCGCCGAGCACGGCCCGCGCATCGCGCACGTGCAGTTCGCCGACGCGCCGGGTCGCGGAGAGCCGGGAACCGGGGACGTGGACTTCGGCCAGGTGCTCGACGACCTCGTCGCGTGCGGCTACGAGGGCTTCGTGTCCTGCGAGTACCGGCCGACGCGTCCGCTCGGGCAGACCCTCGAGTGGACGGCCGCGCACCCGCAGCTCGCGCGCCTCGGCTGA
The DNA here is from genome assembly GCF_054780175.1 of Microbacterium tumbae. NCBI lineage: Bacteria > Bacillati > Actinomycetota > Actinomycetes > Micrococcales > Microbacteriaceae > Microbacterium > Microbacterium tumbae. The sequence goes on from NZ_BAAGWV010000001.1 coordinate 1,373,860, forward strand.
CGCGAACCGCGGATGCGCGGGAAGCGGGCGGACCTCAGTGCGCTGCCTCGGTGCGGTGGACGACGTCCGCGAGGTTCTCCACGCCCCGTCGCGGGCTCGCGAGCACCGGCACTCCTGTCGCCTCGGCCAGCTCGTCCGCGAGCCGTGCCATCGAGGCCTGCGCGAGCACGATGCGGTCCACGCCGTCCTCGATGAGCTCGGCCGCCGCGGCCTTGACCATGGCGTCGTGCTTCTCGCGGTCGCCGCCCATCAGCACGTCGAAGGCCCCGGCCGCGAGCTTCTCGACCACCTCGACCGGCTTGTCGCCGCCGTGGGAGCGGATGAGGTCGGCCGTCGGGCCGAGAGTCGTCGGGACGGTCGCGAGGACGCCGATCCGCCCGCCCTCCGCCGCCGCGTCGCGCGTCATCGCGTCGTCGACCTTGATGATCGGCACGTGCACGCGCTCCTTCGCGACGTCGATCGCCGGGCCGAGCGAGGAGCACGCCGAGAAGATGACATCGGCTCCTGCCCGTTCCGCGGCCTGTGCGAGGTGCACCATCCGCTCGGTGCTGGACTCGTTCACGCCGCCGTCCTTCACCACATCCGCGAGCACTTCGGAGTCGACGAAGTGGATCAGCTCGTCGCCGGGGAGCAGATCGGCGACGAGATCCTGGATCTGCGTGTCGACGTTGAGGAAGACGAAGCTCGTGTGCAGCATCGCGATTTTTGTCATGGTCGGTCCTTTCCTGGGGTTCCCGTGGTGGTCAGATCGCCTCGGCGGCGCGCAGCTCGGCGATCTCGGCCGCGGTGAAGCCGGACTCGAGCAGCACCTCGTCGGTGTGCTGGCCGTGCGTGGGCGGCGCCGTCCTGACGCTCGCGGGGGTCTTGTCGAGCTTGTAGGGCACGCCGAAGAACTTCAGCGGGCCGACGGGGGTCGGCAGCTCGACGATCATCTCGTTGTGCAGCGCCTGCGGGTCGCGGAACGCCTCCTCGAAGGTGTTCACGGGAGCGGCGAACATGTCCTCCGGCTCCATCAGCTCCAGCCACTCGGCCGTGGTCCTGCGCTGCAGCGCCTCCTCGATGATCTGCGTGAACAGGGCGCTGTGCTCGACGCGCGCCCAGAACGTGCTGAAGCGCGGATCCTCGCTGAGATCGTCGATCTCGAGGATGCGGGACAGCTGGGGGATCTGCCGTCCGCTCGACAGCGCGATGTAGCCGTCCTTGGTCCGGTAGAAGCCGTAGGGCGGCGGCGTGTACGGGCTCGCGTGCGACGGCGCGGCGCGGCGCGGCTCGCCGATGTCCGTGTTCATGTTGTGCAGGCCCCACTCGGCCAGCGCCGCGAGGGCGCTGTCGAAGAGGCAGACCTCGACGTGCTGCCCCTCGCCGGTGCGCGCACGGTGGTACAGCGCGCTGGCGACCGCGAAGGCGCCGTTCATCGCGCCCAGCGTGTCCGCGATGGCGGTGCCGACCGGCACGGGGCGACCCGTCGCATCCCCGTTGATCCGTCCCCAGCCCGTGAGAGCCTCGACGAGGACGTCCTGGCCGGGCCGCCGCACGTACGGGCCGTCCGGCCCGTACCCCGTCGCGGAGGCGTACACCACGGAGGGGTTGAGCTCCTGGCACCGCGCGTATCCGACGCCGAGGCGCTCCATGACGCCGGGGCGGAAGTTCTCGTACACGACGTCGACCTGGGGGATCAGGCGTTCGATGACCGCGAGCCCCTCCGGCGACTTCAGATCGACGGTGATGCTGCGCTTGTTGCGGTTCGACGCGAGGAACCCCGCCGAGTACGACTTCGAGTCCTCGTGGTCCCTGCCGTACAGGTTCCGCTCGCCGTAGCGGTCGTCCGGCCTTCCGTCCGGGGTGAGCGAGACGCGACGCTCCACCTTGATGACGTCGGCGCCCATGTCGGACAGCATCTGCGTCGCGTATGGACCCTGCATGCGCTCGGTGAAGTCGAGGATCCGGATGCCGGCGAGGGGACCTGTGGGCGTGGTCATGGAGCTGCTTCTTTCTGTATGGGGTTTCGGGTGCGTCATTTGCGGGAGGGCTCGGCGACGGTGGGGATCGTCCTCGTCTCGGTGGCCGCCGCGAGGGCGCCCTTCTCCCCGCCGGGGAGCGCGAGCGCCTCCATCCGCAGCTTCCGCCGCCGCCGTCGCGAGCCGCCGCCGGCGAGCACGGCGCGCGGGTCGATCCACGCGTAGGAGAGGTCGATGACGAGGTTCACGATGATGACCATCGTGGCGATCACGAACACGCAGGCGAGGACGAGGGGCAGGTCGCGCCGTTCGATGGCCTGGATGAAGAGGCCTCCGACCCCCGGCCACGCGAAGATCGTCTCGATGACGACCGCGCCGTTGAGGAACGAGGCCAGCTCGTCCCCGCCGACGGTGATGATCGGGATGAGGCTGTTCTTCAGTGCATGCCTGCGGACGATCCTCCCCTCGGACATGCCCTGCGCGCGGAGCGTGACGACGTAGGGCTTCTGCATCTCCTCGACCAGCGTCGACCGCGCCACCTGCGCGAGGCGCCCCAGAGGACGGAACGCGAGGGCGAGCGCGGGCAGGATGACGAACTGCAGACCGCCGAATCCCGAGGTCGGCAGCCAGTCCAGCTGGATGCCGAAGATGAGGATCAGCATGAGCGCGAGCCAGAAGTCCGCGATCGAGACGCCGGCGAGCGAGATCGTGGTCAGAACGCGGTCGAGGAAGCTCCCGGGGCGCATGGCGGAGAGGATGCCGAGCGCGAGGGCCAGCACGACGGCGATGACCAGGGTGACCACCGTGAGGTACAGGGTCGCGGGCAGCCGGCCGAGGACGAGGCCCAGGGCCGGGACCTTCTGCCAGGTGGAGTTCCCGAAGTCCCCGACGATCCACCCCGACAGCGAATCCCAGAACTGCTCGAGGATCGGCCGGTTCAGGCCCATCGCCTCCCTGGTGTCCTCGTAGAGCTGCTGGCTCGCGGAGGGGGGCAGGATCAGGCGCGCGGGATCGCCGAGCTGGTTGACGACGATCCAGACGACGACGAGCACCGCCAGCAGCACCAGGACGGCGTGCAAGAGCCTCTTGGCGAGGTATCTGGCCAACATGGCAGCTCCTTGGTTCTTTCAGCGTTCAGTAGACGGAGGGCGCGTTCCCGCCGGAGGCGCCGGCGGAATCGGAGCCGGCCAGGTCGCCGACGGCCGCGATCTGCTGCTGGACGGCCCAGGCCAGCAGGCCGGCGTCCGAGTAGATGGTCGCGAAGTCGAGTCCCCGGTCGAGGTAGCCGCGGGCCACGTCGCCCGCAGCGGTGTGGATGCCGACGGCGACGTCGTGGGCGTGCGCGGCGGCAAGGATCTTGTCGATCGCCTCCTGCAGCACGGGCGAGGTCGTGCCCGGCTTCTCGCCGAGGGCGAGGGCGAGGTCGCTGGGGCCGATGTAGACGGCGTCGATGCCCGGCACCGAGACGATCTCGTCCAGACGGGCGATGGCCTCGGCGGTCTCGATCATGATGATGCAGGCGACCTTCTCGATCTCACGGGGATCCGTGCTGCCGATGATGTCGCGGGCGCGGATCGGGCCGTAGGAGCGCTGTCCGTACGGCGGGAAGCGGCAGGCCTCGACGGCGGCCGCGGCGTCCTCCGGAGTCTCGATCATCGGGATGATGACGCCCAGCGCGCCGCCGTCGAGCGCCGACATGATCGCGGCCGGCTCGTTCCAGCGGGCGCGCACGATGCCGATCCCGCCGCCGGCCGTGATGCCCTGCAGCATCGGGAACGCGGTCGAGTCGTCGATGAGGCCGTGCTGCTGGTCGACGCAGACGTAGTCGAGCGCCTGGCGCGCGGCCACCTCGGCGGCGAGGGAGTCGGGAAGGGTGTGCCATCCGCCGATGACCTTTCGGCCGTTCTTCCAGGCGTCGATGAGCGGGTTGGTGAAAGTCATGGGAGAGATCCTTCGGATATGTCGAGAGGTGTCATGCGGATGGGGGAGACGGGGGTGTCGGGGGCGCCCCGCCGGGCGGGGCGCCCCCGACGGGATCAGCCGATGGTCATCTCCTTGAGGAGGATGAAGCCGTCCATGCGAGGCGTCCAGTCGAGCCGGTCCGCGAGCCCGAAGTTGAAGCTCGGGGCGCCGATCGGCACCACGGGCACCTGGTCGTACACGTACTTCGCGATCTCCTGGAAGGCCGCGTCGCGCTCGTCGCCGGAGAGGGGGAGCGCCGCGGCGTACATCTCCTCGAGCTCCGGGTCGCAGTACGCGCTCGTCGCACCGTCGCAGGAGTAGTAGCCGGCGACGCTCTGGGCGAAGTCCATCAGCTCGTTGCCGTGCTGCTGCAGGCCCAGCAGGCCGCGGTCGGCGGGGATGTTGTCGTACCCCATCGTCCACTGCTCCTCGAAGGCCGCGGTCTCGTACATGCCCGAGGTCGCGCCGGTGAGGCCGATCGCCTTGAGCTGGTCCGCGATGTACTGGATCTGCTCGTCGGCACGGAGGATGTAGCCCTCGCGAGCGTTCACCTGCAGCGGAGCCGTCACGTCGACGCCGTCGGCGGCCGCCTCGGCGACCAGCTCCTTGGCCTTCTCCGGGTCGTACGGGTACGGAGGCAGGTCGGCGTACCCGACGGCGGCAGGGCCGACGATCTGGCCGAAGGTGTCACCGCCGCCGCCCAGGTCGTTCATGACGATGTCCTTGTCGAACGCCATCGAGACGGCCTGCCGGATGCGGAGATCGCCGAGCAGCGGACTGGGGGTGTCCAGGCGCAGCACGACCATCTCGACCGTCGGCGTCGACTCGCACTTCGGCGCCTCGTCGCACTGCTCGGCCGTGATGCGGTTGGCCAGATCCGCCTCGCCCTGTCCGACCATGGCCGCACGGACCGCGGTCTCGGGGCGGAAGACGTAGGTCGCCTTCTGGATCTGCTGCTCGCCGTGCGCGTCGGCCGTTTCGGTCAGACCCCACCAGTCCGGGTTCGCCTCGAGCTCGATGCTCTGCCCGCGGGTCCAGGAGACGAACTTGTACGGACCGGTGCCGATCGGGTTCGTCTCGTAGGCCTCCGGGTCGTCCTGGATCTGCGTCGGAGACGGGATCGTCACGAAGTACAGCCGGGTGGGCAGGATCGGATCCGGCAGCGCGGTCTCGGCGTTCAGGGTGAACTCGTCCGTCGCCGTGAACGTGACGTCCGGGCCGAGGAACGTGCGCATCGCGAAGGCGTTGTCCTTGTCGAGCACGTAGTTCAGCGCATCGGCCGCGGCCTGAGCGTTGAAATCGGTCCCGTCGTGGAAGGTCACGCCCTCGCGCAGGGTGAACGCCCAGTTGGTGTCGTCCACCTGCTCCCACGCGGTGGCGAGCTCCGGCACCAGCTCCGAGGTCTCCGGATCCCGGTTCAGCAGCGCCTCGCCGATGTTCCGCAGGATCGGGTGCCCGTCGTTGGAGTAGGCGTTCCAGCTCGCCAGAGTGCGCGGCTCCTCGGCGAGGCTGATGGTGACGGACGTGTCGTCGTCGCCTCCTCCTCCGCCTCCGTCGGGCGAGCCGCTGCAGGCGCTGAGGATCATCGACGCCGCCACGAGCGCTGCCATGGCCCCGATCCGCGCGCGACGGAATCCGGAACGTGGCTTCGTTGCCGTTATTCGTTTCATCACCTTGCTCTTTTCTCTTGGTGCGATCCGGCCGGGTGACCGGTCACGTCTTCCTGGGTCTCGATCGACCTCTCCGCGCCGTCCCCGGAGTACCTCCTGGTCGCACGCGAGTACGAGGGCTGGGAGTGGGTCGCGTCGCCGGCGAGCATCTGGAACGCGGCGACGAGCCCGCGGTCTGCGAGCGGATCCGGCGTCAGGGCCACCTTCGCGAGGCGCATCGCCAGGGCGCTCTTCGCGGCGAGGTCGCGGGCGATCCGGAGCGCCGCATCCTGCAGCTCCGCCCGAGGGACGACCTCCGTGACGAGGCCGCGCAGCCGCGCCTCCTCGGCGGGGACGCGGCGTCCCGTGAGGATCCACTCCTTCGCGACGCCGACGCCGACCACCTGGGGGAGGCGCTGCAGGCCGCCGGAGCCCGGCAGGCTGCCGAGGGTGACCTCGGGCATCGCGAAGATCGCGTCGTCCGCGGCGATGCGGATGTCGCACGCGAGCGCGAGCTCCATGCCGCCCCCGACGCAGAAGCCCTGGATGGCGGCGACGACGGGCTTCGTGCAGGCGGCGATCCGGTTCTTCGTCCGGAAGTCCAGCTCGACGTACTCCTGCTCCGCGCGCCCGGCGAGCTGTCCGATCTCGCGCAGGTCGGATCCCGAGCAGAACGCCCTGCCCTCGGCCGCGAAGAGGATGGCCCCCACGCGGTCGTCGCGCTCGAGGTCGTCGATGGCCGCGCCGATCGCACGGTGCGTATGCGAGTCGAGGGCGTTGAGGACCTGCGGCCTGCGCAGCGTGATCGTCGCGACGCGCTCCTCCACGGAGACCGAGACCGGCGCCGACGTCATCGTGACGCACCCTCCGTCGCGGGCTGCGCGGCGGCAGCGCGGCGGGCCGCGAGCTTCTTGCGCTCCTCGATCGGGTCCGGCTCCGGCACGGCGGCCATGAGCGCCTGCGTGTACGGATCCTGCGGGTCGGTGTAGATCTGCTCGCGCGTGCCGATCTCGCGCACCTGGCCGGACTGCATCACGACGACGCGCTCGCAGAGGTGCCGGACGGTGGCCAGATCGTGCGCGATGAACAGCACGGTCAGGCCGAGGCGCTCCTTCACGTCGGCGAACAGGTTGAGGATCTGCGCCTGGATCGAGACGTCGAGCGACGCGACGGGCTCGTCGCAGACGAGGATCTGCGGCCGGACGGCGAGCGCGCGGGCGATGCCGATGCGCTGCCGCTGACCGCCGGAGAAGGCCGAGGACCGCCGCGGCAGATGCTCGGCGCCGAGGCCGACGAGCTCGAGCAGCTCCACGACCTCGTCCCGCACGACCGACGGCTTCTCGTGCGGCCGGTGGATGTGGATGCCTTCCGCGATCAGCTCCTCCACGGGCATGCGGGGATCCAGCGATGAGTAGGGATCCTGGAACACCAGCTGCGCGGTCTTGCGGAACTCCTTGAGCCGTGAGCCGCGGAACGACAGCACGTCCTCGCCCGCGAGCCGCACGGATCCGCCCGTGGGCTCGATGAGCCGCAGGATGCACCGTGCCGTCGTGGACTTCCCCGATCCGGACTCGCCGACGATGCCGATCGTCTCCCCCTGCCCGACGGTGAAGCTCACATCGTCGAGGGCTCGGTGCGCCCGGGCTCCCCAGCCGAAGTCCTTCGTCAGGCCCTCGACCTCGAGCAGGGCGCCCCCGCCCGTCCCGGCGGCCTGGCGTATCGCCGCGGTCACGGTGGTCGTCGACGGCTCGGTGCGCTCCTCGGCCTCGATCCGGACCTCCTGCCCGGCGTCGGTCTGAGCATCCTCCATCGTCAGGAGCCGCCGCGGGATCGGGCCCGTGATCCGGGGGATGGAGCGCAGCAGTCCGAGCGTGTACGGGTGCGAGGAGCGGTAGTAGATGTCGTCCGTCGGCGCCGATTCCACGATCTTGCCCTTGCGCATCACGATGACGCGCTCGGTGAACCCGGCGAGGATGCCGAGGTCGTGCGTGATGAACACGACGGCGACGCCCTGCTCGTCGGTGAGCGTGTAGAGGAGGTCGATGATCTTCGCCTGCACGCGCACGTCCAGGGCGGTCGTCGGCTCGTCCGCGACGACGAGGCGGGGCTCGCCGATGAGGGCCATCGCGATCATCGCGCGCTGCCGCATCCCCCCGGAGAACTGATGCGGGTACTCGTCCATGCGCCGGGCGGGGTCGGGGATGCCGACGCGGCCGAGCATGTCGAGAGCGCGCGCTCTGGCGGCTCTGCGGCCGACCCCGCGGAGCCGCAGGGGCTGCATGACCTGATCGCCGATCGTCCGGACGGGGTCGAGGGCCGCGAGCGGGTCCTGGAACACATAGGAGAGCTCACTGCCGCGCAGCGCCCTCAGCTCGGCCTTGGGCATCGTGAGGATGTCGCGGCCGTCGAAGACGATGTCCCCGTCGATGTCCGCGCCCTGCAGGAGGCCGAGCATCGCCTGCGCGGTCACGGACTTGCCCGATCCGGACTCGCCGACGATGCCGACGCGCTCGCGCTCCGAGACGTCGAAGCTGATGCCGTCGACGGCGCTGACCAGGCCGTGGGGCGTGTCGAACGAGATCGCGAGGTCCTTCACCTGCAGGAGCGGCGATCGCGCGGCGTCCGACGTCGATGTCGGCTGCGTCGCGGTGACGGTTCCGCGACGGTCCAGACGGCTCTTCAATCCGTTCACGTGAGAGCTCCTTCGGGCGAGTGTGTGGAGAGATGGTCGGCGGGGAGGCCGAGCTCGGCGAGGATCTCCGCCGTGTGCTGGCCGTGCTCCGGAGGGGCGCTCGCGGGCGAGGGCGCGGATCGGGAGAAGCGCAGCGGCGAGGACACCAGGGTGAGGGGGCCGTCCGGTCCTTCGACGGTCTGGAGCCGCTCCGTCGCGACGACCTGAGGGTCGGCGAGGGCCTCGCCCAGGGAGTTGACCCTGGCGACGAAGATGTCGGCGGGCTCGAGGATCCCCAGCCAGTGCTGCGTGGTGCCCGCGGAGAGCGCCGACTCGAGCAGGCGCTCCATCTCCGCCCTGTTCTCGTTGCGCTTCTCGAAGCTGTCGAACCGGGGGTCCTCGGTGAGGTCGGGCAGCCCGATGAGCTCGCAGATCTCGCTGATCTGACGGCCGCTCGACAGGGCGATGTATCCGTCGCTCGTCGCGTAGAAGCCGTACGGCGGCGGGATGTAGCCGTGCCCGTGCATCGGCGTGGCCCTGACCGGCTCCCCCGGTCGGTTGTTGGCGAAGTGGACGATGTGCTCGCTCATCGCCGCGAGCGCCGAGCCGAGCAGGTCCACGCTCACGTGCTGTCCCTCGCCGGTGCGGTCGCGGTGCACGAGCGCGGCGAGCACGGCTGCTGCGCCGTTGAGCCCTCCGAGGACGTCGGTGATCGACATGCCGACGGGCGTCGGCCTGCCGTCCGCCGACTCGTTCACGCGGCCCATCCCGGAGAGCGCCTGGACGAGCACGTCCTGGCCCGGCTTGGCGACGTAGGGGCCCTCGTCGCCGTAGCCGCTGGCGGAGAGGTAGACGATGCCGGGGTTGATGCGCGCGCAGTCGTCGTAGCCGAGTCCGAGTCTGGACATCGTGCCCGGCCGGAAGTTCTCGTAGACGACGTCGGCCTTGGCGACGAGCGCCTGGGCGACCTCGCGTCCCCTGGACGACTTGAGATCGAGCGTGATCGATCGCTTGTTGCGGTTGTTCGCCAGGAACGTCGCCCGGTACAGGGAGGTCGGCCGCTCGCCGTCCGCCCCCGCGTAGCGCTCGTCCGAACGGCCGTCCGGCGTCAGCGCCTCGTGGCGCTCGACCTTGATGACGTCGGCGCCGAGGTCTCCCAGCATCTGCGTCGCATAGGGTCCTTGGACCCGCTCGGTGAAGTCGAGCACGACGATCCCCTGCAGCGGCCCTGTCATGATGTGCGCACCGTGCCCGTCCTCGGCACCCCTGGCCCTGCGGCATCGCGCTTCTCCGCGACGCTGCGATGCCCGGATCCGGACACGGAGCGTCCGCGGAACCAGGTCGCGATGATGTTCACGCTGAGCGTGGTGAGGAGGATCGCGAGACCGGGGACGGCGACGAGCCACGGTGCGATCGTCAGGTACTCGCGACCTTCCGCGAGCATCAGGCCCCAGGAGGACTCCGGCGGCTGGATGCCCAGGCCGAGGAAGCTCAGCGACGCCTCGGTGAGCAGCATGACCGCGAGCTCGAGGGTTGCGAGGACGAGGATCGGGGCGAGCAGGTTCGGCAGCAGATGCTTGGCGAGGATGCGGAGGTTCGATGCGCCCAGCGAGCGGGACGCCTCGACGAACAGCTCGTCCCGCAGCGACAGCGTGAGGCCCCTGGCGACTCGGGCGTAGACCATCCAGCGGGTGATGGCCAGCACGAGGACGATGTTCAGGAAGCTCGGTCCCAGGATGTAGAGCACGAGCAGCGCGATCAGCAGCGAGGGGATGCTCATCTGCAGATCGACGAGCCGCATCATGATGTCGTCGAACCAGCCGCGATAGTACCCGGCGAGGATGCCGATGACGGTGCCGAGGACGCCGGACACGATCACGGATGCGACGCCGACGGACATCGAGATCTGCGAGCCCAGCATCAGGCGGGAGAGCACGTCGCGTCCGAGCGGGTCGGTGCCGAGCAGGTGATACCCGCCGTTCGGGTCGACGGACCCCGGGGGCTGGTTGCGCATCGCGATGTCCTGCAGATACGGGTCGAAGGGTGCGACCCAGTGCACGAACAGCGCGCTCACGGTCACCGCGAGGAGGACGACGACGCTGAGCGTCACCATCTTCTCGCGCCACATGAAGCGGCCGATGGTCTTGATGATCTTCATGTCGTTCCCCTCCTCAGACGAGCATGGAGACGCCGCCGTCGACGTAGACGGCGGTTCCGGTGATGAAGGATGCTCTCGCGGAGAGCAGGAACTCGGCGGCGGCGGCCTGCTCGTCGGCCTCGGCGAGGCGTCCGAGCGGGATGCCGGGGCGGAAGGCCTCGAGAGAGCCGCCGACCTTCTCGGCGAGGAGGTTCGGTCCGTCCGTGCGCATGGCCTGCTCGATCATGGGAGTCATCGTGACCCCGGGGCAGAGCGCGTTGACGCGCACGCCGTCGCCGGCCAGCTCGAGGGCGACCTGCTTGGTCAGGTTGAGGACCGCCGCCTTGCTCGAGCAGTACGCGATCTGGTTCATGCGCGCGCCGTCCGCGGTCACGGAGGCGACGGTCACCGCCGCGCCCTTGCTCTTGATCAGCTCGGGGGCGGCGGCGCGCAGCGCGATGAACGTGCCCTTGACGTTGACGTCGTAGATCTTCTCGAAGACGGCGATGTCGAGGTCGCGGAAGCCCGCGGCCGTCTGGCGGATCCCTGCGGCGGTGATCAGGCCGTCGAGCGAGCCGTAGCGTTCCACCACGGCGCCCACGGCGGACGTCATCGACTCCTCGTCCGTGGTGTCGGCGACGAGGCCGATGACCTCGACGCCCTCCTCGGCGAGCTCGGCGACCGCGCGATCGATCGGCTCCGGGAAGAGATCGCAGAGCGCCACGCGCGCGCCCGATCTCGACAGGCGCCGTGCCATCGCGATGCCCATGCCCCCGGAACCTCCGGTGATGAGGATCGCTTCGCCGTTGAACTCCATGTGTCCGACTCCTTCGTCGTGTGCTGAGATTCGATGTCGTGCGGCTGCGTGCCGTCAGGCGTCGGCGCGCAGCCGGTCGATGATGGCCGAGGCGACCTCGGCGGTGTTCGCCTCGCCGCCCAGATCGCGGGTCTTCACGCCGCCGGCGAGGGTGTCCTCGACGGCGCGCATGAGCTGGGCCGATGCGGCGGCCTCGCCGAGGTGGTCGAGCATCATCGCGCCGGACCAGATCTGGCCGACGGGGTTCGCGATGCCCTGTCCTGCGATGTCGGGGGCCGATCCGTGCACGGGCTCGAACATCGACGGATGCTCGCGCTCCGGGTTGATGTTGGCCGAGGGAGCGATGCCGATGCTGCCGGCGACGGCGGCGCCGAGGTCGGTGAGGATGTCTCCGAAGAGGTTCGAGGCGACGACGACGTCGAAGCGCGCGGGGTCGAGCACGAACATCGCCACGAGGGCGTCGATGTGATACTGCTGCGTGGTGGCATCCGGATGGGCGGCCGCGCGCTCCGCGAAGATCTCGTCCCAGAACGGCATCGTGTAGACGATCCCGTTGCTCTTCGTCGCCGAGGTCACATCGCCGCGGCGACGGGCGGCGAGCTCGAAGGCGTAGTTCATGACGCGCTCGACGCCGCGCCGGGTGAAGATCGCCTCCTGCACGACGACCTCGTGCGGCGTCCCGGCGTAGAGCCGGCCGCCGATGCGCGAGTACTCGCCCTCGACGTTCTCGCGGATGACGGCCATGTCCATCGCGCCGGGAGCGACGCCGGCGAGCGGGGTCCGGACCCCGGCGAGCAGGCGCGCCGGGCGGAGGTTGACGTACTGGTCGAACTCGCGCCTGATCGGGATGAGCATCCCCCACAGCGACTCGTGATCGGGGACTCCCGGTGCGCCGACGGCGCCGAGGAAGATCGCGTCGTCGTCCGCCATCTGCTCGAGGGCGTCCTCGGGCATCATCCGGCCGGTGCGCAGGAAGTACTCGCAGCCCCACTCCTGGATCCTCCAGTCGAAGCGGATGCCGTTCAGCTCGCCGAGCACGTCCATGACGTCGATCGCCGCGGGCACGACCTCGTTGCCGATCCCGTCGCCCGGGAGCGTCGCGATCCGGAAGGTGCGCTCTGTCGTCTGGTCAGTCATTCTCGGTGTCCTCTTCCGTGAGTTGCAGCGTGCCGGTGGCGGTCGTGGTCCGCCGGCCCTCGGCGTTCTCGGTCCACAGCTCGAGCGAGACGCGGCGCCGTCCGGCGTCGACGTCCACGACGCGGCCGCGGCAGGTGATCGGGGCGCCGACGAGGTCGACTCCCTGGTAGCGGGCGTTGTAGGTGACGAACCAGCTCCCCGGCCCGGCCCATCGGGTGGCGAGATCGGAGAGGAAGGCGGCTTTCAGGAATCCGTGGACGATGACGTTCGGGAAGCCCCGGAGACGGGCGTAGTCGCTGTCGTAGTGGATCCCCGAGGGATCGTCGGCTGCGCCGGCGTACTGCACCAGCTGTCTGGTCGTCGTGAACCGGACCTCGGCGGGCAGCTCCGCACCGGGTTCGACGGGCCGTCCGTCCGCGACGACGATCATGCGGAGGCCCTCTCTCGGGAATCGATATCGAAGGAGAGCACGTGGCCGCAGCGGCTCGTGCCGATGGGGGCGCCGTCGACATCGGTCAGCTCGTTCTCCCGCACGCGGAACAGCAGGGTTCCGCGGCTGCCGCTCTTCTCGTACACCTCGGTGTACCGGGTGGTGACGGTGACGACGTCGCCCGCACGGATGGGACGCACGTACGTGATCTCGTTGAACGCGTTGCCCCCGCCGGTCTTGGGGAACGGCAGGTCCTGAAGGAAGGCGTCCAGGTCGATGTCGCGCCGTTCGACCGGGTCGAGGGCGGCGTAGTAGGTCGCCGGCGCGATGCTCGCGCTCGCGGGGTCGACCTTCTCTCCGGTGACCGCCTCGAGGAATCGCGCGATGCTCGCCGCGGTCACCTCGTAGGTGAAGACGCCGGCGACCCTGCCCAGGCGCACGGCTTCGCGCAGACGCTCCAGGGGCAGCTCGTCGAGTCGCTCCGGCACCGTGGCGACGCATTCGCCCGCGACGGAGACCGACCCGTCGGAACGCGTGACCCAGAGGTCGAGGCGCGCCTGCAGCGCACCGTCGTCGGTGCGCTCGATCGCGGCGACGGAGCCGCCGAAGGCGATCGGCTCGCCGAGCAGGTCGGCCCGCAGATAGCGGACCGAGAAGGAGCGCAGCACGCCGCCGTCCATCCAGCGCCGCACGAGCCCGCGGAGGACCGCGGCCTTCCAGGGCCCGTGCACGACGGGGCCGGCGAAGCCCTTGTCCGCGGCGGCCTGCGGATCGAAGTGGAACGGGGTGAAGTCGCCGCTCGCCGCGGCCCAGCGCACGCTGTCCTCGGACGAGACGACGACGGGGCCGTATTCGGGGAGGCGGTCGCCGACGGCGAGGGTCACGAGGCCGCTCCTTCCGCGGGCTCGATGTCGAGGCTGTAGCCGCGGGCGACGCCGACGTGCGCGCCGCGGGCATCGTGGAAGTCCGTCCGATAGCAGGTGCGGGTCATGCGCCGGCCGGCCGAGCTGATGCGCTCGACGATCTCCGTGATGCGCGAGACCGCGGCGAGGGCCCCCGGCGCGAGCGGTGCGAGCTGCTCCCAGTCGCTGCCGCCGTCGATGGCGCGCCCCCGCTGCTCGGCGCGGGGGAGGCCGGACTCGAGGGCGAAGACCAGCGGATCGGGGCAGAAGTCCGCCAGCGAGGGGATCGCGTCCTGCGCGTCCTCTCCGGCCGAGCGCCGCAGCGCGGTCTGCCGCTCGGAGGTGAGCTCGATCCGCTGGACGCGTCCGATGCGACCCACCAGGCCGGCGAGGTCGGGTGCGGTCGCGGGCGTCCAGTCCGCGGTCATCGGATGCCCCGGCTGCTCGCAGTGATCGAACTCCATCTGGAAATCGATTCCGAAGCCTGAAGGGAAGAGGGCGAGCGGAGCGCGTCGGCGGCGGCCCAGGGGTGGGCGCCGACGCGAGCTGCGGCGGCCCTCGACAGCGGGACGGCATGTCCCGTCCCGAGAACCACGGCGCGTTCGCGCCGAGGGCGGATCCTGAGCATCATCGCTTCTTTCGGTACCGTTTTCAAAGCCGATTTCTTCACGAATCGGCGAAGTGATCCCACGCTAGGCGAAATGCTCCGGCAGTGCAATACCCGATTGCAGATCCGCTTCGGCCGCCACCGGACCGCGCTCTCAGCGCGTCAGCATCCAGTCCGTGGACTCGCGGATGACGAGGCGCGTGGGGAGCACGACGGTGTGGGCGCGCGTCGATCCCGTGGCGAGCTTGTTCAGGAGCATCGCAGCGGCGCGTCGGCCCACGGCGACGGTGTCGCGTTCGATCGCGGTGATCGCCGGCATGTACAGCGACGCGAGCGAGCTCTCCTCGCCGACGGCCACGGCGAAGTGCTCTCCGATGCGGATGTCCCTGCGGCGCAGCTCGTAGAGCGCGCCGGAGAGCGCGGAGATGTTGCCGTTGCCGACGATGACGGCCGTGGGAGGATCGGGGAGCTCCAGCATCGACGACAGCGCCTGCGCGGCATATCCCTCTGAGCCGCGGCCGGAGATCAGGAGCTCGGGGCGTACGGGCAGTCCGTGCTCCTCCAGCGTCGCGCGGAGCGCGCCGACACGTTCCCTGCTGGGGTATCCGTTCGGCTGTCCGCTGAACATCGCGATGCTGCGATGCCCCTTCTCCAGGAGATGGGTCACGAGAGCGCGCGTCGCGTACTCGTGATCGCTGACCACCGCGCTGAGGTTGTCGAGGTTCATCTGCCGGTCGAGGAGGACCATCGGCACCTTCATGCCGGACATGATCGAGTGCAGCTCTTCGTTCTGGTCGTCGGCGAAGGACGCGATCAGCCCGTCGACGCGGCGCTGGTTCAGCAGCTTCAGATTGGCGATGTCGTTGGCCGGCTCGCCGCGGGAATGGGCGAGGATCACGCCGTATCCGGCGGCGCGGAGATCCTCCTCGATGATGTCGACCCATCGGGCGACGATCGGGTTGAGGATGTCGTTGATCATGACGCCGACGGTGTTCGTGTATCCGCGGCGCAGGCCTGCGGCGACCAGATCCGGCTGGTAGCCGACCTCCTCGACGGCGACCATGACCCGCTCGCGCAGATCATCGCTGACGTTGGGGTAGCCGCTGAGCACGCGCGTCACGGACGCAGGTGCGACGCCGGCGCGCTTGGCCACGTCACGTATGGTCGCCACTGCCGTCCCTTCCCTCTGCCCCCATCGCGGCTTCGCGTGAGAAGCATTTGGGAAACGATATCGCGTCGCCGGGGCGGACGGCGTTCATGCGAGGGCCTCGCACAGCAGGAGGGCGGGCCAGGCGAGGGCCAGGACCACCGCCAGATAGGGGAGGTTGGTGCGCGCGATCGCGAAGTTGTTCGCCTGGAAGCGGCCGTTGAGGTAGATGTTCAGCCCCGAGATCGGGCCGGCGGCCGCGGAGGCGCCCCAGGCGATCATGCCCGACATCGCGTAGAGCGTCGGATCGGGATGCAGCGGGGCGATCACGGCCGCCACCGCCGCGATCGAGATCACCGGGTGCACGCCGACCAGCGACATCGCCGCCATCACGACCGTCGCCACCCAGGCGACGGGAACGGTGAACTCCGTCATGGGGAGATCGAGGTCCATCGCGGAGAAGAGCGATCCGAGGCCGATGGCGAGCACGCCCGCGGAGGCGAAGAGCGTCAGCTCGCCGGCCATCCGCGGAAGCCCCGTCCGCACGTGCCCTGTCAGCCGCCGCCCGGCCGAGCGCGGCGCGCGGATCAGCAGCGTCACGACGGTGATGCCCAGGGCGCTCACCAGGACGAGCCGGGTGATCGGCATGCCGGGCAGCAGCAGGTGGGCGCCGAGCACGAGCACCACGAGCGCCAGTGGAACCCGCAGGGTCCTCCCGGTGAGGACGTACCCGTGGTAGCCGGCGAGCTCGCCGCGGAACCTGCGCACGAGCGCGGTGATGCTGTAGAGGAGGGCGAGCGCGGCGACGCCGAGACCGCACACGATCAGGACGTTCGTCTTCGCTCCCGGCGCGTAGGCGATCGCCGCCGCATTGGCCCCCCAGAACGGCGACCAGAAGGCGCCGGCCGAGAAGGAGCGGGAGAGGATGAGCTCGTCGAGACGGCTCAGCCGTCCCTTGCGGCTGAGCCGTTCGCCGACGATGTTCAGGGCGCTGATGTTGATGACCGATCCCAGCACATGCAGAGCCCCGGCGGTGCGCCAGACGGCCGCGGCGCCGGAGAGGCGAGGAGCGGCGGTGTCCCCGGCGACGGCGATGAGCTGGATGAACGAGACGGCCACGAGCATCCCGATGAGATCCTGGTTGACGGACAGGGACTCCTCGAGCGTCGGGACGTCGCCCAGCACCAGTCCCGCGGTGAGCGCGGCGAGGCCGGATCCGATGAGCAGGAGCGAGACGACGAGCTGCACGCGCCGGACGACGAGGAGTCCGATCGCCGCGGCGAGGAGGGTGAGGGCGCCGGCGACGAGGGTCGCCTGCGGGATCGCGATGGATGCGCCCACCGTGATCATCAGCAGACTGAGGACCACCGCGAGGACGGCGTTCAGCGTCTTCGTGTCGGCATCCTCTCCCTCTGCGCGCTCCGCCGCGCACAGCCCGTCATCGGGTCAGCCCGCCAGGCTCACCCCGGCGTCCGCGAGCGTCGCGCGGATGTTCTCCGCGGCCCCGTCCTCGAGCGGCATCAGCGGGGAGCGGACCGTCGCGGTGCGGATGACCCCTCGGGCGACGAGGCCGAGCTTCATGGCCGTGGTCGACTCGATGTGGGAGGCGCGGTGGTACACCGCGCGGGTGATCGGGCGCATCCGGTCGTAGGTCTCCTTGGCGGCGTCGTAGTCGTGCGCCTTGGCCTTCTCGAGGAGCTCGACCATGAGCTCGGGGATGAGCGCGGCGTAGCCGACGAGCGCGCCGTCGGACTCCCACATCGTGTGCAGCAGGAACTCGTCCTGGCAGGTGAGGATCTGGATGTCGGGGAAGCTCTCGCGGATGATCGGCGTCTCGACGTCCCAGCGGATCATGTCGCGTGCGCCGTCCTTGATAGCGAAGACGCCGTCCATGGCGCACAGCTCGAGCAGCAGCGGCAGCGGGTAGGTGGCGAGGGAGACGTTGGGGAAGTTGAACGCCGTGATCGGCAGGGATGCCGCGTTCCAGACGGCGCGGTAGCGGTCCTGCGTCGCCCCCTCCTGGTATCCGAAGCGGAGCGAGGCGAGGGGCGGGAAGACGAGCAGGGAGTCGGCGCCGGCCTCGGCCGCCCGCTCGGACTCCCTGGCGACGACGCGCGTGCCCTCGCCCCCGACGCCGGCGACGATGTGGAGGTCCGGGACCTCGGCCTTGACGGTGCGGATGATCTCGGTGCGCTCGTCGTCGCTGAGGGAGGTGCCCTCCCCGGCATGGGCGTTGGTGACGATCCCGGTGACGCCGGGAATCGTTTTTAGCCACGCGGCGTATGACACGAGGCTCTCGTAGTCGACCTCGCCGTTCTCATCGAACGGTGTGACGATGGCGGGGGTCACCCCGCGCAGATCGGGTACAGGCATCCTTGCCCTTTCGTTCTGGCCCTCAGGCGTTCCTCCTAGCCATTGAACTCCTGAGAAGGATGGTTTGCAACCGATTTCCGGATTATTCATCTGGCGAAGGAGGTGCCGAGGGGATCGGAAAGACTGTTATTACGGGCGAAAACGATGGACGCGCGCCGCGAACTGAGGTACCGTTTGAAAACGGTTCCGAACAAAAGGATCAATGATGACTCCTCCTTCCCCCCGTGTCGCCGATGTCGTCGTCGTCGGTGGCGGCGGTTCAGGACTGGCGGCCGCCGTTGCGGCCGCCGAGGGCGGAGCGACGACGATCCTGCTCGAACGCCGCGCCGCCGTCGGCGGCAGCACCGCGCTGTCGATCGGCTCGCTCACCGCCGCGGACACGTCGTTCCAGCGCCGGCGGGGCATCGCCGATCATCCGGACGACCTGTTCGAGGACATGTGGAAGTTCGACGAGGAGCTCCTCACCGGCGACGCTCCGGATCTGCGACGGCTGTACGCGCGCGAGTCCGCTCGGACGCTCGCCTGGCTGATCGAGCACGGCGTCGCGTTCGCCGGTCCTTTCCCCGAGGCGCCGCATCGCGTCCCGAGGATGCACAACGTGATCCCGAACTCCCGCAGCTACATCGCACGCCTCGAGGAGTCGGCCCGCCGCGCCGGCGTCGTGATCGTCACCGCCGCGGAGGTCGAAGAGCTGATCGTGGAGGACGGCGCCGTGACCGGCGTCCGTGCGCTGATCGCCGGAGGGGAACGGGTCGAGTGCCGTGCGGCGCAGGGCGTCGTGCTCGCCAGCGGCGATTTCAGCGGGAACGCGGAGATGCGTCGCGCGCATCTCTCCGAGAGCGCCGCCGGCGCCGTGCCGATCAATCCGGACTCGCAGGGGATCGGGCATCGGCTCGCCGCTCAGGCCGGCGCGCGGCTGGCCAACATGGACAAGCTGTTCGGGCCGCAGCTGCGCTTCCCGGCATCGCCGAAGCCGGGTCTGCTCGACCGGCTCCCGCTGTGGCGCTGGCTCTGCCGGCTCGAGGCGCTGGTCGCGAACAGCGTGCCGCCCTCGTTCCTGCGTCCCATCGTGAAGTCGCTGCTCGTGTCGCACATGTCGCCGACCGACGAGATGTTCCGGGACGGCGCGATCCTGGTGAACGCCGAGGGCGAGAGATTCGGGCGGGAGGAGCATCCGGCGGACGAGCTCGCCATGCAGGCGGGCGGCGTCGGCTACCTGATCATCGATCAGCGCCTCGCCGACCGGTTCGACACCCCGCCGCACCACATCTCCACGGCGCCGGGCATCGCGTTCGCCTACTTCGCGGACTATGAGAAGGGGCGTCCCGACCTCATCACCCGCGCCGTGGACGCGCCGGCCCTGGCGACGCGGATCGGCGCCGATCCGGCCAGGCTCGCCGCGGCGGTGGCCTCCAGCGGACTGCACGGCGACCTCATCGCCTTCGGGCCCGTGCACAGCATGCTGACCGTCACCGAGGGATCGATCGTCGTCGACGACCGCCTGCGGGTGCTGCGGCCCGACGGCTCGACGATCGCCGGTCTGTACGCCGTCGGCGGCGTCGGCCAGGGCGGGATGCTGCTGAAGGGCCACGGTCATCACATCGGCTGGGCCATGACCTCCGGCCGCCTCGCGGGCGCCGCGCTCGCGGCATCCGCCCGTTCCGTCGCCGGCGTCGGCTGACCGCATCCGGACGTTCCGATCCGCCGATCCCTGCTCCGCCCACATCAGAGAAGAGAGAACCATGAGCACCACCCGCCCCCTGACCGATGAGGAGCTCGCCTTCCTCACGAGCGTCGACAGCCCGACCGTCGCCAACGCCATCGAGCGCTTCGCGATCCGCGATCGCACGGAGGGATTCATCGGCGGCAACGTGCAGTGCACGTACCCCGAGCTCGGGTCCATGGTGGGCCGCGCGCTGACCGTGACGATGTCGAACGCGCCCGGCGCGCCCGCGCAGCGCGAGGGCTACTGGCGGATGTGGGAGGCGCTGGAGGCCATGGAGGGGCCCGTCGTGATCGTCGTCGCCGACGCCAGCGGCGCCCCGGAGCGCGTCGCCTACGCCGGCGAGATCATGTCGCGTCTGGCGCAGCGGCTCGGCGCGGTCGGCATGGTCACCGACGGTGCGCTGCGCGACATCGACGAGGTCCGCGAGATCGGATTCCACTACTTCATGCGCTATCCGGTCGTCTCGCACGCCAACTACGAGATCGCCTCGGTCGGGCAGCCCATCGACATCGACGGGCAGCGCGTGCGGACGGGCGACCTGCTGCACGGGGACCGCAACGGCATCGTGGTGGTGCCCTGGGAGACTCTGGAGCGCCTGCCGGAGGAGGTCGAGACGGTCCGCCGGGTGGAGCGCTCCGACATGGATCTCATCGCGAGCGAGGGATTCAGCCTCGATCAGTACAAGGCCCACCGCGGCTACGGCTCCTGAGCCCGGGCGTCCCCCGCACGCGGAGGTCCGCTGCGGGGGACGCGGCCCGCCGGGCGATCAGCGGGACACGACGTCGGCGAGGAGGATGTCCATCGCCTCCGCGGTCGGCAGTGCGCTCCGGCCGGTGCTGGGGCAGGAGCCGCGGCCGGCCAGCTCATCGACGATCGTCTGGACGAGCGGCTGATGGACGTGCTCCGGATCCTCGATCCAGTACTCCTGCGCCTGCCTCCCGCGCACGACGCGGATGGCGTCGTGCGCGGACACGGAGAAGCTCAGCGTGCCGCCCGATCCCACGACCGTCGTCACGTCCTCGTCGTCCGCGGCGTCGAAGCACCAGGTCCCGCTGCCGATGACGCCGGTCGCGAACCGGTACGACGCGGCGACGGTGTCCTCGAGCGGGCCGATCCCGCCATGCGTCGAGGCATGGCCGTGCACGTCCTCCAGGGAGCCGAACAGGAACTGCAGGAAGTCGAGCGTGTGGCAGGCGGCGTCGAAGAAGTAGCCGCCGCCCGAAGCTCCAGGAACGTTCTGCCACGCGTCGGCGCGCACCCGCTGGAAGCGCCGTGAGGAGACGGCGCGGATGTCCCCGATCGCCCCGTCGTCGATGAGCGTCTTGATCTTGAGGAACCGTGGAAGCGCACGACGGTAGTACGCCACCCACAGCGGAACCCCGGCGCGATCGCACGCCTCCTGCATCCGCCCGCACTCCTCGGCGCTGCGGGCCATCGGCTTCTCGACGTAGACGGCCTTGCCCGCCTCGGCCGCGCGGACGGCGTACTCGAGATGGGTGTCCGGATGAGTGGCGATGTACACCGCGTCGACGTCGTCGGCGCGGAGGATGTCCTCGGCGTCCTCCGACCATCGCGGCACGCCGTGACGGCGGGCGTAGTCCTCCGCGAGTCCCGGTGTTCGGCGCATGACGGCGACGAGCTCGGAGCCGTCCGCCTTCTGCAGCGCAGGGCCGCTCTTGATCTCGGTCACGTCGCCGCAGCCGATGATTCCCCATCTGACGTTCGCCATCGAAACGCTCCCCGTCTGTCGTTCCGGCCGTCAGGCCGGAAGGCCGATGTACTTCTCCTCCATGAACTCGAGGATCCCCTCGGAGCCGCCCTCGCGACCCAGCCCGCTCTGCTTCATGCCTCCGAACGGGGCGGCGGGATCGCTGAGCACGCCGCGGTTGACTCCGACCATCCCCGCATCCAGGCGGTGGGCCACGCGCATCGCCTCCCGCTCCTCCCCGAAGACGTAGGAGATGAGGCCGTACTCGGTGTCGTTGGCCATGCGGATCGCGTCCTCGACGTCGTCGAAGGCGACGACGGCCGCGACGGGCCCGAAGATCTCGGTGCGGTTGATCTCGCTGCCGTGGGCCACGTCGACGACGACGGTCGGCGCGTAGAAGGCGCCCTCCGCGGCGGACTCGCCTCCCCGGACGACGGTGGCGCCGGCCTCCACGGCACGCGTCACCAGATCGGCGACCTTGTCGCGCTCGCCGCGTGAGACGAGCGCCCCCAGGCCGTTCCTCCGGTCGATGCCGGGACCGACCCGGTAGTCGTCCAGGGCGCGGCCGAGACGTGCGACGAACTCGTCGTGCAGCGAGCGGTGGACGTAGAGGCGATTGGCCGCCGTGCAGGCGGAGCCGCCGTTGCGCATCTTCGCCGCGATCGCACCCTCGATCGCGCTGTCGAGATCGGCGCCCTCGAGCACCAGCAGCGGGGCGTTCCCGCCGAGCTCCATCGAGGAGCTCACCACGGTGTCCGCGGCCTCGTGCAGCAGCAGGCGTCCCACTTCGGTCGAACCCGTGAAGGACAGCTTCCGCACGGCGGGCAGGTGCAGCATCCGGCTGACGGCTGGACCGGTGGGAACAGGCGTCACGAGGTTGACCACTCCTCGCGGCACGCCGGCGCGGTCGAGGATGCCGACGATGTGCGCCGCGGTGAGCGGCGTCTCGCGGGCCGGCTTGAGCACCACGGGGCATCCGGCGGCCAGCGCGGGCCCGATCTTGCGGGTGGCCATCGCCGCGGGGAAGTTCCAGGGGGTGATGAGCAGCGAGACGCCGATCGGCTCGCGCGACACGATGATCCGCTTGTCGCCGCGCGGCGACAGGCGGTAGTCGCCCGGGATCCGCACCGCCTCCTCGGAGAACCAGCGGAAGAACTCATTCGCGTAGTCGACCTCGGTGAGCGCGTCGGCGTAGGCCTTGCCGTTCTCGCGGACGATGATCTCGGCGATCTCCTCCCGCTCCGATCGCATGATCTCGAAGGCCGACCTCAGCAGCTCGCCCCGATCGCGCGGCGCGGTCGCAGCCCAGCCGTCGAAGGCTCGCTCGGCGGCCTCCACCGCGGCGACGCAGTCGTCCTCCGTGGCGATCTGGAACCGTGCGAGCTCCGAGAAGTCGGAGGGATCGACCACGGCGAAGCTCTCGCCGCGGCTCCCGTCGCGCCACTCGCCGTCGATGTACAGCTTCGTCTGGAGTTCTGCGGGCATGACGCCCCCTTCGGTGAGGTCTGGTGCGGTCTCGTTCAGCCGAGGTCGCGGGAGAGGAAGCCCGCGACGGCGTCGGCCAGGTGCGCTCCGGTCAGGCGGAACGCGTCCAGCAGCTCGGCCGGCGTCCCCGTCTCCCCGTATCGGTCGTCCACGCCGAGGCGGAGGACCGGGCGCGGAAGACGCTCGCCGAGCAGCTCGGCGACGGCGCTGCCGAAGCCGCCGGCGCGCTGCGCCTCCTCCGCGGTGACGACGCGTCCCGTCCTGCGGACGCTGGCGAGGATCGTCTCCTCGTCCAGCGGCTTGACCGTCGGCACGTGCAGCACCTCGGCGTCGACGCCCCTCTCGGCGAGGAGCTCCGCCGCGATGAGCAGCTCGTAGGTCATGGAGCCCGTGCCGGCGAGGGTGACGTCCGCGCCCTCCCGCAGGACATAGGCGCGACCGATCTCGAAGGGCGACTGCGCGGTGCTGAAGATCGGCGTCTTGTCGCGGGCCAGGCGGAGATAGGCGGGCGTGCCGTTCTGCGCGAGCGCGACGGTGGCCTTCTCCGCCTCGATGCTGTCGCCCGGGGCGATGACGACCATGTTCGGCATGACGCGCATGATCGCGATGTCCTCGAGCATCTGGTGCGTCGCGCCGTCGGGGCCGACGTTGAGGCCGGCGTGCGAGCCGACCACCTTGACGGGCTGGTCGTTGAGGGCCGCGGTCGTCTTGATCTGCTCCCAGTTGCGGCCGGGGCTGAAGGCGGCGTAGCTGCTCGTGAAGGGGATCTTCCCGGCGTGCGCCATGCCGGCGGCGACCGTCACGAGGTTCTGCTCGGCGACGCCGACCTCGACGAAGCGATCCGGGAACGCCTCCTGGAACAGGCTCATCTGCGTGCTCTCCGTGAGGTCGGCGCACAGCGCGACGACGCGCTCGTCGCGCCGTCCGGCCTCCCGCAGCCCTCGTCCGAATCCGGCGCGGATGGGCTCGCGCTGCACGTCGGCCGAATGGAGATCGGGGTTCAGCGGATAGTCGCTCATGCACGTGCCGCCTCTCGTTCGGCGAGGGGGAGCCCCGCGAGCGCTTCCGCGGCCTGGGCGGCATCGGGCGCCTTGCCGTGCCAGCGGTGGTCGTACTCCATGAACGGCACGCCCTTGCCGGGGATGGTGTGGGCGATGATCACGGTGGGCTTGTGGCCGACGGCCTTGGCGACGCCGACGGCGTCGATGATCGCCGGCATGCTGTGCCCGTCGATCTCGACCACGTGCCAGCCGAACGACTCCCACTTGCCGCGCAGGTCGCCCAGGGGCATGACCTCCTCGGTCGATCCGTCGATCTGGATGTAGTTGCGGTCGACGATGCCGATCAGCTGCCGGAGCCCGTACTTGCCGGCGTACATCGCCGCCTCCCAGACGTTGCCCTCGTTGAGCTCGCCGTCGCCCATCATCACGTAGACGAACCGGCTCGGGTCCTTGTCGATGTGCTGCAGCACGTGGGCGTAGCCGGCCCCCTGCGACAGCCCGCTGCCCAGGGGGCCGCTCGTGCTCTCCAGGCCGGGGAGGGCGTGGCGCTCGGGATGGCCCTGCAGGCGGGAGCCGTATCGCCGGAGCGTGCCGAGCTCCTCCACGGGGAAGTAGCCGGAGTGGGCGAGCGCGGCGTACAGCACCGGAGCGGTGTGCCCGTTGCTCAGCAGGAAGACGTCGCGGCCGTCCCAGCCGGGATCGGCGGGGTCGTGTCTGAGGATGCGGAAGTAGAGGGCGGTCAGGAGGTCCGCCATGCCCAGGGGGCCGGCGCTGTGACCGCTCCCCGCCTTCTCCAGCATCTCGACGACGGACCGGCGTATGACGATCGCCTGCTCCTCGAGCTCTTCTGCGGTCAACGGTCTCGCCTGTGCCACGTGCTGCGTCCTTCCGACTTCGACGGCGGGGGCGACTCGCTTGATAATTTCACATAGCGAAAGCGAGTTGCGTATAATGAAGTTTACGCGATGCGGAGGTCTCGGGCAAGAGCGCGGCCGTGGCGTGCAACGGAGAGGCGGGTCATGGTCGAGCAGGAGCCCAAGGGCAGATACGAGCTGGGCAGCGTCGAGCGCGCGCTGGCCGTGCTCTCCACCCTCGCCGCGCATCCGCGCATCCGCCTCGGCGAGCTCAGCGAGGCCCTCGGCGCCCACTCGAGCACGGTGCTGCGCACCCTGCGCGTGCTCGAACGGCACGGGATGGTGCGTCGCGCGCACGGCGAGCTGGAGTACGTGCTGGGCACGCGACTGGTCGAGCTCGGCCACGCGGCGGTCGCCGCCATCGACATCGTGCCCTCGATCCGGCCGCTCGTGGCCCCGCTCGTGCGCGACTTCCATGCCACCGCCCATATCGGCATGCTGCGCACCGGCATGATCACCGTCGTCGACAAGGTGGAGCCGGTGGCCCCGACCGTCGGCTACTCCGCGGTCGGAACGCGCATGCCCTTGCACGCCACTGCCGCCGGCAAGGCTGCCGCCGCGCTCGCCGGGGATGCGCTCCTGGACGACGCCCTGGAGCTCGAGGCCTGCACCCCTCGCACGGTCACCGACCCCGAGGCGCTCAGGGAGGAGCTCGCCCAGACCAGGAGGCGCCGCTTCAGCGTCGAGCACGAGGAGTACCACCTCGGATTCGGATGCGTGGGCACGGCCGTCGCCGTCGACGGCGACGTCTACACCGTCAGCATCTCGGGATCCCTCCTCGACCCCGTCGTCGTCGAGGACTGCGGCATGAGGCTGCGCGACGCCGTCGACCTGTTCCTCGCCGAGCATGCCGGGGCCGTGTCCGGTCTCTGAGGCGCCGCGGCTCAGGCCCCGGCGGGGTCGAGGTGGTCGAGCGCTCCCGAGAGCACGTCCTCGAAAGCGACGGGCGCGCCGAGGCGGGCGGACACGTACGTGGCCTTGACGAGCGAGAGCGCGCGGACCGCATCCGCGAGCCCGACCGCGGGAGGACGCCCGTCCCTGATGGCCTCGATCACGTCCCGGTACTGCACCGCGAGATCCTGCTGGATCTGCGAGCGGGCGCCCCCCGAGGTCACGGCGACCTCGCCGGGGAAGCCTCCGGCGCCCGGTGCGCCGTCGACGAGCAGCTCGCTCGCCTTCGTCCCGTGGATCCGCAGCTCCGCAGGGCTGCCCGGATGGGCGGCGGTGGTGGCGAGCACGGTCGCGATCACGTCCCCGGGGAAGCGGATGAGCGCGCCGGCGGTGTCCTCGGTCTCGATGCCGTCGTGCGCGACGGTGGCCGTCAGCCCCGTCACGGACGTCGGCGCCCCCAGGAGCCAGCCCAGCAGGTCCATCTGGTGCACGCCCTGGTTGAACAGCGCCCCGCCACCGTCCCCCGCCCACGTGCCGCGCCACGGGCGGTTCGTGAAGTACTCCTCGCCCCGCCAGCCGGGGAGCACGATCGACGCCGAGGTGATCCTGCCGAGCCCTCCCGAGCGGACGAGGCCTGCGAGCCGGGCGGCGCCGGGGGAGAAGCGCCGCTGGCTCACGACCGAGACCAGGCGCTGCCGCGGCCCCGCCGCCACGAGATCCGTGAGCCGACGGGCGCCGGCCAGCGTCGTGGCGACGGGCTTCTCGACGAGGACGTGGCGTCCGGAGCGGATGGCCGTCTCGGCGTCGGTCGCATGCCGGCCGCTCTCCGTGCAGATCACGACCAGGTCGGCGTCCCGCGCAGCCAGCCCCTCCTCGAGGTCCTTCGCGATCCATGGCGCATCGCCCTGTTCGCCGGCGATCTCGACGGCCAGTCCGGCGAGGCGCTCCGGCGTGCGGGTCACCATGCCGGCCAGTCGCAGATCGGGATCCTCCAGGATCGCGCGGATGTGGGCGCGGCCGATCCCGCCGACGCCGACGACCGCGACCGCGATGCCGCTCATCGCAGCGCTCCGGTCAGCACGGCGAGGTTGCCCCCGATGACGTCGAGCCACTGCTCGGGGGCGGCGGTCGACGGCGCCTTCACCTTGACGCCGATGTACTGCAGCTCGGGAGCGCGGAGGGCGAGGGCGACGCAGCGCTCGACCTCCTGCCGGGTGAGGATGCTGGCCTCTCCCGCGTCCGAGAGGGGGTCTGCGCCCCAGTCGCGGATCGGCAGATGCCGGTCGGCCCACGGGTCGCCGTACGCGCCGGGGGTCGCCGCGCAGCCGGAGAAGACGACACCGGTGAGCGCGCCCTGCGCGGCGGCGGCGGCGATGTGCGCGGCCGGTCCCTCGGCATCCCGCGTCTCGATGGCGGAGCGACCCCAGTTGATCACGGCGCCGATGCCGCGCTCGCCGGCGATGGCGAGCTCCTCCTCCAGCCGCAGGAACCCCTTGGCGGGCGGATGCGCGGGGACGAGCGCGTCGCAGTGCTCGACGGCGAGATCCGCCCCCGCCCAGTCCCAGGAGGCGATCTCGTCGAGCGAGCGCGCGAAGGCGTCCGGCCTCGAGGCGCCCATGCCCGGTGCGCTGTGCAGCTGCACGGTCTCGATCCGTGCGCCGCCGGATTCGCCCACCGCGGCGGCGAAGTCGCGGGCGGCGGCGATCAGCCGCACCGCAGCAGCCCTCGACTCCTCGTCCCCCGAGGCGAGTCCGAAGGCGGGATCCTTCTCGACGGCCGACATCGTCGCCGGGACGGTCGTGAGGACGTGCCGCCCCGGACGGACGCTCGCGACGTCCTGCCAGGGGGAGCCCTCGCCGGCGTAGGGCAGCTCCAGGCCGTCGACCAGGGGGAGTGCGAGCGCGCCCGCGCTCAGGATCTCGAACTCGCCCGCGGACTGCAGGGGCCGCGGCGGAGCGCCGTAGGAGCCGACGACGACCTTCATGGATGAACCGTCCGTTCTTCCGGGAACCCAGGGACGGGGTCCGAGCCCACGAGGATCGTGAGCATGGCATTGAGGGGAGTGGGGATGCCGTGCGCCGCGCCCGCCCGCACGACGGCGCCGTTGCGCGCCTCGACCTCGGTGCGCCGGCCGGCGATGCGGTCGGCGACGAGCGAGTTGACGAAGAGCGGCGGGTTGTCGCGCATCCTCTGCAGCACGAGGTCGGGAAGGTCGTCCCCCAGCTTCGCGCCCTCTGCGCGTCCGGCGAGCACGGTCTCGGCGACGACGCCCCGGATGAGCTCGGCGACGGGCTCCTGACGGGCGATGCCGGCCGGCTGCCGGACGACGGCGCCGATCGCCCCCGCCGCGTTGAGGCACAGCTTGGTCCACGCCGTGGTGACGAAGTCCTCGGTCGTTGACGCCGCGATCGGCGTCGCCGCGAACAGATCGACGAAGGCGGTCCCCGATGCGCCGGCCGGGACGATCAGGGTGCCCGGCCTGCTCTGGCGCACCACGCCGTCCGGCATCCGCTCCGCCGGGATGTCGACGATGACGGGAACGATCCTGTCCTCGGCGGCGTAGGGGCGCAGGCGCGCGACCTGCTCGACGCCGTTCTGCAGCACGGCCACCCTCGTCCCCTCCGACATCAGGGGCGGGAGCCAGGCGGCGGCAGGGCCCACGTCGTAGGCCTTCACCGTGAAGAGCACCCAGTCGACGGGCTTCGCCGTCGAAGGATCGGTGAGCACGGGGACGTCTGCGGCGATCCGTCCGTCCGGCGACTCGACGACGAGGCCGGCACGGGGGCTGCGGGTGCAGACGACGACCTCGAGGCGGTCATCCTGCGCGAGCCAGGCGGCGACGGCGGAGCCGACGGCGCCGGGACCGACGACGGCGACCGAGGTCATGCGCGGACCCCGGTGGCCACGGCGTCCCGGATGATCCCGAACACCTGCCGCAGCGTCTGCTCGGTGCCGATGTTGCCCGGCACGACGGCGTAGAGCAGCCCCGGACGGTCGACGTGCGACGGGTCGTCCGAGAAGATCCACAGCGAGACGCCGGGGAGCAGTTGACCGGCCACCCAGGCCGTGCGTCTGCCGAGGCCGGTCCTGGCGACCTCGGCCGAGGTGATGCCCCCCTTGGCGACGACGGCGATCGCGCCGTCCGCGAGTGCGGCGGTGGCCGTGGTGAGCCCGCGCATCACCGCCTCGGCATGGTCGAGGGTGGCGTGCTCGGCCCGGCGATGACGCTCGGAAGAGATCACGACGGCGCCCTCGCGCAGCTGTGCCCTGGCGGCGTCGGCCAGAGCGCGTCCGGCGGATCCGGCGTCCTCCAGCGCGGCGTCGGTGGAGAGCTCGTGCGAGGGGACGCCGTCGGCCAGGAGCGCCGCCAGCTGCTCTCCGGTGGCCCCGGTGTGCGATCCGACGACGACGAGGACGCCGCCCTCCCTCGATCCGGCGGATGCCGCCGCCACCCGATCAGGGTCGAGGAGCGCCGCGCTCTTCGCATGGGCGAGGTAGGCCGCGAGCGGCGCAGCGCTGCGCACGACGATGCGCGCGCCCTCGGCGACCGCGTTCTCGATCTCCCCGGCGATGGTGCGGATCTCCTCGTCGCTCTGCGCGTCGGGGAGGAGGACGGTGCGCGGCCGCGCGGTGCGCAGCGCCTCGGCGAAGTCGGAGACGCCGACGGAGACGCCGGTGCGCCCTCGGCCCTTCTCCCCGACGTACTCCACCTGCGAGCGGGCCGTGTATCCGAACACCGGGTCGTCCGCGAACTCGGTGTCGGCGGCGTTGAGCCATTCGCCGGAGACGTTCACGAGGTGCACGCCGTCCACCGTCCTGCGGCCCCCGGCGGGGAAGGCCGGGCAGAACACCACGACGTCGTCTCCGCCGGCGGCGTCGATCTCGGCGAAGACATGACCGCGCAGCGTCGAGTCGCCGCGCTGGACGACGAGAGCGGTCACGCCGAGCACGCGCTCCGCCCTGTGCACGTCGTCGATCAGGGCGCGGATGAGCGCCGTCGCCTCGTCCTCGGGCATCGCCCTGGTGTTGGTGAGGACGAAGACGGCGTCATGGTCGCCCAGCAGCCGTTCGAGGGCCTCGGGATCACGGGAGAGCAGAACGGGCACGCCGGTGACCTCCTGCGTTCCCGTCGGGTCGTCGTCGAGGACGACCGTCACCACTCTCCGGGAGCTGCGCGTCGGATCCACGGTGCTCATGAGAAGTGCAGCCCGCCGTTGATGTCGTAGTTCGCGCCGGTGATGTATCCGGCCTCCTCGCGCATCAGGTAGGCGATCAGCGCGGCGACCTCGTCCGGCCTGCCCACGCGGCCCACGAGCACGTCCCGGCTGAGGTCCTGCCTGCGGTCGTCGGTCAGCGTGCCGCCCATGATGTCGGTGTCGATCGGTCCGGGTGAGACGGCGTTGACGGTGACGCCGAGCGGGGACAGCTCGCGCGCGACGGCGCGCGAGAAGCCGACCACGCCGGCCTTGCTCGCCGAGTAGGGCACCTTCGAGAAGGTGCCGCCGCCGCGTTCCGCCGAGATCGAGGAGAGGGAGACGATCCTGCCGACCCCGTTCTCGACCATGGACTCCGCGGCGCGTCGCGTCGGCAGGAACACCCCGCGCATGTTGACGGCGAACACGCGGTCCCACTCCGCTGCCGTGACCTCGAGGAACGGCGTGGGCGAGCTGACGCCGGCGATGTTCACCAGCCCGACCAGCTGCGGCAGCCGCGCCTCGATCCGGTCGAAGGCATCGCGGATCTGCGCCTCGTCGGCGACGGAGGCGCCGACGCCGACGGTCGGCACGCCGAACTCCTCGCCGATCGCCGCGGCGACATCTCGGGACTGCTGCTCGTCGAGGTCGACGATCGCGACGGCCCAGCCCTCCGACGCCAGTCGGCGAGCGGTGACGCGGCCGATCCCGCGCGGGGAGGCGCCGCCGGTGACGACGACGGTGCGGGCTTCGGGGAACGGGGTGGGAAGGGTCATCGTCATCTCCATGCTCATCGGTGGTAGGCGGGCATCGGGCCGCGCAGATCGGCGCCGACCTCGTCGGCGGCCGCGACGACGTCGGCGGGGAGCGGCCCGCGGCGGAGCAGCTCGATGTTGGACCGCACCTGCGAGAGCTTCGAACCGCCGAGGAGCACGGAGCGGGTGATCGGCTTCGAGATCGTCCAGCGCAGCGCGAGCTCGAGCACGGTCATGCCCGCCTCGTCGGCGATCGCCGTGAGGCGCTCGACCGCCGAGAAGAGCCGCTCGTCCCAGTAGCGGTCGCGGTACTGCTGGGCGTTGCGCGCGCGGGCGAACCGGCCGTCCTCGGCCTGCTGACCGAACCGATGGCGGCCGGTGAGCAGGCCGCCGGCGAGGGGGTTGTAGATCATCGTGGGCAGATCCGAGACGCGCGCGTACTCCGCGTACTCCTCCTCCACGCGGCGCGCCACGAGGTTGTACATCTGCTGGCCGACGACGAGGGGCGGGGCTCCGACCTCCCGCGCGGCGGCGACGGCTTCCGCGGTCTGCCAGGCCGAGTAGTTCGAGATCCCGGCGGCGCCGATCTTGCCCTCCGCGGCCAGCTCCGCGAACACCGCCAGGGTGTCGGCGATCGGGGTCGTGCGGTCGGGCGTGTGCAGGTACAGGATCTCGACGTGCTCGCGCTGCAGGCGCCGGAGGCTGCCCTCGACGGCCGTGCGCACGAGGTCGGGACGCAGCAGCGACGCGGTGCCGACCTCCGGGTGGGGCTGGCCCACCTTGGTGGCCAGGACGATGTCGTCGCGCCCCTTCAGCGCCCTGCCGAGGATGGCCTCCGACTCGCCGGCGGCGTACACGTTGGCCGTGTCGATCCAGGTGACGCCGGCGTCGAGCGCGTGCTCGACGATCTCGACGGCGCGGGGCTCGTCGACGGTGTCGCCGAACGTCATGGTGCCGAGCACCAGCGGGGGGAGGGATGCGGTTTCTGTCATGATGCTCCTTCGATCCGGTCGGGGTCAGGCGGCGGTGATGCGCGCCTGCGACATCTCCGCGGCCTGCCGCAGGGCTTCGATCATGCTCCGCACGTCAACGACGCCCGTGCCGGCGATGTCGAACGCGGTCCCGTGGTCGACCGAGGTGCGGATGACGGGCAGGCCGACCGTGATGTTCGTGCCCGCCTCGATCCCGAGCACCTTCACGGGACCGTGCCCCTGGTCGTGGTACATCGCCACGATGAGGTCGTAGTCGCCCCGGCCGGCGAGGAAGAAGGCGGTGTCGGCGGGGAGCGGGCCGTGCACCTGCAGTCCCTCGGCCTGGAGGATCCTGATGGCCGGGGCGATTTTCTCCTCCTCCTCGCCGTAGCCGAACAGCCCGTTCTCGCCCGCGTGCGGGTTGATCGCGCACACCCCGACCCTCGGATCGGCGATGCCCGCCCCGCGCATCGCCGAGATCCCGCGGCGCACCGTGCGCTCGACGAGGCCGGGCTCGATCTTCGCGACGGCGTCGATCAGGCCGATGTGGGTGGTGACGTGGATCACCTTCACCTTCGGGGTGGACAGGAGCATCGACACCTCGGCGGTGCCGGTGAGGCTCGCCAGCAGCTCGGTGTGCCCGGGGTAATGGTGGCCGGCGGCGTGCAGCGCCTCCTTGTTCAGAGGTGCGGTGCAGATCGCGTCGACCTCTCCGGCGACGGCGAGCTCGCTGGCGACGCGGACGTAGTGGAAGGCAGCGTCGCCGGCGACGGGCGAGAGCTCCCCCCAGGGCAGGTCGTCGGGGAGCAGCGCGAGATCGATGACATTGATCCGCCCCGGCTCGAACACCGTATCCCCGACCTTCTCGACGGGGACGATGTCCGGCTCGAGTCCGAGCACGGCGGCGGCCTGGCGCAGACGCCCCGCATCGCCGATGACGATGGGGCGCGACCGCTCGAGCACCAGGGGATCCAGCAGGGCCGCGACGGTGATCTCCGGACCGACGCCGGCGCCGTCGCCCATCGTGGTCGCGATCACCGGCCTGGCGGCATCGGTCGGCGGGGGTGTCTCGGTCATGTCGTCGCCTTTCACGCGGGGGTCGGTTCTCGGATGAGCTCGTGTGCGATGCGCAGCAGGCTGTCGTCGTCGCCGAAGCTGCCAGGCCGGGTGGCCACGGGGACGCCGCCGTCGGTGATCCCGAACGCGGTGCCCGCGTCGATGTCGCCGTGCACGACGAGGCTGCGGACGCCCCATGCATCCAGGATGCTCCGCGCGGTCTGCCCGCCGGTGAGGAGGAACGCCGTGTCCGCGGTTCGGGAGGGCGCATCGGTCAGCACGGAGGCGAGCGCACGGGACAGCGATCCGCGCTGCGAGGGGTCGAACGGCGCCCTGCTGTCGAAGGTGATCGCCGACACCGGATGCCGGAGCGCTGCGGCCGCCGACGCCCGGTGCGCCGCCGTCGCGCCATCGGTGAGCTCGGCGGGCGACAGCCGGAGGATGTTCGCGCCCGCGTCCGCGAGCCGGTCGACCTGGCGGCGGGCCGAGGGCTCGGCGCTCCCCACGATGAAGGCGGCCCTGGCGGCGTGCGGGCGGGGGATGGCCGAGCCGTTCTCGCCGCTGTCCGAGGCGATGCCGGGGGCGAGCAGACCGGCGACGGCGGCCACGAGAGCGGATGCGCCGACCAGGACGGGAGCGGGGTCGACGGCCAGCGCGGCTGCGGCGATCCTCCGCAGGTCGGCCTCCTGCTCGGCGTCGCAGACGACGATGCCCCCGGATGCCGTGATCGCGCGCCCGAGTTCGGTTCCCGGCCCGCGCACCACGGACAGAGGCACGTGCGCCACCGTCGTGGAAAACGATTCCGAAAGCGATGCCGGCGGACGTGCGGACTCGATGGTCCATGCCGGTGTGCGCTCGAGCGGCAGGCCGTCCGCGAGCACCCGCCCGTCCAGGACGATCCGCCGAGCGGCGGGAAGGGCTGGGGAGACGACCACGGGGCGGCCGAGGCGCAGCATCCACTCGATCTCGGCGGCGAAGTCGCCCCGCAGCAGCGAGTCGATCTTCTTCACGATCACGGAGCGCTCGGGCAGCAGCGGATCGACCGTGCGCATGCGAGCGGGGAACGTCCCGGCGGGGGCGGAGCGACTGTTGGTATCGATCACAACGGGCGAGCCGACAGGCATCTCCTCGCGATACGGACCGTCGGAGAGCAGCCGCACGGGCACGCCGCCGCCCTGCGGGATCGCCGTGGCGATCGCCGAGGCCGACTCGGCCGCGCCGGAGAGATCGTCGGCGATGACGAGGAGGTCCGCAGCACTGCGCCTCACGCTGATCCTTCCGGGGACAAGGGTCGCATCGATCCTTGTAAACGATTCCAACCGGCCCTCCCCTACGTCGAGAGCACAGTGCGACCATCATGGCACCTCGTTCGCGCCGGAGGCAAGAGTCCGCGTCCTCGGCTCTCGCCTGGTCGTCATCCGCAGGAGTACTCTGACCTCACGCGGCCGAGGAGGCGTCATGGTTCCCGAGATCAACTACTGGGCGGTCCTGCTCGCCACGCTGTCGAGCATGGTCGTCGGATCGGTCTGGTACGCCCCGAAGGTGTTCGGCAGGCGGTGGGCGAGGCTCGCGCACGTCGACCTGGAGAATCCCTCGCAAGGAGCGCTGTGGCCGATCGTGACCACGGTTCTGGTGAGCTTCGGGACGTCCTGGGTGCTCGCCGGCGCCTCGGCGATCGCATGGCACTTCTACGAGGGATCGTTCTTCGCGGCGACCTTCGTGACCGCGGTCATGCTGTGGGGAGGCTTCACCGGCGCGCGCTTCGTCACCCATGACGCCTTCGAGGGTCGACCGACGCAGCTGACCACGCTGAACATCGCGCACGAGCTCGTGACCGTCGTCGTGATGGCGATCATCATCGGGGTCTGGCCGCCCGCGGGGGTGTGACGCCGATCGTCGAAGTTTCGGCACGGATGCATGTCGATGGCACGGATGTCGGCCGATATCCGGCATCTACGGCCGGCATCCGTGCCATTGACATGCATCCGTGCCGGTGAGACCGCGGCGGGTCGCAGCGGACGTCGGGTGGGCGGCGGACTACGCCGCGACGCGGGCGATCGCTGCGATCGCGCTCGCGAAGAAGCCGAGGCCGTCGACGCCCGAGCGCATCGCGGCGGCCGTGTCGGGGCCGAAGCCCGGCTCGGTGGCGTGCTCGGGATGCGGCATGAGGCCGACGACGTTGCCCGCCTCGTTCGTGATGCCGGCGATGTCGCGCAGGGAGCCGTTCGGGTTCACGCCCGCATAGCGGAAGGCGATGAGGCCCTCGCCCTCCAGGCGGTCGAGGGTCTCCTCGGAGGCGATGTAGCCGCCCTCGCCGTTCTTCAGCGGGATGACGATCTCCTGGCCCTTCGCGAAGGCGCCGGTCCACGCCGTGTCCGCGTTCTCGACCGTGAGCCTCTGATCGCGGCGGACGAAGTGCTGGTGGTCGTTGCGGATGAGGCCGCCGGGGAGCAGGTGCGCCTCGACGAGCATCTGGAAGCCGTTGCAGATGCCGAGGACCGGCATGCCCTTCGCGGCAGCATCCTTGACCTCGGCCATGATCGGGGAGAGCGCCGCGATGGCGCCGCTGCGCAGATAGTCGCCGTAGCTGAAGCCGCCGGGCAGGACGAGGGCGTCGACGCCCTCGAGGTCGTGGGAGCCGTGCCAGAGCGCGACGGGCTCGGCGCCGGCGAGCCGCACGGCGCGCTGCGCGTCGCGGTCGTCGAGCGAACCGGGGAACGTGACGACCCCGATCCGGACGGTCATTCGACGACCTCGACGCCGACGACGTCCTCGATCACCGCGTTGGAGAGCACCTCGTCCGCCACGCGGCGGGCCTCGGCGAGGAGCTCGTCGGTGACCTCGCCCTCGACGGCGAGCTCGAAGCGCTTGCCGATCCGCACGCCGGCGAAGCCCTCGACGCCGAGGCGTGCGAACGCTCCGGCGACGGCCTTCCCCTGCGGGTCGAGGAGTTCGGACTTGGGCATGACGTCGACGACGATGGTGGGCATGAACGGCTCCGGAAGTCGCGGGAAGGCGGGCACGGCCAGTCTACCGGCCCGACCGCGCCGTCTTCCCGCCGTGGAACCCGTCGCCGGAGAGACGGGCAGCGGGGCGAGGATCAGGAGTGGAAGACGGTGTGCAGGTCGCCGATCGCGTCACGGCCGCCGAGGCCGTCGATCTCGAACAGCACCGAGATGCCGGCGACGTGCGAGCCGAGGCGCTCGATCAGCTGCACGCCCGCCGCGAGGGTCCCGCCGGTGGCGAGGACGTCGTCGATGAGCAGGACGCGGGATCCCGCGGGCAGATCGTCGTGCATCTCGATCGTCGCGGTGCCGTACTCCAGGGCGTAGTCGACGGATGCCGCGGGGCGCGGCAGCTTGCCCGCCTTGCGGATGGGGATGAGCCCGACGCCGGCTGCGATCGCCGCCGCCCCGGCGAGGATGAAGCCCCGCGCCTCGATGCCGGCCACGACGTCGAACCGGCCGGCGAAGGGCTCGACGATCGCCTCGGTGGTCGCGCGCAGCGCCTCCGCATCCGCCAGCAGCGGCGTGATGTCGCGGAACAGGATGCCCGGTTCCGGGTAGTCGGGGACGCCGCGGATCAGCGATTCGGCGCGGCGGAGTTCGGGCGAGAGTTCGGAGGGCACCGGACAAGGCTACCCCGCCGGCATGACGCATCCGGATGCCCGGAGAGGCGTCCCGATCTGCGGTGGCCGTCCCGATCCGCCGACTGATCGGGAGGAGACGTCGGCAGATCGGGGACACGCCCGCCGGAACGCGACAGGAGGGGAGCGCTTGACAGCCGTGGGAGCGCTCCCATAGAGTGACTCCCCGAGTCGTGGGAGCGCTCCCATAACTCGCCCGAAGCATCACCCACCGCACAATCCGCACAAAGGAGTGACACCGTGAACGCACGCGCCAAGCGCCGGATGCTGATCACCGCATCCCTGGCATCCGTCTCCGCCCTCGCCCTCGCCGGCTGCACCGGGGGCGCCGATTCCGGCGATTCCGGATCCGGCGACGAGGACGTCACGCTGACGATCACCACGTTCGGCACCTTCGGCTATGAGGACCTGTACGCCGAGTACGAGGACCTGCACCCGAACGTCACGATCGAGGCCACCAACATCGACACCGGCGGCAACGCCCGCACCGACGCCTTCACCAAGATCGCCGCAGGCTCCGGCCTCAGCGACATCGTCGCGATCGAGGAGGGCTGGCTCGGCGCCGTCATGGACGTCTCCGACGTCTTCGCCGACCTGCGCGACTACGGGATCGAGGACCGCAAGGGCGACTGGGTCGACTGGAAGTACCAGCAGGCGACGGACGCCTCCGGCCGCGTCATCGGCTACGGAACGGATATCGGGCCGACGGGCATCTGCTACAACGGACCCGCCTTCGAGGCCGCGGGTCTTCCGAGCGACCGCGAGTCGGTCGCGGAGCTGCTCGACGGCGACTGGGCGAGCTTCTTCGCCGTCGGCCAGGAGTACACCGACAAGACCGGCAAAGCCTGGTACGACCACTCCGGCTTCGTCTGGAACTCGATGGTCAACCAGCTCGACGAGGGCTACTACACCGCGGACGGCGAGCTGAACGTCGAGGGCAACGCCGAGCTCAAGGAGCGCTTCGAGCTGCTGGGCGCCGCCACAGAGGGCGGCCAGTCCGCCGCGCAGACGGCATGGGACTGGAACGGCGGCAAGTCGTTCGTCGACGGCACCTTCGCGACCTTCGTCTGCCCCGGCTGGATGCTGGGCACGATCGCCGGGCAGCTCGAGGCCGGCGGCGGCGATGCGTCCACCGGCTGGGACTTCGCCGACGTCTTCCCCGGTGGAGCGGCGAACTGGGGCGGCGCATGGCTCTCGATCCCCGAGACCTCCGCGCACAAGGAGGCGGCCGCCGAGCTCGCCGACTGGCTCACCCAGCCCGAGCAGCAGGTGAAGCAGTCCGCCGCGGCGGGCAACTTCCCCTCCACCATCGAGGCGCAGGAGACCCTGGCCGCCGAGGCGGCGCCGAACGAGCTGTTCAACGACGCCCCCACGGGAGCGATCCTCGCCGAGCGCGCGCAGGGCGTCGTCGCCCAGTTCAAGGGTCCGGACGACTCCGTCATCCAGGAGAACGTGTTCGGTCCCGCGCTGAGCTCGCTCGATCGCGGCGAGACCGACACCCAGGGCGCCTGGGACCAGGCCATCGAGCTGCTGAACGAGCTGCTCGGCTGATCCCCCGCGCGCGGACGGGACCCCATCGGGCCCCTTCCGCGCGCGGCCGCGTTCCGAACTCCTGCGGAATCGCGCTTCGGCATCCGATCGTCCGGGTCGTCCGGCGCGACCGGTTCCGAGGTCGCAGGAGTTCGGAACGCGCCTTCCCCATCCCAGACAAGGAACCCTCATGGCCCGCACCATCGCGCCGAAGCCCTCCTGGCGTCACCGGCTCTCCCGGTTCGACCAGAACGCCTCGCCGTACTTCTACATCTCGCCGTTCTTCCTGCTGTTCGGGCTGGTCGGCCTCTTCCCGCTGCTGTACACGGTCTACGTGGCCGTGCACGACTGGGACCTGCTCAAGGGCGAGGGCGACTTCGTCGGCTGGGGCAACTTCGTCGAGATCCTCGGCGACGGGATGTTCTGGAACTCCATCCTCAACACCCTGAGCATCTTCCTGCTCTCGGCGATCCCGCAGCTCGCGGTCGCCCTCGTCGTCGCGTACCTCCTCGACAGGGGACTGCGCGCGCCGACCTTCTGGCGGATGAGCGTCCTCATCCCCTTCGTCGTGACGCCCGTCGCCGTCGCCATCATCTTCTCCAGCGTCTTCAACGAGGCGGACGGCCTGGCGAACAACCTCCTGAATCTCATCGGCATCGCCGACCAGGAGTGGAAGCACGACACCTTCCTCTCGCACATCGCCATCGCGATCATGGTCAACTTCCGCTGGACCGGCTACAACGCCCTCATCCTCCTGGCCGCGATGCAGGCCGTGCCGCGCGATCTGTACGAGTCGGCCGCGATCGACGGGGCAGGTCCCGCCCGACGCTTCTTCTCGATCACGATCCCGACCATCCGCCCCACCCTCATCTTCGTCATCATCACGGCCACGATCGGCGGGCTGCAGATCTTCGCCGAGCCGCGACTGTTCGACGTCTCGACGGCGGGCGGCATCGGCGGCAGCGATCGGCAGTTCCAGACCACGGTGCTGTTCCTCTGGGAGATGGCGTTCTTCCGGCGGAACCTCGGCGAGGCGTCCGCCGTCGCCATCCTGCTGTTCGCGCTCATCGTCGGCATCGGCGTGATCAACTTCCTCATCTCCCGCGGCATCGCCTCGGGAGATGCGCCCAAGAACAACGACCGCGCCGCGCGCCGCCGCGCCAGCGCCGCACTCAAGGAGGACGGACGATGACCGCCACCCAGGCCCTCAGCGTCCCCGAGCGCATCCGGCGTCGCAGAGGGACGGCCGGAGGAACCGCGGGCATCGGCAGCCGCCCCGGCTTCCTCACCTACGGGCTGCTCGCCGCGTTCATCATCGGCAGCGTCTATCCGCTCTGGTGGTCGGTCGTCGTCGCGAGCGGCACGAACGCCACCCGCGGCGAGACGCTGCCGCTCATCCCCGGCGGCAACTTCCTCGCCAATGCGGCGAAGGTGCTCGATGCCATTCCGTTCTGGCTGGCTCTCGGCAACTCGTTCCTCATCTCCGCGATCATCACGGTCTCGGTCGTGACGTTCTCGACCCTCGCCGGCTACGCCTTCGCGAAGCTGCGCTTCAAGGGACGAGACGGCCTCATGGTGTTCGTCATCGCGACGATGGCGATCCCGACGCAGCTGGGCATCATCCCGCTGTTCATGGTCATGCGCGAGCTGGGCTGGACGGGATCCATCGGGGCCGTCATCATCCCGACGCTCGTCACCGCCTTCGGCGTCTTCTTCATGCGCCAGTACCTCGTCGACGTCATCCCCGACGAGCTGATCGAGGCGGCGAGGATGGACGGGGCGAACCAGTTCCGCACCTTCCTGACCGTCGGCCTGCCGGCCGCCAGGCCGGCGATGGCGATCCTCGGCCTGTTCACCTTCATGACGGCCTGGACGGACTACCTCTGGCCGCTCATCGTGCTGTCCCCGCAGAACCCCACCCTTCAGACGGCGCTCAGCCAGCTCCAGTCCGGGTACTACATCGACTACTCGATCGTGCTCGCCGGCGCCGTGCTCGCGACCCTGCCCCTGCTCATCCTCTTCGTGGTGGCGGGCAAGCAGCTGGTCAGTGGCATCATGGCGGGCGCGGTGAAAGGATGACCGCTATGACCCGACGGGCTTTCCCGGACCGCTTCCTCTTCGGCGCGGCCACCGCGGCCTATCAGATCGAGGGCGCGGCCTTCGAGGACGGCCGCACGGCCTCGATCTGGGATGCCTTCGCGCGCGTGCCGGGAGCGGTGATCGGCGGGGACGACGGCGACGTGGCGTGCGACCA
This sequence comes from Microbacterium tumbae, assembly GCF_054780175.1. NCBI lineage: Bacteria > Bacillati > Actinomycetota > Actinomycetes > Micrococcales > Microbacteriaceae > Microbacterium > Microbacterium tumbae. The sequence continues at coordinate 1,413,780 of NZ_BAAGWV010000001.1, forward strand.
CTACCACCGCTACCCTCAGGACGTCGCGCTCATGAAGGAGCTGGGGCTGCAGACGTACCGGTTCTCCACATCGTGGTCGCGGGTGCGCCCGGACGGCGGAGCCGTCAACCCGGCAGGCGTGGACTTCTACAGCCGCCTCGTCGACGAGCTGCTCGATGCCGGCATCCTGCCGTGGCTGACGCTCTACCACTGGGACATGCCGCAGGCGCTGCAGGAGACCGGCGGCTGGACGAACCGCGATACCGTCGAGCGATTCCTCGAGTACGCCGGCACCATGCACGACGCGCTCGGCGACCGGGTGAACGTGTGGACGACCCTGAACGAGCCGTGGTGCTCCTCGTTCCTCTCCTACACCGGCGGAGAGCACGCCCCGGGGCACACCAGCATCGCCGAAGGGCTCCTCGCCTCCCACCACCTGCTGCTCGCCCACGGTGCCACGGTGCGCGAGCTGCGCGGACGGGACTCCTCGCTCAACCTGGGCATCACCCTGAACCACACGGTGGCCGATGCGGCCGATCCCGACGACCCCGCCGACGTGGACGCCGCACGCCGCGTGGACGGCCAGTTCAACCGCTGGTTCCTCGATCCGATCTATCGCGGCGCGTATCCGGCGGACATCGTCGAGGACATCCGCGCGGTGGACGCCGCCGCCGTCGCGCAGTTCGAGGCTGCCGTGCGGGCCGGCGACCTGTCGATCATCTCCGAGAGGATCGACACCCAGGGCGTGAACTACTACCACGGCGACCACCTGGCGAGCGCCGCGCCGGAGGTCGCGCCGCCGTCCGGGGGGCCTGCGACGGCGCGGAAGGGGCGCAGCCCCTACCCCTCGGACGTCGGCATCCACTCCGTCGAGCGCGGGCTCCCGCGCACCGCCCAGAACTGGGAGGTGCAGCCCGAGGGGCTCACCCGCCTGCTGCAGCGGGTGTGGACGGAGTACGCCGAACCGGCGGGCACTGTGCTCTCCGTGACGGAGAACGGCGCCGCGTACGACGACATCGTGGCGGAGGACGGTCAGGTCCACGACGCGGATCGCGCCGAGTTCCTGCGCCTGCACCTCGGCGCCGTGCGGGATGCCCTCGACGCCGGCGTCGACGTGCGGGGCTACTTCTACTGGTCGCTGTTCGACAACTACGAGTGGGCGTGGGGGTACGACAAGCGGTTCGGCATCGTCCGGGTGGACTACGACACCCAGCGGCGCACGATCAAGGACTCGGGTCGGGAGTACGCTCGCATCATCGCCGCGCGCGCTCTGTAGCGGCGGCACGGGGCTCGAGTCGCGCAGATGGTTGCATCCGGCGCCGGATGCAACCATCTGCGCGACATGAACGGAGGAGCATGACGAGGGCGACCATCGAAGAGGTGGCGGCCGCGGCCGGCGTGTCCCGCTCGACCGTGTCGCGCGTCGTCAACGGTTCGACCGCGGTCAGCCCCGAGGCGCTCGAGGCCGTGCACGCCGCCATCGCGCGGCTGAACTACGTCCCGAACCGCGCCGCCCGATCCCTCGCCTCGCGGCAGACCCACGCGATCGGGCTGATCGTCCCCGAGGACACCACCCGCTTCTTCGGCGACCCTTTCTTCGCGGCGATCGTGGCCGGGATCACCGGTGCGCTGGCCGGCTCGGACTACATCCTGAACCTGCTCATCGCGAGCGACGACCCCGGCGACAAGATGGCGAGCTTCGTCCGCAACGGCGGCGTCGACGGGGCCCTCATCGTCTCGCATCACAGCAGCGACGCGTACATCGACACGATCGCGGACGCCGTGCCGACGGTCTTCGGCGGCCGTCCGATCCATCCTCGCGACGGCGCCTATGTCGTGGACGTCGACAACGTCGAGGGCGCCAGGGTCGCGACCCGTCGCCTGGTGGACATCGGCCGTACCAGGATCGCGACCGTGACCGGACCCCTCACGATGCTCGCCGCCGGCGATCGCCTGCAGGGATTCCGTACGGCGCTGTCGGAGGCGGGGCTCGAGCCCTTCGCCGTCGAAGAGGGCGACTATCTGGAGTCCGGCGGCGCGGAGGCTGCGCGACGGATCCTCGCGGCCGGCACTCCTGACGCGATCTTCGTGGCGAGCGACCTCATGGCGCGTGGAGCCATCGGCGCGCTGCGGAGGGCGGGGCTGCGGATCCCCGAGGACGTCGCCGTGGTGGGGTTCGACGACACGTCCGTCGCGCTGAGCGCCGAGCCGCAGCTGACCACGATGCGCCAGCCGATGTACAAGCAGGGCGAGACCATGGCGCAGGTGCTCCTGTCGCACCTGTCCGGGGGCGCCCCGGAGCGCGTCACGATCCTGTCGACGGAGCTGGTGGTCAGGGACTCGGCGTAGGCGGGCTGAGTTCCACCCGGCGTCCGCTGTGACATCCGTTGTGACATCCGCTGTGACATCCGATTCGGAGGAGAACGCCCGAAGGGGAGGAGAGCTCCCGGCATCCGCTCCTCCGGATCGTGCGAAGCCCTCCCCTCAGCGCTCCCGGATGCGGGAGGTGCTCCTGTATGCCCGTGATCCCACCCGGACAGAGCTCGGACAGAACCCGGACAGAGTCCGGAGGGAGGCCGGAGGGATGCTCAGCCGAACAGCAGCGGCACCCCGAACAGGCTGAACGCGGTGACGGCGCCCGAGAGCAGGAGCACCGCCGCCGTCCCGGCGACGGCCAGCATCGAGACGCCGTGCCCGGCGAGCTTCTGGCCGCGCAGCCCGATCGCGACGCCGGCGCGAGCGGTCGCGGCGTCCCGCTGCTCGTCCCGGTAGAGCTCGGTCCTGGCGGCGAAGCGGCGGTGGAACTCCTCGGCCAGGACGAGGGCCGCGGCCATGACGTCCGGTTCGTCGAACCGCGTGCCGTGCGGCAGGTAGACGTACAGCCGGGAGCCCGCGAGCTCGATCTCGGCCCCGCGACCGAGATCGAGCACCCTCGCCATGAGGTCGGGGGTGAAGATGTACAGCGCATCCTGCTGATAGCCCTCCGGGACGAACAGCGTGAACAGCTTCGCGAACTCGCCTTCGAGCTCCATCCTCGCGTTTCCCCGACCGAAGCCCAGCGAGGGGATGATGCTGCGCCTCCTGTTGCGCAGCACGATGTTCGGGACCTTCTGCGGCAGCGGCAGCTCGATGAACGCGAACGGGCGCTGCACGGTGGCGGCCTGGTCGCGTCCGCGGGACACCGAGTAGTGATGCCCCAGCTCGAAGGGCATCCGCGGATCGTCGCTTTCGACCACCGCGCGCTCGCGGCCGTGCAGCACCCGCGTGAAGGCGGATCCGGGGCGCCGGGTGTTCTCGAGCGCGTCCGTGTACGCCCAGCCGTTGCTCCACGCGAAGATCGCGATCTTCGCCCGGCGACCGAGCGCCACGGCGAACCACACGAAGGAGAAGGCGGCGAGGAGTCCGTATCCGGCGGCGAAGATCCCCAGGACGGGAGCGGCGGACAGGATGCCGGAGTCCGTCAGCCACCACAGCGCGACGCCCATCGCGACGGCGAACAGCAGCATCCCGACGAGAACCACGGCGAACCTGCGGTACCAGGGGATGCCGCAGATCCGCTCGTAGCGCCGGATGTCCCCGAGCCCGGGGGAGCGGCGGAGGGCGCCGAGGTCGACGCTTACCGCGTCCACGGGAGCGCGGCCCACGGTCCCTGGCGCTTCTCCGAGACGCCGGCGGCGAAGTCGATCGCCGTGGAGGCGCCGAGCTTGTCCCAGGTCTTGTCGGTGAGGTTGCCGTCGCTCCAGTGCATGACACGGCCGACCGTGTAGCTCAGGCCGAACTCGTGCCATGAGGAGAACAGCGGGCGGGCCTCCTCGTTGATGCGGTGGATGATGCTGCGCGCCTCGTCGACGTCCGCATGGCCGAGGGCGACGCCCCAGGTGGTGAGCGCCACGGCCTGGCCGAAGGCGTATCCCTCGAGCGTCTTCACGAAGGCGTCAGCGGGGATCTCCTTCTTGCCGACCGCCTTGCGCGTCTCCTGCTCGAGGAGCTCGATCGCGGCGATGAAGGCCTTCGCATCGCGCTTGTCGCCGCCGGCGTCCGTGACGGCCTGCAGCCACTCCTTCGTCTTCGGCGCGCGGCCCAGCGCGTGGCCGGCCTCGGCGCGGACGGCCAGATAGCTCACCCACAGATCGCGGCGTCGACGGTCGGTGACCAGACGCTCGATGTTGGCCAGCCACGCCTCGCGGGTGGCGACGCCCCACTGCTCGACGAGGTTGCGCTTCTCGCGCTCGGTCAGGCCGGAGGCCGTGGGGTCGTTCCACGGACCGGAGGGGAGGTTGTGGATCTGCAGGAAGCCGAGGGCGATCTCGTTCGCCTCCGTCCCCGTCGTCGGGTATTCGGCCGAGGGCTTGACCTTCGCGTCGGGGAGGATCCAGAGCACCAGGAAGAAGAGCACGACGACCCCGACGACGACCCAGACCCACCACTGGCCGACGAGCCATTCGATGATCGATCCGAGGTCGTTGAGATCGACGCGGGCGAAGCGGTGCATGAGGTCTCCCCGTTAGGGCGCGTTCCATTGGTTGAACGCGCATTCAGTGAGTACCATAGCGGGAACGACCCGATTCGGAAACCCGGGATCGGGAGTTCACCGGAAGGATGCCGGATGGCGCGTTCGGAGGAGCAGAACCGGCTCGCCCGAGAGCGCGCGCGGGAGAGCATCCTGAGCGCCGCGATCGAGCTGTTCAGCGAGCGCGGCGTGCACGGTGCGACGATCGCCGACATCACGGGCAGGGCGGGCGTCGCGCAGGGCTTGGTGAACTATCATTTCGGCGGCAAGGATCAGCTCGTCGCCGAGCTCGTCGACCGCTGGTTCCGGATCATGGTCGGATTCCCGCAGTCCAGCGGAGGGGATGCCGATGAGCGCCTGCGCGGCATCATCGATTCCGCGCTGGCCGCGGCGACCGTGAACCTCCCCCTGCACCGGGCCGTGCTGGCGATGCAGCAGGATCCCGCGCAGATGCGCTTCTTCGCGGAAGCCTCCGTCCGCAATGCGCAGGCCGCAGCGGATGCCGAGGCGGCCGTGCGGAGGATCTTCGCCGAGCGCGGAGCCGCGGACCCCGCGCTCGAGGAGGTCATGCTGCGCACCACCCTCGAGGGCGTCGTGATCAAGTACGCGGTCGTCGGCGACCCCTATCCGCTGGAGGGCGCACGTCGCTGGGTGCTGGAGAAGTACGGCCTCTCGCCGGGCTGATGGGCCCGCTCCGGCGGCGGCGCGACGGTCAGGCGAGGGCCGCGTGCAGGACGTTGTCCCACGGATCGGTGAAGCTCAGCGTGCGGCCGTCGTCGCGCACGGGGGTGCGGTAGTGCGCGAGACGCTCCTGCAGGGCGCCCAGCGCATCGGCATCCGGCAGCGTGAGATCGATGCGGCCGAGGCCCAGCGCCGGCATCCGGGGGCCCGCACCGCGGGAGCTCCAGACGTTCATAGCCATGTGGTGGTGGTATCCGCCCGCGCTGACGAACAGGGCCTGATCGCCCAGGGACGCGGTGGCGTCGAAGCCCAGCCGGTCGACGTAGAACGCGCGGGCGGTGGCGACGTCTCCGACGGAGAGGTGCACATGGCCGATCTGCGCCCCGGCATCCGGGGCGGCTTCCTCGACGAGGTGCTCGGCGAGGAAGGCGTTCGGATCCAGGTACAGGGTGGCCATCTCGACCTGGCCGTGCGTCCATGACCACTCGCTGCGGGCGCGATCCCAGTAGAGCTCGACGCCGTTGCCCTCGGGGTCGGTGAGGTAGAAGGCCTGGCTGACGAGGTGGTCGGCGCTGCCCGTGAAGGTCTGCGGTGCGCGCTGGGCGACGGAGAACAGGGCGGCGGCGAGTGCCGCCTGCGACTCGAACAGGATCGCGGTGTGGAAGAGGCCGGCGGATCCCGGGGTCGCGTGCTTCAGCGCGGGCTCGTGGCGGAGGACGACGAGCTCGCGGCCGGCCCGGCCGAGAGCTGTCTCTGATCCCTCGGCGCGCAGCACCTGCAGTGTGAGGATGTCCCGATAGAACGCGGTCATGCCGTCGAGGTCGCCGACGAGGAGGGTGACCGCGCCCATAGAAGTTGCCGCGGCAAGTTTCTCGATCATGGTGGTGTCAACCTCGGGGCGCGCGTCGGTATTCCGGCCCGGTCGCGGTGCGCGGTGGCCGGCCGGCGGAGCCGGCGTCCGTTCTGCAGGAGCACCCGGCCGTTGTGCAGGAGCGCCCGGCTGTTCTGCAGGAGCACCCGGCTGTTATGCAGGGTCGTCCGTCCGTTCTGCAGGATCGGATCCGGTGTCCGGGGCGCGTCGAGGGGCAGACGGCCGTGTGGACACTCATCCGATCCCACGGAACGGACAGCTGCTTCTGCGGAATGGACGCCGGCTCCTGCGGAACGGACAGCTGCTCCTGCGGAGCGGACGCCGGCTCCTGCGGAACGGACAGCTGCTCCTGCGGAATGGACGTCGGCCGGCTCAGGCGGGGTCGCCGCCGAGCGGGCCGACCGCCGGAATGGGGCCGCCGTCGTCGGCGCCGGTCTTGCGCCACCGGGCGATGAGGTTCCCGAGGTGGTAGATGAGCAGCGCCGCCACAGTACCGATGACGATCGCGCCGAGCTGGAAGGCTCCCCAGCCCATCGCGAACCCGGCGATCGCGATCACGAACGAGACCGCGACCGTGTACTGGTTGACGGGGCGCGAGAAGTCCACCCGGTTGTCGACCCAGATCTTGATGCCGATGACGCCGATCAGGCCGTACAGCGCGGTCGTCACGCCGCCGAGGACGCCGGCGGGGATCGTGTTGAACACGAACCCGACCTTGGGGGAGAAGGCGAGCAGGATGGCGACGATGCCGGCGACCCAGTAGGCGGCGGTCGAGTACACGCGTGTGGCGGCCATCACGCCGATGTTCTCGCCATAGGTGGTCGTGCCCGATCCGCCGAAGCCGCCGGCGATCGTGGTGGCGAGGCCGTCCGCGACGAGCGCCCGGCCGGTGCGCGTGTTGACCGAGGGATCCTCGGTCATGGTCGCGACGCCGCGCACATGGCCGACGTTCTCCGCGATGAGGACGAGCACCACGGGAAGGAACATCGGCACGAGCGCCCAGGCGGCGGGATCCGTGACCGCGGCCAGGTGGAAGTCGGGAAGGCCGATCCAGGGGACGTCCCCGATCCCGTCGAACTTCAGCTGTCCGGTGACGGCGGCCACGACGTAGCCGACGATGACGCCGAGGAAGATCGAGATGCGGCCGAGGAAGCCGCGGAACAGCACGCTGAACAGCACGACGGCGATGAGCGTCACCGAGGCGAGCTCCGGCTGGAGCTTGAAGTTGTTCCACGCGGCGGGGGCCAGATTGAAGCCGATGAGGGCGACGATGGAACCGGCGACGACCGGCGGCATGAGCTTGTCGATCCAGCCGGTTCCGACCGCCTGCACGAGAAAGCCGATCGCGGCGAGCAGGATGCCGGCTGCGGCCACGCCCACGAGCGCCTGAGTGATCTGCTCCGAGGTCTCGAGCGCCTTGCCGGCATTGAGGGCCGTGATCGGTGCGATGAACGCGAAGGACGAGCCGAGGTAGCTGGGCAGTCGGTTGCGGGTCAGGAGGAGGAAGAGCAGGGTGCCGAGTCCGGAGAAGAGCAGCGTCGTCGTGACCGGGAAGCCGGTCAGGATCGGGACGAGGAACGTCGCGCCGAACATCGCGACGACGTGCTGGGCGCCGATCGCGATCGTCGCGGGCCAGCTCAGCCGCTCCTCCGGCTTGACGACCTCTCCTGGTGCGACGGTGCGGCCGTCTCCATGAATCTTCCACAGCGCCATGCGCGTGCTCCTCAGTCTCGGGGTATCGGGAGTGCTGGGGCAACACTACCGATTCCTGGGCGTTGGCTGAGAGTGGGCGCGTGTGATGTCTGTTCGTGGTGCGGACGGTTTCGGTGTTCCGGTCGCAGATTCGGCTCTTCTGGGTCGCGAGCGGGAGCGACGGTATTCGCGACCTGGATGCCGCTGAGGCTCTGGGAGCGAGCGGGGCCGGTCAGCGAGCGGACGGGCTACGCGGCGGTCAGGCGCTCGATGAGCTCGCGGTACCGGTCGGCGGTGCGCGACACGATGTCGTCCGGAAGGGACGGCGGCTCCCCCTGCCTGTCCCAGTTCGACGCCAGCCAGTCGCGGACGATCTGCTTGTCGAAGCTCGCCATCCGCTCGGCGGGCGTGGCGCCGTTCTCCCATGTCTCGGCGTCCCAGTAGCGGGAGGAGTCGCTCGTGAGCACCTCGTCCGCGAGGCGCAGCGTGCCCTCGGCATCCGTCCCGAACTCGAACTTCGTGTCCGCGAGGATCAGGCCCTTCTCCTCGGCGATCTCCGCGGCGCGGGTGTAGATCGCGAGCGAGGTGTCGCGGAGCTCGGCGGCGCGCTCCGCGCCGACCAGCTCCGCCGTCTGCTCGAAGGTGATGTTCTCGTCGTGCTCGCCCATCGGAGCCTTGTACGCCGGGGTGAACAGCGGTTCGGGGAGACGGTCGCCGTTCTCCAGGCCGGCGGGCAGCGGGATGCCGCAGACCGTTCCGCTGGTCTGGTACTCGGCCCACCCTGACCCCGTGATGTATCCGCGCACGACGCACTCGACGGGCAGCATCTCGAGCGACTGCGCGAGCATGGCGCGGTCGGCGACGGCATCCGGGATCTCGCCTTCGGCGAGGTGGTTCGGGAACTCCGCCAGCTGCGCGAACCACCATCGGCTCAGCTGCGTCAGCAGGGCGCCCTTCTGCGGGATGCCCGGCGAGAGCACGAAGTCGAAGGCGCTCACCCTGTCGCTGGCGACGACGAGGATCCGCGGGTCCGCGGCATCCTCGGAGGCGTAGAGGTCACGCACCTTGCCGGAGTAGAGATGCCGCCAGCCGGGGATCGTCGTCGCTTCGCTCACGCCCCCATCTTCGCAGGTGACGGGGCGGACGCGCGCACGCGTCCGCCCCGTCGTGTCCGTGCGTCTGCCGGCGCCCGCTCGGCTTTGCGCTTCCGGATCGGATCTGATGTGCTGAGGCGATGACGATCGACCTCATCCGGCCCACTGCCCGCCTCTTCGACAGCTGGGCGGAGGCCGTCGCCGAGTTCGGGGACGTGCACATCGACGGATCGGGACTGCAGGCGCCGGTCGCCCCCGATCGTGCGACGCTGGATGCCCTGATCGAGAAGGCCGAGCGGATCTCGGACACGAGCATCCCGCCCGAGGAGGGCTTCGTCCACAACGACCTGTACTGGATCGTGGAGGAGGACGAGGTCATCGGGTTCGTCTCGTTCCGACATGAGCTCAACGACTGGCTGCGGCAGTTCGGCGGTCACATCGGCTACGCGGTGCGCGCCTCGCGGAGGCGCAGGGGATATGCCGCTGCCGGGCTCCGGCTGGCGATGGACCGTGCGCGCGAGATCGGGCTGGAGCGGGTCATGCTCACCTGTGACGACGAGAACGTCGGCTCCTTCCGCACGATCGAGGGTGCAGGCGGCGTGCTCCAGGACGTGATCGAGGCCGCTGACCAGGGTTATCCGCTGCTGCGTCGCTACTGGATCGAGCTGTAGCGCCGCGCTGTTCTTCCCCGGGTTGCGCTGCTCTTCCCCGGGTTGTGCTGCTCTTCCCCGAGTCGCGCTGTCTTCTCACGCCAGGGGTCGCGCTGCTCTTTCCTGAGTTGCGCTGCTCTTTCCCGAGTTGCGCTGCTCTTTCCTGAGCTGTGCTGTCGATTCAGGTGCGCGCTGTGACGAACGCCGCAGCGCTGGTGGGGATAAGCAGCGCATGACGGGGATAGGCAGCGTGCGGGTGGTGACGTGCGGTGCACGGCGCCTGGCGAGTAGCGAGTGGGTAGTGCGGATGGGCCGTCACGCCTAGCGGGATAAGCACCGGATGGGAGAGCCAGGGCGGTGGGATGAGTCGCCTGGGTTGTGCTGCTCTTCCCCGAGTTGCGCTGTCTTCTCACGCCAGGGGTTGTGCTGCTCTTTCCTGAGTTGCGCTGTCGATTCAGGTGCGCGCTGTGAAGAATGCCGCAGCGCTGGTGGGGATGAGCCGCGTGTGACGGGGATAAGCAGCGCGCGGGTGGAGGAGGAGCCGCGCGGGACTTGGGATAGGCAGCGCGCGACCAGAGGAGGAGCCGTGCGGGACTGGGATGGCAGCGCACCGGGACGAGCAGGGCATCCGGATGGGCGGCGCGCACGGGGATGGGCGGCGCGCACGGGGATGGGCGGCGCGCACCGGGATAGGCAGCCTGTCACGGGGATGGGCGGCGCGCACGGGGATGGGCGGCGCGCACCGGGATAGGCAGCCTGTCACCGGGATGGGCGGCGCGCACCGGGATGGGCAGCCTGTCACCGGGATGGGCAGCGCGCACCGAGACGGGCAGCGCGGCCCCGGAAGCGCGGCGAGAGGGGCGGGCTACTCCGCGACGCGGGCCGCGATGTCGCTGCGGAAGTGCGCGCCGTCCAGGGAGATCCGGCCGATCGCGTCGTAGGCGCGGGAGCGGGCGGTGGCGAAGTCCTCCGCCGTCGCGACGACGTTCAGCACTCGGCCGCCCGTCGCCACGAGATCGCCGCCCGGAGCATCCGGACCCGCCGTCGCGGCGTGCACGATCCGCACGCCCTCGACGGCTGCGGCATCCGCGAGTCCGGAGATGGGCCGGCCGGTCTGCGGCGCCTCCGGGTATCCCTCGCTGGCCAGGACGACGGTGATCGCCACGTCGTCGCGGAACTCCGGCTGCGGCTGGTCCTCGAGGGTGCCCGAGGCTGCGGCGAGCAGCAGCTCGGACAGCGGAGTGGACAGCCGCGGGAGCACGACCTGCGTCTCGGGGTCGCCGAAGCGCGCGTTGAACTCGATCACGCGGATGCCGGCCGGCGTGAGGATCAGGCCGGCGTAGAGCAGGCCGATGAACGGGGTGCCCTCGGCATCCAGCTGACGGATCACCGGGAGGGCGACGTCGCGGGTGACCTCCTCGACGAAGGCGTCCGCGCTGCCGAACTGCTCCGCCAGCCACGGCAGCGGCGAGTATGCGCCCATGCCGCCCGTGTTCGGGCCCTCGTCGCCGTCGAAGGCCCGCTTGAAGTCCTGGGCGGGGCTCAGCGCCCGCACGGCGTCGCCGTCGGAGAGGAAGAAGAGCGAGACCTCGGGGCCGGAGAGGAACTCCTCCACGAGCACCGGCCCCTCGGCGAGATAGTGCTCCGCATGGGCGAGCGCCTCGGCGCGGCTCGAGGTCACGATGACGCCCTTGCCCGCGGCGAGGCCGTCTGCTTTGACGACGTGCGGGGCGCCGAACTCGTCGAACGCGGCCTCGGCCTCGGCGACCGTCGCAGCGCGCACGGCGCGGCCGGTCGGGACGCCGGCGGCGTCCATCACGCGCTTGGCGAAGGCCTTCGAGCCCTCGAGCTGGGCTGCGGCCCTGCCCGGTCCGAACACCGGGATGCCGCGCTCCCGGAGCACATCCGCGACACCGGCGACCAGCGGAGCCTCGGGCCCGATCACGACGAGGTCGATGGCATGCTCGTTCGCGAACCCCGTCACCGCGCCGCCGTCCAGCGGATCGAGAGCCACGAGCGTCGCATCCTGCGCGATGCCCGCGTTGCCGGGGGCGGCGAAGACGTCGTGCTCCGCGTCCTCCGCACGCAGGGCGAGGATGATCGCGTGCTCACGGGCACCGGAACCGAGGACGAGGATCTTCACCCGTCCAGACTACCCAGCCGGCCGGCGCCCGTCGGGCCTCAGAGCGGGACGGTGCGCTCGTCGGAGCGATCCCAGGGGACGTTCCAGCCGCATGCCTCGAAGAGCCCGTCCAGGACCATCGCGGTGAATCCCCACACGATCGTGCCGTCCACGTCGAACGCCGGTCCGCTGAACCGCCGCCCCGCGCGCTCGATCACGGAGGTGAAGCGCGTGGCCGGATCCAGCAGCTGCGCCACGGGGACACGGAAGACCTCCACGGTCTCGGCATGGTCGACCGCGGCGACGCGGGAAGGGGTCCGCCACCAGCCCAGCACAGGGGTCACCTGGTAGTTGCTCGGTGCGAGCGGGAGCTCGGGAAGGGTGGCGAGCACCTCGACGCCCGAGGGGTCGAGGCCGGTCTCCTCCTCCGCCTCGCGCAGGGCGGTGGCCGCGGCGTCCTCGTCGCCCGGCTCCTCCCCGCCGCCGGGGAAGGACACCTGCCCCGGATGCGAGGACAGCGTGGGAGCGCGTCGCTGCAGGAGCACGTCGAGATCGCGGGCGACGACGGCATCCGGCACGGGAGCGGGGATGCTGTCGAGCACGCCGAACAGGATGAGCACGGACGCCCGGCGCGCGGCGGAGGCGTCCGGCAGCGGAGGGAAGGGGATGCCCCAGGAGTGTGACGCCGATGCCGCGAGCAGCTGGGCTCGGGCTCCTTCCGGGTGCGGGGGAACGGTCACCCCTCGAGCGTACGCCGTGCCGTCGACGACCGGCCCGGCCCGGTTCTCGGCCAGGCACAGATGTCGGCCGAAAACACGGATGTCGGCCGAGAACCGCGGAAATCGACCGACATCCGTGAGAACGACCGACATCTGTGCCGGTTCTGCGGACGGCCATGGCGACCGGACACCTCTACCCTGGTGAGGGTGAACCGGAGAACGGCCGGCTTGGGCATCCTCGGCATCGCCCTCCTCGCGGGATGCACGGCGGTCGAACCGCTCGAACTCGGCGGCGGCTCCGCCGTCGACCTGGACGTCGGGCCGAGGGCGGCGTTCGCGGATGCCGGCGACGGCGTCGCGATCGCCGACGGCGACGACTGGACGCTGCCGGAGTACGCGCGACCCGCGGAGAACTCCGGCCTGTTCTCCGAAGAGGCGTCCGCGGACGATCTCGTCGGGGTGCGGTCGATCGACGTGACCTGGCGGCAGATCCAGCCCGAGCAGGGCGGTGCGATCGACCGGTGGACGTCCGGATCCGCGCAGGGCATGACCTTCGACGGCCTGGGCGCGCAGCTCGCCGAGGACGGCGACTACTGGATGCGCGTCTTCGCCAGCGGCGAGAGCTGGGCGCCGGAATGGGTCGCCGAGGACTGCGGCGTGAGCGCCTACGGGCCGGACGACGACGGCGAGTCGCACCTGCCGATCTGGGACGAGTGCGTCTGGGGTCATCTGATGGACGCCTATCGCACGCTGTTCGTCGACCTCGGGCTCGCCGACGACGACCGGCTGAGGTTCGTGTACGTGCCCGGCGCCTTCACCTGGGCCGAGTACGACTACGACATCATCTCGGCCGCCGCGGACAGCGGAGATCTCGACGAGGACTCCTACCTCTCCTGGTACGACCACGCCTGGATCGATCTCGTCGAGCTGTTCGGCGACAACGCGCACAAGCTCGTGTTCACCGGCGAGGACTACCCGTTCGGACCCTTCGGCGCAGCCGACGACCTGCTCGCCGAGCAGGCGGTGGATGCCGGGATGGGCATCCGCACCGGCATCACGGAGCCCGGCAACTTCCACCTCAGCGAGGCGCCCGCGTACGGTTCGCACATCCAGCCGGACGGTCACATGGTCGTCGACGAGACGCTCCCGATCCATTCCGGCCGTTTCGTCGTCGCGACCGAGAACGAGTGCTTCACCGACTGCGGCTACGCCACGGGCGATCCGTACTACGCGGTGCGCCAGGCGAACCTCAAGGCGCTGCAGCTGCGGATGAACTGGATGTACGTCGTGCCGAGCGACTCGTACATGGCCGAGTATCCCGAGCACTGGGACTGGGTGCGGCTCGAGCTCGGGCAGACCGCGGCGACCTCGCCGGACGCCTGGGCCGCGTTCCGGGATGCCGAGGACACCTTCTGGGCTGAGGAGGAGTTCCCCCGAGACTGGGAGACCCGCCCGTGGGTGCGCAATCTCGAGCGCTGGCTCGTGCAGGTGGACGAACCGGGCTCGATCGCGCACCGCACGGATGCCGACACGCACGTCGGCGAGGTGGAGGAGGTCAACGGCACCGCCCGCGAGGGGCTGTCGACGCACGTCGCCTCGGGGGACACCGGCTTCGTCCTCGCCGTGGACGAGGCGTTCGCGGCATCCATCTCCGGCGGCGCGGTGCTCAAGGTGACGTTCCTCGACATCGGATCCGGGTCGTTCACGATCGACACGGACGCCGGGTCGTCCCCGGCGGTGGAGCGCACGGACAGCGGGGAATGGCGCACGGCGACGATCGCGCTGCCCGATGGCGCGGTGACGGAGGACGCCACCCGCCTGCGGATCTCTTTGGCCGAAGGCGACGACGACCTGGTCGTGCGCTTCGTCCGGCTCGTCCGGCTGGATCCGCCCGCCGCCTGACCCCGTGACGCCTCCGGGCTTGTGTCGGTCGACACGGATGTCGGTCGGAAACACAGATGTCGGTCGAGACCGCGGGAATTGACCGACATCCGTGAAAACGACCGACGACTGTACAGTCCGGGACGGACCGGTGCAGAACCAGGGAAACAGCCGGTGCAGAACCAGGGGGAATTAGGCTGGGCGGATGGCCCGATCCATCGACACCGCAGAGGGGCGCGCAGCGCTCGACGAGGTGGCCAGGGCGCGGACGGTCGGGGAGAAGCCGGCTCGCGCGCCGCTCGCCACGGCCGTCCGCTACCTTCTGCAGCTCCTCGACGAGAAGGCGCCGGGCAACAGCGTTGAAGTTCGGGTCCCGCCCTTCGGCGCCGTGCAGGTCGTGCAGGGTCCCCGGCATACCAGGGGCACGCCGCCGAACGTCGTCGAGATGGATGCGACCACCTGGATCACTCTCGCCACGGGGGCGCGGTCGTGGTCGGACGCCGTGGCCGACGGTCTCGTCCACGCCTCCGGCACGCGCGCCGATCTCACGGATCTCCTCCCGCTGCGCCCCTGAGCGCCGGGCTGTCCGCCCCGCGGGCCTATATGCGGGGACGGCCCGACGTCGGTGCGCCCGACCTCGTCGTGCCAGGGGACCGCCTCACCGCAAGACGGGCCCCCCATCGCGGCGGTTCCGCAGGGAACCGGATCAGCGTCGGGCGACCACGAGGGGCACCCCCGTCACCGGATGGGGGAAGACGTCCACCGGCTGCCCGTAGACGGCCTCGATGCGTTCGGCGGTGAGCACCTCGTGCGGGATGCCGGAGGCGACGACGCGCCCGCCGGCGAGCAGGGTCACCCGGTCGGCGTGCGCGAGCGCGGCGTTGAGGTCGTGCAGCACGATCGCGACCGTGGTCCCGGCATCCGCGCTCGCCCGCACCAGCCGCATGACGTCCTCGTGATGCTTGAGGTCGAGGGCGGCGGTCGGCTCGTCGAGCAGCATGATCCCGGTCGACTGCGCGAGCACCCTGGCGAGGGCGACGCGGGCGCGCTCGCCGCCGGAGAGCGAGGAGACCGACCTGTCCGCCAGCAGGAGGACCTCGGTGGCCGCCATCGCCGCAGCCACGACGTCGTCGTCCGCCTCCTCGGCCTCGGTGCGCGCCCAGGGGGCGCGTCCCATCCGCACGACGTCCCTGACGCTGAACGGGAAGGACACCGCGTTCTCCTGCAGCAGCACGGCGCGGCGGCGGGCGAGCTCGCGGGGCCGGATGCCGGTGATCGGCTCGCCGTCCAGCTCCACGACCCCGGACTCCGCGGGCAGGTCTCCGGCGAGCACGCCGAAGAGCGTCGACTTGCCTGCGCCGTTCGGCCCCACGAGGGCGTGGATCTCGCCGGCGGCCACCTCGATCGAGGCGTCCTCGAGGATGGCGCGTCCGTGCGGCACGGGGCGCACAGTGACCCCCGTCGCACGGAGCCGCGCCGTCACGCCCATCCCCCTGAGCGCCGACGGGTGCGCACGAGCAGCCAGAGGAAGAAGGGTCCGCCGACGAGGGAGGTGATCATCCCGATCGGCATGTCGGCGAGCGGGACCGCGGTGCGGGCGATGAGATCCGCGAGAGCGATCAGCACCGCACCGCCGAGCGCGGAGGCGATGATGAGCGGCAGATGCGCCGGACCGATGAGCATGCGCATGAGATGCGGGATGACGAGGCCGACGAAGCCGATGATGCCGGTGAAGGCGACGGCCGCGCACACCAGGACCGCGACCGTGACGATGACGATCACGCGGAGCAGCTCGACGCGGACGCCGAGATGCCTGGCCGTGCGCTCGCCGAGGGCGAAGAGGTCGAGCTGGTGGGAGACGCCGAGGGCGACGGCGAACCCGGCCACGACCAGAGGAGCGGTCAGCGCGATGTTCGGCCAGAGCGCGCCGTTGAGCGATCCGAGCTGCCAGAAGACGATCTGCTCGCGGGTCGAGGTGCTGCCCAGGAACGTCAGGAACGCCATGCCCGCACCCCCGATGGCGTTGATCGCGATGCCGGTGAGCAGGAGGGTGACGACCTCGGTGCGTCCGCCGGAGCGGCTGATGAGGTACACCGAGAACACGGCGACGAGGCCGCCGATGAAGGCGAACAGCGGCGTCGTCCACATCCCGAACGTCGCCAGCCCGAAGGTGATGCTCCCCGCGGCGCCGAGGGCGGCGCCCGAGGAGACGCCGACCACTCCGGCGTCCGCCAGCGGGTTGCCGAAGACGGCCTGCATCAGCACGCCGGACATGGCCAGGGCCGCGCCGACGAGCACGCCGAGCACGAGCCGGGGGAGGCGGATGTTGAAGATCACGCCGGAGTCCGTCGTGGCCTCCGGCGCCCAGCCGGTGTCGATCCCCGCCCCGTGCAGGAGGATGCCGATGATCTGGGAGGGGGAGAGCGCATACTGACCGCTGCCCAGCGACACGAGGCACACGATGCCGAGCGCGGCGAGGAGCCCGAGCACCACCAGGGCGAATCGCATGCCGCGACGAGTGGTCGGCGTCGGCGTCACGACCTCCGAGGTCATTCGGCGGGCTCGGACGGCGTCGGCGCGTAGAGCGCGCGGGCGATGGCGCGGATGATCTCGGCGGATCGGGGCCCGAAGCTGAGGATCTCCGTGTCCGCCATGTCGATCACGCGCCGGTGGGCCCCGGCCGGGGTCTCGGCGACCGCGGGGATGCGCTCGATGAGCCCGTCGATGCCGCCGACCGACTCCAGCCCGCCCGTCATCATCACGAGCACGTCCGGCTGTGCGGAGACGAGCGCCTCGGCGGTCATGGGCTTCATCCCCTCCCAGCCGATCTCGCTGGCGACGTCGATGCCGCCGACCGCGTCGATGAGCGAATCGGCGCCGGAGTCGCGACCGAAGATGTAGTAGACGTTCGCGCTGCCGCGGACGTAGAGGAAGAGCATCCGTGCGCGGTCGGACTCGTCCTCGGGGACGACCTCGGCGATCTCCGCGAGCGCCTCGTCGAGATCCTTGTCGAGCTGGGCGATGAGGGCGTCGCCCCTGCTCGGCACCCCCAGCGCCGCGGCGATCTCCGTGACCAGCTCGTCGGTGGTGTCGAGGCGCCGTTCGCTGGAGATGACGACGACCGCGATCCCCGCGTCGCGGAGCTGCTGGCGCACCTCCTTGGGACCGATCGTCGTGTCGGTGAGCATCACCGTCGGGGCGAGTTCGAGGATCGCCTCCGGATTGAGGGCGTGGCCGGTCTTCGTGACGACGGGGAGCTCCTGGGTGCCGTCGAAGTCGGTGGAGGAGTCCCTGCCGACGACCTGGTCCCCGAGACCGAGGGCGAAGACCGTGGAGGCGATCGTCCCGGAGATGTCGACGGGGAGGATGCGGCTGATGTCGGTGATCTCCACCTCGCGCCCTTCGTCGTCGGTCACGGTGACCGGGAGCACGGGAGCCGTCCCGTCGGAGACGGTGCCGATCGAATGGCTCGGCAGGCATGCGGTCGACCCGCCCGTGACGGCGCGGACGTCGTCGGCCAGGTCGAGCGAGGCGAGCTGCTCGCTCGCCTCCGGGCAGGCGTCGTCAACGGCGGCGGGAGCGCCGGTCGCGCCCGGAACGGTGCATCCGCTGAGGCCCAGCGCGAAGACGGCGGCGAGGACGAGCGGAAGGAATCGGCGGTGCATTAGGGGAGGCTATCCTAAAACTTGACGCCGTTCGAAGCGGCGGACTACCCTCGGGATCGGGTGAAGTTTAGCTAAGCCTAACCAATCATCCACTGCCCTTCCACCCGACTGCATTGCGGTACCTCCGGCGTGCGCACACGCCTGTCCGGGGTCCGGAGAGAACTCGTGAACGCCACAGCAACTTCCTCGCCCGTCATCAGCCGTGCCCGCGTGCTGATCGCGGCCCTCGTCTCCTTCCTCCTCATCGTCGCGGGAGCGGCGCTCGCGCCTCCTGCGACGGCGGCAGGCGCCTCGGTCGCGGGGACGGTGACCTCGGCCGACGAGTCGGGGATCTCCGTGCAGGTCTCGGCATCCGGCCTGGGAGAGGTGACGGCGGCCTATGTCGCGCTGATCGTGAAGGGCACGGAGTCCTCGGTCACGGGCAGCAGCGGATACGCGGCGGTCGCCGAGACGCCGGTCGCCGGCGGCGGAGCATCGCTCACCTTGAACGCTCCGGCGGGCTCGCTCGACCGTGAGAAGGACTACGAGGTCATCGCCTGGGCGACACGGTCGACTCCGAACTCCTCGACGATCTACGGTCGAGGGGATGTGAGCGTCTCCGCAGAGCAGTGGGATGCCGTGTTCGGCGCGGAGGAGACGGATCCCGGTGGCACCGAGCCCGGCGAGACCGACCCCGGCGAAGGCGATCCGGGCGAGACGGACCCGACGGATCCCGGCGAGACGGACCCGGGCGAGACGGACCCGACCGACCCCGGCGACACGGACCCGGGCGAGACGGACCCGACCGACCCCGGCGACACCGAACCCGGCGACGAGGAGCCCGCTGCTCCGAAGCTGACGGTCTCGAAGACGCAGGGGCTCGATCCCGAGGGCGAGACGCTGACCGTCACGGCGGAGAACTATGACACCTCTGCGGTGTCCCGCCACGGTTCGGGCAAGGCCGGGTTCTACTTCCAGGTGGGGTGGATCGCCGATGACTGGCGTCCGTCCGAGGGCGCGCCGTCGGCTGCGCGGGCGTATGCGTACGCCGCGTGGATCGCGGATGCGGCGAACACGTTCGCGTCGGCGACGTGGACGGAGAACGGTGATGGCACGGCGGACGCGACGTGGGAGATCGAGGTCACCGAGGCCGATCTGCTGGCGAAGAAGATCGACGGCGCGACGCTCGCGGTGTTCACGGTCGGCGCTGGTGGTGTCGTGCAGGCGGGCAGCGAGCTCGCCGTCCCGATCGCGTTCGCCGAGCCGGTGCCGACCGGCCCGTCTCTGACGGTCTCGAAGACGCAGGATCTCGATCCCGAGGGGGAGACCCTGACGATCACAGCCAAGAACTACGACACCTCTGCGGTGTCCCGCCATGGCTCTGGCAAGGCCGGGTTCTACTTCCAGGTGGGGTGGATCGCCGATGACTGGCGTCCGTCCGAGGGCGCGCCGTCGGCTGCGCGGGCGAGTGCCTACAGCGCCTGGGCTGCGGATGCGGCCAACTCGTTCGCCACCGTGACCTGGACCGAGAACGGCGACGGCACGGCGGACGCGACCTGGGTGGTCGAGGTCACCGAGGATGCTCTTCTCGCGGAGCAGAAGGTCGACGGCGGGAAGCTCGCCGTGTTCACGGTCGGCGCTGGTGGTGTCGTGCAGGCGGGCAGCGAGCTCGCGGTCCCGATCGCCTTCGCCGGCGAGGAGCCGCCCACGACGCCGAATCCCCCGAAGGAGGAGGAGCCGGGCAAGACGCCCCAGGGCACGAAGACCGGCGGCTCGCTGCGTTGGGCGATCTCGACGTCGTTCACCGACTACATCATCGGGAGCATCGCGCAGGGCGCCATCCAGGTGTCCGGCGGCGCGACCCGGTCGGGAGGCATCTTCCAGTTCGGGCAGTCGAGCAGCAGCTACGACGCCGAGACCGGCCTCGGCACGGTGAGCTACCGCGGCATCGTCCGCTTCACCGGCCACCACGGCGTGCTCGACGTCACGATGTCGAACCCGCGGATCACGATCACCTCCGCCGGCTCGGCCACGCTCTCGCTCCGCAACGGCGGCTCGGAGGTCCCCTTCGCGACGCTCGACCTCTCGTCGGCGCGCAAGAGCACGGCGAACGGCGCGGTGACCTTCACGGGAGCGCCGGCCACGCTGACCGCCGCCGGCCGCGACAGGGTGCTCGGCGGCTACTCGACGGTGCTCGACCCGGTGACCTTCACGATCGGGTCCACCGCCGCGGCGCCGAACGGCTCCACGGGGACCGTGGCCACGGCATCCGTCCAGGAGAAGGAGGAGCTGCCGGATGCGCCTCCCGCGACGAGCGGCATCGAGATCGACGACGCGAACCTCGAGGCCCTGCAGTCCGGTGGTCGGGCGACCATCACCGCATCAGGGTTCCAGCCGAACGAGCAGGACATCAAGGTGGTCGTGTACTCGACGCCCGTCCTGCTGGACACCGTCTCGGCGGACGCCGACGGCGTGGCGACCTGGACGGGAACGCTGCCCGCGACTCTCGCCGACGGCGAGCACACGCTCACGCTGCAGGGCTCCGTCACCCGCGGACTGGTCTTCACCCTGGATCGCTCCGCCAGCGCGGCGCTCGGCCAGTGCACCGTCGAGGACGCGAGCCTCAACTGGGGCTTCAAGGAGTCCTTCCGCACCTACATCGAGGGGATCGCGAACGGCGGCTGGGAGCTCGACGGCGTCGTCTACGAGTTCCCGGAGTACGTCTGGTCCGCCGGAGCGGGCTCGTTCGATCCCGAGACCGGCAACGGCCTGGTGACCTACGGCGGCACGATCGAGTTCACCGGTCACGACGGAGCCCTCGACACGACGCTCGCGAATGCCCGGCTGGAGTTCGCCGGTGACACCGGATACCTCGTCTTCGATGTGACAGGGACGACCCAGGGCGGTGAGGCGATCGATCAGCAGGGCGTCCGCTTCGCGGAGTTCGCGCTGGGCGATGTCGTCGTCGCCGATGGCGTCATCTCGCTCGACGCGCTTCCCGCCACGCTCACCGAGGCCGGAGCCGCGGCGTTCGGCACCTATGCGGCCGGCGAGGCGCTCGACCCGGTGTCGGCGGTCGTCCCGGTGGATGCCGAGTGCGGCACCGCGCCCGTCGCGGAGCCCGAGGCGGAGACCGCGGTGACCGACACTCAGGTCGAGGAAGTCCCCGAGGAGACGGGAGGCGACGCTCCGGTGTGGCCGTGGATCGCCGGTGGCGCCGTGCTCCTCGTGCTCGCCTTCGCGGCCGGCCTCCTGGTCGCCCGTCGCGGCAGGAACGGTGCGGCGGATGCGGAGAAGGAGACCGCCGACGCCTGAGCGCCGTCGCGAGTCCGAAGGCTCGGAGCGCCAGGTGGCGCTCCGAGCCTTCGTCCGTGAGAGCTCAGCGGGCGGATGAACCGGGGGAGATCCTGGCGTAGACCACGAAGTTGTCCGGGGCGGACGAGGCGCCGTCCACGTAGTAGCAGGTGAGGAGGACCAGCCTGCCGGGCGACGACGTCCACAGATCCGCTACGTCGGCGAGCTCGGTCTTCGGATGCCGCTCCAGAGCCTGAACGAGGTAGACCACCGTGCCGTTCTCGGTGTCCAGGAGGATCTCGTCGCCGACCTCGAGGGTGCTTCCCCCCTCGGCCCGGTCGACGAGAGGATCGAAGACCGACGTGCCGTCGGCCGAACTGTGTCCGGCGAGGTACACGGTGCCCTGTGAATCCGCGCCGGGAAGGCCGTACTCGTCCAGCCAGTACGAGTCGCCCTTCGTGGGCGGGTAGACGACGGACGATCCGTCCAGCGAGAGGGGGAGGACGTCCGCCTCGAAGCCGATGACCGGGATCCGCAGCGTGTGCGGCGCGGATGCCGGGATCGGCTCGGCCAGGTCCGCCTCGTTCGTGGTCACGACGCGCTGCGGAGGGGGGACAGCGGGGGCGGGCGTCTGGCTCTGCCACAGTCCGACGCCGACGAGGGCGAGCCCCGCGACGGCGATGCCCGTCGTCAGGACCGCCCCGGCCCGGAAGCGACGCCTGACCGGCGCGACCGTCTCGTCCGGCACGCCCGCGACCGTCTGGCCCGCCGCCGACCCGACAGCATCCTCCGTCATACCTGCGCCCCCGACACCGGCGGCCGCCGCCGCGAGCTCAGCAGGAGCAGTGCCGCCGTCGCGAGGATGAGGAGGCCGGCTCCCAGGAGCATGAGCTGCTCGACGACGGTGAGGGCGAAGGCCCCTGCGGCGACGGGGAGCGAGGGCTGCGCGCCCTCGTCGACCACGACGGGGGCGGGCGTCGCCTCCACCGGCGAGGCGCCTTCGATCACGATCTCGACCCAGCCGGCGAAGTCGCCCTCCTCGTCGGTGAAGGCGAAGAGATAGGACCCTCCGGCGAGACGGGCGATGTCGATGCGCAGTTCCCCGTCGTCGTTCACCCTGATCCAGTCGACAGGGGTCTTCGAGGGGTAGACGTGCAGGAAGTACCACTCGCCGGGCTCCGAGCCCGGGATCCTCACAGCGGCGACGTCCCCGTCCCTGCGCACGGTGACGCCTCCCCTGTTCGCCTCCGTGAGCCCTTCCGCCGAGGCGAAGGGGGCATCCGGAACGATCTTCGGCTTGGGGGCGATCTGCGCGGCGGGCGCGCGGCTCGCGGGCTTCGTCTCGGCAGGGGATCCGGTGTCCGCGGGAGGCGGGGTCGATGTGCCGCCCCCGCCGGGCTCCCCCGGCTGCACGACCGGTGGCACGGGGAGGATGATCTCCGGCTCGGTCGTCTGGGCGGCCACGGGGGCCGTCCACGCCACGGCGTTCAGGAACAGCTGCGTGCTCGGCAGCGACCAGGTGCGGGTGTCGACGGCGGGGGACGAGCCGTGCAGGGCGAGGAGGGCGTGCCGGCTGTTCTCCCTCTGCGCCACCGCGATGCCGTCACCGGCGCGGACGATCTCCGGCTCCTGTCCCTCGACGGCCCGTGTCGTCACCGTCTCCGCGAGGACGCTCACCGCCTCACCGGTCAGGCCCTCGAACCAGGCGTAGTATTTCGGACCGCCCTCGACGGCGTTCTGCGCGATCACGTCGCCGACCGTGAGGCTCTCGGCGCTGACGACACCCCCGCCGAAGATCGCGTGATCGACGAGCACCCGGTAGCCGGTGCTCGTCAGCGTGCGGTCGTTCGCGGCAGCCCTGCCCGCGGGATCGCCCGTGGCTCGCGACAGCTGGCCGATCCCACTGTTCTCGGACGACCCCTGGTCGAGCCAGACCACGCCGACGCCCGCGGCATCCGCCTCATCGATGAAGGAGAGGAGCTCGTCGTCCGGGACCGCCTGCGGAGCATCCCAGACGACGATGTCGTAGTCCGCGACGTCGGCGGCGTCCGCGAGCCGAGGGACGCTCTCGGCCACGAAGCCGTTCGCGCCGAGCAGCGCCGCCGTGCGTCCGCCGTTGTCCCCGAGCACCAGCACGCGCTGCAGGGCGGCCAGGCGGTAGTTGATCGTGGTCGTGAGGGCCGCCCGGATCTCGGCGGGCGCGGACACGGAGTCCCGGTAGCCCTCCGCCGTCGCGCTCACCCGGTACGAGCCGAGCGGGAGGCCGTCGATCCGATAGCCGCCGTCGGCGCCGGTCGTGGCGGTGATCGGCTGACCGACGACCTGGATCTGGGCGTTGGCGATGGGCGCGCCGCTCTGCGTGTCGACGACGATGCCGGCGAGGGAGCCCACGGTGATCGCCGTCATCTTCAGCTCCACCCTCCCGAAGGCGTTCTCTGTGACGACGACCTTTCCGCCGGCCTGCGGCTCGTACCCGAAGCGCGTGGCCTGGAAGACGTACGTCCCTGGTACCAGCCGGGCGGTGAACCGGCCCTGCGCATCGGTGGTCCAGGTCTCCCCCCGCTCGTCGAAGCTGACGGTCGCCCCGGCGACGCCCTTCCCCGTCGCGGCGTCGACGACGACCCCGTTCACCCCCGCCTGGCCGAGGACCGCGGCGACGGCGGCGTGCACGTCGATGCGGCCGTGGCCGTATCCGGTGTCGGGCTCGGCGGCACCGTCCGGGCGCCACGCCGTGCTCTCCAGCGCCTCTTCGATCTGGTCGACGGT
This sequence comes from Microbacterium tumbae, assembly GCF_054780175.1. Classification (NCBI taxonomy): domain Bacteria; kingdom Bacillati; phylum Actinomycetota; class Actinomycetes; order Micrococcales; family Microbacteriaceae; genus Microbacterium; species Microbacterium tumbae. The sequence goes on from NZ_BAAGWV010000001.1 coordinate 1,437,683, forward strand.
GAGTCCGGCCTGCGCGGATCGGATGAGGGCGACGGCGCCGGCGACGTGGGGGGTCGCCATGGACGTGCCGGTGGACTCCCCCCACAGCCCGCCGGGCATCGCGGAGAACACGGCGGCTCCCGGAGCGGACGCGTCCGGTTTGACGAAGCCCTCCGGCCAGTCGTATCGCTCGGAGATGCTGGTCGGCCAGGAGGTGACGGCGCCGCAGGATCCGGGATCCACCTCGTCGTCGGCGTTCGTCATCCCCACCCCGAAGGCGTCGTAGATGTCGCCGGGGCTCGAGGTTCCCGTGGGCCCGCAGGGCGCGTTGCCGATGGCGATCGCGGGGAAGATCCCGGCCTGACGGAGGTTCCGCACCAGGGGGATGAACGTCTCGTCGTAGCCGGAGGATCCCAGCGACATGTTGACCACGTCCGCCGGCCGGCCGGCCGGATCGCCGTTCGCGTCGTAGGGCTGGACCGCCCACTGCATTCCGGCGAGGATCTTGGCGAGGCTCCCTCCTCCGCTGCCGCTGAGGACGTTCGCCGCCATCAGCTGCGCCTGGGGCGCCACGCCGATCTGCGTGCCGGAGGCGTCGCCGCCCAGGACCGTTCCCGCCACGTGCGTCCCGTGCGACCCCGGATCGCTGGGGCGACTGGCGACGGGGCTCCCGGTGCGGTCGAAGCTGATCCAGCCCCCCGGGTAGGCGGCGTCACCGAGTCCGCTGCCCACCATCCGTCCCGCGAGATCCGGATGGCTCACGTCCACGCCGGTGTCGAGCACCGCCACGCGGACGCCCTGCCCCTCCGCTCCGAAGTCGAGCCAGGTCTGGGGTGCGCCGATCCTCTCGAGGCCGTAGGTGACCGGGGTGCCGTCGCCCGTGACGTCCGTCGCCGTGATGCTCGGCTCGGCGAGCGGCACGGGATCCTCGGACTCCAGGGGCTCCACCTCGAAGTTCGGCACGACGCTCGAGGCGCCGGGGAGCTCGGCCAGCAGTCGAAGGGTCCGCTCGGTGGGGACCGCGGAGACGAGCACGCCGCTGGTGATCCAGAAGCGGTTGAGGACGCGCAGCGCCCCCTCGGCCTCGAGCCGGTCGAGCGCCTGCTCCGCGGCATCCCAATGGCTCTGCGCGGTCTCCTGGAGGAACGCGGCGGCGCGCTCGGGGTCTCCCTGCGCCGAGGCCCCGATGCCCGGGTCGTCGAACATCACCATGATCTCGATCGGATCCCCGGCGGGCGCGTCCTCGTTCGCGTCCACCGTCTCCGCCGCGAGCGTCGATGCCGCGTCGGCGAGGCGGCCTTCGCCGCTCGCCTCCGGGCCCGGTGAGGACGCCTCCTCGCCGACGGCCAGGAGCTCGGCGGCGATCGTCGCGGGTGCGGAGGGGGACGGCGTCTCCTCGGCGACGGCCGACGGCGCTGCGCTGCCGGACAGCGGCACGGAGAGCGCGGTGATGAGGGCCGCAGCGGTCAGCCCGCGGACGATGTCGCGCAGCGCGCGCGGTCGTGTGGAGAGCAAGTGTCGTCGTTTCCTCGCGGGTCGATGGCGCTCGGCCAAGAGCGGCAAGTTAGTTAAGGCTTACCTTACTAGAGAGCTGTTAATTAGGTTAGGCTTCCCTTTGTGTTTGACCTCCGAACTGCGTCCCGCGCCCGCAGGCGCCGGCTGTCCGCCGTCCTCGTCGCGGTTCTCGTGCTCGTCTCCCCCCTCGTCCCCGGCTGCTCGCTGATCGTCGGGGACGACCCGGACATCGCTGCTCTCGATGAGGCGTCCGAAGGCAGCCCGCGGCTCTACGAGGGAGCGGACACGGCCCTTCTGGAGTCGACGGACATCACCCCGATCACCACGGATCCGCAGCCGCAGCTGCCGGTGCGCTTCACCGGACTCGACGACGTCACCGTCGAGGTGACGGACGCGAGCCGCATCCTCGCGCTGGACGGCACGGGGAGCCTCGCCTCCGTCGTGTTCGGGCTCGGATTCGGGCCCTCGGTGGTCGGCCGGGATCTCACGACCGGATTCGACTCGGCCAAGGACCTCCCGCTGGTCATGAACACGCACACGCTCAACGCCGAGGCCATCCTCGAACTGCGGCCGACCCTGATCCTCACCGACTACAGCGTCGGCCCCTACGACGTGCAGATGCAGATGCGCAACGCCGGCATCCCGGTGATCTTCTTCGAGCCGGCGGAGGACATGGAATCCATCGGGCGGCTGATCACCGACGTCGCCACCGCGCTCGGCGTCCCGGATCTCGGGAAGGAGTACGTCGCCGACTTCGAGCGACGCCTCGACGACACCCTCGCGCGCATCCAGGCCGTCGCGCCGTCGGAGGAGGCGGATCGCGTGCGGATGGTCTTCCTCTACATGCGCGGACGTGCAGGCGTCTACTACATGTACGGGGACAACCCCGATGGCACGACCGGGATCGCCGGCGTCCTCATCGAGGCGCTGGGCGGGGTCGACATCGCCGGCGAGGAGGACTGGGTCAGCGGCTCCCTCACCGCCGAAGGGCTGATGAAGCTCGAGCCGGATCTCATCCTCATGCTCACGCTCGGACTGGAGTCGGTCGGCGGCGTGGACGGGCTGCTGGAGGTTCCCGGGGTCGCGCAGACGCCCGCCGGCGAGCGCCGCCGCGTCGTCGACATGAGCGACTACGAGATGTTCACCTGGGGCCCGAGGACCCCGGAGGTGCTCACGGCGCTCGCGGAGTCGGTCTACCGCGTCGACCTCGACGAGGTCGAGCTCCCATGACCGTCGCCTCCTCCACCCCCGCCACGAGCGGGGCCGCCGAGCCGCTCCGGCTGGATGCGGAGCCGCTCACCCTGCCCAGGGTCCTCGACTACGAGGCCGATCCCTCGCAGCTGCCCACCCCGAACCGCCGCAGGGTCCTCGCGCTCTTCCTCTCCCTCGGCGTGGGACTCGTCATCGCGGTGCTCGTGGCCGCCGCCCTCGGGCAGCTGCAGATCCCGATCCTCGAGGTGATCGGCTCGATCTGCCGTCGGGTCGGCGGCGAATGCGCGGCGGCCGCCACCCATCCCAACGCCGACGCCGCCCTCTGGGAGGTGCGCTTCCCGCGGATCGCGCTCGCCGTCCTGGTGGGGGCGGCCCTCTCGGCCGCAGGGGCCATCATGCAGGGGGTCTTCGGCAACCCGCTCGCCGATCCGGGCGTCATCGGGGTCTCCTCGGGGGCGGCTGTCGGAGCGAGCCTGATGATCGTCACCGGCGTCGCCGCGGGCAGCAGCTTCGCCATCCCGGTCGCCGCCTTCGTCACCGGCGTGATCACCGCGCTCCTCGTCTACTCGATCTCCCGCTCCCGAGGACGCACCGAGGTGGTCACCCTGATCCTCACCGGCATCGCGGTCAACGCGTTCTCCGGGGCGGCGCTCGCCCTGATGACCTTCGCCGCCACGACGAACCAGCGGGAGCAGATCGTGTTCTGGCAGATGGGATCCCTGGCCGGCGCGCTCTGGGACGCCGTCGGCACGATCCTGCCGCTCGTGGTCATCGGGCTCGTGCTGGCGATCATGGTCGCGGGACGGCTCGATCTGCTGAGCCTGGGCGACGACGCCGCCCGCCATCTCGGCGTGAACATCGAACGCCTGCGGATCGGCACGATCGTCATCGTCGCGGTCCTCACCGCCGCCGCCGTGGCGTTCGCGGGGATCGTCGGCTTCGTCGGCCTCGTCGTCCCGCACCTCATCCGCATGCTCGTGGGGCCGGGCCACCGGGTCCTCGTCCCGGCCAGCGCGCTGGGCGGTGCGCTGCTCCTCGTCCTCGCAGACACGTTCGCCCGCACGGCGATCCCCTACGCCGAGCTGCCGCTGGGCATGCTCACCGCGCTGATCGGCGGGCCGTTCTTCTTCTTCCTGCTCAAGAACGGCAAGACGAGGAACGGGGGGTGGTTGTGATGCGGATGACGCTGAGGAGGCCGCCTCGTCGCCCCGAGGAACTGCGGCAGGGCGAGATCGTGCTCGAGGCAGAAGCGGTCGGCGTCTCGCTGGGCGGCACCGAGATCGTCTCCGGGGTCTCCTTCGAGGTCCGCGCGGGCGAGGTGCTGGCGATCATCGGACCGAACGGGGCGGGCAAGACCACACTGCTCGGCGCGGTCGCCGGAGACCACCGCTACACGGGATCGATCCGGCTGCGCGGCCGGGAGATCTCGGACTGGTCAGCCAGGGAGCTCGCCGTACGGCGGTCCGTGCTGCGGCAGCAGAACGCGCTGAGCTTCCCCTTCCGCGTCGTCGACGTCGTCAAGATGGGCAGGGCGCCCTGGCGGGACATCACCCCGGTCGAGACCGATGACCGGATCGTCGCCCAGGAGCTCGTGAGAACCGACACCCTCCGCTTCGCCGAGCGCCCCTTCACCTCCCTCTCCGGCGGCGAGCGCGCCCGCGTGGCGCTGGCAAGGGCCATGGCGCAGCGCGCGGGTCTGCTGCTGCTCGACGAGCCGAGCGCCTCGCTCGACGTGAACTATCAGGAGCACGTGCTGGCGCTGGCGCGGATGTACGCGGGACGAGGCAGCGCCGTGGTGGTCGTGCTCCATGATCTGGCGGCCGCGGCGGCGTACTCGGACCGGATCCTCATGATCGACGGCGGCGGGATGCGTGTCTGCGGGACGCCGGCCGAGGTGATGCAGGCGGCGCTGCTGAGCGAGGTGTACCGCCATCCGATCCGCGTGATCGAGGAGGACGACGGTTCGCTCCTCGTGGTGCCGCGACGATTCGCAGACGAGCGCCCCGAACCCGTCGGGGCCCCTGAGGAGGAGAAACGATGACGTCCCTGTCCCCAGCGGCGACCCGACCGGCGCCGACCTGGCGCGTGCGAGCGAGCGCGATGCTGCTCGCCGTCCTGCTCGCGGTGGCTGCGCTGATCGCATCGTCCAGCAGCCCGGCCTTCGCGGCGTCCCGCGTCGACGTGGACGTCACGCCGAGCGCCGACGGCTCGACGACGGTGACGCTCTCCGGGTCGGGGTTCCAGTACCTGCCCAATGCGCCGGGTGGTGTGTACGTCTTCTTCGGGACGGTCACGGATCCTACGACCAACGCGTGGGCTCCCAGCCAGGGAGGGAAGTCCGGGACGACCTTCAGCTACGCGGCCACGGATGGCTCGCAGCTCCTGGTCGCCTTCGCCGGAGGGTCGTCCGCGGAGGCGGCGAACGCGACGATCGGCGCGGACGGCAGCTGGACCGCGCGGATGACGATCCCGGGGAGCAGCTTCGCCTCGACCTTCGGGGACCCGCATTCGGGCAACGCCCAGGCCGGCGGCGAAGTCGACTGCCTCGAGGTGATGTGCGGCATCATCACGATCGGCGCGCACGGGAACTGGAACGCCAACAACGAGTCCTTCACGCCGGTGAGCTTCGTGACCGCCGACGGCGAGGTGCGCGGCGGCACGGAGCGTCCGAGCTTCACCGACGAGGCCACCGTGGTGGACATCCCGGCGGCGGAGGAGTCGCCGGCCGCTCAGGAGTCGCCGGCCGCGACCGCCCCTGCGCAGGACGACGCCGCGGACGCCGTGCCGGCGACGCAGGCTCCCGTCGCCGAGGACGGTCAGGGGATGACGCCGGTCGTCCTCGGCGTCCTGGGCTTCGCCGTCGCGGCGCTGCTCGCGGCGGTCGTGGTGTTCTTCGTGCGGCGGGCGGGCGAGCGCAGGAGGCCGGCTCCGGCCGCGACCGGCGAGGGCTCGGGAGCCGCGACGCCGGGACAAGACGGACAGACGGAAGGACAGTCATGAGAACGGTCGGATCGCCCTTCGCCGGGCGCGTGCTCCGCGCAGGCGCGGTCTTCGGCGCCCTGGTGCTGGGAGCATCCTCGCTGCCCGCAGCGGCCGCCGCGCAGACGACGGAGCCGGACGACGTCCTGGAGGTGACCGGAGGATCGCTCACCTGGGGCGTCCGGCACTCCATCCGCAACTACCTGGAGAATTTCGGCCACACCGAGGGATGGGTCGCCGCCGCGGACGGCGCGACCTACGCCAAGGGCGACGCGGGTGCGGTCTTCCCCGCCGTCGGAGGAGAGGTGGATCTCGCAGCGGGCACGGCCTCGTTGAGCTTCGACGGATCGCTCGAGATGTTCGGCTTCGGAGAGGACTGGCTGTACTTCGACGACGTCCGCATCGAGATCGCCGACGGCGAGGCGGCGGTCGTCGTCGACCTCATCGAGAGCTACAACGTCAAGGAGCCGGTCGACGACTTCACGCTCGCCGTCTACACACTCGACGAGGACTCGCTCGCGCTCGACACGCAGGGCCGTCTCGTCCTCACGACCGCAGAGGGCGTGTTCAGCGAGGAGGCGTGGGCCTCGCATCTTCCGCAGTACGGCGGGCCCACCTACGCGCCGCCGAACGACTACACCGATCCGCTGTCGCTCTCGATCGACCTGGCCGCTCCCGGGGCGGAGAGCCCCGGCGGCGGCGATGACGACGGTGAGGACGGCGACGGCGGTGCGGGCACCGGGCCGTACGGGGTGAGCACCGGCAGCCCGCTGAGCGGGACGACCGCGTACATCCGCGTCACCCCCGGCTACGCGCTCGACGCCGACGGCGAGACGACGGTCACCATCGAGGGCTTCCACTTCGATCCAGGGCCGGCCGGGCAGCCGGGCACCGGATCCGGCGGCATCTACGTCGGTCTCGGGACCATGAAGAACCCGGGCAGCGAGGCGTGGCGCCGCAGCAAGGGCGGGACCAGCGGGCCGGTCGGTGCAGCCGACTACACCTACGGCCTGCCCCTGTTCGTGGGGAATCAGAACTCCGCGGACGCCGACGTCGCCGACGGCGTGATGGATGCCTCCGGTCACTGGTCGGCGGAGCTGACGATCCCCGGCAAGGACATCGACAGCTTCTTCGGAGACGGCATCGACTGCGTGGAGCTCTCCTGCGGCATCTTCAGCTTCGGCGCGCACGGCGTGGTCAAGGCGGCGAACGAGGCCTTCACCCCGGTCTACTTCGCCGGGCAGGACGACAGCACATGGCCGGATCGCGACGACGACGATCCGACGACGGTCCCTCCGGTGACCCCCGAGCGGCCGGACCGCGCTCCCGACACCCTCCCCACGGAAGCGGGTCTGACGGCGGCGAACCGCGGCGACGTGCAGGTGCTCTCGCTCTCCGGGCGCACCGCGACGGTCTTCGTCGGCGCCCCGGCCGTCGACGCCTACGTCGGGGTCTCGGTGTACTCGGATCCCCAGTTCGTCGACTGGTACCTCGTCCCTGCGAGCGGCCGGATCGAGGTGGTGCTTCCCGCGGCTCTCCCCGCAGGCGCCCACAAGCTCTCCGTGATCACCGCGGAGGAGGAGCTCATCGGCTGGGCGCCGTTCGAGCTCGCGGAGGATTCGGACGGTGAAGACCCGGACGGGGAGGACCCCGTGAAGGGGGAGCCCTATGGCACGAGCACGGGCACGAACCCGTACACGGGTGCGACCCTGACCGTGACGCCGGCGTGGTCGCTGTCCGATTCGGAGCAGCGGGTCGACCTCAAGGGCACCGGCTACGCGACGAGCTCGGCCGGCAGCACCGAGGGCGGGGCATACGTGCTCTTCGGATGGATCGACCCGGCGGCCGGCGACGACTGGGGACCCGGTGCGCACCCGGACAAGGGGTCGACGGGGCAGAGCGGCGTCACGTACACCTACGCGAAGGACGCGGCGACCGCCGGGACCTACCAGACGATGGTCAACTACCCCGGGAACGTCACGGGGCCGGGGCTGCCCTTCATCCAGGCCGACGGCTCCTGGGAGATCACGGGCTTCCCGATCCAGTCCTCGCGCTTCGAGAGCACGCACGGGACGCAGATCGACTGCTACGTCCAGCAGTGCGGGATCATCACGATCGGAGCGCACGGCAAGGCCAACGCCGGTGTCGAGGTCTTCACCCCGCTGTACTTCACCGACGAACGGCCGCCGAACACGGAGCCGCCCTCCGACGGAGACACCGGCCTCGTCGACAACCCGAACCTCGCCGGCGGGAGCCCCGGCCTGTCCGCGGCGACCGGCTGGGATGCTCCGGCCGTCTCCGCCGAGGGACGGACGCTCATCGTCGCGGGCGTCCTCCTGTTCAGTCTCGGCGTCTTCGGCGCCGCTGTGGTGCACGTCCGCGCTCGGCGCGGCGGAGCCCGCCCTGTTCGTCCCGTCGCATGACGGGCTCTCCCCGAGCGTCCTGGCGCTCACGACCTCAAGAGGAAGAAATGACAGACAACCCGATGACAAGACGCGGCAGACGCCGCGGGCTGCGCTCCGCCGCGGCTCTCGGCGTCGCCGCCGCGGTCGGCCTGAGCGGATTGGTCGCCACGCCGGCCTTCGCCGCCCCCGGTGGTTCGAGCACCGGGACGGGCGTGAACCACGCCACCCTCACACCCACCCTCACCGTCACCCCCGGTCAGGACCTCAACGCCGACGGCGACACCACCCTGACGCTCAGCGGCGACGGCTACGCCACCACGAACGACTTCGGTGCGAACTTCGGCGGCGCCTATCTGCTGTTCGGCGTCGTGTCGCCGAAGGACTCGGCGGACGCGGGAAGCTGGGCGCCCAGCAAGAGCGGCATCAGCGGAGTCAACTACGACTACGCAGCCGGCGCCGGCGTCTACCAGTCCCTGATCAACTACCCGGGCAACGACACCGAGCCGGGGCTGGGCTACATGGACGCCGACGGGGACTGGGAGACGACGCTCACGATCCCCGGCGCCCGGTTCACCTCGCAGGCCGGCAACGAGATCGACTGCCTCGACGGCGAGACCGTCTGCGGCGTCATCACCATCGGCGCGCACGGTCAGCGCAGCTCCGGCGTCGAGGTCTTCACGCCGGTGACCTTCGCGGAGGAGAGCGGGGAGACCGTCGCGCCTTCCTTCACCACCCAGCCCGCGGACATCACGGTCGCCGAAGGCGAGGACGCCACCTTCTCCGTCTCGCTCACGGGTGACCCGGAGCCGACGATCCAGTGGCAGACGAGGATCGCGGGCGGCGAATGGGACGACGTCGAGGACGCCACCTCGACCGAGCTGACCCTCGAAGCCGTCACGATCGCAGACGACGGACGTGAGTTCCGGGCCCTCGCCAGCAATGAGGCGGCTCAGGACGTCGCCTCCGACGTCGCGGCTCTGACGGTCGAGGCATCGACGCCCGAGCACCCCGACGGCGCCGCGGTCGGCACCCCGCTCGAGGGCAACACCTCCTACATCGTGGTGACGCCCGGCGAGGACGTCGACGGCACCGACGCCGTGTCCTTCACGCTGAACGGCTACGGGTTCGACCCCGGCCCCGTCGTGGAGCCGGGCACCGGCACCGGCGGCATCTACGTGGGCTTCGGCACCAAGAAGGACACCGACAGCTCCGAGACCTGGCGGCGCAGCAAGGGCGGCTCCAGCGGGCCCGTCGGCCAGGGCGACTACACCTACGGCTCGCCGGTCTTCGTGGCGAACCAGGGCACCGGCGACGCCGATGTGGCAGACGGCGTGATGAACGCCGACGGCGAATGGACGGCGACGCTGACCATTCCCGGCAGCAGCCTGCCGAGCTTCTTCGGCGACACGATCGACTGCACCCAGTACGAGTGCGGCGTCTTCAGCTTCGGCGCCCACGGCGTCGTCAAGGCCGCGAACGAGGCCTACACGGCCGTCTCCTTCGCCGAGCAGGCCGTCCCCGCGACGCCGACGACGACGACCCTCGCGGCACAGCCGAGCACGGGCACGCCCGTCCTCGTCGGTGACGAGGTGACGCTGTCCGCCACGGTCGCACCCGCGGACGCCGCAGGCTCCGTGGAGTTCTTCCGCGGTGAGACGAGCCTCGGCGAGGCGACGGTCGCGGAGGGCGCAGCCTCGGTGACCACGAGCGACGCCGTCGGCGGCGCCCAGCAGCTGACGGCGGTCTTCACCCCGGAGGACGACGCGCTGTTCGAGGCGTCGACCTCGGCGGAGCGCACGTATCGCTTCGTCGACCTGGAGCCGATCGTCGGCGCGATCGAGGTCGGCACCGCCGCCTCGGAGATCGCGGATGCGACGCTGAACTGGACGATCGCGAACTTCGTGAGCTTCGGATCCGCCCCCGCGAAGTCGGCGCTCTCCGGCGATGTCGTGCTCTCCGAGCTCCCCGAGGGAGCGACCGCGGCCGACAGGGCCGCTCAGGAGCTCGTGTTCTCGAACGGAACCGGGGTCACGGATGCGGACGGCGACTCGGTCGTGTCGTTCGAGGGCGAGGCGCAGCTGACCAGCGGGTCGGCGAACCGATGGACCTTCGCCGACCCCGAGGTCCGTACCGCGGCCGACGGCTCCGGGTACATCACCGCAGAGGTGACGACCGAGTTCCTCGGAGCGTCGCTCGGGATGACGGACGAGGTCCAGGGCCCGGTGCGCGTCGTGGTCTCCACCTTCACGGGTGCCGAGTCCTCGACCGAGGAGGGGACGACCTCCCTCGAGGCCACGCCCGTCTTCGAGGGGCAGTTCGCCGCGGGAAGCTGGTCCGGCTCGTACACGGGAGGCACCTTCGCCAACGAGACCCTGGTGCTCGTGAGCGCCAACGTCCGCTCGTTCTTCCTGCAGTCCGGCTCCAGCGCCGACTCCACGAAGGCGGGGCTGCCGATCGGGCTGTCCTACTCGAGCGCCGAGATCGCCGCTCCGTCGCTGACCGTCGAACCCCGCACGGGGCTCGATCGCGCCGGCGCCGTCGTGTCCGTGACCGGTGAGAGCTTCGAGGCGACGGCGAAGCCGACCTATCCGGGTGCACCGGATGCTCCGGCCGGCTCCTACGTGTCGCTGGGCTGGATCTCGAACGACGGCTGGCGACCCTCCGAAGGTGCGGCATCCGCCACACGCGTCGCCGTGACCACGAAGTGGGTGCAGCAGACGAACGCGACCGAGGGCCAGTACGTCCGGTGGTCGATCGGATCGAACGGACGCGCCTCGTTCGCGTTCGACTTCGACGGGATCAGCTATGCGGACGTCCTCGCCAAGAAGCCGGCAACGGGCGACTACCGCCTGGCGGTGTACTCGGTCGGGGCGAGCGGCGTCGTGCAGGCGGCGAACGAGCTCGCCTACGACGTGGAGTTCGCGCCGGCCGCGGCCACGAGCCTCTCGCTCTCCCCGCAGCAGTTCTCCGACTTCCCGACCGACTTCGCAGGGGAGGACGTGACCGTCTCGGCCACCGTCTCCCCGGCGGTCGACGGCCTGGTCGAGTTCTTCGCGGATGGGGAGAGCCTCGGGTCCGCCGAGGTCGAGGACGGCGCGGCGACGCTCGTGACCGACGCCTTCACGGGTGGCGCGCACGCGGTGACCGCGACGTTCGTCCCGGAGGATGCGGTGCTGTACGAGGGTTCGTCCTCGGCGGCGCAGACCTTCCGCATCGTCGACCTCGCTCGCGCGGTCGACGACATCCAGGTCGGCACGGCCGTCGAGCAGATCACCGGCGCCGAGCTGGAATGGACGATCGCGAACTACTGGAGCCCGGCGGGCTACGTGTTCGCCAAGGAGGCGGTCTCCGGAGACGTGACGGTCCCCGGCGACGCCGGCTCCTCGGAGGCGAACTCGAACCGCGCGTTCACGTTCACCGACGGCACGGGCCACCGTGACGCCGACGGCAACACGGTGATCGACTTCACCGCCGTCGCACGCGTGTCCTCCGGCACCGCGAGCCAGTGGAACTTCGCCGACCCTCAACTGCTCATCGCCCCGAACGGCGACGGCTACATCACGGCCGAGTTCAGCGGGTACTTCCGGATCGAGGGCCTCGCCGAGCACGACTACGCGCCCCAGCGGGTGACGATCGCGACCTTCACGGGCGCGGACGCCGCCACCGCGGACGGCACGACGTCGTTCACGGTCGCTCCCACCTGGGAGGGCCAGACGGCCGCAGGCACCTGGGCCGGCGAGTACACGGGCTCGTTCCCGAACGAGTTCTCCTCGCTGCTGTACTCCGGCATCCGGTCGTTCTTCTACCAGTCCGGGGCCTCGGCGGATGCCAACAAGCCCGTCAAGCCGATCGCGGTCTCCTACGTCGCCGGCAGCGCGCCGGCGGTCGCGGAGCAGCCCTCGGACGCCGCGGTGACCGCAGGAGAGGACGCCTCGTTCGAGGCGGCGTTCTCCGGAAGCCCGGCCCCGACCGTGCAGTGGCAGACGCTGCAGGACGGGGAATGGGCCGACCTCGACGGCGCCACGGATGAGACGCTCGTGCTCACGGAGGTTCCGGTCTCCGCGCACGGCACGCAGTTCCGGGCGATCGCGACCAACGCCTTCGGCGAGGTCACGACCGGCGTCGCCACTCTGGACGTCGCCCCCGTGCAGCCGGCCGAGGAGCCCTCGGCTCCGACGATCGGAGACGAGGACGAGGGCGGCTTCGAGGTCATCTCGATCGAGGGCCGCACGGTCACCGTGAGGGTGCCCGCGGAGTACGAGAACACCTGGCTGGGCGTGCACCTGCACTCCGACCCCGTGTTCCTCGGCTGGACGCTCGTGCGCGACGGCGAGCTGACCGTCACGGTCCCCGCCGACGCATACGGCGAGCACCGGCTGTCGTTCGTCTCGGCGGACGGCGATCTGCTCGGCTGGGCGGCTATCACCCTGCCTGCGGCTCCGGTCGACGGCGGCGATGACGACGCGGACGGCTCCGGCGCGGGCGGCGGCGACCTCGCCGTCACGGGCGGCGGCCTGCCCCTGATGGCCGGAGGAGTGGCACTGCTGCTCCTGATGGCCGGGGCGACCCTGCTGCTGGTGCGCGCGCGCCGGCGGACGGCCGCCGAGTAGGAAAGGTGCGCCGGTGCGGCGGGCGGTCCAGGGGCTCGACCCCGCCGCCCGCCGCACCGGCGCGCAGCACGACCCATCGTCTGGAGGACGAATCATGACCACCACCCCGACCACGGAGAGCGGTCCGCTCTCCCAGCGCCTTCGAACGGTCTCCTTCGAAGGGCACAGCGGCGACGACTCCGCGCCGTCGCGCTATTACGAGGCCTACACGCGCGGCGGCCTCAGTCGCGAGGGCGTCGCAGCCCAGGCCGTCCAGCACTACTTCATGTACCGATCCCTCGAAGCGGCGGCGGAGCGGCTGCACGAACGGCTCGGCGACGGCTTCGCCTTCTGGCTCCCCGAACTGCACCGGCTGCCGTCACTGCGCGCCGATCTGCGTCATTGGCTGGGCGCGGATGCGGAGGAGCACGTCGAGATCTCTCCTCGGCTGCGTCCGTACATCGACCGCCTCGACGAGGTGGCGGGCTCGTCCCTCCTGCACTACGTCGCGCATCAGTACACGCGCTACCTGGCCGACCTGTCCGGCGGACAGCAGATCGGCGAGATGCACCGCCGCGCCTACGGCCTCGACCGGGGCGAGGGCGCGACCTTCTACGAGTTCGCCGCGATCGACGACCCTGGTGCCTTCAAGGCGCGGTACCGGGCGCTGCTCGACGCGGCGTCCTTCAGCGAGGAGGAGATCCTGCAGATCGAGGAGGAGGTGCGTCTCGCCTATCGGCTGAACAACGAGGCGTACGCCGACCTCGAGGAGCGCTTCGAGGGGTACCGGGCATGAGGGGAAGGCTCCTCACCGCCGCGGCGGTGGTCGTGCTGGCCGCGACCGGATCGCTCACGGCCTGTGCCCCCGGCCCCGAGGCGCCGTCGGAGACGCCCGTGGCCGCGGGTGAGGCGCAGGAGGCCGGCGTTCCCCTCGCCGAGCTGGAGACCGCCGAGATCGAGCTCGCCCCCGGCGACGAGCTCCGGGTGATCGTCGACACCCCCGGCGTCTCCTGGACCGCGGAGAGCACCGATGCGGCCGTGCTCGGGATCGATGATCCCGGCACGGGCGAGGAGGCCAGGGTCGTCACGGTCACCGCCCTGGCGGCGGGAACCGCCTCCCTCGTCTTCACCGGCGCGGGCGAGGACCGCTTCGAGGTCGATCGCGCGCTGACGGTGTCCGAGTGAGCGGGCGTCGCGTCCGAGCGAGCGTGCGGGGTGCGGCGCTCGTCGTCGCCCTCGCGCTCGCCGCTTCGGCGCTCCCGGCCGCGTCGGCGGTCGCGTCGACGATCGAGGCGGAACCGGCGGACGCGATCGAGACGCGGGTCCAGGTGTCCTATCCGGTGCTGGGCGACGTCACGATCTACCTCCTCGGCGAGCCGGCTCCCGTCTCGGCGACGGTGACGCCCGCGGGCGCGACGGGGACGGTCGATTTCTTCGACGGCGACGTGCCGCTGGGGTCCGCGCCCGTCGACGCCGCCGGACGCGCGGCCATCGAGACCGAAGCGTGGGGCGGTCCGGGCGAGCGGTCCGTGACCGCGCGCTTCCTGCCCGATTCCGAAGCGCATCGGGCCTCGGAATCCGCGGCCATGACCTACCGGATCGTTGACACGGCGCGCATGGTCCCCGAGGCGGCCGTCGGGGATGCGAGCGCCGAGATCGTCGACGCGAGCCTGGACTGGACGATCGCGAACATCTGGTTCAGCAACTTCTCGGTCGGCTTCGAGCGCGAGGTCCTCTCCGGCGACGTCACCCTGCCGGCATCCTCTCCGGGAGGCACCCTGGAGGAGCTCCGCGCGTACTACAGCAGACCCTTCACCTTCCACGGCGGGTCGGGGACGAGGGATGCCGGGGGCGACGCGCTGCTGGCGTTCCGGGGCTCCGTGCAGCTGACCAGCGGCTCGGCGAACCGGTGGGTCTTCACCGATCCCGAGGTGCTCCTCGGCGCGGACGGGAGCGGGTACGTCACCGCGGAGTTCTCCGGGTACTACCGGCTCGGCTCCCTCGATCAGAGCTACGGCCCGGTGCGGGTCGCGATCGCCACGTTCTCGGATGCCGTCGCCGACCGGGGCGAGGACGGAGACGTCGCGGTGCGGGCGCCATTGAACTGGGAGGGGCAGGCGAACGGTCAGGGAACCTGGGCCCCCGGATTCGACGCCTCGTTCCCGAACGAGTTCGTCGCGCTGCTGAACCCGGGCATCAATCTCTTCTTCGCCGCGAGCGGGGTGGCGACGGACTCCTCGAAGGCCCCGCTGCCGCTCGCGATCTCTTATCGCGAGGAGCAGATCCCGGCGCCGCCGACGATCCTCTCCCCGCCGCAGGACACCGTGGTCGGCGAGGGCGGGGACGCGCGCTTCCGCGTCCGGCTCGATGCGGCGTCCGGCTACGTCGTGCGATGGCAGGAGCGCATCGACGGCGCATGGGCCGATCTGCCGGGGACGTCGGGGGAGAGCCTGCTGCTGTCCGGGGTCCTGGCGTCGCAGAGCGGCACGTCCTACCGGGCCGTCATCGAGGGGGACGGGTTCCGGCTCTTCTCCGAGCCGGCCGTCCTGACCGTCATCCCGGTAGACGACGACGCAGCCGGCGGGGACGACGAGGCGGCGGGCGAAGACGGTGCGGACGCCGGTGGCGACGGCGCGGATGCCGGTGGCGCAGGGCCGGAGGCGCCTCGCGGCTCCGCCCTCGCGGCGACCGGGGTCGACCCCACGGGTGCTGTCATCGCCGGCGGCTTCGCGCTCGTCGCCGGCCTCGTCCTGATGGTGCTGCGCAGGCGGGTGCGGTGAGGCGTGCGGCATCGGCGGACTCCGCTCCCGCGGAGGAACCGCTGCTGCCGTCGCTCCCGTCGCCTGCGCGCAGGGCGCTCGCCGGCCTCGCGACACTGGCCGGAGTCGGAGGCTTCCTGGCGATCGCCGCCGGTGGGCTGCTCCTGCTCACGGGCGATGTGGAGCCTCCGGCGGCCGAGCCGAGTGCGTCCGCGAGCCCTGCGCCCGCAGTGCCGGCGCCCGCCGAGCCGATGTCCGGCGCAGAGGCCGCAGCGGCGCCTCTCCCCGCCTCGACGCTCGCCGATCCGCGCTGGATCGAACGGGTGTCGGACGCCTCCGGCATCCCGGAGCGGGCGCTCGCCGCCTACGCGGGCGCGGCGATCGCCGTCTCCGACGACTACCCCTGGTGCGGCCTGGGCTGGAACACGCTCGCAGCCATCGGCCTGGTGGAGTCCGATCACGGGACGGCGGGCGGCGCATCGCTCGGCGACGACGGCGTGAGCGCGCCGGCGATCGTCGGGATCGCCCTGGACGGCGTCGGCACCGTGAGAGTGCTCGACACCGACGGGGGAGCGCTCGACGGGGACCCGGTCTGGGACAGGGCGGTCGGACCCCTGCAGTTCATCCCCGGCACCTGGGCGGCCTACGGCCGCGACGGCGACGGCGACGGCGTGGCCGATCCGAACCAGATCGACGATGCGGCGCTCTCCGCCGCGCACTACCTCTGCGACGCGGGCGGCGACCTCACGGTCGCGGCGAACTGGATCGCGGCCGTCGCGGACTACAACCCCAGCGTGGACTACAACCACCGCGTGGCCGAGGCCGCCGACGTCTACGCCGCCTACGGGTAGGTCCTGACTCCGACCGCGCCCGCCCGGGCGCCCCGGGGCTCGCGCTCTCCCGAGAGGGGCCGGCACGCGAAGAGTGGGACAATGGAGGCATGACCGCCCCCGAAGCCCGCCGCACCGTCGAGGCGACCGTCCGTCGCGTCCCCCGCTTCGGCGTGTTCATGGGCGCAGGTGTCGTCCTGGGGATCATCGCGGCCGGCATCATCACCCTCACCGGCAGCTACGCGGAGTCCGAGGCGCTCGGCGTCGTCTACCCGCCAGGCCAGGTCTTCGGGTTCGCGCTGCTCTGGACGGTTCCGATCGGCCTCGCCCTCGGCGGCGTCGTCGCCCTGGTGCTCGAGCGCGTCGCGCGCCGTCATGACCGCGTGGTCCGCGTCGACCACGAGAGGGTGGCAGCCGACGTCGCCGAAGCCGAGGGCGACGTCGGCTGACCCTCAGGCCCGCGTCCTCCGCCGGCGGAGGACGGCGCCAAGCACGATCAGGAGACCTGCTCCGAGGAGCAGGGACCAGGGGGCGTCGGCCCCGGTGTACGGCAGCTCGCCCGTCTCGTCGGGCGCCTCCGGCGCGGTGACGGCTGCGGCGACGACGGCGAAGTCGTCCGAAGCCGCCTCGACGTCGTCCAGGATCGCGACCACCCGGTGAGCGCCGATGTCGGCAGACGCCGGCACGGAGAGGGTCGTGGTGAAGGTCCCGTCGTCGTCCGTGACGACGCTTCCCAGCGGCAGGGGTGTCGAGTGCAGCTCCAGGACGACCTCCGCCGACGGGGGGAAGCCCTCCCCGGTGACGGTGAACTCGTCCCCGCGATGCCCGCTGGCGGGGGAGACGGCGAGCTGCGGACGGGGCACGTCGATGCGGACGGATGCCGGCTCCGAGGTGAACCGTCCGTCGGACACCGTGAAGGCGAAGGAGTCCTCCCCGACGAATCCGGCATCCGGGGCGTAGCGCAGGTCGGGGGCGGTCCCGGTGAGCGTGCCGTGCGCGGGCTCCGTCGTGACCGTGAAGGCGAGCGCCGCATCCTCGGGATCGTGACCGCTGAGCAGGATCGCTCCCTGGCCGCCGAAGGGCACGCTCACCGACTGGTCGTCGGCCGTGGGCGCCTCATTCGGCTCGACCGTCACCGTCACCGTCCCCTCGGTGCTGAACCGGCCGTCGTCCACGCGGTACGCGAACGCGTCGATCCCGGTGAATCCGGCATCCGGGGTGTACACGAGGTCGGGGGCGGTGCCGCTGAGCGATCCGGAAGCGGGGTCGTCGACGTCATAGGTCACCTCGTCGTCCTCCGGATCCGCTCCGAGCAGCTCCAGCGGCGTCGCGATGTCGACCTCCGTCGTCGCGACCACGTCGCCCGCGGTGGGCGGGAGGTTCTGCGCCACCTCGATCGAGACCGTGGCCGGGTCCGAGACCAGGCCGTTGCTGGATGCGGTGTACTGGAAGGAGTCGCTTCCGTGGAAGCCGGGGTCGGGCATGTACCCGGCCGTCGCGCCCGTGATGCTCACGCTCCCGTGCGCGGGCTGTGCGGCGATGTCGTAGGTGATCGGGTCGTCGTCCTCATCGGATCCCTGCAGCGTGATCTCCACGGGGAGGTCGTTCTCGGTGCTGGCGGAGAGGTCGGCGGCGGTGGGCGCCGCGTCGACGCGCACCGACTGCGCCTGGATGAGCACCCAGGAGTCGTAGATCGAGTCTCCGATGTCGGCGATGGAGAGACGGAGACGGTTCGTCTCGTCCGGGGTCACCGTCGCTGTGCAGGTGAGGGGCGTGGTATAGCCGTCCATCTCGGTGACCTGAGACCCGTCGCCCGAGACGTAGTACTGCGCGTTGGCGTTCGCGTTGATCGTGTCGATCGACACGGGGGTGCTCGTGCCGGGGACCACCGCGCACGCCGTCTCGTTCACGCGGAGGTCGAAGGCGTCGTTCACGCCGAAGTCCACCCACTCCGGGTACTCCTCGGAGCCGAAGACGTAGGTGAAGGTGAGCAGGCTGGAGTCGGGCACGAAGTCGAACTCCAGGATCGCGGCGTCGTGGGAGTCCGGCCAGAGGGTCAGGTCACCCGGCGTGCCTTGTTCCGTAGAGGTGTTGGGGAGAGTGTTCGGTCCCACGATCGCGGCCGCCGAGCCGCTGGAGAGGATGAGCCCGCTCGTGATGCCCAGGGCGGCATCGAAGCCGCCGAAGACGCCCGCCGCGCTCGGGGCGCCGGTGAACGAGACGTCGCTCACCGTGCCGATACCGGTTCCGATGATGGTCTCGGCGAGCTCCTCCGCGGAGAGGTTCGTCGTGACGAGCGGGGCCGCGGCGGCGGGGAGGGCGGCGGCGAGGCTTCCGCCGATCAGCGCGACGGTCAGGGCGGCACCGGCGAGCGCGCGGGCGTGGCGAGGCATGCGTGTCCTGTTCTGATGCGGCCTTCGGGTGGGGGGAGGAGGGAAGCATGCGGCCGCATCCGGGGGAAGTCTTTCAGATGCCGGCCTGCCGGCGCCAGGATGAGTTTCGGCGGAGGTCAGGCGAGTTCGGCGATCACCGGGCGGATCGCGGCGTCGAAGGCGACCACGTCGCGGCGCAGCCCGTCGGTGACGGCGACGGAGAGATCGCCGATCCACCAGATACCGCGCTGCGAGAACGGCAGGACCTGCACGTTCAGCTCGAAGGAGTGCGCCCGCCGTCCGACCTCGCGCTCGAACTCCGCGATCGCGGAGGCGTAGGCGCGATAGGCGCCCCCGCCGCTCGTGCTGCGCATGGACTCGGAATAGCGGCGGTGCTCCGCTCTGGCGTACCGCAGGGCGTCCTCCGCGAGCGGGGCGATCGCCTCCCGCAGTTCCTCGGCGCCGGCCTGGGGCAGCGCGACGAGCGTGTCGAAGCCGTCCACCAGCTCGAGGGGCACTGCGGCGCGATGCGCGCGGGGCTCGACCGTCATGTCCCAGTAGTCCCGCCACTGCTCCTCCAGCGCGGGAGTCGCGTCCGCGGCATCCGGAGCCCTGACCCCGAGGTCGCGCAGCGAGGGCAGATCGTCCGGCGCCCGCACCCCGAGCGCCTGGCGCAGCGTCAGGGCGAGGAGCACCGGGATGCTCGCATCCTCGCGGATGAGCCACTGCGGCTTGTCGGACATAGCCCCATCGTAGGTGGCGCCTCGATCGGTGCGGGATGGGAAATGTCCCTCCACGGTCCCGTAGGGGTACGTTTCCCATCCCGCACCGCGCGGCCGGGCAGCGGGCGGAGCGGGGGATCGCGGGGCGGTAGTCTTGACGAGTGGCTGCCTCCTCCACCAATCCCTATACCGAAGCCGGCGTCGACACGGCTGCCGGCGATCTCGCCGTCGAGCTGATGAAGTCGTCCGTGCGCGCGACGCACGGCCCGGAGGTGCTCGGCGGCGTCGGCGGCTTCGCCGGCCTCTTCGACGCGCGCGCCCTGCTGTCGTACCGGCGGCCGCTGCTGGCGACCAGCACCGACGGCGTCGGCACGAAGGTCGCCATCGCGCAGGCGATCGACAAGCACGACACGATCGGCCAGGACCTCGTCGGGATGGTCGTCGACGACATTGTCGTGGTGGGGGCGAGGCCGCTCTTCATGACCGACTACATCGCCTGCGGCAAGGTCTTCCCCGAGCGGATCGCCGACATCGTCCGCGGCATCGCCGACGGCGCCAAGGCCACCGGAACGGCTCTCGTCGGCGGCGAGACCGCCGAGCACCCCGGCCTCCTCGGCCCGCGCGACTACGACGTCGCGGGAGCGGCCACGGGAATCGTCGAGGCGGATGCCGTGCTCGGGGCGGAGCGGGTGAGCGACGGCGACGTCGTCCTGGCCCTCGGATCCAGCGGACTGCACTCCAACGGCTACTCGCTCGTGCGGCACATCGTCGCGGGCGCAGGCATCGGATACGGCGACAACGCGGCCGACCTCGGAACCACCTGGGGAGAGGCGCTGCTGGAGCCCACGCGGCTCTACACGCTCCCGCTGCTGCGTCTGATCACGGCGCTCGGCGGCGGCGTGCACGCGCTCAGCCATGTCACCGGCGGCGGCATCGCGGCGAATCTCGCCAGAGTGCTGCCGAAGGGCAGCTGGGCGGAGGTCGACCGCTCGACCTGGTCGCCGAGTCCCGTCTTCCGCGTGCTCAGCGACATCGCGGGGTCGACGCTGGAATCGGCCGAGGGGACCTGGAACCTCGGGATCGGCTTCCTCGCCATCGTCGATGCGTCCAAGAAGGATGCCGCGGTCACCGCTCTCTCCGAAGAGGGCATCCCCGCCTGGCAGGTCGCGACCGTGTCCGTCGCGTCGAGGCCGGCAGGAGAGTTCGAACAGGGCGCCAAGGGCGTCGACGGCGGAGCGGTGCGCCTGGTCGGCGCCTATGCGGACGGAGCGAAGTAACACCCCATGTGCGGCATCGTAGGAATCGTCGGGAACGCCCCGGTCAACCAGGACATCTACGACGCGCTGCTGCTCCTGCAGCACCGGGGTCAGGACGCCACGGGCATCGCCACGGCCGAGTCGAACGGCGTCATGCACATGGCCAAGGCGCAGGGCATGGTGCGTGAGGCCTTCCGCACCCGCGACATGCGATCCCTCCTCGGCAACGTCGGCCTCGGCCACGTCCGCTACGCCACGAAGGGCACGGCGTCCAGCGAGGAGGAGGCCCAGCCGTTCTACGTGAACGCGCCCTACGGCATCATCCTCATCCACAACGGCAACCTCACGAACACGCGCGAGCTCACCGCCGACATGGCGCACCGCTACCGTCGGCACCTCAACTCGTCCAGCGACACCGAGCTGCTGCTGAACGTCCTGGCCGGCGAGCTGCAGGAGACCACGTCGCCGGTCGACCTCGACCCCGACCGCATCTTCGAGGCCGTCAGCCGCACCCATGAGCGCATCGAGGGCGCCTACGCCGTGATCGCCGTCCTCGCGGGCTACGGCCTGCTCGCGTTCCGCGATCCCTTCGGCATCCGCCCGCTCATCCTCGGGCGCCGCCCATCGACGGTCGAAGGCCGTGAAGGCCGTGACGAGTGGGTCGTCGCGAGCGAGTCGCTCGTGCTCGAGAACGGCGACTACGAGATCGTCCGCGACGTCGAGCCCGGTGAGGCGGTCTTCATCACCAGCGAGGGCGAGTTCTTCTCGCGTCAGTGCGCACCGGCCAGCCGCCTCGCGCCGTGCGCCTTCGAGTACGTGTACCTCGCCCGCCCCGACTCGGTCATGAACGGCATCTCCGTCTACGAGTCCCGCCTGCGCATGGGCGACCGGCTCGCGGACACGATCGCCAAGCACGTCCCGCTCGAGAAGATCGACGTCGTCATGCCGATCCCGGACTCCTCGCGCCCCGCGGCCATGGAGGTCGCCCGCAAGCTCGGCATCGAGTACCGCGAGGGCTTCTACAAGAACCGCTACGTGGGCCGCACCTTCATCATGCCGGGGCAGGCGGTGCGCAAGAAGAGCGTGCGGCAGAAGCTCAACGCCATGTCGACGGAGTTCCAGGGCAAGAACGTCCTGCTCATCGACGACTCGATCGTCCGCGGCACGACCAGCCAGCAGATCATCCAGATGGCTCGGGATGCCGGGGCGCTGTCGGTCACCTTCGCCTCCGCGGCTCCGCCGATCCGCAACCCGCACGTCTACGGCATCAACATGCCTTCGCGTCACGAGCTGGTCGCCTACGGGCGCACCATCCCGGAGGTCGCAGAGGTGCTCGGCTGCGACCACCTCGTCTATCAGGAGGTCGAGGACCTCAAGGCGGCGATCATCGAGGGCTCGGCGCTGACAGATCTCGACCTCAGCCCCTTCGACGGGACCTACGTCACCGGGACGGTCACGGACGAATACCTGGCCTGGGTGGAGAGCACGCAGTCCTCTTGACCGGCGTATCCGTCCCCTCCCCGTCCAGACCGCTCTGGCGCGGCCGTGTCCTCGCCGTCCTCGGCATCCTGCTGTGCGCGTTCTCGCTGCGGTCCGCCGTCGCCTCGCTGTCGCCGCTCATCGACCACATCACCGCCGACTTCCCCCTGTCCTCCACCGCCGTGGGGCTGATCGGAACCGCGCCGCCGGTGTGCTTCGCGATCTTCGGGCTCACGGCCCCGCTGCTCGAGCGCCGGCTCGGGCTCGAACGGGTGATGGTCATCGCGCTCATCGCGATCGCCGCGGGGCTCGTGCTGCGCGGCCTCTCCGTGAACGCGGTGACGCTGCTGCTGACCACGGCGCTGATCTTCGCAGGCGTCGGGATGGGCAACATCCTCGTCCCGCCGCTCGTGAAGAAGTACTTCCCCGATCGGCTCGGCCTGATGATGACGCTCTACACGACCGTCATGTCGCTGTCGACGTTCGTCCCGCCGCTGATCGCGGTGCCCGTGGCGGATGCCGTCGGCTGGCCGCTCTCGCTCGGGATGTGGGGTGTGTTCGCCATCGCCGGCGTGATCCCGTGGATCGTCATGCTCATCGGGGACAGGACGCGGGCGGTCTCCTCCGCACCGCCGTCCCGGCCCATCCAGGGACGCGACGACGACGCCCTCGATCCCCTGACCCTCGCCACGGGTCCCGTGCAGATCGCCCCCGCCGGCGCACGCGTCTTCGCCCGGCTCGTCCGGCTGCCGCTCGCCTGGTCGATCGCCGTCGTGTTCGGCACCTCGTCGATCATGGCCTACGTCTCGTTCGCCTGGCTCCCGTCGATCGTCATCGATCTCGCCGGCGTCGACGCCACGACGGCGGGGCTCCTGCTCTCGCTGTTCGCCTTCATGGGACTGCCGGCGTCCCTGATCGTCCCCGTGCTCGTGGTGCGCCTCCAGGCGACCAGGGCGCTGTTCCTGGTCTCCGTGGCCGCCGGTCTCATCGGGGTCGCCGGGCTGCTGTTCCTCGCGAACCCGGTGACCGTGTGGATCTGGGTCGCCCTGTTCGGCATCCTCCCCGTGCTGTTCCCCCTGGCGCTCGTGCTCATCAGCATCCGGGCGCGGACGCCCGAGAGCGCGGTCGGCCTGAGCAGCTTCGTGCAGAGCATCGGCTACCTCGCCGCCGCCGCGTTCCCCTTCCTCGTCGGCGTCCTGCACGACGGCACGGACGCCTGGACGGCTCCGCTGATCGCGCTGGGCGCCGTGATGGTCCTGTCGATCCCGTTCGGTCTGATCGCCGCGCGCCGCCGCACGGTCGAGGACGAGTGGGAGCTGCGGCACGGCCGCTGGTGAGCTCAGGCCGCCGAGACCTCATCACCGACCCTGAAGGCGAGCGTCCTGTCTCCCGCCACATCCCCGGTCCGGCTGGATCAGCAGCTCCTCCCGGCGCTCGGGCGTGAAGCCCGTGACGGGGTGACGGCGGGCGACGACGCGGGGCCGGCCCCCATCCTCTCAGCCGTGCATCGTCCAGGCGCGTGGAAGACCCCGCCGCCGGGGCAGCGGGGTCTTCCACGCGTGAACTCGGGCCTCAGGCCTTTTCGAGTTCGTCCTCGTCTTCATCCGCGTACTCGTCGGCCCACTTGTCGACGTAGGCGTCCTCATCGGAGTCGCTCGGATGCCCCAGCTCGCGCTCGAGCGCGGAGTAGTTCACCGACGGACTGTACGCCTTGAGTTCGCGGGCGATCTTTGTGTGCTTCGCCTTCTGACGGCCACGGCCCATGCGCGAGACCCCCTCACGATCTAAGCTGCGGGCTCCTGGCCCGCGCATTCACGACACCGGCTAGCGGCCGGTAAGAGTAGCATTCAGGATAGCACGAGGGCCAGAGTGACTGGCCTTCCGGGGCCCGACGAAGGGAATGATCCTCATGTCAGACACCGCATCCGATGGGGCTGAGGAAGCCGTCCAGAACAGCGAGCTGCAGAAGGCCGTCATCGTCGGCATGCAGCCCGATCAGTCCCCGCGAGTGCTGCAGGAGGCGATCCGGTATGCGACGCTTCTGAGCGCTCCTCTCGTGGTCGCGCACGTCGATGTCACGCGCTTCGTCACCTACGAGGACCCGGATGGCTATGTGCACTCGGCGCCCATCGACATGAACGTGGACGCGGGCACCGCGGAGTTCGAGACGGTCCAGGCCGCCGCGGGTGCGGCGCTCGAGGGCTCCGGTCTCACCTGGACCGCGCGTCAGCTGGTGGGCGACCCCGCTCTCGCGATCAAGCAGCTGGCCGGCAAGCTCGACGCCCAGCTGATCGTGGTCGGCACGCGCAAGCGGGGCATCGGCGAGTCGATCCGGGAGTTCTTCACGGGATCCGTCGCCGCCCGCCTCGCGCACCGCCAGCACCGCTCGGTGCTCGTCGTCCCCCTCGAGGACCCGGTTCCGGACGACCAGCCCGAGATCTGGGTCGAGTAGTCGCTCCGTCCTGTCCGATCGTCGCTGCGCAGGCCCCGCGGCGATCGGCGAGTGAGGAGCTCAGCCCGCGAGAGCGCGGGTCACGGCTTTCGCGGCGGTGTCCAGCGCATCCTCGAGCTCGCTGACGACGGATGCCGGAAGCGAGCCCCCGCGAGCGACGTGGGTGCGCAGATCGGTGCGGACCCGCGCGCGGAAGGCGTTGATCGCGGCGTCAGCGCGGTGCACCTCCTCGCGACTCGCCGTCCGGTCGTCGCGCGGAGCCGCGGACGCAGGACGGGACTTCGCCTGCGCGCGCTCGTCGTTCGCGGCGGCGGCGAGATCCGCCCGGAGGCTCTTCATCGCCTCCTGCACGCTCTGGCGCACCTCGTTGGCGATGAGCCGCACCGAGTCGGCGAGACCGGACTCGATCCCGGCGAGATCCCCCTCCCTGGCCGCGAGCTCCGCGCGTCCGGCATCCGTGATCGCGTAGATCGTGGTGCGGCCGTCGGCCGTCTTGGTGACCAGGCCCTCCTCCTCGAGCTTCGCGAGACGCGGATAGATCGTGCCCGCGCTCGGGGTGTAGGTGCCGCCGGTGCGGTCGGTCAGCGCCTGGATGATGCCGTAGCCGTGCTGCGGGGCCTCCGAGAGGAGCGACAGCAGATACAGGCGAAGGTCGCCGTGCGAGAAGACCGCGGGAGTCATGCTTCCCACTCCTCGTCGTCCGCGACGGTGCGCACCGGCTGGCGCAGCACCGTGATGTCGCCGGACACCGAGTTGACCCTGACGTCCACGAAGCTGCCGGCGAGCTCGCCCGCGGACCCGGCGTACGACGTCGGTCCGGACGAGCCGCGATCGACGCCGTCGACCTGCACGCGTCCGCTCATCGAGCGCATCACGTAGTTCGCCGGCAGGGTCTCCTCGAGGCGGATCGTGCTCTTGCCCGAGACGGTGTTCAGGGTGATGGTGTTCGCGTTCCCCGTGACGTCGACCCAGACGGCGCCCGACACGGTGTCGATGGTCGTCTTGCGCAGGGAGCCGGTCGCGGCGACGTCGCCGGAGACGCTGTTCGCGGTGAGGGAGCCGGTCAGCTGCCGGATCTGGACGTCGCCGGAGACGGCGTTCACGGACAGGTCGCCGGTGTGCGTGTCGACGATGATGTCGCCGGACACGGTGTTCAGCTTCGCGTCGTTGCCGAGGCCGGACACGAGCGCGCCGGCGCTCACGACGCCGAGAGTGAGCGCGATGCCGCGGGGGACGGCCACGCTGATCTCGGCCTTGGGGCCGCCGACGCCGAAGTTGCGGAACACCTCGAGGAAGTTGTCCCAGCCCAGCTGCGGGTGGTCGATCTCGACCTCGGTCCCGTCGGATTCGATGCGCAGGTCCTTCACCGTCACGCCGTGCACCTCGATGCGGATGCCCGGCTCGTCGTGCGCGATGACGTCCACCTGCCCGCCCACCAGGCCGACCTTGAGCCGGGATGCCTGGGCGATGTCGATGACGCGTTCCTCGCCGGGGGCGATGAGCCACTTCTCGGTCATGTTCTTCTCCTGGTCTGGCGATATCGAGATATATCGCGATAGAGGAAGCGTAACACGATATATCTCGAGTTTGTCAAGGCGTCTCGGATCCATCGGCTTGACATTGACGTTACGTCAACTTCTACGCTGAGGACATCACCGAGGGAAGGAGGGTGCCATGGACTGGTCGATCCAAGAGATCGCACGGCTCACCGGGACGACGAGCAGAACGCTGCGGCACTACGACGACATCGGGCTGCTCGCCCCGAGCCGCGTCGCGCGCAACGGATACCGGCATTACGACGAGCAGGCGCTCGTGCGTCTGCAGCGCATCCTGCTGCTGCGCGAGCTCGGACTCGGGCTGCCGCAGATCGCAGAGGTGCTGACGCGGCAGCGCGCCGAGGTCTCCGCCCTCGAGACCCACCTCGAGCTGCTGCGCGAGGAACGGGCCAGGCTGACGCGGCAGATCGCGTCTGTCTCATCCACCATCGACGCCTTGAGAGGAGGTGAAGGACTCATGGCAGAGAACATGTTCGACGGCTTCGACCACACCCGCTACAAGGAGGAGGTGGAGGAGCGCTGGGGCGAGAAGGCCTACGCCGACAGCGACCGCTGGTGGCGTTCGATGACGGACGCCGAGCGGGCCGATTGGCAGCGTCTCGTGTCCGAGCTCGGGCGCGACTGGATCGCCGCCGCTGAGAGCGGGGCCGATCCGGCATCCGAGACGGCCCAGGCCATCGCGAAGCGCCACGTCGAGTGGCTTACGGGCGTTCCCGGCACGCCGGCCGCCCGGCCGGGCGGCGATGTGCGCGGCTACGTGATCGGACTCGGCGAGATGTACGTCGCGGACCCGCGCTTCGGCGCGAACTACGCGACCTCGGCCGGCGCCGAGTTCGTGCGGGACGCGCTCCGCATCTACGCGGAGGGGCGGTAGCGGAGTCGGTTCGAATCGCGCGCTTGGTTGCATTCTGGGTCGAGATGCAACCAAGCGCGCGATTCGAGCGGGTGCGCAAAGCCCCAGCTAGGGTGAGAAACGTGATACCTCGCCGCCTGCTCCTCGTCGCCCTGGGCGGCATGCTGGGCACGGCGGCGAGGCTCGGCCTGACGCTGACGATCCCCGACGTCGGCGGTGTCCCCGCCGCGATCATCGTCGTGAACGTCGTCGGCGCTCTGCTCATCGGGGTCCTCGCCGCCCGCCTGCCCGCGTCGAGCGACCGCCGCGTCTTCCTCGGCACCGGGATCCTCGGCGGGTTCACCACCTACAGCGCCTTCGCCGTCGGCTCGGTCGAGCTGTGGGCCGCGACGCCCCTGCTCGCCGTCCTCTACGCCTTCCTCAGCCTCGTGCTCGGGTTCGCCGCCGCCTTCGCCGGCATGCGGCTCGCCGCACCCAGGAAGCGCGCATGAGCCCGCTGATCTTCCTGCTCGCGTCCGTGGCCGGCGGGGTGGGCGCCGCGCTGCGCCATCTCGTCGACGTCGGCGTCACCGCGCTGCTGGGCAGGCGGTTCCCCTGGGGCATCCTGATCGTCAACGTCACGGGCTCCTTCGCGCTGGGCATCGTGACGGCCGCCCTCCCGGACGCCGCCTTCATCGTCGGCGCAGGCCTCCTCGGCGGCTACACGACGTTCAGCACCGCCATGCTCGACAGCCTCGCGCTGTGGAAGGACGGCGAGCGGCCGGCATCCCTCGTGCATCTGCTCGGGACGTTCGGATGCTCGGCGCTCGCCGCGCTCCTCGGACTCGCCCTCGGCAGCGTCATCCGATGAACCCGCTCACAGGTTCCTGTATGCCGGCCGTGGAATACTGACCGCGCACCCTGTCGCGCACTTCTCACCGAAGGTCCTCCCTTGTCGAAGCTCGCCGTCCTCAGCCTGCGCAATCGCGCGCTCATCGCCCTCGTCACGATCGTGGCCGCCGTCTTCGGCGGGCTCGCGCTGACGAACCTCAAGCAGGAGCTCATCCCGACGCTCGAGCTGCCGACGCTCATCGTCACGACGACGTATCCCGGCGCCTCGCCCGATGTCGTCGAGAACGACGTCTCCGCTCCCATCGAGACCGCGATCCAGGGCGTTCCGGGCCTCGAGAGCACGACGGCGACGAGCACGACGAACGCCTCGATCGTGCAGGCGACCTTCGCGTACGGCGAGAACCTCGCCACGGCGGAGCAGAAGATGCAGCAGGCGATCAACCGGATCTCCTCCCAGCTGCCCGACTCCGTCGAGCCCCAGGTGCTGTCGGTCTCCCTCGACGACCTCCCCGTGATCCAGATCGCCGTCACGGGCTTCGACGACGTGCAGGCCGCGCAGACGGATCTCGAGAACGTCGCCGTGCCCGACCTCGAGGACGTCGACGGCGTGAACGCGGCGGAGATCGTCGGCGGCGTCGGCCAGCGTGTCACGATCACCCCGGACAGGGAGGCGCTCGCCGCGGAGGGGCTCGGCACGCCGGCGATCTCCGACGCCCTGCAGCAGAACGGCACGCTGTTCCCCGGCGGCGACATCACCGAGGACGACGAGACGCTCACGGTGCAGACCGGCGTGAAGCTCACCTCCGTGGACGACATCGCCGCCCTCCCGCTGGTCGGCACGGACCGCACGATCGGCGACGTCGCGACCGTCGCGCAGACCGCCGATCCTGTGTCCTCGATCTCCCGCGTCGACGGCGAGGACGCCATCACCCTGTCGATCACCAAGCTGCCCTCGGCGAACACCGTCGAGGTCTCCGACGGGGTGACCGCCGCTCTCGACGACATCCGCGACGCGCTGCCGGACGCGACGTTCACGGTCGTCTTCGACCAGGCGCCGTACATCGTCCAGTCGATCGAGACGCTCGCGACCGAGGGCCTGCTCGGCCTCGTCTTCGCGGTCATCGTGATCCTGGTGTTCCTGCTGTCGATCCGCTCGACCCTGGTCACCGCGATCTCGATCCCCACCAGCGTGCTCATCACCTTCATCGGGCTGCAGGCCTTCGGCTACTCCCTGAACATCCTCACGCTCGGCGCGCTCACGATCGCGATCGGCCGCGTCGTGGACGACTCCATCGTCGTGATCGAGAACATCAAGCGGCACTACGTCGGCGACGCGGACAAGGGCGATGCGATCCGCCTCGCCGTCCGCGAGGTCGCCGGCGCCGTCACGGCGTCCACCATCACCACGGTCGCGGTGTTCCTGCCCATCGTCTTCGTCGGAGACATGGTCGGCGAGCTCTTCCGGCCCTTCGCGATGACCGTGACGATCGCCATGGCGGCCTCGCTGCTCGTCGCGCTGACGATCGTGCCCGTGCTCGCGTACTGGTTCCTCCGCCCGGGCAGGCAGCTGCTCGACGAGAACGGCAGGGTCATCGATCCCGAGCATCCGGACGCCCCGCCGACGCCGCTCCAGCGTGGCTACCGCCCGATCCTCAGCTGGACGCTCAAGCACTCCGGCATCACCGTGCTCCTCGCGGTCGTCGTGCTGGGCGCGACGCTCGCCGCGGCTCCGCTCATGAAGATCAACTTCCTCGGCGACTCGGGTCAGAACACCATGACCGTCACCCAGGACCTCGGGCCCTCCGCGAGCCTGGACGCCAAGGACGCGGCGGCTCAGAAGGTGGAGGAGGCGCTGGACGGCATCGACGGCATCGAGCACGTCCAGGTCTCGATCGGCTCGAGCGGATCGGCGCTGCGCGACGCGTTCTCCGGTGGTGCCGGCGTCACCTACTCGATCATGACCGCAGAGGACGTCGATCAGGAGGAGCTCCGCGCCGACGTGCAGGATGCGGTGGACGACCTGGAGGACGTCGGGGAGATCTCGGTGGCGGGCGCCGCGAGCTTCGGGTCCAGCGACATCGAGGTCACCGTGTCCGCGCCATCAGCGGATGCTCTGCAGGAGGCCACGGATGCCGTCGTCGCCGAGCTGGACGGGCGGGACGGCATAGGCGAGGTCACGGACAACCTCGCCGCCGCGCAGCCCTACATCGCCGTCGTCGTCGATCGGCAGGAGGCGGCGGAGCGCGGACTCAGCGAGACCGCCGTCGGCTCCCTGGTCTCGGCGGCCATGCAGCCGCAGCAGGCCGGCAGCCTCGAGCTGGACGACACCTCGCTGACGGTGTACATCGCGGACGCGGACTCCCCGGTGACGGTCCAGGAGCTCAAGGAGCTCGCGATCCCCACGGCGCTCGGCATCGTCGAGCTGCAGGACGTCGCGCAGGTCGAGCAGCGCAACGGCCCGACGTCGATCACGACCGAGCAGGGGCGCCGCACCGCCACCGTGACCGTGCCGCCGGCATCCGACGACCTGGCCAGCGCCACGGCATCCGTCACCGCCGCTCTCGACGCGGTGGATCTGCCGGACGGCGCCTCCGCAGAGGTCGGCGGTGTCGCCTCGCAGCAGGCGGACTCGTTCTCCCAGCTGGGACTCGCGATGCTCGCGGCCATCCTCATCGTCTACGTCGTGATGGTCGCGACCTTCAAGTCGCTGCGTCAGCCGCTGCTGCTGCTCGTCTCGGTGCCGTTCGCGGCGACGGGTGCGATCCTGTTGCAGATCGCGACCGGGGTGCCGCTCGGCGTCGCGTCGCTCATCGGCGTGCTGATGCTGATCGGCATCGTCGTGACGAACGCTATCGTGCTCATCGATCTCGTGAACCAGTACCGCGAGAAGGGGCTGTCGACCGCCGCCGCGGTGATGGCAGGCGGCGAGAAGCGTCTCCGCCCGATCCTCATGACGGCGCTCGCGACGATCTTCGCGCTGACGCCGATGGCGCTCGGAATTACAGGGCACGGCGGGTTCATCTCGCAGCCGCTGGCGATCGTCGTGATCGGCGGGCTGGTCTCCTCCACCGTCCTGACGCTGATCGTGCTGCCCACGCTCTACAACCTCGTCGAGGGCGCCAAGGAGCGTCGGGCGGCGCGTCGTGCCGGGCGGGACGGCTCTGCGGATGCCGGTGACACGCCGGCGCCGGAGGGGAGCGGCCCGGCCGGTCCCTCGTTCGCGGCTGCGGCCGTGCCGTCGGGCGCGACTGTGCCGTCGAATGCCGCTGCGTCCGGGGATGCCGGCGCCGGGAGCGTCGCGGATGCCGGGACAGGTGCAGGAGTCGGCACCGGGACCGCGGCGGAGCCCGGGACCGCGGCGGGCTCGGGGACGAGAGTGCAGGACGCCGGCGGTTCCGTCGCCGCGCCGAGCGCCATCCCTGCGGATGCGGTCTACATCGCGACGCCGTCCGCGACGTCCTCCGCACTGGCCGCGGCTGCGGCATCCGCGGCGTCGGCCGCTGCCGCGGCCGCTGCCGCCGCAGCGGCCGTGACGGCCGTCGTCGCCGAGGATCACGGTCAGCACACGCTCACGCGTCGCGAGCTGCGCGAGCGTCACCCCGATCTGCCGCCCGCCAACCCGCTCGGCTGAGGCTGTCGGGGCCATCGCTTCGCGGACGTTCCGCGGGCGCGGCGACGATTCACGGACACTCCGGACGGATCCGTCCGTGATCCGTCGTCGCATCCGTGGATCGTCGCCCTCGGAACGGCCGAGGGGCGGGGTTCAGCTCAGTTCGATGCCCCAGTGCAGCGTCCAGGTCTCGCCGGGGAGGAGACGGCGGATGCCGAGACCGCTGTTCAGGGCGTCGGCCGGAGCCGTCATCGGCTCGATCGCGACGGCCAGGTCCTGACCGGGGTAGGCCTTCGTGGTGTACACCTGCACGTAGTCGAAGCCCTCGCCCTGCCAGAGGGTGACACGACGTCCGTCGGGGGCGGTGAGCGAGTGGCGCACGCGGCCGTCCGCATCACGGGCGAGGTCCGTGAAGCCGGTGTCGAGCGCGGTGTCGCCGAGGCGCACCCCGGAACGCAGCTGCTCAGGGGCGGGGGAGGTCCCGGTCGGCAGCATCCGCTCATCGGTCTCGAACTGCGTCGTGGCGGGAACGGCCAGAACGAGATCGCGCGGATCCACATCGTCGATCGTCACGAAGGGATGGGTGCCGAGGGCGGCCGGAGCCGCGGCGTCCGTGCGGTTCTCCAGCGTGTGCTCGACCGCGATGCCGGTGTCGGTGAGGGTGTAGGTGACGGCCGTCGCGATCTCATACGGCCAGCCGGTCTGCGGCACGACGGTCGCCCGAAGCGTCGCCGAGGACTCGGTCGTGGTGAACTCGTAGGCGCTGAAGCGGAGCAGCCCGTGGCTGGCGTTGCCGAGCTTCGGCTCCGTGACGGCGAGGACGCGCGCGGTGCCTTCGTCGTCCCACACTCCGTCGCGGACGCGGTTCGGCCAGGGGGCGAGGACGACTCCCGAGCAGGAAGGGGTGGGCTCGGAGAGCGGATACGTCGGGACGAGCCCGACACCGCCCACCGTGAGGGAGCGCAGCGAGGCTCCGACCTGCGCGATCTGCGCCGTCACGGCGCCGCGCTGCAGGTGGATCTGGTGTCCGGTGGGAGAGAGGGAAGTCACCACGACATCGTACGGGGGTCTTTCTCAGGGTGTCGCGGTATCCTGGAACGGTCGGCTTCGGACAGCCGCGCGACTGCGCGGACGTTTTTGTGTGAAGTGTGAGTCCAGGGGCCGATGGTGAGCGTCGATCGACGCGCATTAACCATCACATGAATGGCCCCGGCCGACGGATGTCCGGATCGGTCTGCGCCTGCGCGCGCAGACGGCTGTTCTCGTGTCGAGAACCCGAAGGACACACCCATGCCCAAGAACCACAAGCCCAAGGGCGGACGCCCCTCGCGCAACTTCGAACCGAGGTACGCGAAGAAGCGCCGCCCTGAGCGAGCGCAGCGAGCCGAAGGGACCTCGTTCCACGACCGTCACAACGAGGGGCGCCCCGCGCGTCAGGATGCCGGGGACGAGCGCTCCTCGTACCGTCCCGCAGGGCCTGGCAGCAAGAGCCCGAAGCACCGCGGCTATCGCCCTGAGTCCGAGTCCGGCGCCCCCAAGCGTCGCTGGACGGCTCAGGAGCGCGCGGGTCGCGACGAGGCCAGGGCGATCCGCGGCCGTGCGGAGTCGGGGCGCCGTGACGCCCCGCATCACCGCGACGAGCGCGGTGGCGCGTCCGAGCGTCCGCGCTTCAACGGCGGCGAACGGCGTTTCGACGGCGAGCGCCCGCGGTACAGCGGCGAGCGTGGC
This sequence comes from Microbacterium tumbae, assembly GCF_054780175.1. Taxonomy (NCBI): domain Bacteria; kingdom Bacillati; phylum Actinomycetota; class Actinomycetes; order Micrococcales; family Microbacteriaceae; genus Microbacterium; species Microbacterium tumbae. The sequence goes on from NZ_BAAGWV010000001.1 coordinate 1,470,810, forward strand.
GCAGAGCGTCCTCGGTCCGGCGCCGACCGGCCCGGTCGCGGGTTCGACGGCGCTCGCGGCGCCGAGCGTCCGCGGTACGACGGGAACCGCAGCCAGGACAGGTCTCGCTTCGACGACGACCGTCCGCGCAGGGGCTTCGCGAACGACCGCGGCGACCGCGCGCGCTCCGACGACCGCAGCGGCGAGCGTTCCCGTGTCAGGGACGACCGTGGTGCGGAGCGTCCGCGCTACAACGGGGACCGTGGCGCCGAGCGCCCCCGGTTCGATGCCGAGCGCGGCCAGGATCGGCGCCGCTTCGATGACGACCGTCCGCGCAGGGGCTTCGCGAACGACCGCGGCGACCGAGCCCGGTACGACGGCGACCGCCCGCGTCTCCGGGACGACCGTGGCGGCGACCGTTTCCGCCGAGAGGGCGACCGAGACCGTGGCGGCGACCGTCTCCGCTACGAGGGCGCTCGCGGCGGCGATCGTCCCCGCATCCAGAGCGATCGGGGCGCGGAGCGTCCGCGTCGCGGCGACGACCGTCCGCGTCGCGAGTCCGACCGCGATCGTCCGCGTCGCACCGAGCAGCGGCCTGCCCGGGATGACTGGAACCGGGCCGCAGCACCCTTCGAGCCCACCGAGGATGTCGTCCACGAGCGTCTCGAGGCGAAGACCGTCCAGGCGACCGAGGTCGAGGACGTGACGTTCGCCGATCTCGGACTCGGCTCCAACATCACCGAGACGCTGGCGAACATGGGCGCGGCCTCGCCCTTCCCGATCCAGGCCGCAAGCATCCCGGCCGTGCTCGCCGGCCGCGACGTCCTCGGCCGCGGCCGCACCGGCTCCGGCAAGACGATCGCCTTCGGAGCGCCGCTCGTCGAGAGCATCCTGAAGTCCCAGGCGGGCAAGAGGCGTGAGTTCGGCCGTTCGCCGCGCGCCGTCATCCTCGCGCCGACCCGTGAGCTGGCCCTCCAGATCGACCGGACGGTGCAGCCGATCGCACGCAGCGTCGGCCTGTTCACCACGCAGATCTACGGCGGCGTGCCCCAGGGCCGTCAGGTCGGAGCCCTCAAGAAGGGCGTCGACATCGTGATCGGCACGCCGGGGCGCATCGAGGATCTCATCAACCAGGGCAAGCTGGATCTCTCGGACTGCCGCATCGCCGTCCTCGACGAGGCCGACCACATGTGCGAGCTCGGCTTCGTCGAGCCCGTGCAGCGCATCCTCCGTCACACCGCGGAGGGCAGCCAGAAGCTGCTGTTCTCGGCGACGCTGGACCGTGAGGTCGCCGCTCTCGTCGACGAGTTCCTGGTCGATCCGGCGGTCTTCGAGGTCGCGGGCGAGAACCAGGAGACCAGCACGATCGAGCACCGCGTGCTCGTGATCGAGCACCGGGACAAGGCCGAGGTGCTCACCTCTCTCGTCGACCGTGAAGGGCAGACCCTGGTCTTCGCGCGCACCCGTGCCTACGCCGAGATGCTCGCCGAGCAGTTCGAGGATGCCGGCATCCCGGCGGTCTCGTTGCACGGCGATCTCAACCAGGCCAAGCGCACGCGCAACCTTGCCCGCCTCACGAGCGGCAAGGTCCAGGTGCTCGTCGCCACGGACGTCGCGGCACGCGGCATCCACGTCGATGACATCGACCTGGTCGTGCAGGCAGACGCCCCGGACGAGTACAAGACCTACCTGCACCGTTCCGGCCGCACCGGTCGAGCCGGTCGGTCCGGTCGCGTCGTGACCCTCATCACGCGTCAGCGTCAGCGTCGGATGTCGGAGCTGCTGGAGCGCGCCGAGATCGACGCGCCGTTCGAGCAGGCCCGTCCCGGCGACGAGCTGATCGAGGAGCTCGCCGGTCGCGTCCCGACCGCCGAGGAGATCACCGCGTAGCGGCCGGTCCCGCTGCCGCTGCCGCTGCTGCTGCTGCCGATCCCGCTGCGGTGGCGCCTCCCGGTGGCTCCGGCCGGTGTCCCGTCTGGTCGCCTCCTCGCCTCGGCTCCGCCGGCGGGTGTCTCTTCTGGTCGTCTCCTTCGCCGGGAGGCGACCATAGGAGCCACCCGGCGTCCGTGGGGCGGCGGGACGAGGAACCTCCCGAGCAGTGCTGCGGTTCCGCCAGAGGGTGTCTCCTCTGGTCGCATTCCCGCGTGGTGCCGCTGGGGCGGGGTCTCTTCTGGTCGCCTCCTTCGTGGCGAGGCGACCAGAAGAGACCCTTGCTATCCCGGGAGGCGGCAGAACCAGGACAGCGGCGGCGGAGGTCAGGATGCCGGGATGCCGAGTGCCTCGCCCACCGTGGCGGAGCGCAGCGCGCCGGCCTGAGTGGAGAGCCCGGAGGCGAGTTCGGGGAACCGCGCGAAGGCGGCATCCGTGCCGAGCCCGGCGAGCGCCGTCACGTAGGGCATCGTCGCGTTGGTGAGCGCCTGGGTGGAGGTGCGGGGCACGGCACCGGGCATGTTCGCCACGCAGTAGTAGATCGATCCCTCGACCTCGAAGGTGGGGTCGTCGTGGGTCGTCGGACGCGACCCCTCGAAGCATCCGCCCTGGTCGATCGCGATGTCGACGAGCACCGTGCCCGGCGCCATCGTGGCGACCATCTCGCGGGTGACGAGCTTGGGAGCCGAGGCGCCGGGGATCAGGACGGAGCCGATCACGAGATCGGCCGAGGCCAGCTCTTCGGCGATCGTGTAGGCGTTGGAGCGCAGCGTCTTGATGTGCCCTCCGTAGATCGCGTCGATCTGCCGGAGGCGGGGGAGGGAGACATCCAGCACGGTGACGTCGGCGTTCATGCCCAGCGCCATGCGTGCCGCGGACTCGCCGGCGACGCCTGCGCCGACCACGACGACCTTCGCCTTCGGCGTGCCGGGTACGCCGCCCAGCAGCACGCCTCGTCCGCCGCGGCCCTTCATGAGCTCCGCGCCGCCCACCTGGATGGACAGGCGTCCGGCGACCTCGCTCATGGGGGCGAGCAGCGGCAGCGAGCGGTCGGCGAGCTGCACGGTCTCGTAGGCGATCGCGGTCGTTCCCGCCGCGAGCAGCGCCTCGGTCAGGGCGCGGTCGGCGGCCAGATGCAGGTAGGCGAACAGGGTCTGATCGGCGCGGAGCCGGGGGTACTCCTCGGCGATCGGCTCCTTGACCTTCACGATGAGCTCCGCCGCCCACGCGCCCTCCGCATCGGTGATCGTGGCGCCGGCGGCCTCGTAGTCGGCATCCGGATATCCGCTGCCGTCCCCGGCCCCGGACTGCACGCGGACCTCGTGCCCGTGGTGGACCAGTTCCAGAGCCCCGGCGGGAGTGAGCGCGACGCGGAACTCGTTGTTCTTCACCTCTGTAGGAATACCGATCAGCATGGGAAGATCATCGAAGAGAAATCGCTGTCTGCGGAATATCTCCGCAGAATATTCTGGCGAACTTAGTATTATCGAATCAACTGCAAGGTCTGTCGACGGAAGGCGATCATGGCTGAAGTTCCTTCCGCGGCCGATCTCGACGAGGTCGACCTCCGTCTCGTCGCCCTTCTCCAGCGCGACGGCCGCATGTCGAACGCGGCGCTGGCCGCGGCGGTCGGCCTCGCGCCCTCGACCTGTCTCACGCGCGTGCGCAGTCTTCGCGAGCGCGGGGTCATCACCGGATTCACCGCACACGTCGACCGCCGCCGGCTCGGACTCACCCTCGAGGCGCTGATCGGCGTGCGCATCCGGGCCGGGGCCAGGCATCAGATGGCACTGTTCATGAGGGAGCTGTCCGCCGTGCCGAACGTCGTGCAGGTGTTCTTCCTCGGCGGAGACGAGGACTTCCTCGTGCACGTCGCGGTCCGTGACTCGGATGCCGTGCGCGAGTTCGTGCTCGACAACCTCAGCGCTCATCCGGCCGTCGCCGGTACCAGGACGAGCCTCATCCTCGACCACGAGACTCCGGCGCCCCCGGCCTGACCGGCGTGGCATCGGCCGATGGTAGCCTCGCCGGATGGCAGACAAGCGCGGCCGCGATGTCCTCCGCTCCCTCGATCCGGTGGACTGGGGGCCGGCGGATCTCGGCCTTCGCGTGCTGAAGCCGCGGGCCTCCGCCGAGTTCGCTCCTCGCTCTGGCGTTCCCGTCGGCCCGGCCCCGCTGCTGGCCACGTGGTTCACCGCGGCCGGTGAACGGGTGGACCGCTCCGCCTTCGCCGACGGCGACACGGTCGATGGGCTCACGTTCGATGAGGCGTACGCGATCGCGGAGGGGAACACCAGGGCGGAGCCGTTCACCGCTCAGCCGCTGGACGGCGTCCGCGGCGTCGGGATCGTCCGTCCTTACGCTGCGACGCTTCTCGCTGTGCCGGACGTGCTGCTGGCGTTCGCCGAGGATCTCGACGGCGAACTGCTCGTCGCGGCGCCGACACCGCAGTCGCTCCTGCTGTTCGGCAGCACGCAGCAGGATCTGGACGTCGCCCTGCGCAGGGTCATGGCGACGATGATCGGCGCAGGACCCGCCGGGCTCTCGCCGATCGTCTATCGCGTGGCCGCGGCTGGCGAGGCCTCGGGAATCGCGCCCTGGACGTCGGAGGACCCGGTGCTGCATCCACTCGTCGAGCGCGCCAGGCAGCTGCAGATCGAGCGGTACTACGGACCGATGCTGCAGTACGACGACATCGGCCGCTACACGTTCCGCGGTCGCGGTGCGGCGTGCGCGAGGCCGCAGTGGTCGGTGGGTGCGGACGGCGGGATCCGCTCCTACGCCGTCTGGTCGCCGAACATGCATCCCGTGGTGCTGCCGCCGGTCGACTGGATCGCGGTCAATCTGAAGGGTCCGCGTGCGGCGCCGCAGCGGTGGCTGCGGCGGGATGAACTGGCTCGCGTCGCCGGAGTCGAGCTCACGGCGACCGCGGAGTTCGGGCTCCCCGTCGACGTCGTCGAATGGCCGAGGCGGCGGGAGGATCGTGACGGCGCCGAGCTCACGGCGGCGCTCAGACACGCCGGGGCGCGAAGCACGGCCGTGATGGGCGGGATGGGCGAGTCGGTCCACATCCTCGACCTCGTGCGCTGAGTCCGACGCGCCCGCCGCGGACGCACGGGATCTCAGCCGATGCGGTGCTCGTGCACGGCCGAGGTCAGCGAGGTGCCGTTCAGGTCAAGGTAGAGCTGCGCCTCCGTCACGGTCAGGGTCGCCGCGTTCCTGCGCTCGAGCACGCGGGTCCCGGCATCGATGAAGCCGGGGTCGAAGCCGTAGACGCGGATCGCCTCGGCGCCGTGGATGCGCTTGCCCTCCCACGCGGCGATCACCTTCGCCGGATCGCGATGCGTGTAGACGACGGTGCGCTCCGCGAGACGGCTGCCGTAGTGCATCCGCTCGGCGTCCGGTGCGCCGATCTCGATCCATCCCGTCGTGCGGCCGGTGAGGTCGCGCACGACCACGGCGGGCTCATCGGTCGAGGAGAGCCCCTCGCTGAACGTGATCCCCTCGATGTACTCCAGGCAGTACGCGAGGACGCGCGTGAGCATATAGGCGTCGGTCTCGGAGGGATGCTTCGCCGCACGGAGCGCGAGGTCTTCGTAGACGCCGCGGTCCATGTCCGCCAACTGCACTGTGAACGTGTGGATCGTCGCGCCTGTCGCCATGATCATCGAGCCTACGCGTCAGAACAGCGTGGCCGGGGCGGGCGCCGTGACGACAGGGCGCGGCGGGGGCGCTGGACGCCGGTGCATCGGCAGGTCGTCGTCCGAGCGCGCCTCGAGGCCATGCCCGCGGATCAGCGGCCGCACGCGCTTCGCCAGCCACTGCCGGTAGGGCTTCGGCGCCTCGGACGCCGCACCGGGGTACAGGGCGCGGTAGGCCGAGGTCAGCTCCGGATGCTCACGCTGCAGCCACTGCAGGAACCACGGCTTGACGCCGGGGCGCAGATGAAGCGCGCCGTAGATGACGTTGTCGGCACCGGCCTCCCTTATCCGCCCGAGCGCGCCGTCGACCGCCCCGAGCGAGTCGGTGAGGTGCGGCAGGATCGGCATGAGGAACACGCCGACGCGGAATCCGGCGTCCGACAGCGCCCGGACGGTGTCGAGGCGAGCCTGCGTCGATGGGGTGCCCGGTTCGATGGAGTGCTGCAGTGCCTCGTCGTACATCGCGATCGACATCTGCACGTCCACGGGGACGGAGCGCGCCGCCTCGACGAGCAGCGGGATGTCGCGCCGGATCAGCGTGCCCTTGGTGAGGATCGAGAACGGCGTGCCGGAGTCGGCGAGTGCCCGGATGATCCCCGGCATGAGCCGGTAGCGCCCCTCCGCGCGCTGGTAGGGGTCGGTGTTCGTTCCCAGCGCGACGAGGTCGTGCTGCCAGCTGCCGCGGCGCAGCTCCTTCTCGAGCACCTCGACGACGTTCGTCTTGACGACGATCTGCGAGTCGAAGTCGCCGCCGCCGTCGAGGTCGAGGTACTCGTGCGTCCCGCGGGCGAAGCAGTTGTGGCTGATGACTCCGTTGGCGATGAAGTCCCCGGTCCCGGTCGTGATGTCGAGAAGGTCGTGCTGACCCTTCAGAGGCGTGATCCCCATGACTCTGAGGTCTGCGACGGTCTTGACTGCGGTGCCTTCGATCGAGAGCTTTCGGCTGATGGCAGGGTTCACCAAATCGAAAAAGCGCTGCCGAAGGGGAAGTCCGCCGATGACCCTGACCGAGCGGACGCCGTTGCTGCGAGCGGGCTCGAGCACATGAGGGACGGCCAGTGTCGTCATGCCTCTTTGGATGAGGCGGAGGATCTCGACGTCCTTGTTCGAGATGCGGAGCACGCCTCGTGAGCAACTGCTCTCCGCATCGAAGATGCCGGCGAGAAAGCCGGCGTACCAATCGGCGTCAGGAGAACCCGGCGTCGCGATGAGAGTCTCGATGATCTCGACATTCTTCCGAGCGGCGGTGTGGATGGCATTTGCTGCGCTGCGCCTTGCGGTCTGGACTTGGAAAGGACGTGTGCGCGTCTCGACGCCCTCTGCGGCCAGGAGATCCCTTGTCCGCGACAGCGCCTCCTCGTCGATCAGGGCGAGCCGGAACATATGGATATCGCGCGTTCTGCTCGCGCTCCGATAGGTGCCATGAAAGATCATCCCGTCTCCGCGGATCATGCCGGCGAGATAGCCGCGACGGTATTCCGGATCGTCGTGTGCTCGCAGGATCGCAGGGACGTCACCGCGACCGAAGCCCAGTAGCCGATTGCTTGTCGTGAGATGGGGGCGTTGCCCTGTTTCCGCATCGGTCACATGCTTCCAGCCCCGATCGGTGAGGAAGCGGTGGTCACCACTCGCGATGATCTCCGTGCCGTCGGCGAGGAGGATCCGGTACGCGGCCTTCCTCGTCGCCCATTTCGCTTCGATCGTCGTCCGTACATAGCGCCTGTACATGCCGTCCACACGGGTACCGATTATCTCGTCTCCGACGGCCAAGGCCGACAGGGGGCGCTGTCGCCCGTCCGCGCAGAGGATGAGGGTGTCAGGCGAGACGCAGTACACGCAGGCATGGCTGCACCCTCGATAGGGGTTGATCGTCCAGCCGAAGGGCATCCGCGATCCGCCCGGCACCCGGTTCAGAGCCGACTTCGACAGCACTTCGTGGAACGTCATCCCGGTGAACTCGGGGGTGGTCACGGAGCGCACGATTCCGCTGCGATTCTCCAACCCGGGCAGCGCCGAATCGTCCACGTCGTCGATCGTCTGTCCCTGCCACCGCATATGCTTATTAGAACAAAAGAACGAAATATGTGCAACCGTCATCCGAACGCAAGAACGAATCCTGCGAGAAGCGATCAGGACGGAGGCGGGAGGTGTGTCGTCGTCGTTCAGCCGACCGGGGGAGAATGGAGGCATGAGCGAGGCGACGCGTCCCCGGCACGCGACGCCGCGTCGTCGTTCCCTGGCCCTCGCGCTGCCGCTCGGCGTCGCGGTGACGGCGATCGGCGCGCTGTGGGCGCTGGCGGAGGTCCCCGCCGTCGCCGAACCCGTCCGGCCCGTCCCGGCGGCGGCGCTGCAGCTGCCCCCGGTGGACGTCGAGGCGACCCTCGCCACCGATCACTGCGCCGAGGCGGAGGTGCAGACCGCGCTCGCCTCCGGCGACGATGCGGCGGTCATCGCGGCCTTCGGCGGCGGGGAGGGGTTCCGCGCGGCGGTGGCCGCCGGCAATGCGCCGTGCATCTCGCTGGACGATCCCGAGCACATCTGGGTCGTCGTCAACAAGGCGCGTCCCCTCGATCCGGAGTCGTTCACGCCGAGCGGGCTGATCCCGACCGAGCTCCGCACGACGAGCCGCTCGGATTCCCTGCGCGCGGATGCCGCTGCGGCGATCGACGCGCTCGCCGCAGCGGTGTCGGATGCCGGCGCCGGCTCGCTGGGCATGAACAACGGCTATCGCTCCTACGGTCTGCAGCGGACGACCTATGCGGGGCACGTCGGATCCCGCGGACAGGCCGCGGCGGACGAGGTCTCCGCGCGCCCGGGGCACAGCGAGCATCAGACCGGACTCGCGCTCGACGTCGTCTCGTGCAGCGGAGGGTGCGGCGGGATCCACGACTTCGGGGGCACCCCCGAGAGCGATTGGGTGATCGGGCACGCCTGGGAGCACGGCTACATCGTCCGCTACGAATCCGGCCGCACCGATGTCACCGGTTATGCGCCGGAGCCCTGGCATCTGCGCTACGTCGGCGTCGAGCTGGCCGCCGCGTATCACGCGGGCGGGTACACCACGCTCGAGGAGTTCTTCGGCCTGGACGCCGCGCCCGACTACCTCGACTGACACCTGCTGCGAGCCTCCTGGAGGCACTCCACAATCGCGGTACCCGGTCTCATCGGATGCGGGATGCATTCCCACAACGAGGTGTCCCCTGTGCGTCGGTCGACATAGAATCGCCGGAGCAACGACGCGAGGAACGTTCGGGAGGACGGCATGGAACGCGACATCTACGACGAGGATCACGAGGCATTCCGAGACCTGGTGAAGGAGTTCGTGAAGCGCTACGTCACGAACCAGGCCATCGAGGGCTGGGATGCCGCCGGCGAGGTCGACCGCCAGACGATGCGCGCCGCCGGCGAGGCCGGGATCATCGGGCTGTCCGTCCCCGAGGAGTTCGGCGGCGCGGGGATGCTCCAGGACTACCGGTTCCGCGCGATCGTCAACGAGGAGATCATCGCCGCGGGCGCGGGTTCGCTGGCCGGAGCCTTCGGCATCCAGGACGATCTCGCCGTGCCGTACCTCGTGCACATGGGCACGCAGGAGCAGAAGGAGGCCTGGCTGCCGCGCATGGCCACCGGTGAGGTCATCGGCGCGCTCGCGATGACCGAGCCCGGAGCGGGCAGCGACCTGCGCGGCATCAAGACCACGGCGAGGAAGGTCGACGGCGGCTATGTCGTCAACGGCGCCAAGACGTTCATCTCGTCCGGCGCCACGGCCGACGTCGTCGTGACCTTCGTCAAGACCGGCGAGGGCAACCGTCCCGATGCGTTCAGCCTGCTGCTGATCGAGAACGGCATGGCAGGCTTCGAGCACGGCAAGAAGCTCGACAAGATGGGCTTCCACGGTCACGACACCGCCGAGCTCTCCTTCACGGACGTCTTCGTGCCGGATGCGAACCTCATCAGCGGCAAGGAGGGGCAGGGATTCATCCAGCTCATGATGAACCTGCCGCTGGAACGCCTGTCGATCGCCGTGGCCGGCGCGGCGGCGGCACAGGCCGCCTTCGACTGGACCGTCGCCTACACGAAGGACCGCGAGGCGTTCGGCGAGCGGATCATCGACTTCCAGAACACGCGGTTCCGGATCGCCGATATGGCGGCGACGGTCGATGCGCTCTGGGCGTACATCGACCGCGCCCTGCTCGCCTACAAGGACAGCCGGCTCTCCGCCGAGGAGGCCGCGAAGATCAAGTTCTGGGCCACCGAGCGCGAATGGGAGGTCCTCGACCTCGGCATCCAGCTGCACGGCGGCTACGGGTACATCACGGAGTACCCGATCGCCCGCGCCTTCCTCGACGCGCGCGTGCACAGGATCTACGGCGGTACGAACGAGATCATGCGCGACATCGTCTCGCGCCAGATCGCCGGCAAGCGCTAGAGGGATCCGGCGGCACACGGCCGCAGCGCTCGCACAGGGGAAGGCGTCGGCTCCGAAGTCTCGGAGCCCACGCCTTCCCCTTCCGCATGCCCACGAGCTAGCTACTCAGTGTTGCCACCTACCGGTACTCAGTGATACCGTCTACTGGTAGTCAACAACGCTGAGTAGAGACGGGGCATCGCATGGCGAGCCAGATGACGGAGATGCTCAAGGGATCGCTGGAAGGGATCGTGCTCGCGATCCTGGCCGAACGGGCCGCGTACGGGTACGAGATCACCGCGTGGCTGCGGGGTCAGGGGTTCGCCGACATCGCCGAGGGCACGGTCTACGCCCTGCTGGTCCGCATCGAGCAGAAGGGCCTGGTGGATGTGGAGAAGGTCCCGTCCGAGAAGGGCCCGCCGCGCAAGGTCTACTCGCTCAACACGACGGGCCGTGAGCAGCTCGCCGAGTTCTGGCGGACCTGGAGCTTCCTCGCGGAGCGGATCGAACGGCTCCGCAGCACCGACGACAGCAGCACCGACGGGAAGGACGTATGACATGGCAGTGAAATGGATCGAAGCGCTCACCGGATCGCTCGAGCAGAAGAAGCAGTACAGGCGGGATCTCGCGCGGATCGACGCCCCTGCCGGCTCCCTACGCGGATGCCGCGAAGGCCCTCAACCGGTACTTCATGTACTACGGCGCGATCGGGGAGGGCGACGTGCTGCTCACGATGATCGGCGACCACGTCGACCTCTGGGAGCGCGCGGCGCTGGACGGTACTCCGGTCAGCGCGATCGTCGGAGACGATCCCGTGGCGTTCGCGGAGGAGTTCGTCCGCTCGTACCGCCACAGAGAGTGGATCGACAAGGAGCGCGACCGCCTCGCGAAGGCGATCGACGCCGCGATCGGAAGGGAACGCGAGTCATGAACACGCAGACGCTCACCCGCCCCGCGATCCGGGTGCGGGGCATCCGCAAATCCTTCAAGGGCCTCGAGGTGCTCCGGGGCGTCGACTTCGACATCGAGCCGGGGAGCATCTTCGCCCTCCTCGGCTCGAACGGCGCGGGCAAGACCACCCTCGTGCGCATCCTCTCGACGCTGCTCAAGGCGGATGCCGGCACCGCCGTCGTCCTCGACAGCGACGTGGTCGCCGATGCGAACGGCGTGCGCGAGTCGATCAGCCTGACGGGTCAGTTCGCCGCCGTCGATGAGGTGCTCACCGGGCGGGAGAATCTCATCCTCGTCGCGCGGCTGCGCCATCTGCAGGATCCCGCTGCCGTCGCCGACGGGATGCTCGCGCGCTTCTCGCTGACGGATGCCGGAGGGCGCAGGGCCGGCGAGTACTCCGGCGGCATGCGCCGCCGGCTCGACATCGCGATGAGCCTCGTCGGCGACCCGCCGATCATCTTCCTCGACGAGCCGACCACGGGCCTCGACCCGCAGGCGCGGATCGAGGTGTGGGACACCATCAGGGAGCTCGCGAAGGGCGGCACCACCGTGCTGCTCACCACGCAGTACCTCGACGAGGCGGAGCAGCTCGCCGACCGCATCGCGATCCTGCACAGGGGGACGATCATCCAGAACGGCACGCTCGCCGAGCTCAAGCGCCTCCTGCCGCAGGCCAGAACGGAGTACGTCGAGAAGCAGCCCACCCTCGAGGAGGTCTTCCTCGCGCTCGTCGGCGAGTCGGCCGACGAGCAGGCCGTGGCCGAGGCATCCACGGAGGGGAACCCGTCATGACCGCTCACGTCCTCCGCGACACCGGTGTGCTCACCGGCCGGTCGCTGCGTCACATCCTCCGCAGCCCGGACACGATCATCACGACCGCCATCACGCCGATCGCGCTCATGCTGCTGTTCGTCTACGTGCTCGGCGGCGCGATCGACACCGGAAGCGCCGGCTCGTACATCGACTACATGCTCCCTGGCATCCTGCTGATCACGATCGCCTCCGGCATCGCCTACACGGCGTACCGGCTCTTCCTGGACATGCAGGGCGGCATCTTCGAGAGATTCCAGTCGATGCCGATCGCGCGCTCCAGTGTGCTGTGGGCGCATGTGCTCACCTCGCTGGCGTCCAACCTCGTCTCGGTCGCCGCCGTGGTCGGCGTCGCCTTCGCCCTGGGGTTCCGCACCGGCGCCTCCTTCGGCGCCTGGCTCGGGGTCGTCGGCATCCTGGTCCTGTTCACCCTGACGCTCACCTGGCTGGCGGTGATCGCCGGGCTGTCGGCGAAGACCGTGGACGGCGCGAGCGCGTTCAGCTACCCGCTGATCTTCCTGCCGTTGCTCAGCTCCGCCTTCGTGCCGACCGCCTCGATGCCCGCTCCGGTGGCGTGGTTCGCCGAGCACCAGCCGGTCACCTCGATCGTCGAGACGATCCGCTCGCTGTTCGGCGGCGAACCGGCCGGGGTCGATGTCTGGGTGGCGCTGGCCTGGCTCGTCGGCATCCTCGTCGTGGCGTACATCTGGTCGGTCGCGATCTATCGTCGCAAACTGAACTGACAAATGGTATCCCAATATATTGCCATCTGAACTGGGATTAATATCCGCGCTGTCCTCCATTCGGGGGACAGCGCGGTTTGTTAACGTCGCGTGAAAATCGCCGCGAGACGCTTGCGTGCGGTCCCGGGGGGCTCTCAGACTCGGCACTACCGAAAGCGCCCCCAGCGTCGCGGGCTCCACCAACCGTTCGATCTGTTGAGGGAGTGCGATGTTCATCTTTCTGCTGCAGCTGAGGAACATGCTCGGGGGGTATCCCGAGCTGTACCTCTTCGTGGTGTACTCCGCCCTGATCTGGGGGCTCTGGCTCACGAAGCTTCTCATCAGCCAGCGCTACCGGCCGTACACGGAACCGCACAAGGCGGGCACGAGCGTGATCATCCCGGTCGTCGACGAGCCGCTCGACCTGTTCCGCGATGTGCTCGGGCGGATCATCGACCAGAACCCCGACGAGATCATCGTCGTCATCAACGGGGCCCGCAACGTCGGCCTCGAGGAGGTCTGCGCCGAGTTCGCTCCGAAGGTGCGCTGGGTGCACACGACGATCGCGGGAAAGCGCAACGCCGTCAAGGTGGGCGTCGAGCTGTCCTCCTACGAGATCTCGGTCCTGGTCGACTCCGACACCGTCTGGACGCCCGGAGCGCTCGAGGAGCTGATCAAGCCCTTCGCCGACGAGCGGGTCGGGGGCGTCACGACCCGCCAGCGCATCCTCGAGCCGGAGCGGAGCTGGATGACGCGCTGGGCGGACTGGCTGGAGAACTCCCGGGCGCTGTACGCCATGCCGGCGCAGAGCGTCCTCGGCCAGGTCGGCTGCCTCCCCGGACGCACGATCGCCTTCCGTCGCGACATCCTGATCCGCGTCATGGACAAGTTCATGACAGAACGGTTCATGGGCGTCTTCCTCGAGGTCTCCGACGACCGCACGCTCACGAACCTCACCCTGAAGGAGGGCTACCGCACCGTCTATCAGCACACCAGCCTCGTCTACACGGACGCACCCACCCAGCTCAAGAAGCTCTTCAAACAGCAGCTGCGCTGGGCGCGCGGCAGCCAGTACAACACGCTCCGGATGCTGCCGTGGATGCTGGGGCACGCGCCGCTGCTGGCGGTGTTCATGCTCATGGACATCGTGCTCCCGTTCCTGCTCGCGGGAGTCATCGGCGGCTGGATCTTCCGCGCCGCGACCGGCGCGGGACACAACTTCTACGAGGCGATTCTCGAGGAGTTCGGCGTCGGCTCCGGGCTGATCTGGGTCGTCGCGCTCATCGTCGTCTCCTCGGTGCTGAGCATGGCGATCCGCCAGCTTCGGCATCTCGCGGAGAGGCCAGGCGACTTCCTGCGACTGCCGATCTTCATCCTCGCCTCGACGTTCTTCCTCATGCCGGTCCGCCTCATCGGCTTCTTCCGGATGGGACACGTCGCGGGCTGGGGGACCAGGGCAGGCGCCTACAGCGCCGGTCAGGACGACGCCGTCGACGGCATCCAGGCCGCGGATCCGGAGAGCGAGCGGATGCTGCAGGAGCTGCGCGACCTCTCGGACGGCACGACCACAGCACCGGCGCCCGCCGTCGACGCGCATCCAGCCGACGCCGTGCCGACGTCCACCGCGGCGACCGCCGTCCTGCCCCGCACCGCCGCGCCCCTGCGGCGCAAGACCATGCAGGAGCCGCCGCCGTCTCCGGAGCCGCGCCGCCGGCTGAACCCCAAAGCCGCATGGCCGTACGTCATCGGATTCACGATCTTCGGAATGGAGGCGGTGTTCCTTGTCCTCGGCACTGCGTAACCCTCGGAGCTGGTGGGCGGCCACGCCGGCCGCCGGCCGCCGTGGCCTCCTCGGCGGCGCGATCCTGGTCGCCGCCCTCATCGTGGTCAGCGTGCTCGTCTGGGTGAGTCCCGGCGGTGCGACCCCGCCGCCCTCGCTGGACGCCCAGCTCGCCGCCAGCCAGGCGGAGAACGCAGAGCTCCAGGAGGAGCTGGATGCGGCGAACGCCCGGCTGGACGCCGCGAACCCGCAGACGACTCCGGCGGACGATGCGACGCCGACCCCGACGCCGACCCCCGTCCCGACCTCGACGCCGACCCCGGCCCCGGAGGAGCCGGCCGTCCCCGAGCGGGAGACGATCGTCGTCTATCGCGACAGGGAGAGCGAGGCGCAGCCGCATCCGTCTCCGCCGTCGAAGCCGGCCACGCCCTCGAAACCGGCCGCGCCGACCAAGCCGGACGCGCCGTCCGTCGCCGACATCCTCGCCCCGGAGTCCCGCTACTTCGGCATGTACACGGGGCAGGCGCCCTTCAACTTCGCGACGTTCGACGACGCGGCATTGGATGCCGGCAGCCGTCAGTCGCTGGTGGGCTATTTCGGCGGCTGGGATCAGGCCTTCCGCGGCGACGTGGTGACCGCGTCCTGGAAGCGGGGACTCCTGCCGATGCTCACCTGGGAGTCGAGGCCGATCAGCGCCCCGAACGACCAGACGATTCTGCCGGAGTACTCGCTGCCCCGCATCCTGGCGGGCGATTTCGACGCCTACCTGCATCAGTACGCGAAGGACATCGTCACGACGGGGCTTCCGCTCGCGATCCGGCTGGACCACGAGATGAACGGGACCTGGTACCCCTGGTCGGAGCAGAAGACGGACGGATCCTCGCTGAACGGCAATGGGAAGGGCGACTTCGTCGCCATGTGGCGCTACGTGCACGACATCTTCGAGGCCGAGGGGGCGAACGCCTACGTGATCTGGACGTGGGCGCCGAACATCGTCAACAACCTCCCCGCGCGTCATCAGGACATCTCGTATCTGCAGTCCCTGTACCCGGGGGACGAGTACGTCGACCTCGTCGGCGCCTCCGGCTACCTGCGCACCCCTTTCAAGCCGGCCAACGACTTCACGTTCGGGTACACGTTCGACGCGACGCTGGACCAGCTGCGCGCCATCACCGACAAACCCCTCATCATCGCCGAGGTCGGGGCGACGGAGAACGGCGGGCACAAGCCCGAGTGGGTGGCGTCGATGTTCGACGCGTTCGCCGATCCGGAGAACGACGACGTGATCGGCTTCGCCTGGTTCAACCTCGCCGTCACGACCGTCAGCGAGGGGCAGCGTGTGACGAACGACTGGCGCATCGACTCCAGGGCCGATTCGCTCGTCGCGTTCGCGGAGGGGCTCGCCGACCCCGCGAGCCGTTTCCAGATCATCCCGCACTGACCCGCCGACCGACACCGCACGAATCGTTCGCACCGAAGGGATCACCATCATGAAGACGAAGAACGCGCACCGCATGCACATCGCACCGCCGCCGCCGGGAGAGGAGTCCGCCCCGCTGAGGATCAGCGTGATCGGCACCGGCTACCTCGGTGCGACCCACGCCGCCGCCATGGCCGAGCTCGGCTTCGACGTCATCGGCGTCGACGCGGATCCGACGAAGATCGCCGCCCTCGAGCGGGGGGAGGTGCCCTTCTTCGAGCCGGGGCTGCCCGAGCTGATCGCGCGGCACGTCGCCACGGGACGGCTGTCGTTCACGACGGATCTGAGAGCGGCCGTCGAGGCGAGCGACGTGCACTTCATCTGCGTCGGAACACCGCAGCACCCCTCCAGCCACGCCGCCGATCTGCGATTCGTGGACGCTGCGACCCGAGCGGTCGCGGAGAGCCTGAGTCATGACGGCCTGATCGTCGGCAAGTCGACGGTCCCGGTCGGCACGGCCGCGCGGCTGCGCGGGATGGTCGCCGGGACCGCGTCCCCCGCTGTACATGCGGAGCTCATCTGGAACCCCGAGTTCCTCCGGGAGGGGCTGGCCGTGGAGGACACGCTGCGCCCCGACCGGGTCGTGATCGGCGGCGCATCGCCGTGGGCGGAGGAGCGCATGCGCCGCGTCTACGGCGCCGCCATCGCCGCCGGCGCGCCGTTCGTATCCTGCGATCTGCCGACCGCCGAGCTCGTGAAGGTCAGCGCGAACGCCTTCCTGGCGACCAAGATCTCGTTCATCAACGCGATCGCCGGACTCTGCGAGAAGGCGGATGCCGACGTCTCGGTGCTCGCGGACGCGATCGGCTACGACGCGCGCATCGGGCGCAAGTTCCTCAACGCCGGGCTGGGCTTCGGGGGCGGATGCCTCCCGAAGGACATCCGCGCTCTGATGCACAGGGCGGGCGAGCTCGGCGCGTACTCCGCCGTGAAGCTCATGCAGCAGGTGGACGAGATCAACATGGATCAGCGTCAGAGGGTGATGGACATCACCCTCGGCGCCCTCGGCGGCTCGGTGCTCAACGCCCGCGTGGCCGTGCTCGGAGCGGCGTTCAAGCCGGACACCGACGACGTGCGCGACTCCCCGGCGCTGAACGTCGCTGCAGCTCTTCACCTGCGCGGTGCGCTCGTGACGGTGTTCGACCCCGCCGCCGGCCCCACGGCGAAGCGCAGCTTCCCCACGTTGGGCTTCGCGGACACCATGGAGGACGCCGTGCGCGATGCCGACATCGTGCTGGTGCTCACTGAATGGGAGCAGTTCCGGACCGCCGATCCGGTGCGCATGGGCGGTCTCGTCTCGCGTCCTCTGATCGTCGATGCGCGCAACTGCCTGCCCCTCGAAGCGTGGCAGGACGCGGGCTGGCAGTACTGGGGGCTCGGCCGCGCCACGGCCGCGTCGAAGGGGATGACCGTCCAGCGGGCCAGGGCCGCCTGACGGGAGTGCGGGGTGTGCGGGCGTATCGGACCGTGCCGCACACCCCGACGAGGGGCATCGCCGCCCGGCATCCGGGCCCGTCTCCGCCGCTCAGACCGCGCGCTGGGCGACCCCCGCGCGCCTCAGGCGATCGGCGATGACGATCCCCAGCCACACGCCGATCAGCGAGGCGAGGACCGTCACGACGATGAACGTGCCGATCACCCAGGAGGGGAACGCCGCCATGTCGGCGGCGAATCCCGCCCAGATCGCGTAGAGCACCGAGGCCAGGCCCGTGCCGGTGTAGTACATCCACCGATGCCAGCGACGGTAGAGCGTCACGAGGAACGGCAGCTCGACGAAGAAGGCGAACATGACGTTCGTGATGACGATCGCCGGCCCCGTCGCGGAGAGCGGGGCGGCCACGAGGCCGGACAGGATCCCGGTGAGGATGCCCACCCCCGGAGCCTCCAGGAGGCGCAGGGCGATGACGTAGCCGATGACCCAGGCGCCGTAGGTCAGCGCGGACAGCGGGGGAGCGATCGGGGAGAGGAATGTCGAGAGGGCTGTCGCGGGGATGATGAGGATCCCGGTCGCGACGCCGATGGCGGCGCAGGTCAGCAGGATCCGCGTGGGGAAGCGGCGTGTCGGCTTCGGCGCGGTCTCCGGCGCGCTCATGCCAGCGGCTCCGCGGCCTGCTCGCGGGCGGCTCTGGATGCCGGGGATGCGGCGCCGACCCTCCAGTAGCCGCAGAAGCTCACCTGGTCCTTGTCGACGTCGCGCTCGCCGACGAGCTGCTTGCGGACGCCTGCCGCGAGGCTCTGCTCACCGGCGCCGTAGGCGTGGAACGGCGCCATGGGCAGGTCGGTCTCGCGCAGCGCGGCCAGCGCGAGCTCGCCCGGCTTCGCGTCGTGGCGCCGCACGATCCGGATCACCTCGATCCCGTCCGGGTGCGGGAAGTCCAGGGCATCCTCCTCGGACGGCGTCTCGACGATCGCGAGGCCGGTCGCCGTCGGGGGGAGCGAGGCGCAGATCGACGCGATGGCGGGCAGCGCCGTCTCATCGCCGACCAGGACGACCCGCTCTGTGCCGCGCTGAGGATTGAAGGTCAGCCCCTCGTCGATGATGAGCACGTTCTCGCCGGGTGCGCAGGTCTCCGCCCAGCGGGATGCCGGACCGGCCGTGCCGTCCGCGGCGGAGCCGTGCAGCACGAAGTCGACGTCGATCTCCGCTCCGGCATCCGCTGTCGCCGCGCGGTGCGCGCGCACGGTGTAGTTGCGCATGACGGGGCGCTCGCCGTCGGGGATGCGCAGGAACCTGAGGTACCCGAACATGCTGTTGGCCTTCGCGGGCACCCGCTCGAGCCCCGCTTCGCCGCCGATGGGCAGGAACAGGCGGAACCACTGATCGAACCCCATCGGGCGGAACCGCTCGACGTCGCCGCCGCCGAGGGTCACCCGGATCCAGTGCGGCGCGAGGCGCTCGGTCCGCAGGACCGTGAGGCGGAGGAGCTCGGCGGACGCGGGTTTGACCATCTTGGAATAGGCCATGATGTTCCTCTCAGGAGAGCTGCCAGGGATGGAAGGCGATGAACAGTGCAGCGGATGCCGCGACGAAGAGGACGATGAAGGCCACGTCGCGGGCGCGGAAGGGGACGAGGTGCCGTTCCGTCCGGGTCGGATGGGCGCCGAAGGCGCGGGAGTCCATCGCCAGTGCCACGCGCTCGGCGTGCCGGATCGCCCCGGCGAGCAGCGGGACGATGTAGCCCCACCCCCGTGCGATCCGGGCGAACGGACCGCGCCCGCCGTGGTTGCCGCGCACGCGATGAGCGGCGCGGATCACGGCCAGCTCATGGCTGAACCTCGGCACGAACCGATAGGCCGCCAGTGCCGTGTACCCGAATCGATAGGGCAGGCGCAGCTGCTGGACGCTCGCCCGGACGAGATCGGGGCCGGTGGTGGTCAGCCCGCCGATGAGGGCGAGGGCGAGGATCGCTCCCAGGCGCAGCGCGGTGGCGAACCCGATCTGGAGCGCCCCGGCGTACAGGGTCCATGCGCCGACGCGCAGCAGCGGCGCGGTGGCGTCGACGAGGCCGGCATCCACCCAGAGCGAGAAGGCGATCCCGAAGACGAGCAGAGCGAACGGGATCGCGAGGAGCACGGCGGCCGCGCCTCGCGTCAAGTGGGCGCCGAGCAGCACGAGCAGGTAGCCGAGCCCGAGGAAGGCCGCGGGGGTCGCGAGGTCGCGTACGAAGACGAGCAGGATCATCGCCGGGAGGACGGCGGCGATCTTGGCGAGGGGATTCAGGTGGTTCAGGAAGCAGCGCGGGGGAGCCGGCGGCTGCGGAGCGTAGGGATCGATGACGGAGGCGCTCATCGGGCCTCCTCCGCGACCAGCTGCCGCAGTGCGGACGGCAGCGCACGGTGCAGGGGAGGAAGGCGAAGGCCCGCGTCCTCGAAGAGGCCCTCGGTCGCGAACAGCCGCGGGGTCTCCCCGTCGGCATGGACGCGCCCCTGGGCGAGGATCACCGTGTGCGATGCGTGATCGGCCACGAGCTGCAGGTCGTGCGTGACGATGAGGATCGTCGTGCCCTCGGCGCGGAGCTCGTCCAGCAGCCGCAGCAGCTCGTCGGCCCTGGCGCGGTCCTGGCCGAACGTCGGCTCGTCGAGGGCGAGCACCCGGGGCTGGGCGATCAGCGCGGTGCCGACGGACAGGCGCCGCTTCTCGCCGCCGGAGAGCAGGAACGGATGCACGTCCGCCTTGTCCGAGAGACCGAAGCGGCGCAGCATCCCCTCGACGCGCTCGACGATCTCGGCTTCGTCGGCTTTGCGCAGCCGGAGTCCGTGGGCGAGCTCGTCGAACACGGTGTGCGCGATGAACTGGTGCTCGGGGTTCTGGAACACGAAGCCGATGCGCGCCGAGAACTCGCGAGGGGATGCCGTGGCGGGGTCGAGGCCGTCGACGCTCACCTGGTGCCGGGGCGGGGGGACGACGCCGGCCAGCGCCTGGATCAGGGTCGTCTTGCCCGCGCCGTTCGCGCCGACGATGGCGGTGAGGGATCCGGCCGGGAGGTCGAGGTCGATGCCGTGCAGGATCTCCCTCCTCCCGCGCTCAACGGTGAGTCCACGGGTGCGGATGATCGCCTGGGGGGAATGACCGGACAGTTGCAGGGAAGAAGGACGGATGTCGGGAGACTCCCGCCAGATCCGCCCGACATCTGTGACCTCCGCCCGCCGTCCGTCCGTCGAGCGGTCGGCTCCCCTCCCGTTCGAGCGAGCGGTTCCCCTCCCGTTCGAGCGGTCGGTTCCCCTCCCGTTCGTTGAGCGAGCGGAGCGAGTCGAAACGGGTCTTGTCTCGGGCTGCGTTTCGACTCGGTCGGCTGCGCCGGCCTCGCTCAACGTGCGGGAGGAGGGTGCTTCGTCGTCCTCGCTCAACGTGCGGGGGGAACCGGCGGCGCCGTCCTCGCTCAACGTGCGGGGAATATCCCCACCCGGCGACCGGGGGAGCAGGGAGACGAGCTCCTCCGGGGTGAGCGGCAGCGGAGCATCCGGCGGCAGGACGCCGCGCGAGCGGAGCATCCGCCCGGCCAGCATCGCGGCTGGAAGCCATACGCCCATCGTCACGAGCTCCTCGGTCCGCTCCCGCAGCACCTCGCGGGCCGGACCGTCGAAGACGAGGCGCCCTTCGCGGTCGAGGACGAGCACGCGCGTCGCGAAGCGCATCGCCGCATCGAGGTTGTGCTCCACGAGGACGATGGCGCGGTCGCCCGTCGCGACGAGGTCGGCGAGCGCGTCGTAGACGTCGTCGATGCCCTGCGGGTCGAGGTTGGCGGTGGGCTCGTCGAGGACGATGATCGGCGAGCCCATCGCGAGCGCGCACGCGATCGCGAGGCGCTGGCGACCGCCGCCCGACAGCCGATCGGGGTTCTCCTCGCGCCGCTCCCAGAGCCCCACCCTGCGCAGCGCCGCCTCGGCGCGCGCCAGGATCTCCGAGACGGGGAGCAGGAGGTTCTCGAGGGCGAAGGCGACCTCGTCCAGCACGGTGCCGGTGACCTGCTGGGCATCCGGGTCCTGGAAGACCATCGCGATGTCCGTGCTGAGCGAGGCGACCGGGGTGGTGAGTGTGCTGCGTCCGCCGACCTCGACGGAGCCTTCCACGGCGGCGGGCACCGACTGCGGGATGAGCCCGTTGAGCGCCAGGGTGAGCGTCGACTTCCCCGAGCCGCTGGGACCGAGGAGGAGCACGACCTCCCCGGCGTCGACATCGAAGGAGACGCCTTGGGGCGAAGGGCGTGAG
Source organism: Microbacterium tumbae (assembly GCF_054780175.1). Classification (NCBI taxonomy): domain Bacteria; kingdom Bacillati; phylum Actinomycetota; class Actinomycetes; order Micrococcales; family Microbacteriaceae; genus Microbacterium; species Microbacterium tumbae. The sequence continues at coordinate 1,492,277 of NZ_BAAGWV010000001.1, forward strand.
GAGCCCGCGTGGGTCAGCGCGAGGTCACGCACGCGAAGCAGGGGCATTCCTCTAACTTAGCCGAGCCTTACCTATGGCGTCAGTTCCGGGCGACCCCTGCCCTTCGCAGCGCGTTGCCCACTCCGAGCCCCACCAGCGTCCAGGCGATCGGGCCGAGCACCGAGATGGCGAGATAGGCGATCTGGGCCCAGGGCTCGAGCGTGCCGAGATCCACGGCGAAGAAGACGACGACCGCGACGAGGACGCCGATGACCGCGGCCGAGATGAAGAAGCGCCAGGCGCCCCAGGCACGGTAGCGGGTGAGCGCGGCGACGCCCTCCTGGATCCCGCCGAACAGCAGGGCGGTCCCGAGGAAGCGGAACGTCCATGCCGGATTGAACGCGCTCGCGATCAGCGCGGCGAACACGTGGGCGGCGAGCGCGACGAGGGGCCGGCGCAGCACCTCCTGCGCGATGATCCCCGGCAGCACGTGCGAGCCGAGGACCAGCCCGTACGCCCAGGGGACGCTCACGATCACCAGCGGGGTGAGGAGTCCCGCGATGCCGCCGACGATGCCCGTTGCGACCCCGACGGCCGCGCACACCAGCAGGACGCGGGTGGACAGGAGGGGGCTCTTCGGCACGGATCCAGCCTAGTGTCCGCCCGGTAGGCGAGCTCCCCCTCCCCGTTCGTCGGGCGCTCTCCCCCGTTCGTTGAGCGAGCGGAGCGAGTCGAAACGGGTCTTGTTGCGGGCTGCGTTTCGACTCGGTCGGCTGCGCCGTCCTCGCTCAACGAGCGGGAGGGGAGTTCGGCCGTGCTGCCCTCGCTCGACGAGCGGGGAGGGGCTCGGGTGCGCCGTCCCGTTCGTCGGGCGCTCTCCCCCGTTCGTTGAGCGCTCTCCCCCGTTCGTTGAGCGAGCGGAGCGAGTCGAAACGGGTCTTGTTGCGGGCTGCGTTTCGACTCGGTCGGCTGCGCCGTCCTCGCTCAACGAGCGGGGAGGGGAGTTCGGCCGTGCCGTCCTCGCTCGACGAACCAGCCGGGTCAGATCCGCCGGCGGCGGGGCACGAGACGCACGTTCGGCAGCTCGGGCGCGGGCACCCGCTCGTCGCCATGGGCGGTCACATGCCCGAAGCGGGCGGCCGAGGCGTCCGGCGACTCCCAGTCCGCGCGCGCCTCCGCAATCTCCTCGTGGGTGCGGGCGGCGAAGTTCCACCACATCACGAGGTCCTCCTCGAAGGGCTCGCCGCCGAGCAGGAAGAGCAGCGCGCCCTCCGCGCTCGTCACCGTCACGGCGTCGCGGGCATCGCCGAGATAGAGCATCTCGTCGCGCACGAGTGTCTCGCCGTCGAGGGAGCATCCGCCCTCGACGAGCAGCAGCGCGTGCTCCCACGCCGGATTCAGCGGCAGCGTCACCGTGCCGCTCGCGGGGACGGAGATCTCCGCTCCCACGATCGGCGAGTGCACGGTCGCCGGGGACCGAACCCCGGCGAACTCGCCGAGCACGACGGTGGCGACCGCATCCGCTCCGAGATCGACTCGGGGCAGGTCGGTGTGCTGCTCGAAGGCGCCGGATCCGTGCCGTGCCGCCTCCGGCAGGACCACCCAGAACTGCAGGGCGTCCAGGGGGATCGGATCCTCGGTGAGGGAGTACTCCGAATGGGAGATGCCGTTCCCCGCCGTCATGAGGTTGAGCTGCCCGCGGCGGAGGGTGACGTCGCTGTCCACCGAGTCGCGATGCCGCATGTCGCCGACGAGCGGCCAGGTGACGGTCTGCAGGCCGATGTGCGGATGCGGCTCGACGCGCATGCGCACCGGTCCTGGGCCGAACCGGTCGAGGAAGCACCAGGCGCCGACGGTCGGCAGATCCTTGTGCGGGAGGGTGCGCTTGACGTTCATCGCGCGGACGCCGCCCAGCGGCACCTCGCGCGGTGCGAGCGGGATGCGCCGCGGGCCGATCATTCCCCCGGCACCTGCGGCCAGCGGATCTCCGCGCCGGAGACCTCGTGCGTCTTCAGGTAGCTCGCGACGTAGGGGCAGTACGGCACGATCGTCTGCTCGGACGCCACGGCATCCGACAGCGCGCTCGCCGCGAGGATGCCTGCGAGCCCCTTGCCCTGGAACGCCGGGTCGACCTCCGTGTGCGTGAAGAGGATCTCGCCGGGGCGGCGCTGGTAGTCGGCGAAGCCGACGAGGGTGTCGCCGATGCGGATCTCGTAACGGGACGCCTCATCGTTGCGGGTGACGGCGGTGTCGGTCATGGCTGCTGCTCCTTCCCGTCTTCGACCACCCTAAGCCCGGCGCACGGGGATGGTCCGTGCCGCGAGCGGCTCGCTGCGGCCCGGAGGTCACTCCCTCCAGATGATCCCGGCCGACTGCGCGGCGTTGACCGCCTCGATCCGCGAGTGCGCTCCGAGCTTGGCGTAGAGCGATCGCATCTGGCTCTTCACGGTCGCCTCGGAGACGAAGTGCAGGCGGGCGATCGCAGCGACCGAGACGTCGTCGGCCAGCTTCTCGAGGACGGCGAGCTCGCGTTCGGTGAGGCGGATGATCTCGAGGCTCCCGGGGAAGATCTCCGGGATCCGTGCTCGGCGCAGGCGCTCGAGCACCTGCGCGAGCTCAGGGATGTCACGCGCGGGGGCGTCGCGTGATCCGGCGTGGGTCAGAGCGAAGGGGAGCAGTGGATCGCCCATGCGCTGCGCCATGGTGCATGCCTCGATCCAGCGGCTTCGCGACTTGTTCGGATTCCCGGCCCGCTCGAGGAGCGTGGCGCGGAGGATGAGGGTCTCCAGTCTGACCCGATCGGTCACGTGCCGTGTGCGCAGGATCTCACGCGTGACGCTCAAGGCGCCGGCGATGTCGCCGGTGAGCCAGTCGAGCCGGGCCCTGGCGAGCTGGATCATCGGGTGGACCGAGTTCGTCCTGGTCAGGACCGCGGCCGCTCTGGTGCCCTCGCCGGCCGCCAGGAGCAGATCGACTTCGGCGGCGAGCAGGAGCGCATCCGCCGCGCTCTCGGGGTTGAACCACTCCTGGTGCCGCATCCGCGACACGTCGAGATGCTGGAATCCGCCGGGCCGGTCCGACCAGAGCAGGTCGTATCGCGCTTGAGCCCAGGCCGCCATCGCCCACAGCTCGTCACGCGTCTCGAGCAGCCGCAGGACGCCGAGCTCGCTGTCGGCGGTGTTCCGGTCGAGACGATCCAGTGCGGTGATCGCCCGCGCGATCTGCGCCGCGCTCGGCACATGCGGCATCAGCCACATGCGGGGAAGGGTGCCGCGGACGTCGACCTGCCGTGAGAGCCACACCCCTGCCGAGCGGAGGTCTCCTTCGATGGCGGCCTTGACGGCGAGCACCCCGGTGATCTGATTCCGTTCGAACCCGTTGACCTCCGGGGCGCGTTCGAGCGCGGCGAGTGCGAGCGCCAGCTGCTCAGCGGCATCCTTCCCGCGGCCGGCGAGCTCGTAGGTCAGGGCGAGCTGCAGGCGGGCCATCGGAACGAACGGGCGCATGTACTCGGGGATCCCGGCGCCGACGATGATCGAGAGGTAGTGGGCCACGCGTCCGACCCTGACGGCGTCCTCGTAGCGTCCGGAGCGACGCAGCACGATGAAGTCCGCCACGGCGCGCTCGGCCGCCTGGACGGGATTGGTCCTGCGGGCGAGATCGACGATGTCGAGGAAGGAGCTGACGGCGGGCGGCGGCAGATCCTCGGGGCTCATCGCGGCGCCGAGGATGAGATGGCGCACGGCATGCGTCTTCGGATAGCGGGCGGCGACATCGGCGGGCATCTGCCGCATGGCCGTCACGATGACGTCTTCCGAGAGATTGACGAGCTGATGCCAGGAGGATTCGAAGAGCTCCGCGATGAAGGGCCAGTCCTTCCTGGCGTACGCCTGGCGCAGGGCGATCTCCGGCCGGCCCTGATCCTTCCACCAGGATGCGAGCGCCGCGCTGCGCTCGTCGCCGTCCCATTCCGGAGCGCGCGCCACGCCCGACAGGACGACCCGCCGTATCACGCCGGGGAACTCGTAAGCCGGCTCCTCGCCGTCGGGGCCGATCGTGCGACCGATCAGTCCCTGCTCGGCGAGCTCGTCGAGCGCTTCGTCGATCCGCTCGTCTCCGGTCAGGAATCTCGCCGACCCCACGGTCAGGGTTTCGGCGATGGCCAGCCGCACCATCGTGTCCACCAGTCGCGGATCGACGACATCGTCCATCAGCCAGGAGCCGAAGGAGGCGTCCGCCCCGACGATCGCATCGTGCACGCGCGTCGACGTCGCCGGGCGCCGTGCGAGATGCCGTACGACCTTGTCGATCATGGCGGGCCATCCGCCGAACGCGTCGGCGAGCGCCTCGGCGTCGTCGTGACCGAGGCCCGCGCCGTGCAGCTCTGCGAGGCTCGTCACCTCGTCGGCGGTCAGAGCCAGATCGTCGGCCGTCACGGTGTCCGCGTCGGGGAGGAGAGACGGCACGACGGTTCGCGATCGGGTGGCGGCGATCAGACGTACGCGCGGATGACGGCGGATCAGATCGGCGATGCGCTCGTGCGCAGCCCTGTCGCGCATCAGATGAAGTCCGTCCACGACCACCGCGGTGTCCGCGTCGCCCGTGATCTCCGCCTCGGCGAGCGCGAGCGCCTCGAGCGCGGATGCGGTCCGGTCGCCGATCGCGATCGACCTGTGACCGTCGTCGTCCATGGGCGCAGGAGACACCAGCCATGCGGTCGCGGACGCCGCTGCACGGACGGGGACGATCCAGATCACGTGCGCAGAAGTCCGGTCCGCCCATTGCCGCAGCACGACGCTCTTCCCGAATCCGTGGGGAGCCCGCACGATGCACGCCGTGTGCGACTGCTCGATCCGCGCGACCAGCCGGGGACGGTCCAGCTCGGGGCGATCGCGCGGCGCGGCCCCGGCGTGCACGCTCGACATCCTGTGGCCTCCTGTTGTCGCTCATCCGAAGGCCACGTCGGCCCTGACCGCAGCCGGCCGCGATCGATCGGGATGCTGATTGCGCACCGATCTCTCGAAGTGCGATCTCTCCGGGCGATCGCGAGTGTCTTCGGCCGGGGCGGGTCAGCTCCTCGCCATGATCCTGCCAGCACCGCGGTCGGCGGGAGTCCGCCGTCGAGAGCTGCCTCCGGGAGATTCCGCGGGTCGGGGAACGGATTTCAACACCGAATCAACACCTGCGGATGTGGTGCGGATGCCGGTTCTTCGGGCTCGATGGAGATGCGAGGGCTGCGCCGATCACCCAGGGGAGCGCGGCACCACGCACGAGACGATCGGGGAGGATCAGCATGGGGGAACGACTGTCGCGTTCGCGTCGAGTGAGCGCACGGAGTATCGAGGAAGCGGGCGGGGCGCCGAGGATGCTGCGCCGGCCAAGACGGAGTCTGGCGGCGACGGCCGTCCTGGCACTGCTGGGAGGCATGGTCGCGATCACCGGCCCCGTCTTCACCGCGCCACCGGCGAATGCGCAGTACGCGACGGGCGGGTCCGGCCTCCATCAGGGATCGATCGACTGGTTCGAGTGGGGCACTCCCGGTCAGGCGATCCCGGCTGCCGGGCTGACCCGGACCAACACGCGGACGGTGGCGGGTCAGACGCTGGCGACCACCTGCACCCTGTCGAATCTCACAGGCGGCCCGCTGCAGGCCTACCGATCGGGCGAGTGGGGCGGTGACGCCCTCGACAACCTCTACAACGTCGGCGGCACCGGGCTCGCGAACCAAATGGTCGCTGGAGTGACCAATGCCCTCGACGGTCAGTTCGCATCCTTCAGATTCGCGTGCGGGGTGACGCTCAACGGCGTTCCCGTGCCCCTGCAGGGACTCGTTGTCGCCGACGCGGAGGCGAGCAACGCTTCCAACGGGGAATACGTCCAGGCGCGTCCCGAGCAACCTTCCGCCTGGCGGATCATCGACCGCTTCCGGGGGCCCGACTGCGCGACGAACACGCAGGCGATCCTGTCCGCGAACGGAACGATGCGTTTCGCGCCCGATGGCCAGGAGTGTGTCACCCAGGGACTCGGCGGCAACCAGCCAGGGCCGATGGCCGTTGGCTTCATGGAAGGCGCGACCAGTGCGCTGGTATCTATTCAAGGCGGGGGCAAGAGTGCTGTCGCTCTCGGCGTCGTACTGCAGACCGACTTCGGTGACGCACCGGCGAGCTACGGCGAGGCCGGCGCGCTCTTCGAGCCCACGTGGCAGGGCGGCACCGTCCCGGTCGGGACGACCCCGGTGTCGGGATCGGGCTTCACGCTCGCCACACAGGGGCAGCCGCTCACCCGCCTCGGCGCGACCGTCGACGCGGATGCGGACTATCAGCCCAGCGCCGACGCGGACGCGGACGACGCCGATGGCCAGGCCGATGAGGATGCGATCGACCCTCCCGGCACGATCAATGTCACGCCGGGGGAGACCTACACTCTCGAAGACGTCCGGTGCACCGGGCCCGGCTACGTGGCCGGCTGGATCGACTGGAACCGCAACGGCACGTTCGATGAGGGCGAGCGCTCCGGCGTGGTCCCGTGCACCGGTCCCTCGGTGGACCTGACCTGGACGGTGCCCGCGGACACGGTGCCGTCCGTCGGCGCCGACCAGACATTCCTCCGCCTCCGGATCGCCGCGGACGACGTCGCGGTCTCCTCGCCCACCGGCATGACGACGTCCGGCGAGGTCGAGGACCACGCGCTGAACGTCGCGCTTCCGGCGCTGTCGATCCAGAAGTCATCGGATGCCACCGAGGATTCCCGTCCCGGCGACACGGTGACGTACACCGTCACCGCCACGAACACGGGCGAGAGCGACTACACCGCCGACTTCCCGGCGGTCGTGTTCGACGATCTCTCCGGTGTCCTCGACGACGCGACCTACGACAACAACGCGTCCGCGAACCAGCCCGGCGCCGTCTCTTACGTCTCGCCGCTGCTCTCGTGGACGGGCGCGCTGGGCATGGGGGAGTCGGTCGAGCTGACCTACACCGTCACGCTCAGGGCGGGCGGCGACGGCGCGGTGCGCAACGTCGCCTGGCAGCCCGCGGATCCGGAGAACCCCGAAACCCCGGTGTGCGACCCGCCGGAGGGCGGCGTCGACCCCGAGACGGGCGAGGCGTGCGCGGAGAACGAGTACCTGCTGCCGAAGCTGACCATCTCGAAGACCGCGGACCGCACCGAGCTGCCGGCCGTCGGCGAGACGGTCGAGTACACGATCACGGTGACGAATGAAGGCCCCGGCGTCTACACGGCCGAAGCTCCAGCCACCGCGACGGACGATCTGACGAACGTGCTGGACGCCGCGACCTTCAACGACGACGCGACCGCCTCCGTCGGGGAGGTCTCGTACGACGAGCCGACCCTCTCGTGGGAGGGACCGCTCGGCGCGGACGAGTCGGCGACGATCACCTACACGGTGACCTACACGGGCGAGGGCGACCAGAATCTGCGCAACCTCGCGTGCGTCCCGGTCCCGGAGACCGCGGCGGGCGAGCCGAGCTGCGACTTCGTGCAGATCCCCGGTGCAGGGCTCACGCAGTGGAAGCAGGTGCAGGCATCCGACGCCCCCGCCGTCGCGGGTACGGTGCTGACGTACACGCTGTTCTTCGACAACGACGGCGAGGCGGCGGCCGACGTGGATGCGGTGGACGATCTCACCCACGTGACGGACGATGCGGACGTGACCGCGGAGCCGGCGTCGGCCGACGGTCTCACGGTCGACCGTGACGGGGATCGGATCTCCGTCACGGGCTCTGTGCCCGCCGGGGAGACCTACACGGTCACCTACCAGGTCACGGTGCGGGCCGACGGGGAGCGCGGCGACGACATCGCGGCGAACTTCCTGCTGGCCCCCGGCGAGGAGCCTCCCACGGATCCCGAGTGCGATCCGGCGGATGGGCAGTTCCCGGACTGCACGACGACCCCCGTCGCGGCGGTCGTGTACTCCAAGGCCGTCTCCGCCGACTCCGATCCGGTCGTCGCCGGCACGGTGCTGACCTACACGGTGACGGTGGAGAACACCGGTGCGGTGGCCGCGCCCGTCTCCCGCGAGGACGTCCTGACCGGAGTCCTGGACGACGCCGATCTGACGAGCGATCCGGTCTCGGACACCGCCGGCGTCACCGTCTCGGCGGTGACGGGAGGCCGCTTCCAGATCGGGGGCGAGCTCGCCGCCGACGCGACGGCGATCATCACCTACCAGGTGACGGTGAGGGCGGATGCCGAGCGCGGCGACAACCGGGCCGACAACTTCCTCGTGCCGCCGGGCGGCACGCCGCCCGAGGACTGCGTCGAGGGCTCGGACCAGTGCACGAGCACGCCGATCCCGCTGATCGAGGCGTCGAAGTCGTCCGACCCGGAGTCCGGTTCGACGGTCGTGGCCGGCCAGGAGATCGTCTACACGCTGACGTTCGTCAACAGCGGCGAGGCGGCGGGTCCGGTGGACTACACCGACGATCTCGCCGATGTGCTCGACGATGCGACCCTCACGGCGGGGCCGACGACATCGGACGATGCGCTGGAGGTCGCTCAAGACGGTGACACTCTGCGCGTCACCGGCTCGCTCGATCCCGATCAGACCGTCACGGTCGCCTACACGGTGACCGTGAACGCGGACGCCGACCGCGAGAACAACCGCCTCGGGAACGTGCTCGCCCCGACGGGCGTCACCGATCCGGAGTGCGGCGACGACGGCGTCTCGTGCACAGAGCATCCGGTGCCGCTGCTCGAGTCGTGGAAGTCGGTCGAGGCGGATGCGACCCCGGTCGCGGCCGGCACGGTGCTGACGTACACGCTCTCGTTCGAGAATTCGGGGCAGGGCACGGCCGTCGTGGACGAGGCCGATGACCTCACCCACGTCATCGACGACGCCGACGTCACCACCGAGCCGACCAGCGCGGACGGGCTGACGGCGTCCAGGGACGGGAACCGCATCTCGATCACGGGCGAGGTGCCGGCGGGGGAGACCCGCACGGTCGCCTATCAGGTCACGGTGCGGGCCGACGGGGAGCGCGGTGACGACATCGCCGCCAACTTCCTGCTGGCCCCCGACGAGGAGCCGCCGACGGACCCGGTCTGCCAGCCGGAGGACGGCGAGCGCCCGGACTGCACGGTCACCCCGATCGGGATGCTGCTGACGGGCAAGTCGGTCTCGGCCGACACGGACCCCGTCGACGTCGGAACGGTGCTGACGTACACGCTCACCTTCGACAACCAGGGCGAGGGGCCGATCGTCGTCGACCACACGGACCTCCTCGCCGATGTCCTCGACGACGCCGAGCTGACCACGCCCCCGGCCGCATCCGATGAGGCGCTGAGCGTGTCGGACGTCACGGACGGCGCATTCGCCGTGACCGGTGAGCTGGCCGCCGGGCAGACGGTCACGGTGACCTATCAGGCGACCGTGAGGACGGAGGCCGACCGCGGCGACAACACGGCGGACAACTTCCTCGTCCCGACCGGCGAGGAGCCGCCGGGCGAGTGCGCGGAGGGCGACCCGAACTGCACGGTCACCCCGCTGCCGCAGGTCGCGGTGTCGAAGTCCGCAGACCCGGAGACGGGTTCGGACGTGCAGGCCGGCCAGGAGGTCGTCTACACGCTGACGTTCGTCAACAGCGGCGAGGCGGCGGGTCCGGTCGACTACACCGACGACCTCGCGCAGGTGCTCGACGACGCCGATCTGACCGGTGCGCCGCTGGCTGACGATCCTGCCCTGACCGCGACGGACGGCGCGGACGGGCTGGTCCGCGTGACCGGCGTCCTCGCATCGGACCAGACGGTCACCGTCTCCTACACCGTCACCGTCAAGCCGGACGGCGACCGCGGCGACAACCGTCTGCGCAACGTGGTGGCCAAGACCGGCGCCGACGACCCGCAGTGCGGGGACGACGGCGTGGCGTGCACCGAGCATCCGATCGGTGAGCTGGACGACGGGAAGACGGTCGATCCGGCCACCGGCTCGACGCTGCGCCCGGGTGAGACGGCGACGTACACGCTGCACTTCGAGAACACCGGCCAGGCGCCGGTCGAGGTGAACCGCGACGACGTCCTCACCAGGGTCCTCGACGACGCCGAGGTCACGGCCCAGCCCGTGGCATCCGGCGACGCGCTGACCGTCTCGGCGATCGAGGACGGCAGGTTCACGATCACCGGGACTCTCCAGCCCGGTCAGGTCGTCACCGTGACCTATGCCGTCACCGTGAAGCCCGACGGGCAGCGCGGCGACGACCGGCTGGACAACTTCCTCGTGCCGAACGGGGAGGAGCCGCCGGAGGGGCCGTGCGTCCCGGCGGATGGGGAGCGTCCGGACTGCACGTACAACCACGTCTCCGACGTGAGCGTGGCCAAGTCCAGCGATCCGGAGTCCGGCACGGAGGTGGGCCAGGGGCAGGAGGTCGCCTACACGCTGACCTTCACCAACCGGGGCGCCAATCCCGATGCGGCCGACGTGGCCGTCGACTACACCGACCACATGGCCGACGTGCTCGACGACGCCGCGCTCACCGCGGGACCGGCGGTCTCGAACGGGAACCTCACGGCCACGGTCGACGGTGACACCATCCGCATCGTCGGCGCCGTGCCGACGGGCGAGGTGTACACGGTCACCTACACGGTGACGGTCAACGCCTACGGCCAGCAGGGCGATCACCATCTCGGCAACGTCGTCGCGCTCACGGGAGAGGAGCCGGTGTGCGCGCCCGACTCGCCGCTGTGCACGGAGCACGATCTGACGCCGCCGCCGCCGTCCGGCGGTCTTCCGAGCACCGGCGGAGACGTCCCTCTGGTGGCGCTGCTGCTCGCCGCGGCGACGCTGCTCGCCGGCGGCGTGCTGGTGGTCGTCGCCGCGCGGAGACGACGCGATCAGCGGGTCGGCGAAGAGCGTGAGCTGCTGAGCTGATCCGTGCGCCCGGAGCGCGCGATGGGGGTGCGCGCTCCGGGCGACGACCTCGCGACCGTCGCCGTGACGGCGGTCGCGAGTCCGGTGAGGAGCCGGAGTTCCGGTCCCGCAGCCCGGACCCTCCCCAGCAGGCTGGCGGGACCGGAACGGTTCGTCGACATACACGGGCTTCTCCTGTGGAGACGGCCCGTGGATGTCGTCGCGGGTCGTTACGCTGGAGGGATGCCGCAGACTCCCCGAGATCCATACGAGGATCTGCCTCTGCCCGAAGAGCCGTGGGACAACGCGTATCCGCCCGAGGAGATGGACTGGGTTCCGCCGGAGGGCACGTGGGAGCCGCCGCTCGACTGGGGGCGGGGGCCGGTGTCGCCCGTCTCGACGGGCCCGGAGGGCGGCGGCGCGGCGGCGCCGAGCCGGTACGCCACCGCGCTCGATGCGCTGCACACGGTCTTCGGCTACGATGCGTTCCGCGGTGACCAGGCCGCGATCGTCGAGCAGGTCATCGGCGGCGGCGACGCCGTCGTGCTGATGCCGACAGGCGGGGGCAAGTCGGTCACCTATCAGGTCCCGGCGCTCGTCCGCGAGGGCACAGGGCTCGTGATCAGCCCCCTCATCGCGCTCATGCACGATCAGGTCGACGCGCTCAGGGCCAATGGCGTGAACGCCGCGTACCTGAACTCCACGCAGTCGATCGACGAGCGCAGGGCGGTGGAGCGCGCGTACCTCGAGGGCGAGCTCGATCTCATCTACGTCGCCCCCGAGCGGCTGTCGAGCCCGTCGACGACCGCGCTGCTGCAGCGCGGGAAGCTCAGCGTCATCGCGATCGACGAGGCGCACTGCGTGTCGCAGTGGGGCCACGACTTCCGGCCGGACTACCTCTCCCTCGGAGACCTCGGCGAGCGCTTCCCCGGGGTGCCGCGCATGGCGCTCACCGCGACGGCGACCAGGGCAACGCATCAGGAGATCACCGAGCGACTGCACCTGGATGCGGCGAGGCACTTCGTCGCGAGCTTCGACCGTCCCAACATCCAGTACCGGATCGTGCCGAAGGTCGACCCGCGCAAGCAGCTGGTGGCCTTCATCCGTTCCCTGCCCGAGGGGGCGGCGGGCATCGTCTACGCGCTGAGCCGCAAGTCGGTCGAGCAGACGGCCGGCCACCTCGCCGCGCAGGGCTTCGATGCGCTGCCGTACCACGCGGGGCTCCCCGCCGAGGTGCGGGCGGCGAACCAGTCGCGCTTCCTCCGTGAGGACGGCGTCATCATGGTCGCCACGATCGCATTCGGCATGGGCATCGACAAGCCGGACGTCCGCTTCGTCGCCCATATCGACCTGCCCAAGTCCGTCGAGGGGTACTACCAGGAGACCGGTCGCGCAGGACGCGACGGCGAGGCGTCCATCGCCTGGATGGCCTACGGCCTCGGCGATGTGGTGCAGCAGCGGAGGCTCATCGATCAAAGTCCAGGAGACCGCACCTTCAAGATGCGCATGGGCCAGCACCTCGATGCGATGCTGGCGCTCTGCGAGACGGTGGAGTGCCGCAGGCAGAACCTCCTCGGCTACTTCGATCAAGAGTCGCAGCCATGCGGCAACTGCGACACCTGCCTCGAGCACCCGGAGACCTTCGACGGGCTCGTCCCCGCCCAGAAGCTGCTGTCGACGATCGTGCGCCTCAAGCGCGAGCGCAATCAGGCCTTCGGCGCGGGGCACCTCATCGACATCCTGCGCGGATCCTCCAACGACAGGATCAGGCAGCAGCGCCATGAGCAGCTGGCCACCTACGGCATCGGGAGCGACCTCTCCGATCAGGACTGGCGCAGCGTCGTCCGGCAGCTCCTCGCGCGGGGCGTCCTCGTGGCCCAGGGCGACTACGGCACGCTGGCTCCCGGCGAGGCGGCCGCCGGCGTGCTGCGCGGCGAGACGCCGGTGCCGCTGCGCAAGGACACGATGGGCAGGGTGAGCGGGGGGAGCCGTGCGCGCAAGGCCTCGGCCGCAGAGACGCTCGGCGAGGGCGATCGCGGGCTGTTCGAGACGCTGCGCGCCTGGCGTGCGGAGACGGCCAGGGAGCAGGGCGTGCCGGCCTACATCGTCTTCGGCGATGCGACCCTGCGCGCGCTCGCGGAGCACCGGCCGACGTCACTCGCCGACCTCGACGGGATCACCGGGATCGGGGCGAAGAAGCGCGAGGCGTACGGTGAGGCCGTGATCGCCGTGATCGCCGCGGACTGAGCTCGGTCTGCGGCCCTCCCGGGCCGTCAGCCGGTCCGCTGCCGTGCCTTCCTCCGACGGCTGTCGGTTCGGAACGCGGCCGTTGGGGGATTCCGGCCGATCCGGCCGACGGGTGTGTTTCCGGCCGACGGGTGTCGGGTGCCGACAGGGTCGGCAGGAGCCGGGATGCCGGCTGACGTCGGCCTCAGGCGGGCAGCACGTCGGCCAGGTGAGCCTCCAGATGCGCGGCCACGTCGACGGCATCCCGGTCGTAGAGCCACTGGTACTGCAAGCCGTCCCAGAGCGCGACGAGCCAGATCGCCTCGTGCTCCGGGTCGCGGTGCGTCGGCAGGGCGCCCTCGGCCTGCGCCGTGCGGAACAGCTCCGCGAACTGATCGAGCGCCTTCGTGAACCGCGACGCGAAGTAGTCGTGCGCAGGATGCGTGGCGGGCACGGCCTCGCAGGACAGCACCGCGTATACCTCGATGAGGCCCGGCGCTGCGACGGCGTCGTCCGCGGCTCCCGCGGGGAGACCGCGGAGCTCCGCTGCGGCACTGCTCCCGGGGACGTAGGCAGGCCTGGCCGAGATCGACCGGTCGCGCTCGGCGAGCACGGCGCCGAGCAGCGACTCCTTCGTGCGGTAGTGGTGCATGAGCGACGACTTCGAGACGCCGACCTTCTCCGCGATGCTCCGCAGGCTCGTGTCGCCGTAGCCCTCCTTCGCGAACAGCGCCATCGCGTCGGCGACGATCCGGGCGCGCTTGCGGCGTCCTGGCGCGTAGCCCGACTCGTCCTCTGCCGCGAACACGTCCTCGATCCTCGTCCACGCCACGGGAGCCGCGGCCGTCCCCGTCTCCCCGGACTCGCGCCATCCCCGGGGAACCGCGAGCAGCGACTCGTGCTCCTCCAGCATCGTGACGACGTCCACCCGCTCCGGCAGATACTGCTCGAGCAGCTGGAGCCCGTCCCAGGCCGCAGCCAGGCGCACGGCCTCGTCCTGGGGATCCCGGTCCTCGGAAACCGTGCCGTGCAGGACCGCGTCCTCCATGACCTCGGACGATGTCGCGATCATGCGTGCGTAGCGCTCGCGCATCACCTCGTGCGCGGGATGGGAGGCCGTGGAGGCCTCTCCCGTCAGCGCCGCGTACAGCGCGAGGTAGCCGCGGGTCCGCTCGTTCCGGCGCGCGATCTCGACGAAGGGGATGCTCCCCGGCTCCCCGGCGGCGGCGATGGCGTCCGCCGCCTCGATGTTGTCGTTCTCGAGGGATTCGACGACGGTCGCGAGGAGCTCGTCCTTCGACGAGAAGTGCTTCAACAGGCCGGGATGGCTCACGCCGGCTGTCACCGCGATGCTCCGCAGCGAGGTCGAACGGTAGCCGTAGGCGACGAACATCTCGCGGGCCGCGAGGACGATGCGCGCTCGCGTCTCTTCTGCGCTCGCCTTGCGCGGTCTCGGCACTGCAACGATCATCGTCGCCTCCTTCCGTCGCCTCCCATTCTTGCTCATTACCAAGTGGTCGTCTTTCAGTTACCAAATGGTCGGGTTTGGTGTATCCTCATGCATGAAGCCGCGTCGCTGAGGACAAGCGGCACACCCGAGAGGACCACCCATGACAGAGATGTCATCCGCCGCGACCGCCGCCGCCATCGGCACGACCGGCTTCAAGGCGCCGGGCACGACCCCGGCCAGGACCCCGCGCGGCTATACGCCGGGACTCGCCGCCGTGAACTTCGGCGTCTTCCTCGCCCTGCTCACCCCGGTGATGGTGTCGATGGCGTTCAAGATCCAGCACATCGATCCCGACGGCGCCACCGCGAGCCTCGGCCTCGTCCTGGGCGTCGGCGCCTTCTTCGCACTCATCTGCAACCCGCTGGTCGGACGCCTCTCCGACCGGACCACCTCGCGCTGGGGCATGCGTCGCCCCTGGATCCTCGGGGGCGGCATCGTCGGCCTCGGCGGATTCCTCGTCATCGGGATCGCCGACTCGGTGTGGGTCGTGCTGCTGGCCTGGTGCCTCGTGCAGGCATCCATGAACGCCGTGCTGGCCGCCGCGAACGCGACGCTTCCCGATCAGGTGCCCGTCACCCGTCGCGGCAGGGTCTCCGGCATCGTCGGCATCACCACGCCGCTCGCGATCCTCGCCGGCAGCTTCATCGTCAACTACCTGCCGGGCGACTTCGAGCGCTTCGCGGTCCCCGCGTTCATCGCGATCGTCCTGATCGTCGTGTTCGTGCTGGTCCTGAAGGACCGTCGCCTTGCCGAGAAGCCCGCCGAGCGGTTCACGATCGGACTGTTCTTCCGCTCCTTCGTCTTCAACCCGCGCAAGCATCCCGACTTCGGATGGACCTGGCTGACGAAGTTCTTCGTCATGTTCGGCTACGCGGGCATCGCGACGTATCTGCCGTACTTCCTGCAGGACAGGTTCGCGCTCGACGAGCAGGCGACGGTGTCCACGATCCTCCTCGCCAACGTCGCCTCGACGATCGCGATGGCCGTGTCCGCGCCGCTGGGCGGGTTCCTCTCCGACAGGATCGGCAAGCGCCGCCCCTTCGTCGCGCTCGCCGGGGTGATCATGGTCGCCGGTCTCCTGCTGCTCGCCTTCGCCCCCAGCATCGAGGTCGTCGTCGTCGCGCAGGCCATCATCGGCCTCGGCGCCGGCTCGTTCCTCTCCGTCGATCTGGCGCTCGCCACCGAGGTGCTCCCGAACCCGGCGGACACCGCCAAGGACCTGGGCGTGCTGAACATCGCCAACGCCCTGCCGCAGTCGATCGCTCCGGCCATCGCCCCCGCGATCATCGCGGTCGGCGCGCTGACCCCGCTCGGCGGCTACTCGGTCTGGTATCTCTTCGGTGCGGTCATCGCTCTGCTGGGCGCGGTGCTCGTCTACCGGATCAAGGGGGTCAAGTGATGACGGACGTCGCTATGCAGGCGAATCCTCCGGACGCCGTGGCCGATCGCCCGTGGCTCGACGCGGCCCTGTCCGTCGATGAGCGCGTGCAGCTGCTCCTGGACGCCATGACAGTGGAGGAGAAGGCCGGACTCCTCTTCCACACGATGATCGCGATCGCCGATCTCGACGAGGCGAACGCCGCGTTCGACATCCCCTCCGCGCGGGAGCTCATCGAGGGCAGGCGGATCACGCACTTCAACCTCCTCGGCGCGGCGCCCCGCGCGCGGGACATCGCCGCGTGGCAGAACGAGATCCAGCGGCTCGCGGCATCCACGCGCCTGGGGATCCCCGTGACGCTGTCGACCGACCCGCGCCACTCGTTCAGCGACAACCCCGGCGCGGCGATCATGGCCGGGCCGTTCTCGCAGTGGCCGGAGACCCTGGGTCTCGCGGCGACGCGCGACGAGGGGCTCGTCGCGCGCTTCGCCGACATCGCGCGGCAGGAGTACACCGCGGTGGGTCTGCGCGTCGCCCTGCACCCGCAGGTGGATCTCGCGACCGAGCCGCGCTGGGCGCGCCAGTCGGCGACCTTCGGCGAGGACGCGGAGCTCAGCGGCCGCCTGGGGGCCGCGTACATCCGCGGCTTCCAGGGCGCGTCGTTCGGCCCCGGATCGGTGTCGACCATGACGAAGCACTTCCCCGGCGGCGGCCCGCAGAAGGACGGCGAGGACCCGCACTTCCCGTATGGGCGGGAGCAGGTCTATCCCGGCGGGCAGTTCGAGCTGCACCTCACCCCTTTCGAGGCGGCGTTCGCGGCCGGCACGCGGCAGGTCATGCCGTACTACGGGATGCCGGTCGGCACCGGCTACGAGGAGGTCGGGTTCGGCTTCAACAAGTCCGTCATCACCGGCCTCCTGCGCGAGCGCTACGGCTTCGACGGCCTGGTCTGCACGGACTGGGGCCTGATCACCGACGCGGAGATCTTCGGGCAGCCCTTCCCCGCGCGGGCGTGGGGCGTCGAGGATCTCACGCCCCGGCAGCGGATGAAGAAGGTCCTGGACGCCGGCGCCGACCAGTTCGGCGGCGAGGCGTGCCCGGAGCTGCTGCTCGAGCTGCTCGCCGACGGCGAGGTCTCCGAGGAGCGTCTGGACGTGTCGGTGCGCCGCATCCTGCGCGAGAAGTTCGAGCTGGGGCTGTTCGAGGATCCCTTCGTCGATGAGGATGCGGCCGACGAGATCGTCGGCCGTGCGGACTTCCGCGCCGCCGGCGAGGCCGCGCAGCGTGCCGCGATCACCGTGCTGACGAACTCCGGCGCGCTGCCCTTCCCTCGCGGTCTGAAGCTCTATGTCGAGGGCGTCGAGGTCGAGGTCGCCGCGGAGTACGGGGAGATCGTGGCCTCACCGGCGGAGGCGGACGTCGCCGTGCTGCGCCTGCAGGCGCCGTTCGAGGAGCGCGCCACCGTCTTCGAGAACTTCTTCCACGCCGGCTCCCTCGCCTTCCCGGAGGAGGTCGTCGCCCACGTGCGCGACATCGCGGCGTCCGTGCCGACGGTCGTCGACGTGCTCGCCGACCGTCCGGCCATCCTCACGGAGATCGTCGACGCCGCCGCGGCCGTCACCGTGAACTGGGGAGCATCGGGGGCGGCGCTGCTGGACGTCCTGAGCGGAGCGGCGGCGGCGAGGGGTCGTCTGC
Organism: Microbacterium tumbae; assembly: GCF_054780175.1. Classification (NCBI taxonomy): domain Bacteria; kingdom Bacillati; phylum Actinomycetota; class Actinomycetes; order Micrococcales; family Microbacteriaceae; genus Microbacterium; species Microbacterium tumbae. The sequence goes on from NZ_BAAGWV010000001.1 coordinate 1,509,929, forward strand.
CCTTCGACCTTCCGCGATCGATGTCCGCGGTCGAGGACTCGCGTCCCGATGCGCCCTTCGACACGGCCGATCCGCTGTTCCGGTTCGGGCACGGCCTGGAGCTCTAGGAGCACCACCATCCGCCCTGTCGGCTCAGGCCGTCAGGGCGGATCATCGTTCCGGAAGAATTCCCGGTGAACGCGAGTCTGCCACGGGGAACCCGTCGCTGTCGAGAATTCCGCAGGAATCCGGGAAGAGGACGCGGACGACCGGGATCGCGGAGCGCGTCCGGGACGGGACGATCGCGGAAATTGGTACTTGACGAACCTCTCAGCCGACCCCCAGACTCCCAGCTAAGGGAGAGATCCCGTCAACAAAATAGTTGGCTCCTGGGGGGGAGCTCGCCTCATCGTTACTCGGATGAGGAGGGAAAATGTTCACTCGTGAACATGCAGGGAAGGTGCCGGACGGGACGAATCGACGAGCGCGGCGAAGGCTGCCGCAGCTCGTCTCGGGCGTCGCTTTCGGAGTCGTAGGAGTTCTGTTCGCGTCGAGCGCCGCGTCTGCGGCAGGGCTCGACACGTATCCGGGCGACCCGACCGAGGCTGAGGCCAGCATCGCCGAGGTGACTCTCGGCGGAGCCGATGTGCTCGGACTGGCGCAATCGAACAAGGGGTCGATCTCGAACCCCGGCACGGAGACGACGCCGTTCGCCGGCTCGATCCTCGGAACCGAGATCGTCGACTTCGGGGACGGGATCAGCATCCCCCTCGATCAGTTCATCGACTTCGGCCAGGCGGGCGTGCTGCTCAGCGAGGCCACGGCGACGGACGGCCAGAACGGCGAGGGCATCTCGGGAATCGCCGGCGGCGACGGCGGGCTGACGCTCGAAGGCGCAGACGCCGAGTTCGGAACCGCGCAGATCGACCTGCTCTCGCTCTTCGAAGCGGCGGGGGTCGACGGGATCACGGACCTCGCGATCGACCAGGCGGACTTCTCGTTCGGGCTCGGCGGCGCGTGGGCCGAGGCGATCGACGGCATCATCCAGGACCCCGACACCGTCGGCGGACTCGGCCAGTACCGGGTCGGCGACGCGAAGATCGAGATCCACTCGCCCGTCATCGAACAGGCCGCGGACGGCTTCAGCAGCGCTGCCGGGATGATGGAGCAGACCATCGTCGACGCGATCAATCCTGTGCTCGCGCTCGGCACCCTCATCCCCGGTGCGACGATCGACACGACCGTGACGAGCGACATCCGTCAGAACGTGCTGGACGCCATCCTCCTGGGGCCGATCACCACGGACGACGGCCTCGCCTCCATCGACATCGGCGCGGGCACGCTCACGATCGACATCGGCCGCATCGGCGGCAACGACGACGGCGTGATCGATCGTCCCGTGGGCATCAACAACCAGGATCCGAACACCGAGCTCATCGACGACGAGACGTATCCGTTCATCGCGTCGAGCGTGCACGACGTCATCGAGGAGGTCATCGACCTCGCGGTGCAGACGGCGATCGAGTCGCTCGAGAGCGTGAACCTCAACTTCGAGATCTCCTCGCTCGGGATGACGGCCGGCTGGGACCTGAACCTCGCCGGACAGGTCTCGGACTACTCCTGCAGCCCCGGAGGCCTTCCGGGGATCGCGCTGTGCGCCACGCTCAACGCCTTCGTCGGCACGGTTCCGGCGCTGATCGCCCCGGTGGTCGCCGGCTTCACCACGCCGGGCAGCCCGCTGTACCTCTACGACGCGTTCACCCTGATCAAGACCGATCTGATCACCGTGCCGGTCCGTGCGGTCGCCGACCCCTTTATCGAGATCGTCTCGAACGTCTTCTCGGTGCAGGTGAACCATCAGGTGACGGAGACCTGCACGCCACCGGGCGGTGGCGACGACCTGCCGTCGGCGCTGGAGGTCTCGGCGCTCAGCCTCGGCATCGCGGGAGGGCTCGCGCGGTTCAACGTCGGCAATGCCGGCGTGCGCGTCGACGCCTGCCTCCTGGCCGCTCCCTCGCTGTCGGCCTCGTCGCCGGTCCCTGCGGGCGGTTCGTCGACGATCACCTCGGGCGGCTGGGAGCCGAACGAGGACGTCACCCTGCAGCTGAACGGACCCGATGGCGAGCCTGTCGGCGAGCCGGTCGTCGTGACCGCCGACGCCACGGGGACGCTCCCCGAGGGCACGCTGGTCCCGATTCCGGCGGACGCGGATGCCGGTGACTACACGATCACGGGCTCGAACGCGGGTGGCGACGCCCTCAGCGCCGATGTGACGGTGTACGCGCCGACGCTCGACGTGTCGTCGCCGGTCGCGCCCGAAGCCTGCGCCGCGATCACCTCCGGCGACTGGCTGCCGGACTCCGAGGTCTCCTTCCAGCTCTCCGGTCCGGACGGCGCCATCGGCGACCCGGTGGAGGTGACGACGGATGCGACGGGAGCCGTCCCGGAGGGCACCTGCGTCCCGATCCCGGCCGGCACCCCGGAGGGCGAATACACCCTCACGGCCACGGACGACAACGGCGCGGAGCTCACGACCGACCTGGTCGTCGAGATCGGCGCGCTCGCCCCGACGCTCTCGGTGACGTCGCCGGCTCCGGCCGGCGGTGAGACCACGGTGACCTCCGGCGGCTGGAACCCGGCGTCGCAGGTCAGCCTGCAGCTGACGGATCCGGCCGGCGAGCCCGTCGGAGAGCCGAAGCTGGCGATGACGGACGGCGACGGCGACGTCCCGACCGGCACCACGGTTCCGGTTCCGTCCGACGCTCCGGCCGGTGACTACACGGTGGTCGGCACGGATCTCGACGGCAACAGCGTCTCGGCGGAGCTCGAGGTCTACGCTCCCACGCTCGACGCGCAGTCCCCGGTCGCACCGGGCGCCTGCTCGGCGATCACCTCCGGCGGCTGGCTGCCGGACTCCGAGGTCTCCTTCCAGCTGACGGACGCCGACGACGCAGAGGTGGGCGCCGCCGTTGCGGCGGTGACCGATGCCGACGGCAATGTGCTCCCCGCTGTCTGCATCCCGGTTCCGGATGACGCGCCCGAGGGCGAGTACACGGTGACCGGCACGGATGCGAACGGTGCGACGGTCAGCGACACGGTGACCGTCGACGCGGCAGCCTTGAGCCCCGTGCTCACCGTCACGTCGCCGGTTCCGGCCGGCGGCGAGACCGCGGTCGCATCCGAAGGCTGGAACCCGGACTCCGACGTCAGCCTGCAGCTGCAGGATCCTGACGGCGCCGCTGTCGGCGACCCGGTCGTCGTGACCACGGACGGCGACGGCGCGATCCCGGCCGGCATCACCGTCCCGATCCCCGAGGGCTCGCCCGCGGGCAGCTACACGGTGGTCGGCACGGACGCCGACGAGAACAGCGCCTCCGCCCTTCTGGCGGTATACGCGCCGGTGCTCACCGCATCGTCCCCGGTTCCGGCCGGTGACGAGATCACGGTGACCTCGACGGGCTGGCTGCCGGACTCGCCGATCGAGCTGCAGTTCACGGACGGCGACGGCGACCCCGTCGGCCCCGCGGTGCCTGTGACGACGGACGGCACGGGCGCGGTCCCGGCCGGCACGACCATCCCGGTCCCGCTGGACACGACCCCCGGCGCGGACTACTCCGTGGTCGGAACCGACGAGAACGGCGCAGAGGCCTCGGCTCCGGTCGAGGTGACCGCTGCGGTGATCGATCCGACGCTCACGGCCACGTCCCCGGTTCCGGCCGGCGGCGAGACCACGGTGACCTCCGGAGGCTGGATCCCCGGCTCGCAGGTGAGCCTGCAGCTGCAGGACGCCGACGGAGCCGACATCGGGGAGCCTGTGCCGGTGATGACCGACGGAGACGGAGACGTCCCCACGGGCACCACTGTTCCCGTCCCCGAGGACGCCGTGGCGGGCGAGTACACGCTCGTCGCCACCGATCTCGACGGCAATGAGGCATCCGACACCGTGACCGTCTACGCGCCGGTCATCGACGCGGCCTCTCCGGTCCCGGCCGGAGGAACCTCGACGATCACCTCGTCGGGCTGGCTGCCGGATGCTTCGGTGACGCTGCAGCTGACGGATGGCGCCGGTGAGCCGGTCGGCGAGCCGGTCACGGTTCTCGCCGACGGCACGGGTGCGATCCCGGCCGGGACGACGGTCCCGATCCCCGACGGCACCGCGCCCGGCGCGGACTACGCGGTGGAGGCGACCGACGGCACGGCGACGGTATCCGACGTGATCGAGGTGACAGCTGAAGGGATCAACCCCGTGATCGAGGCCACGTCCCCGGTTCCGGCCGGTGGCGAGACCACGGTGACCTCCGAGGGCTGGACCCCCGGATCGTCGGTCGACGTCCAGCTGACCGACGAGGCCGGTGATCCGGTCGGCGAGCCGACGACGGTGACCACGGACGGCACGGGAGCATTCCCGGCCGGGACCACCGTCCCGGTTCCGGCGGATGCCGCGGCGGGAACCTATACGGTCGTCGCCACGGACGAGGACGGTGTCGAGGTCTCGGCTCCGGTCGCGGTGTACGCCCCGACGCTCGAGGCGGAGTCTCCTGTCGCTCCCGGCTCCTGTGCGGACATCACGTCCTCCGGATGGCTGCCCGGCACCTCGGTGACGCTGCAGCTCCAGGATGCCGACGGGAACGATGTCGGCGACCCGGTCGTCGTGACGACGGATACGGCGGGCGATGTTCCCGCCGGCACCTGCGTCGAGATCCCCGCGGACGCCGAGCCCGGCGAGTACGAGGTCGTGGCGACCGATGACGACGGAGCGGAGATCACCGCACCCGTGACGGTCGACGCGACGGCGATCGCGCCCACCATCGAGGCCACGTCCCCGGTTCCGGCCGGTGGCGAGACCACGGTGACGTCGGACGGCTGGATCCCCGCCACAGAGGTGAGCCTTCAGCTCACCGACGGCGACGGAGCCGCGATCGGCGAGCCGGTCGAGGTGACCACCGATGGAGAGGGCGCCATCCCGGACGGCACTGTGGTCCCCGTGCCGCTGACCGCCGTGCCCGGTGCCGACTACACGGTCGTCGCGACGGATGAGAACGATGTGGAGGTCTCGGCTCCGCTCGAGGTCACCGCCGCCGTCCTCACTCCGGCGTTCTCCGCCACGTCCCCGGTTCCGGCCGGCGGCGAGTCGACGATCCAGTCGACCGGATGGGTCCCCGGATCCGAGGTCACGCTTCAGCTGACCGACGACGCCGGCGAGCCCGTCGGCGAGCCGGTGGTCGTGGAGGCGGACTCGACGGGAGCGATCCCTGCGGGCACGACGGTTCCGGTTCCCGCGGACGCTGCTGCGGGCGACTACACCGTCGAGGCGACGGACGAGTTCGGCAACGAGGCATCCGCCCCGCTGTCGGTCTACGCGCCGACGCTCTCGGCCACCTCTCCGGTGATCGCCGGTGACGCCACCACGGTGACGTCGTCCGGATGGCTGCCCGATTCGACGGTCACGCTGACGCTGACCGACGCGGCGGGCGACACGGTCGGAACCCCGGTGGAGGTCACGGCCGACGCGACCGGTGCCATCCCCTCCGCGGTCACCCTGGTCGTTCCCGCCGGCACTCCGGCCGGAACCGACTACGAAGTGGTGGGCACGGACGCCAACGGAGCGGAGGCCGCCGACACGATCGAGGTCGTGGCGGAAGGCGCTCCGACCCTCACGGCGACGTCTCCGGTTCCGGCCGGCGGCGAGTCCGAGGTCGAGTCCGGTGGCTGGGCGCCCGGCACGGAGGTCACGCTTCAGCTGACCGACGGCGACGGCGACCCTGTCGGCGAGCCGGTGATCGTGGTGGCGGATGAGGACGGCAACGTCCCCGACGGCACCTCGGTTCCGATTCCCGCTGACATCGCCGCCGGCGACTACACGATCGAGGGTTCGGACGAGGAGGGCAACGAGGCTTCCGCCCCGCTGTCGATCTACGCGCCGACGATCGCTGCGACCTCGCCGGTGACGGCGGGCGGAGCGACGACCGTGACGTCGTCGGGCTGGCAGCCGAACTCGGTGGTCACGCTGCAGCTGACGGATGAGGCCGGCGACCCGGTCGGCGACCCGGCGGAGGTGACGACGGACGGCACGGGTGCGATCCCCGCGGCGACCACCGTCGCCGTTCCGGCCGATGCCGCCGCCGGCGAGTACTCGGTCGTCGGAACCGATGAGAACGGCGCCGAGGTCTCGGCTCCGATCGAAGTCGAGGCGGCGGGCACCACGCCGACGCTGACGGCGACGTCTCCGGTTCCGGCCGGCGGGGTCTCGACCGTCGTCTCGGAGGGCTGGGGTCCGGCTGCGCCGGTGAGCCTTCAGCTCGTCGACTCCGCAGGAGAGCCGGTCGGCGATCCCGTGGAGGTGACGACGGACGACGACGGCAGCGTCCCGGCCGGTACGAGCGTCCCGGTCCCGGCCGACGCCACGGCCGGCGTGTACTCCATCGTCGGTACGGACGAGGACGACAACGAGGCATCCGCCCCGGTGGCCGTCTACGCTCCGCGACTGCTGGTGGCGTCTCCGGTTCCGGCCGGCGGCTCCTCCGCGGTCACCTCCGACGGCTGGACGGCGAACTCGGCGGTCACGCTTCAGCTGATCGACGACGCCGGTGACCCGGTGGGCGACCCCGTGGCCGCCGCCGCAGACGGCGCCGGCGCGCTTCCCGCCGGGACCGCGGTTCCGGTTCCCGCTTCGGCTCCTGCCGGCACCTACTCGATCAGGGCGGTCGATCAGACCGGCGCTGAGCTCGAGGCGGCGCTGGCAGTCGTCGCGGCGACGGACGCGTGCACCGATCCGACCATCACGGTCTCCCCGGCTTCGGTCGAGGCGGGATCGACGGTGACGGTGACGGGCACCGGATTCGCGGCGGGCAGCACGGTCGAGGTGCAGCTGTACGACGACGGGGGAGACGCCGTGTTCGCATCGGCGCTCGCCACCACGGTCGGCGAGAGCTGCGGCTTCGTCCTCTCGGCGGAGGTCCCTGCGGGAACCGACCCCGGGGTGTACGAGGTGATCGCGACGGATGCCGCGGGCAATGAGGCATCCGTTCTCCTGACGATCGCCGCCACAGGTGGTCTGGCGACGACGGGTGGTGTCATCGGATCCTCCCTGCCGCTGGCGATCATCCTGATCGCGCTGGGCGCCTCGGCCCTCATCATCCGCCGACGCGGCGTGGTGGACGGCCAGCTGTAGAACGAAGGAAAGGATGGTGGCGGTCCGCCTGTCGGGCCGCCACCATCCTCTGCGTCCGCACGAGGCCGCACGGAAGGGTAGAGAGATGAGCACGCGCGCACGGTACGCGACGCTGGTGACGATCGGCGCGATGATCGCGCTCGCCGGCTGCACGGTCGCCGAACCGGATGCCGCCCCTGCGCCGACCCCTGCGGCCACGGCCGTCGCCGACCTCGACTGCGGCGAGGGACAGGAACTGGCCAGGACGCTCTCGAGCGGCGCGACGTGGTCGATGTGCTGGTCGGTCGACCCGCAGCTCGGACTCGTGCTGTCGAACGTGCACATCGCGCCGCCTGACGCCGCGCCCATCAGCCTCATCTCGACGATCTCGATCTCTCAGCTCGAAGTGCCGTACGACAGCGGGCAGCGCCTGACGAGCGACATCACCACCGCCGGATTCGGCGGTACGAAGATGAAGACCCTGGAAGAGGAGTCCTGCGCGGGCGATCGGCTCGCCGCCGACATCCCGGACGTCGGCGACGGGACCTACGGGGAGATCCGCCATCGCGAGGTGCTGTGCTCCGAGGTCGTCGACGGAGGACTGGCGTACCACTCCAGCGATCTGATCGCCCCCGCCGTCGAGCGCAAGACCGTATGGCAGCTCTCCACCGTCTCCCGCGTGGGCTGGTACGAATACGTCACGCAGTACGTGTTCGGCGCCGACGGCTCGATCCGCGTGCGACTGGGGGCGACCGGCGACCTGTCGCCCGTCGACTACACCGACGAGGAGCACGGGCACGCCGTGGGAGAGGGGGACCACGATCATGCGGCGAGCCATTCGCACAATGCGGTGTGGCGGGTGGACTGGGCTCTCGGCGGCGAGTCGGCGATGGCGGTCGAGCAGTACGACGCCTCGCCGACGGGAGAGGAGGGCCCTGAATCTCCGATCCTGGAGGGCACGCTGACCCCGCTGCCGAACCCGACCACGGCGGAGTGGGTGGATCGTCGCTGGTGGCGGGTGCTCGCACCGGAGGTGCAGAACGCCGATGGGCATCCGATCTCGTACCAGATCGATCTGGAGCGCAGCGATTCCTTCGCGTTCGTCGAGGACACCGAGCACGGTGCGGATGCCGGATACGACGTCGCCTTCACGAACGCCGACGAGTGCGAGCTGTATGCGACGAGGAACGGGCTGCGGGGGTGCGGCACCGGTGTGAACGACTTCGTGGCGAGATCCGCCGACGAGACGCTCGACGACGTCGTCTCCTGGGTGGCGATCGGCTTCCATCACGTGCCGCGCGACGAGGATCAGTCGCCGATGGAGCTGCACTGGCAGGGGTTCGCGCTGCTGCCGCGAGACCTCACCGCTCAGCGATTCGACGTGCCGGAAGGCCGTGAGGAGCTCAACGGGGTGCCCGGCGACGAATGGAAGACGGACGACGACCTCGGGGAGTGATCGCGGTCAGGGACGGGCGCGCGAGGAAAGCGTCCGTGCATAACGATCCGATATCGGAATCTTCCGCGCGGCTCGCAGAGTCCGGAGAGGCCAGGTGTCGCATCCATCTCTTTTCATCACCTTTCCTGTCCTCCCCGCCATCCCGTCTTCACGCTCTGTTTCCCCTTGTTTCTGGGAACATGCTGGACAGATGCCCTCAGATGGCGGAATACTGACCGGTACACGAGCTCTGTCGGCACTTGCCGGCTCCTGGGGAGGGTCTTGTGACGCGAACGTAGTCCGCATCACGGGAGGGCAGTAAATGAATAGCAAGGGGAGGACTCTGCGGAGACGCAGAGCTATTGCAGGAGGGCTCGGTGGCCTCACGGCGGCCGCAGTCGTCATCGGAGGGATCGTCGGACCGCTCGCCGCTCAGGCTGCGATCACGGATGACTCCGAGGCGGAAGGTCGTCTGATCACCGGCAGCGCCGGACCGCTCGACCTCAACGCTCTGGCCGAACTGGGCGGTGCGTACAGCGCCGACCCGAGCTCCCCCGGGGAGGTGAACCACCCCGTCGATGTGGGAGTCCTGAACGCCCTGGACATCGACCTCGGCGACGGCCTCCAGCTGTTCGGCGAGAACGGCATCCTCGCGCTCGGCGCCCTCGGCCAGTACGCGAACACGGCCGAAGGAGAGCCGCCGCTCGCCTCCGCCGGCCTCGTCCTCGCGGACGGCAGCATCGCTCCGGCCAGCGGCGACCCGACCGAGAACGCCTACCTCGACCTCGGCCCGATCCTGGAAGCCGCAGGGCTCGACGCCCTGCTGGACGACGCGCGGCTCGAGCTCGGTGCGATCTCCGCGCTCGCGACGTATGACGAGGACGGAGAGCCGGTCGGCGACTACCAGATCGCCAACGGAACCCTTCTTCTCACCAGCCCGACGATCGCGGGGCTCTCGACGAGCCTCGTCGGCGTGCTCGACCAGGTCTCCGACCCGATCAACGACCTCGTCGGCGAGGGCGGCGTGATCGAGAGCACGATCGACCCGCTGCTCGATGGACTCGCCGACACCCTCAACACGGTGCTCCTCGGCGTCGGATCCATCGATGACCTCGGCGTGACGGCGACGGTCGACGTCGACCTGGAGGCCGCCGTCGAGTCGCTGCTCGCAGAGCCGCTCACCTCGGAAGACAGCGTCCTCACGATCGACCTGTCGACCGGAACCGTGAGCGTCGACCTGGCCCGCCTCGTCGCGGACACCCAGGGCGGCGATTACGACGGCACGCTGAACGGCCTGCCGGCGAACACCGAGCTGCTCGACCCCGACCTCGTCCAGGCAGCGCTCGACGGCGCCATCGGATCGACGCTGGACCAGATTCCCGCCCTGCTGGTCGAGGCGGTGACGGACGCGCTGAACGCGGCCGATGTCAACATCGCGATCACCGGTGAGATCAACCTCCTGTTCGCCCAGGTGGGAGCAGTGAACGTCGAGCTCTCCGGCACTCTCGGCGGCTTCATCGGCGTGCCCGGCTCGACGCCGCCGACGACGAGCACGGACGGCACGACGATCATCGGACTGCCGGTGGGGGATCTCCTCTCGCCGATCCTCACCTTCGTGACCAACACGGCGCTGCCCGCGCTCGTGACTCCGCTCGCGGAGGCGATCACGGATGAGGGGACGCTGGACACGCTTTTCCGTCCGATCGTCGAGACCGCCAACGCGCTGCTCCAGCCGCTGTTCGGGCTCGTCACGAACAATCTGCTGTCCCTGACCGCGAACGTGCAGGAGACGCCCGGCGACTTCGTCGACGCCGATGGCTACGACGAGGGCTCGTTCACCGAGCGCGCCCTCCAGCTGACGCTGCTGCCCGCTCTGGGCACGCCGCTGCTGGAGATCTCCCTCGCCTCTGCGACGGTTCGCGCCGTTGCGGAGGAAGCCGCTGACGTGGCGATCACGTCTCCCGCGGACGGGGACGAGTTCACCGTTCCGGGTGAGGACGACACGGCCTCGGTCGACGTCTCCGGAACCGGTGAGCCCGGAGCCACGGTGACGGTCTCGATCCCCGGCCTCGAGGATCAGGAGACCGTTGTCGAGGAGGACGGCACCTGGACGGTGACCTTCCCGGACGTTCCGGTGGGCGACCACACCATCACCGCCTCGCAGACGGGCGGGTCCACGGACACGGTGGACGTGAGCGTCGTCGTCGACGACGAGGGCGATGCCGAGGTGAACACGAACGCGGCGGCCTCGGCCTCCGCCTCGGCCACGGCGGACGACGACAGCAACGCCTCGGCTCAGGTCGCGGCGCAGGCTGCGGCTCTCGCGGACGCATCGACCACGGCCTCGGCTGCGGCGGATGCGAGCGCTGAGGCTGCGGCCGAGGTCGCCGCCACCGCTGACGCCTCCACGGCAGCGACCTCCGACGCGACGACGGATGCCACCTCCTCGGCAGCCGTCGCAGCGCAGGCCGCCGCGCTGGCGGACGCCTCGGACGACACGGCCGCTGAGGCCTCGTCGGCCGCGGACGCCACGCCCGCCTCGTCGGCGCAGGCTGCGGCTGTCGCGACCTCCTCGGCCGACGCCTCCACCGCAGCTGCGGCGGACGCTGACGCTGATGCGGATGCTGAGGTGAACACGAATGCCTCGGCTTCGGCGTCGGCTTCGGCGACGGCGGATCCGGACAACAACGTGGCGGCTCAGGCTGCGGCTGTCGCTGCGGCTCTGGCGGATGCGACGTCGTCGGCTTCGGCTGCGGCGGACCCGGATGCGGAGGCTGCGGCGGAGTCCGCGGCGACGCCGGATGCTTCGGCTGCCGTCTCTGCTGATGCGACCACCGACGCCAACGCCTCGGCTGCTGTCGCGGCGCAGGCCGCAGCGCAGGCGGACAACTCGTCGACCACGCAGGCGGATGCCACCTCGGCCGCGGATGCCAACCCGGCGGCCTCGGCCTCCGTCGCGGCGATCGCGACCTCCTCGCAGGACGCCTCGGCCACGGCTGCGGCGGATGCTGAGGTGAACACGAATGCCTCGGCTTCGGCGTCGGCTTCGGCGACGGCGGATCCGGACAACAACGTGGCGGCGCAGGCTGCGGCGGTCGCTGCGGCTCTGGCGGATGCGACGTCGTCGGCTTCGGCTGCGGCGGACCCGGATGCGGAGGCTGCGGCGGAGTCCGCGGCGACGCCGGATGCTTCGGCTGCCGTCTCTGCTGATGCGACCACCGACGCCAACGCCTCGGCTGCTGTCGCGGCGCAGGCCGCGGCGCAGGCGGATGCCTCGGATGACACGAATGCCTCGGCTTCGGCCGCGGCGGACGCGAACCCGGCGGCTTCTTCGCAGGCTGCTGCTGTTGCGACGTCGTCGGCGGATGCTTCGGCTGCTGCGGCGGCGGATGCGGACGCTGATGCGGATGCTGAGGTGAACACGAACGCTTCGGCTTCGGCGTCGGCTTCTGCGACGGCGGATCCGGACAACAACGTGGCTGCGCAGGCTGCTGCTATCGCGGCGGCTCTGGCGGACGCTTCCTCGACGGCTTCGGCTGCGGCGGACCCTGACGCGGAGGCCGCTGCTGCGGTCGCGGCGACGGCGGATGCCTCGACCACGGCTTCGACCGACGCGACCACGGACGCCAACGCCTCTGCCGCTGTCGCAGCGCAGGCCGCGGCACAGGCGGACAACTCCTCCGACACCAACGCCACGGCCTCGGCCGCGGCGGACGCCAACCCGAACGCCTCGGCTGCCGCCGCTGCGACGGCGACCTCCTCCGCCACGGCTTCGGCCACGGCTGCGGCTGACGCCGACGCGGAGGCTGCGGCGGACCCGTCCGCCGAGGCCACGGCATCCACCTCTGCCGATGCGGATGCGGACGCGGACGGCGAGCTCGGCATCACGGTCAAGCACCCGACGCTGGAACGCGGCGAGTCGCAGACCGCGATCGGCACCGGCTTCGAGCCGGGCGAGGTCGTCACGGGTGTCATGCACTCCACTCCGCTGGCGCTCGGCACGCAGGTCGCCGACGACGAGGGCACGGTGACGTTCACCTGGACGATCCCGGCCGGCACCGAGCTGGGTGCGCACCAGGTGATCCTCACCGGTGCGACCTCCGGCGCGGTCAGCGGGCCGTTCCAGGTCGTCGCGGCGGGCCTCGCCGGCACCGGCTCCGACGCACCGATGGGATGGATCGCCCTCGGCGTCCTCCTCCTGGTGCTCGGCGTCGGGACGGCTCTGGTGGCCCGCTCGCGTCGGGTGACCGCGGCCGCGGAGTGAAACAGGACGCAGTAAGGACGCAGTAAGAGAGGTCGGGGCCGTCTCCCAGGAGGCGGCCCCGACCTTCCGTCATGAGAAGGACCGTGCATGAAGACGAAGCCCGAGTCGCCTGAGAACCAGGAGATCACCCTAGCCGCAGCTGCCGTCGTTGCGGTGAGACCCAAGCCCACCTGGTGGGTCCGGCTGATCGCCGTGGCAGCCTGCCTGCTGACCCTCTGGCACGTCTTCGCCTCCTTCCTGTGGATCGCGCCGTACTCGGCGCTGCGGGAGGTTCCCACGCAGGACGCCCTGACCGCGTACATGATCCCGATGTTCGGCCAGTCCTGGAGCGTCTTCGCCCCTGAGCCGATCAACGGCGACTACCACTTCAACGTCCGCGCGGTCATCGAGGTCGACGGCGAGGAGGTCGAGACCGGATGGGTCAGCGCGACCGACGTCGAGCTGTCGATGATCCGGTACAACCTCTTCCCGCCCCGCGCCGGCGTGCAGTCCAGCGAGGTCGCCAGCGGTCAGATGAACGCCTACAACAAGCTGAACGCCGATCAGCAGGCCGTCGTCGCGCTCGACTTCGACGAGGGCGACGGGGAGGCCTGGATGGAGCGCTCCTTCGACAACCTCGAGGGCGAGGGCCCGTCCACAGCGGCGTACATGGCGGAGGAGCACCTCTCCACCGCATACGCGACGCAGGTCGCCTACGCCATCTGGGGCGACGACGTCGTCAAGGTCCAATACCGTGTCAGCCGGCAGAACGTCGTGCCCTTCGCCGAGCGGAACGATCCAGACGCCCAGCGCCCTGAGCCGACCTTCTCCACCACGGGCTGGCGGCTTCCGATCGAGGAGGAGGGACAGAGCCGAGAGGCCTTCCGGGACGTCTTCCTCGCCCAGTTCGAGAGGAACCAGAAGTGAGCGCGGTCGACGACAGGACGGCAGAGACCGCGCCGGCACCATCCGGGACCGGCGCTCCGGAGGCTCAGGCGGCCCGGGCCTCGTTCCTCTCCCGTCTGCTGACCTTCGCCGGGTCCATGATCGCCGGCTTCTGGGCCATGGTGCTCTCGGCGATCGACCGCATCTCCTCCTTCGTCGAGGGATGGCTCTTCGGCGGGAAGAAGGCGCTCTACGGCCTCGCCGTCACACGCATCCTGTTCGGGCTCACCGCGATCGGGCTGCTCGCCGCGAACTTCGGCACGAGGCTGTACACCTTCGGCCCCGGCTCGGCCTGGAACGGCGAGCTCGCCGAGCCCGTCAGCGATTTCTCGAAGATCTGGTTCTTCAGCGCCTTCCACGCCGTCATGGGCAATGCTGCGCTGTACACGCTGCTCTACGCGCTGCTGGGCGTTCTGGCCGTCCTCTTCACGATCGGATGGCGCTTCCGCATCGTGCATCCGATCTTCTTCTGCATGTGGGTCGGCTTCATCGAGGCGAACGACATGGTCGGCGACCAGGGCGACAACATGTTCCGCATCGCCCTGCTGCTGCTGTTCTTCGCCGACCCCGCCGCGCGCTGGTCGATCGACGCCCGCCGGCGGGCGAAGAGCGGCGAATGGTTCACGCCGGGCGGATCGTTCTCGCAGATCGGGACGGTGCTGCACAACCTGGCTCTCGTCGCGCTGACGGCGCAGGTCTGCTTCGTCTACGCATCCGGAGCCCTCTTCAAGGCGGGCGGCGACCCGTGGGCGGAGGGCTACGCGGTGTACAACCCCTTGCACACCGCGCGATTCGGCACCTGGCCGGTGCTCAGCGAGCTGTTCACCTCCTGGGGGCCCGGCGTCGTGCTGCTCAGCTGGGGATCGATCCTCCTGCAGGTCGCCTTCCCGCTCATGCTGCTCACCCGCCCCACGCGCCTGGTGGGCCTCGTCGGCATCCTGTCGTTCCACATCGGCATCGCCGTCCTGATGGGTCTGCCATGGTTCTCGCTGACGATGATCGCGATCGACTCGATCTTCATCAGGGATCGCACGTGGTCGCGGCTGAGCACGGGCGTCGCCAAGCGCTGGGAGGCGGCGAAGAACGCGCCACCGCCCGCCAGGGTCTCGATCTGAGTCAGACGGCGCGGTACGCCTCGGCGTGCACGTGCGCCGTCGCAGCGCCGCGCAGCAGGCGGGAGACCGGGCAGCGGGCGTGCGAGGCCTCGAGCACGCGGGCGGTCTCGGCCTCGTCCACGCCCTCGACGGACAGGTAGGCGTCGACCCTGAACTCGTATCCGCCCGCGTCCGCGGGATGCAGCTCCACCTCGGCGCGCACCGCGGTCCTCCGCGCCCCTGTGACCACGGCCTGCGCCGTCGCGTTGAGGCAGGTGACCCAGGCGAGCGCGAGCAGCTGCTCGGGGTTGGATGCCGCGGGGTCGAAGTCCGCGGCCAGGGGAGAGGAGACGCGGACCGTCAGACCGCCCAGCACCCGGCTCTCGCCGTCGCCGCCGTCGCGGTTGATCGCCTCGGTCCGATAGAGCGCAGTCATACCTCTACGGTAGGCCTCGAATGTGGAGTGTGGACAATCCGGCTCGGCCACGGGGCGCGGGCGGCTTGGAGATTCGTCACAGCATGCTTCCGGCCGCCTTGGAGGAGTCCTACCATCGAAGCATCCTGAATCCTTCTGAGAGGAATCCCCATGGTCGACGCCGCCGTCCGCCCCTCGACGACACCCGAAGCCGACGACCCCGCCCGCATCGACGTGTCCCTCGTGAACGATCTGCTTCTGGGAACGTGGGCCCAGACCCGGCGCGAGGCCCGCGAGATGATCAAGGACCCCGCGTTCTGGCGCATCGGCGAGCTGGGCAAGGACGAGCACCGCGAGCGCGTGCTGAGCCAGCTGCACCTGCTCGTCGAGAACAAGGCGGTGCATCGCGCGTTCCCGAAGCGGCTGGGCGGAGAGGAGAACAACGGAGCCAACATCGCGGGCTTCGAGGAGCTCGTCGTCGCCGATCCCAGCCTGCAGATCAAGTCGGGGGTCCAGTGGGGTCTGTTCGGATCCGCCGTCCTGCAGCTGGGCACGGCCGAGCATCATGACAGGTGGCTGCCAGGGATCATGAGCCTCGACATCCCCGGCGCCTTCGCGATGACGGAGATCGGGCACGGCTCCGACGTCGCCGCCGTCGGCACCACGGCGACCTACGACCCCGAGACGGAGGAGTTCGTCATCCACACGCCGTTCCGCGCGGCCACGAAGGAGTACCTCGGCAACGCCGCCCTGCACGGGGTCGCGGCGACGGTCTTCGCGCAGCTCATCACCAACGGCGTCAATCACGGCGTGCACTGCTTCTACGTCCCGCTGCGCGGCGAGGACGGCGTCGATCTGCCGGGCATCGGACGCGAGGACGACGGGCTCAAGGGCGGCCTCAACGGCATCGACAACGGCCGGCTGAGCTTTGACCACGTGCGCATCCCGCGCACCAACCTGCTCAACCGCTACGGCGACGTCGCGCCGGACGGCACCTACACCAGTGCCATCGACAGTCCTGGCCGCCGCTTCTTCACCATGCTCGGGACGCTGGTGCAGGGGCGCGTCTCGCTCGACGGCGCCTCCTCCTGGGCATCCGCGCTCGGGCTGCACATCGCGATCACCTATGCGACCGAGCGCCGCCAGTTCGACGGCGCGGACGGCCAGGAGGTCGTGCTTCTCGACTACGGCAAGCACCAGCGGCGCCTGCTTCCCCGTCTCGCCACGACCTATGCGCAGATCTTCGCGCACGACGAGTTCCTGCAGAAGTTCGACGGCGTCTTCTCCGGGCGCACGGACACCCCGGCGGATCGTGAGGATCTCGAGACGCTCGCGGCGGCGCTGAAGCCCCTGTCGACCTGGCATGCGCTGGACACCCTCCAGGAGGCGCGGGAGGCCTGCGGCGGGGCGGGCTTCATGTTCGAGAACCGCCTGGTGGGCCTCCGTCAGGACCTCGACATCTACGTCACCTTCGAGGGGGACAACAACGTCCTCCTGCAGCTGGTCGGCAAGCGCCTGCTCACCGACTACGCGAAGCAGTTCACGGGCAAGGACGCGGCGGCGCTCGCCCGGTTCGCGGTCGGCCAGACGGCGGGCAAGGTGTTCCACGGGGCGGGTCTTCGGCAGTTCGGCCAGGCCGTCGCCGACTTCGGGTCGACGGCCCGCGCGGTGGAGAACGGCCTGCGCGCGCAGCAGCAGCACGAGCTGCTCGCCGACCGCGTGCAGCAGATGGTCGCCGACATCGCTGGACGCCTGCGCCCCGCGGGCAAGGACAAGGTCCGAGGCGAGCAGCTCTTCAACGAGAATCAGGCCGAGCTCATCGAAGCGGCGCGGGCGCATGGCGAGCTGTTGCAGTGGGAAGCCTTCACGGATGCCGTCGGCAGCCTGCCCGTGGGGGAGACCAGGACGGTGCTGACCTGGCTGCGCGATCTGTTCGGCCTGCAGCTCATCGAGAAGCATCTCGCCTGGTACCTCATCAACGGACGTCTCTCCGCCCAGCGCGCCGCGGCGGTCTCGCGTTATATCGACCGGCTGTGCATGCGGCTGCGCCCGCACGCGCTCGACCTCGTCGGCGCCTTCGGGTACGAGCCGGAGCACGTCCGCGCCCCCATCGCGAGCGGCGTCGAGCAGAAGCGCCAGGACGAGGCCCGCGCGTACTACGCCGAGCTCGCGGCATCGGGTGCGGCACCGATCTCCGAGAAGGCGCTCAAGAAGGCCGTCAAGCACTGACACATCGCGCGAGAGGCCCGTCCCCCTCGGCGCGATGCCGGAGGAGACGGGCCTCGAACCGGCCCATCAGGCCTCGCGGAGTCCGCGTTCCCCGGAGAGGGCGACGGCGAGGACGATCCCCCCGGCGACGAGCAGCCCGACGGCGACGTGCACGTGCACGAGCAGCGCACCGAGCAGGGCGCCGAGACCGATGAGCACGACGGCGCCCGCGCGGCGTCGCCACGGCTGGCCCTGCCCCCCGCCGAGCCTCGAGTCCGCGGCGAGGCCGGTGAGCGTCGACGTGACCACCACGGTCGTGACGTCCTTCACTGCGAGATTCCTCGCCGTGGCGGCCTGTGCGCCCATCGCCAGGCCCAGAGCCGCGGTCACCGACCAGAGCAGCGGACCCGGGGACCGCGGCTCCGTGGCCAGCAGCAGCGCCGAGGCGGCGAGCAGGATCACGCCGACGCCCAGGAACAGCACCGTGGTCCGCCTCTCCCACCCGGCGCCGATCCCCCTCAACGTCCGTCCCCCGATCACAGCGCCGAGGAGGAAGGCCGCGAGCGCGATCACCGGTCCGATCACCGGCAGGTCGTCGCCGCCGGCCAGCGCCATCCCGAGGATGACGACGTTCCCCGTCATGTTGCCGGTGAACACCCTGTCGAGGCCGAGATAGCCGACGGCGTCGACGATGCCCGTGGTGAACGTGAGCGCCAGCATCAGCAGGAGATGCCGGCGCTCACGTCCGCTCAGCCGAGGCGCTCCGCTCAACGGTCGCGAAGATGCTGCGGCGCCTGGATCGTGCCGGTGCGGGCCGCTTCGTAGAACGCGATGCTGACCGAGAGGTTCTCCCAGGCGTCCTCGACGGTCGAGAGGGTCGAGGACGGGTCCTTCACCGCGGCCAGGATCGAGTCGATCCCCACCGTGTGATCGGAGGGCGAGGTGATCTGCGTCCACCCCTTGTGCGCTCCGTCGACCTCGAGGAGCCCGATCATCCCGGTCGAGGTGTCGAGATGGATCGACGCCTTCGTCCCGACGATGCTCGTCGCGATCCGCCAGCCGTCCTCCGGCCCGCTCCAGGTGTCCTCGATCGACACCATGGTGCCGCCGTCGAAGCGGAGGATGGCGTGGCCGTAGTCCTCCACGGCGATGTCGGTGCGCAGGAGGTTCGCCGTGCGTCCGCTGACCTCGACGACCTCCTCGCCGAGCAGCCAGCGCATCCGGTCGATCTGGTACAGGGCGTGGTCGACCCAGCCGCCGCCCGGTCCGCGCTGCGGGTCCACCCACCAGCCGCCGTCGGCGGGGCGTCCCGGCCAGCTCGACGGGACGCCGCCGCTGAGGCTGAACTGCGCGGAGGTGACGCGACCGAGCCGCCCGCTGGACACCCACTCCTTGAGCAGCTGGTTCTGCGCCGCCTCCCGCGAGCGGGACTCGCCGGGCATGAACGCGACGCCGTTGCGACGTACGGCCTCGACGATCCGATCGGCGTCCGTCAGCGTCAGGGCGAGCGGCTTGATCGAGACGATGTGCTTGCCGGCGTCCGCGGCGGCCACGACGATGTCGGGGTTCTGGTCGACGCTGACGAAGCTGGCGATGACGTCCACTTCGGGGTCGTCGATGAGCGCATGCAGGTCGGTGGTGGTGGCGGGGCTGCCGGTCTTGCCCGCCACCTCCTGCGCGCGGGCGATGTCGAGGTCGGCGATGCCGACGAGCTCGGCGTCCTCGCGGGCTGCCACGGCCTCGGCGAGCGGGATGGCCGAGTACCAGTGGTCGAGGCCGACGATGCCGAATCGGATGGGGGAGGACATGGGTCTCCTTGTCTGAGAGGGAAAGGTGAGGAAGGAATCAGAAGGTGGTCGTCAGCTCGACGACGCGGCCCTCGGCCGCCGAGGTGTCGACGGCGAGCATGATCTCGAGGGCGTGCCGTGCGTGCTCGGCGGTCAGCACCGGTTCGGCGCCGTGCAGCACGACGTCGGCGAGGTGATCGACCAGCAGCGCCCGCTGGAGGTTCGCACGGCGCTCGTCCTGCACGCGCCCGTAGAAGTTCGGCTGCGCCCAGCCGTCGACGCCGGGGACGATGTCGGTGCGATAGGTCTGCACCGCGGGACCGGTGGGGTTCATGACGCCCATCGCCCCCCGGCGCCCGAAGACCTCGACCTTCGGGCTCAGCGAGGCGTGCACGTTGTAGGACCCGTCGACGACGGCGAAGGTGGCGTCTCCGAAGTCGAGCATGAACAGATTGTTGTCCGCGGTGGTCACGGGCATCTCGATGCCGGCGTATTCGTTGCTCCCTCGCACGGTGCGGGTCGGCTCGGTGATCCCGGAGAACGCGGTGACGCGCTTGGCCGGGCCGAGGAGTCCGGTGATCTCGTGGATGCCGTAGACGCCCATGTCGAAGAGCGGGCCGGAGCCCTTCTGA
Source organism: Microbacterium tumbae (assembly GCF_054780175.1). Taxonomy (NCBI): domain Bacteria; kingdom Bacillati; phylum Actinomycetota; class Actinomycetes; order Micrococcales; family Microbacteriaceae; genus Microbacterium; species Microbacterium tumbae. The sequence continues at coordinate 1,529,817 of NZ_BAAGWV010000001.1, forward strand.
TAGAACCAGGTCGGGTCGAAGGGCCAGCCGTCGGCGCCGCCGCCCGGACCCTGGTGCGAGCTGCGCACCCGGGCGAACGCGATCTTGCCGATGGTCCCCTCGGCGATCAGGCGCCGGGCCTCGCGGTAGGGCGCGTAGAGCATGTCGGGCGGCGCGACCAGCACGGTGAGCCCGGCGGACGCCGCCTCGGAGATGATCGCGTCGGCCTTCTCGAGGGACGTGGCGATCGGCTTCTCGACGACGACGTGCTTGCCCGCCCTGATCGCCGTGAGGGTCGTCTCGGCGTGCACCGGGATCGGGGTGAGGTTGACCAGCGCATCGATCTCAGGGCCGGCGAGCAGCTCGTCGAGCGTCGAGAAGGCGTTCGGGATCGCATACTGCGCCGCGGCCTTCTGAGCGCGCTCGACCACGGGGTCGGCGATGGAGACGATCTCGATCTTGTCGGCGATGTGGTGCAGGTTGGGCAGCACGCCCTCGGGGATCGTCGCGATCCCGCCGGCGCCCAGGATCCCGATGCGGAGCCGTGGCGCGCGAGGCTCGGAGGCTGCGGCGGTGTCGGTCATCTTCGATTCCCTTCGATCGATGGGCCGAGAACGGGGGACTTGCGTCGGTCCGGTTTCTTCGGCAACCCTGAGTAGGTATGGCAGGGTATTTCTGTAAGATTATTCATTAAGACTCCTAATCGAGTCAACATCAAGAGGGGCGAAGCTGACGCGGAGCGAGGCTCGGCGTCAGCGGACCGCTTCTCGCGGAAGCGGATCGTCGACCGGTCCGCTCAGGAGGAGAGTCGTGGCAACATCGTCACCATCTGTCGCCATCGCCCCGTCGATACTGCGCACGATGAACCAGCGGTACCTGCTGGACTGGCTGTACAACAACGGGCCCGCGACGAGACCGCAGCTCGCACGGGATTCGGGACTGTCGCAGCCCACGGTCTTCGCGACCCTCGCCAACCTCGAGCAGGCGGGCCTGGTTCGCCCGAGCGGCCAGTCGGACGAGCAGGCGGGCCGGCCTGCGCTGGTCTTCGAGGCCGATCCGACGGCGGGGGCGGTCCTGGCCGTGAGCGCCGACCGCGACGGGCTGTCGATCGTGGTCGCGGATCTGCTCGGCAATCGGCTGAGCCGTCGGGACAGCCGCGGCGTCGGCGGATCCGTCAGGGAGATGGTGGACGACGTGGCCCTGGTCGCCGGCGAGGCGGTGCGAGAGGCCGGGCTGGGCATGGGCGACGTCACCTGTGCGATCGTCGCGGCGCCCGGTGTGTACCGGATGCATTCGGGCGGCGTCGGGTTCACGGCGAAGCTGCCGGGATGGCAGAGCCCGCGGCTGGCCGAATCTCTCACGGAGAGGCTGGGGGTGCCGCTGATCGTCGAGAACGACGTCAACCTCGCGGCGCTCGGCGAGCACACGGCGGGGGCGGGACGCGGGACGAGCCCCTTCGCATACCTGAAGGTCGGCGCGGGGATCGGTCTCGGCGTCGTCATCGAGGGGGAGCTGTTCCGCGGGGTGTCCGGTGCGGCGGGCGAGATCGGCTTCCTCCCGCTCGTGGACCGTGACCCCGCCGCATCCGACGATCCCGATCGCGGCCCGCTGGAGGCCGCTCTCAGCGGCGACGCGCTCGTCCGCGACGCCCGTGACGCAGGCGGGGGGGACGCCCTCACGCCGGAGCGGGTGCATCTCGACGCCCGCGACGGGGTCCCGTACGCCGTCGTGGCGGTGCGCCGGCAGGTGGATCTGCTGGCGAAGGTCGTGGCGAGCATCGCCGGGTTCATCGACCCGGAGGTCATCGTGCTCGGCGGCGACGTACGGGATCGCTACGGACTGTTCGACGCGGAGCTGCGCGAGCGGGTCGAGGAGCTCTCCCCGCTGCGCCCCGCCCTCGCCGCGGGGATCCTCGGAGACGACGCCACGCTGCACGGGGCCGTCGTGCGCGGCGTCGCGATGGCGAGGGAGACCGTCTTCGAGCGCCGCATCGCCCGTTCCGGCGGCACGAATCGCGCTGTGTAACAGCCTTGTTTCGCGAGGGTGATTCACTCTTGACTATTCAAGAACATTAATGAATACTCCTAAAAAATGTCACGCGTGCGAGCCGCGAGCAAAGCGATCCCGACGCGTTCCAGCCCAAGGAGGAACCATGAGCAAGACCAGGATCGCTGCGCTCGGCGCGGTCGGAGCCGTCGCTCTGCTGTCGCTGACGGCATGCGGCGGAGAGGGCGGCGACACGGCCGGCCCCGAGGGCGCCGGCCAGACCCTCAACGTCTGGATCATACAGGACACGCTGCTGCCCGAGACGCAGCAGGAGCTCGTCGAGGCCTTCGAGGAGGAGACCGGTGCGACGCTGAACATCGAGATCCAGCAGTGGGATCAGATCAACACCAAGATGACCGCCGCGCTCGCGACGGACACCCCGCCGGACGTCGTCGAGATCGGCAACACGAACGTGCCGCTCTACGCCGCCAACGGCGCGCTCGCCGACCTCAGCGACATCAAGGGGGAGATCGGCGACGGCGGCACGCTGCTGACCGGGCTCATCGGCCCCGCCACGGTCGGCGACAAGGTGTACGCGGCCCCGTTCTACGGCGGATCCCGCGGCGTGATCTACAACACGGAGCTCTGGGCAGCCGCCGGGGTCGACGGTCCTCCGGCGGACTACGCGGAGTTCACCGCCGATCTCGACAAGGTCGCCGCGACCTCGGATGCCCCTGACTTCTCGCCGATCTACATGCCGGGAACCCTGTGGTACGCAGGATTCTCCTGGGTCATGGACACCGGCGCGCAGATCGCCGAGCTCGACGGCGACACGTGGAACTCGGGCCTGGACAGCGCCGAGGCCGTCGAGGGCCTGGCGCAGTACCAGGAGTTCCAGAACGCCTACTCGACCGAGGCCTCGCGCACCGCTCCGATGGACTCGCCGGATCCGCTCGCGGTGTTCGGCACCGGAAAGACCAGCGCGATCATCGCCAATGCCGGAGCCATCGCCAAGCTGGCCAGCACCTACCCGGAGCTCGAGGGCAAGCTGGGGGCGTTCCCGATCCCCAGCGCCAACCACGCGGGCGAGAGCGCTCCGAGCTTCCTCGGCGGATCCGTCATCGCGGTCTCGGCGAAGAGCCAGAAGCAGGAGCTCGCCAAGGAGTTCATCGAGTTCATCACCTCCAAGGACGTCCAGATCGAGCAGCTCGCCAAGGAGAACGGCCGCATCCCGATCACGAACGAGTACATCGACGACGTGCTCCCGGAGCTCACGCCCGAGCAGCAGCCCTTCTTCGAGGCGGCCAAGAACAGCTACGCGACTCCGGCGGCGCCGGGCTGGGCCACGGTCGAGACCGATCTGTCCGTGCTCGACTACTTCTCGGAGGTGGCGTCCGGCACCAGCGCCCCCGAGGAGTCCGCTGCGAACTTCAGCGCGCACCTCGAGCAGGCGCTCAACGCCAACAAGTGACCGAGATGACTCAGACGTCTGCAGGCCAGAGGGGAGGCCGGTCCATCCGGCTTCCCCGGGCCTCCCTCACGCGAGGCACCTGGATCGCCCCTGTGATCCTCGTGGCGCCGGCGATGCTGGTGCTCGCGGTGGTCCTCGGCTATCCGCTCGTGCGGCTGGTGATCAACTCCTTCCAGGACTTCGGGCTGGAGGCGCTCTTCACCGGGGTCAACTCCTGGATCGGCGTCGACAACTACGTCGCGATCTTCACGGACTCCGAGTTCTGGCCCGTGCTGCTGCGCACGTTCGGGTTCACGCTCGGCCTGTGCGTGGCCTGCCTCCTGGTGGGGATGCTCATGGCGGAGCTGATGACCATGGTGAACGGCTTCACCCGGACGGTGCTCAGCTTCATCCTGATCCTGGCGTGGGCGCTGCCCACCGTCGCCTCGACCCTGGTCTGGGAATGGCTGTTCCAGCCGCTGTACGGCGTCTTCAACTGGATCATCACCCAGATCGGATGGTTCGGCGACTACACGCAGCACAGCTGGGTGTCCACCCCGGGCGAGGCCTTCACGATCGTGTTCATCCTCATCGTGTGGCAGTCGGTGCCGTTCGTCGCGCTGACGCTGTACGCCGGCCAGTCGCAGATCGCCCCCGAGTACTACGAGGCGGCCGCCCTGGACGGTGCGAACCGGCTCCAGATCTACACCTCGGTCACCCTGCCGTTCCTCCGGCCCGTCCTCTACATCACGACGATCCTGCAGGTGATCTGGCACTTCAACACCTTCAACCAGCTGTGGATCCTCACTCAGGGCGGTCCCAACGGCAAGACCACCACGCTCGCCATCTGGTCGTTCCAGAAGGCCTTCGCGGCGAACTCGTTCGGCCAGGGGTCGGCGATCGCCATCGTGACGTCCGTCATCCTCATGGTTCTGACGGCGTTCTACATCCGTCGGCTGATCGGCTCCGGGGAGAAGTTTTGACCACCACATCGACACTCATCGCGAAGAGCCCCGCCGCCGCGCGGCGGGTCAGGGCCGGACGGCGGCGCCTCTCACGGCATCCGCTCGCGCACGTCGTCGTCTATCTGCTCTGCCTGCTGTGGATCTTCCCGATCTACTGGATGCTCAACACCTCCTTCAAGGAGCCGGGCGACATCGTCCAGACCACGCCGTCGTTCCTGCCGAGCCCGTTCTCGCTGCACAACTACATCACGGCGTTCACGAAGGCGGACTTCCTCCGCTCGATGGGCAACAGCCTGCTCATCACGCTGGGGACGGTCGTGGTCGCCATCGTCCTCGGCTTCCTCGCCGCGGCGGCGCTGACGAAGTTCCGGTTCTTCGGACGCAAGTCGATCCTCATCTCGATCGTCTGCGTGCAGATGATCCCCGGCGCCGCGCTGCTGATCCCGCTGTTCCTCTCCTTCAAGAGCCTCGGGCTGCTGAACAGCTATCTCGGCATCATCCTCGCGTACGTCGCCTCGGCGCTCCCCTTCACGATCTGGATGCTGCGCAGCTTCTTCATCGCGCTGCCGGACGAGATCGAGGAGGCGGCGAAGGTCGACGGGGCGAGCACCTTCCGGATCCTGCGCTCCATCTACTTCCCGCTGGTGCTGCCGGGGCTGATCTCGACGAGCGTCTTCTCGTTCATCAACGCCTGGAACGACTACGTGACGGCCTATGTGATGCTGCAGGATCAGGGCAAGTACACGCTCCCGGTGTGGCTGGTGTCGTTCAGCACCGCCGAGGGCGGCACCGACTACGGGGCGACGATCGCCGCCAGCGTGATCTTCTCGCTCCCCGTGGTCGTCTTCTTCATGATCGTGCAGCGGAACCTGGTCGCGGGGATGTCGGCCGGCGCCGTGAAGGGCTGACGTGCGGCGGGCATCGCCTCGGCCTGCCGCCTGGCCGCTGCTGACCGTGTTCTGGTCGTCCGGCTTCGTCATGACGAGCTGGGTCGCCAGGGTGCCGGGGGTGCGGGACTCCCTGGAGGCGACGAGCGGGATGATGGGCGTGCTCGCCCTCGCCATCACGGTCGGGTCCGTGCTCGGGTTCGCCGTGGCGCAGCGGCTGCTCCTGAGGGTCACGCCGCGGCAGGGCATCGCGGCGTCGATCCCCGTCGCAGCGGCCGGCCTCGTGATCGCCGGCGTGTCGTCGGCGTGGCCGGCGGGGTTCCCTGCGGTGCTGGCGGGGCTGGGACTGCTCGGTCTGGGAAACGGCGTCTGCAACGTCGCCATGAACGTCCAGGGTGCGGCGCTCGAGCGGATGCGGGGCCGGCCGCTGATGCCGTGGCTGCACGCGCTGTTCTCGGTCGGCGCGGCGTCCGGCGCCGCCGCGGGCGCGCTCGCCGCGACCCTGGGGGTCGCGCCGTGGCTCCAGTTCGCGGCGACAGCGGTGATCGCCGTCGTCGTGCTCCAGCTCGCACTGCGGGGACTCGCGCCCCGGACGACGGCGGACGAGGGCACAGCGCCGGACTCGGGCCGTGCGGCGAAGCCGGGGCGTGCCACGGGCCCGAGCCCATGGCGCGAGCCGCGCACGGTCATGATCGGCCTCGCCGTCGCCGGGCTGTCGTTCGCGAACGGCGCGGGCAATGACTGGATCGCCCTCGGGCTGGTCGACGGCCACGGGGTCGGCGAGGGGACGGCGGCTCTCGCGATCGACGTCTTCGCGGTGTCCATCGTGCTCACCCGGCTGGCCGGGGTGGCCCTGCTCTCCTGGCTCGGCCGCGTGCGCGTGATCCGATGCTCGGCCGTCGTGACGGCGGCCGGCCTGCTGCTGTTCATCCTCGTCCCCGGTCCGGTGGCCGCCTTCGCCGGCGTGGTGCTCTGGGGCGTCGGCGTCGCGCTGTCCTTCCCTACTGGGATGTCGGCCGCCGGGGACGATCCGGAGCGCGCGGCCGGCAGGATCACGGTGGTGGTGATGATCGGCTACACCGGCTCGTTCATCGGCCCCCCGCTGATCGGCTTCCTCGCCGAAGGGGTGGGAGTGCTGAATGCGCTCGCCGTCGTGCTGGTCGTGCTGATGCTGTCGCTCGTGACCGCGGCCGCGCTGCGCAGCGGCGAGCGGGTCAGCGCGGGGCGATCGTCCTGAGCAGCTTCCCCCGGCCGTCCAGCAGCACGAGGTCGGCGAGAGCGCCGACCTCGATGCGGCCGCGATCGGTCCAGCCCATCCGGTCGGCCGCGTTGGTGGCCGCCATGCGCGCGACCTCCGGGACCTCGGCACCGAGACGGACGAGATTCTCGACGGCATCGGCGAGCAGCAGGGTGGAGCCGGCCAGGGTCGTGGTGCCCTGCAGGTAGGCCGCGCCGTCCCTCACGTCGACCTTGCGGTCGGCGAACGCGTAGGCGCCGTCGCCGAGCCCCGCCGCGGCCATCGCGTCGGTCACGAGCGTGATGCGGGACGGTCCCGCGGCGCGCATCGCGATGCGGACCGTGTCGTCGGCGAGGTGATGGCCGTCCACGATCAGCTCGACGGTGATCCGGTCGTCGGCGAGCGCGCGGCCGATGGGGCCGGGGACGCGATGGCCGAAGGGCGGCATCGCGTTGAAGAGATGCGTGACGTGGCGGGCGCCGGCATCCGCGGCCGCGGCGAAGGCGTCGGCGTCGGCGTCGGTGTGCCCGAGCGCGAAACGCAGCTCAGGATGCCGGCGGATCAGATCGACCGCTCCGGGGAGCTCGGGTGCGACGGTGATCAGCTCTGCGTGCCCTCGTGCGGCATCGGTGAGGACGGTCAGCGCCTCCTCCGAGGGCTCGAGCAGCGCGCTCGGCGTCTGCGCCCCGGCACGCCGGCGGGAGAGGAAGGGCCCTTCGAAGTGGATGCCTGCGATGTTCGGCGCGGTCCCGTCCTCGATCGCGGTCGCGATCGCGGCGGCGGCCGCGATCATCCGCGGCAGCGCCATGCTGCCGATCGAGGCGAGCATCGTGCCGGTCCCGCGCTCACGGTGCGCGCGGGCGGCGATCCGCACATCGTCGACGTCGCCGCTGTACAGCGAGCGTCCGCCGCCGCCGTGGCAGTGCAGATCGACGAAGGCGGGCGTGAGCCATGCGCCGCGCGCGTCGACGACCTCCACGGCGGGCGGGCGCGGCGCTGCGCCGGCGCCGATCTCCTCGACGTGCTCGCCGGCGAGCAGCCAGCCGTCCTCGATCACGGCATCGGCGGCGGCGATCCGCGCGTGCTCGACGAGGATGGGCCCGCCGGTCATCGCTGCTCGCCCGCTCTGACGTCGCTGTCGGGCGTGCAGGCGCGGAACGCCCGCACGATCTCGTCGACGTCGCCGCGGATCGTCGCGACGTCGTCGCGATTGACGCCCATCTCCAGGTAGAAGTTGGAGAGCGCGAGGCTCATGGCGCCGTACAGGCCGGCGTCGTCGCCGAGCGCGGAGCGCCGGATCGGGCTGAGCACGCCGACGCTCTCGTCCACCTTGCGGCTGATCGTGTCGAGCAGCGCGTCGTCGAAGGAGCCGGAGAAGCCGCCGGCGACGAGCACCGCCTGCGGCTGGTACGCGAGCACGATGACGGTGATGAGATGCTGCAGCGTCTCGTGCACGCGGTCGAGGATGGGGCGGTATTCGTCGGGATGCTCGAAGAGCTCGCGGGCATCCTGCACCGGGTGCCCGTTCTCCTTCGCGAACGCGGTCAGCCCCGCGCCGGAGAGCAGATCGCGCACCCGATGCCCGTCGCCGAGGGGGAGGCGCCCGAACTCCCCGAGCGCGCCGTCGCGGCCGGAGAGGAGCGTCCCCTCGATCGAGACCGCGGCGCTCAGCCCGGTGCCGAGGATGATCATGGCGAGGGTGTCGTCCGTGTTGCCGGAGCCGTACATCAGCTCGCCGAGCAGCGCCAGGTTCGAATCGTTGTCGACGACGGTCGGGACCCCGGTCGCCTCGCCGAGGCTCTCGATGAACTCGGTGCCGATGATCTGCGGGAGATTGACCGAGTTGACCACGCGCTCCTTGTCGCCGGAGACCGCGCCGGGCAGGCCGATCGCGACCGATCCCAGCTCGGCGCCGCCGCCGTAGCGGACGGCGAGCTCGAAGATGTGGCCGGCGAGCCAGTCGGCGAGCTCGGAGCCGTCGAGGCCGCCGGGGGTGCGGTCGTGGCGGCGTCCGAGAGTCCGCCCGAGGGCGTCGGTGAGCACGACGCGGCAGTTGGTGCCGCCGAGGTCGACGCCGACGGCGATCCCGTACCCGGGATCGACCTGGAGCAGGGTGGCGCCGCGGCCACGGCCCGGGCCGGGCTGTCTGGTCTGATCGCCCTCGAGGACGATGCCCTCCTGGACGAGCGACTCGACGACGCGGAACACCGTGGCCTGGCTGACCCCGGTCTCGGCGACGAGGCGCGGGCGGTCGATCTCGCCGGCGTCGAGGAGCGCGGACAGGATGGCGCTGCGGTTGAATCCGCGGGCGAGGGACGAGGCCGGCATCGCTTTACCTTTCATCAAGAATTAAATTCAGCATGAATTTATCACATGCCGGACTCCGCATCGACCCCCAGGGGGACCGGATGTCCGCGGCCCGCCCTAGGCTTCCGCCATGAGCTCTCTGCTGACCGGATCCGATGGCCGCGCCCGTTGCGCATGGATCGGAGGGGACGCCGAATACCGGCGTTACCACGACGAGGAGTGGGGCACGCCGCTGCACGGGGACCGGGCGCTGTTCGAGAAGATGTCGCTCGAGGGCTTCCAGGCCGGGCTCAGCTGGATCACGATCCTGCGCAAGCGCCCGCGGTTCCGGGAGGTGTTCGACGGCTTCGATCCCGAGAGGGTCGCGGCGTTCGGCGACGACGACGTCGAACGCCTCATGCAGGATGCCGGGATCATCCGCAATCGCGCGAAGATCCATGCCACGATCGGCAATGCGCGCCTGGTCGTGGAGATGGACGAGGGGGAGCTCGACGAGCTGATGTGGTCCTTCGCCCCCGAACCCGGCATCCGGCCGCGCGAGTTCGCGGACGTGCCGGCCGTGACCGCCGAGTCGACCGCGATGAGCAGGGCGCTGCGGGGGAGAGGGTTCCGCTTCGTCGGGGCGACGACCATGTACGCGCTCATGCAGTCCGCGGGCATGGTCGACGACCACGTCGAGGGATGCTGGCGTGCCGCGTGAACGGTGGGGAGTGCTCCCCATCTCGCGCGTTTCGCGCCCGCGGTTAGGATAGCCCGGTGAGACCCGCGTCCGAGCGCGGCTCTCCCGCACGATGACATCCGAGCATTGACCCAGGGGGGACCGGGCATGAAGGCGCTGAGTTGGGTTCGTTCGAGACCGAAGACGCTCGCGTCCGCCGCCGCCGTGACCGCCGGCGTCGTGACGATCACCACGCTCGCGCTCGCCTATGAGGGCAACCCGACCACGGAGGTCGATCTCAACGACGGCGGCGTCTGGATCACGAAGTCCTCGAGCCTGCTCGTCGGGCACTTCAACAACGAGTCGACGGTCCTCGACGGCGGCCTGCGCACCAGCGCGGGCGACTTCGACGTCCTGCAGGACGAGTCCACCGTCGTCGTCGTGAACCGCGACGACTCGACCGCCAGCCTCGTCGATCCGGCCCGCGTCTCGCTGGGGGAGAGCACGGCCGTCCCCGGCGCCGCCAAGGTCGCCCTGGGGGACAGGACCGCGGCGATCCTCGACACGGCGTCCGGCGACCTGTGGGTCGTCCCCGTGCAGGGGCTCGCCGGGTTCGAGTACGCAGGCGAGGACCCGCTCGTCGAACTCGGGAAGAACGCCGACGTCGCTGTGGGAGAGGACGGCACGGTCTACGCGATCTCGGCGGAGCGGTCCGAGGTCGTCACGATCCCGGTCGACGCCCAGGGAGACCCGCTCGAGCCGTCGTCCGCAGCCCTGGACGACGTGAAGAAGGACAGCACCCCGACCATCACCGCGGTGGGGACGACGCCCGTCGTGCTGGATCCGGCGCAGGGCATCGTGACGACGCCCGGCGGATTCCGCACCGAGATCGACGGAGCCGACACCGCCGTGCTCCAGCAGGCCTCCCGCGATGCCGACGCCGTGACGGTGGCGACGGCATCCCAGCTTCTGCAGGTGCCGCTCGACGGTTCGGAGGTGCTGCCGACCGACGCGGGAGCCGAAGGCGCCCCGACCGCTCCGGTGTCGCTGCTCGGCTGCTCATACGGCGCCTGGTCCGGCTCCGGCCGATTCGTGCGCGACTGCGCGAGCGACGCCAACGATCTGGTGGAGGACATCCCCGACATCAAGCCGACCGCGAACCTCGCCTTCCGCGTCAACCGCGACGTGATCGTCCTCAACGACGTCGTCGGCGGCGCCGCCTGGCTCGCGACGGAGAGCCTCCAGCAGGTCGACAACTGGAACGACATCACCCCTCCGGAAGGCGAGACGGAGGAGGAAGAGGACACCACCGAGGAGACCGTGGAGACCTCGCTCCCCGAGCGCAGCGAGGAGAACACGGTCCCGATCGCGGAGGACGACGAGTTCGGCGTCCGTCCAGGCGGCACGACCTATCTGCCCGTGCTCGACAACGACACGGACGCCGACGGCGACGTCCTCGTCGCGTCGCTCGCCAGCAAGCAGCCGTCGATCGGCGAGGTCCAGCCGATCAACGACGGAAGCGCGCTGCAGATCGCCGTCGACGAGGATGCCACGGGCACCGTGACCTTCGAGTACGAGGTCGACGACGGGCGCAAGGGCACGGACACCGCGACGGTGACCGTGTCCGTGCACGATCTGAGCGTGAATGGGGCGCCGGCTCCCAAGCGCAAGAGCGTGCTGGCGGTGGAGACCGGCGGAACCATCTCCTACAACGTCCTGCCCGACTGGCTGGACCCCGACGGCGACGACGTGTACCTGAAGGACGTCCTGCCCGCGCCGGGCGACGAGGTCGACTTCACCACGGACGGCCAGATCACCTATCGCGCCGTCGCGAGCCCTCCCGGCCGCTACGACGTGGAGGTCACGGTCGCCGATGCGCAGGGCGAGCTCGCGAGCGGCACGATCCAGCTCGACGTGCGCCCGACCGGCTCGACGCTGCCGAAGACCAACGCGGACCACGTGGTGACGAAGGTCGGCCAGCAGGTGACGATCGCGCCGACGACGAACGACACGAGCTCGAGCCGCGAGCCGCTGCGCCTGAACAGGGTCGACAGCGTCGACGGGGCGACGATCGTCCCCGACTACCCCAACAAGACGTTCACCTTCTCCGCCCAGACGCCGGGCGTGTACTACGTCCAGTACCTCGTCACGGCCGGCGTGCCCTCGGCGACGGGACTGGTGCGCGTCGACGTCGAGGAGGAGAGCGAGGAGGACCTCGCGCCGATCGCGGTGCGCGATGTGGCGCTGCTGCCCACCGGCGGCGAGGTCCTGGTCGGCGTCCTGAACAACGACACGGATCCCGGCGGCGGCATCCTCGTCGTGCAGTCGGTGACGGTCGAGCCGGGCAGCGGCATCTCCGTCTCGGTCCTCAACCACGAGACGCTGCGCATCGGCGATCAGGGCGGCGTCTCGGGGCAGGTGCGCGTCACCTACCGCATCTCGAACGGGTCGAAGACCGCGGAGGGCGACGTCGTCGTCATCCCGATCCCCGCGCCGGACAAGCTCCTTCCCCCTGTCGCGGACGATGACACGGTCGTCGTCCGCGCGGGCGACGTCGTCTCCATCCCCGTGCTCGACAACGACACGCATCCGAACGACCTCGCGATGCACGTCGCCCCCGAGCTCGTGGAGCCGTACATCGACCCGGAGGACGGCGAGGCGTTCGTGTCGCAGGACACGGTCCGCTTCCGCGCCGGCGACGAGGCCAAGACCGTCTACGCGACGTACAACGTCGTCGATGAGAACGGCCAGATGGACGCCGGCTACATCACCATCCAGATCCTCGCGGTCGACGAGGAGCGCAACGCCGCGCCGCGTCCCCGCGACGTGACGGCGCGCACGATCAGCGGCTCCACGGCGAACATCGCGATCCCCCTGGACGGCATCGACGCCGACGGCGACTCGGTCGAGCTGCTCGGCCTGGACTCCAATCCGAAGCAGGGCAGCGTGACGGTCGCCCAGGACTACCTCGTCTATGAGGCGTTCGAGGATGCCGCGGGCGTGGACACCTTCACGTACAAGGTCCGCGACAACCTGGGCAAGGAGGGGACGGCGACGGTCCGCGTCGGCATCGCGCCCGGCGAGGAGGCGAACCAGAGTCCCTATGCGGTCAAGGACTCCGTCGTCGTGCGTCCCGGGCGCGAGGTCGCCGTGCCCGTGCTGGTGAACGACTCCGATCCGGAGGGCGGCGAGGTGGTGCTCGTCGAGGACGGCGTCACCGTGCCGAAGGACGTCCCTGGACTCGAGGCGCGCGTCTCGGGGGACCGCGTGCTCGTCCAGGCGCCGGACAGCCCGGTCGAGACCTCCGTGCAGTACACGATCGTCGACGATCGAGGGGCCGAGGCGACGGCCGTCATCCAGATCACGGTCGACGAGGACGTGCCCCTGCTCTACCCCGTCGCGCGGGACGACCGCGTGAAGTCCGAGGACGTCAAGGACGAGCTGACGATCGACGTCGAGGTTCTCGCGAACGACGAGGACCCGGACGGCACGACCGAGTCCCTGGAGCTGACCAGCGAGACCGGCGGCCGGGTCCTCGAGAACGGCAAGGTCCGGGTGACGGTCGGCGAGGAGCGTCAGCTCATCCGCTACACGATCACCGACCAGGACGACCAGGCGACGTCGGCCTTCATCTTCGTGCCGGCGCTGGCCGACCTCCGTCCCGTCGTCGATTCGACCAAGGGCATCGAGGTCGTCAGCGGCGAGACGATCGAGGTCCCCCTCGACGACTACGTCACGGTGGCCGGAGGCGGCTCGGTCGTCATCACCGAGGCCGAGAAGGTCAGCGCGGCGCACGCCAACGGCGACAACCTCATCAAGGACGAGCGCACGCTCGTCTACACCTCCGCGCAGGGGTACTTCGGCTCCGACGCCCTGAACTTCGAGGTCACGGACGGCACGGCCCCCGACGATCCTGACGGTCGGACGGCGACGCTGTCCATTCCCGTCACGGTGCTCCCTCCCGCCAACCAGCAGCCGACCTTCATCCGGGGGCAGATGAACGTCGCCCCGGGCGAGGAGGCGTCGTCCATCGACCTCGCCGAGCTCACCGACGACCCGGATCCGGAGGATCAGGGCAAGCACACCTTCACCTACGTGGGAGGGACGACGGACGGCCTGAGCGCGCGCATCGACGGCACGAAGCTGCTCGTGGAGGCGGCGTCGAACACGCCGAAGGGCACGGCGGCCTCGCTCACCATCAGCATCACGGACGGTGAGACCGAGCCGATCGAGGGGACGGTCGACGTCCTCGTGACGGCGTCCACCCGCGATCTCCCCACCGCGAACACGGACACGATCGACGAGGCGAACCAGGGCGAGACGATCACCGTCGACGTGCTGAAGAACGACGTCAACCCCTTCGTCGGGGAGGGCGACCTGAGCCTTCTGAGCGCGTCGCGCGAGAGCGGCGACGGCACGGCGAGGGTCGTCGGCGACAGGGTGGAGGTCACGCCGGGCGCGACCTTCGTCGGCACGCTCGTGATCCGCTACCGCATCGGAGATATGACCGAGGATCCCGATCGCGAGGTCGACGGGCAGGTCGTCGTGACGGTGCAGGGCAAGCCGGACGCCCCGGGCATCCCGACCGTGTCGAGCGTGCAGGACCGCACCGTCGTGCTGTCCTGGTCGCCGCCGGCGAACAACGGCGCCGAGATCACCGGCTATACGGTGAAATCCGTGCAGGGCGACTCGTACACCAAGCAGTGCTCGTCGACCACCTGCACCCTGGACGGCCTGACGAACAACGTGAAGTACCGCTTCCAGGTGACCGCGACCAACCGGGTCGGCGAGTCCGACCCCTCGCCGTCCTCTGCCGAGGCGCGTCCCGACGCGCGGCCCGACACCCCTGCCGCTCCGACGCTGACCTTCGGCGACAAGGAGCTGAAGATCGACTGGAAGACGCCGACGACTCCCGGATCGCCCGTGGAGTACTACACGATCGTCCTGTCCGGCGGCATCGGGTCCGGCACCAAGACCAACATCACGGGCAACACGTACACGTGGACGGGACTGGAGAACGGCACGTCGTACACGGCGACGATCCAGGCGCACAACCTCGCTCCGGAGCCGTCGAGCATGAGCCAGCCCTCTCTGCCCGAGGTGCCGGCCGGTCCTCCGGCCGCTCCCGCCGCGCCGACGACGGCCGAGCTCGAGCCGGTGGGCGACCGGGCGCAGATGCAGGTGAACTGGGTCGCGCCGGACGACAACGGCGACGCGATCGACGGATACCAGGTGGACGTCTTCAACGGGTCGACCAGGGTGCAGACGATCAGCGTGGCGGCGGGGAAGACCTCGCAGACCGTGGTGGTCAACACCTCGACCACGGCGTACACCTACAAGGTCCGTGCGCAGAACAAGGCGGACTGGGGCGGGTGGAGCGACGCCTCGGCGCCGCGTCGAGGCGTCATCAAGCCCGCCACCCCGTCGAAGCCGACGGCGGCGGCCGGCGACACGACGCTCACGCTGACGCCGGCCTCGTACCAGCTCTCGGCCTCCCAGCTCAACGGTGCGTCCGCCGGCGAGACGAGCTATCAGTACAACCTCAACAAGGGCGGCGGCTGGCAGAGCAACTGGGACGGCACGACGATATCCGGGCTGAGCAACGGCACGGCCTACTCGGTGAGCGTCCGCGCGGTCGCGACCGTGGACGGCAAGCAGTACATCTCGGACGGCTCGGCCGGGTCCAACTCCGTGACGCCGTTCGGGCTGCCGCAGGCGCCGAACGTGTCGGCGACGAACAATGGCCAGTCGATCACCTTCTCCTGGAGCCCGAACGGGAACAACGGCAGCGCGATCGACCAGGCCAGGATCAAGGTCGACGGCGGCGGCTGGCAGAGCGTCAACGCGAACGGATCGCGGACGGTGGGGAACGGCTACAGCGAGACCCATTCGATCGAGGTCCAGGTGCACAACGCCAGGGGCTGGTCGAGCAGCGCGACCGCGTCGCGGAAGACCAGCGATCCGCCTCAGCCGCGGGTGTGGGTCACCCAGGGGTCCATGGGCGACTCGGGCTGCGTCAACGGATGCGTCAAGTTCGTCGTGCACTGGGAGAACCTCAGCATCGGCTCCACGGGTGTCAAGTGCTATTCGAGCAACTATCCCGGGGGAGTGAGCTCCGGGACCTACTCCGTGAACTTCGACGGCAGCGGCTCCAAGGAGATCGGCTGCTACCTGGGCCGTGACGGAGTGCAGGCCTGGGTCGACATCCAGGGATGGGGCGACGGCGTCGACACCGAGAAATCCGACTGGCCGAGACCGTAGCGGCCCCCACTGAATCGCCGGAAGAGAGACGAACAGACATGACGATGACCCCCGAACAGGCGGCCTGGTTCCAAGGCACCTTCCACCGCCTCGTCGACAACATCGACAAGGCGGTGCAGGGCAAGCGCGAGATCGTGAGCCTCGTGCTCGCGGCGATGCTCGCCGAGGGCCACGTGCTCCTCGAGGACGCGCCCGGCACCGGCAAGACCAGCCTCGCCAAGGCGCTGGCCGCGACGGTGCAGGGGACGAGCGCGCGCATCCAGTTCACGCCCGACCTGCTTCCCTCGGACGTCACGGGTGTCACGATCTACGACCAGCAGGCGCACCGCTTCGAGTTCCACAAGGGGCCGATCTTCGCCTCGATCGTGCTGGCGGACGAGATCAACCGCGCCTCGCCGAAGACGCAGTCCGCGCTCCTCGAGGTCATGGAGGAGTCCAGGGTGACCGTCGACGGCGTCACGCACGAGACCGGCCGGCCCTTCCTCGTCATCGCCACCCAGAACCCCGTCGAGCAGGCGGGCACGTACAAGCTCCCGGAGGCGCAGCTCGACCGCTTCCTCATCAAGACCTCGATCGGCTACCCCGATCTGGCGGTCACCGAGAGCATCCTGGCCGGAGCGTCCGACCGCAACCCCTCGGCGAGCCTCTCGGCGGTCATCACGACCGGCGCCGTCGCGGACATGGCCGACCTGGCGGCGTCGACGCACGTCGAGCCCGCCGTCCTGCGCTACATCGCGGAGCTGGCCGAGGCCACGCGCAGCGACGCCGGCGTGCGGCTCGGCGTCTCCGTCCGCGGTGCGCTCGCGATGGTGCGCATCGCGAAGGTGTGGGCCGCGGCGGGCGGTCGCCACTACGTGCTCCCCGACGACGTCAAGGCGCTGGTGCGTCCGGCGTGGCAGCACCGTCTGCTGCTGGACGCCGAGGCGGAGTTCGCCGGCACGACGCCGGACGTCGTGATCTCGCGCGTCCTCGACGCCGTCGCCGCTCCGCAGGCGCGATCGGCGGCCTGATGACAGCGGAGACGGCTGCGACAGCGCCACCGCCGATTCCCCGGGAGGCGGGCTGGCGCGACATCGCGTCGGTCCTCGGCGCCCGGATCGGCGCACGGCTGCGTCTCGTCCTCTCCGCGATCCGGCCGCTGGCCTGGGTCCTCATCGGTCTCGGCATCGGCCTGTGGGTCATCGGCCAGGCGCTGGGCTGGTGGGAGCTCACGGTCGCGGCGGTGATCATCGCGATCACCGTGGCGCTGTGCGCGCTGTTCCTCATCGGCCGCACCGAGTACGACGTGTCGCTCGACCTCGCGCGCACCCGCGTCGTCGTCGGCGAGCGGGCCGTCGGCGCGCTGACCCTCGCCAATCGCAGCAGCAGGGCGATCCTGCCCTCCCGCGTCGTGCTCCCGGTCGGTTCCGGCCGCGGCGAGTTCGGCATCCAGAGGCTCGCGCCGGGGGAGAAGGCCGAGGAGCTGTTCGCCATCCCCACGCAGAAGCGCAGCGTCGTCCAGGTCGGGCCGGTCAGCGTCGTGCGCGGCGATCCGCTCGGTCTGTTCGAGCGCGCGCACCATCGCGACGAGCCGGTCGACCTCTACGTGCATCCGCGGACCGTCCTGTTCGACGGGCAGTCGCTGGGCTTCCTGCGCGACCTCGAGGGGATGCCGGCCGCCGACCTCTCCCGCGACGACGTCTCCTTCCACGCCCTGCTCGAGTACCAGCCCGGCGACGATCTGCGGCACGTGCACTGGCGATCCACCGCGCGGACCGGCGTCATGATGGTCCGCCAGTTCGAGGAGACCCGCCGCTCCCACTTCGTGATCGGCCTCTCCCGCAGCGTCGCCGAGTACGCCGACGCGGAGGAGTTCGAGCGCGCGGTGTCGGTCGCCGGCTCCGTCGGGCTGCGCGCCCTGCGCGATTCGCAGCGCGTCGATCTGCGCGTCCAGGGGCGAGATCTGCCGGCCGGGACCGGCAAGCAGCTGCTCGACTCCCTCGCCACCGTGGAGACGTCCAAGCCCAAGGAGGGCGGCATCGACCAGCTCGCCGGCGTGCTCTCGGCGACCATGGCCCTCGCGAGCTTCGTCGTGCTCGTGACAGGCGCGAAGGCGTCAGCCGAGGATCTGCGCATCGCGTGCGCGCGCGTCCCGTTCGGAGCGCGCGTGCTCGCCGTCGTCGTCGACCTGAGGGCGGAGTCGCCGGCTCTCCGTCGCATCGGCGAGACCGACGTCGTGACGGTCGGGGCCCTGGAGCAGCTCCCCATCGCCCTGCAGAAGGTCCTCGCATGACGTCCGCATCTCCATCCGCCCGCATCGGGACGCGCAGACGGGGGCTCGACCTCACGGCATCCGCGCTGCTGCTCGGCGTCGCCGCCGCCGGGTTCTGGCCTTCCTTCGCCGGTCCGGGCTATCTCGGCGCGGCGATCGGCGCGATCCTCCTCGGACTCGGCATCGCCGCGGTGAGCGCGTGGCGCCGGTGGGGCATCCTCGTCATCGCCGGGCTGACCCTCGCCGCCTATTTCGTCTTCGGCGGTGCGCTCGCCCTGCCGCACACCGCCATCGCCGGGTTCATCCCGACGCTGGACACGCTGCAGCGTCTCGCCCTCGGGGTGGTGACGTCCTGGAAGCAGCTGCTGACGACGGTGGCGCCCGTCGCGGCATCCGACGGGCATCTGATCGTGCCGTTCCTCCTGCTCCTCGTGGCAGCCGTGCTCACCGGATCCCTCGCGCTGCGCCTTCCGCACGCCGGCTGGGCGCTGATCCCCGCCGGCGCCGCTCTCATGCTCGTCATCGCCCTCGGCGTTCCGACGCCGGCCGTGCCGATCGCCCAGGGCGCGGTGTTCGGCCTCGTGAGCATCGGCTGGCTCTCGCTCCGCCAGATCTGGGCTCCGCAGAACGCGGCGGTCTCGGTCGGCGAGGCGGACCCGTCGCGGGCTTCGCACATGCGCTGGCGCCGCATCGGCGCTGGCGCCGCAGTGCTCGTCGTTGCGGCGGGTGCGGGCGTCGCGACGAGCGCGGTCGCGGAGCCCGCAGCGCCGCGGCACGTGTTCCGCGACACCATCATCCCGCCCTTCAACATCCGCGACTATCCCAGTCCGCTGCAGTCGTATCGCAAGGTCATCCGCGATGAGCTCGACGACACCCTGTTCGCGGTCAAGGGGCTTCCGGAGGGCGCGCGTATGCGCCTCGCGGCCATGGACGACTTCGACGGCCAGGTCTACAACGTCTCGGACGACGGCGCTGGATCTTCGGGGGCGTTCTCTCCGCTGCGGGGCAACATGTCCGTGGACGCCGAGGGAACCGATGTCACCCTGCAGGTGGAGATCGGCGACTACGAGGGGGTCTGGATCCCGACGGCCGGGCGGGTGCGGGAGCTCGACTACGCCGGTGACGACTCCGACCGGCTGCGTCGCGCGACGTACTACAACGAGTTCAGCGGCACCGGCGTCACGACGACCCCGCTGAGCGAGGGCGATGCGTACAGCATCGACGTCGTGCTTCCCGAGGAGATCGAGGACGACCGGCTCGCCGACCTCGAGTTCGGCACGGTCGCACTCCCCAAGCAGGCGAACGTTCCTGAGGAGCTCGCGAACCTCGCGGCGGAGACCGTCAAGGATGCCGAGACGCCGGTCGAGCAGGTCAGAGCGCTCGAGACGTTCCTCGCCGAGGGCGGCTTCTTCAGCCACGGGCTGGAGGGCGAGGTCATCTCGCGGGCCGGGCATACCTCGGAGCGGATCACCACGCTGCTCGGCGGCGACCAGATGATCGGCGACGACGAGCAGTACGCGGTCGCGATGACGCTGCTGGCCCGTGAGCTCGACATCCCCGCGCGCGTCGTGATGGGCTTCTACCCCGACGAGGAGGAGGCGGGCTCCGCGACGTTCGAGGCATCGGGCGACGATCTGCACGCCTGGGTCGAGGTCGACTTCGCCGGCGCCGGCTGGGTGCCGTTCGATCCGACTCCGCCCGAGGACAAGGTGCCGAACGATCAGAACACCAAGCCCCGCTCGGAGCCGAAGCCGCAGGTCCTGCAGCCTCCGCCCCCGCCGCAGGAGCCCGTCGACCTCCCGCCCACGCTGCCCGACGACCGCGAGCCGGAGGACGAGGACTTCGACCTCGCGGGGCTCATCGGCACGATCCTGGCCATCGGAGGCATCTCCCTCGGCATCATCGCGCTGCTCGCCTCGCCGTTCATCGTGATCGGCGCATGGAAGGCGGCACGTCGTCGCACGCGCCGCAGCGCGGGACGGGCCTCCGACCGGATCAGCGGCGGCTGGGACGAGCTGACCGATCGCGCCGTCGACTACGGCGCGCGCATCACCCCCGGCGCCACGCGCGCCGAGGAGGCGGGCCAGGTCGTCGAGGCGCTGACGGTCCCGGCGGTGACGGTTCTCGCCGACCGGGCCGACGCAGAGGTCTTCGGCCCCGGCGAGCCCACTGCCGAGCAGGTCGACGCCTTCTGGGCCGAGGTCGACGGGATCGTCGGCGGGCTCGGCAGGAACGCCGGGTTCTTCAAGCGACTGAAGGCGCGTCTGAGCCTCCGCTCCGTCCTCGGCGGCACCGCGATGTCGCGACGCTTCAGCGGACTCAAGGACGCCGCGACCGCGCGCATCCGGAGAGAACCTGGCACGATCGAGAACAGCAGATCCACCCCCTCCGAGAGAGAGCGCGCATGACGATGGTCCCCTTCGGGCAGATCGCCCCGATCCCCCGCCGCGCGGTGGCGTACCTTCTGGACGCCGTGATCGCCTCCGGCCTCGGCATCGTGCTCGCCGGAGCGCTGTTCGGCATCGCCGCGGCGTCCGGAAGCCTGGACGGCATGCTCTCGGTGATGCTGGTCGGACTGCCCGTGGTGTCCCTGCTCCTGCTGGGCTGGACGCTCGTCTACACCTTCATGCAGGCGGGCGCCGGTTCGATCGGGATGCGCGCCCAGGGCGTGCGGCTCGTGGATGCCCAGACGGGGCAGCCCCTCGGATTCGGGCGCGCGCTGCTGCGGAACATCATCTTCGGCCTGGCCGGGTCCATCGTCGTGGGGTACTTCTCGCCCCTCTTCGACGGTTCCGGACGCTTCCAGGGCTGGCACGACAAGGTCGCGCGTTCGCTCGTCGTGGACGTCCGCGCCGCCGCACAGCCGGTCACCACGGCGATCCCCGTCGCGCAGGCGCCGGGCTTCCCCGCGCCGCTGCCGAGCGCCGCGGGCGGTCAGGCGGCCGCGACCGGCTTCCCGCCGTCGGCTCCCTCCCTCCCTCCCGGCGCTCCCGCCCCGATCGCGCCGGGCCATCCCGGTGCCGTCGCCCCCGCGGCCTCCTCCTTCCCCGCCTATCCGGCACCCGCGTTCCCGCCTGCGCCCGCGCCTTCGTTCGGTGCGGCCCCGCCCGCGACCTTCGCCGCCCCGGTCACGGGCGAGATGGATCAGACCATCGTGCCCCCGCGGCCTCCGGTTCCCCAGGCATCGCCCGCGGAGGACTCCTCATCGCTCATCGCCTTCGTCCCGGGGGTGACGCTGGACAGTCCTCCCCCGCGGCATCCGGCGCAGGCGGACCCCGCGTCCGCTCAGCCGGCTCCCGCCGAAGCGCCGCTCACGGCGCCGTCGCTCGCGTCGGCCCCGCCCGCAGCCGCGCCGCCGGCATCCGCGGATCCGGTCGCTCCGCCCGCCCCCGCGGTCGTGCCGGCCCCCGCGACCGGCGCTGCGCCGGTCGACGCCCCTGCGGCGCCCGAGGGCTCCTTCGTCGCGCCGGAGGACGGCGACATCGAGCAGACCAGGATCAGCGTCCCCGGCCACCGTCTCGTCTTCATCTGGGACGACGGCACCCGTGTGGCCGTGTCGCGCCGCACCGTGTTCGGGCGGAACCCGGCGGCGGAGGACGGCGCCGTGGTCGTCCCGGTCCGCGATGAGACGCTGTCGCTGTCCAAGACCCACTTCGAGGTCGCCGCCGAGACCTCCGGAGGGTGGCTCGTCGACAGGGACTCCACGAACGGCACGACCATCATCCGGGACGGCGCCTCGATCGCATGCCCTCCGGGGCAGCGCGTGAGCATCAAGCTCGGGGACGTCATCGCGATCGGAGACCGCGTCGTCACCGTCGGAGGATACGAATGATCCCCTCGATGATCGTCTCCACCGGATCCGCGACGCACCCGGGCAACCGCCGCCCCCTCAACGAGGACGCGCATCTCGCGAGCGCGCCGGTCTTCCTCGTCGCGGACGGGATGGGAGGACACGAGGCGGGCGAACGGGCGAGCGCCGTCGTGGTCGAGGAGTTCTCGCGCTTCATCGGACGATCCGCTCTGGCCCTCGACGACGTCCGCTCGGCTCTGGCGAGCGCGCGCGACGGGGTCGAAGCCCTCTCCACCTCGGGCAACGGACGTGCGGGGACGACGGTGAGCGGCGTCGTCATCGCCTCGGTCGACGGCATGGGCTACTGGCTCGCGCTCAACATCGGCGATTCCCGGACCTACCGGCTCTCCGGAGGCGAGCTGGAGCAGATCAGCGTCGACCACTCCGTCGTCCAGGAGCTCATCGAGACGGGCGAGCTGTCGGTCGAGGAGGCCGCGAGCGATCATCGTCGCAACATCATCACCCGCGCCGTCGGCGCGGGGAGCACGGGCGAGGCCGACTACTGGATGTTCCCCGCGGAGCTGGGGGACAGGATGCTGATCTGCTCGGACGGACTGTCGTCGGAGCTGTCGGACGACCGCATCCGCGAAGTCCTCGTGGCGGAGTCGGACCCGCAGACGGCGGCCGATCTGCTGGTGGACGAAGCCGTGCGGGCCGGCGGGCGGGACAATGTGACGGTCGTCGTCGCCGATGCGATCCTCGTCGCCTCCAAGCCGGGGCGGCCGATGCAGGCCGACGACGACCTGGACGCGGACACCCGCCCCAGGGAAGAAGTCGCAGGAGGGATGCGCTGATGCAGTCCAGCTATCGTCCGGGGCAGTGGAATCTGCTCGTCGTGCCCGGTGCGTTCGTGGCGCTCTCGCCCGAGGTCGCGGATGGCCTCGTGACCGCGCTGTGGGAACGCCTCGCCACGGAACGCAGCCTCGCCGTCGTCGTCGACGCCCTCACGGAGGGCGCCGGGGGATCGTTCACCGCCATGCCGTCCTTCGCCGCCGTGGTCCTGGAGGGCGCGCATGCCCGCGTGGCGCTGCGCGGGGACGTCAGGGCCAGGATGACCGGTCCCGACGACGCGCAGACCCTCTCCGGCGCGAACGTGACCACGTGGAGCGAGCACTTCGTGCCCGACGTCCGCAGGGTGGCGCTGTACCTCGAGGAGGCGCCGGGAGCCTCGACCCTCCCCGTGCTGGGCGGAGTCGTGCGCGCGGCCGAGGCCGTGGTCGACATCGAACCCGGTGACGCGGCGGACGCCGTCACCCCGGAGGCGGAGGCGGCTCCGGCAGAGAGCCCGGTCGCCGGGGGCCTCGTCGCGGACAGCACGGTCGCGGATATCCCTCCCGTCGCGTCGATGCCCGGAGCGGGCGTTCCGGTCGTCGCCCCGATCCCGGGGGCGGTCGTTCCCGCGGCGGCTCTTCCCGTCTCCGCGGTCGAGGAGCCGATTCCGGCGCCCGAGGTGGCGGCCACGCTCGCGGAGGAGCCTGCAGAGGACATCGTCCCGGCCGAGGAGCCGGGAGCGCCGGATGCGCCGGCCGGTGACGAGGGACCGATCGAGCCCGAGGCGCCCATCGAGCCCGAGGCGGACGCCGAGGCCGGGGAGCCCGCCGAGACCGACGTCGTGAGCGATCAGACGCTCATCCCGGTGGACCACACCATCGACTCGGACTTCGACGAGTTCCAGCAGCTGTTCGGCGACACCGTGCACGTGCCTCCGGCGGCGCCCTCGCCGATCGTCGGCGACCACGACGGCGCGACGATCTCGGTCGCCCAGGCGCGTGCGCTCCGCGGCGAGCTGCCGCCGCCCCCGCCGGCTCCTGTGGCGCAGGCCGCCCCCGATGCGCCGACCGCCCTCATCCCTACCGCCGTCGGTCGCGTACGCGTCTCGACCGGGCAGGTCGTCGCCCTCGACCGCACGGTCGTGATCGGACGCCGTCCTCGCGCGCCGCGCGCTTCGGGCGCCAGCCTGCCGCACCTGATCGCCGTGGAGAGCCCGCAGCAGGACATCTCGCGCAGCCACCTGGAGATCCGTCCGGAGGGCGACACCGTCGTCGTGGTCGACCTGCACACGACGAACGGGTCTACGCTCCTGCGTCCGGGGAACGACCCGGTCAGGCTGCACCCGGGGGAGGCGACGCTCGTGCTCACCGGGGACGTCATCGATCTGGGCGACGGCGTCACGGTCGTCTTCGAGGACCTGCCGTGAGCAGACCCCCCTCTCCGCCTCCGGAGCTGCACGGCTTCACCTACGTGGAGCCGCTGGGCGCCGGCGGCTTCGCCGATGTGTTCCTGTACGAGCAGCAGATGCCGAGGCGCAGGGTGGCCGTCAAGGTGCTCCTCGCCGACCGCATCTCGAGCGGATCGGCGCAGGAGTTCACCGACGAGGCCAATGTGATGGCGATGCTGTCGACGCATCCGGCGATCGTCACGATCTACCAGGCGGGCGTCGCCAGCGACGGGCGTCCCTATCTGGTGATGGAGTACTGCCCGCGCCCCAACCTGCAGCTGCGCGCGCGGAAGGAGCCGTTCTCCGTCGCCGAGGCGCTCCGCGTCGGCATCCAGGTCGCCGGCGCCGTGGAGACGGCGCATCGCGCCGGCGTCCTGCACCGGGACATCAAGCCGGCGAACATCCTGGTGACGGAGTACAACCGGCCCGCGCTGACCGATTTCGGCATCGCATCGACCTCGGCGGCGATCAGCGAGGCCACCGGGATGTCGATCCCGTGGTCGCCGCCGGAGTCGTTCGGCGATCCGCCGCAGAGCGGCACCTGGTCGGATGTCTGGGCGCTCGGCGCCACCCTCTTCACGCTGCTGGCCGGGCGGACGCCGTTCGAGCGTCCGGGGGAGCGGAACTCCAGCGCCGACCTGATCGAGCGCATCGAGCGCGCCCCGCTCCCCGCGCTCGGACGTCCGGACTCGCCCGTCAGCCTGCAGCGCGTCCTGGAACGGGCGATGGCGAAGAACCCGGCCGATCGCTATCCGAGCGCGGTCGCCTTCGCGCGCGCCCTGCAGAAGGTGCAGATCGAGCTCTCGCACTCCGTCACGCCGATCGACATCGTGGACGATCATCCGATCGAGGAGATCGACGACGACGATGACGGCCTGACGAGGGTGCGCGAGGTGGTCAGCATCTCGCCGGATGCCGGCGCAACCCGCCCCTCCGCGCTGACGCAGCCGTTCGCGCCGAGCATCGCGCCGCCCGCCGCGGCGGGCGGCGCACCGGTCCCCGCGCGGGCCGATGACACCGTGATGCGCCCGCCGACCGTCGTGTCCCCCGTCGCGGCGCCCGCGGCGGCCCCTGCGGCGGCGGAGGACCGCACGCTGCTGCGTCCGCCGCGGGTGGTGGCTCCTCAGGCGTCGTCCGCCCCTGTGCTCCCGACGGGAACGGCCGCCGCAGAGGCCCCGCCGCCGCGTCCGCGCGGCCGGACCGGCTGGATCATCGGCGCCATCGCGGCGGGGGCCGTCGTCATCGCCGGCGGGATCGTGGGCGTGAACGCGCTCGCGGCCGGCCTGAACGCGCAGCCGGATCCGACGGAGACCGAACAGGTCGAGAAGCCGCAGGATCCCTACTCCACAGCGGTTCCGGCGGTGACCGAGCTCGAGGGCGTGCGGCAGGGCGATCAGGTGAGCTTCACCTGGACGAATCCGGACGAGCAGGACGGCGACGCCTACATCTGGGAGCAGATCACGCTCTCAGGCGAGGGCGCCAGCGAACGGGTGACCGAGCCGACGGCGACGTTCAGCGCTCCCGGCGGCGGAGAGGTGTGCATCGATGTCATCCTCACCCGCTCGGACGGACGCGCGTCCGAGCCGACGCGGGGGTGCGTCGCCGGATGATCTGGGAGATCCACGAGGAGGAGGAGACGATCGAGGGCCTCGACGCCACCGGTCGCCCCGACCCCGCCTACGCCTCCGCACTCGGCATGCTCGCCGCTCCGTTCGGCCGTCGGACGCTCGCCGCGGTCTGCGACGGCGCGTTCTGGCTGCTGGTGCAGCTGCCGCTCTGGATCGGGGCTGTCCCTCTGCTCCTCAAGCTCGCCACCGGATCCATCTCGCCGTACGGCTTCCTCAACCACCCCGGCTTCGTCCTCGCCGTCGTGATGGCCGCGATCACGACGCTCTTCACCCTGGTCCTGCTCATCGTCCAGCTGATCCTGCACGGGCGCAAAGGCGTCACGATCGGCAAGGCCGTCGCCGGCATCCGGACCGTGGACGTGCGCACGCTGGAGCGACCGGGGGTCGGCAGGGTGCTGCTGCGCTTCCTCATCGTCGCCGCGGCAGGCATCGTGCCGCTGCTCGGACCGGTGCTCTTCCTCATCTCGCCGACATTCGACCCCGAACGCCGCGGACGCGGCTGGCACGATCAGGCGACGAAGGTCTGGCTCGTCGACGTGCGCCGTGGACTGCACCCCTACGACGAGAAGCGGATGCGCGTGGCCCGCAAGGTCGTCAAGGCGGAGCCCGCACCGGAGCGCTCGGCACTTCCCTCCCTCGCCACGCCCGTCGATCCCTCGGTCCAGTCCGCGTACCGGCCCGGCGGAAGGCTGAGCGCGGGAGTGCTCGGCGTCGCGAGACCGCACCGGGCCCACGAGCGTCCGGCCGCCGGGCTCTCACAGGCGTCGGCGCCCTCGCCCGTCCCCGTCGAGGAGGGCAAGCCGGTGCTCGGCGGGTACCGCGTCCCGGAGGAGCAGCGCCCCCCTGCGCCGCAGGCCGGCCTCGGCGTGCCGGCATCCGTGCCCGTCTCCGTGCCGCAGCGGCCCTCCGCCACGGCTCCGATACCGCCGGCGCCGACCGCTCCCGCGCCGTCCGCCGTGCCGGCGCAGGTTCCCGTCCCGCAGGCTCCCGCCCCCGCACAGGCTCCGCTGCCCCCGGCCGCTGCACCGGCGGCGGAACCCGCGCCGCACCCGGAGCCCGCGCCCGCGCCGGTCCAGCGGGCAGAGCCCGCCGCACGGTTCGGCCTGAGGCTTGACAGCGGCGACAGCGTCCTGATCTCGGCCCCCGTCGTCCTCGGTCGCAACCCGGATGCCGCGGAGAACCCCGGCGCCCGGCCCATCGCGCTCGCGGACGAGAGCCGTTCGCTCTCGAAGACGCACCTGCTCGTCCGCCCCGTCGATGCGGGCCTGGAGATCACCGACTGCCGGTCGACGAACGGATCGGGACTGATCCGCGACGGGGTCGAGTACGCGCTCGCGGCGGGGACGCCCGTTCTCGCGACGGACGGCGACACCATCAGGATCGGCGATCGCACGGCCGCCGTGGTGCGGGTGTGATCGGACGCGCACGGACGACGGCTGAGAGGCCGATCGGAATCAGGGGAGACGAATGAGGCTGAAGCTGACCTTGCACCGGCAGGCCGGTGACCCCGTCGACATCGTGATCACGACGGACTCGACCGCGACGGCCGGCGATGTGGCCCGCCACGTCGCCGAGGCGGACCCGACCCGGTCGACCCCGGTCGCGGAGGGGGACGTGGTCACTCTCGCGGTCGCGCCCCCCACGGGCGAGCGCCTCGTCCCGCTGCAGCCGGACGTCCCGATCGGCGAGGCCCCGATCGGCTCCGGCTTCGCCGCCTCGATCGTGAACTACGGTCCCGGCCATGTCTCGACGGACCGGCGGGAGGTCGTCGGCGTGCTGCGCGCGACTGCGGGCACCCTGGCCGGTCAGGAGTACCCGATCGCCGCAGGTCACGTGTTCCTGGGCAGGGAGGCGGGCAACGACGTCGTGCTCGCCGACCCGATGGCATCCAAGCGACATGCAAGGCTGGAGGTCGGCACGCACATCGAGGTCGTCGATCTGAACTCCGCGAACGGCGTGCTCGTCGACGGCGTCGCGGTGCAGCGCGTCCGCATCGAGGAGGGCGAGCCGTTCGTCATCGGAGGCACCACGCTCGAACTGCGCCTCGCGCGCTCCTTCGACGGCTCGGCCTCGGAAGAGCCGGTCATCGAGCGCGGCGGGGGGCTGATGTTCAACAGGAGCCCTCGCGTCGAGGTGCGCTATCCGGGAACGCTGTTCAAGATCCCCCGGCTTCCCACGGAGAAGATCGGCAAGATCTTCCCGTGGCCGATCCTCGTCGCGCCGATCATGATGGGCATGGCGCTGTACGCGTTGAACGGGAATCCGCGATCGCTGCTCATGATCGTGATGACGCCGCTGATGGCCTTCGGCAACATCATCAACCAGTCGGTGCAGAGCAGGAAGAGCGAGAACCACGAGTATCTCCTGTTCGAGCGGCAGTACGAGCAGCTCGAGGAGGACTTCTTCCGCGGGAAGCCGGAGGAGGAGAGCGCTCGCAATGCAGAGGCGCCGCCGGTCGCCGAGGTCTTCGATCAGGCGCTGCGGCTCGGACCAGTGCTCTGGACGCGCCGCCCTGAGCACTGGAACTT
This sequence comes from Microbacterium tumbae, assembly GCF_054780175.1. Lineage (NCBI taxonomy): Bacteria > Bacillati > Actinomycetota > Actinomycetes > Micrococcales > Microbacteriaceae > Microbacterium > Microbacterium tumbae. The sequence goes on from NZ_BAAGWV010000001.1 coordinate 1,558,022, forward strand.
CCTCGGTCTGCGGCTGGGCAGCTGCCGCCTTCCGGCCCGCAACAGGATCGACGACGAGGACGCGCCGGACGGCCTGCCGGAGTTCATCGATCGCGTCGACCGGCTGCGGGAGCGGTACGAGTACGTCGACGACGTCCCGGTCTTCGAGCTGCTGGCGGACTCCGGGTCCATCGGCATCTCGGGCCCTCCCGCTCCGGTGGCGGATGCGATGCGCGGCATCGCGGTGCAGCTGTTCGGCCTGCACGCGCCCAACGACGTCGTGGCGGTGGCCTTCTCGGATGCCGGATGGACGCCTGAACTGGACTGGCTGAAGTGGATGCCGCACACCTCCAGCGAGCGCAGCCCCTTCCAGGGCATCGCCCTCGCCGACTCGGCGCCCACGGCGGCCGGGCTGCTGAGCATGCTCGAGGACTACGTCCAGCGCGAGGCGGGAGACGGTCCGGACGGCGAGCCGCGGGGTCCGTTCAAGGAGGACTGGAACCCGCTGCTGTACGGCACCGACGTCGCGCGTGCGGCCACCGAGCATCAGAAGACGCCGCCGCTCTCGGTCGTCGTCTTCGTCACGAGCGACGCCCCGGTGGATCGCGGGCGCCTCACCGACGTCCTGGAACGCGGCGCCGACCACGGCGTGCACGCGGTGTTCGTCTCACCGACCGTCGAGTCCCTCCCCGCCGTGTGCCGCAGCTACATCGACGTCACGACCGGGCTCACGGACGCCCAGGTCGGCCTCGTCCGCAACGGCGAGGTCTTCGAGCACGTGCAGGTCGAGGGCGTCTCGAACGCCTACATGAACATGCTCGCCCGGCGCCTGGCCCCCGTCGTCGACGCCAGCACGGTCGTCCACGACGCCTCGGACATCCCGGGCTCGGTGATGTTCCTCCAGCTCGTCGATCCCGCCATCGCCGAGGATCCGCACGTCGTCATCGAGCGCTGGCGGCAGAACAACACGATCATCGATCGGGCCCCGGTGCCGAGGCCGCGCCTGAAGAAGGCGGGCACGCTGCGCGCGATCATCGGACAGGGCGCCAGCGACGCGATGGCACTGGATCTGCGGACGCAGGGCCCCCACGCGCTCGTGGGCGGGACGACCGGTGCGGGCAAGAGCGAGTTCCTGCAGGCCTGGGTGCTCGGCATGGCCGCAGCGCACAGCCCCGACCGCGTCACCTTCCTCTTCGTGGACTACAAGGGCGGGTCGGCCTTCGCCGACTGCGTCGAGCTGCCGCACTGCGTCGGCCTCGTCACCGATCTGAGCCCGCACCTGGTGCGGCGGGCGCTCACGAGCCTTCGCGCCGAGCTGCAGCATCGTGAGCATCTGCTCAACCGCAAGAAGGCGAAGGACCTCCTCGAACTCGAGAAGCGCCAGGATCCGGAGTGCCCGCCGGCCCTCGTCCTCGTGATCGACGAGTTCGCCGCGCTCGCCTCGGAGATGCCGGAGTTCGTCGACGGCGTGGTGGACATCGCCCAGCGCGGACGTTCGCTCGGCATCCACCTGATCATGGCGACCCAGCGCCCTGCGGGCGTCATCAAGGACAACCTGCGCGCGAACACGAATCTGCGCATCGCGCTGCGCATGGCGGACGAGGCGGACTCGCGCGACGTCGTCGACGATGCGATCGCCGCGAGCTTCCCGGCGTCCATCCCCGGCCGGGCGATCGCGAAGACAGGCCCAGGCCGGCTCATCCCGTTCCAGTCCGCGTACGCCGGGGGATGGACCTCCGAGGACGAGTCCGGCGTGGCCGAGGTGCGCGTGTTCGAGCTCCGCTTCGGTGCGACCGCCGAGTGGGAGCCGGACCGTCCAGCCGACGCGGACGCGCACGAGGAGGATCTCGGCCCCAACGATCAGAAGCGCATCGTCTCCACGCTCATCCGCGCCAGCGACGCCGCCGCGCTGCCTCGTCCGCGCCGTCCCTGGCTCGACGACCTCGCGGCGCTCGTCGACCTGCGGGACCTGCCGCACGCGGGGGACACCCGCATCCCCTTGGCCCTGCTGGACGTCCCGGAGGAGCAGAAGCAGGAGTCCGCCGTCTTCTCTCCTGACCGGGACGGCTCGCTGGTGATCTACGGCACCTCCGGCTCCGGCAAGTCGACGCTGCTCAAGACGATCGCGACCTCGGCGGGGATGCGTCCGGAGATGGGGCGTGTCCAGGTCTACTGCCTCGACTTCGCGAGCGGCGCTCTCGGAGCGCTCAGCGCGCTGCCCCATGTCGGCTCGGTCGTCGACAGCGCCGACGCGGAGCGCATCCAGCGCCTGCTGCGGACGCTGGATCGCGAGATGGATCGCCGTGCGGCGCTGTTCTCCGCCGCGAGCGCGGCGTCGGTGCAGGAATACCGTGACATCGCCGACCCCCGGATGCCGCGCATCCTGCTGCTGATCGACAACTACCCCGAGTTCAAGAAGGACTGGGAGATGGCGCCGGGCCGTGGGCCGTTCTACCGCATCTTCATGCGCATCCTCGGGGAGGGGCGCACACTCGGCGTGCACACGGTGATCACCGCCGACCGCGGCAACGCGGTGCCGAGCGCCGTGGCCTCCAACATCTCGCGCCGGGTCGTGCTGCGGATGGGAGACCCGAGCCAGTACATGCTGCTGAACGTCCCCCGCGACGTCCTGGACGAGCAGTCCGCCCCGGGTCGCGCCGTCATCGACGGGCACGAGGCGCAGATCGCCGTGCTCGGCGGGACGATGAACGTCGTCGAGCAGACCAAGGCGCTGCGCGCGCTCGGCGACCGGCTGCGCGCCGAGGGCGTCGGCGACCTGCCCGAGATCGGCGCGCTCCCGACGATGGTCTCCTCGACGGACATGCCGGACACGGCCGGCGGGATGCCGGTCTTCGGCGTCGCCGACGACACCCTCGCCCCGCACGGCTTCGAGCCGATCGGATCCTTCGTGGTCTCCGGCCCGCCGGTGTCGGGGAAGACGAACGCGCTGAGGGCGCTCATCGTCGCGATGGAGCGCTTCGATCCGGCCGTGCGGATGTACCACTTCGGCAGCAGACGCGCCGAGCTCAAGGACTTCCGTCCGTGGGTGAAGAGCGCCACGAGGCCCGAGGACGAGAAGGAGCTCGCCGCCGAGCTCTCCGAGCTGGTCGTCAGCGAGACCCCGCAGGGGCGCATCCTCATCGTCATCGAGGACATCCCGCACCTGGCCGACAGCGCGGCCGATCGGCCGATGCGGTCACTGCTGCAGGCGATGAACAACAGCGACCACATGCTCATCGGCGAGGCGGAGATCAGCCGCGCCAGCGGCAGCATCGGCGTATTGGGCGAATGGAAGACGGGGCGCCAGGGCATCGTGCTCAAGCCCGAGACCTATGACGGCGAGTCGCTGTTCAAGATGCCGTTCAGCAGGCTGAAGCGCTCGGACTTCCCCGTCGGCCGGGGCATCATGGTCCAGGCGGGCCGGGCGGTGACCATGCAGATGCCGTTCGTCCCCGAGCGGGCGGATGGGTAGCGGTGCATGGGTAGTGCTCCCCGTTTGCCGGTGGGCCGACTTTGACTACCCTCGTGGATAAGAGGCCGAGCGGCCTGAAGACGACGAAACCTGGAGGCGGTTCTCATGGCCGGACATGACTTTGGTGCAACGTACAGCGAGATGGAGAGCGCTGCGCAGCGCCTGCGTGATGGTCGTCAGACCGTCACCGACACCCTGAAGGAGCTGCAGGGCATCATCGACGATCTCGTGCAGGACGGGTTCAAGACCGAGAACGCCTCCGAGGCGTACTCGTCCTCGTACTCGGAGCTGACGACGTCGCTCGACGACGCGGCCGAGGCCGTCAACGACATGGCCACGGCGCTCGACAAGATGGCCGACCAGATCCGCGACAACGACTCCGGCATGGCCGGCGGCGTCTGAGCGACCGCCTTCCGGCCGAGGCCGCGGTGACAGTCGGGGGACTGGAGCCGCGGCCTCGGCCGTTGTCCGGCCCTCGGGGCCGCCGCATAGAATCGGCAGCATGATCGGAGCGCAGAGCTGATGAGCGAGTCACGGAGCTACTACTGGTACAACCTGTCGACCCAGTCGGTGCAGCAGGCGGACGAGCGTCCCTCCGAGGACACGATCGGCCCGTTCGGCACCTTCGCGGAGGCCGAGGAGTCGCCCGCCGTGCTGCTCGAGCACGCCCGCGCCTGGCTGGAGAGCGAGGAGAGCGAGCCCTTCCGCGCCATCGCCGAGGCGGAAGGCGACATCGATCTTCCGTGACGGCATCCCGGTGAGGACTCGACGCGCCGCTGCAGCGTCTGCCGTCGTGCTGCTCGCGACGGCGCTGACCGCCTGCGCCCCTGCGCTGCCGGAGTCCGTCGTGCCCGGCACGAGCGTCACGGTGGCATGGGCGCAGGAGCTCACCTCGATGAACGCGGCCGCCTCCCCGACCGCGGGGAACATCGACATCGCGGAGACGACCCGTGCCCGGTTCGGCGATGTGGTCGACGGCGAGTTCATCCCCGACGAGGGCTTCGGGACGGTCACGATCGTCGGGGACGACCCCTTCACCGTGCGCTACGACCTCGCGGAGCCGACCTGGTCGGACGGCATCCCCCTCGACGGCGCGGATCTGATGCTGGGCTGGGCGGGCGCGGCCGGCTACTTCGCGCAGGACGAGGACGGCGAGGCCGCCGAACGGGACCTCTCGGCGCCCGTCCCCGTCCTCGACGAGTTCGCACGATCGATCGAGGTGACGCTTCCCGCTCCCGCCATCGGCTGGCAGCAGGCGCTCACCGTGCCCGTGCCCGCGCACGTCGTGGGGCAGCGGGCATTCGGGACCGACGACGCGATGGAGGCGAAGCAGGCCGTCATCGCAGCGATCCAGGATGGCGATCCGGATGCGCTGGACGCGATCGCGAAGGTCTGGAACGAGGCCTTCACGATCGCCGACCCGGCGAAGATCCCCGACGACCTGCTGCTGTCCAGCGGTCCGTACCTCGTCGACGGGATCGAAGCCGGCGACGAGGGGGAGCAGACGGTCACGCTCGTGCCCAACGCCGCATACCGGGGTCTCGTGGCGCCGCAGGTCGCACGCATCGACCTCGTCCCGCCCGCTCCGGACCCGGTGGCGGCCGTGGGAGAGCAGATGGACGTCGTGCAGGTCGCACCCGCGGCGTCGAACCGGGAGGCGATCCGCGACCTCGAGCGCAAGGACCTCACCGTCGCCACCACGCACGACGGCACGCTCTGGGCTCTGCTGCTCCGACCCTCCGGCGTCTTCAGCCGGGCCGACGCGCGCGCGGCCTTCCTCCGCACTGTTCCCGCGAGCGCGATGGCTGACGGCGGCGGCGGAGTCTGGGCCTCGGCCTACACGGGGACCACGTCCATGGTGTCCGCACCCGGAATGCGGGCGTACGACATCGTCAACGAGGACTCCGGGTTCGCCGAGACGCTGGGCACGCCCGCCGACGATCCGGTGCTGGCGCGCGACGCGGCGGGCGTGGGCTCCCAGACGAGGATCTGCGTCCTCTACGACACCACGAGCGAGTTCGCCAGAGGCGCCTTCGCCGCGTTGCGCGCCGGTGCCGCCGAAGCGGGCTGGAACGTCGTCGACTGCGGGAGCGACGACGTCGACACGGCGTATGCGGCGGGCAAGGGCGACGCCGTGATCCGCCGAGTGCCGATCCCGCAGTCGCCAGAGGAGATCGCCGCGCAGTGGGGCTCCGAGGGCGGGGCATCCCTCACCGGCCAGACCGATGCGAAGCGCGACGAGCTGATCGCGCAGCTGGCGCAGACGACGGACGTCTACGCGGCGCGGGACGTCCTCGCGGCCATCGAGGGGACGATCGTCCGCGCCTCCGTCGCTCTGCCGATCGCGCTGAATCCGCGTCTCACGGTCGTCGACCGCGACGTCACCGGTGTCACACCCCGTACCGGAGCGGTCGCCTCGCTCCTGTACGGGGTCGTGCAGTGGGCGGCCGTCCCGTGAGCGCGGACATGTGGGTGGTTCTCCCCATCGCGATCGATCGATCGCGGCCCTTAGAGTCTTCTATGGAGGTTGCGCTGTGGGAATGATGTTGCCGAATGAGCTCGTGTGGGTGATGGAGAAGCTCGGTTTCGAGTGGCCGGACATCGATGAGGACGAGGTCCGCAAGGGCGCCACTCTGGTGCGGAACTTCGGGTCGGATCTGGAGACGGTGATCCAGGCCGTCGACCGTCAGATCAACACGGATCTGGGCGGTGCGCTGAAGGGGAAGACCGGCCCGGCGACCTTGAGCGCCTGGAATGCGAACCGCTCTCAGAATCTGCAGAAGCTGGTGGACATCATGCCGCCGGCGTCGACGGCGATGGACATCGGCGCCGATGCGATCTTCGGTCTGAAGATGAAGGTCATCGTCGATGTGACGACGACGCTGGTCACGCTGGTGGCGATGCTGACGAATCCGATCAGCGCGGTGGGCGCCGGTCCGATGCTGCTGATCAAGAAGAAGCTGCTGAACGCGGCGGTGGACATCGTCGTGGAGCAGCTGCTGAATCAGCTGGCGCCGATGCTGATCGAGCCGATGGCGGAGCAGCTTCCCGCGGTGATCGATGCGATCCTCGATGCGCCTCTCGTGGAGGGCGCCGTGGGCGACTCGGACGAGTTCCAGGCGGATCTTGCGGCGCTGGAGAGCGCCCAGTCCACCTTGAAGCTGCATGGTGCGGACATCCAGACGCTGACGACGAACTTCTTCGCGGAGTTCTCCGCACTCGACTTCGGGGGAGACGACTGATGAGCGCGATCAAGCCGATCATCCGAGAGGTCAAGCAGTCGGTGCTGAAGGGCTTCGCCCACGCGAAGGACAAGCTGCACCAGGTCGCCGACAACCTCTCGAACCACGTCGACGACGTCGTGAAGAAGGTCAAGGGTCAGGACCACTTCGATCAGCCTGCGTTGACCGGCAACGTCACGACGCGGGTGGACCGCACCACTTCCCAGCCGCTGTACCGATCGGACGACAGACCGCCGTCCGAGATCTTCCAGGACGGCTTCCAGGTGAGGGATCCCTCGAACAACGACCTCGACAACTTCGTCCGGACCAATGCGCCGTCCAACTTCGTCAGCACGACCAAGGATCCGAACCTCTATCAGCGTTGGGGCTCGGACTACCGCTACACGGTCGACGCGCCCGGAGGCATCGACGTCGACGCGACGATGCCCAACGGCCCGTACAACCCGAGCTCGGCGGCGCCGGAGTTCGAGATCGCGTTCCAGGGCGGGGTGCCTGCCGAGAACGTGGTCGGAGCGCACCCGGTTCTTCCTGGCGGCGGGCTGGGCGACTGGGTCCCCAACCCGAACTACAGTGGGGGGAAGTGATCGAACCGACATGGAAGCCGAAGACTCGAATATGACGACCCCTGCTGCACCGCCCGTCACCGACGAGCTCCGCGCGGAGGCGAAGGCCAACCCGGGGTCGTGGGTGTACGCGATCGACAGCGGATTCGACGGATCGTCGTCCGTGCCGCCCGAAGGCGTCATCGGCGCATGGCACTCGGATGAGAACGGCGAACTGAGCGCGGAGTTCACGCCGAATCCGCGCTATGCGCCGACGCCGCAAGCGCGGGGCTGGGCTGCGCCCGCGTCCCCGCTGGAGCGCATTCTGCAGCTGCTGCTCTCGGGGTACGTCTCAGCCGAGCAGTTCCACAGGGAGTTCGCTGCGGCCGACGTCATCGTGTTCAGCAGGCCGGAGGGCGGGTTCTTCCTCGCCCCCGCCGCCGACGGCGGACAGGTCGTGTACGCCTACACGGATCCGGACAAGGCGGCGGAGTCCGGCTACGCGGAGCATCGGGCCGTCCCCGGTGCCGAGCTGGCCGCTTCGCTGCCGGACGCCGTGCGGATCGTCCTCAATCCCGGTTCCGTCGTCTCGATCGTCATCCAGCCCGAAGACATCGCGAACGCATGATCCCCAGCCCGCAGCGCATCCGGGTGGCGCAGTCCGGCGCCGTGCACCCGGCGACCGTGTCCTGGCGGCGGGACGACAGGCTCTGGGTCGTCTCGATCGCGTCCGATGCGTTCGAAGCGGTCGAGGCGAGGGCGGATGATGCGTTCGAGGCGCTCTGCCGGGTGCGCGACGTCCTGGAGCCCCTCGGCTGGCGCATCGGCGTCGCCGGGGCGCAGCCGGATGTCTGGCCGAGCGGCATGGCGCGCGATCAGGGCAGGGGCCTCTCCGCCTATCGGATGACGCCGGAGGCGATCACCGGCGTGGTGGAGACGTTCGAGCCGGTCGATCCCGCGAGCGTGACCACCGTGGCTGAGCAGCGCCTCGAGGCGGATCGGCTCTACGCTGCGATCGAGCGCGCGAACCTGGGCGGATGAGCCGTTCAGCGTTGCTTCGCCGCCGCATGGGCTGATCTCCCCATGGTCTGCCCGGCCGGTGCTGGGTAGCGTCGTCGCCGGAGGTGGACGACATGGGAATGATGCTCCCGGACGAGCTCATCTGGGTCATGGACAAGCTGGGCCTGGACTGGCCCGACATCGACGAGGACGAGGTCCGCAAGGCCGCCGTCTACGTGCGCGGCTACCGCGACGACATGGAGACCCTGGTCCAGACCGCCGATCGGCGCATCAACGGCGAGATCGCGGCAGCGCTGCAGGGCCAGGCGGGCGCCGCGCACGTGAACGGGTGGAACCGGAACCGCTCCGAGAACGTGCAGCAGCTGCTCGATCTGCTCGGGCCGGCGGCGGTCGGCATCGACATCGCCGCCGAGATCGTCCTCGCCCTCAAGATCAAGGTGATCGTCGAGATCACCGCGACCCTGATCCAGCTGATCCCGCTGCTCGCCGCCGGACCTCTCGGCGCCGGAGGCGCCGCACTGCTGATCCTCGCGCGCAAGAAGCTCTTCTCCATCGCGATGGAGCTGACGCTGGAGAAGGTCCTCGACGAGGTCCTCCCGCTCGCCGTCGAGCCGCTGGCGAACCAGGTCCCCGTGCTCGTCGCCGCGCTGCTCGACTCGCCGGTCGTGGAGGGGACCGTCGGCGACGTGGACGACTTCTTCGCCGATCTCGAGGCTCTCGACCAGGCCGCGGAGGACATGGACGCCCACGCGGCGGACGTCGAGGACCTCACCGACCGGCTGCTCGCCGACCTGGCCAATCTGCAGATCACGGGGGACTGAGGAATGTCGTTGAAGAAGCTGATGCGCGACATCGTGGACGCCGTCGACGGCGCCGGACGCGAGTTCAAACAGGGGTTCGCCGGCGCGTTCCGCAAGCGCGGCGGCAGGCATCGGGCGGATGCCGACGCGATCCGCGGACTCGACAGACGAGGAGCGGCGCAGACGCCGCGGCATCGTGCGGAGCGACGCCCGGCGTCGCACGCGAAGGACTACTCGATCCTCGAGGACGTGTCCAGGGGGATCGATGCGCTCGGGCGCACGCCGCGGCATTCGAACCCGGACTACAACCTCGTGCGCGATCTCGGCGGAGCCGTGGGCCAGGGCGTCCGCGACATCCCGAAGGATCTCCTCGGCGAGGTCAAGGGCATCCCGAAGAAGATCGCCGAGCAGCTGGTCGACGAGCTGTTCGAGAACGCGATCGGGCAGAGCAGCCCGACCGCGTACGGCGAGAAGCCCGGCGACATGCGGTTCCTCGCGCCGGCGGGGGAGGCCGGTGAGCTGCGCGCCCTCGACGGCGCCGGGATCGAGTCGCGCTTCGACCTCGAACCCGGCGCTCTCGACGGTGCGAAGGTCGAGGTCGAGCCGATTCCGGAGACGCGCTTCGTCAGCGTCGAGATCGACGTGCCGGGGGAGTGAGCGGGGTGACCAGGACGTCCGCCGGTGGGAAGCGCTACCCATGGTGCGATCCTGCTCGGGATCGTACAGTCTTCGCAGGAGGTGGGTCCTGTGGGAATGATGTTGCCGAATGAGCTCGTGTGGGTGATGGAGAAGCTCGGTTTCGAGTGGCCGGACATCGATGAGGACGAGGTCCGCAAGGGCGCCACTCTGGTGCGGAACTTCGGGTCGGATCTGGAGACGGTGATCCAGGCCGTCGACCGCAAGGTCAACGGCGACCTCGCAGGCGCGCTGAAGGGGCAGACAGGGCCGGCGACTCTCGGAGCATGGAACGCCAATCGTTCCCAGAATCTGCAGAAGCTGGTGGACATCATGCCGCCGGCGTCGACGGCGATGGATGTCGGCGCCGATGCGATCTTTGGTCTGAAGATGAAGGTGATCGTGGATGTGACGTCCACGCTGATCACTTTGGTGGCGATGCTGACGAATCCGATCAGCGCGGTGGGCGCCGGTCCGATGCTGCTGATCAAGAAGAAGCTGCTGAACGCGGCGGTGGACATCGTCGTGGAGCAGCTGATCAACCAGCTCGCTCCGATGGCGATCGAGCCTCTTGCCGAGCAGCTTCCCGCGGTGATCGACGCGATCCTGGACGCCCCGATGGTGGAGGGCGCCATCGGGGACTCGGACGAGTTCCAGGCCGACCTCGCAGCACTGGAGGAGGCGCAGTCCACGATGAAGCTGCATGGTGCGGACATCCAGACGCTGACGACGAACTTCTTCGCGGAGTTCTCCGCACTCGACTTCGGGGGAGACGACTGATGAGCGCGATCAAGCCGATCATCCGAGAGCTGAAGGATGCGGCGCTCAAGGGGGGAGCCCGGGCCAGGGATCGACTGCACCAGCTCACCGACAACATGAACGACCACCTCGACACCGTCGTCACCCGGGTCAGGGGGACCGACAGGTTCGACACCGACATCGATGTGAGCCTCAAGCGCTTCAAGAAGAACAGCAGGCACGATTCCGCGGAGTACAACCGGCAGTACAACGAGCAGATGGAGACGCTGCAGAGCATGTCGGCCGCGGACTGGCTGCGCAACCGGATCGAGTACCTCGAGAACGGTCGCACGCCCGACTCGTTGCGGGCTCAGCAGAACGCGCGAGACGCGGCGCTGGACAACCGGATCAATGAGCTGCTCGACGCCGACGGCGACCTGAGCTATGACGACGCGTCCGATATCGCTGCCGAATGGCTCAAAGGACAGGCCGCCACGCACCGGCTTGACGGGATCGCAGGCGGCGACGTCACGGACATCTCCGGCGTCGGCGACAGTCGGATCAACTCGTCGCTGGGCTCGCAGTGGCAGTCGCGAGTGGGCGACATCGACCGTGCCATCATCGACTTCGTGAACGCGAACCCCGGTGTCGACCTCAGCAACGTCGGCATCAACGTCGTCCTCCGATAGGTTGGGAAGCATGGTTGAGATCGCAGATTTCGTCCCGCACGCGCCCGTTCCCGCGGAGATCGTCGAGGAGTACCGGGGTCGGGTCCCGGACGAGCTCGTCGAGATCTGGGAGCAGTACGGCTATGGAACCTTCGGTGAAGGCTTCCTCAGGGTCATCGACCCGAAGCTGTACGAGGCCGAGGTCGGCGACTGCATCGGCAAGACGCAGGGCGACGGCATCGCCATTCCGATCATGGTCACAGGAATGGGTGACCTGATCACCTGGGAGCCCAGTGCTGGTGTGATCGGAATCCTGTTCCGTGAGGGGCGCACGCGCGGCCTGGGAGAGCTGAGGACATTCCTCAACCTCGTGCGCAGGGGCGGCGCAGCACATCTCTCGCGCACGCTGAACTGGGATCTCTTCCCCGAGGCGGTGGCCGTGCACGGCGAGCTGCCCTATGAGCAGTCCTTCATCTTCGTGCCGCTGCTGTCGCTGGGCGGGCAGGCGAAGGTGGAGAACCTGCACAAGCGCGAGACGATCGCGTCGATCCAGGTCGCCGTCGACATCCAGGGCGTCATCGGTCATTGACGGCGGCGCCGTGCCTGCGCCGTCTGCGAGCGGCCCTGATCGCTGAGGAACCGCGCCCGGCGACGATTCCGAGCGCGCGTCCGTCGTCCCGTCGTGGCAGGATGGTGTGCCGAGGGGGTCGTTACGTGACTGATCGGAATCCAGCAGCGGAACTCGACGAGGGCACGACGGGGTCGGAGGCGAAGAAGGCTGCGCCGCTCCGTCTCGAGTTCGCCGGAGAATGGCATGACCTGAACCCCGATCGGCCGTTCATCATCGGGCGGGAGGGCGATCTCGAGATCGACGACAACCCCTATCTGCACCGCCATTTCCTGGAGCTGCAGCATCGCGACGGCCTCTGGTGGCTGGCGAACGTGGGCGTGCGCCTGGCGGCGACGGTCTCGAGCGCCGGAGGCGCGGTGCAGTCCTGGCTGTCGCCCGGCGCGCGGATGCCGCTCGTGTTCGAGCGGAATGTGATCGTGTTCACCGCCGGCCCCGTCACCTACGAGCTGAGTCTGCACACCGAGGAGGCCCCCTACGAGGTCTCCCGCCAGGTGGAGATGTCGATGAGCGGCGAGACCACGGTCATGCCGGCGAGTTTCACGCCCCTGCAGAAGCAGCTCATGGTCGCCCTCGCGGAGCCCATGCTGCGGCGCGAGGGCGTGAGCATGAACGAGCTGCCGTCCTCGAGCGACGCGGCCCGGCGTCTGGGCTGGACGATGAGCAAGTTCAACCGCAAACTCGACAACGTCTGCGACAAGCTCGACCGCATGGGGGTGCAGGGGCTTCGCGGCGGGCCGGGCAAGCTGGCGACCAACCGTCGCGCCCGCCTCGTCGAGTACGCCGTGACCTCGCAGGTCGTGACCCGTGCCGACCTTCCTCTCCTGGACGACGAGGTGCTGCGGAATCAGAGCGATCCGGATGGCGACTGACGGGGAGGGCGCGACCGAGGATTGGATCGTGCTGTGCGCGCTGCTCGATGAGGACGCCGAGCTCGCCGCCGCTGTCCGTTCCGCCGCCGAGGCCGAGGACGGCGACGATCCGTGGATCGTGATGCTCGACGGGCTCGACGACGCCGGGGCGCTCGCCTATCTGGATCGGACGGACTCGGGGATCGAGCTGTCCGACGCCCTGGCTCAGCTGCCGCGGATCTTCGCCACCGGCGTCGACCTCGAACCGGTGGGAGACGTCGACGGCGATCTCGAGTCCGCCGTCGACGTCGCTGTCCGGATGCTCGCCCCATACGGGCTGGGCCTGGTCTACCTCGAAGAGGACTCGGACGCCTATCCGCTCGTCGCGGTGCCGCGAGATCGTGTCGAGCGGATCGTCTCGCTCGCAGCCGCACGCGGAAGGACCGCGAGGGCGTACGCCTGATCGGCCCCGGACTCAGCGGCCGGCGTCGGCGAGGTGGCGGGAGTCCTGACTGAGGACCTTCACCATGATGCCGCGCTGTCGCAGTTCCGTGATCGTGCGGGTCTCCTCGTCGCGGTCGCGGCCGAGAGCGTGCGCGTTGGCGACGACGAGCACATCGCCCTTGTGCAGTGTCGAGATGAAGCGCGCGAGCCGGTCGTTCCAGCTCTCCAGGATCTCGGGGGCCGGATGCCGGAACCCCTCGATGGGGACTCCGAACCGGGTGAGGTCATCCCGCTGCTTCACGACGGGAGGCATGCCCTCGCGCGCCACGACGAGTCCGACCAGGCGGGAGCCGTCCGGTCGGGCGGACCAGAAATCACGGTTCCGCTGAAGCTCGGTGAAGCACTTCGGGCACTCCGCCGCCGCATGCGGCAGGTGCACGGGGCTCGTGAGGGCGTCATCGATCTGCACGGCCCCTGTCGTCAGGTCGGTCGAATCGCTCATCGGCGCACCTCCAGGGACCATTCTGCCCTGCCCGGTGATTCCCCGCCACTGCTCAGAGCAGCCCGAGAGCGCGAACCGTCTCCCGCTCCTCGACGAGCTCGGCGACCGAGGCGTCGATCCGCGCCCGCGCCCACGCGTCCAGCTCGAGGCCTTCGACGATCCTCCACTCGCCGTCGACAGACTGCACGGGGAAGGACGAGACGAGGCCTTCGGGCACCCCGTACTCGCCGTGCGAGATGACGCCCGCGCTCGTCCAGTCGTCCGTCCCGTGCACCCAGTCGCGCACGTGGTCGATGACGGCGTTCGCCGCGGACGCGACCGAGGAGGAGCCGCGGACGTCGATGATCTCCGCGCCGCGCTTCGCGACCCGGGGGATGAACGTGTCCTCCAGCCAGGCCGTGACGGCGCCGACGCGCTCGGCGAGAGCATCCCGCACCGGTCTTCCGTCGACGGTCGCATGCGAGATGTCGGGGAACTGCGTCGCGGAGTGATTGCCCCAGATCGGGACGCGGCGGATGCTCTCAACCGGGGCATCCAGCGCCAGAGACAGCTGAGCCCTGGCGCGGTTCTCGTCGAGGCGGGTCAGCGCGGTGAAGCGCTCGGCGGGGACCCCGTCGGCCGCCGCCGCCGCGATCAGCGCGTTCGTGTTCGCAGGGTTCCCGACCACCGTCACGCGGACGCCCTGTGCCGCGTTCGCGGCGATCGCCGCGCCCTGCGGGCCGAAGATCCCCGCATTGGCGGCGAGGAGGTCGCCGCGCTCCATGCCCGGTCCCCTGGGCCGCGCGCCGACGAGCAGTGCGAGGTCGCAGCCGTCGAAGGCCTTTGCGGCGGCATCCGTCACCTCGACGTCCTCGAGCAGCCCGAAGGCGCCGTCCTGCAGCTCGAGCGCCGCGCCCTCCGCCGCCTTGAGACCCTGGGGGATCTCCAACAGCCGCAGCCGCACCTTCTCGTCCGGACCCAGCAGGTCGCCGGCGGCGATGCGGAACAGCAGCGCGTAGCCGATCTGCCCTCCCGCACCCGTGATCGTGATCGTGGTCGCCATGCACCGAGCCTACGCGCGCTACCCTCGGTTCCATGACGTTCAATCCCGATGCCGACATCTCCGGGCATTCCACGCGGCGGCGCGGCAGGACCGCCGCCGCGGTCGGCGGCGGCGCCGTGGGACTCGGCGCGATCGTCGTGCTCGTGGTGAGCCTGCTGTCCGGCGGAGAGCTCGATCTCTCCGGTCTGCTCGGCGGCGGAACGACCGGCAGCGCGCCCACCGGCACCAGCACGAGCGACCCGGGTCTTGAGCAGTGCGATACGGGTGCCGACGCGAACGCGGACGTCGACTGCCGCATGGCCGGCTCCCAGGTCGCTCTGGACGCGTACTGGGCGGATCACGTCGACGGCTATGTCGCTCCGACGCTCACGATCGTCGACGGGTCGACCTCCACGCAGTGCGGCACGGCGTCCAACGCCGTCGGGCCCTTCTACTGCCCGCCCGAGCAGGGCGTGTACATCGACCCGACCTTCTTCCAGGTCATGCAGCAGCAGTTCGGCGCCTCGGCGGGCAACCTCGCCCAGCTGTACATCGTCGGTCACGAGTGGGGACACCACATCCAGAACATCACCGGCGTGATGGGCGATCACCCGGACAACGGCACGGGGCCGGGCAGCAGCGGCGTGCGCACGGAGCTGCAGGCGGACTGCTACGCGGGCGCCTGGATCGGCGACTTCACCGAGCAGACGGATGCGGCGGGCAATCCGTATCTCGAGAAGCCGACGAACACGCAG
Source organism: Microbacterium tumbae (assembly GCF_054780175.1). NCBI lineage: Bacteria > Bacillati > Actinomycetota > Actinomycetes > Micrococcales > Microbacteriaceae > Microbacterium > Microbacterium tumbae. The sequence continues at coordinate 1,573,359 of NZ_BAAGWV010000001.1, forward strand.
CTGGAGGACGCCCTGAACGCCGCGCTCGTCGTCGGCGACGACCACATCCAGGAGATGTCCGGGTTCTCGAACCCGGAGTCGTTCACGCACGGATCCAGCGAGAACCGGAGGTACTGGTTCGCGAACGGATACCAGAACGGCCTCGGCGTCTGCGACACGTTCGCCGCATCGGTGCCGATCGAGGACGTTTCCTGACCCGCACGGTGCGCGGGGGACGGGGTCGCGCACGGTAGCGTGGATCCCAGAATGATGGATGCTTCGTACGGGGGTCGAAGATGGATCTGGATGCTCTCTATCCCGAGATAGAGCCTTATGACGGTGGGATGCTGATCGCAGGCGACGGCCAGCGTATCGCGTGGGAGGTCAGCGGCAACCCGGACGGCAAGCCGGTCGTGTTCCTGCACGGGGGGCCCGGAGGGGGGACGTCTGCCTGGCACCGGCGCTTCTTCGATCCGGACAAGTACCGCATCGTGCTGTTCGACCAGCGCGGCTGCGGCAGGAGCCTCCCGCATGTGAGCGCCCCCGACGCGGATCTGCGCTTCAACACCACGGCGCACCTCATCGCCGACATCGAGCTGCTGCGCAAGAACCTCGGGATCGAGAGCTGGCAGGTCTTCGGAGGGTCATGGGGCAGCGCCCTCGCCCTCGCCTACGCGCAGGCGCATCCCGACGCCGTCGGCGAGCTCGTGCTGCGCGGCATCTTCACGTTGCGCCGCGAGGAGCTGGAGTGGTTCTACGAGGGCGGGGCGTCCGCCCTGTTCCCCGATCTCTGGGAGGGGTTCATCGCTCCGATCCCCGTGCTCGAGCGCAATCGGATGCTGGAGGCGTACCACCGGCGTCTGTTCGATCCCGATCCTGCCGTGCATCTGCCCGCGGCGATCGCGTGGACGACCTGGGAGGCGTCCACGATCACACTGCGACCCGACGCCGCGGTCGTGGCCGGCATGACCGAGCCGGAGGCGGCGCTCGCCTTCGCCCGTATCGAGAACCACTTCTTCGTGAATCGCGGGTGGCTGCGGGAAGGCCAGCTCATCGAGGGGGTGGACGCCATCCGTCACATCCCCGCCGTGATCGTGCAGGGCCGATACGACGTCTGCACGCCGATGATGACGGCGTGGGATCTGCACAAGGCGTGGCCGGAGGCGGAGTTCATCGTCGTGGACGACGCCGGGCACGCGGCGTCCGAGCCGGGGATCCAGGCGGCGCTGCGCGCCGCGACGGATCGCTTCGCCGCTCGGTGACCGGGCTCTCTCCCGTTCCGTCTCCGTTCGTCGGGCGGGCCGGCTTCCTTTCCCGTTCGTCGGGCGGGCCGGCATCCTTTCCCGTTCGTCGGGCGAGTCGGCTTCCTCTTCCGTTCGTTGAGCGAGCTGGCTTCCTTTCCCGTTCGTTGAGCGAGCCGGAGGCGAGTCGAAACGGGGTTCGTCGCAAACGGCGTTTCGACTCGGTCGGCTGCGCCGTCCTCGCTCAACGTGCGGGGGGAGGGACCCCGTTCGTCCTCTCGCAACGTGCGGGGAGTGTGGCGTTCTCTGGTTCGTCGGGCGAGTCGGCTTCCTCTTCCGTTCGTTGAGCGAGCTGGCTTCCTTTCCCGTTCGTTGAGCGAGCCGGCTTTCTCTTCCGTTCGTTGAGCGAGCCGGAGGCGAGTCGAAACGGGGTTCGTCGCAAACGGCGTTTCGACTCGGTCGGCTTCGCCGTCCTCGCTCAACGTGCGGGACGAGGACGGCCGCATCGTCCTCGCGCAACGAGCGGGGACGAAGCGGGAGCCGCAGCTCAGGCGCGCAGCGCCTGGAGGAGCGTGCGGAGCAGCCCGGGGATCCGACCGGTGGCGCGGAAGCGCGTCAAGCCCTCGCTGACCTGTGCGCCGGTGCGGGCGGAGACGAACCACGGCGGCTTCGGCAGGATCGTGAAGCGATCGCCCTGGCGCGACAGCGCGCCGGGGACCCAGCGCGGGAACGGGCGGAACGGTCCGCGCACGACCGAGCGCTCGACCCCGTCCAGCAGCAGCGCATTGTGCACGACACCGATCCCGCTGCCGACGTCCTGCACGGTGCCGCCGGGGAAGGCGCCCCAGGTGAGCGTGGGCGTGATGAACCCGAACGCCGTCCACGCGTTCACCGCGATCGACCCGTAGCGCAGCTCCGTCAGAGCGCGCTCGAATCCGGATCCGAGCCGCTTCTGGGTGACGGGATCGATGAGCAGATTCGCGCCGAGAGTGCCCTGCAGGCGATCGTTCGCGTGCGCGACCGCGGCATCCAGGAACGCCTGCCCCGTCCCGGGGACGTCGACGACGCCGAGCACCGGCGCGAAGTACTCGGTGCGCTCCAGGGCCGTGGCGTCGGCGTCGCCGTCGATCTCGACGAGCAGCCGGTCTCCGAGCGCGAGAGCATCAGGATAGTCGGCGGCGGCGCGCTGGATCCGGGCATCCGAACCGGGGTACCAGATCGGCCGCTCCGGAGCGTTCGCGTACGCCCGCCGCAGCGCCGCGAGGAACTGCGCGCGCTGGGGCCAGTCGCCGGAAACGATGACGACCTGGCCAGCGATGCAGTTGTGGCCGCAGTTCTGCAGGCGCATCGTCGCGATGTGCTCGGCCTGGAAGGTGAGATCGGCATCCGTCCACTCCCCGGGGACGACGATGATGGGGGACACGCCGCCGAGCTCCGCGGTGATCGGCTTCTTGAGCAGAGGCCGATCCTCCCGTCTGCGGCGTGTGGTCTGCGCGGCGCCCGGCGCTCCCCAGGCGATCGCGTCGAAGGTGGCCGCGGACCCTGTGATGTGGACATGGGCCAGGCTCTTGTGCGCGGTGAGGTAGGCCCCGGTCGCCGGCCCGCCGCGGACGATCCGCACGAATCCCGGCTCGATGAGCGGCGCGAGGGCGCGCTGGTAGATCGGGACGAGGGCGTCCTGCGTCGGGTTCACCTTCAGCAGGGCGACGCGATTGTGCGCGAGCAGCTCGTAGAGCACGTCCAGCACGGGGATCGCGGTGACATTGCCGGCGCCGAGGACGAGTCCGACGCCGCCGGGCTCACCGGGGGTGCGCTGCGCGAGGCCGGCCGCGGCGCGCGCCCGTCGCGGGGTGATGCCCGGCTCCAGCCAGACCTCGCCCGTGAAGCCGGAGAGCAGAAGAGAGTCGATGCCTGTCAGAGGGAAGGCGTGCACGCGGATGCGTCCGCCCGGCGCCCTGTCGATGCGGACGCCCTCCAGCGGATTGCGTCCCTCCGCCAGCCGGGAGAGCGTCTCGATGTAGGCATCCAGGGCGCCGAGAGTGCTGTAGGGGCCGCTGAGCCATTCCTCGCCGCGCAGCGGGTGGCTTCCACCCAGTCCTTTGGATCGGGCGGCGCTCAGCGCCCAGTCCTCCGCGGAGGCGGCGACGCTCCGGCGCACCGCACGCAGCAGCGTGACGCGCTGTGCGAGGGAGAGACGCGACCAGGTGCGCGAGCCCTCGGCGAGCTCACGGATGGTCGCGTCGAGGGCGGCCCTCTCCTCGTCGGAGGCGGCGGGCGCCACGGCGTTCTTCTTCGGGGGAGCGGTGGATGCGGTCGCGGAGGTCATCGGCGTCTCCTTCGGGCGGGATCCCAGCCTACGTCGATCGGCCTGGCCGCGCTGTCGAAATCCGAGTCGCGCGGCTGATCCGAGTTGGCGCTGCGGCTATCTTCGTAGCGCGGGACGGGAAGGGCAGCGCGGGACGGGGATTGGTAGCGCGGGACGGGGATTGGTAGCGCGGGACGGGGATGGGCAGCGCGGGACGGGGAAGGGCAGCGCGGGATGCGGATGATTGGCGCGAGACCGGGATGAGCAGCGCGGGACGGGAAGGGCAGCGCGAGACCGGGATGGGCAGCGCGCGCAGCGCAGGGTGGGAGATCGCGCAAGGAATGCGAGGTCGGCCCAGGTAGCGCGAGTCGCGCGGCTGTTTCGGACCCGCGCTGCGGCCTTCCTTGCAGCGCGGGACGAGGATGGGCAGCGCGAGACGAGGATGGGCAGCGCGAGACCGGGCCATGTGCGCGGGGTGGAGGAGACAGCGCGAGCAGAGCGGGACGGAGCGGAGAGCAGAGGGCAGAGCAGGGGAGGGCAGAGGGCAGAGCAGAGGGGGTCAGAGGTCGATGTCCGCCTTGCGGAGCCGGTAGCGGGCGAGGGGGACGAGGCTCAGCGCCATGAGGGCGGCGGGCAGGATGCTGAAGCCGACCACGATCCCGGTGACGGCCGCCTCGGGCTGCGCCGCCGCGGCGCCGGCGACGCTCGACACGTACCCGGTCGCGGCGAGCATGAGCGACACCGCCGTCGCGCCCAGGGCGAAGCCGACGGTCTCGCCGGCCGTCCAGATGCCGGTGAAGGCGCCCGCCCCGCCGGGGCCGGTGGCGCGCTCGTCGTGCGAGATCACGTCGGGGAGCATCGCCATCGGCAGGGACTGCAGGCCCGCATAAGCGACGCCGGCCACGGCGACGGATCCGTAGATCCACGCGCCGGGAGCCCAGATCGCGACGGCGAGGGAGGCGGCGGCCACGAGGAAGAGGATGCTGGCGAAGCGGAAGGAGCGCTCCTTGCCGATGCGGCGGGCGATGGCCGTCCACCCCGGCGTCGCGATGAGGGCCGGGGCGACGAGGGCGGCGAAGAGGATCTCGACCGCTGACTCGGAGTGCAGCACCCAGGTGGCGACGTACTGCGCGCCGGCGAGCATCGTGCCGGTGGCGAGGGCCTGCAGGACGAAGGTCGCAAGGAGTGCACGGAACGGCGCGCTCCTGCGCAGCGCCGCGAATCCGGCTGCGTACTGCGCGCGGATGCCCCTCGCGACGATGGCGGACACCTCGGCCACCGGGGCAGCCGGAGCCGAGGTGGCCGGAGCCGGAGCATCCGCCACGGGATCCGCCGCCCGCGGGGAGCCCTCGGAGCGTCGCGGAGCGGTGCGGGTCGCCACCAGCATCCCGATGCCGATGACGACCCCGGCGGCGACCCCCATGAGCAGGTATCCGCTGCCCGGGTCTCCGGTCGCGCGGCGCAGCATCGGCCCTCCGGCTCCGAAGAGCAGGATCGCCGCTGTCAGCACGACGACCCGCCAGCCGAGCAGGCGGGTGCGCTCGTCATAGCCGTCGGTGAGCTCCGCGGGAAGGGCGATGTACGGCACCTGGAACAGGCTGAACGCCGTCGCGGTCGCGAGGAAGGCCAGCAGCACGGCGACCGCGCCGGCGACCGGCCCCCAGGACGGCGGCACGGCGAAGGTGAGCGCGAAGAAGACCGGCAGCGTCAGGGCGCCGGCGAGCATGAAGCCGCGCCGGGAACCGGTGCGCGCCAGCTGCCGGTCGGAGGCGACCCCAATGATCGGGTCGATGACGACGTCCCAGACTTTGGCGGCCGTCACGATAAGGCCGGCTCCGAGAGCGGCGACGCCCAGGTTGTCGGTGAGAAAGTAGGTCAGTACGAGCCCGGGCAGCGTGGCATAGCCTCCGGTGCCGAGCGAGCCGATCGCGTAGTCCGCGACCGTGCGGGGCTTCAGGCGGACGGATGCGGCCGGCTCCGCGGCGTGGCTCATCGCGCCAGTGTACTGCCCGTCAGATCAGCGACAGCTCGCGGAGCTTCGCCTCGACGTCGTCGTTCGACGGCTCGACATGGTGAGACGCGTCCGGATAGACGACGACGGGGATGTTCGTGCGCCCGGAGATCTCCTTCGCGACGTCGGCGGCGGCGGGGTCGGCCACGAGATCGACGTAGGTGTAGGCGACGCCGAGCTCGTCGAGCTGCTTCTTGGTGCGGATGCAGTCGCGGCACCAGTCGGCGCCGAACATCGTGATGCTGTCGGATGCGGGAGAGGCGGTCATTGCTCCAGCGTAAACGCCCGGAGACAAGAGGGCATTGCAACTAAGGTAAGCCTTACCTATAGTTGAGACGTGACTTCTGCATGTGAGCATATCGATGATCCGGACTGGGAAGGCCTCGACGGCCCGGTGCTGATCGCCGGCGACTCGCATGACCTCCCGGCCATCCGCAGCATCTGTCTGCGCCTGCCCTGGGATGCGCAGGGGACGGTGCTGCTCGAGGCGGCCGCGCGCATTCAGATCCGCCACCTCGACGTTCCGGATGGCGTCTCGGTGCGATGGCTCCTGCGCGGCGACGGCACGCAGGCGCGCGTGCGCGGCGAGCGCCTCGCCATGGCGGTGCACGCGTGGTGCGTGGAGTGGACGTGCAGCGAGCCGCCCGAGCAGTGGACGATCTGGCTGGGGCCGCACACGCCGCCCCGAGTCGCGCAGATGGCGCGGAGCCTGCTCGGCGTCAACGCCCCGGACTCCTGACCGGGTGATACCTCATGCCCCTTCCGGCCTCGGGCGAAACGACCGGATGCGGGCATGATCGCGGGGCCGTTCATCACCGGCATCCCGCACCGCGGGTCCTCGGCGGGCAGGGCAGAACCGACGAGGGCCCGCGAACCTCTCAGCCCTGCGAGACCAGCCCGCCCGTGGCCGCGCCGGCGGTGATCGCGTCGAGGGCGCGGCGCAGCGAGGAGCTCGAGGTGTGGGCGGTGTACGGGAAGTACACGACCTCGACGCCGACCTCGGCGAACTCGCGCTCCAGGCGCAGGCCCTTCTCGGTGCCGCGCCAGTCGTCGCCCTTGAAGAAGTGCGTGAAGTGCACGTCGCGCCAGGCATCCATCTTGGACGGCGTCGTCTCGACGTGCACGTGGTCGACGAACGAGATGTGGCGCACGATCTCGACGCGCTCCGTCGTCGGGATGACGGGCTCGATGCCCTTCACCTCGCGCAGCATCTCGTCGCTCACGACGCCGGCGATGAGCACATCGCACTGCGATTTCGCGTGGCGCAGAAGGTTCAGATGCCCGACATGGAACAGGTCGAAAGCCCCAGCGGCATAGCCGATACGCGTCCCCATGATCTCCCCAGATCAGTAGATTTCCCCAGAAGGACGGCCCCCACGGCCGTCTACGGCTCCCACAGCCGTATCCGATGAGTCTAGCGCCTCCGATGCCGCAGCGCACCTGATCCGGGACTCGCGCCCGTGCCTCCCCTCTTCTGCGCCGCGCGGCCCGTGCTCTCTGCGTCGTACGCTCCGTGTCCAGGAGTTCGTGGCCGTTCGGGTCATGTTCCCGCAGCTTCTGGGACACGTGGTGAGCGGCGTCCGGGAACCTGCGACCGGGCGAGCGGTGTGCTCGCATCTTCCGGGACATGCTTCCCACGCACGGGAAGCATGTCCCATGCACGGAAGCATTTCGGAGGCACGGGAAGGGGGGCGGGCGCTGGGCGCTCTGCAGGCAGGCGTGGCGCGGACGCATAGCCGGACGTGAAACGATGGATGCCGGCATCCGACGTGAGGGGAGGGAGACACGTGGCACTCGACGTCACCGTCATCGTCCCGACCTTCAACGAACGCGACAATGTCGTCGAGCTGGTGGCCCGCATCGCTGCAGCGCTCGACGGGCGCGCAGCCGAGATCCTGTTCATCGACGACAGCAGCGACGGCACGGCATCCGAAGTGCGCAGGATCGCGTCCGCGGCGCCCCTCCCTGTGCGCGTGATCCACCGCGAGCAGAACACGGGAGGGCTCGGCGGGGCGGTCGTGCTCGGGCTCGCGGAGGCGGATGCCGACCTCTGCGTCGTGATGGACGGCGATCTGCAGCATCCCCCCGAGCTGATCCCGATCATGCTCGATCGTCATGCCGAGAGCGATGCCGACGTCGTCGCGGCTTCGCGCTACATCGGAGGAGGGGATTCGCAGGGGCTCGGCACCGCGATGCGCTTCGGCCTCTCCCGGGCCGCCACGCTCCTCACGAAGGGGATGTTCCCCCGTCGGCTCGCCCGCAGCACCGATCCGATGACCGGCTTCTTCCTCGTCGACCGCAGCCGCCTGGACCTCGCCGAGCTCAAGCCGCAGGGTTTCAAGATCCTGCTCGAGATCCTCGCACGCTCCGACGTGCGCATCGCAGAGGTTCCGATGGAGTTCGCGGAGCGCCGTCACGGCACATCGAAGGCGACGCTGCGTCAGGGGGCGACCTTCGTCGCCCATCTCGCCCGGCTCCGCTTCGGAAAGATGTCGCTGTTCGCGGCCATCGGCATCCTCGGCGCCGTCGCGAACCTCGGCATCATGTGGCTGCTCACCTCGATGGGGATGCCGTACGTCTGGGCGGCGATCATCGGCGCGGAGACGACGATCATCGGGAATTTCCTGCTGCAGGAGCGCTTCGTCTTCGCGGACATGCGATCGGACGCGCGCGGGGGGTGGGTGCGCTTCGCCACCTCCTTCGCGTTCAACAACGTCGAGGCGGCGCTGCGCATCCCGATCATGGCTCTCATGGTCGAGAGCTGGCACATCTCCAGCGTCGTCGCGACTGCGATCTCGCTCGTCGTCGCCTTCTTCGCCCGGTTCCTGTTCCACTCGCTGGTCGTCTACGCGCCGCGCAGGCCGCGCAGGCGCCCGGATACGGCGGCCGCAGCGGCCGAGCCGAAGCCGGACACCGCGACGGTGCGCATCATCCGCGCGATCGACGCGGAGGCGATGCGGCCGGGGGAGCTCTGACGGGACGCGGACCGTCTCCGGGACGCCGCCGCCGTCTCCTCCGCAGTCCCTTGCGGCGTCGCGGAGTCAGGGCTGGCGGTGGTCGCCGCCCGCATCGGGGACGACGACGTCGCTGATGACGTACTTGATCTTCCCGCCGGTATAGGGCAGCGCGTCGACGGGCTCGACGGTCACCGGGACCTCGTGAGCGATCCGGTCGCGCAAGGAGCTCACGGCGTCGTCCACGTGGGCGCGGGCGTTCGCGCCGCCGCCGAGGACCACCCGGATGATGATCGAGTAGTCCGCCTGCTGGTGGATCTGGAAGAGGCGAACGGCCTCCGGGTGGCTGCCGAACATGCCCATGAGCCGGTGGGCGAGCACGGCTCCGCTGGGCAGCCGGATGAGATCCGTGGTGCGCCCCTGCGGCTGCTCCATCAGAGGCAGTGATCGTCCGCATGCGCAGGGCTCCGCGCGCAGGATGCCGCGGTCGCCGGTGCGGTAGCGGATGAGCGGGAACACCCGGTTGCGCAGATCCGTGATGACGAGATCGCCCAGCTCCCCCGGGGCGGCCGGCGCGCCGTTCTCGTCGACCACCTCGACACGGCGGACGTCGGAGAAGACGTGCAGCCCGTCGCGGCGCTCGCACTCTCCCGCCATCCAGCCGAACTCGGAGCCGCGGTACTCGTCGTACACCGGCGCGCCGAAGGTCTCCTCGAGCCTCGCACGCGCGGATGCTGTGAGGGGGGCCGCCGTCGTCGCCACGGCCAGAGGCTCTGGCACGGTCAGCCTGCGGCGCTCCAGGAAGTCCGCGAACTCCAGCATGGCTCCGACATATCCCTCGATCAGCCGCGGGCGGACCCGGGACAGCGACCGCTGGAAGGTCGTCATCGTCTCCGCGGAGATCATCCCGGCGTCGAGGTAGACCTGACGCGTCGGCCACCAGGAGAGCCCATTCTTCAGGGCATCCGCACGGCCGAAGTTCCATCGGCCGATCCTGGCGAGGTCGTCGTAGGGCTGGACGCCCCACCAGGAGTACATCCGCCAGCTCAGGGCGAGCGCGGGCACTCGTGCATCGTGCATCGTCCGCAGCGGCTCTCCGGTGCTTCCGCCCGTGAGCGCGGGGCGGATGTTCCTTCCCGTCGCCTCCGGCGTCGGGAAGTCGGCGCTGTGCTCCTTGATCGTGGCGCGGTCGAGGATGGGCAGCCTCGCCCACTCCTCGGGATCGGAGAGCTTCTCGGGGTCGATCCCGAGGGCAGTGAACGTGCGCGCGTAGTAGGGCGAGCTGCGCATCGCGAATCGCACGATGTCCCGTGCCAGATCGTCCTGCACCGCGCGCATCGCCTCCGGCGCGAGCCGCTCGTTCGCCAGGAGCTCGCGATGGAATCGACCGGCGCCCGCTCTCACCGTGCTCGCCTTGGCGGCGAAGACCGCTCCCCTGAACGTCATAGGCATGAGTGTAGCGGCCCGCTGCGGGGCGCAGTCCCGCCGCTCACCGCGGCGATCGTCGTCGTCGTGAGCGGGACGGATCATTCGCTGTAGTAGGCGCTCTCCCTGCGATCCCGGCGGGCCCGGTTGAGCACCGTGCCCAGGATCCGTGCGCCGCCCGACTCCAGCGACTTCACGCTCCTCGCGAGCGTGGCGCTCCTCGTCCTCGTCGCGTCGACGACCAGGATCACGCCGTCCACCAGCGGGGACAGCAGGTTCGCATCCGCCACGCTGAGGATCGGCGGCGAGTCGATCACGACGAAGTCGTAGGCATCCGACGCCCATTCGATCAGCTCGACCATCGGCGTGGACGTCAGGATCTCGGCCGGGTTCGGCGGGACGGTCCCCGAGGGCAGGACGTCCAGATCGGTGCCCGCGATGCGCTTCTTGGCGATCTCCATGTCGACCTCGTTCAGGAGCACGCCCGTGAGGCCGATGCTCCCATCGATCCCTGCGTGCTCGTGCGCCCTCGGTCGTCTCAGATCGGCATCGATGAGGAGCACCGACTTCTCGGCGGCCGCCAGCGTCATCGCGAGATTCACGGCGACGGTCGACTTGCCCTCGCCGGGAGCGCCGGACGTGACGAGCAGCACGCGGACGCGGGCGCTGACGTTGGCGTAGGTGAGGGCGGACTGGATGCGGCGGAACTCCTCGGCGGTGTGGCCGAGGCTCTCCTGCGCGACGGCGATGCCGCGCGAGGAGAGCAGAGGCGACTTCGTCACGACGCCGAGGACCGGCGCCCCTCCGACCCTGGCGAGGGTCTCGTCGTTGCGGACCCGCGTGTCGACCAGTCCGACGAAGAGGAGGGCGGCGAGCCCGACCAGCCCGCCCAGCAGACCCCCGAGCAGCGCATCGCGGGACTTGTTCGGGGTGAACTGGTACAGCGGCGGCACCGCGTCGTCGAAGACGTCGGCCGTGATGCTCGGCGCGCCGGAGGAGTCCTTGGGCGCGACCTCCTGGACGACCTCGATGAGGTGCTTCGCGACGGCGTTCGCGAGCTCCGCGGAGCGTTCGGGATCAGCGGTGATGGCGGTGATCCGCAGCGTTACGGTGCTCTGCGGGATCGTCACCTCGATGGAGCGGGCGAGCTCTGCCGGCGTCGTATCGAGATCCAGTTCGTCGATCACGGGGTCGAGGACGCGGGAACTCGGCACCAGCTGCGCGAAAGACAGCATCTGGCTCTGGGTGTACGCCGACCCCTGGTTGAGGTCGATCGCGCTGTCGCCCTGGTTGAGCGCGAAGATCAGCGATGTGGTCGCGCGGAACAGCGGCGTCTGCATGGCCGAGGAGGCGAAGGCGCCTCCGGCGCCGAGGACCGCGGCCACGAGAGCCACCCACCACAGCTTGCGGATGGACGTGAGCACGAACTGCACGCCGAACCGGGTGTCCGACATATCTATACCCCCTCAGCGATTCTATCCGCGGGCACGGTCCCTCCGTCACGCGGGGCCGTGGGCGTCGTGCGCCGCGATCCGTGCGCCGCACGCCCCTCAGACGTCCTCGACCTTCCGGCTCCGGATCACGCGGGCAGGACTGCCCGCGGCGACGCTGTAGTCCGGGATGTCCCTGGTCACGACGCTTCCCGCGCCGATCACGACCCCCGTCCCGATGGTGACCCCTGCCGCGATGACGGTTCCGCTGCCGATCCAGCAGTCGTCCCCGATGCGGACGAAGCTCCGGCTGACGCCCTGGGATCTGATCGTGGTGTCGGTGTCCGAGAAGACGTGGTTCTCGGAGTAGATCCTGACGCCTGGGCCGAAGAGCACGTCGTCGCCGATCGTGATCTCGCCGGAGCATCCGACGAAGCATCCCGTCGCGAAGCTGGAACGATCCCCCATCACGAGGCCGACGCCGGCCTCTCCGCCGTAGTACGACGAGGGACGGATGGCGACGCCGGGGCCGATCGACACGTCGGAGCCGAAGCGGATGCCGCGCTGGGAGAGTCCCTGGAGCTCGACGCCGTCCTCGAGGACCAGCCTTCCGGTATGGGTGATCCAGGAGGGGTTGGTGATGCGCACGCGCCGGCCGACGAGGAGTGCGCCGGAGGACTTGCCGAAGAACGGCCGGCGGAGCGCTCCCCGCACGGCCATGCCGGCGACGCGCGCGTACAGGCTGAGCTGCGCCCGGCGACGCCCTCGCTCGATGCCGGTGAACTCACGCATGGGACGCCTCTGCAGGCAGCGAGCGGTACCAGCGCACGAGCGAGGCGATCAGGATCAGGAGATTGACGGCCAGCAGCGCCGTGTAGAGGACGAGGAAGACGGTCGGAAGCCAGAGCGTCACGAGGACGAGCATGAGGAGCCCGTAGTCGGCGGGCAGGACGGCCAGGGCGAACAGCGGGGAGGTGCGCACCTGCTGCGCCCGCGCCGACCACTCGCGCGGACCGGTGCCGCTGGTGCGGCGGATCAGGTCGGAGAGGATCACGCCGAAGAAGAAGACGGTGGATACGAGCGTGAAGCCGATCGGGACCAGGAGCCAGCCCGGATCGATCTCGGAGAAGCGTGCCCAGCAGACGAGGACGGCCAGGTGGATGCTCGACATCTTCGTCGCGTCGACCATGTGGTCGAGCCATTCGCCGCGCGGGCTGCCGCCGCCTCGGAGGCGCGCCAGCTGGCCGTCGGCGGAATCGAGCGCGTACCCGAGCACCAGCAGGGCGACGACGATCAGCGAGCTCAGCAGGGTGGGCGGGACGAGGGCGATCACTGCGATCCCGGCGAAGGTGCACACCGCGCTGACCGCGGTGACCTGGTCGGGCGTCATCCCGATCGCGTGGGCGACCGCGGCGAAGACGCGGCCGAGGGGACGGTTGACGAACCGGGAGTACGCCGGTGCGCCCGACGACGATTTCTGAGCCTCTCGGAGCGCGCGGATGGACTCTCTGACGGTCAACGCGTCACCTCTCCGTTCCCGGCTCCCGTCCCGTCGACCGGCTGCGGTCGCGGGGGCTCCGCCGCCGTCGTCCCGATCCGGGTTCCCCTGGACCCGCCGGACGGCTGTTCCCAGGAGACGCCGAAGGCTCTCCAAGGGCATACTAGCGTGCCGGTCTCAGCGGCCCTCGGCCGCCCTCGACGTCCGCCGCCGGCGCTTGACGGCGACGGCGGCGCGGAACGCCTCCGCGTGAGCGGCGCCGGTGTCCGTCCACTCTCGGCGCGAGAGATCCGGTGCGCCGGAGCGGACGGAGGCGGCGCGCCAGGCATCCGCCAGCGTCGTGCCGTCGAGCTCTCCGTCGTACATCAGGACCCACTCGGCGCCGACCTCGGCGGCGAGCGCCTCGTTCGGAGCGTTCCTCGGCACGAGCACGGGCCGATCGAGCGACAGCGCCGCCAGTGCGCTGCCGGAGTTGTGCATGAAGCGGTAGGCGAGGACCACGAGCTCCGATGACGTCGCCAGCTCGACGAGCTCCGCGTCGCTCAGGAAGGCCAGCTGCAGTGAGACCCCGGGGAGATGCGACGTCCGTTCCCGCAGATCGTCCGCGAGCTCAGGGGTCGACGGCTTGCCGCCCACCCTGAGACTCAGGGAAGGCTCGATCCCCACGGCATCCGCATAGGCGTCGATCAGGGAGTTCACGCCCTTGTAGCGCCGCACGCCGCCGAACGTCCCCAGCCGGCCGCGGATCCGCTCGGCCTGCGGATGCCGGCCGTACCAGTCGCGGTAGTGGCCGTGCAGGATCAGGCTGTGCGGCTGGTCCTCACGGAGCGGGGTCGTGGTGTTGAGCGCGATCCGGTAATCGGTCTGGCGCTCGATCCTGCGCAGCAGCCGCAGCCTGGCCGGCGTGTCGTCCGGGAGCTCGATGTTGTGCACCGTGCGCACGACGGCGATCCTTCGCGACAGGGAATGCCGCAGCGACAGCAGCCAGGTCAGCAGGTACTTGCCCGCGGACTTCCCCCGTGTCGTCCCCTGCAGCTTGGCCTCCGGCCAGTGCCACTGGAACGCGTCGTAGCGGCCGAAGAGGGCGGTCGGCCACGAGAACCGCAGGTGCTCGACGCCGTCCGCGCCGGCCAGCGCCTCGTCGAGCATCGTGATGTAGGGATTCGTCGTCGGCAGTGGTGCGCCGAACGACTGCATGACCCGGAGCGCTGGGCGGTCGGGTCTCTCCGCATCCGCGGGAGAGGCGGCGGAACCGGCGCGCTCCGCCGCCCTCAGCAGGCGGATGCCGTGCAGGCTTCCCCGCAGTGCCGGCCAGAAGGTCCGCAGCGGGTGGATGAACTGCCGTCGCCCGCCCTGCAGGAGGATCCGGTACGAGGCGCGCGGCGTCGTGCGCAGCCACCGTCGACGGTCGGCCGGCCCGAGATGCTTGGCCGCATAGAGCAGACGGTTCCGCGCGTTGTAGTAGTAGTAGATCGGCGATTTCGCCTGCCCCGCCCCGGAGCTGCGATGCGTGGCGCCCTCGTCGTGGACGGCGCGCAGCGTCGGGTCGGCCCGCACCGTGCCGCCGGCGTCCACGACCCTCCGGGAGAGGTCGACGTCCTCCCAGTAGAGGAAGTAGTCGTCGTCGAAGCCGCCGATCCGCTCCCAGAGCTCCGTGCTGATGGCGAAGCATGCGCCGCTGACCCAGGTGTGGATGCTGTCCGGATCCGTGCCGGCCGGGCGCCGGCCCCTCCCGCGCATCTCTCCGATCCCCAGGTGGAGGTCGACCTCCGCGGTGTACAGCGCGCCGTTCGGGCGGAGCACGGTCGGGGCGAGCTGGAGCCCTCGGTCCTCGCGCACCTGAGCCTGCAGCGCGCGGATGGTCTCCGGCGAGAGCGAGGCGTCGGGGTTCACCAGGAGCAGCTCGGTGGCGCCGTTCTCGATCGCGCGCGCCGCGGCGCGGTTGTTGCCCCCGCCGAACCCCTCGTTGCGGGGGAGGGCGAGCAGATCCCATCCGTGGCGTTCGCAGGCCGCCGCGATGGCCGAGCGCTCGGCGGCCGTGCTGAAGTTGTCCACGACGATCACCTGGCCGGCGAAGCCGTCGGAGAGCGACTTCGCCAGATTGGCCTCGACGATCTCGTGCGAGCCGTAGTTCACGACGAGGACGGCCAGGGTCGCGAGCGGGTCTTCCGAGACCGCCGTCTCCCCCGCATCGGTGCCGGAGTCCATTGCTTCGACCATGCCCTTCCTGCGATTCGTATACTGGCTGGCACTACAGTCGCATCACGTGGGTCGTTCCCCGGAGGCGTCGGGGGATCGGATATCGGGATGAGGATATGAGAATACTCGTATGCGCCGCGTACACACCGTATCCGCCCGCCGGCGGCGGGCGGGCTGACATCTGGCGCAGGATCGAGGCCTTCGTCGCTCTCGGGCACTCCGTGATGCTGCTCCACCAGTACGACACGGAAGGCCCGATCGCGCCGTCCCCCGCGCATTTCGCGGCCATCGACGAGGTCGTCGCGTCGCGGTTCTCGTTCCCCGTCGAGCGCGGCCTCGCCCGCACCATCCGGCGGCTCGCGGGGGTGGGCAGGGTGCCGTGGTCGGTCGCGAAGGCGGTCCCCGCGGGCGAAGCGCGCATCGCCGCGGATGCGGCCGTCCGGGAGTTCGGCCCCGACCTGATCTGGCTCGACGGTCCCTGGCTCGGCGAGGCGGGGAGGCGGTACGCCGCGGAGTACGGCGCCCCGATCGCATACCGCTCGCACAACGTCGAGCACGTCTATCTCCGACGTCAGGCGAAGGCCACCTCGCGCAGGCGGAACCGGATCGCCTGGACGCTCGCGACCGTGGGCCTGAAGAGGTACGAGCTCGCTCTGATGAAGGCGTCCAGCCGGGTACTGGACATCTCGCTCGACGACCTCGTCTTCTGGCAGCGGCACGGCGTGACGGATGCACGGTGGCTGCCGCCCCTTCCGGAGCTCGCCGTCACCGGTCCGCCCGACGAGGTGATCCCTGGTGACATCGTCTTCGTCGGGGGGCTCAGCCTCCCGAACAACGTCGGCGGCATCCGATGGCTCATCGACGAGGTGCTTCCGATCGTGCGCTCGGAGCGTCCGGAGCTCACCCTGAGCGTCGTCGGATCGAGCGCTCGGCCGGAGTTCGCCGCCGAGCTCGCGGCGAATCCGGCGGTGCGCACGTTCTACGACGTGCCGACGGTCTACCCCCATCTCTTCGGGGCCAAGATCCTGGTCAACCCCGTGGCGATCGGCAGCGGGGTCCAGCTCAAGATGCTCGACATGCTGATGACCCCGGCCCCGATCGTGACGCGACGGCAAGGGGTCCGCGGGCTTCCGCCCGAGTGCGTGGCGCAGGTCGAGGTCGCCGACACCGCTGAGCGCTTCGCCGCGGAGATCATCCGGCACGCGGACGCGGGATCGGTCGACGAACAGGAGCGGGAGCGGAGCCGGCGGTTCTTCACGATCGCCGCGGTGGGCGAGGCCATCGCCGAAATCACGCGCCCGGCCGTCGCCGATGGAGGCGGACGCCCGCGCGCCGGGGCGGGGAAGCGATGAGTTCGGACCTGATCCTCGTGGTCTGCACGGCGAACGTCTGCCGTTCGCCGTTCGCCGAGATGCTCATGAAGGCCGATCTGGATGCGTCGGGGATCCGTGTCGAGAGCGCAGGCACGCACGCGCACGACGGCGACGCGGTGTGCTCCCTCGTCGCCGGGCATCGTTCCACGCGGGAATGGGCCGAGCTGGCGGCCTCCCATGGCGCCTGTGCGGTCTCGCGGGAGATGCTCGACGAGGCCGCTCTGATCCTCACCGCCTCGCGCGAGGTCCGCGGCGAGGTCGTGCGTCTCTCTCCCGCGGTCCGCGATCGCACCTACACGCTTCGCGAGGCCGCCTATCGAGGTTCGCGCTTCGAGCGTCGCACCGGCGGCGTCGCGGAGTATGCGTCCCACCTGGACCGAGCGAGGTCCTCCCTGGCGCCGGCGCCGGTCGCCCGGGGGCTCCGGCGACGTGGCCGCGACACCGACGACGCCATGAGCATCGCCGATCGGCACGGCGGCAGCGCCCGCGCGCACGCCCGCACGCTGAAGGACGTCGCGGAGGCCGCCGAGGCGATCATCGCACAGCTCAACAGGGTCCCCTCGCGATGAACACCGCCGGCCACCGCTGAGGTCGCGCATCGATCTGTTGCGGCGGAGCCCGGCTTGCCCTACGATGAGCCACGTATCGCGTTCTCGCGATGCTGGGGATTTGGGGAAATCTGGGGACTGACGATGTTCAGTGTTTTCACGCGCCGTGGGATCGGCGCACGCAGCAAGGCCGTTGCGCTCGTGGCGCCGGTGCTCGCGCTGTCCGTCGCCCTCGCGGGCTGCACGGTGGCGTCCGCCGGCGATGAGACGGACGACGGGGAGAGCGCGACCGATCCGGTCACGACCAGCTGGGTCGCGCCGGACGATCCGACGGCGGAGGGGCCGACCGAAGCCCCGGCGCTGCCGGAGGAGCACGGTGCTCTCGACGAGACGATCACGCTCTCGACGGGGATGGCCGTCGCCGTGGACTCCATCGAGACGACGACCGTCACTCCCGAGACTCCCGGCGAGTACGCCGGGAGCGCGGTGATCGTGAGGGTCTCGGTGAAGAACGGCTCCGATGCCGCGCAGAACATCGACTCCGCCGTCGTCATGGTGGTCACGGACGACGGCGAGACCGGCGTCGCGACGACAGCCGGCCCCAACAGGCCGCTCCAGGGGGACGTCGCTCCCGGGGCCTCGGTCGAGGGGTCCTATGTCTTCATGCTCGATCCCGCGCAGGGGCGCGCGGTGACGGTCAGCGTGAACTATGCGGCGGGGGAGCCCGTCGCGCTCTTCAGCGGCACCGTCGCGTAGTCGTTCATCGGCGTCGTCCGATCAGGGGTCTCTTCTCCCGATCGAGCGGGGCCCGCTCTGCTCAATGCTCTTTCACACCGCAGGACTGGGGATAACAATGGGGAACTCACAACGGGGCATCGGGGTGCTCCGATCCGTCGCTTCCATCGCGACCGCCGCACTGATCGTCACGGGGCTGACCGTGCTGTCGGGGCAGGCGGCCGTCGCCGCCGACGATCCGCCTCAGCCGCCGCCGCTGCTCCAGCGCGACGACGACGTCGTGACGGCCGACGCGATCCCGACGGTCCAGATCGACAACGGCTACGTCTGGGCGCAGGCGACGATCGGCTCCACGGTCTACGCCGTGGGCAAGTTCGACAACGCGAAGGCGCCGCTGGCCGCCCCCGGCACGCAGCTGACCCCGCGGTCGAACGTCCTCGCCTACGACATCAACAGCGGTGCCCTGCTGCCCTTCGCGCCGACGGTGAACGGCGTCGTCAAGTCGGTCGCGGCCTCGCCGGACGGCACGCGCATCTACATCGGCGGATCGTTCACGCAGGTCAACGGGCAGACCCGCTACAGCTTCGCCGCCCTCGACGCGACGACCGGACAGCTGGTGCCGGGCTTCTCCCCCTCGGTCGGCGGCAGCGGCGTCTACGCGATCACCGTCAGCGGCTCGACCGTCTACGTCGGCGGCCTCTTCTCCCAGGCGAACGGCACCGCGCGCAAGAACCTGGCGGCGTTCAACGCCGCCAACGGGGCGCTGCTGCCCTGGGCGCCCCAGAGCGACCTCCAGACCGACGCCCTAATCATGGACCCGGACGGACAGGACGTCATCGTCGCGGGCCGGTTCTCGCAGGTGAACGGCGACACGAGCATGCGCGGCACCGCCGCCGTCGACAAGCTCACGGGAGAGCTGGACACGGCCTGGGCCGTTCCGCAGACCGTGAAGAACGGGCGCGGCTCCGGCGGCAACGCGGGCAAGGCGGGGATCTTCACGCTCGCCGCGGACGACGACGCGGTGTACGGAACGGGCTGGGTGTTCGCGGACGCGGCGACCGGCAACCTCGAGGGGACCTTCGCGGCGGAGGCCGGAACGGGCCAGATCCGATGGATCGCCGACTGCCTCGGCGACCACTACGGCGTCTACTCCACGGGTGAGACCGTGTACACGACGAGCCACACGCATGCCTGTTCGACCCTGGGGCTGGCCCCGGAGCAGAACCCGCGCACCCACCGGTTCCTGGAGGCGTACACGGCGGACGCACGGGGCACGCTGGGCTATCAGCCGGCCACCGGCTCGACGTACGTGAACTGGCAGGGGACGCCTGCGCCCTCGCCCTATGCCTGGTACCCGGACATGGCCGTCGGCAACACCACCGGTCTCGGGCAGGCGGGTCTGTCCATCACCGGCGTCGGCGAGGTCATCTCGGTCGCCGGTGAGTTCAGGGCCGTGAACAACCTGCAGTTCGAGGGCATCGTGCGCTTCTCCACCACGCCGCCCGGCGGCGCGAAGGACAGGCCGCGTCTGACCGGCGCCAGCTGGGTGCCGAGCGCGCTCTCGCTCATCCCAGGACGCGCCCGCGTCTCGGTCCAGGCGAACTGGGACCGGGACGACAAGGACCTCACCTACGAGCTGCGCCGCTCGGGCACGAGCGCCCCGGTCGCCACTCTCTCGGCCTCGTCGACGTGGTGGAACCGGCCGAGCCTGACGCTCGAGGACACGACCGCGACGCCAGGGGCGCAGTACACCTACACGGTGGTCGCGAAGGACGGCGACGGGAACACGGCGACGAGCCAGGCCGTCTCCGTGACCGTCGCCGACGGCGAGGCGTCCGAGTACGTCAACGCGATCATCGACGACTCTCCGCAGCTCTACTATCCCCTCGGCGACACCGATCAGGACTGGGCGGGAGCGAACAAGGCCGTCTTCGGCAGCGGCGTCTCATCGGCGGCGTCCGGCATCGAGAACTCCTCGACGGGGCGCTCCAACCTGAACGGCACGTCCAACGGCAGGATCGTCTCCAGCTCGAGGGTCGCCGCGTCGCGGGAGTTCTCCACCGAGCTCTGGTTCCGCACCACCAGCACGAACGGCGGCAAGCTGATCGGCTACGGCGACGCGGCGTCGGGGAACTCCGGGAGCTACGACCGGCATGTCTACATCCGTGACAACGGGCAGCTCGTCTTCGGCGTCTATCCGGGCAGCGCGCAGACCATCCAGAGCGGCACGGGCTACAACGACGGCCAATGGCATCACGTCGTGGCATCCCAGAGTGCGCAAGGGATACGGCTCTACGTGGACGGGCAGCTCGCGGCGTCCAACGCCTCGGTGACCTCCGCGCAGGACTACCTGGGGTACTGGCGCATCGGTGGCGACAACCTCGGCGGATGGCCGTCGACGCCGAGTTCGAGCTACCTCGACGGCTCCATCGACGAGGTCGCCGTCTACGACTACGCGCTGAGCGCGAACCAGGTGGGCAACCACTACGGCATCGGGAAGGGCTTCGCAGCGCCGACCGCGGCGTTCACGGCGACCTCCGACGGCGCGGACGCCTCCTTCGACGCGGGCGACTCGGCCGCCGCGGGATCGGCGACCATCACGGGCTACAGCTGGGACTTCGGCGACGAGAGCCCGGCCGGCTCGGGCGAGACCGTGTCGCACACCTATGCGACGAGCGGCGCCTACACCGTCACGCTGACGGTGACCGACAGCAACGGACGCACGGCCAAGACGCAGCAGCAGATCGACGTCCTGGGGCCGAACGCGCTGCCGGAGGCCGCCTTCACGAGCACGACGAGCGGTCTCACCGCAACCGTCGACGCCTCCGGGTCGAACGACTCCGACGGAGCCATCGCCTCTTACGAGTGGGACTGGGGCGATGACAGCGCGGACGGCGAGGGGCAGGTGGCCTCGCACGCCTACGCGGAGTCCGGAACCTATCCGGTCACGCTCACGGTGACCGACGACCGCGGCGCCGCCGCCGAGCTCACGCAGGACGTCGTCGTCACGCACGCCGATCCGGTGGCGCGGTTCGACGCCTCGGCCTCCGGGCTCGCGGTGACGGTCGACGGGAGCGACTCGACGGCTTCCGACGGCGCCGAGCTCTCCTACGACTGGGACTGGGGCGACGACTCCGCTCACGGTGAGGGAGCGACGGCCGAGCACCCCTACACCGAGGACGGCGACTACGAGATCACGCTCACCGTGACGGACAGCCTCGGTTCCTCGCACAGCACCTCGCAGTCCTTCATGGTGACCGCGGACGTGTTCGCGGCCTCCGACGCCTTCAACCGTGCGGTCTCGAGCGGATGGGGTTCGGCCGACAAGGGCGGCGTCTGGACGGTCACGGGCGGTTCCGCGACCGTTGCGACCGTGGGCGACGGCGTGGGAAGGCTCAACATCGCCGTCGGTGGGACGCGCGAGCTGGTGCTCGCTTCCACCTCGATCCTCGACAGCGAGTCGAGGGTCACCTACACGCTCCAGAACGGGCCGGCCAGCGGGATCCTCTATGCGGGCGTGGGAGCGCGGCGCGGGGACCAGGGCGGGTATCGTGCGGCGGCCTGGCATCGGGCCGACGGCTCGACCTGGCTCGTGATCCAGCGCAACGGGACCGCGATCGCCTCGGTTCCGCTGTCGGGTGTCACGTGGTCGGCCGGCAGTACGTTCCATCTCGCGACGGAGGTCGCCGGGAGCTCCCCGACGACGATCAAGGCGAAGCTCTGGGCGGACGGCTCCGCCGAGCCCGCGAACTGGCAGCTTCAGACGACGGACAGCACGGCGGCCCTGCAGGTCGCGGGAGCGGCCACCGTCTACGGCTACCGTTCCGCCAGCGGCGCCGGTGCCAATGCGATGAGCTTCGACGACTTCACGGTGAAGGATCTCGCCGCGCCTGTGGCCGGGAATGCGCCTCCGGTGGCGTCGTTCACGTCGTCGGTGTCGGGGCTGTCGGTGTCGGTCGACGGCGCGGGGTCCTCGGATGAGGATGGCTCGATCGCGTCGTATGCGTGGGACTTCGGCGATGATGCGACGGGTTCGGGGGCGACGGCCTCGCATGACTATGCGTCGGCGGGGACGTACACGGTGACGTTGACGGTGACGGATGACGACGGTGCGACGCACAGCACCTCCGAGGAGATCACGGCGACCGCGCCTGTGGCCGGGAATGCGCCTCCGGTGGCGTCGTTCACGTCGTCGGTGTCCGGGCTGTCGGTGTCCGTCGACGGCGCGGGGTCCTCGGACGAGGATGGCTCGATCGCATCGTATGCGTGGGACTTCGGCGATGATTCGACGGGTTCGGGTGCGACGGCTTCGCATGACTATGCGTCGGCGGGGACGTACACGGTGACCCTGACGGTGACGGATGACGACGGTGCGACGCACAGCACCTCCGAGGAGATCACGGTCGAGGGTGCGGAGGAGCCGAGTGGACCGCTCGTCCAGGACGAGTTCGATCGCTCGGCCACGTCCTCGTGGGGCACCGCCCCCACCGGCGGAGCGTGGACCGTCACCGGCGGTTCTGCCGCCGTCGCCTCGGTCGCAGACGGCGCCGCGAAGCTCGCCCTCGCCGCCGGGGGCACTCGGCACGTCACCTTGAACGGCACGGCGGTCGCGGACAGCGTGATCGAGACGCGGTTCCGCGTGAATCCGGGCGCGGAGTCGGGCGGCAGCTATGTCGGAGTCGTCGCCCGGCAGTCGGGGGACGACCGCTATCTCGTGCGCGCATGGCTCCGCCCTGACGGCACCGTATGGCTCGTGGCGCACCGGGGGTCGACGCTGCTGGCCTCCCAGCCGCTCGCGGGGGTGACGTACAGCCCCGACACGGTCTACAACCTGAAGGTCTCCGTCGCCGGCGCCTCGCCGACCACGCTGTCCGCCAAGTTCTGGGCGGACGGCGCGACGGAGCCGGCCACCTGGCAGCTGACCACGACCGACAGCACCGCGGCGCTGCAGGGCGCCGGATCCGTCGGGCTGAGCGGCTATCGGACGGGCACCGCGACCGCGACGCTGAACCTCCTCTTCGAATCCTTCACCGTCAACGCCCCGGAGTAGGATCACTTCGCATGACCACCGCTGTGCCGACCGTGCTGCTCGCGGTCGGAGCGCTCGCAGCGGTGGTCATCGGCGTCTTCGCCGCACGGGTGGCGCCCCGGGCGGCCTTCGTCGCCTGGTCAGGGGTGCTCTTCTTCGTCCCGGTCTGGGTGGGGGCGTCCGCCGGCATCTTCTGGGCCGCGATCACCGCCCTGACCATCTTCCTCATCGTCGTCAACTGGTCTCTCGTGCCGCTGCGCGTCGCCGACCTGTGGGTCATCGGGTTCATCGTGCTGACGGTCGGTCTGTACGGGATGGGCTCGGTCACCCTCTCGGCGATGACCATCGCGATCCTCGAATGGGTCGTGCCCTATATCTGGGGGCGAGTGGTGCTGGCGCGCGTCGGCGAGGACTGGGTGGTCGTGGTGATCGCCGTCGTCGCGACGATCGCCGGCGTGCTCACGATCCTCGAGTTCGTCGTGGGGTGGAATCCGTTCATCCTGATCCCGGGGACGGGTGAGGCGCACGAGGTCTGGAGCACGCTGCAGTATCGCGGCGGTGTTCCCCGGGCCGAGGGGGCGTTCGGGCATTCGATAGCGCTCGGCGCCTCGCTGGCGATGTCCGTGGCTTTCGTCGTCGCGACGAGATGGCCTCTCGTGCCGAAGATCCTCGCCGTCGCCGTGGTTAGCGCGGGGGCGGTGCTCACCTTCAGCCGTGCCGGGATCATCACGCTCGTGCTGACCCTGATCCTGTCGACCTTCCTCCTCCCCGGCGTCTCGCGGGTGTTCCGGGTCACCTTCGCCGTCGTCGCGCTCGCGGCGCTGGCGGTCGTCATGCCGATCGTCGACGCGGTCTTCGGGACGGCGGAGGACGATCTCGCGGTCAGCGGAGGGTATCGCAGCGACCTCTTCGTGCTCCTGTCCCAGGTCCAGCTGTTCGGGAGTCCGGGGGACTGGCAGTCGAGGGTGGTCGGGGACCAGTACCTCGGCTATTTCGCCCGCACCATCGACAACGCGCTCCTGCTGATCCTGTTGAGGGTGGGCTGGGTGCCGACGCTGCTGCTGGTCGCGGCGCTGGTCTGCGCGGCCCTCGCGGCCGTGCGCAAGAGCACGCGGAGCCCGGCGTCGCTCGCGGTGGTCGGGCAGCTGCCGAGCCTGGTCGTCGTCGCGCTGATCACGCAGTACGGGATGTACCTCTGGTTCTGCGTGGGGTTGGCGATCGCCTGGTCGAACGAGGGCAGACGGCCTCCGGAGCCGTTCTCATCCGACAACGATCTGGTGACCGTGGAGTCGGGCAGCGGCCACGGCTTGCGAACCTGAGGAGATCCTGGGTATTCAGGCCTGGTCGATGCAGATGTAACGGTCGCTGTTATCTTGAGGGTGGCAGGGGGAAACCGCCGACGGCTGGCACGTGTGCCCGCGGAAGGCGAACTGCTTACCCGATCAGAAATGATGAGCATCAGTGACCCTCGAAAACAGATCCCTCCTGCCCTCCTCCTCCACGACGATCACCTCTCCTCTCCGAGGATCGAAGCGACGGCTGATCGTCGGTGCGGCGCTGCTGAGCGCCGTCGCCCTGTGCGCCACAGTCCTCGTGGCCGGTCCCGCGCGTGCGGACGATTCCGATCAGGATGCCGGCGCCGCCGCATCCGCGTTGACGCGGGCGGCCTCCATCGACAGGGTCGTCGCGTATGACGCGATGAATCGATCCGTGCAGACCGGATGGGGAACCGCCGGTGCGGGCGGCGCGTACCGTTCCGCGCCCGCGGGCCTGGGCGGCATCGACAAGGGGTGGGCCTCGCTGACCAGCCCGGGGCCTGGTCGTATGGCGCTGATGACGCTCGATGACGTGGACTCCCTCGACACCCTCACGCGGATCGATGTGAACGTGCCGGCCCTCCCGGCGTCCGGCAGCACCGTGTACGCCGCGCATCACGCGCGCGTCGGAGGCGAGGGGTCCTACGCCGTCCAGCTCGGGATCCGGGCGGACGGGTCGAGCGTTCTCAGCATCCTGCGCATGGAAGGCGGGATCATCGACGCGCCGTCCGCCTCCCTCGCATCCGGCAAGGGGCCCACGGTGCGTCCGGGCAGGCCCATCTCGCTCGTGCTCTCGGTCGCCGGCACCGACGAGGTCCTGGTCTCGGCCAAGGCCTGGGAGGTGGGGGCGCAGGAGCCGGGGAACTGGTCGCTGAGCGCGACGGACACCGGCTCGGCGCGAGTCGCCGGCTCCGGCGCGGTCGCCGTCACCTCGTACGCCGGCTCCGGAGGGGATGTCACGCCGGTCCGGTTCGACAACCTCGTCGTGCGGAGCTCGGCGGGTACCTCGGCGCCTACGCCGAAGCCGCCGACGACGGAGCCTGAGCCCCCGACGACGGAGCCGAAGCCGCCGACGGAGCCCGAGCCGCCGACGACGGAGCCGAAACCTCAGGATCCGTCGACCGATCCGTCCGCATCGGTCGACTATCCGGGCAAGCGGTTCGACGCGGGCGCCGCCGCTCCGGGGACCGTCTCGTACCCGGTGCCGGCCGACGCCGTCTTCGTCGCGACCGACGGCTCCGACTCCAATCCCGGGACGATCGACCGTCCGCTGGCCACCCTCACGAAGGCGTCTCAGGTCGTGAAGGAGAACGGGACCGTCGTGCTGCGCGGCGGAACCTATCACGAGGACGTGCTCGTGTACCCGAGACGCGGCATCACCATCCAGCCCTATCTGACGGAGGCCGTGTGGTTCGACGGCGCGGAGACGGTCACCGGCTGGACCCGGTCCGGAAACGTCTGGGTGAAGAGCGGGTGGACCACGTTCTTCGATTCGAGTCCGACGTTCGTCAAGGGCGCGGCGGACGGCACGGACGTCGGCTACGTGTGGCTGAACCCCGCATATCCGCTGGCCGCGCATCCGGACCAGATCTGGGTGGACGGCGTCCCGCTCACCCAGGTGGGAAGCCGCGCTCAGGTCGGAGAGGGCACCTTCTTCGTCGACCGGGCCGGCCGGCAGCTCGTCCTGGGCACGGATCCTGCGGGCAAGCGCGTCGAGGCGAGCACTCTGCAGAAGGCTCTCTCGATCCGCGCGGAGGACAGCACGGTCCGCGGGATCGGTGTGCGCCGGTATGCGACCAGCATGCCGGAGAAGGGAACCGTGACCGCGGACTATCCGGGGATCACCCTCGAGAACGTGACGATCATCGACAACGCGACCACCGGATTCCACACCTGGGCCGCGGACGTGTCGCTGGAGAACGTGACGGCGGCGCACAACGGCTACATGGGCTTCAGTGCGCACAAGGCCGACGGGTTCACCGCCGATTCCGTGCTCTCCTATGAGAACAACACCCAGCACTTCAACCGCACGCCCGGCTCGGGGGCGATGAAGGTCACGACGACGAAGGACGTGACCATCCGCGACAGCTCCTTCATCGGGAACTGGGGCCAGGGCGTCTGGTTCGACGACTCGGCGCAGGACATCGTCTTCACGGGCAACGACGTCGTCGGCAACGAGGGCAACGGCCTGGTTCTGGAGATCTCGGAGCGGGCGACCGTGGCGGACAATCTCATCGCCGACAGCGGCATCGCCGGCGTGTTCGTCACCAACACCGGGAACGTCGCGATCTGGAACAACACGTTCGTGGGGAACAAGCGCAACATCAACATCGCGGAGGACGATCGGCGCGGCTCTGCGAGCGGGATGCCGTGGGTCACGAAGAACGTCTCGCTCGTCAACAACGTGGTCGCGGGAGAGGCCGGCGCCGACTGCGTGGTGTGCGTCGAGAGCTGGTCGAAGAAGCTCACGGGCGACACGATGCTGACTCAGAGTGAAGGCAACCTCTTCCATCGGCCCGGATCCTCGTCTCCGAAGTGGTTCGCCCTCTGGGCGAACGGAGCCGGCGGATCGACCGGGTACGCCACCTTCGAGGCGTATGCGGCGGCCACCGGCCGTGACGGGTCTTCGACCGTCGTCCAGGGTGCCTCTCCGGTGGATGAGGACTTCGCCCTGACGTCGTCGTACGCGGATCGGGTGAGCTCGGCTCGGCCGATCCCCGCCTCGATCGCCGCGGTCTCGAACCTCCGGGAGGGATCGCGGCTCCTCGGCGCTCGGACCACGGGATAGCCGCTCCGGCGGGCGGCTCGCCGATGACCGGGTCCTCGTCCTCGCGAGGATGAAGACCCGGTTTCCGGCGAGGGATCCGAGGGCGCGGACGCCTAGTATTGAGCGAGGGCGTCGCGCTGGGGGCGGCGACGCCGTGAGGGGAGGATCAAGGTGCGGATTCTGGTCGCGTGGGCGGATGACTCCTCCCCGAACCTCGGCGTGCGGGTGCTCGGGCAGGGGTCTCGTGACCTGCTCCAGCAGATCTGGCCGGATGCGGAGTTCGAGTTCCTCAACTACGGCCGCCGTCCGGAGTCCGTGCCGTGGCGGCCGCGATCGCTCCTGAAGGAGCGCGTTCTCGGCCGGCACGGGATGATGTCGTGGCTCTCCTCCTTCGACATGGTGTGGGACACGCGGTCGGGGGACAGCTTCACCGACATCTACGGGATGCACCGCCATTGGACGATGTCGCTCATCCATGAGTTCGCCGTCCAGGCGGGCGTGCGCGCCATCATGGCGCCGCAGACGATCGGACCCTTCCAGACCCGGCGGGCGCGCATGCTGGCCCGCCGGAATCTCTCGCGCTCGAGCCTCGTGTTCGCCCGGGACGCGGCCAGCGCGGAGGCCTCCTCGCAACTGGGCCGGGAGGTGGACCTGACGGCGACGGACATGGTGTTCGGCCTCCGGCAGCCGTCGAGGACCGAGGAGCACGACGTGCTGCTGAACATCTCGGGACTGCTCTGGAACCCGAACAGCCATGTCGACAACGAGGCGTACCGGCGGGCCGTCCACACCATCGTGGACGAGCTGCTCTCGCGGGGGAGGGAGGTCACGCTGCTCTCGCACGTCCTGGACTCCGCCGACCACGACAACGACGTGCCGGCGGTGCGCGCGGTGCAGGAGCACTACGGCGACGCCGTCCGGTCGTATCTGCCGAAGGGCCTGGACGATGCGCGCAGCGTCATCGCGTCCTCCCGCGTCGTCGTCGGCGCGCGGATGCACGCGTGCCTGAACGCCCTCTCGACCGGGACGCCGGCGATTGCCATGGCGTACTCTCGCAAGTTCGCACCGCTGCTCGGCGCGCTCGACTGGGATCACGTGGTCCCCCTCGGCGACGGAGCGCGAGCGGGAGCGGCGGTGCTCGACGCCCTCGGAGACGCCGAGCTGGACAGCAGAGCCCTTGCCACGCAGAAGCGCGGACAGTCGATGCTCGCCGAGATGATCCCCGCGATCTCGAGGGTGGCGTGAGCTCTTCGCTCGCCCGTTCCGCGGCGAGCGGCGCCGTCTTCACCCTCGGCGCGCAGGCCGTGAAGATCGTTCTCCAGCTGGCCTCGGTCGTCGTCCTCTCTCGCCTGCTCACGCCGCACGACTACGGTCTGATCGCCATCGTCCTGGTCGTGATCGGGATCGGCGAGATCTTCCGCGACTTCGGACTCACCTCTGCGACCATCCAGGCCCCTGAGCTCTCCGAGGGGCAACGGGACAATCTGTTCTGGATCAACGCGGGTCTCGGCCTCGGCCTGGCCGTGATCATGTTCGGGATGTCCTGGCCGCTGCAGGTCCTCACCGGCGAGGACGACCTCCTGCCCATCGTCCAGGTGCTCTCCTGCACGTTCGTGCTCAACGGCCTGACCACGCAGTACCGGGCGCAGCTCATGCGCGCCCTCCGGTTCAGGGCCACGGCGCTGATCGACATCGTCGCCGCAGCCCTCGCCCTGGGCGCGGCCGTCGTCTCCGCCATCCTGGGCGCCGGGTACGGGGCTCTGGTGCTGCAGCAGATCGTGAACGGACTGGTGCTGCTCGCCGGTGCCGTGATCGCCGGGCGCTGGATCCCCCGTCTGTACTCGCGACAGCATCGCGTCGCCGGTCTCGTCCGGTTCGGATGGAACCTCGTCGCGACGAACCTGCTCTCCTACGCGGGGAACCAGATCGACACGATCCTCGTCGCCGCCCGATTCGGCACCGTCCCGCTCGGCACGTACAACCGTGCCTTCCAGCTCGTCATGACACCGCTCGCCCAGGTGCGCTCCCCGCTCTCCAACGTCGCGATCCCCGTCCTCTCCCGCGTGCAGCAGGACCCGGCGAGATTCGACGCCTTCGTGATCTCCGGACAGCTGGCGCTGGGCTATGCGCTGGGCACTCCTCTGCTGCTCCTCGCGGGCCTCGCCGATCCCGTCGCGCACATCATGCTCGGCCCGCAATGGGGGGAGACCGTGCCGATCATCCGGCTGTTCGCGGTGACGGCCCTGCTGACCACCCTCGCGTTCGTCGGATACTGGGTGTACGTGGCGCGAGGACTGGGCGCGCAGCTGTTCCGCTACACCATGGTGTCGCTTGCGATCCGCGTGGTGTGCATCGGCACCGGTTCGTTCTTCGGCCTCCTCGGCGTCGCCATCGGCGTCGCGGTCGCACCGGCCCTGGCCTGGCCGCTCTCGCTGTTCTGGCTCTCGCGCATCACCCCGGTGCCGGTGCGGAGCCTCTACGGCGGCGCCTTCCGCGTGATGGGCCTGACCTTCGTCGCCGGAGCCGTCGCGTGGTGGGCGTCGTCGGGACTCGGCAGCGGATGGACGGCGCTCCTCGCGGGCATCGCCGCCGGTCTGGTCGCCGCAGGGGCGTTCCTCATCCTCCCCGCCTACCGGCGGGACGCGCGCAGCCTCGTCGGCTTCGCGCGCCTTCTGCTCGACAGGCGCCGGGACTGACTCCGCGGCGACGTCACGCGCGGATCAGGCCGGGTCCAGCGCTCGCACGAGGCGGGCGGGGACGCCCGCATACAGCGCGTTCGGCTCGCAGTCCGCGGTGACCACGGCCCCCGCGGCGATGACGGCGCCGCGGCCGATGGTGACTCCGGGAAGCACCGTCGCACCCGCTCCGATCCACACGCCGGACTCGACGACGATCGGGGCCGTGACGTGCGCGCCGGCGCGGCGCCTCTCGGTGCCGATCTCGTGGCCGGCCGTGATGAAGGAGACCCGCATCCCGATGTCGACGTTCTCGCCGATGGTGATCGGCGCATGGGTGGAGAACATGCACTCGCGGTTGATGAAGGTCGCCCTTCCGATCGACACCCGCTTGCTGCCGAACCACACCCCGGGCGAGATCGTGGCGGCGTCGATGTCGAGGCCGAAGGCCCGGAGCACCCGCCAGCGGTATCGGCTCGGGATGATCTCCCAGGACGCGATGCCGTTGAGGGTGACGGCCCGGAACAGCTCATGCCGGTATCCCATGGCGGCTCCCTCCTGGTCGGGGACGGGAGGGAGCCGCCCGGTCGTATGCCTCGCGGACGGCCTCCGCGACATCCGCGCGGTACACGGCGGGGGCGTGGCGTCGGAGCGCCTCGGCGCGGTTCTCGGCCACCTCGGCGATGACCCTCGGCCAGCCGGCCGCCGTCGCCTCCAGGGCATCGGCGATGGCAGAAGCGTCGTCGGCGGGAACCAGGCGCGAGGTGGTGTAGCCGCCGGCGGCTTCGCGGAGCCCGCTGCTGTCGCTGGCGATGACGGGGCGCAGGCCGAGGACGCCCTCGACGGCGGTGTTCCCGAACGGCTCGTCGATCCGGGAGGGCACGACGAGGACGTCGGCCTCTGCGAGGAACGGCCAGACGTCCTTGTGGAAGCCCGCGAACTCGACGGGCACTCCCCTCGAGGCCGCCTGCTGGCGCAGCTGCTCCTCGAACCACTCGTACCCCTCGAACACGGCGCCGAGCAGTGTCACGGTCGCCGCACGTCCCGATTCGAGCAGACGCGCCGCCGCATCGATGGCGAGGTCGGGACCCTTGCGGGGGGAGAGGCGGCCGACGTAGAGCACTCTCAGCGCCCCGCGCAACGTCGTCCGCGGAGACCTGGGCTCGTCCGGGGAGGCGACGCCGTTGTAGACGACCTGCGACCGGCGCGCCAGCGCGGGCAGTGCCCTGCGGATCGTCTCGAGGCTGAACTCGCTGTTGACGAGCGTCCTGCGCGATGCGAGATGCGGCAGGTACAGAGCGCGGTTGACGAGGCGGCTCCCCGACGCCTCCGCCTCGTGGACGTGACTGACCGCGACGCGGCCGCGAAGGCGCGCGACGAGCGGCCACAGCGGGATCGTGATCGTCGAGACGTAGACGACCTGGGGCCGCACCCGTCCGATCAGACGCCACGCGGCGCCGAGCCCGCGCAGGCCGTCGCGGATGAGGGCCGGCCAGCCGCTGGGCTTGAGGAGCGCCTTGCGCAGCACGAGCATCGACAGGATCACGACCTCGGCCCCCGCCGCGCGCAGCTCGTCGACGAGCGGCCCGAGCGAGGGCAGCGCGACGACCACGCGGCATCCGCTCTCGCGCAGTCCGATGACGCTCTCCAGGAGCATCCGGTCCGAGCCGAACAGTTCTGCGCCCGGGTGGGCGACGAGCACGGTGAGTCCCACGTCGTCCGCAGCGGCGCCGCGCCCTCGTTCCGTCGCGGTCATCCGGTCCACCCCTCGGAGCGGCGACGTGCCCTGCGCGCCGCCGCGTGAACCGAATCGCCCTCGGCGAGGCGACGCGCGAGGTTCTCATATGCGGTGGCGACGTCGTCCCAGCGGAAGGCGGTGGCGGCGCGTTCGCGATTCGCGCGGCCGCTCGCCTCCGCAGCGGCGGGATCGGCCTCGGCGAGCGAGAACTGCTCCCCGATGTCCGATGCGCCGGAGAAGAACCATCCCTCGCCGTCGAGCACCTCCCGGTTGAAGCCGACGTCGTAGCCGATCACCGGCGTGCCGGCGCCCATCGCGCGCAGCAGCGACGGGTTCGTACCGCCGACGGAGTGCCCGTGCACGTACGTGCGCGCGTGGGCGTAGAGCGAGTCCAGCAGCTCCTGGTCGTACACCCCGCCGACGAGCCGGATGCGTTCGTCGCCCTCGGCGGCGGCATCGATCGCCCCCGTGTACTCGGCGGCGTACGGCGCGGATCCCACGACCACGAGCGGCAGCTTCGCGCCGCTGCCGCGGTAGCCCTCCACGATCTCGAGCACATGGTTCTCGGGCTCGAACCGGGCCACCACGAGATGATAGCCGTGCGGCGTCAGATCCATCTCGGCGACTCCGCGCGCCGGCAGCTCGTCGAGGATCGGCGCTCCGTACCGGATGAGCTCGGTCGGCACGCCGAACTGGTGGGTGTAGTAGTCCGCGATCCCCGGCGCATCCGCGATCAGGGCGTCGGCCGTGCGGACGCCGAACTGCTCCGCCCAGCGGTAGTAGGCCTTGCCGCGCGGCCCCCATTTCGATCGGCGCCATTCCAGGCCGTCCATGTGCAGCGCCGTCGGCGCGCGGCGCAGCCGGAGCAGGGGCAGGAACGGGGAGTTGGCGGCGTTGAAGACGAAAGTGGCGTCGGGCCGGCGGCCGAGCATCAGGTGCAGCACGGACAGCCCCGTGTGGCTGAGGGTCTCGATCTGCTTCACGGGGACGGCGGGCAGATGCACGACCCGCATCCCCAGGTACTCCTTCGCCCGGCTCTGCGAGCCACGGGTGTAGACGACGACGTGATGGCCCCGCTCGGCCAGCCGCCGGCCGACCTCCTCGACGGCGGTCTCGAACCCGCCGTATGCCGCGGGCACCCCTCTGGTCCCCACCATCGCGATGGTGAGGTTCTCTCGCGCCGTCATGAGATCAGTATGCTCCGCTCGGCTGCACCATGACCTTCGCGGTGCGCCACATGATCTGCAGGTCGTTCATGACGGACCAGTTCTCCACGTAGCGCAGGTCGAGCCGGACGCTCTCGTCCCACGAGAGGTCGCTGCGGCCGGAGACCTGCCAGAGACCCGTGATGCCCGGCTTGATGTACAGCCGCCGGTACACCGTCCCGTCGTAGGCGGTGACCTCGGTCGGCAGCGGCGGGCGAGGCCCGACGACGCTCATGTCGCCGACGAGGACGTTCCAGAACTGCGGCAGCTCGTCGAGCGACAGCTTGCGCAGGATCCTGCCGACACGGGTGACGCGCGGATCGTCCTTCATCTTGAACAGGAGGCCCGCGCCCTCGTTCTGCTCCTTGAGGGCTTCGAGCTGCTGCTCGGCATCCGTCTTCATGGAGCGGAACTTGACGATCCTGAACGTCTTGCCGTCACGGCCGACGCGCTCCTGGAAGAAGAACGCGGGCCCTCGGGAGTCGAGCTTGATCAACGGCACCAGCACGAGCGAGACGAGGCCGATCGGGATCAGGGCGATCGCCGACACGACGATGTCGAGCGCGCGCTTGAGCAGATGCACCCCGCCCGCATAGGTGGGGATCTTCACCTGGATGAGGGGAAGGCCCTCGACCTGCCGCAGCGAGATCCGCGGACCGGCGACGTCGGTGAGGCGGCTGGACAGCACCAGCTCGGATGCGGTTCCCTCGAGCTGCCATCCCAGCTGCTTGACGAACTCCGGGTCGCCGTCGGGGCGGCTGGCCACGATGATCGTGTCGGCGCTGAGCTGTTCCGCGACGGTGGCGACCGTGTTCACGTTCCCCAGAACGGGATAGCGGTTCTCACCGAGCTCGAGGTCGATCGCATTGCGGTCGAACAGCGTCGCGCCGACCACGTGGTAGCCGGTCTCTCCGCTGCGGCTCAGCGAATCGATCACGTACTCCACGTCGTCGCCGTCCCCCACCACGAGCGTGCGCGAGGCGTAGTGCCCCCCGAGCCGCCGGCGCTGCAGCCACCGGCGCCACGTCCATCGTGCGACGAGGAGCCCCAGCATCCCCATCGGCAGGGCGATCAGCAGCTGCGGCCGGAGTCCTTCCCACTCCAGCAGCACGCCGACGATCGCGAGGAACCCGAAGGCCAGACCGCTGGCATGCGCGACGCGGCGATATTCGGCTGCCCCTGAGCCGAAGATCGCCGCGTCGCGCGTGTTCAGGGCGCTCAGCATCAGGTACCAGCCGACGATCAGCAGCACTCCGCCGCGCACGACGACATCGACCGGCGTGCCCAGCAGGAGGAGCTGGACGGCGGCGGTCACCGCGGTCGCTGCGACGATGATCGCGGCATCCGTCAGGCGCAGGCGCATCCGATACCGTCGCTCCCAGAGCTGACGGCGTTCGAGCGTCGGAGACACACGCGGTGTCACGACGGTGCGCGAAGCGACCTTGACGGCTCGCGGTGCGGCGACGGGCAGGAACACCGGCGTGGTGCGCGTGAGCCGCTGCGCTCCCTCGACGGACGTCATGCCCGGGCCTCGCGAGCCTCGTATGTACGCAGAATTCCCCAGTGCGCCATGATTTCCCCAGATTTTCCCCAGACCGCAAGCGATATGCGTGCGGCATTCGCCCGCATTCCCGACCCCTCGGGTCCTGCTGCTCCTCGTGACCCCACGTCACGAAGCTCCGGACGCCGTTCCCACACGGCGTCCTCATGCAGCAAGCACTGCGGACTTCGCTCACTCTAGCGGATGAGCGTCGGGAGCGGAAGATATCTCATGCGAATGGACGAAACATGACGCGCGGACATCCGGAGGTCTAACCTGATCCGGTGACAGACGCGACCGCCGCATCAGCCCGTTTCCGCCTCAGCAGGATGCTTCCGCGCGATCCCCATCAGCCTCATCGCGCTGCGAGCTCCCTCGAGCTGTTCTTCGACCTCGTCTTCGTCGTCGCCGTGAGCACCGCGTCCGCGCAGCTGCATCACGAGATCGGCGAGGGACAGGTCGCGCACGGGGTCACGTCCTATGCGATGGTGTTCTTCGCGATCTGGTGGGCGTGGATGAACTTCACCTGGTTCGCGACCTCCTTCGACACCGACGACTGGGCGTACCGCGTGACGACGATCGTCCAGATGAGCGGCGTGCTCGTGCTCGCGGCGGGCATCCCGGCCGCGTTCGAGGGCGGATTCGCGACCGTCGTGATCGGGTACATCATCATGCGGGTCGCGATGATCTCCCAGTGGCTGCGCGCGTCGAGGGGCGCCGGTCCGCTGCGCACCGCGACGATCCGGTACGCGGCGGGCATCGGCGTCGTCCAGGTGCTGTGGGTGCTGTTCCTCTTCGTCCCCGGCGAGCTCCGCATCCCGGCGTTCGTGCTCTGCGCCCTGCTGGAGATCGCGATCCCGATCGTCGCCGAGCGCCGGCGTCAGACGCCGTGGCATCCGCATCACATCACGGAGCGCTACGGCCTGTTCACGCTCATCGTGCTCGGTGAGAGCCTGCTCGCCTCCGCGAAGGCGATCATCGAGGCGCTGCACGACGCGGAGTCCCTCGGCCCGCTCATCTCGATCTCGGTCCTGACGCTGGTCGCCACCGCCTCGCTGTGGTGGATCTACTTCTGGCCGCCCCATCACAGGGCCATCACCTCGTTCGCCCGGTCGCTGCGCTACGGCTACACGCACTACTTCGTCTTCGCGGCAGCAGCCGCGTTCTCGGCGGGGATCGAGGTCGAGATCGACGTGCTGACCGGCCACAGCGAGCTGAGCTCCGCGACGGCCTCCTTCGCCGTCACGGTGCCGATCGCGATCTTCCTGATCGGGATCTGGTGGATCGCGATACGGGAGAACGCCGACCGCGTCGTGAACACGGTCGTCCCGATCGGCGCGCTGCTCGTGCTGTTCGACCCGGTCGTCCCGGTCCCCGTCACGCTGACGGCGGGCATCCTCATCGTCATCGTCGTCTTCCTCGTGATCCGGCCGCCCGTGGAGCGGAAGGCGCTCATGGAGCAGGAGTCATAGAGAGCGCATAGGGCACGCAGAGCCCGCTGATCGCCTCCTCAGGAACCATGGGTCTCGCCCAGGACGGTTCGACACGAGAGGAGCACGATCATGAGCCGCATCCCCGAACCCGCCCCCACTCCGCAGGGTCCTGCCTACGAGGGCCGCCTGCTCGATCGCCCGGACGAGGAGGTCGTCGACCAGGGCGCGTCCTTCGACATCCGCACCCTGATCAGCCGGCGGGGCCTCCTCGGCATCGCCGGCCTCGGCGCGGGGGCGGTCGTCCTGGCCGCCTGCGCCCCGACCGTCTTCACCTCCGGCTCCGGCAGCGCCTCATCCGACGACGGCTCCTCATCCGCGGACGGCGCGGACGCCGGGGCGACGGCCGACGGCGAGATCCCCGATGAGACGGCCGGTCCCTATCCGGGAGACGGATCCAATGGTCCCGACGTGCTGGAGGATTCCGGCATCGTACGTCAGGACATCACCTCCTCGATCGACGGCACCGCGACCGCCGACGGCATCTCGCTGACCTTCGAGCTCGAGATCCTCGACATGGCGGACGGCGACGCGCCCTTCGAAGGCGTGGCGGTCTACGCCTGGCACTGCACGGCCCAGGGCGAGTACTCGATGTACTCCGAAGGGCTGGAGGACGTCACCTACCTGCGCGGCGTCCAGGTCGCGGATGCCTCCGGCAAGGTCGCGTTCGACTCGGTCTTCCCCGGGTGCTACTCGGGGCGTTGGACGCACATCCACTTCGAGGTCTACCCCGACGTCGCCTCCATCACGGACTCGACCAGCGCGATCGCCACCTCGCAGCTGGCGCTCCCCGGGGACGTCTGCACCGCCGTCTACGCGGACCCCCGCTATGACGGCTCCGCCCAGAACCTCTCGCAGATCACGCTCGCGAGCGACAACGTGTTCGGCGACGACAGCGCCGCGCTGCAGATGGCCACCGTGACCGGCGACGCGAGCAGCGGATACACCGCGACCCT
The DNA here is from genome assembly GCF_054780175.1 of Microbacterium tumbae. Classification (NCBI taxonomy): domain Bacteria; kingdom Bacillati; phylum Actinomycetota; class Actinomycetes; order Micrococcales; family Microbacteriaceae; genus Microbacterium; species Microbacterium tumbae. The sequence goes on from NZ_BAAGWV010000001.1 coordinate 1,609,773, forward strand.
GCAGGTCCGCGTCGACACCGCCACCACGCCCTCCGCCGGTTCCGCGCCGTCCGGAGACTCCGGAAACGGGGGGCCGGGCGGCGCCGGCGATTCGGCGGGCCCCGGCGAGCCGCCGTCCCGCTGATCCCACAGGCTGCCGAACGACTCGGGCCACGTCGCTGCAGGGCTGGTAGACTGGATCCGCACGTGAAGGTTTCGCCGCGAATCGGCGCATCACGTCGCCACCGATCTGGGCCGTCAAGGACCGCGCACACCGATGCGCGCGGCATCCGTCCGGATCGCGAAGACCGCGAGGCGCGCATGGGCGCGCCCGCCGCAGAGCAATGAGCAGTATCACCATGAGCATCATCAACGACACACTGAACTGGAAGCAGGCGGACGACGACGTGCACGTCGCAACGCGAGACGGCGAGTTCGCCGGCTTCGTCGAGTTCGACGGCACGGCGCACGTCGTGCGCGACAACCACGGGGCCGATCTGGGCGCCTTCCCGACGTTGGCGGACGCCCGCCTGGCGCTCGAGAGCGCCAGGCGGGCGTCGCGGCATCCGCTGAAGCTGACGCTCCGCCGCCGCATCCGCCGCGCTCGCGCCTGAGCATGGGCACTGAATCCATGAACGTATGCCCATCGGCGCATACCCCGCGGAGTAACGTAAGGTAAGCGATCGGCACCTGCCCTTGGCTTTCACAGCCACAGGGCTCCGATCGACAGGAGAGCACCATCTCCCTCTCGCAGGTCGAAACGACCGAATCAATCCTCGGCCCGGTGCGCCAGACGTACTCCGGAAACGACGAGTTCCCCCCGATGGCCCAGGCGTACCGCCAGGTCTCCCAGGTCGTGCGCGAGATGGGTCTCCTGCAGCGCGCGCCCTGGTTCTACACCGCGGTGGCGGGTGCGATCGTGCTCGCGCTCGGCGGCGCCGTCACCGGATTCGTGCTGCTCGGCGACAGCTGGTTCCAGCTCCTCATCGCCGGCGCCCTGGGGATCATCTTCACGCAGATCGCCTTCCTCGCCCACGAGGCGGCGCATCGGCAGATCCTGAGCTCAGGGCCGGCGAACTTCCGTCTCGCGCGCATCCTGGCCGGCATCGTCGGCATGAGCTATTCCTGGTGGGACTCCAAGCACACCAAGCATCACGGCAATCCCAACCAGGTGGGCAAGGATCCGGACATCCAGGTCGACACGATCTCCTTCCTCGAGACGGATGCCGCGCAGTCGCGGGGACTCATCCGCCTGATCACTCGCAAGCAGGGCTGGCTGTTCTTCCCGCTGCTGACCCTCGAGGGGCTGAATCTGCACTACATCGGGCTGAAGCACCTCGCGACGAAGAAGAACGTCAAGGGGCGCTGGATCGAACTCGGCCTCATCGCCGTCCGGTTCGCGGTGATCCTCGTCCCGCTGTTCCTGATGCTGCCGATCGGCATGGCGTTCGCCTTCCTGGGCGTGCAGCTCGCGGTGTTCGGCGTGTACATGGGGGCCTCCTTCGCGCCGAACCACAAGGGCATGCCGATCATCCATCCCAACGCGAAGCTGGACTTCTTCTCGAAGCAGGTCCGCACCTCGCGCAACATCTCCGGCGGCTGGTGGGCGACCTGGCTCATGGGCGGACTGAACTACCAGGTGGAGCACCACCTCTTCCCGAACATGCCCCGCACGAACCTGGCGAGGGCGAGCGAGATCGTCCGCGACTACTGCGCGGCGAACGGTGTGCCGTACACGGAGACCACGCTGATCCGCTCGTACGGGATCGTGATCGAGTATCTCAACCGTGTGGGGCTCGCCGCGGCCGATCCCTTCGACTGCCCGGCTGCGGTGCAGCTCCGGAGGGCGTGACCCCGCTTCGAATCGCGCGAATTGTTGCATCCGGAGCCGGAAAGCGGCAATTCGCGCGATTCGAATGCGCCGTAGGCTCGAGGCATGGCCGAGCTGCATGACCTGACCGCGATCGAACAGCTGGCCGCGCTGCGGGCGGGGGAGCTCTCGCCCGTCGATCTCGTCGGACACTATCTCGACCGCATCGCGCGGCTCGATGCCGGGCTCGGCGCGTTCGTCGAGGTGACGGCGGACGCGGCGCTCGAACGGGCGCGGGCGGTGTCTTCGGAGCATCCGGTCGGCGCCCTGTGGGGCCTGCCGTTCGGGGACAAGGATCTCGTGCCGCGCGCCGGGGTGCCGACGAGGTTCGGCTCGCGCCTGCATCGAGACTTCGTGCCCGACATCACCGCCGACCAGGCCGCCGTGCTGGATGAGGCGGGCGGTATCAGCCTCGGGAAGACGAACACCCCGGAGTTCGGGATGACCGGGTACACCGAGTCGCAGGTGGCGCCCCCGGCGAGGGATCCGTGGAATCCGGCGAACGGCGCGGGAGGGTCCAGCGGCGGCGCGGCGACCGCCGTGGCCGCAGGGCTCCTGCCCCTGGCGCCCGCATCCGACGCAGGAGGATCGATCCGGATCCCCGCCGCCACCGTGGGGCTGGTCGGGATCAAGCCTTCGCGGGGGAGGGTGCCGTTCGCGTCCGGGCTGGACAGTCCCGGCGGGCTCGCCGTTGCCGGGCCCATCGCGCGGACCGTGGCGGACGCCGCGCTGCTCCTGGACGTGCAGGTCGCCGGACGCGCGTACGCCTATGCGACCGCGGCGCCGTCGTCGCCGACGTTCTCCGGCTCGGCGCGTGTCGGCGTGACGACCGTGTCTCCGTGGGACGATGACGCGGACATCCGCCTCGACCCGGACGCCCGGCGCGCGGTCGAGGTCGCGATCGCGCTGCTGTCGGATGCCGGGCACGGGGTGGACGCTCTCGACTGGCGTCCGAGCGGCTATGCGGCGATGTTCATGACGCTGTGGCGGACGAGCGCGGCGCGGATGGCGCTGTCGGATGCCGAGCTCGAGCTCGTGGAGCCGATCACGGCCTGGCTGGCGCGGGAGGGGCGTCGGCTGACCGGCCGCGAGGTGCTGGACGGGCTGGCCGCGGCGACGGTGTTCGAGAGGCGGACCATCACCGCCTTCGCGCCGTTCGATGCGGTGCTGACCCCCGCGCTCGCGCTGCCGGCACGACCGGTGGGATGGTTCCATCCGACGGATGCGAGCGAGAACTTCGACCAGCAGGTGCGCTATGCGCCGTACTCGAGCTTCGTGAACGTGGCCGGCCTGCCCGCGATCGTGGTTCCCGTGACGAGGGATGCTTCCGGGCATCCGGTCTGCGTGCAGCTGATCGGTCGTCCCGGCGGGGAGGGGTCGATCATCGCGCTCGCCGCGGAGCTCGAGCGGCGGGCGGATCTGCTCGCCGCCCGTCCGCGAGTGTGGACGGAGTGACGGCTCCTATGAGCCGGGATCCGCACGGAGGCGTCCGCGGAGGAACGGGAGCGCGGGAGCGCGGTAGACGAGGACGCCTCGCTGGCCGGGCTCGAGCGTGATCTCCGCCTGTCCGAAGCGCCACATCCGATTGAAGAGGAACACGCCCAGGACCACGGTGCGGTCGGCGGGGACCTGCCAGGTGCCGAGCCCCCACTGCGTCGGCTGCCCTCGCCCCTCGATGACCAACGTGGGCCGGATGCCGGCGTAGAGGGCGAACCACGGCTTGCGCATCGCCAGCTCGACGCGTTGGGTGGTCTGGGCGTCAGCGGTCACGGTGATCCCGGGGGAGGAGCGGTGCGCATGGTGTTCACGGTATCCGATCGGAGAGGGGGCGCGATGTCGTCGTCGCGACTCAGGGAGCAGATGCGGTCAGCGACGCGCGAGCCGCAACTGAAGCTTCGTCGACGAGCCAGGTGCGCCCGACTTGTCGTCCGATGAGGAGCTCATGATGGAGCATGGCAAGTACGCGCTGCGGGGTTGCTCGCAATCGTCGAGCTGCTTCTTTGGGCGAGATCTCCGTGGCCGCACAACCATTGGGTTGAAACAGTAGCTATGCACGAGAAGCTTGCGGTCGTCCCGGACGCGAGAAGCTGGGTGCCAGCACAGAATCGGCACACGACGCTGACTCTTCGACTCGTCGGCGCGTGCTCAGCGCATTTCGTCTCGCTCGCTCAACGAATGGGGACGGAGACCAGACCTCACCAGGGCAAAGCAAAACCCCCGCCATGTAGAAGCTAGGCGAGGGTTATAGGCAAGAACGTGTGGATGGGTTCTTGATCTAGCCGCGGGATCTCGCGGTGAAATGGGGATGGTTATGGTCTGCGAGGCTTACTCGTGGACCTTCCCCCGAACTCGACGACGTGTCTGGT